>NZ_JBYTED010000001.1:0-92136 GCF_058792175.1 Bacillus sp. EB106-02-03-XG38
TTAGAGTTAATTCTAGATCCATTCGAAATGACACACCCAGGGATTGCAGGAGCAACTCTTTTAAAGAAAAATTAAAAAAGAGGGGGGGACAATCCCCTCTTTTTTGTTTACAATATAGAAATGCTATATATGAATAGAGGTAGGGATGTTATGAGTAAGTTTACAGTAGCTTCTAATGGTTCATTAGAAACGACATTAAGAGGAGTAGAAGTATTATCAACACCACTTTTAAATAAAGGGGTCGCTTTCACGCAAGAAGAGAGAGAAGAATTAGGTTTAAAAGGGTTATTACCACCAGCAGTTTTAACATTAGAAGAACAAGCACGCCGAGCATATGAACAATTTTGTTCTCAACCGGATGATTTATTAAAGAACGTATACTTAACAGCGTTACATGATCGAAATGAAGTACTATTTTATCGCATTTTAACAGATCACTTGCGCGAAATGTTACCAATTGTATATACACCAACAGTCGGTGTAGCAATTCAAAGATATAGTCATGAATACCGTAAACCACGTGGTGTGTATTTATCTATTAACGATCCATCAGGCATTGAAGAAGCATTCGCCAATATCGGTGCAACAGCAGAAAATATTGATTTAGTCGTTGTAACAGATGGAGAAGGCATACTTGGAATTGGCGACTGGGGCGTTGGTGGTATTAACATTGCTATCGGAAAGTTAGCTGTTTATACGGCCGCAGTTGGAATCGATCCTAGTCGTGTATTACCAGTAATTTTAGATGTAGGTACAAATCGTGAAGAACTATTAAACAATCCATTTTATATTGGAAATCGTCATCCTCGTATAACTGGTGAAGCATACGATGAATTTATTGATACGTTTGTACAAGCGGTAAATAAACAATTCCCGAAAGCACTTTTACATTGGGAAGACTTCAGTTCTCGAAATGCACGAAAAATTTTAGATAAATATCGTCATGATATTTGTACATTTAATGATGATATTCAAGGTACAGGTGCAGTTTCCCTTGCTGCTGTGTTATCGGCAGTGAAAGCTTCGGGTGTACCACTAAGTGAACACCGCGTTGTTGTATTTGGTGCTGGTACGGCTGGAATCGGTATCGCAGATCAAGTTAGAGATGCAATGGTTCGCGTAGGCGTATCAGAAGAAGAATCATATAAGCGTTTCTGGTGTATTGATCGTAACGGGTTAGTTACAGATAATATGGAAGATCTTCTTGATTTCCAGATGCCGTATGCAAGAAAAGAAGCGGAAGTAAGTGAATGGAAACAAAATGATGTGATTGGACTTGCTGAGGTTGTGAAACATGTAAAACCGACAATTTTAATCGGTACATCAACTGTTGCAGGCGCATTTAAAGAAGAGATTATTAAAGAAATGGCTTCTCACGTAGAAAGACCAATCATTTTACCAATGTCGAACCCGACACCACTTGCTGAAGCAAAACCGGTTGATTTAATTGAGTGGACAGAAGGAAGAGCATTAGTTGCAACAGGAAGTCCATTTGAACCAGTTACATATAACGGTGTAACGTATGTGATTGGACAATCAAATAATGCACTTATTTTCCCAGGGCTTGGCCTTGGAACAATTGTCGTACGTGCGAGCGTCATGACGGATGGAATGTTCGCAGCAGCAGCTGAAGCAGTTGCAAGCATGGTAGATACAAGCCAGCCAGGAGCACCTATTTTGCCAGAAGTTGAAGAGTTACGTAATATCTCGGAAATGGTTGCAATTGAAGTAGCGAAAGTTGCTGTTGCAGAAGGTGTAGCTAGAGAGAATTTAAGTGATAACGATATCAAGATTGCAGTGAAAGAAGCAATCTGGGAGCCTGAGTATCGCCAAATAAAAGCGGTAGAAAAGGTTAGAATATAGAAATAAAGCCCGTTTATTATATAAGCGGGCTTTCACTTTTACTACGGACAAAAAGTATAGGAAGTGGCACCTTTGAATTGGAATCAGTTATGGAAGAAAGATATATCCCTTTTAATTATATTAATGGTTGTTGTTCCGATCGCTGGAGAGCTTAATTTTCATCCTTTTAATGATACGTTTCGCGTTAGTTTTGGGACACCGCTTTTCTTCTTTTTACTACTATTTTTAAGAAGAATACCAGCATCGGCTGCGGGTATCCTTGTCGGTATATGTGTCGTTTTATTCCGCGTATGTCTCGACTGGGTTATGCAAGGTTCCTTTCATATGACAGAATCATTTTATTTGCGTTATCCTGTGTTCTTTTATTATTTTATTTATGGAAGTCTTTTTTCACTTTGTAGGGTAAATAAGTTTCATCAGAAACCAATTGTTATTGGGTGTCTTGGAATTACAATTGAAATTATCGCAAGTATGTCAGAACTAGCGATTTATCATATGGTCGTTCTCGGTACAACGATAACAGTTTCTGAAGTGAATAAACTAATTATTATTGCTATTTTCCGTAGTTTCTTTGCGCTTGGATTTTTAAATATGATGAACTTATATGAAACGAAATTAAAAGAATCACAAGTTCGAAAAGAAAATGAAAAAATGTTCATGCACCTTTCAAATTTATATGTAGAATCAGTTCATTTGAAAAAAACGTTACAAAATGCAGAATTGATTACACAAGAAGCATATCAACTATATCGAAACTTACAAGCGAACGATGATTCCAGCAGTAAAGCAGCACTGAAAATAGCAGGAGAAGTGCACGAAATTAAAAAAGATAATCAAAGGATTTTTGCGGGGTTATCTAAACTGCTATTAGATAAAAATGTGGCGGAGTATGTAGAAGGTTATGAGCTTACAGAAATGATTGTAAGAATAAATGAAAAGTATGCTGAAATGCTAGGTAAAGATATACGTTTTTCTAAACATATAGAGGGTGAACACGCTGCATACCACGTGTATACATTGCTATCAATCTTTAATAACTTAGTTGCGAATGCAGTAGAAGCAATTGAAGATAGAGGTCTCATTCATATAAAATTATATAAACGAGAGCAAAATGTAGTCTTTGAAGTAATTGACGATGGCCCTGGTATAGCACAAAAGTATAAGAAATTAGTATTTAAGCCCGGGTTTACTTCAAAGTATGATCAAACGGGAACGGCGTCAACAGGGATTGGACTTTCTTACATACATGAAATGGTAACAGAGCTCGGCGGAGAAGTAGGATTAGAAGACAATGAAACTGAAAAAGGGTGTAAGTTTATCGTTTGTTTACCGGAGTGCAGTTTAAAGCGGGAAGGGGAATAGGTTTGTTTTATTATATCGTAGATGATGATGAAGTTTTCCGTTCGATGCTTTCGCAAATTATTGAAGATGGCGATCTTGGGGAAGTAATTGGAGAATCGGAAGATGGAGCGTTTATTGAAGCAGAACAGCTAAATTATAAAAAAGTAGATATTTTATTTATTGATTTACTAATGCCGATGAGAGATGGCATCGAAACAGTTCGTCATATAGCGTCTTCGTTTACTGGGAAAATTATTATGATTTCTCAAGTTGAATCGAAACAGCTCATTGGTGAGGCATATACACTTGGTGTGGAATATTATATTACAAAACCACTAAACAAAATAGAAGTAGTATCGGTTGTACGAAAAGTGATAGAGCGTATTCGTTTGGAGCGTTCTATATATGACATTCAAAAATCATTAAATAATGTATTTCAGTGGGAAAAGCCACAAATGCGCAATGAAACAGTGCAAGAAGAAAAAAAAATATCAGATTCCGGACGCTTCTTACTAGCAGAACTCGGTATCGCAGGAGAGAATGGAAGTAAAGATTTACTTAATATGCTAGAATATTTATATGGGCAAGAAAAGGCGCAAACATTTGAATTTGGATTCCCTGCGTTAAAAGATATTTTCCACCAAATAACATTAAAAAAATTAGATCATATAGCTTCGGATGCAGATATAGATAAGGAGAGAAAAGCCTCTGAACAACGTGTAAGAAGAGCGATTTATCAATCATTGAATCATTTAGCTTCCCTCGGACTAACAGACTTTTCAAATCCGAAATTTGAAAGCTATGCCCCAAAATTTTTTGATTTCACTGTAGTTAGAAAACGGATGACAGAAATGACAAAGGATGAATTAGCAACCTCTGGACATATACGAATTAATACGAAAAAATTTATTCAAGTGTTGTATTTTGAGGCTAAACGGTTGATGGAGATTGAGTGAAGAAGGTGCTTATAAATAAGCACCTTCTTTTGTTGAATCAACATTTTATATTTTCTCGTTGAGCATGTAAAATGTTAAGTAAGAGAAAATGGTTTTACATTAAGGAAGTGTCAAAACAATGAGTTTTACATTAAATAAATCAATTATTAAAGAAGTATGCGGAGAGACCTCTTATAAAAGAGGCGAAGCTTATTATAAATCAAATAAAGTAATCGTGAATCATTATGATGAAACGAAAGAAATATGTGAGGCGACGGTAAAAGGGAATGAAGATTTTCATGTTACAGTAGAAAAAGCTAAAAAAGGTGATGTAGTTGCGAGATGTAGTTGTCCTTCATTAGCGTCTTTTCAAACGTACTGTCAACATGTTGCAGCCGTATTGATCCAAATAAATTATAACCAGCAAACGGGCGGAATGGGCTCTGTTAGTAGCAGAAATGATCAAATAACAAACGGGATGTTTCAGTTGTTTGCAGACAAACCACTGCGACCAAAAAGTAAACAACACCGCTTTGATACACGTGAAATATTAGATGTTGCGTTTATATGTTCACCAGTAGCGACGAAAAGTGGTGGGGCCCTTCTTGGAATTCAGTTAAAACTTGCGAAAACATATTTTATAAAGCATATTAGAGAATTTCTTTCTAAAGTGGAGAAAAGAGAGGCTTTTCATTGCTCTAATGAATTTACATATAAGCCAGATGTACAAAGCTTCAGGCAAGAAACGGATGCGGTTATTCAGCACCTTATTAAAATGTATCATAATGAAAAAATGTATGAAGATGCGTTAGAAGTACATGCGAAACAAGATGAAAGTATGATATTCATACCGCCAGCTTCGTGGAAAGATATACTCTTTTCACTTTCTAAAGTGGAGTATGTACAGCTGAAACAAAATGAGCAACTGTTCCACGGCTTGCAAATGTCAAAAGGTTTATTACCATTACATTTTGAATTTACGAAAGGAAATAATGGTGGGTTTACACTTCATATAGATGGCCTAAATCGTGTTCAAGTTATGGAAATGTATAATAACGCTCTTTACGATGGGAAATTATATGATTTGCCTATGGAAGATTGTATGCGACTTATTGAATTGCAAAAAATGATGAGTCGCTCAAATAGCAATCAATTTTATATTCCTGAAAGTAAGATGGAACATTTCGTAGCGAAAGTTGTGCCTGGATTAATGAAACTTGGAACGGTACGCATTGATGAAGTAATATCCGATCGTGTTGAAACGCCGTCTTTAAAAGCAAAACTGTATTTAGATCGAGTGAGAAATCGTTTGTTAGCAGGTCTTGAATTCCATTATGGAAACGTCGTGATCAATCCGCTAGAAGAAGATGGGCAACCATCTGTTTTTAATCGTGATGAGAAAAAGGAAAAAGAGATTTTAGACATTATGAGTGAAAGTGCCTTCGCGAAAACAGAAGGCGGTTATTTTATGCATAATGAAGAGGCTGAGTATAACTTTTTATATCATGTCGTTCCAACGTTAAAAGGTTTAGTTGATATTTACGCGACAACAGCAATTAAATTACACATTCATAAAGGCGATACAGCACCTCTTATTAGAGTGAGAAGAAAAGAAAGAATTGATTGGTTATCATTTCGTTTTGATATAAAAGGAATACCGGAAGCGGAAATTAAAGGTGTGTTAGTGGCTCTTGAAGAGAAACGCAAATATTACCGATTACCGAATGGTTCTTTATTATCACTAGAGAGCAAAGAGTTTAATGAAATTAATCAGTTTGTAAAAGAGTCAGGTATTCGAAAAGAATTTTTACATGGGGAAGAAGTGAATGTTCCGCTTATTCGGAGTGTAAAATGGATGAACGGACTTCACGAAGGTAATGTTTTAAGTTTAGATGAGTCTGTGCAAGATTTAGTTGAAAGTATTCAAAACCCGAAAAAATTAAAGTTTACAGTACCGCAAACTTTACATGCTGTAATGAGAGAATATCAAGTATATGGATTCGAGTGGATGAAAACACTTGCCTATTACCGTTTCGGCGGTATTTTAGCAGATGATATGGGGCTTGGAAAAACGCTGCAAAGCATTGCTTTTATAGATTCTGTTTTGCCTGAAATTCGGGAGAAGAAGCTACCTATATTAGTCGTTTCACCGTCCTCTCTCGTGTACAATTGGTTTAGTGAATTGAAAAAATTCGCTCCGCATATTAGAGCGGTTATTGCAGATGGAAATCAAACAGAACGACGAAAAATCTTAAAAGACGTAGCGGAATTTGATGTCGTAATTACGTCATATCCATTGCTGAGAAGAGATATAAGATCGTATGCGAGGCCATTTCATACACTATTTCTTGATGAAGCACAGGCGTTTAAAAATCCTACAACGCAAACTGCAAGAGCAGTGAAAACAATTCAAGCTGAATATCGTTTCGGACTAACGGGAACGCCTGTCGAAAATTCATTAGAAGAGCTATGGTCTATTTTCCACGTCGTATTTCCAGAATTATTACCAGGAAGAAAAGAATTCGGTGATTTAAGGAGAGAAGATATAGCAAAGCGCGTAAAACCTTTCGTATTAAGACGACTAAAAGAAGATGTATTACAGGAACTTCCAGATAAAATAGAGCACTTACAGTCATCGGAATTATTACCAGATCAAAAGAGACTATATGCTGCTTATTTAGCGAAATTAAGGGAAGAAACATTAAAACATTTAGACAAGGATACGTTACGTAAAAATAAAATTAGAATTTTAGCTGGCTTAACGAGATTACGACAAATTTGTAATCATCCTGCTTTATTCGTTGATGATTATAAGGGGAGTTCGGCTAAATTTGAGCAGCTGCTAGAGATACTAGAGGAGTGCAGAAGTACTGGTAAGAGAATTTTAATCTTTTCTCAATTTACGAAGATGCTGTCCATTATTGGGCGTGAGTTAAATCGTCAAGCAATTCCATACTTTTATTTAGACGGAAATACACCTTCGCAGGAACGTGTAGAGCTATGTGACCGGTTTAACGAAGGAGAAGGGGACCTGTTTCTCATTTCTTTAAAAGCTGGTGGTACAGGTCTTAACTTAACGGGTGCTGATACGGTTATATTGTACGATTTATGGTGGAATCCAGCTGTTGAACAACAAGCAGCAGATAGAGCATATCGAATGGGACAAAAAAATACAGTACAAGTTATTAAATTAGTCGCTCACGGAACAATTGAGGAAAAAATGCATGAACTGCAAGAAAGTAAGAAAAATTTAATTGCTGAAGTGATTGAGCCAGGAGAAGAGAAATTATCATCAATCACGGAGGAAGAAATTCGAGATATTTTAATGATTTAATGTAAAAAGCTATGCCTTCAAATGTATGAGGGCATAGCTTTTTTGTTGTAATAATTATTTTTGTTTGTACAAAGTAAAGAAATCAAATGTTATTTAGATTACTTCTTTGTCCCTTTACTTTTATATGGCTTGGCAGCTGCCTTTTTCTTAGCACTTGATTGCCAACGATTCCATCCTTTACTTCCTGTACCTTGTCCTACACCTTTTTTCGGTTTTGCTTTCGTTTTACTCATATGATCACTCCGTTATATAAAAATCTTATTTGATAATAGTCAATGATTTAGAACATACTCTTTATAAATGACTATGATTGCTTTAAGTAAAATAAACTGCTTGAATGCTATAGTATAACACGAATTTGCACGTAAACTGAAAGGAATTACAAAGAAAATGAAAATAATACGAAATACTGCGGATTCTATATTTCGAACGATTACATTACTTGTTGTGTATATGTTAGTTGCGGTTAGTGAAACGTTTTTTGGATTGACGAGACAGAAAAAGTAAAGATGTTAAATTAGCAACAATCAATAAAGCCGTAAAATAAAGAATTGAAAAATATTTTTAAATTTTTGTTGACTTTCTTTATTTTTTGTATAGAATAATCATTAATAAAATGTTTCAGAGATGTGACAACAAAACGACTATGAAAGGACGAGTAGTAGTAGGATGTAGTCTAAGCGAGTCAGGGGTGGTGTGAGCCTGGTACGAAGCCTATTATGAAGAACCTCCTGGAGTTGCTAACCGAAATCCTTTACAGGAAAGTAGACTTAGCCGGGAACTTCGCCGTTACAAGAAGAACAGTATCGAGATATTTCATCTCCGTATTGTATAAGTGAGCAACCTCTGTTGCTAATTTGGGTGGTACCGCGGAACCAAAGCCTTTCGTCCCAGTTTTTTGGGAAAGAAGGGCTTTTTTTGTTGGCTTCTTTTCACAACATCCAAACATTTTAGGAGGAAACCACCATGTATCAATCATTAATGACAGTAAGAGAGACTCAAATCGCAATTAAGGAAGTTAAAACATTTTTCGAGGATCAATTAGCAAAACGCCTTGAACTATTCCGCGTATCTGCACCATTATTCGTAACGAAAAAATCAGGATTAAACGATCATCTAAACGGTGTAGAACGTCCAATTGAATTTGATATGTTACATTCAGGAGAAGAATTAGAAATTGTTCACTCACTAGCGAAGTGGAAAAGATTCGCATTACACGAATATGGATATGAAGCTGGTGAAGGTTTATATACAAACATGAACGCGATTCGTCGTGATGAAGAACTTGATGCAACACATTCTATTTACGTTGACCAATGGGATTGGGAAAAAATCGTTCAAAAAGAATGGCGTACTGTAGATTACTTACAAAAGACAGTACAGATAATTTATGGAATATTCAAAGATTTAGAAGATCACTTATTTGAAAAATATCCGTTCCTAGGAAAGTATTTACCAGAAGAAATTGTTTTCATCACTTCCCAAGAACTAGAAGATAAATATCCAGAATTAACACCGAAAGATCGTGAACACGCAATTGCAAAAGAGCACGGTGCAGTCTTCATTATCGGAATTGGTGATGCGCTTCGTTCAGGTGAAAAGCATGACGGACGTGCAGCTGATTATGATGATTGGAAATTAAACGGTGACATCTTATTCTGGCACCCAGTACTACAATCTTCATTTGAATTATCATCAATGGGAATTCGTGTTGATAGTAAATCACTTGATGAGCAGTTAACGAAAACTGGTGAAGACTTCAAGCGTGAGTATGATTTCCATAAAGGTATTTTAGAGGACGTACTACCATTAACAATTGGCGGTGGTATTGGACAATCAAGAATGTGCATGTACTTCTTACGTAAAGCACATATCGGTGAAGTTCAATCTTCTGTATGGCCTGACGATTTACGTGAAGCTTGTAAGAAAGAAAACATTCATCTGTTTTAATAGAAGAGAGAGGATAACTCAAAGAGTTATCCTCTCTTTTTTATGGTGTAAACGAATGGTTTACAGTGAGTTTTACTGATGGTTTCTTTCTTTTTTTACCCCTTTTATGTAATAATTTGTTAAAGGCGGGGACGTTATGAGCTTAGGACAACAACTTAAAAGATTACGAGAGTCACAAGGATTTTCACAGGAAGATGTTGCTAAAAAGATTGGTATAATGAGGCAAGCGGTATATAAGTGGGAAAATGATAAAAGTTGCCCTGATATTGAAAATTTGATTTTATTGAGTGAAATGTATAATGTTACGCTCGATGAGTTAATAAAAGGGAACCAAAATTTAAAAGAGAAAATACATATCGATGAAGATGAAGATTTTGAGAAAGAGAATGAATTTAGTTTCTACATTGGATTTGGTTTGCTAATTGCGAGTGCTTTCGTTAATTATGAAGGAATGCAAGAGATATTATTAGGGATAGTACTATTCATGATGTTTTTTTACTCTGACGTAAAGAAAGTGATTTTGAATGAGTTCAGATCGCTTTTTAAAAGAAAAGATATATATGATAAGAAGTGAGAAGAGTCAGTTATATTTCCTAGGAAAGAGTATAAAAAGCAACCGAATTGTTTTATATTAATTTTGAGATGTTGATAGTATGTTAAAAAGTCCAAACAAGCATAACCCCGTTCTAAAGTTAGGACGGGGTTGAAAATTGAAGCTTTATTAAAAATGAATTTCTTTCAAATATTTTTAATTCAGTAAAACATTACTTATTTGTTACCGAGTTCTTCCGCTAAACCGATTAAAATTCCTTCCGTTCCGCGAATGTAGCAGAGTCGATACGAGTCCTCGTACTGAACTATTTCACCAACGAGCTGAGCACCATGCCTAGTAAGTCTCGATACCATTTCGTCAATGTCTTCAACGGTGAACATGACACGTAAATAACCGAGGGCATTTACAGGAGCTGTCCGGTGATCTGCTATAGTAGATGGTGTGAGAAATCGCGAAAGCTCAATTCGGCTATGGCCATCTGGGGTTACCATCATAGCAATCTCTACGCACTGAGAACCGAGTCCGGTTACGTGACCAGCCCATTCACCTTCGACGGTAGCGCGCCCTTCGAGTTTTAATCCAATCTCCTCGAAGAAAGAGATTGCGTTATCAAGAGATTCTACAACAATGCTGATATTGTCCATTCTTAGTAATCTGTTGCTTGCCATAGTCTTTATCTCCTTATATGTATAATTTTATTATTTAATTCTTCTCATAATTATACTGAAAATCCTTCTAAATAAAAAACACCTTGTCACAGTGTAGGAAAATGTGACAAGGTGTTTTCGGGTATAGTATATAATATCTTGTTAACGAACAAGACTTCGGAAACCCTCTATTATTGAAATACGCGTGAACTTACTTTCGTGAATGTATTATTTTAAGCATTTGATACTGTAGTTGCTATTCAATAGAATAACTTCGATTTTCCCCGCGAAATATTCCCACCCTATTTCTATTAATATAGGAAGGAAATAGATTCATATAATTTGTTTTAAGTTTTATTAGTGGAAATTAACTCATTTGCACTAAAGGCTCAATTTTCGCCATAAATGATTGATGCAGCGCCTCGACACCTGTTACTAAATGAAGACGGTCAATAACGACAGACACTTTAATTTCTGATGTACTTACCATTTTAATATGAATATTTTCTTCTTTTAAAGTAGTGAACATATTTGCAGCAACACCTGGATTAGAGACCATACCAGACCCTACAATGGATACTTTTGCTAAATGATTTTCATATTCTACAGATTCATAGTGAAGTGTTTCTTGATTTTGTTCTAATACCTCTAATGTTTCTCTTAAATCATTAGAATGGATTGAGAAGGAGAGGTGAACAGTTCCTTCATTTGTAATACTTTGAATGATGATATCTACATTAATATGTGCCGTTGCTAATGTAGAGAAAACCGTTGAAAGTGCACCTTGTTCTAATCCTTTCATTGTGACGCGTGTAATATTATCTTCAAATGCAATACCTTTAACGATTGATTGTTGTTCCATGTTACATTCTCCTTTTACAATTGTTCCGTTTTCTTGTTCCATACTTGAACGAACTTCTAACATGACATTATGATTTTTAGCAAACTCCACAGCACGCGGGTGTAATACACCAGCACCGAGGTTTGCAAGTTCCAACATTTCGTCATAAGAAATTTCATCCAATTTATAAGCATCTTTTACAACTCGTGGGTCCGTTGTATATACGCCTGTTACATCCGTGTAAATATCGCATTTTTTTGCTTTCAGTGCAGCAGCTAATGCAACAGCAGTCGTATCTGAACCACCGCGTCCAAGCGTTGTAATTTCATGATTTTCACTCATTCCTTGGAATCCAGCTACAATAACGATCGTACCTTCAGTAAGGTAAGATTGAATTCGATCTGTATGAATGTCAGTAATCCGTGCACTACTATGTACAGATTCTGTCGTAATACCAGCTTGCCATCCTGTTAATGAAATTGCCTTATAACCTTTTGCTTGTAGTGCCATCGTTAATAATGAAATAGTCACTTGCTCTCCTGTTGATAGAAGCATATCCATTTCGCGTTTACTTGGATTTTCTGTAATAGCGTTAGCAAGTGCGACAAGTTCATCTGTACTTTTTCCCATTGCTGAAACGACGGAGACGATACTATGCCCTCGTTCATATTCTTCAATAATTAAATTTGCTACATGTTGAATACGCTCAACACTTCCGACAGAAGTGCCACCAAATTTTTGTACAATCGTTTCCATTACGAATTCCTTCTTTCATCCATTTTTAAGAATAGATTAGGACATATATAAATCCCAATATTCCTGTAGTTACCAGAGAAAAACAAAAAACACCATCTCAAATAAGTGAGGATGGTGCTGTTACAGGAAAAGGGAAACAGAAAACGGAGCTAATAAAAAAACCGCCAAAAAAGGAATATCATAAAAATGATATCTCTTTTTTGTAGATAGCTCTTCATACGTACACGTTTGTACATATGACAGTTCTGTTTCTATTCGAAAACAGCCCCAATTGATAAATGCAGAGAAATTTATCAATTTCGGCAATACTTCCTTTCATCTAATTTCATAGACATCTCTGTGTCTCCATTAGAATACTCATAAGTATCGCAACCTCTATCTCACGTTTTAGGCGAGAGTGTTTGATTTATGAAGTTGTTGGTAACATTTGTTTTATAATAATTTAAATTTTTCGAGGAATCAAGTGTTTTGTATAAATTTTAAAAATTCTTTCTTTTATAAAAGGAAGTTTGTGAAAAATGTAGCAAAATAAATTCATTGCATGTACATTAAACTTATAGTGCATAGGAGGTGGAAGAATGAAGGGGAAAAAGCCTATTTATGTTTCGGCAGAAATGAACACAACAATGGAGAAATTATGGGAATACACGCAAGAACCAAATATACATACAGAATGGGATGCTCGCTTTACTGAAATTTCATATTTAGAGAAAAAAGAAGGAGAACCACAGAAGTTTTTATATAAAACAAAAATCGGATTTGGACTTGAAATAGCTGGTGAAGGGGAATCGATAGGTGAGATAGTAAAAGAAACGGGAGAACGTATTTCTTCTTTAAAATTTTGGACGGATAATAAATTATCTCTTATTCAAACAGGGCGTGGTTATTGGAAGTATACCCCTCGTAAAGAACACATTCATTTTGAGACGCAATATGATTATGATACGAGATTTGGTCGTATAGGGAATGTAATAGATTTCTATATGTTTCGGCCGTTATTAGGCTGGGCGACTGCTTGGAGCTTTGATGCATTAAAATTATGGTTAGAGAAGGGACTTCACCCTAGGTTACTAATGAGAAGAACAATGACATATTGGCTCGTATGTTTTTTATTTGCCTTTGTATGGATGTATCAAGGTATAGTGCCAAAATTAGTGTTTACTCATTCAGAAGAAGTAAAAATGCTATCGGTGATGATTGGTTCAACGGAACATAGTATTTTTGTACTTGAAATAATTGGATTACTAGAAATTATTTTTGGTGTCCTATGGCTGTTGCCATTTCAAAAGCGAAAAGTATTTGTCGTACATATTTTTATGTTAATAGCCTTAACAATAGCGGCAGGATTTACGAATGTCGCAAGCTTTACAGAGCCGTTTAATCCAATTACATTAAACGTTCTACTCATGGGGTTATCGATTGTCGGTTATATAAATAGCACGAATTTGCCAAGTGCAAAAAATTGCAAGAGGAAGAGAAAGGGATAATGTATGGCTAATATGTATGAGAGACTATTAGGAGATTCTTATAAAAAGCTTCATCCAAAATTACAGAAACGTTATGAAATTACAGAAGAAAATAGTTTTACTGGAGAAGGAAAGATGGATGAGATTTATGGAGGTTCTTTTTTCGTAAAATTGATATTAAAAATTGCATCGAAGTTTAGAATGTTTTTCTCTGAGCGGGGGAAGGAAGTGCCATTTACAATACATAATACGGCTGAGCGGGATGAACATGGACATGAACTTGTGCGGTGGAATCGTACTTTTTATTTTCACAATAAGAAAAGATATTTTAATGCCGTTATGCAGTTGGAGGAAGAGAATAATGAAATTGTAGATTATTTTGGTGAACCACACTTACTTGTTTCTACATTGAATTTTCATATTGATGAGGTGGGGGCAATGCATATTTCTTCAAAGAAACAATGGTTTTACATGTTTGGAAGGAAAGTCCCGTTACCTAGATTTTTATATGGGGAAGCCAACATTGTAGAAAGTTATGATGAAACAAGGAAATGCTTTCGAATTCATGTACAAGTACGCAATCCGTTAATTGGTTCATTATTTTCATATAAGGGAACATTTGTGGAAAGGAAATAAATGAAATGAAAAATATAATAGTTGGGCTTGCTTGTTATATTATTTTTCTAATATGTGAGTGGTCAAATATAAACCCAGTTGAAGCAATTATTTTATTATCAATTTTGTTATTTATACCGATGTCATTTTGTATCATTGATAAGAAAACAAGAAATGAATCATATGTATCCTTTTATAGACTCGTATCGCTTTTATATCCAATCGCAGCAATGAGTGCAATGCTAGCTTTCGTTACAAACCACTATTTTTTTGCGTTACTTTGGTTTGTATATACAGGAATTGTTGCATTATTTGGTGTGAGTAGATTACTAGAAAGAGGATGGCAACCGCTAGAAGAGACCGCTATAGATAGTGCGTTTATATATTTGTTTTTAGGTGGTTTTTGGTTTTTTGCTTCTGTAGCAAAACTCTCCATTATGCACTTTAGTTCCGACATTGTTTTGCTTACCGCTGCACACTTTCATTATTCGGCATTTCTATTGCCGTTATCAGCCGGTTTAATTGGGAGAAAAAGAGAAAAGAGAAGTAAAGTATATGATGCTATTATGTTTATCATCGTCATTTCACCTATGACAGTTGCAATAGGAATTACGTACTCAAGAGTATTTGAATTTTTTGCAGTGTTCCTATATTTATGTGCAATTTATAGTTATGGTATTTATGTTTGGCGCACGAAATTTAATGCTATTAGTGCAAAGATTCTCCTGATCATATCGTCTAGCACACTCATGGTAACAATTATGTTTTCACTTATATATTCGTATGGGAATTTGAAACATGTAATGACGATTACAATTGCTCAAATGGTTTGGATTCACGGTGTTGTCAATGGAATTGGAGTAGCGTTACCAGCATTTGTCGGCTGGATGATTGAAAATAGTGCTCCAAATTATAAATATTACGGGAAGCCAATGAGCGGGTTAAGAGGAAATGTGACAGTTGGTGAAGCATTTTTACATAACAGAAATTTAATAGATAGTAAAGAATACAAAGGTTTAGTTGATAATATGAATGATTTTCATAGTGAGGCATTTGACGTGACGAAGATTCCTTTAAGTATTATTCGCTTTTATGAAAATACAAAAGAGTATGAGTTACAATCACATATTAAATGGACTCGCTGGTTCCGTCCGGTAGCATTTTGCTATGAGAAAATGAGTAAACGTATAGGGCAAATACATTTAGGAATGGGCGGCAAGTGGGAAATGATGCATGGCTCTATCGTCGGGGTGATAGATGAGAAGGATGGGAGAGAGAATGTAAGGGCTTGGCTAAGAAAAAATGAAGCAGAAGAATCTATTTTTGTAGCTCTTTACTCAAAACATACATATGAGAACGAGACATACATGAATATTGCATTACCTTTACCATATTCGAATATGACAGGGGTTTTGAAAGTATGTAATAAGAGTAAGGATTTAATTATTACTAGTAAGTTAAGAGAAAATGGTCAGGGAGATGAGGGTATTTATTTGCATACCCGTTTCTTTACAATACGTTTACCGTTAGCAGAAACTTTTATTATTAAAGAGAACAAAGATCAAATATTAGTAGCAAAACATAGAATGTGGATATTTGGGGTTAAGTTTTTAGAAATTGATTATGAGATTAAGAAAATAGAGGAGAAGTAAGAAAAGCTTGGAGAGATCCCAAGCTTTTTTTACGTATGCGTAATTGTTATAGCAACTTGTTTATCTAAGTCTCGGTCCCAAACACGTTGAATTTCAAACGTACCTTTTTCAAAAAATAATGGGAATCTCTCTTTAAACCAATTTTGCATAGGAAGATTTAGTGCTTCATCAATTGGCACCCATAATAATTCACCCTCAGGAGGATTCATAAGAAGTTCACCATCAAATGAGTCTGTCCAATAATTGAATACCATATATCGAACATTTTCTTTCGGATTTACGTATTCATCTAATCCCTTAAAAGTTAAATTTGAAACAAGTAATCCAGTTTCTTCTTTTACTTCTCGTTTAGCAGCTTGAACGATACTTTCTGGAAAATCTACTTTTCCGCCAGGAGCGATGTAGCCAGGGAAGCCTAGATGATCGGGGCGCTGTATTAGCAATACTTCGTTGTTCCGCTGAATCATACACATCGTGTAAATACGGTATTCTATATCTTTCCAATTGTTGCTCATACGAATCTCTCCTCTTATAAAACCTTATAGTTTTTAACTATAGTTAAATATGACAAAAAATACAATAATAATACAAAATTATACAAATTACAATTGACTATTACTAATTTTCAGAACTATAATTAGTCTGTTACATAAATACATTGTACTTGAGAGGGGAATATATTCTATGAAAAATAGAATAATTGCAGCAGGAGTAATCGCAGCTAGTATATTATCTTATTCATCTAGTAGTTTCGCACAAACAAAAACGTTTCCAGATGTCCAACCAGGGCACTGGGCAGAAGATTCTATTAACTACTTAGCAGCAAAAGGCGCAGTTACAGGTAACGAGAAAGGAATGTTCGAGCCTGGAAAAGAGATTACTCGTGCAGAAGCAGCTACAATGATGGTTAAAATCTTAAACTTACCATTCGATAAAGATGCTAAACCATCTTTCGGTGATTCTCAAAAACAATGGTATACTCCATTTATCGCAGCTGTAGAAAAAGCTGGCGTTGTTAAAGGGAAAGGCGAAGGCGTATTTGATCCAAATGGAAAAATCGACCGTGTTTCAATGGCATCTCTTCTTGTAGAAGCATATAAATTAGAGGCTAAAGTAAACGGTACTCCAGCAACTAAATTCAAAGATTTAGAAACATTAAACTGGGGTAAAGAAAAAGCTAACATCTTAGTTGAATTAGGGATTTCTGTTGGTACTGGTGACAAATGGGAACCTAAGAAAATTCTAACTAAAGCAGAAGCAGCTCAATTTATTAAAAAGGCAGATTCGCTTAAAATAGACAATCCTTTAGTAGAACAGATGATTATTATTGATCCAGGTCATGGAGGAACAGATCCTGGGAAAGCGACACAAGGATTACATGAAAGTGATATTGTATTAGATACATCTAAAAGATTACAAAGTTTAATAGAGAAACAAACTCCATTTCGTGTGATGTTAACACGTGAAACAGATATTCGTCTTGGTGAAAAACAAGGAGAAGACCTTAAAAATCGTGTGGATTTCGCGAAGGAACATAATGGAGATATTTTTGTAAGTATCCATGCAAATGCTTCTCAAAACCATGATGGATATGGAACAGAAACTTTTTATTATAAAGGATCTGAAAAGAAAGAATTAACTGAGCGTGAAAAAGATAGTTATATGTTAGCCAATAAAATACAAAAGAGATTAGTTAAAGCTCTAGATACAAGAGATCGTGGTGTGAAACCAGAAGACTTTTATGTACTAAGAGAAAATGAGATGCCTGCAGTATTAACTGAACTAGCATTCTTAGATAACAGCACGGATTATGAGAAGTTAGGTTCAGAATCTGGAAGACAAATAGCCGCTGAGGCAATTTATGCGGGTATTTTAGATTATTATGAGTGGAAAGGTTTTGATGTTTCAAAATCTCGTTTAACGAAATAACAATATTGATTGCTAAGCCCATCGTCTATATAGAGGTGGGCTTTTTATCCCGCTATTTGTCGCGCAACCCGATTGGTGGGGGCTGATTAAAGCTCAATTTATGTAAGTTTGTGTAATTTTGTATCGGAATAAAAAGATATATCGTATTATGCTGATTATGAATAAAATAATGGTAGATTAGTTTATTTTTATCACGTATACTTTTACTGTTGACTAATTAAGAGTTTGTTAGTTTAATAGGGAAAATTATACGATAAAGGGAGGCAAGTTAACACGGGACAAGCATATACATAACGTGTTAAAAAATTTATGAAAAAAGTTATTTCTAATGTGTTAGCAGTGACAGTCGCACTTCAAGTAGTGATGGCTCCGGCAACTTCGTTTGCATCTACAAAAGAATTTCCAGACGTTCCGAAAAATCATTGGGCACTTGAAGCGATTAATGATTTAACGTCAAAAGGGGTTATTGCAGGTTACGATAATGGTAAATTTGGCTTTGGAGATGTTGTAACTCGTGAGCAAGTAGCAGCATTAATGTATCGCGCATTAAAACTAGAAGCAAAAAGCGATTATAAAAATCCATACTCTGATATTAGCGCAGGAACGACGATGTTCCCAAAAGAAATTTTGGCATTAACAGATATGGGGATTTTTGTAGGTGACGGTAAAGGAACCTTTAGACCGAAAGAATCATTAACTCGTGCTGAGCTGTCTGTTATTTTGCAAAAAGCATTTAAATTAGAAGTTAAAGCACCACATACATTTAATGATATAGATGCAACATATTGGTGGGCAAAAGAAGCCATTAGTGCATTGCAATCAAATGGTGTAGCAGCAGGGAATGAACTTGGTGGATTTGACCCGTCAGGTGTATTAACACGTGAAAGCTATGCACAACTATTATATAAAGCGATGCAAATTAAAAAGGATGTTCCTGTTGAACAGCCATCGTATATTAATCTAAATGTAACATTACCATCTAGCGTAACAGCACAAGAGATTGATAATTTCATTGGAAAGTATCATTCAGACAGTCCACTTGTTGGAAATGGTAAAGATTTTATTCAAGCACAAAATGAGTACGGTGTGAACGCATTATACCTAGCTGCACATGCAATCTTAGAATCTGGTTACGGTAAATCAGAAATTGCATATCGTAAACATAATTTATTTGGCTTAAGAGCGTATGATTGGGATCCATTTGCACATGCAAAATATTTACCATCTTATGCATTAAGTATTTCATACAATGCTGATTATGTAAGAAAAAACTACTTAGAGCCAGATGCTAGATATTTTAAGGGTTATACATTGCCTGATATAAATGATAAGTATGCAACAGATAAATCATGGGCTGGAAAAATCGCTAATATTATGGAGCGTATTAAGCCTTATAATAACAAAGATTATCAAAATGTAAAACCATTGCCGAAAAACCCTAAAACATTAAATGTAGAGGCGTTAGGCGAGGCAATTCCATATAAAGATTATGCAAAAGATGCAACAGCTACAGTTCAATTGTTAGGGTCTTACTACCAAGTTCCATTTCCGTTTAACAACCCAATTAAGAGTGTACCAAATGTTACACAAAATGAAGTTGGAAAATTAGAAAGTGGTAAGAAAGTAAATGTATATCGTGAAGATCCAAACGGTTGGGTAGAATTTTCATTTGAAAATGCTCAAGAAAAGTATTGGACATTGAAGAAGAACTTAAAATTATAAATAAAAAAGGTGTTTTCATTTATGAAAACACCTTTTTTATTTATATGTAACATGTAATATTGATAGATTTATTCGGAGTTTCTATTTTTGTTTTTACCAATAATTTAACAATTTCATATATAATTTAAAGTGTTGGAGATTGAATTTTCTGTTTTATATTTAGTGTTAACTTAATTTGAAAAGAGGAGAGAAGTATGCAAGGAGAAATACAAACAGAGAAACATGTAAGTTATGTCGGTAAATTGTTATTGCCAGTTAAAGTATCACCACATTTTAAATTTTTGTGGATTGGGCAATTATTTTCGACTTTAGGTAGTTCGATAACGATGGTTATTTTGCCCGTCGTTGTGTATTCATTGACTGGCTCAACAATTGTAATGGGAATGACTATGGCGATGTACATGCTTCCTAATATTCTTGCGTTACCGTTTGCTGGATTAGTCGTAGATCGAATGGATCGAGTGAAAGTAATGTTATTTACAGATATAATTCGCTGCGTATTAATGCTATTACTTGCAACACTTATATTTATGGACGTATTAACAATTCCGCTTCTATATGTACTCGTAGCATTATATGGGCTTATGGAAGGGATATTTCAGCCGGCATATGCGGCTGTAAGAGCGAAAGTATTTGTACCGGAAATTCGAAATGCAGCTAATGCATTAACGCAAATGAGTAATCAAGGTATACGACTAATTGGACCGGCTCTTGGAGGATTGATTGTTTCAGTTGCATCTGCCGGAATAGGATTTGGACTGGATGCAGTAACATATTTGCTATCATTTTTATGTTTAGTATTTTTAAGAGAAATAAAGTTTAAAAAAGTAAACCATATTGAAAGAAGAAAGGTCGATTACAAACACGAGTTTATGGAAGGTGTTTTCGTTTTAAAAAGTCATCCGTGGCTATGGATTACAATTTTAGTCTTTTCTTTTATCAATATTTGTTATGCAGGAATTATCGTTGTATTAATTCCATGGTTATTTAATGTTCATCATCATTTTGAAGCATACGTGTATGGATTAGGAATGGCATCTTCTGGTGTTGGAGCTGTAATTGCCGCGCTAATATTTGGCGGGAGAGAAAGGTGGCATAAGCGGGGATTACTTGCCTATGGTGGTGTTTTAATCAGTGGTTGTGCGCTTTTAATAATGCCGTTTATTGCTTGGGCACCTGCTTTAATTGCATTAATGGCAATTGAAGGTTTCGGTATGATGATATTTGGACTCATTTGGGAAACGAGTTTACAAGAGCTTGTGCCAGAAGAAGCATTTGGAAGGGTGGCAAGCCTTGATATGTTAGGTTCATTTGCTTTATTGCCACTAGGTTATGTGGTTGTAGGATGGTTAGCTACTGTCATAGGTGGCGAGATAACGATTATAACACTAGCTATTTTAGTACTTGTAACGATTGGAATAGCGTTGGCTGTACCAAGCATTAGGCGGTTCGATTAATTATGTAGGTTAAAAGGGGATATGGTATATGAATATAGAAAACCTACATGATTTACTAGTACATGAGTTGGGATGTAAATACATTTTGGGAGAAAAGGTATTTGAAGCAAAACATTTCACAGTCTATATCGCTACCCATAGAGAAAATAGGCTAGCATATAACAAACTCGTATTAATAAAGCATCTTTATAATGAAAAGCCCTCCGTACATATTTGGCATATGAAAATTAGTATGAAAGCAACAGAACTGGAAATTACAAAAGAAGTGGCAGAAGCAATTCAATCTGGTTTTGTAAAAAAAGAGTAAGCCCTAATCAAATTAGGGCTTACTCTTCATTAAATACAAATGTTTGTTTCATTTTTTTACTTTCATTTACTGGATGGCCGTTGTAAGAGAAGTTCTTTTCTTCCCAAGTTATGACGACTTTGAAATTATGGCTGTTAAAGTCTAATGGGAATACGATGTAATCAAAGCTTGTATCACTTTTTGAAACGTTGTTATTTAAAGCGGTAGAATGAAAAGTAGCTTTAGAGGTAGGAGTGTTATCAAGTATTTCCACAGCTACGTTTGATACATCATTACCGATGTTTTTTACGAGTAAACTATATGTATCGTATACACCTTGTTTTGGCTGCACTGCTTGCTTGTTTGCATTATGAAAATTATCAATTTTGATATACCACTGTTTAGACTTTGATGCAATTGGTAGTGATTGAAATGTGTATGCACTAGCTTGTATTGGTAGTGCTAAACAGATTAGTGCAAAGAGAGAAAATATTTTTCGTTTCATTTTTAGAGAGCTCCCATTCTGTAACAGATTTATTTATTATTATCTTCTCTTTATGTGAGTATATACCATATAATGTAAGGGGATGTTTATGGCACTAATGAATGTAATTTACATTTTAAATGCAAAAA
The DNA here is from genome assembly GCF_058792175.1 of Bacillus sp. EB106-02-03-XG38. Taxonomy (NCBI): domain Bacteria; kingdom Bacillati; phylum Bacillota; class Bacilli; order Caryophanales; family Bacillaceae; genus Bacillus; species Bacillus sp. EB106-02-03-XG38. The sequence goes on from NZ_JBYTED010000001.1 coordinate 21,981, forward strand.
TTTGTTTTAATATTCCGTTGAACACATCTTATATTATAGGTGCAGTATTATGGTGATATTAACTGCTGTATTCTTTATGAAAGCTGTGTAGAGATTTTTCTATACAGTTTTTTCTAATGAGAATTTTTTTCAATAATATGTTGAAATAACATTGTCATACAACAAGGAGGATTTGTTTTATGGAACATGGATATCTTGCTAAAGTAGATGTAACGAAAAGAATTGAATCGAAATCTAAGTACAATAAGAAACTTGAAAAATATCAAAGGCGCTTATTAGCGTTGCAGCAAATAGTAAAAGAAGAAAAAATCGCAGTGATGCTTGTTATGGAAGGCTGGGATGCGGCTGGAAAAGGTGGAGCGATTAAGCGAGTGACAGAACACCTTGATCCACGTGGGTTCCAAGTAAATCCAATTGGAGCACCAGCACCTCATGAAAAACGGTACCATTACTTGCAACGTTTCTGGTGGAAATTACCTCAGTACGGGCAAATTACTATTTTTGATCGCTCATGGTACGGTCGTGTGTTAGTTGAGCGTGTTGAAGGTTTTGCTACAAAGGAAGAGTGGACGAGAGCATATGATGAGATTAATGATTTTGAAAAACTATTAACAGATGATCATTATATAGTCGGAAAGTTCTTCTATCATATTAGTAAAGATGAACAATTAAAGAGGTTTAAAGATAGAGAGAACAACCCTTTGAAAAAATGGAAAATTACAGACGAAGATTGGCGCAACCGTGAAAAATGGGATGAGTATGTTGAAGCAATGGAAGACATGTTTGAAAAAACAAATAAGCCAAATGCGAAATGGCAAATTATCGCGAGTAACGATAAATTATATGCTCGATTGAAAACGTTGAAAGTGATTATTTCATTAATTGAGGATTATCTCTTAGAACATAATATAGAATTACCTTCGTATTATTATGAAATAAAAGAGGGAAAGACAGAGGGTTTTGTAACTAATGAAGATGCAGTTGTAAAATAGTACAGAGTTTACATATGAAATATAAAGTAGAGTTACCCTGTAAGTTTGGGAACCCCTCGGTAATGGGAAAACATAAACCGTGGGGTTCTTTACATGTATAAATAAATTTTAGTATTTTAAATTTGGGGATTTTGTTGTTCTATAGTACATTAACAAGAGGTATTAGTTTTATAGAAAGGGTGAGAAAATGATAGATACAGCAGATGCTTCAATAAGTAATCATATATATACAGAAGAAGAACAACAAAAATTATACAAAAGAACATTACTAATCGTAAGTATTTCACAAATGTTCGGCGGAGCAGGGCTAGCTGCTGGGATTACAGTAGGTGCACTTCTTGCGCAGCAAATGCTTGGGACAGATGCATTTGCAGGATTACCGGCAGCTATGTTTACAATGGGATCTGCGGTAGCAGCTTTCTTTGTTGGGAAGTTATCGCAAAAACATGGTCGCCGCATAGGGCTTGCAGGAGGTTTTATAGTAGGTGGACTAGGGGCTATTGGAGTTGTAGTGGCAGCTTTAACAAATAGTATTATTCTTTTACTAGTTTCTTTACTTATATATGGCGCGGGCACAGCTACGAATTTACAAGCGCGTTATGCTGGAACAGATTTAGCGAATAAGAAGCAAAGAGCAACTGCTATTAGTATTACTATGGTAATGACGACTTTTGGTGCAGTCGCAGGTCCGAATTTAGTAGGAGTAATGGGAAGGTTTGCTCATTCAATTGGAATTCCTGAACTTGCTGGTCCATTCATATTATCAGCAGCTGCATTTATACTGGCAGGTCTTGTCCTTTTTGTTATGCTTCGTCCAGATCCGTTACTTATTGCAAATATAATAGAAACATATAAACAAGAACATACATATAAAGGGCAAGCAGTAACAGAAGAAGCGACAGAAAACAAACGAGGTATTACTGTTGGAGCCATCGTAATGATACTTACACAAGTCGTGATGGTTGCAATTATGACGATGACACCCGTTCATATGGGACACCACGGTCATGAATTAAGTGAAGTAGGGCTTGTGATTGGTTTTCATGTTGGTGCAATGTATCTTCCATCTCTCGTTACGGGAATGCTAATTGATAAAATTGGAAGAACTACGATGAGTATAGCTGGTGGAGTAATTTTACTGGCAGCAGGTGTCATAGCTGCGTTAGCGCCGAGCGACTCTTTAATACTATTAATCGTTGCTTTGTCTTTACTTGGATTAGGATGGAACCTCGGTTTAATAAGTGGTACTGCTCAAATTGTTGATGCAACTATACCTTCCACACGTGCAAAAACACAAGGGAAAATAGATGTATTTATTGCGCTAGCTGGAGCTTCAGGCGGAGCCATGTCAGGTATGGTAGTAGCGAATTCAAGTTATGCGGCATTGTCATTAGCTGGAGGAGTTTTAGCTTTCATGCTTATTCCAATTGTGATATGGGCTCGGACAGGTAAATAAAATTAAGATAAAAGAAGCTGCGTTCAAAGGGAGGTAACCAATCTTTGAATGCAGCTTTTTTGTAGTTAGTTGTATAAAAAAATGTTAGTTTAAATCCCACTCCACAATAAGGCCTAAATGCGTAAGACCACCGCCAAATCCGTATAGTAAAAGTGTGTCTCCGTTATTTAATTTTTCTTTTTTTCTTGCTAAATCTAGAGCGAGTGGAATAGAGACGGAAGATGTATTCCCCATATATTCCACGCTCGTTAATGTTTTTTGTGTTGGAATTTGAGATTTTTCACAAATAGATTCAATCATTCTTAAATTAGCACTATGAGGAATAAACCAGTCTATATCATTTATTTTCATATTTGCGGTATGTAATAGTTCTTTTATGCCTGCTGGTACTATGCGAGTTGCCCATTTATATACTTCTCTCCCATTTTGAACGATTTTTTCATTTGTTTGCAGTGGTGTACCATTCATAGTAGTAGATAAGTTTGTTCGGTATAGATGAATGCCACCGTGCCCATTTGTTCCCATATGAGCAGCAATAAAGCTCGGTTTGTTTTCATCTCTTTCTAATAAAATAGCTCCAGCACCATCGCCAAATAAAATACAAGTCGTTCTATCGCTGTAATCAGTAACTTTAGATAATGTCTCTGTTGCTACGACAAGTACTTTTTCGTGTGATCCAGAAGTTATTAAGCTATTACCGACGTGCAGGCCATATGTGAAACCAGCGCAAGTTGCATTTAAATCAAATGCTATTGTATGAGGTATGTTGAAGTGTTGTTGTATTTGACACGCGACACTCGGAAAAATATAGTCAGCGGTTGTTGTAGCGACGATGATACAGTCTATATCTTCTAAGTTCTTTTTAAAAGTTGTACATAAATTTTCAATTGCTTTAATGGCTAAGTGTGAGGAGTATTCGTCTTCGCTCGCGATTCGTCTTTCCTTCATTCCTGTTCTTTGTACAATCCATTCATCATTCGTATCAATCATTTTCTCTAAATCGTTATTAGATAATATTTGATTTGGAACATAAGTACCAATTGCAGTAATACGGGATTTAGAATGCATAGGAGCATCTCCTAACTTATTTTTATAATCTGATACTAATATCAGACTATAAAAATGTCAATAAAGTTTTTTGTTTATTAAAATCAATATATTTTAATGAAACGAAAAAGGATTTGAGGAGTGATGTCCAAATAATATACGGAAAGCTTCTAAAATTGATAGTAAAGGGGTTTGAGATTCTTGAAAAGAATCGCATATGTATTGTCTTTAGTTTTAATTTGTAGCTTTACTTATTTTATTTTTCCAGAGAAGTCTTACGCTTGTGAGTGTATGAAAGCATCACCGGAAGAGAGGTTACAAAAAACAGATGTAGTGTTTGAAGGTAAGGTATTAGAAGTTCAAAAGAAGGACGGGAAAATGGAAATATTATTTGAAGTGAAGAGAATTTGGAAAGGGACAAGCTCTTCGCAAATTATTATATATACAAGTTTTAGTAGCTGTACATTTCCTTTTGGGGAGGAAGGAGAGTATTTAGTCTTTGCTTTTAATAGAGGAGAAGGAAAGTTAGAGACATCTATGTGCAGTGGAACGAAGAGATTAGATGAGGCAGGGGCGGACAAAGTGGCTTTAAGTCAAATTGCAAAAGAATCTGTTCCGACGAAGAAAGTCAATTTAAAAAATGACATGGTGAGCGGTTTCAGTTGGTGGCAAGTTGTTACCCTTTCTATAGGTCTGTTATTGATAGTAGCTCTTGCGATTATTATTGTAAGAAGAACGCGCAAAAAATGACGATTAAAGTAAATATATAAGGATTTTCTTTCTGTTTCTATAGGTGGTTTAATCTTGTGAAAGCCAATTACTTATGCTACACTTTATGTAACTTAAAATGAACGGAGGGGCTTCCTTTGATCTTAATCAGATTACGTCTCAATACTTTGTGCCAATAATTGAATAGCGCTCAAAGGCTCTGTCTGTGTGCAGAGTGAACGGGATTGGTCTGCCTATTTTAAAGGAACCCTTTACTAAGCTTATATGTGAAAAAGAGGGAGGGACGAATACGCCCTCTTTTTGTTTTGCCTTTATAAATAGAATGGGATCGTATAGGTGAACACTTATTGTGGATACGTATATGATCTTGGGACTTTTTGACTATGAGATAGGATGAAAGTATAACTTTCTTCTATTTCTTTGGTGAACCCTTATCCGTTTACGAAAACACAGGCAGTAACCTGTGTTTTTTATTTTACGTAATCGAAATGGAGGAATAAATATATGGAAGAATTATTACAAAGAGCAGTTTTAGTTGGAGTAAATTTAGGTAATGAAGATGACTTTGCGTATTCGATGGAAGAGTTAACAAATCTTGCAGAAGCTTGTGATGTAGAGGTAATTGGGCAAGTGACGCAAAATTTACAACGAGTAAATCCGTCCCATTATATCGGAAAAGGAAAGATTGAAGAAGTAGCAGCCTATGTAAATGAAGTAGATGCGAATATGGTAATCTTTAATGACGAATTATCGCCTTCTCAAATTCGAAATTTAGAAGCGGATTTAGATTGCAAAGTAATTGACCGTACTATATTAATTTTAGATATTTTTGCGCAACGTGCGAAAACGAAAGAAGCGCAGTTGCAAGTTGAGGTAGCGCATCTTCAGTATATGATGCCTCGTTTAATCGGGCTTCGTGAATCGTTAGGAAGACAGAGCGGCGGAGTTGGTACGAAAAATAAAGGTGTCGGTGAGAAGAAATTAGAGTTAGATCGTCGTAAAATTGAAGAACAGATTTCAGTTTTAAATAAAGACCTAGAAGCACTTGTTGCCCAGCGTCAAACGCAACGAAAGCAGCGTAAGAAAAATGAAGTACCAGTTGTAGCGTTAGTAGGCTATACGAACGCCGGAAAATCAACGACGATGAATGCGATGCTGGAAATTTATAATGGTACAGAAGAGAAACAAGTATTTGAAAAAGATATGTTATTCGCGACGTTAGAAACATCTGTACGAAATATTGATCTGCCAGATAACAAATCATTTTTATTAACAGATACAGTTGGATTTGTAAGCAAATTACCGCATCACCTTGTGAAAGCGTTCCGTTCAACGTTAGAAGAAGTAGCGGAAGCGGACTTACTTATTCACGTTGTAGATTACGCAAATCCAAATTATGAACAGTTAATTGATATTACAAATGAAACGTTAAAGAAAATTGGAGTAGAAAATATTCCAACCATTTATGCTTATAATAAATCAGATATGGTAGATGTTGAAATTCCGAAAGTACAAGAAGAACGAGTTTATTTATCAGCGAAGAAACATATTGGAATAGAAGAGCTTGTCGAAATGATTCGCGCACACATCTATAAAGAGTATACGAAGTGCGAAATGTTAATTCCGTATGATCAAGGACAGGTAGTTTCTTATTTCAATAATCATGCGCACGTTTTATCTACGAGTTATGAAAACGAAGGTACGAAACTAGAAGTAGAATGTAAGACGAGTGATTACGAAAAGTATAAGCGTTTTGCGATATAATAAAAAAGGCGATCCTAATATATGTTAGGATCGCCTTTTTCTTATTCTGTAATAGAGGCCCATTTATAAGAATAAATTCCTGCGAATGGACGAATAACAACACCTTTGACTGTTGGTCGTTCTAAATATACAAGTCCTGATTGGAAGATTGGAGCGATAGCTGCATCATCTTCGAGTAAGATTTTCTCTGCATCTTGGAACGCTTTCCAACGTGCTGGTAAATCAGTTGCTAAAGTAGAGCTTGTTTTCTCAATTAATTCGTCGTATTTTTTGTTTGAATAACTCATCTTATTAAACGGTCCGTCAGTGACAAACATATTTAAGAATGTTGTAGGATCAGGATAATCCGGTCCCCATGTAGAAAGTGAGATGTCATAGTCACCATTTCCTTCACGGTCTAAAAATGCTTTTACTGGAAGGGGCTGTAATGTAATTTTTAATCCTGGTAAATTTTTCTCCAGTTCACCTTTTAAAAATTCACTAATCTTCTTATCGTTAGATTCATCAGTTGTTATGATTGAAAGAGAAGCGTTTTGTAAATTTGTTTCTTTTTTCGCAGTTTCCCATAGTGTTTTAGCTTCTTTCACATTTGTTTCTACTTTTACACTACTCGTACTGCGAAAATCTCTATTATCAGGTCCTTTTACAAATCCTTTCGGAACGAATGCATTCGCAGGTATAGAACCATTATTTAAAATTGTTGTTGCGATTCCTTGTTTATCAAAAGCAAGCGAAATAGCTTTTCGAGCGTTTTTGTTTGCTAATAAAGGATTCTTTTGGCTAAATCGGAAAAATGTCATAGAAGGACGTTCCATCTTTTTTAAGCTCGGATCTTTTTGATATTTATCAACAAACTCTGAATTAATCGTAATTCGGTCTACTTGTTTGCTTTCAAATAAATTAACGGCTGTGGAAGTATCTTTTACAATATTTACATTAATTTCATTTAACTTTACATTTTTATTATCCCAGTAGTTCGGATTTTTTGTCATTTTATAACTTGTATCATGTTTCCATTCACTTAATTGGAACGGCCCGTTATAAACCACATTTGCAGCTTCAAGTCCGTAATTTTTTCCTTGCGCTTCTACAACCTTTTGGTTTTGAGGATAAAATGTTGCAAATCCCATTAAACCTAAAAAGTATGGAACAGGGTGTTCTAACTGTACTTCTAACGTTTTATCGTCAATTGCTTTTACACCAAATGAGTCAATTGGTAATTCTTTTTTATTTATTTTTTCAGCGTTTTTAATATCGAACATAATATGTGCGTATTCAGAAGCAGTTTCTGGATTTACGGCCCGTTTCCATGCATATTCAAAATCATGGGCAGTCACTGGATCACCATTTGACCATTTTGAATCGTGCAATGTAAACGTATATGTTTTTCCGTCTTCGCTCAGTTTGTAGGATTCAGCTGCTGCAGGAACGGGTTTATTGTCAGGACCAGGCATATATAATCCTTCCATTACGTTGTTTAATGCAGCGTAAGAAAACCCATCGGTTGCGATAGACGAATCAAGTGTAGAAATTTCCCCAGCTTCTACAATATTTAATACTTGTTTTGAAGATTCTTTTTTCTTTTCCCCGGTAGTTGTTGCCTCTTGTTTTTGACCACATGCTGTTAAAAACATAGATAATGTGATTGAGAGTGCAACGATTCCTTTAGTTTTTTTCTTCATAGTTGTCATCCTTCCCTTTATCTCTGTCCTAGTATAAAAGAAAATATAGAAAATTTCTATAAATAAATCCGATAAAACGTATAGAAAAAATATATTATGTAAGAAGTGATATTTCTGGAAAAAGAAATGAAATCAGTATAGAATAGAAATGTTTCAAAAATCAGAATTTATTACACCTACTGTAATAAATATATATTTTGTACAGGAAGGAGAGATTCATATATGCAGGCAGTTTCGAAAAAAAATACAATGGAAACACCGACGATATATCGAATACTATTTGCGATTAGCTTCGGTCATTTTTTAAATGACTCGATGCAAGCAGTTGTGCCGGCATTGTTTCCTATTTTGGAAAAAACGATGAATTTATCCTATATGCAAGTAGGATGGATTGCGTTTGCATTAAATATGACGTCATCGATTATGCAGCCGGTCTTTGGTATGTATTCGGATAAGAAGCCGTCACCATTTCTATTACCGCTCGGTATGTTTTCGAGTATGCTTGGGATGATTGGACTGGCGTTTGCACCGAACTTTATTATTGTTATTATTTCTGTTTTATTTATCGGATTAGGTTCAGCAGTCTTTCATCCAGAAGGTGCCCGAGTTGCTTATATGGCGGCAGGGGCAAAAAGAGGTTTAGCGCAAGCGATTTATCAAGTGGGAGGAAATACAGGGAATTCGCTAGCTCCTATTTTTACAGCGTTAATTTTCGTTCCGCTCGGCCAAATTGGCTCTTTAGGTTTTACCGCATTTGCAGCGGTAGGAATTGTATTATTAATTTTCGTATCAAATTGGTATAGGAATGAATTAGCTACTGGTGCTGTAAGAAGAAAAAAGAGGGCTGCGCTTGAAGCGGAAAATGCCATAGTAAGTACACATATTAAATTTGTTATTATACTTCTTGTTTTTCTTACTTTTGTACGTTCTTGGTACGGTGCTGGTATCGGGAATTTTTATCAATTTTATTTGATTGAACATTACGGTTTATCTATAAAAAATGCCCAGTATTTTGTATTCGCATTTATGATTGCCGGTGTATTAGGAACTTTCTTTGGTGGACCGTTAGCAGATCGATTTGGAAAGAAAACAATTATTGTATTTTCAATGCTAGGTTCAGCCCCACTTGCTCTTTTATTACCTCACGTTTCGCTCGTGTGGGTCGTACCGCTATTTTTATGTATCGGTTTTATTAGTTCAAGTAGTTTTAGTGTAATTGTTGTTTATGCGCAAGAGCTTGTTCCTGGAAAAGTAGGAATGGTATCTGGATTAATTGTAGGGCTTGCGTTTGGACTCGGCGCTTTAGGTTCTGTAGTCCTTGGGAAATTGGCTGACATATATAGTCTACAATTCATTATGTTACTATGTAGTTGTCTACCATTAATTGGACTTACTTCGTGGTTATTACCAAGTGATAAGAAAACGATAGAATAGGGGATGCACTATGAAATTATGTGAAAATGTTACAGAATTAATAGGAGATACACCTGTCGTCCGATTATCTAAATTTATTCCAGAAGACGCCGCAGATGTGTATGTGAAACTAGAAATGTTTAATCCGTCACGCAGTGTGAAAGACCGTGCTGCCTATAATTTACTGCACGTTGCAGAAGAGAATGGTCTTATCAAACCAGGAGATACAATTATTGAGCCAACAAGTGGTAATACAGGAATAGGTTTAGCAATGAATGCAGCTGCGAAAGGATATAAAGCGATTTTAATTATGCCAGACAATATGTCAAAAGAGCGTATAAATTTATTGAAAGCATACGGCGCAGAAGTAGTTTTAACACCGGCAGAACAAAGAATGCCAGGAGCAATTGCGAAGGCGTTAGAACTGCAAAAGCAAATGCCAAATAGTTTTATTCCGCAACAATTTGAAAATCCAGCTAACCCAAATATTCATCGTTATACGACGGCCCTTGAAATTTATGAACAAATGGATGGTGAGCTTGATGCATTTGTAGCAACAGCTGGAACTGGTGGGACGATTACAGGGACTGGGGAAACGTTAAAAGAGAAACTACCAAACTTATATATTGCAGTAGTAGAACCGAAAGGATCCCCCGTTTTATCAGGTGGTGTTCCAGGTCCTCATAAATTAGTAGGAACAAGTCCAGGATTTATCCCGAAAAACTTAAATACAGAAGTGTATAACGAAATTATTCAAATTGCAGACGAAGAGGCTTTAACGACAATGAGAAACTTAGCAAGACAAGAGGGGTTATTAGTTGGACCATCTTCTGGAGCTTCTGTTTACGCAGCGATTATGATAGCAAAACGATTAGGCGCTGGTAAAAAGGTTTTATGTATTGCACCTGATACAGGTGAGCGTTATTTGAGTATGGGATTATTTGAATAAAAATGATAGAAACCCCTTAATGGTGAAATGGCGCTATTAAGGGGTTTGTTATAGGTTATTAAGAGAGGAGAAACGCAATGAAACTATTAAAACCGACAAATGAATATAGCGAACAAATTATGGAGTATCGAGAGGCATTTTTACATGCAGATGAACAACCACATGGTAGTAGTTCTTTACAAAATTTTGATTCACTTGATGAATGGTTTGAAAAAGTGAGTAAACAGGAACTGGGAGAAAACTTACAAGGTAATCGAGTACCTTCTAGTCAATTTTTAAGTGTTGAACAAGGGGAACTTATAGGTTTTGTGAATATTAGAAAACGATTAAACCAAGAATTATTGCGGGAAAGTGGTCATATTGGATACAGTATCCATCCGAATAAACGTCGCCAAGGTTACGCGACAAAACAATTGAAACTCGCATTAGATGAAGCACAAAAGTTAGGGTTGCAGAAAGTGTTAATAACTTGCGATAAAGCTAATATTGCTTCGGCTAAAACGATTCAAAAGGTTGGCGGAGTGTTAGAAAATGAAGTGGTTTCTTCTCACACTGGGGAAATTATTCAGCGTTATTGGGTAGAAATATGATTTAGTGGAGCATTGAAAAGGGAATGCAGTGCATAATATCGAAATAGATAAATGAGAAGGTAATTGTGTACTGCAATTATAGGGGGAAATGAAGTGGGATTAAAAGAGAAAGCAATAGAAATGTCGGAGATTTATAGGAGAAATCCGAAGGTCGAAGCTATTATTTTAGCAGGCTCAGTAGCTAGAAAGTTAGAAGATGAACATTCAGATATAGAATTACATATTTTATGGTCAATGCCACCAGAGGATGAGGATCGTAAAGGGCCTATTAACTATATTGGTGGAACAATTTTGTCATATCATCCTTACGAGGAAGAAGAATGGTCGGAAACATATTTGACAAAAGAGGGAATTAAATTAGAAATTAGTAACTTTTTAACAGAAACAGTAGAGAAAGTGATTTCGGATGTGGTGGATCAATGTGATATAAATTATGAAAAACAATGTATCGTATCATCCGTTCGTGATGGTGTTAGTTTGTATGGCGAAGAGAAAGTACATGAATTAAAAGATAGGGTGGTATCATATCCAGAAGATTTAGCGGAACAGATGATTTCAGAAAATCTTTGGTTAAGCAATCGTTGGCATAATCGAGAGGCGCTTTTAAAACGAAAAGACTGGCTCATGCTATATGATGTTATTTGTGAAGTGCAAAGAAATATATTTGGGGTCTTATTTGGTCTAAACCGAATGTATGTGCATCACCCTGCATTTAAATGGATGCCGAATAATGTGGAACGAATGAGTATTAAGCCTGATAACTTATATGAGCGTATGGCGAATATGTTAATAGGGAAACCGGAGTATAGTGTACAGGAGTTAGAAGTGTTAATTAAAGAGCTATTCCATTTAGTAGAACAACATGCTCCAGAATTACATATTGCTGAACAACAAAAACATATTCAATATGCGAAGTGAAAAAGAAGGGATGTAACAATGGGTTACATCCCTTCTTTTTATTTAATTAATTTACCTAGTACGGGTAATCGTTGAATCTTATCACCGAGAATATGTGAAGCAAGTCCGCTCGTTAGGACGAATAAGAGGTAAACAATCCCTCCTATAGTGCCGCATATAATAACAATGAGAAGTGATTCCATATAAGATTGTCCAGGAATTAACCATTTTAAAATTGCTTTTAATGCTATTACAACAGCAGACATTGCTGCGGAGTAAATTGTAATAAGAAGTACTGTTTTCGCTGTTTCACCAATTTTAAATTTCGCAAACTTAACGATGCAGTACAACATAATAACATTGGAAACCATGTATCCAAGAATTGTTCCGAGTACAGCACCGTGCCCGCCAAATAAATGTAAGAGCGGTGTATTTACTAAAACTTTAACGAGAATCCCGACTGAAAAAGCAATCATCGTTTTTCTTTGATAATCAATTCCTTGTAAAATAGCTGCTGAAACTGTGAAAATTGCACTTAATATAGCAGAAGGTGCAAATGAAATTAAATATTGTGATCCACCAAGTGCAATTTCATGATTTACATAAACCATACGGAATGCATCATAAGCGATACTAGCAAGACCGAATGCAGCTGGGATAGTGAAGAATAATAAGACTTGAAATATCTTTGCAATTTGTTCTTGTAATTCTTCTAATTTCCCGCTTGTATAAGATTTCGTTATAGCCGGAATAATCGTTAATGAGAATCCAGTTGCAAGTGAAGCTGGAATCATAATTAACTTTTGGGCATAGTTCGTTATATAAGCGAACACTGCATTTGCTGTTTCTAACGGCTCTCCCATCGCTCTAAGGACATCAGCTACAGTATATTGATCTACTAACGTGTAGAGCGGAATTGCAATACCGACAAATACAATTGGGATTGCATATCGAAGTAATTCCATATAAATATTTTTTAATGGGATATTCGATGCTCTTGACCTTAATTCTCCTTCAGGAGGCTTTAATCTATTATATTTTTTCCAGTACAACATTAATATCGAAACGCTGGCAAGTGCCCCGATAACAGCACCAAACGTGGCAACCGCAACAGAAGAGGCAACTGAACCCCCTAATAGTTTTGAGACAATAAAGCTACCAACTAAAATGAAAAGAACGCGCGCAATTTGTTCTACGACTTGAGAAACAGCACTTGGTTTCATATGTTGAAAACCTTGGAAATAACCGCGTGTAACACTCATAGCTGGTACGATAATAAGTGCGAAACTTAATGCTCGCATCGTAAGTGTTACGTCAGCGATAAATTGTGGATCTGGCGTTTTTGAGCGAATAATAAATTGTGATATGTATGGTGCTCCAATAAATAAAATTAAAAAACCTAAAAAGCCCATAAACAACATTAATTTTACGCTAGAGTTGTATAATTTTTTGCTTGTACTATAATCACCAAGCGCATTATGTTTTGCAACAAATTTGGAAACGGCAATCGGAATGCCCGCAGTTGAAAAGCTTAATAAAATACCGTACCAAGAGTATGCATATCCATATAAAGCGACCCCTTGTGTTCCGACTAATAGTTGAAAGGGGAAGAAATATATAAAACCTAATATACGCGAAATCATTGTCGCACCGCTTAATAAAGCAGTTCCTTTTAAAACTTTTGAAGTAGACAAAATTCTTTCCTCCTACTCGTGCTGTCTTACGTTTATCGTATATTACTATAAACCTGTTAGAGTAGTTAATATAGTATGGAACATAAATATTCTAATATTATTCACTTAAAAGTCATATTTTACATTTTCAAATAGAATGTAATACGTAAAAATTCAAAATATAAGTTGACACTATTTTTAATGTGTGATAAAAATGATAGTAATCAATTCGGAAAATAATATTTGGGCAATGAAAGGGTATAGTAGTGAATATCTCCCTATTACAGAGAGCTGATGGTTGGTGTGAATCAGTATATAGATTATTCATGAAGTTCGTCCTGGAGCATCTTTCATAAATCTCATATTTTGAGGAAATGAAAGACGGTAGTTTATACCGTTATCAAATAAAGTGGTGAAGATTGTTTCACAACTAGGGTGGTACCGCGATATTTATCGTCCCTACGTATTTACGTAGGGACGTTTTTTATTTAGGTCTTACTTTGTTGTGGCTTCATAACTAGGGTGGTACCGCGATATTTTATCGTCCCTACGTATTTGCGTAGGGACGTTTTTTATTTCGGTTCTAACTTTGTTGTATCTTCATAACTAGGGTGGTACCGCGATATTTTTGTCGTCCCTACGTATTTACGTAGGGGCGTTTTTTTATTAGTAGGGAGGAAGTGAACGTATTAGAAGAGAGTGTGGATAGAACAATATAAATACCGGATTGTAAAACAGAAAAAGATAAAGAGAGGAGATTAACAGATGAATTCACAGCAATGGACATCAAAATTAGGTTTCGTATTAGCTGCAGCAGGTTCAGCGATTGGTCTAGGGGCAATTTGGAAGTTCCCATACATGGCCGGAATTGGAGGGGGTGGCGCGTTCTTCCTTATTTTCATCGGTTTCACATTATTAATTGGTTTACCGCTATTATTAGCTGAATTCGTTATCGGAAGAAGTACACAAAAAGAGGCCGTTGATGCGTATAGAGAAATCGCACCAAAAACATTATGGCCGTGGTTAGGGAAATTAGGGATTGTAACATGTTTCATATTACTTTCTTTCTACAGTGTTGTAGGAGGATGGATTTTATTATACTTATGGAATGCAATTACAGGTAGACTATGGGAAGGAAATGGGGCATATGAAGCTACGTTTGGTGAAATCATTTCCAATCCGTATTTAGCAGTTGGCTCGCAGCTATTATTCATCCTTATTACTATTTTCATCGTAAGTAAAGGTGTACAAAATGGTGTTGAAAAAGTAAATAAATATTTCATGCCAGCATTATTCGTTTTATTCTTTGTTTTAATCGTTCGTGCACTTACGTTAGATGGTGCTGGAGAAGGAGTTCGTTTCTTCTTACAACCTGACTTCTCAAACGTAACATCAGAAATCATTTTATATGCAATGGGACAATCGTTCTTCTCATTATCTGTCGGGGTAGCCGTTATGGTAACGTATAGTTCTTACTTACCGAAAGAAGAAAGTTTACCGCGTTCAGCATTTTCTATCGTTGCTTTAACATTAGTGATTACATTACTTGCAGGACTTGCAATTTTCCCAGTTGTGTTCGCATTTGGAATGGAACCATCTCAAGGACCTGGACTATTATTTATCGTACTGCCAGCTATTTTCAGTAAAATGGCATTCGGAAAATTATTCTTCATCGTTTTCTTATTACTATTCTTCTTTGCTACTATTACATCAGCAATTTCGATGTTAGAAATTAGCGTTGCATCTTTAACTGCAAAAGGTAAAGGGAAACGTGAAAAAATGGCTTTAATCGTAGGGTTATTAATCTTCGTTGTTGGAGTACCATCAGCGTTATCATTCGGTTTATTAAGTGATCTGAAAATTTTCGGAAAGACAGTCTTTGATTTAGCGGATTATGCAGTTAGTAACGTACTAATGCCACTTGGTGTTTTATTAGTTTCTATCTTCGTTCCGTTAAAAATGAAGAAAGATGTATTAATGAAAGAGCTTGGTGTAAGTAAAAATAAGGGCTATAAACTGTTCGTGTTATGGTTGTTCTTACTTCGTTTTATCGCACCAATTGCGATTATTATCGTATTCTTAAATGTACTTGGCATTATTTAATAAAGAAAGGTAGCGTATCATTTTATGATACGCTACCTTTTTATTTTGCTCTTTTTTGCAGTTCGTTTACTGTTACAAACTGATAGCCCTTTTGAGATAAAGAGTCTAAAATACCTTCGATGGTCTGTAAATTTTCATTAGACTTATCATACATAGGGTGCAGTAAAATGATAGAACCTGGTTTTACATTTTTATTAACATATTCAATTTTATCAGCAGCAGACTTATAAAAAGTATCAGGTTCAAGGTCCCATGTAATTGTTTCGATATTGTTTTTATTTAAATAATAGGGCAGACCAATTAGCTTTTTTCCGTTTGGTGGTCTAAAGTCAATTGCGTCTGTAAATCCAGTTTGGCGGATTAATGCATTCGTTTTTTCTATTTCTTCTTTAATATAAGAAGGTGTTTTTAAAACCATTCTGTTATGAGAATATGTATGGTTTCCAACTTGGTGTCCAGATTGTACAATAGCTTCTCCTAACGATAGGTTTTTTTCTAATTCATTTCCAATTAAAAAGAAAGTAGCTTTTGCATTGTATGTATCTAGTAGCGGTAATATTTGTTTTACATTGTTCGTAGGACCATCATCAAAAGTTAAAGCAACCACTTTTTCATTTGTTTCTACTCGGTTTGTTAAATCACCAAACAATTGAAAACTTCTTGCATTCATTAATTTATATGTTCCAAATAATGCTACAGTAATAATGAATAATGTAACGATTGTAATGACTATTTTCTTTTTCATAAAGCAACCTCACTATATTTTTGGATTAGACTAAAAAGTATTATATCAAATTAAGTAATTTCATGCTTTAAAAAGGATGTGGATGCAAGGGGAAGGAATTTATCATATAATAAAATGCAAAAGGTATATTAGGAGGTGTTTAAATGGCGATTACAATTCAATTGCCGGACACTGCAGTGTCTCATGCAAAGCCAAGTATGGAAATGGCGATACTTTGCGTGAGGTAGACAAGTAATATACAATCGCCTAAATGAGCTCGTATCATTTTTTATATTTGGCTTTGCACCTTATTGAAATGAACCATAAAAAATAAGGGGCGAGCAGAAATGAAATACGTTAAAGCTGCGACGGTTTTACCAGAAAGTTTAATTACTGAGATTCAAAAGTATATACAAGGTGAAACAATTTACATTCCAAAACAAGAAACGAAACATTATAAATGGGGTACACGATCTGGAGGAAGAAAACATTTAGATGAAAGAAACAAAGCGATTAAAGAAGCATTTAAAAGCGGAATTTCCATTCATCAACTTGCAGAGGAGCATTTTCTTTCTGGCGAAACGATTAAAAAGATCGTGTATTCTAAATGAAAATAAAAGGGTCTAGTTCAAATATTATTTTGAGCTAGACTCTTTTTTTGCTTTGTATTTATTGGATATGAATGGGCAAGATAATAGCAATATTGTGCCGTTTTTTTATTAAATAGTATACATAGTATTTGAGTGGAAAGTAGAAAGGTGAACATATATGAATCATATTGGACAAATAACGATAGAGCTTTTAGTTGGCTTTTTTGTTCTATTAATTGCTACAAAAATACTAGGGAAAACACAAATATCTCAGCTAACCCCCTTTGATTTTATTTCTGCTATCGTCCTTGGTGAGCTCGTTGGAAATTCAATATATGATCCTAAAATTAAAGTGTGGTCTATTTTATATTCAGTATTTGTATGGGTAATTTTAATTTATTCAATAGAAGTGATAACACAAAAAATAAGAGGAACAAGAAGGTTTTTTGAAGGGTATCCTTCAATTATTATTCGTAATGGAAAGATTGACCGAGAACAATTAAGTTCAAATCATTTGGATATTAATCAACTACAACAAATGCTTAGGCAACAAAAAGACATATTTTCAATCAGAGAAGTTGAATATATGATTTTGGAACCTAATGGGAACATAAGTGTTCTGAAAAAGAGTAAATACGAATCTCCCACTATAAATGATTTAAGTTTAAAGCATAAGCCTGTATATTTACCAATTTCATTAATTAGTGATGGAAAAGTAGTGAAAGATAATTTGAGAGAAGCTGGCTTTGATGAAGGATGGCTGTATAAACAAATAAAGCAAAAAGGGATTACTAAATTTGAAGATGTATTATATGCAGAATGGAAAACAGACGATGGTTTCTTTTGTCAGGAAATGACTCGGTAGAACGTAGCCAGGGTATGTAATATTCGTTTCCAAGTTATCTTTTACATATCAAAAAGCTGAATCATTGTATACAATAAGACTAGATCAACAATTTGTATGGAGTGATAAAGATGGAATCTTTTATTAGAAGTGATCAATATAATTTTATAAAATCACAAGCTTATATTTTAGCAAATGGGCACGCAACGGCAAATGATAGAGGTGTCATTCAAGCATTAAAATCATTAGCGATTGAAAAAATAATACATGTATTTGAGAATTTAACGGATGAACAGAAAGAGCTAATTGATAACGTATTAACAGTTCAAAATAGAGAAGATGCAGAATCATTTTTAACGAAAATAAATCCGTATGTCATTCCGTTTCAGGAAGTTACAGCGCAAACATTAAAAAAATTATTTCCTAAAGCGAAAAAGTTGAAACTTCCTGATATGGAAGAACTGAACATGAAAGAATTATCTTATTTAAGCTGGATTGATAAAGGGTCAAGCAGGAAATTTATTATAGCGAAAAATGATAAAAATAAGTTTGTTGGTCTGCAAGGAACGTTCCAAAGTTTAAATAAAAAAAGCATTTGTTCATTATGTCATGGGCATGAAGAAGTAGGAATGTTTTTAGTTGAAATTAAAGGTGATGTACAAGGAACTTTCGTTAAAAAGGGAAACTATATTTGCAAAGATGGTATAGCTTGTAATCAGAATATGAAATCACTTGATAAATTGAACGATTTTATTGAACGATTGAAGAAATAAAGAAAAAACCTCTAGTATTTAAACTGGAGGTTTTTATTTTTGAAAGAATTAATAATAGGCCCCTTTTGTAGCTGTAAATTTATAAAAAAAGTCGGGTCATTTATAATGAAATTAGATAAAAATATCTATTTGGATAGATTTGCTTATATGCAAGGAGGTAAAACATGAATTACATTTCATTGAAAGAAGAGATGTTAAAAGTGAAACGGTGGCCTAAAGATACGATAGCGGCAGGCCGGGGGCATACAGTTGCTCTTAAATCAGATGGTACGGTGGTAGCAGTGGGGCGAAATAAAGAAGGAGAATGCAATGTAAGTGGCTGGTGTGATATGGAAGCAGTCGCTACGGGCAATGTTCATATGGCGACGAACACGGGTAATGCTCATACAATCGCTCTGAAAAGTGATCATACTGTGGAGGCGGTGGGGTGGAATAAGCATGATCAATGTGATGTAAACGACTGGTATAATATTGTATCGGTTGCGGCGGGGTGGCGTCGTACCCTTGGCATTAAACCGGATGGTAAGGTAATAGCAGTGGGGAGAAATAAAGAAGGAGAATGCGATGTAAGTAGCTGGCGTGATATTGTGGCGGTCACGGCGGGTGACTGGCATACAGTTGGTCTTAAATTGGACGGCACAGTGACCGCGGTGGGGAATAATCGATATGGCCAATGCAATGTAAGCGACTGGATTGGTATGGTGGCGTTGGAAGCTGGTTATCTTCATACTGTTGGTTTGAAATCGGATGGCATAGTGATGGCCGTGGGGAATAATAAACATGGGCAATGTGATGTAAGCAGCTGGAAAGGTATGGTGGCAGTAGCGGCAGGGAGTAATCATACAATCGCTCTGAAATCAGATGGTACTGTGACGGCAGTAGGTTCGAATGCGTATGGCCAATGTAATGTAAGCGATTGGAACGATATTGTAGCGATAGCGGCGGGTTGTGCACATACAGTCGGCCTGAAATCAGACGGAACGGTGGTAGCAGTAGGTGATAATACATATGGTCAATGCGATGTAGGCAGTTGGCGCAACATCCGATTGCCTGGCAAATAGTTAATGTACAACAAATCACTAGTAATATTATTCTATTTTAGGAGTAAATATGTAGATAAGAATCCCTTTTCAAAAGGGGTTCTTATTCTTTTTCCGTAAAAGGAGTGTCTAAATAGAATTTTTAAACAAGCTTTATTTCAAAGCTACAGTAGAAAAGATAAATAAAGCATAGGAGAGCTGAAGAAATGTTTAAAAAGTTTTTGCTTTCTTTACCGGATGTTTTACTTGTATGCGTTGTTCTCTACATAACATACACAACTACTCTTAGTTTTGGACAGATGTTAGTAATTTCAATTGCAATCGGAATCATTGGTGGTCTTGTTATAAGAATTTGTACGGATGTATTCACGTATATAAGATGGACAATTAAACAGAGGAAATCTTGAATATATTAATAGCTATTAGGAGGGAATGAAATGAAAAAGAGTAGAGTGAAAAATGAAATCATACTTTGGACATTAACAGCGGTTGTTCTCATCATTGCATGGTACTTTTTTCAAAGATAAAAATGCATCGTACTTAAAAAGCACGATGCATTTTTATTATTTTTTTTGCCAATTTTCTTTTATAAAGTCTTCACGGCCAGATTCTTTTTGCTCAGTAGCATATTTTTTTGGGTTCTTTTTATAGAAATGTTGATGGTATTCTTCAGCCTCATAAAAGGGGGCAGCCGGGCGAATTTCAGTTACGATTGGCTCTTTAAACATACTGCATTCTGCAAGAGTTTGTTTTGATTTTTCAGCAAGCTCTTTTTGCGTTTCGTTATGATAAAAAATAGCAGTGCGATAAGAGGGGCCACGGTCAAAGAATTGTCCACCATCATCAGTTGGATCGATTTGTGGCCAATATAAATCTAGTAATTTTTCGTACGGAAAAATAGAAGAATCGAATGTAATTTGTACAACTTCTAAATGACCAGATGTACCAGCTTTTACTTGTTCATATGTTGGGTTTTCTACATGACCACCTGCATAGCCAGAAAGTACTTTATGAATACCAGGAAGTTCATCAAATGGCTTTACCATGCACCAAAAGCAACCGCCTGCAAAGGTTGCGAGTTCGTATGTTTTTTCGGACATTGCTGTAATCCTCCTAAATATATATGTTTTATATAGTATTATACAAAAAGTTTTATTGCGCAATAAAAAAAGATTCAAAAATATATGTATTATTAAAAATATTTTCTGAAAACATGTTGACAATGAAAAGAACAACGTCCTATAATACGTTTAACAAATAAAAGTGAATTAAGAATTTTCTAACTTTATATGTTGCATATGCAAAGAAGAGGAAAGTAGATGGTTATGATCGTTTCAGAGAGCTGCTCCTAGGCTGTGAGAGTAGTAACAATCGAATCATTGAAGATCACCTCGGAGCATCGCTTGCGAAAGGGAAACTGAGTAGAGGGCGACGGCATCGTCTCCGGTAAAAGGACGGGGGTCTAATTGGACCTGCAAAGCTTATATTTCGTGAGAAGTATAAGGAAGCTGAGTGGTACCGCGAAACTCTCGCCTCAGCAATCAAAGCTACTAAATTGTAGTAGTTGATTGCTGAGGCGAGAGTTTTTATTTTAAAAAATAGAATAAGAGAATGCGTAGAAGAGGAGAGTAAATGATAAAAATTGTTTCAGAGAGCTGCCCAGCTGCTGTGAGGGTGGTAACAATTTCATCATTGAAGATCACCTCGGAGCACTACTGTTGAAACTAGTAAAAAGTAGCGGAGTTGTTTCCGATAGAAAAACAAAAGTCTAATTGGACTTGCAGAGCTTATATTTCGTGAGAAGTGTAAGGAAGCTGAGTGGTACCACGATTCCCTCGTCTCAGCAATGGATTGCTACAAGTATGTATGTAATCGATTGTTGAGACGAGTATATTTTTAAGGTTTATATACTGAATATTCTGTTAAAAATACTCATCTCAGCAATCGATATAGAAATAGATTGCAAAAATAGAGAGAAAAAAAGAGGAGCGATGTGAGATGGGAAATCAGTACATTTATATGAATGGGGAATTTGTAGAAAAAGAAAAGGCAGTTGTTTCAGTATATGATCACGGTTTTTTATACGGAGACGGTGTATTTGAAGGAATTCGTAGTTACGGTGGAAATGTATTTTGTTTAAAAGAACATGTAAAACGATTATATGAATCGGCAAAATCTATTTTACTTACAATCCCATTGACGGTTGAAGAAATGGAAGAAGCGGTTTTACAAACGTTGCAAAAAAATGAGTATGCGGATGCCTACATTCGGTTAATTGTTTCACGAGGAAAAGGTGACTTAGGGCTCGACCCTAGAAGTTGTGTAAAACCGAGCGTTATTATCATCGCAGAACAATTAAAATTATTCCCTCAGGAATTTTACGATAATGGATTAAGCGTTGTATCTGTTGCATCAAGACGTAACACGCCAGATGCATTGGACCCACGCATTAAGTCAATGAACTACTTAAATAACGTACTTGTAAAAATTGAAGCGGCGCAAGCAGGAGTGCTAGAGGCCCTTATGTTAAATCAACAAGGATATGTTTGTGAAGGATCTGGAGATAATGTTTTCGTTGTGAAAGATGGAAAGGTGTTAACACCGCCTTCGTATTTAGGAGCGCTGGAAGGTATTACGAGAAATAGTGTTATCGAGCTATGTGAGCGACTTCATATTCCGTGTGAGGAAAGGCCATTTACTCGCCATGACGTATATGTAGCAGATGAAGTGTTTTTAACAGGAACGGCAGCAGAATTAATTCCAGTTGTAAAAGTTGATTCAAGAGAAATTGGAGATGGGAAGCCAGGAAGTGTAACGAAACAATTGACAGAGGAATTTAAAAAGTTAACGAGAGAAAGAGGAGTACGTGTTCCAGGATTGGCGGAAAGCTTACTGTAGGTAGGGAGAGGAGTTAATTGAAATGGAGCAGCAGTATACAACACGTGAGAAATTACAGTGTGAAGAAGTGACAGGCGCCGGACACGTTATTCAATGTTTGAAGAATTTAGGTGTAACGACCGTTTTCGGTTATCCAGGCGGAGCGATTTTACCAGTGTACGATGCGTTATACGGAAGTGGATTGAAGCACGTTTTAACTCGTCATGAACAAGCTGCCATTCATGCGGCAGAAGGATATGCGAGAGCTTCTGGAAAGGTCGGGGTAGTCTTTGCTACCTCTGGCCCAGGGGCGACAAATTTAGTTACGGGTTTAGCAGATGCTTATATGGATTCGATTCCTTTAGTTGTCATTACAGGGCAAGTTGCAAAACCTCTCATCGGGAAAGATGGATTTCAAGAAGCAGATGTTGTCGGGATTACAGTACCTGTTACGAAGCATAATTACCAAGTTCGTGATGTGAATCATTTATCACGCATTGTACAAGAAGCTTTTTACATCGCTGAAAGTGGGCGACCGGGACCAGTATTAATTGGTATTCCAAAAGATGTTCAAAATGAAAAGGTAACAAGTTTTTATAATGAAGTAATTGAGATTCCAGGATATAAATTAGAGCCTATGCCAGACAGTGTGAAGCTAAAAGAGGTAGCTAAAGCTATTTCAGAAGCAAAACGCCCACTTCTTTATATTGGAGGAGGTGTCATTCATTCGGGTGGTTCTGATGAACTCATCAAATTTGCGAGGGAGAATCGTATTCCTGTCGTTTCCACTTTAATGGGACTTGGTGCATATCCGCCAGGAGATTCGTTATTTTTAGGAATGCTCGGCATGCATGGAACGTATGCTGCAAATATGGCAGTAACAGAATGTGATTTACTCCTTGCTTTTGGTGTTCGCTTTGATGATCGTGTAACAGGAAAATTAGAACTCTTTTCTCCGCATTCGAAAAAGGTACATATCGATATAGATTCTTCAGAGTTTCATAAAAATGTAACTGTGGAATATCCGATTGTTGGAGATGTGAAAAAAGCGTTACACATGTTGTTACATATGCCAATTCGTACACAAACAAATGAATGGCTTACGAAAATAGAGGAATGGAAGGAGGAATATCCTCTTTCCTACAATCAAAAAGAAAGTGAGTTAAAACCACAGCATGTTATTAGTCTAGTAAGTGAAGTAACGAATGGTGAAGCGATTGTTACGACAGAAGTAGGACAGCATCAAATGTGGGCTGCTCATTATTATAAAGCGAAAAATCCACGGACTTTTCTAACGTCTGGCGGACTAGGAACGATGGGGTTTGGGTTCCCGGCGGCAATTGGTGCTCAGCTTGCAAAAGAAGAAGAACTCGTCGTTTGTATTGCAGGTGATGCTTCTTTTCAAATGAACATTCAAGAACTACAAACAATTGCTGAAAATAACATCCCTATAAAAGTGTTTATTATAAATAACAAATTTTTAGGGATGGTAAGGCAATGGCAAGAAATGTTTTATGAAAATCGTTTATCAGAGTCGAAAATTGGATCGCCAGATTTTGTGAAAGTGGCAGAAGCTTATGGAGTGAAGGGATTAAGGGCGACAAATTCAACAGAGGCGAAACAAGTGATGTTAGAAGCATTTGCTCATGAAGGTCCTGTCGTAGTTGATTTTTGTGTAGAAGAAGGTGAAAACGTATTTCCGATGGTTCCGCCAAACAAAGGGAATAACGAAATGATTATGAAGAGGTGGGAAGAATGAGTCATACTTTTTCACTCGTTATTCATAACGAGCCAAGCGTCTTATTACGTATAAGTGGAATTTTTGCTCGGCGTGGTTATTATATTTCTTCTTTACATTTAAACGAAAGAGATACGAGTGGTGTTTCTGAAATGAAACTCACAGCAGTTTGTACTGAAAATGAAGCGACATTACTTGTTGGTCAGTTGAAAAAATTAATTGATGTACTGCAAGTAAATAAATTATAAGGGGTGTATGGAATATGAAAACGTATTATGAGAAAGATGCAAATTTAGAGTTATTACAAGGGAAAACAGTTGCGGTAATTGGTTATGGATCTCAAGGTCATGCGCAGGCACAAAATTTACGTGATTCTGGTGTGGAAGTTGTAGTTGGTGTTCGACCTGGTAAGTCTTTTGAAGTAGCAAAAGCAGATGGGTTTGAAGTAATGTCTGTTTCAGAAGCGGTTCGAACCGCGCAAGTTGTACAAATGTTATTGCCAGATGAACAGCAAGCACATGTGTATAAAGCAGAAGTAGAAGAGAATCTCCGTGAAGGGCAAATGTTACTTTTCTCACATGGATTTAATATTCACTTCGGACAAATTAATCCGCCAAGTTACGTAGATGTAGCGATGGTCGCACCAAAAAGTCCAGGTCATCTCGTTCGTCGTGTATTCCAAGAAGGAAATGGTGTTCCAGCATTAGTCGCAGTACATCAAGATGCTACGGAAACGGCATTAAGTGTAGCGCTTGCGTATGCAAAAGGTGTAGGTTGTACACGTGCAGGTGTAATTGAAACGACATTCCAAGAAGAAACGGAGACAGATTTATTCGGAGAGCAAGCAGTACTTTGCGGCGGGGTAACGGCACTTGTGAAAGCTGGTTTTGAAACATTAACAGAAGGCGGATATCGTCCTGAAATTGCATACTTTGAATGTTTACATGAATTAAAGTTAATTGTTGATTTAATGTACGAAGGTGGTTTAACGAACATGCGCCATTCTATTTCAGATACGGCTGAGTTCGGAGATTATGTAACAGGATCGAGAATTGTTACAGATGAAACGAAGAAAGAAATGAAACGAGTACTTACAGAAATTCAGCAAGGTGAATTCGCGAAGAAATGGATTTTAGAAAATCAAGCTGGGCGTCCAACATATAATGCGATGAAAAAAGCAGAGCAAAATCATCAGTTAGAAAAAGTAGGGGCAGAGCTTCGTGAAATGATGAGCTGGATTCATGCACCGAAAGAATTAGTAAAGAAATAGAGTAAGTGATTGTAAGTGAAAAATACGTAAGAGGGGATTTGACAAGATGAGAAGTGACATGATTAAAAAAGGTTTTGATAAAGCGCCGCACCGTAGTTTATTAAAAGCAACTGGTTTGAAAGATGAAGATTTTGATAAACCGTTTATAGCTATCTGTAATTCTTTTATTGAAATTATTCCAGGTCATAAGCACTTAAATGAGTTTGGGAAACTTGTTAAAGAAGCAGTGCGTGCAGCAGGTATGGTTCCATTTGAATTTAATACAATTGGAGTAGATGACGGTATTGCGATGGGGCATATCGGTATGCGTTATTCGCTTCCGAGTCGTGAAATCATTGCAGATTCAGTAGAAACGGTTGTAAATGCACATTGGTTTGATGGCATGATTTGTATTCCAAACTGTGACAAAATCACACCTGGTATGATGATGGCTGCACTTCGTATTAACATTCCAACTGTATTTGTTTCAGGTGGTCCGATGGCGGCTGGAAAAACATCTAAAGGAGACGTTGTCGATTTAAGTTCTGTTTTCGAAGGAGTAGGAGCTTATCAATCTGGGAAAATTTCAGAAGAGGAATTAAAAGATATTGAAGATCATGGCTGTCCATCTTGTGGTTCTTGTTCTGGTATGTTTACAGCGAATTCTATGAACTGTTTATGTGAAGTGTTAGGTTTAGCTCTTCCTGGTAACGGAAGTATTTTAGCTATTGATCCAAGACGCGAAGAACTAATTAAACAAGCAGCAGAAAAATTAAAGATTTTAATTGAAAGAGATATTAAACCGAGAGACATTGTAACGGAAGAAGCCATTGATGATGCGTTCGCGCTTGATATGGCAATGGGCGGTTCAACAAATACAGTATTGCACACATTGGCGCTCGCGCAAGAGGCTGGATTAGATTACGATATGAACCGTATTGATGCCGTTTCAAGACGTGTACCACATTTATGTAAAGTAAGCCCTGCTTCCAATTGGCATATGGAAGATATTGATCGAGCAGGCGGGATTAGTGCCATTTTGAAAGAGATGAGCCGAAAAGAAGGGGTACTTCATTTAGACCGTATTACTGCTACTGGGCAAACATTAAGAGAAAATATTGCTCATGCAGAGATTAAAGATAAGGAAGTGATTCATTCTCTCGAAAATCCTCATAGTGAAGAAGGGGGATTACGTATATTAAGAGGAAACCTTGCGAAAGATGGGGCAGTTATCAAAAGCGGGGCGACCGAGGTAAAACGATTTGAAGGGCCTTGCGTTATTTTTAATTCACAAGATGAGGCGCTTGCGGGCATTATGCTTGGGAAAGTGAAGAAAGGCGATGTAGTTGTTATTCGTTATGAAGGACCAAGAGGCGGCCCTGGTATGCCGGAAATGTTGGCACCAACCTCAGCGATTGCCGGTATGGGATTAGGTGCAGATGTTGCGCTATTAACGGATGGACGTTTCTCTGGTGCTTCACGTGGTATTTCAGTAGGACATATTTCACCAGAAGCAGCTGCGGGTGGAACGATTGCACTTCTTGAACAAGGAGATATCGTTTGTATCGATGTTGAGGAAAGATTGTTAGAAGTAAGAGTTAGTGACGAAGAATTAGATAAGCGTAAAAAAGAATGGAAACGACCAGAAGCGAAAGTGAAAACGGGCTGGCTTGGACGTTATGCACAAATGGTAACATCGGCGAATACAGGTGCAGTCCTAAAAATCCCGAATTTCGATTGAGCCAATTTAAAAGAGATAAGGATGATATGAAATGGTGCAGAAGGTAAAGGAGAGAGTGAAAATTGAAGATATCTTAATGGCTCATAATTGCATGAAAGATATCGTTATTAAAACACCGTTACAACGTGATACAGTTTTATCTGAGAAATATGATTGTGACGTTTATGTAAAAAGAGAAGACTTACAATTAATTCGCTCTTTCAAAATTCGTGGTGCGTACAATTTAATTCAGAGTTTATCGGAAGAACAATTACAAAACGGCGTTGTTTGTGCAAGTGCTGGTAATCATGCACAAGGAGTTGCTTATACGTGTAATTTATTGAAGATTCCGTCAAAAATCTTCATGCCAACGACAACGCCTAAACAAAAAGTATCACAAGTACAATTTTTCGGTGGTGATTTTGCAGAGATTGTATTAGTTGGTGATACATTTGATAGCTCTTTCCAAGAAGCGCAGCGCTATTGTGAAGAAAATAGAATGACGTTCGTTCATCCGTTTGATGATCCGTATGTAGTTGCTGGTCAAGGGACAGTTGCAGTTGAAATTATGCATGATATGGAGAAATCGGTTGACTTTATTTTTACAGCAATCGGCGGTGGTGGGTTAGCATCAGGTGTTGGTACATATGTGAAAGGTGTTAGTCCTGCTACAAAGATCGTTGGTGTAGAGCCGATGGGAGCTGCATCTATGAAAGAGGCCTTTCTTCAAAATGAAAATGTCGCATTAGAGAAAATAGATAGTTTTGTTGATGGGGCAGCTGTTAAAAAGGTAGGAAAGTTAACATTTGAAACGTGTAAAGATGTAATTGATGATATTGTTTTAGTACCAGAAGGAAAGGTTTGTACGACGATTTTAGAACTGTATAAGAAAAATGCAATTGTAGCTGAACCGGCTGGTGCGCTATCTATTGCAGCGCTTGATTTATATAGAGATGAAATAAAAGGTAAAACAGTTGTATGTACGCTAAGTGGTGGGAATAATGATATTGATAGAATGCAAGAAATGAAAGAACGTTCTCTCATTTACGAAGGATTAAAGCATTATTTTATCATTGAATTCCCGCAGCGTTCAGGTGCGCTAAGAGAATTTCTTGATAAAGGATTAGGACCAGAAGATGATATTACGCGCTTTGAGTATATTAAGAAACATAATAAAGAAAATGGTCCAGCATTAGTCGGAGTAGAGTTAAAACATAAAGAAGATTATGAGCAATTAATTACTCGTTTTAAAGAAAATAATATTCAATTTATGGAGCTTAATAAAAATCCTGTTTTGTTTGATTTACTAATTTAATAGAAGGAAAGAGTTAGCACCCAAATAAAAAAGATAGATACAAGCGGGGAAATATAATGCTTGTTCTATCTTTTTTAAAGTTAAACTAGATACTCATTAAATTCAAGAAGAATAAAGCTAGTTAACCAAAAGAGTATCGCAATACGAATGATGACATACATAGTAATTTCAAAGGTAGTAAGTGTTCGTTCACGTTTTATTTTTTTTAGAAGTCTAACAGAGAAAAATGAACATAAAAGTAGAACGGCTATAGAAATTTTATAAATGTTTTCTAACAAACTTACATTTTCTAATAAGTCTTTCAGCATGTTCATCACCTATTCTGTAAAGTATGTTACAGAGAAATAAATCTTGCGTTGTCTAGTTTCGTTTATTTTTTATGTTCCCTGTACTATCAATTTCTACGTCAGTTGAAATCGTTTGTAAATATTGTAGAGCTTTTCTCTTTTCTTCCTCACTTACAGGGGCGATTTGGTTATTACGAATGATGTAAGGATTGAATGACATTTGGACATCCTTTCCTTTGAAAGTTAAAGTTAATACGCCTGTTTCGGCGCTTTTCCCGCTCACGTAACTTGGGAATAAAAAGTTTCCTAATGAGTAAGCAATAGGAACTTTATTATAATACTCAAATCCTTGAAGCCAATGTGGGTGACTTCCGACAATCGCGTCGGCTCCTGCTTCAATCATTTTAGGTACATATTGTTTTTGGTATTCTACCGGACGATTTGATTTTTCAACGCCCCAATGCATATAGACAATTAAATAGTCTGCATCTTTCTTTTGCTCTTTAATTGTTTTTGTTACGAGATTTAAATCATATCCGTTCGCAACACCAGGTTTATTGTCGCCAGCTACCCAATTCGTATCAGGCATAAATCGAACGAAGGAAAGAAATTTGAACTTTTTCCCTTTTACGGTCATTTCTCGTGCTGTATATGCATCTTTTGCATTTTTCCCGGCTCCAATGTAAGGAAACTTTAATTTTTCTACGTGAGAAATTGTGTCTAATAATCCATCTTGCCCATAATCAAGTGTATGGTTATTCCCAATATTTACGATGTCATATCCAGTGTTTTTTATCGCTTGAAGCGTGGATGGATCACTTTTAATCCAAAACAGTTGTCCAGGAGCTTTCTTTTCTCTCGTTGTAAATGCTGACTCTAAATTAACGAAAGAAATATCAGCTTTTGTTATTTCTTCTTTAACATGCTGGAATGGATAATCAGCCCCGTTTTTTTCGACTACAGGACGTAATTGCCAATCGAACATTGTATCACCAGAGAAGGTGAGTGTGATTTCCGGGTCTTCTATTTTCTTTTCACTTGTTGAAGCGGTTTTATTAGATTTGTTTTGCAAATCGGATTTGTCTTTCGCTTTTGAAGTAAAAGAGTAGTTAACTAATAAAACAATTGGTGTAATGCAAAAGGCTATTAACAGAAATCGTTTTAGTAAAGTTGTCATAAATACCTTCCCTTTTGAGTTTATACCGCAATTTGTAGGTAGTAAAACCCGAGCTAGTTAAAGTTTCACCTTATGTATAACTACAAAAAATTGCGGTTTATGTTGTGAAAAACATTTGTTAATATTCTCAATATTAAGTTAACATATGGATAACCTGTAAATCAATGAATAAACCAAAATATAGAAATAAAGAATTCGAAGGGTGAATAATGAGAAATGGTTATATTAGGAGCAGTTGTAAATGGGGTTTGTATAATACTTGGTACTTTACTAGGTAAATTATTTAGTAGGATTCCAGAAAGTATGAAAGGAACAATTATGCATGCAATCGGTTTAGCGGTTACTGTGCTTGGACTTCAAATGGCATTGAAAAGTGAAAATTTTCTTGTTGTCATACTAAGTTTAGTAATTGGTACCGTCATCGGGGAATGGCTACAATTAGAGGGAAAGCTAAAACAGTTAGGAGATTGGCTAGAAAATAAAGTTGGATCGAAAGGGAAAGGAAGCATATCAGAAGGTTTTGTAACAGCTACATTAATTTTTGCAATTGGCGCGATGGGCATACTTGGTGCACTCGACAGCGGGATTCGTGGAAATCATGATATTTTATTTACAAAGGCAATTATTGATGGATTTATTTCTATTATATTAACGACGACGTTAGGAATTGGTGTAGTATTTTCGGCAATCCCAGTTATTTTATACGAAGGAGGTATTGCTGTTTTTGCAACACAAATTAATAGTTTGGTCCCGAAAGCATTAATGAATCAATTTATAGTAGAAATGACAGCTACAGGTGGTATTATGATAGCCGCTATTGGATTGAACTTACTTGGTATTATTAAAATTAAAGTGGCAAATTTACTGCCGGGTATATTGGTAGTTGGAATAATCGTTTCACTTATTTATGGTTACGGTTTAATAGTAAAGTAATAGGGGCTGGAGATGCATATGGAGGAATTTCAATTTACAAAACGTGTTCATAGCATATTGAAGATTGCGGCAAAAGAGGCGGAAAATACTATCATTCAACTAGTTCATTTGTTTATAGGGATGTGTAAAGAGGGTACTGGAGTTTGCAGCGAGTTGTATATGTATTTGTTTCGTCACATTGGTGCGGACTTTTTAGAAAAGCTTTCAATACGAAAAGAGTACGATTTAACGGATCAAGGGTATAAAGAAATAGGACAATATAAGTTATCTTATAAGGTGTTAGAAATTTTACAAATAGCCAAGAAACGTATGGAACGTTTTCAGCAAGTAATAATGAATGAAGGACATGTTATGTATGCACTATTTCGCGCGGATACGTTTATTGAAAATGCACAAATACAAAAAGGTATGTTACATATTATAGCTGAACCAAGAGATTTAGCGGTTGATCTAAAATGTTTTGTTCCTACTTATTATGATTTAACTTGTACTGTTAGAAAAGCTAACCTTTCTGATTTTGAAAAATTAGCAAGTTTTGTGAATGAGGAATTTGGTGAACGTTGGTTACATTCAATAGAATATGGATTTCGTACATATAAAGAAAATTTACCTATTTATATAGCAGAAAGAGAAGAAGTGATAGTAGGTTTCGCTTGTTATGATGTAGTGAGAGGGAAGAAAGGATTGTTTGGTCCAATGGGCACAGCAAAACAAAATCGCGTGAAAGGTGTAGGAAAGCAATTGTTACATCGTTGTTTACATAGTATGAAGCAAGAAGGATATGAATACGCCATTATTGGACAAGCAGGTCCGATTGAGTTTTATGAGCGGAATTGTAATGCACGCTTAATATCGATAATGGATCATTAACCAACTTCATTTAGGTGGAGTTGGTTTTATTATGAAAAAAATGTGGGAATGTAGTGGTTTTTACTAGAAAAATAGCGGGTTTTGTAGTAAATCTTACATATAAAGCAAATTACTAAACTTTTTATAAGAAAGGGTGTAGAATGGGTATCTAAAGAAAGAAGGTGTGAAAATGGCCAGCTGGAAACGAAATTTGATGATTTGTTGGCTAGGTTGTTTTACCACTGCAGCCGGTATGAGTTTAGTAATTCCTTTTTTATCTTTTTATATTGAGGAGTTAGGAGTGACTGGCACTTCTAGTATTGCACAGTGGTCGGGACTTGCATTTGGTATTACATTTTTAATGGGTGCGATCGTATCACCAATATGGGGAAAACTTGGTGATATACATGGACGGAAATTGATGCTTATTCGTGCGAGCCTAGGTATGGCGGTTATTATGACCCTTATGGGATTTGTAACGGATGTGTATCAACTAGTCGCACTAAGATTTTTAATGGGGGCAGTATCTGGTTTCCTTTCAACGGCGATGACATTTATTGCGGCAGAAACTCCGAAAGAACATTCAGGATGGGCAATCTCCACCATTTCAACAGGTGGCGTGAGCGGTTCTTTACTTGGTCCATTACTTGGTGGTTATTTGTCAGAGTTAATTGGAATGCGCCATGTTTTTCTTGTTACAGGAGCTTTTTTATTCCTTTCTTTTCTCATCGTTTTTTTCTTCCTACATGAAGAGAATCACTCCGCTCAAGCAAAAAAAGTACAAACGAAAAAAGTATGGACGATGGTTCCAGCGAAGCATTTAATTATTAGTTTGTTTGTAACAACATTTATTATTCAACTTGCGAACATGTCAATTCAACCTATTATTACATTGTATGTAAAGAATTTAGAAGGCCCAGGAACAGCTCATATTGAAATGATTGCAGGCGCGGTTATGTCAGCGACAGGGTTAGCGGTTATTTTGGCAGCACCAAGACTAGGAAGATTATCAGATCAAATCGGTCCTCAAAAAACGTTAGTTGTAGCGTTGTTTGCTGCAGGAATTATTTTTATTCCGCAAGCATTTGTAACCTCAGCTTGGCAACTATTAATTCTTCGATTTTTATTAGGTATCGCACAAGCAGGGCTATTACCTTCCGTACAAACTCTACTAAAACAACATACACCAACCCATGTAACGGGACGAATATTTGGGTATAATCAATCATTTCAGTTTTTAGGAAATATGATTGGACCAGTACTTGGTGGACAAATTGCAGCACAAGCAGGCTTCCAATATGTTTTCTTCTCTACATCATCACTATTATTTATTGCGTGCATTTGGGTTTATTTTCATAATAAGAACGAAGAAGTATCAGAGAAACGACATTTGGAAGTTAGTTAACTAGGTGAATAAAAAAGAAAAGGATGAAGCAATGATTGCTTCATCCTTTTCTTTAAAATTGGAGACAAAGATAACTTAACGTACCAAGCTCGTAACTGCGGTGAATGATTTCACCGTTATTTTCACCACTTCCCATAGCGATAAATAAAGGAACAAAATGCTCTGCTCTTGGTACTGCTAATTGTGCATGAGGGGCATTGTGCTCCCAATTAAATAATGCATCTTTATGAGTAATCTGCATATGTTTAATAATCCAATCATCAAATTCAATTGCCCATTGTTCAGGTGTCGTTTGATTCCATTTCAATGCTCGTAAGTTATGAACGGTAACACCGCTACCAATGACTAAAATATCTTCTTGTCCAAGTCCTTTAAGTGCTTCTCCAATCTTAAATTGCTCTTTTGCAGGTAGGAATGGATTGACTGAAATTTGGACGACAGGAATATTTGCTTCTGGATACATGCGGTGTAAGAGTGTCCATGAGCCATGATCTAAACCTCTCGTCATATTATGATGGACTGGAATACCTTTGTTTTTAAATTTTGTTTCTAACATAGATGCAATGTTAGAAGAACCTTTCGCACGATATTTGATTTCGTATAACTCAGGAGGAAAACCTCCAAAATCATAAATTGTTTCATATTCGTTATCTGATGAAGAAATCGTTAATACTTCACTTTCCCAGTGAGCAGTGAAAATAACAATTGCTTTCGGTTTATATGTTTCTCCAAGTGTTTTTAAAAACCTTGTATAGTCTGTATCTTGAATAGCAAGCATCGGTGATCCGTGTGCTAAAAATAATGATGGCATCATAATAGAAACCTCCCCCAAAATATAATAATTACTTTATGTAAGTAACTATATAATTTTATTTCAAGTTCGTCAACATAATAGTTATTGAGCTAATTGGAAAAGTGCGGCATTTGTCATAATGAAAGCAATTGCATATAATACATAATAAGAATAATGAATGGATATTCATTTGTTGATATACATAATAGAGTTGGGGGCTGACGAAATGAACGTACAGGAAAGTTTCGTTACGGCATTGGATGGATCGGAAATTTATTTACGTAAGTGGCTACCAGAAAGAGATCCGCGAGGGATTATTCAAATTGCACATGGTATGACAGAACATGCAGGTGTTTATACAGACTTTATTGCTGCGTTATTAAAAGCAGGCTATGGTGTTTATGCGCATGATCATAAAGGTCATGGGAAAACAGTGAAAAGAGAAGAAGATTATGGTCATTTTAAACCAAATGTAGGTTGGAGTGAGGCTGTTTCTGATGTTATTTTTGTATCAGAAACGATAAGAAAAGAGCAGACATGCCCGTTATTTTTACTTGGACATAGTATGGGTTCTTTTTTATCAAGACGTGCTGTACAACTGAAAGGTGAATTATATGATGGATTCCTTATTTCAGGAACTGGTGGAAATCCAGGGCTTTTAGGAAGTATCGGTCATAAAGTAGCGACAATTGAGATGAAATTACGCGGGGAAAAAACGAAAAGTCCGATGCTAAACTTTTTATCTTTCGGAAACTTCAATTCACACTTTAAACCAAATCGTACAAAATTTGATTGGTTATCTTCAGATAATCATCAAGTAGATAAATATATTGCAGATCCGTTATGTGGATTCATTTGTACGACGAGTTTTTATCGAGAATTATTTTCTGGTGTATTAGAAGTAAATAAACTAGAAGAGTTCAAGAAAACACCGAAAAACCTTCCAATACATATTTTTTCAGGAAATCGTGATCCTGTTGGGGATATGGGGAAAGGTGTAAAAGAAGTATATGAAAATTATAAAAAATGTGGCGTGAAAGATGTAACACTGTGTTTATATGAAAATGGCAGACATGAAATGTTCCATGAAGTAAATCGAGATGAAGTATTTCAAGATTTGATTTCTTGGTTAGATAAGCATATTGTATGAGAAGAAACCTCACTTTTTTGAAGTGAGGTTTCTTTAAGGAGATGGAGGAGTAGTTATGAGTGAATTTGTAAATAAAGAATATGTAGAAATAGATTTTCAAGATGTTTTGATTAAAGAAGAGGAATTGAAAAATTGTACTTTCATAAAATGCCGTTTTAGAGGGATAGATGCATCGGAAGTTTCTACTGAAAATTGTAATTTCATAGAATGTGATTTTACCGGTGCTCTTTTTAATGCTTCTATTCATCAAGGGACTACATTTGCAAATTGTAAGTTTGTTGGTGCGAATTTATTTGTAGCGAAGTTTGAAGAATGTAAAATGACTGGTTCCGATTTTGAAGAAGCGAATTTAGACGGAATAACTATAATATCGGGCGATTGGTCATATACGAATTTAAGGTTTGCGAACTTAAGTAAACAAATGTTAAAAGGCATACGTTTAATGGAAGCTGACCTATATGAATGTAATTTAGAAAAAGTAGATTTACGTGAAGCGGATTTAACCGGTGCACAATTAGGTAAGGCGAAACTTAGCGGTGCAAATTTAAAGGGAGCGATAGTTGATAGAATTGACTTTACAAGTTTTGATTTAAAAAATGTGAAATTAGATATAGCACAGGCAGTTGCAGTAGCAAGATGTTATGGGGCTAAGGTGAACTAAATTGTT
Organism: Bacillus sp. EB106-02-03-XG38; assembly: GCF_058792175.1. Taxonomy (NCBI): domain Bacteria; kingdom Bacillati; phylum Bacillota; class Bacilli; order Caryophanales; family Bacillaceae; genus Bacillus; species Bacillus sp. EB106-02-03-XG38. Next base: position 57,407 of record NZ_JBYTED010000001.1, read on the forward strand.
TGAAAAACCGTTCAAAATGCTGAACGGTTTTTCAAATCATAATAGATTTAAAAATTATTTTCTATATAAGAAGCTATTTCGTTAGCAAGAGTCGATGTTAATAGTGTAGATACATTGCTTAAAATGATGATTGTAGCCTCTTTGTCAATTAATCGTAAATAGGAGGACGTAAAGCCATTAATTCCTCCGTGATGAAATATAAGTTTATTATTTTTCTCGGTCATAGCAATATTCCAACCGTAACCATATCCGTAAGATTCTGCAGTAAGCATACGAGACGTCAACCTACTTGATAATAAGCGATTTTCTTTTAGCGCCTTATCAAATCTATATAAATCTTCGGCTGTAGAAACTAATCCACCAGCTGAATATGAATTAGACATATGAATAAATGATGCGTTCTGTAGGCCATGGTTTGGATGTAACTCATACCCAGTTGCTTTATGTTTTTGAATCATATGATTCAAATCAACGCCTGTGTTTATTATAGAGAGTGGATAGAAAATTTTCTTTTTAAGAAATTCCTCATAAGACATTCCTCATAAGACATTCCGCTTATAACTTCAATAATTTTTCCTAATATAATATAACCTGAATTCGAATAATTGAATTTTTCACCAGGGTTAGATTCAAAGGGACATGCGATAACCCATTGTATTAGTTCATCTGGTGTTCGAGGTTGACAAGCTTGTAATAAAAAGTCATGTTGAGCCGTAATATTACCGACTCCAGCGGTATGAATTAATAAATGCTTGATCATAATTTGATTTCCTTTTGGGAAATCGGGAATGAATTGATCTAAAGTATCATGTAGCTGTAATTTTTCCTCTTCCACAAGCATTAAAATTGAAACTGCTGTGAAGATTTTAGTTATTGATCCGATACGAAACTTCGTTGTAGATCTATTAGGTATGTCCCAATTATAATTAGCTTTTCCAAATGACTGCTTATAAAGAGTCTTTTCTTTATGGGCTATTAAAATTGTTCCATTAAATTTTTTATTATTTTTATATAAAAATGAATTAATATATGAGTTTAACAAATTTCAGGCACTCCTTTAAATGTTGGAATATTCGTTACCTGAAATGGAATCCAACGGCATAGGCAATTCCCCCTAGATGAAATGTTTTTTAGAATACTTTTTTATTTTATAATGCAAGTAATGTAAGAAGCAAGTTGATTTAAAGTTTATAAAAATAAAGATTTTTTAATGCTTGTGGCAATGCTTTAGTAGTTCATATTTTGATAGTGCAGAGTAACAATTATACAAGTAAGAAAATTGATAGTAATTGAAGCTAGTGAATGAAGTGAACTTGCACTACATGTAAAAGCAACAGCTGCTCGTTCATAATAGTAGTATAATAGTAAATGAGGTGTTCATACTATGGAAGATAAAACATTAGGTATACTACTAGATGTTGTTGGGGAATTATTTTCAGATGAAATATCAATCGCCGTTTCGAATACGAAAGAATATATGTACTATCGGCCAAGTAAACGAATTGATTTAAAGATTAGCGCTGGGGATCCTATTAAGGAAGGGACGATTGCTCATAAAGCAATGGTAACGAAGCAAAAAGCCTCTGAGTTTATTAACCGAAATGTTTTCGGTATTCCTTATCATGGAATGGCCGTACCGTTTTCAAATAATGGGAAGATTGAAGGGTGCGTGACGGCAATTTATCCTGCTTTAACGGATGGAAAGTCAGTCGTTACTTTAAAAACAACAGACGGATGGGTTCCGGTTCCTTTTTCAAAGGTGAAGTATTTAGAAGCTAAAGATAAAAAGACGTATGTGAATTCAGAAGAGTTAACTGGAACACATAAGTACTCGCTACAAGAATTCGAATACTTGCTACCGAAAGATTCGTTTATTAGATGTCACCGTTCCTTTATTGTAAATGTTAATCATATTAAAGCGATTTATCCTGATACGCATTCTACTTTTGTACTTTCTATGGATAACGGAGAGAGGGTACCAGTGAGTCAATCATATGCTAGCTATTTTCGTAAGCTTCTAGGATTCTAAAACTTTCTGCTTTAGAACCTAGATTTGCTGTTTTATCTGAATTTTCGGCATTGTGTAAGAAAATCCCTATTTTGACAGTGTTAATGTGTAAAATAATTATGAATATTCATTGGGAGAGGGATTACATATGGAGAATAATTTAGATAGAATTAGGGATCAACGATTCAAAGATCGAGTAGTTACACCCGAAGAAGCAGCTTCATGGATTGAAAGCGGGATGACTTTAGGTTTAAGTGGATTTACACGTGCTGGGGATGTAAAAGCAGTTCCATTTGCACTTGTAAACCGAGTTAAAAATGATAAATCTTTTAAAGTAAATGTTTATACAGGGGCTTCCTTAGGTTCGGATGTAGATAAATTATTTGCTGAGGCAGGAATTTTAGGGAAAAGATTGCCTTTCCAAGCCGATGCGACTATGCGAAAAGGAATTAATAACGGAGACTTTTTATTTGTAGATCAGCACTTATCTCATACAGCAGAGTTACTTCGTGCTGACGTTATGGATATAGATGTCGCTATTTTGGAAGCGGTTGCGATTACTGAAGACGGAATGATTATTCCAACCACTTCAATTGGAAATTCATTAGCATTCTCCTTAAGTGCTAAGTCCATTATTATTGAAATGAATATGGCTCAATCTACGCAACTAGAGGGGCTGCATGATTTATATGAACCAGGTAAACAAGGGGAAAGGCTTCCAATTCCGCTCGTAAAAACGGATGATCGAATTGGAACGATCGGTATCCCGATTGATGCTGAAAAAGTGAAGGGGATTGTGTTTACGAATCAACTGGATTCACCATCGACAATTGTTCCTCCAGATGAAGAAACTGTTATTATGGCACAACATTTAATAGAGTTCCTTCGAGAAGAAGTTAAAGTAGGCCGATTAACAAATCGTTTAGCGCCGTTACAATCTGGTATTGGTTCAGTTGCTAATGCAGTATTGCACGGCATGCTAGATTCTGAGTTTGAAGATTTAGAAGTGTATTCTGAAGTTTTACAAGATGCGGTCTTTGATCTAATGGACGCTGGGAAAGTTAATTTTGCTTCTTGCTGCTCGATCACGCTTTCTGAAGAGAAAATGCAACAAGTATTTTCTAACTTTGAAAAATATCGTGACAAATTAATGATGCGCCCGCAAGAGATTTCTAATCACCCTGAAATCATTCGCCGCCTTGGATTGATCTCGATTAATACTGCTTTAGAATTAGATATATACGGAAATGTTAACTCTACTCACGTTTTAGGCACAAAAATGATGAATGGTATTGGTGGTTCTGGTGATTTTGCGAGAAATGCACGCCTAGCTATCTTTGTTACTAAATCGATTGCAAAAGGTGGTAACATTTCAAGTATCGTTCCTTTCGTTTCGCATGTAGACCATACGGAACACGATGTAGATGTTATCGTCACTGAACAAGGATATGCGGACTTAAGAGGACTAGCGCCAAGAGAAAGAGTGGAGCTAATTATTGAGAATTGCGCACATCCAATGTATCGTAACCAGCTAAGAGTTTATTTCGAAGAAGCACAAACAAGAGGTGGACAAACCCCTCATGTTTTAGAAAAAGCTTTTTCTTGGCATACGAATTATGCTCAAAATGGAACAATGCTTGAAGCAGTAGTAGAAACTGTATAGAAGTGTAAAAATGATTCTTAAAATAATATGCTATAAAGTTTAAAAGAAATAGAACGCCAATTTTCAGGAATGGCGTTTTTTCTTTTTTAAAATTTTTACCTATTATGAAGAATTATAAAAGTAACCTCTTATTTACGGAAATAAGAGGTTTTTTGAATTAATTTTCGAAATATTTTAATAGTTTGTATATCAAAGGTGAGGAGAAAGAATCATGAAGATAAGAAAAGCATTATTAAGTGAAGCAAATAAATTAAGTGAACTCGCACTACATTCCAAAGCAACGTGGAACTATAGCGAAGAATTCATACTTGCTTGTAAGGAAGATTTAACAATTACAGAAGAGTACACAAATAATAATTTTGTATATGTTTTAGAAAACGATAATACGAAGATTGGATTTTTCTCATTTTTACGTAATGATAAAGCTCTTGATTTCCTGTACATTCATCCTCGTTACAAAGGGAAAGGGTACGGGAAAATACTTTGGGAGTATGTATTAGAAAAAGCAAATGAACTAGGAATAAAAAGTTTTACAATTGATAGTGATCCGAATGCAAAAGGGTTTTACTTGAAGATGGGAGCGCAGTTAATAGGAGAGACACCATCAACGGTTTTTGAGAATCGTTTATTGCCCCTTTTGAAATATGATGTGTAAAACAATTAATAGTAGGAGAAGCTGAAAATGGATCATATAAAGAGAAAAAGAATATATGAAGCATTAATAAAATCGTGGTCGATTGAAACAAGTTCAAAGTGGACAAGTGAAAATCCAGCAAAGGGACAGTGTGGTGTAACGGCTTTAGTCGTGCAAGATATATACGGAGGGAAAATTAAGAAGACAAAAATAGGAGAGGAGTGGCACTTTTATAACTGTATAGATGGACATAGGTTTGATTTTACAGAGACTCAATTCAATGAAAACCTGAACTATTTGGATGTGGAATCAAATCGAGAAGAAGCATTTGCAGATACAAATGAAAAACAATATAGCATTTTGAAGGAAAAGATAATGAAAGAATTGAAATTATCTTTTGACTCTTAATCTTTAATAAGTTACTATAATGGTGGTAACTTATTAAAGGGAACTTCATAGAGTTGAAAGGGGAAATACTTTTGAAAACAACTTATGTAAACGCTACAATCGTAACGATGAATGAACAAAATGAAGTGATAGAAAATGGATATATCATTGTAGAAAATGATCAAATTATAGATGTAAAGAGCGGAGAATTCGCTAATGATTTTGCAGTAGATGAAATAATTGACATGAAAGGAAAGTGGGTTTTACCAGGGCTTGTAAATACACATACACACGTTGTAATGAGTCTCTTAAGAGGTATTGGCGATGATATGTTATTACAACCATGGCTGGAGACGAGAATTTGGCCACTTGAAAGTCAGTTTACTCCAGAGCTTGCGGTCGCTAGTACGGAATTAGGATTACTTGAAATGGTGAAAAGTGGTACAACATCATTCTCTGATATGTTTAATCCAATTGGAGTAGATCAAGATGCAATTATGGAAACGGTATCAAAGAGTGGAATGCGAGCTGCTGTTTCAAGAACTTTATTTAGCTTCGGAACGAAAGATGATGAGAAGAAAGCAATCGAAGAAGCTGAAAAATATGTAAAGCGTTACTATAATGAAAGTGGTATGTTAACTACGATGGTTGCACCGCATAGTCCATATACATGTTCCACAGAATTATTAGAAGAATGCGCACGTATTGCAGTAGAAAATCAAACGATGGTTCATATTCATCTTTCGGAAACAGACCGTGAAGTACGTGATATTGAAGCACAGTACGGAAAACGTCCAGTAGAATATGCAGCAAGTTGCGGGTTGTTTAAACGTCCAACGGTTATTGCACACGGTGTAGTATTAAATGAAAATGAGCGTGCATTTTTAGCAGAATATGATGTTCGAGTAGCACATAATCCAAATAGTAATTTAAAACTAGGATCTGGTATAGCAAATGTAAAAGCGATGCTAGAAGCAGGAATGAAAGTAGGAATTGCAACAGATAGTGTGGCATCTAACAACAATTTAGATATGTTTGAAGAAATGCGTATAGCAACATTATTACAAAAAGGTATTCATCAAGATGCAACAGCGTTACCAGTTGAAACGGCTCTTACACTTGCGACTAAAGGAGCTGCTGAAGTAATCGGAATGAAACAAACAGGATCACTTGAGGTCGGAAAATATGCTGATTTTATTACGATTGACCCATCTAATAAGCCGCATTTACAACCAGCAGATGAAGTGTTATCGCACCTTGTATATGCTGCTAGTGGAAAAGATATAAGCGATGTAATTATTAACGGAAAACGTGTCGTTTGGAATGGCGAATGTATAACGTTAGATGAAGAGCGTATTATATTTGAAGCGAGTCGTTATAAACGAGGTTTACAAAGATAGGTATTTGAAAAAGCTATCCTTTTTAAAAGGGTAGCTTTTTTTCGTGAACGAATAAATATTCAAAAGAATGTCGCATCTTTCTGTTCATATTTCTGCTATAATATATAACGCTTTATAATATTTTATACTTAAGGAGAACAACTCATGAAGCGAAAAAAGAGCCATTTAATGGTAATGGCACTTGTTACATCTTTATTATTAACAGCATGTAATAATAAAGCGAATAAAAGTGATACAGAGGCAAAAAAACAAGTATTAAATGTAACAGTATCAGAAGAAATTCCTTCTCTTGATACTGCGAAAACGATGGATGGTACATCAGCACACGTTATGCAAAACATATTTGAAGGTTTATATGTATTAGATGATCAAGATCAGCCTATTCCAGCAGTAGCAAAATCGTTTAAAAGAAGTGAAGATGGTAAAAAATATACATTTGATTTGCGTAAAGATGCAAAATGGTCAAATGGAGACAGTGTGACAGCTAATGATTTTATGTTTGCATGGAAACGTGCAATTAACCGTGAAACAGCGTCTCAATATGCGTACATGCTCTTTTACGTGAAAAATGCGAAAGAGATAAATAAAGGAACAATGCCTCTTGATGAACTTGGGGTTAAAGTTATAAATGATTATAAGTTAGAAGTGGAACTCGATCAGCCAATCCCGTATTTTTTACAGCTGTTAGCACTACCTATTTATTTACCACAGCATGAATCATTTTTGAAAGAACAAGGGAAAAATTATGCATTGGAACCTAGTAATCTCATATATAATGGGCCATTTGTATTAGAGAAATGGAAGCATGAACAAGAGTTTCAATTAAAGAAGAACGTTACATATTGGGATGAAAAGAAAGTGAAATTAGACGAGATAAACTTTCAAATTGTAAAGGATACAATGACGGCTGTTAATTTATACGAGGCTGGTGATTTGGATCGGGTGCCTATTAATTCTCAATTTGTAGACAAGTATAAAGAGAATAAGGAATTACATATGTCGAGCGATCCTGGAATTGCTATGCTACGTTTTAATGAGAAAAATAATGCGTTAGCAAATAAAAAGGTGCGTCAATCTATTTCATTAGCGTTAAATAAAGAAGATTTCGTTGCTCACTTTATTAATAACGGGGCCAAGTCTGCAAGCGGACTTGTACCGGCTGGTCATATACATGAAGAGACGGGTAAAGATTTTAGAAAAGAAAACGGAGATCTTTCTCCTTATGATTTGCAAAATGCAAAAAAGATTTGGGCAGAAGCGAAAAAAGAACTGGGAGTAGACGAAGTAAACCTCGAATTTTTAACATATGAACAAGATAATGCAAAACGTATGGCAGAATATATAAAAGGTGACTTAGAAAAGCATTTGCAAGGACTCGCGATACAAATTAAACAACAGCCATTTAAGCAAAAATTACAGTTAGAACAAACAGGAGATTACGATATATCTATGGCAAATTGGGGACCAGATTATAAAGACCCAATTAGTTATTTAGAACTCTTTACGACGGATAATCAAAATAACAAAATGAATTATTCTAACCGACACTACGATGAATTAATAAAGAAAGCGAAAAGCGATTTAGTACTAGATCAGAAGAAAAGGTGGGAAACATTGCAAGAGGCCGAGGGTATTTTACTAGAGGATGCTGCGGTCGCACCGCTTTATCAAATGGGATCAGCTTACGTACAAAAGGATTATGTAAAAGGAATTGAGAAGCATCAATTTGGTGGTGTTTATACTTATAAGAATGCTTATATCACTAAAGAATAAATACAAAAAACCTTACTTATTAAAAGTAAGGTTTTTTTAACAGAGGGCAGGGAAATCCTTTGGTGGTGTTCCCGACTTGTTTAAAAATTGAATGTAATTTCTATTCTTTGTAGGGATGTAATATTGGAAAAAGAAGAATAGAAATATAGCATACATGGAATAAGGGAATGCAGTGGAGATTAGCATACAAGCATTCTCTTGCTATAACTATATTTGTTTTAATTATATACAAAAAATATTAGATTATATATTTTGTCCTTGGTATACTTAAAAGGTAATTTTGGTATTAAGATGGATTGATAGAGGTGTTTGGGTGGAATTATTTGAGTATTATAAAAAAAAGGGACGGTTTAAGTGTTTAATTGGGACAGGGATTTTTCTCTTTGGATTATATTGTCTGTATAATAGTTGGGGTGATGTTAATTGGGGAGAAATAATATTTATGGTTGTAGCTTCGTTTGTTTTTTGGGGAATTGGATTTTGGCAATTAAGAAAAGGGAATTTATTAAAAGAGAATATAGCTAAAAATGATTTGAAGTTTTGGGATATTGATACTTATGTTTTACTAGAATTACCTCAAAATAATAAACATTACGGTTTATATACTCCCGATGGGACCTATATAGTAGGAACAACTATGGTTTCAACTGATATAATTTCTTCAAAATTACCTTTTTTTAAAAACAAGCAAGTTATTGGATTGGAAGCAAAGGATGGGGAAATTCTTGCATATTTTCATAGTGAAGTTGAAAACTATGATTGGGCTATTTATGACTCAAATTATAATTGTGTAGGTATGTTTAAAGAAAATATGATACAAGGATTTGGAATGGTACGTGGTTCTTTAATGAATGAAAAAGAGATAAAACTTTCTGAAGTAGAAGTTGAATTTGATTTTTTCGAAACTTCTTTACGTACAATGGATAACCGGATATTAATAAACTGTAAAAGAGGATATATGCCTTTGGAATGGAGCGAAAGATTCGGATTGAATGTACCTATTATTAAATTAGGTAATAACATTTCTAATGCTGAAAAGATATTTGGTTTAGGGGTTCTTTTCTACATTTTAGAAACAATTAAAGTAAGAAAGAGTAGGATTTTTAATGATTAGAGTTTCAAAAATTATTTAAAAAAGAAATTGAAGAAAAGTGGTGATTCTTTTAAGCTATTGGTGTTTTTTTAATAGTTAAAGAATGAATCTTAATTCATATACATAAAAAAAGGGGAATTTTTATGAAATTACTACGTTTATTTATGATTCTTACTCTTGTTGTATTGTTAAGTGCATGCAATACAGCAACACAAGTCACAAAGGTTCAAAAAAATGGCGAAACGACTTTAAAAATTGGTTCGTTGCAAGGGTATTACGATGTGCAAACGGTTAAAGCTGAAAAAGGAAATGTGGAAATTCCTTATGAAGCAGCCGTTGAGGAAGGTACGATTTTATTGCAAGTTACAAAAGATGATAAGGTTATTTATGAAGAAGAAGTTACTTCTCAAAAAGAAGGTCTGCTTTCTTTTGAAGCGCCAAAATCCGGATCATATGATTTAATTGTACGCGTGAAGGGTGAAAAAGAGAAAGCGAAAGAAATTCAAGTACATACTAAGCTATGAAAAAACGGCAAGTGGAGTGCACCCGCTTGCCGTTTCCATTTTCAGTTGATTTTGTCACAACATATGTTTATCAATTTAAGAGGTGATCTTTCGAAATTCCTCATGAAGTTAAAATAAGAGATGAACAAAAAATATGTTACAACTTTGGCATGGTAGTAACGGAATTTATAACTCTCTTTTATATAATAAAAAGACTGGGTTTGATACATTTTTATTCGAAAGAGATGTAGATGGTAAAAAGCAAGTAGTAGTATTTAGGGGGAGGGACATAAGGTGATGTTCTTTTTGGAGAAGGTGTCTTAGACCTTACTACAGATATTGATTATATATGGGGGTAAATAAGTTGAAAAACATTGAAATTCTAAATAAATACATTGAAGGGTTTTCGGATACTCTCCCTACGTGGTTAAAGTATTTAATTGAGGCAGAGGAGATACATCAAAACTATGAGAATGTACAAGTGCTTGGAACATTAAAAACAGATGCGGTGTTGTACTATGTACACCGTACGCTACAAGTGTTAGATGGACTGCCTTTAGATGAAGAAGCGTATCGTATTATTGAAAAGGTACTAACGTATAGTGAGCTTGCAAAGGTAGGATCTTTAAAACAGCGGGAGCAATGGAAGAAAAACGGGATTAATCTATTCGTACATAACGAGGGTTCTGCTGATATTTTTAGTGATATTCAGTTTATTGGACGTGTAGAGACAAACTTAAACTCTACTGAGTATTTGTTTATTCGAGATTTAATTAGAACACATGGATTAATTGGGCAGTATATCCGCGGGGAGGCTCGTTTGGACTCTCATGTTGATTTAATTAACACATATAAAGAAGAATACGGAGACGTTAGGTTAAAGGAGATTCTATACTATCTTAACCAGTGTATTATTGAGGGTGTATCAAAAACTTTGTGGAGCGAAGTAAAGAATGATGTGAAGATTACAATTGATGGTCTGTTTGATGGTTATGTGGAGCCATTTACTTCTCGCATACATAGACTCACGCCAAAACATAAGGAGTCAGTATTTGAAAAAGATATAATTATGGGGAGCGAGAAGAGTGACTTTCAAACATTCTTATCTGATAAGGATTTGTGGTATGTAGAACCGTCTATGCATGCCCTTAGCTTTGAGGATATTTGGACAGTGTTTGTTATGTTAAAGAATGAGATAGGCACTAGAAAGATTCAGCATATACATTTCGAGAAATTGATGCAGCAGTTGCACTATGATTTCAAAGGTGAGAAAAAGGACAACGTGTATCGTAAGCGGGTTATTGAGAAGTATCTACGGGAGTATCGTGAGAACGAGAAGCCGAATACAACGCATGTTTCTTTTAAGGTGAAAGTCGATGAAGATATGAAGACTGCGTATGTGTCGTTTCAGTTTTCAGCTGTAGGTGAGGCGTTAATTACCTTCTGTGTAGAGGCAGAAAAGATAGATATGATGCATGCTCGGGCAAATGTATTGCTCTTTGATTTCTTCGGGTTACGTAAGGATGCATATGATAGATTCCATAATGAAGAAGTGTATCTGGAGCATATGAATAGCTCAGCTGATGATAAACGGATTATTCTTGATTATATAAAGGGAGATACGATTGTAGATGTCGGAGCCGGTGGCGGTGTCATGTTAGACATGATCGAAGAAGAGACCGAGGACAAACGAATCTACGGTATCGATATTTCTGAAAACGTAATTGATACGTTGAAAAAGAAGAAGCAGAACGAGGGGCGTTCTTGGGACGTCATTAAAGGGGATGCAATCAACTTAAGCAGCTCGTTTGAAAAAGAATCGGTTGATACGATTGTATATTCTTCTATCCTTCATGAGCTGTTCTCTTATATCGAGTATGAAGGTAAGAAATTCAATCATGAAGTAATTAAAAAGGGGCTGCAGAGTGCTTACGAAGTGTTAAAGCCAGGAGGTCGTATTATCATTCGTGATGGCATCATGACAGAAGATAAAACGTTAATGCGTGTGATTCATTTTAAAGATGCAGGTGGAATGAAGTTCTTAGAGCAGTATGTCCGTGAATTTAAGGGGCGCATAATCCAGTATGAGGTACTTGCAGACGATACAGTCAAAATGCCTATTAACGATGCAATGGAGTTCTTATATACGTATACATGGGGCGAGGATTCCTTCGTTCACGAGGTGCAAGAGCAGTTTGGAATATTTACGCCAAACGAATATAAGGATTTCGTAAAGGGTATCTTTGGAGATAAAATAAACATCGTTCAAGCTATGAACTATTTACAGGATGGATATACACAACATCTTAGCGAGAAAATCGAGTTTAAAGATGAGTCTGGCAATGTGGTTGCGCTACCGGATAGTACATTCTTTATGGCTTTAGAAAAGAGGTAATGATGTTGAAAAAATTTAAAAATACAATTTTAAAAAACTTAATTTAAATTTGATGAGTTGAAGAAAGCCGCGATGTTAATAAAAAGTTGTGTAGTTTTGCCCCTTTAGATAATTTAGTCTAAAGGGGTATTTATATTAAAAAAGAGATTCTGTAATTGTTGAAGAGGAAGGTAGAAACATTAGATCAACAGCAGGGTAAGAAGAGAGTTATTTGTGATGCATCTCACAACATAAATACATATATAACTTTACAATTAGAATATCAATTTATGGGAGGGTTAATATTGATAAATCTTGATTTTAATGAAAATCCATTTATTGTAATATGGGAGTTGACAAGGGCATGTCAATTAAAATGTCTGCATTGTCGTGCAGAAGCACAGTATCATCGTCATCCTCTAGAGCTAACATTCGAAGAAGGAAAAAAACTAATTGATGATATATATGAAATGGAAAATCCAATGCTTGTATTTACTGGTGGAGATCCATTAATGCGTTCAGATGTATATGATATTGCGGAATATGCAGTGAAAAAAGGTGTTCGAGTATCTATGACGCCAAGTGCCACCCCGAACGTTACGAAAGAAACGATTCAAAAAGCAAAAGAAGTAGGACTTGCTAGATGGGCATTTAGTTTAGATGGACCAACAGCTGAAATACACGATCATTTTAGAGGGACAGAAGGGTCATTTCAATTAACGATGAATGCGATTCGTTATTTGCATGAATTAAAAATTCCTATTCAAATTAATACTGTTGTTTCTAATTATAATGTGGATGTACTTGAAGAGATGGCAGTATTAATAGAAGAATTAGAATGTGTACTCTGGAGTATATTTTTCTTAGTTCCAACAGGGCGAGGTAAGGAAAAAGATATGATTTCACCAGCTCAACATGAAAGGGTATTCCGTTGGCTATATCAGCTTAGTAAAAAGGTTTCTTTTGACATTAAAACAACAGCTGGTCAGCACTATAGACGTGTTGTGATTCAAGAAAAAATGAAAGAACATAAAAAGGAAAATCAGGTCATTCAATATCAGGATGTATTGATGAATGGAACAACGGGGCGAATTGATGGGCTTGGGCGTGCTCCAAAAGGGGTGAATGATGGGAACGGTTTTGTATTTATTTCTCATATTGGAGATGTATATCCAAGTGGGTTATTGCCGATTAAAACTGGGAATATTAGAACAACATCGCTAGCTGAAATCTATCGAAACTCCCCTGTTCTTCAAAACCTTCGTAATCCTGACAATTATAAAGGAAAGTGTGGTGTTTGTGAGTTTCGATATATTTGTGGGGGATCTCGTTCTAGAGCATATGCAATAACGGGAGATTACATGGAAAGTGAACCTTTCTGTGTATACATTCCAAAAGCATTAAGAAAACAGAAAAAGAACGTAAAAAAGGGAAATGAGTAAGAATATGCTCATGTCCCTTTTTTAAATTATATAATTTATTGTACTGATGATCTAAGAAATGAAAAACGCTCGCTTTCCTATCTTTCGTTAAAGATCCACTATCCTGATTCATTATGCTGAAACGAGTTTTTACGCATAATTTCTATTAAACTCATTTTAATAAAGAATAATAGTTCGTGTCATAGGGGATATCATCTTGATACATATAATTTTTAAGAACTCCTTCTTTTTCAAACCCTAAATTTAATAGCACTTTATTAGAAGCTTCATTTTCAAGAAATACAATTGCACCAATACGCTTTAAATGAATGGTATGGAAACCGTATGATATAACTTCAGAAACAGCTTCAGTTGCATATCCTTTTCCCCAGTGTTCAGGTAAAAAGGCATAACTTAAATTGGCCCGTTTATGCTCAGAAGACCAATCGTGAAAACCAATTGTTCCAATGAGTTCTTTCTTGCTTTTTAATTCGATTCCCCATTTTATACCGCTTCTTGCATTGTAACTCAACTTAAAGTTATGAATGATTTGTTTCACTTGATCAATATCCTGTAATGGTTTTTGGCCATAATAGCGCAGTACGTCAGTATTAGAAAAGCATTTTAGTATACTTGGTGCATCTTCTTCGGTAAGTTCTCGTAGAATGAGTCGGTCGGTTTTCAATATAGGAAACATGGTTTCACTCCATTTCTTCTGAAACTTGAATGTGTTGTTATTATATAATCTAGTCTGAAAATAAAGATTATTCAAGTGGGAAGTACGGTTTTAATTTATGATAAAATTGATTGTGGAATATATTTCAAAAAGAGGTTTGTATATGGAGAAGAATTCAATTTTAATTGTAGATGATGATCAAGATATTGTTCGATTTGTAAACGTGAATTTAATGCAAGAAGGTTTTAAAGTTTTTAGTGCTCATAATGGAGAAGAGGCTTTAAAAATAATAAATAGTAACAGAATTCAACTTGCCATTTTGGATATTATGATGCCACAAATGGATGGAATAGAATTGTGTAGAAGGATTAGAGAGAAACATAGTTTACCAATTATGTTTTTAAGTGCGAAATCATCGGACGTAGATAAGGTAATAGGATTTAGTACTGGAGCAGATGATTATATTGTGAAGCCGTTCAGTACAATTGAATTTATAGCGAGAGTGAAAGCTCAATTAAGAAGATATACATATTTCAATCAAAATGCTGCCCAAGAAATAGAAAAGAAAATAAACATTAGAGGTTTAGAAATAGATGAAGTGTCTAGAACAGTAATGTTATATGAAGAAACAATCAATCTTACGAGAACTGAATATGATATTTTGCACTTAATGGCCGCTGCAAAGAATCGTGTATTTACTATTGAAGAAATATATGAGAGTGTTTGGAAAGAAAGGGCCTATGAAAGTAATAATACAGTAATGGTTCATATTGCAAGATTAAGAAATAAAATTGAAGAGAATCCAAAAGAGCCGAAGTTTATTCAAAATGTTTGGGGAGTCGGATATAAAATTGAAGATTAAATCATTACAAGGTATTAGAGCTAAGTTTTTTATCGCATTCATATGTAGCATTATGTTAGCAACTGTAAGTATAATAGCGTTTCAAATTGTAGTTGGAAATATATATAGTCAAGTTACCAGATTAGAGGAAAAATATTCATTGTTATATTTAATAGCTTTTTTAACTTTTACTACAATATACTTTGCATTCATGACAAAAACAATGATGAAAAGATTATCTGAAATTAACAAGAGTGTAAAGCAAATAAGTAGTGGTAATTTGGAAATACATATACCTATTTCAAAAAATGACGAGATTGGTGAATTAGCAGCGAATGTTAATAGAATGGCTAAAAGTTTAAAAGAGTCTATTGAAAATGAAAAAAAATCGCAGGAAACGAAAAATGAAATGATTAGCAATATTTCTCATGACTTACGAACACCTGTAACATCTCTAATCGGTTACGCGGACCTGTTAGGAAATCAGCTTCATTCAAATAAAGAAGAATGTGAACAGTATGTAAGTATATTAAAGCGAAAAAGTTATGAATTAAAAAATCAAGTAGATGATTTATTAGAATATTGTCAAATAAATTATAGGGAGATTGAATTACATAAAAGTGTAGTAAATATGAAAGCGTTCATTGAACAAATCATGATTGATTTTGTACCACAACTAGATGATGCCGATATGAGCTTTTGTATTAATGGTGATAAGGAGTTACATGTGGAAATGGATGTAGCACTTATGGTGAGGCTGTTCGAAAATGTAATTAGTAATAGTATTATGTACGGGAAAGACGGAAAACAGATTTTGATTCAAATTTCTAAAAGAGACCTGAATGTTGAAATAGAAATAAAAAATTTTGGACAATATATTCGGGATGAGAACCTTCCTTACGTTTTTGAGAAGTTTTATCGTGGTGAAAAATCACGTAGCTCTCATACGGGTGGAAAAGGAATGGGACTTGCAATTGCGAGAAGTATAGCAGAGCTTCATAAAGGGGATATTACTGTGCGCAGTAACGAGAAAGAAACTGTTTTCACCATCGTTTTACCACATTATAAAGAATTGTAAGAAAGTCGTAAGTATTTCTTTTATATGTCGTAATTTTTACTTCGTATTATGTAGAACAAAGATATGAGAGTGGGGATACAACGTGTGGAAGAAATATGTATTAATAATTTTAGTTGCGTTTTTAATTATAAGTTGGAGTGTAGTTTATTTAGCTAAAGGTTTTATATCAGTCATTTTTTGGTGGAGTATACAAGCCTTTAGCATAGTATCAATCTTTATTTTGATAGGGACAGTATTACTATTTGTGTGGAAAGGCGTTTTCAGAAAGCGAATAGATAGACCGCTATTCTTCATCGTTCTTTTCTCTATAATGGGAGCTTGGCCTTTAGGGTGGTTTGCTAACATAGGGGGACTTGCTTACCCAGCAGATGTACATTCTATGAACCCTAAAGCAGTAGTTCGCTTTCCTTTGAATGAACGAGCATTAGTGGGCTGGGGCGGTGATCGATTAGAAACGAACTATCATGTTATAAAACCAAATGAACGCTGGGCATATGATATTCTTATTCCGCCTGCTGAAGTGAAAAGTAGTAAGTTAGAGGACTATGGAATATATGGAGCGGAAGTAATGGCACCAGCTTCTGGAACAGTTGTATCTATCAATAATGATGAAAAAGATGTAGTTTCAGGAGAGGATGATTTTCAGTCAATGGCGGGGAATCATATTTATATACGACTAGATGAATCAGGGACATTTTTGGTTCTGGCCCATTTAAAGAAAGGATCAATTAAAGTGAGGGAAGGTCAACATGTAAATGAAGGAGAGGTTCTTGCTCAAGTCGGTAACTCCGGAAGTTCAAGTGAGCCGCATTTGCATATTCATCATCAAAGGCAGGATCCATCCAAAGTGAGCATTTTTCTTTCGGAAGGATTACCACTGTACTTTCGAACTGAGAAAGGCGCGATAATGCCGGAAAGAGGTACATACATAAGTGGTAATGAAAAAAGGTATTCCAGTATTATTGGAATACCCTTTTTTCATTACCCAACAAAAGTTTGATACAGTAAGAAAATATTTAAAATGATAACCAGTGCAGCAATGATCCAAGCGATAAAGGTTGTTATGCGGTGATTAACGAGCGCACCCATAATTTTTTTACTGCTTGTAAACATAATAAGTGGTACTAACGCAAAGGCAATACCGAATGATAAGACGACTTGGCTCATGACTAGAGCGTAAGTTGGATTTACACCTAAAGCGATAATAACTAATGGTGGAATCATTGTAATAAAGCGGCGTAAGTATAACGGAATATGCATTCGAATGAAACCTTGCATAATAATATCACCTGACATTGTACCGACAGAAGAGCTAGATAGTCCTGCTGATAAGAGCCCAATTCCAAATAAAGCAGCTGATACAGGACCGACTAAAGTACTAAACTGGTTAAAAGCAACATCAAGGTCTTCAACATGCAAGCCGTTTTTAAAGAATAGTGCAGCTGCTACTATTAACATACTTGCGTTGATTGCTCCAGCGATAACCATTGCGATAATAATATCAATAAACTCGAAGCGGAAAATCTTTTTCTTTTGTTCATCATTTGTTCCGACTACGCGGCGCTGTGTTAAGGCGGAATGTAAATAGATTGCGTGCGGCATAACTGTCGCACCTAAAATTCCTGCTGCTAGTAATATACTGTCTACACCTTGGAATTTTGGAATGAAGAGCCCAGAAAGTAGAGGACTTAATTCCGGTTTTGCATAAAAGACTTGTACACCAAAAGCGATAACAACGATGAAAATCATTCCTGTTATGATAGCTTCTAATGGACGAAATCCTCTGCGTTGAAACTCAAGAATAATAAATGATCCAACTGCTGTAATTAAAGCGGCAGGTAGCATCGGAATTCCAAATAATAAATACAATCCGAGTGCTGCCCCGATAAATTCAGCTAAATCAGTAGCCATAATAACGAGTTCACCTTGTATCCATAAGCCGATGGATACAGGTTTTGGGAAGTTTTCGCGAGCTATTTCAGGAAGGTTTCTGCCTGTAGCGATTCCTAATTTAGCTGATAAAGTTTGGATTAATACAGCCATTAAATTAGAAGCGAGAATTACCCAGAGTAATAAATATCCATATTGTGATCCAGCAGCAATATTTGTCGCGAAATTGCCAGGATCAATATAAGCGACTGAAGCGATGAAAGCAGGACCTAAAAAGGGTAATAGTCTTTTTAAACCTTTCGTTTGTCCGCTTAATGCTAAATGCGCTGATTGAACAGTTGTACTTTGAGAAGGGACTTGTTCATCTTTTGATATATCTTTATTCATAGTCGTTTTCCCCTTTAAAATGTTAACATGATGAAATTATTGTATTTATTCTTACGCATTATTTCAATACATTTAAATGTATTGGTGATACTTTTATTTGAACATAAATGTTTCCTTAGTGCAAATTATATGCCTTTACGCAATGAATGGTGTGACGATGTGAAAAGCTTTTGGAAGTTTATGGTTTCTAGATAAGGGGGAAGATAATAAATTAAAGGGCTATTTTTGAAATTTATGTGAACATAAAGCCGATAATATAGCATATTAATTGATGGAATTGCATTTGTATGATATATAATATATTGGGATTGCAACATAACCATAGTGTTTTGGTGTGTAATCTTGTTTTTATTTTTGTTAACTGATAGAAAATAGTATAAAGAAAAGAAAATGGGATTCATTTTCTTATTATATATGTTTTGATATGAACGTTAACTTATACATGATTTTAAAAATTAGATAGGTGGTAGAAATACATTGGCAACTACAAAACCATATAGAGTATTACTATATTACATGTACACAACAATTGAAAACCCAGAAGAATTCGCGGCAGAGCATTTAGCATTTTGTAATTCACTTGAATTAAAAGGTAGAATTCTTGTAGCAAAAGAAGGTATTAACGGAACTTGTTCTGGTACTGTAGAACAAACCGAGAAATACATGGAAGCGATGAACAACGATCCACGTTTTGACGGTATCGTATTTAAAATAGATGAAGAAGAGGGGCATGCATTCAAGAAAATGCACGTGCGTCCTCGTCCAGAATTAGTTACACTTCGTCTAGAAGATGACATTAACCCACACGAAGTTACTGGTAAGTATTTAGAGCCAAAAGATTTTTATGAAGCAATGAAACAAGAAGATACAGTTATCATTGATGCACGAAATGATTATGAATTTGATCTAGGTCACTTCAAAGGTGCAATCAAACCTGATATTGAATCATTCCGTGAATTACCAGATTGGATTCGCGAAAATAAAGAAGTACTTGAAGGCAAAAAGATTTTAACTTATTGTACAGGCGGAATTCGTTGTGAGAAGTTCTCTGGTTGGTTAGTTCGTGAAGGTTACGAAGATGTAAGCCAGCTTCACGGTGGTATTGTAACGTACGGTAAAGACCCAGAAGTACAAGGTGAGCTTTGGGATGGACAATGTTACGTATTCGATGAGCGTATCGCTGTACCAGTAAACCAAAAAGAACATGTTATCGTTGGTAAAGACCACTTCTCAGGTGAACCTTGTGAGCGCTATGTAAACTGTTCAAATCCAGAATGTAATAAGAAAATTTTATGTTCTGAAGAAAACGAAGCGAAATATTTACGTGCATGTTCTCATGAATGTCGTGTAAGCCCACGTAACCGCTACGTAATACAACATGAATTAACTGAAGAGCAAGTAGCTGCTGCATTAGAGAAAATCGAAGCAGGGAAGTAAGCTACATTAGTGTAAAAAAAGTACTCCAAATTTTAGTTTGGAGTACTTTTTTCTGATATGTTTTTTGTTAATTTTTGTCGGTAAGTCGATATATCTTAAAAATCGCTGATATACTTTGAGTTGCGCCGATATATTTGAAAAATTGCTGATATATTTCGAGTAGCGGTGATATAATCGAAAAATCGCCGGTAAAAATTTCATTTACTGAAACGCGTACTACGTATTTGTAATTTGAAAGTAACTTTCTTTACTTCTCCTCATCTTTCTCTTTCACAGCAGAAAGTACAGTTTGTTTTACCCATGCTTTTCTTCGTTTATGTTGTAGACTCCATTGGTATAAACTTTGCGCACCTAAAATAAGTGAAATGACGATGCCGCTAATTGCTATTAAAAGTGCGAAAAATTCAAGTGGCGATGATATTTTGTTTGAATTGGTGTTTCTTAACAAATCAATCATAGTAAACCCTAACATTTGGCCTACTACAGAGTAGAGCGTTAAAATTAATAATAATAGGCTATCTTTTTTGGAAGCGACATTTTCTTGATATTTAAATAAACTATCAAGATTTTGTTTTGCATTTGAGTATAGTATCTCAATATTAAAAAGCTTTCTTAAGCGAAAGAAAATATCTTCACTTTGTGACTGGGATACTAGCTCTAAAGAAAAGTAATTCGCTGTAAACGAATTGATTGAATAAATTAATTTCTCTATTTCATTTGTATCTTGTTCAATGTTTAGTTCAGCATAAGCGTTTGCCATTTTTAATAAAACAATCTTATGAAATAGATTTAATAATAAAGCGTAATAAAACTCCCCATACATTTGACTCGCAAGTTTAGTAAATCCGCGTTCTCCTTCATTTGTTACACATGTGAATATATGTTCTTCCATTATGAAATAGCGATTTGGAGCCCATCTTTGGTAAGCGTGTTGTTTTAAATAACCATGAATATAAGGCAGATTATTTGCACTCACATATGCATTACCATCACTTGTTAACCCGGAAAGGCTAGAAGTGCGATAAACATCCACTTCATTCAGTTCCATATCTTCTTTTATAGATAACAAAGTTTGAACGTACATTCTTTGGTCTTCAAAGAAAGGAAAGGTTTGAAAGTAAGAGCTTCTTAATCTCTTCTTCTCAAAGAAATCTGTTACGCCATGAAATAAGTAACCAAAAATGAATCTTTCCACTTGGGAATACTTTTTTCCATTACATTCAATACAAATAGTCTCGTTTGTATCATTTTTAGTTTCAAGTACACGGAAACGGGCGGCGAATTCAATCGCTTCTGATAATGTC
The DNA here is from genome assembly GCF_058792175.1 of Bacillus sp. EB106-02-03-XG38. Classification (NCBI taxonomy): domain Bacteria; kingdom Bacillati; phylum Bacillota; class Bacilli; order Caryophanales; family Bacillaceae; genus Bacillus; species Bacillus sp. EB106-02-03-XG38. The sequence continues at coordinate 78,276 of NZ_JBYTED010000001.1, forward strand.
ATGTTTGGAGTCGTTTCTACTTCTGTCCGGATTGTTAAGAAGCCAAGCTCATAAGGACAAAGGGTTACATCAATAGAATGAATCTTGAATGGAACGGAAATAAGATTTGTTGTTAAATGTCCAGTTAAGTTAAGGTCTTTAGAATAGCGCTGCAATCCTTTTTGATGCTCTGAGTGAGGAAAGAGAATTTTATTTGTAAATGAAAGATAGTATGCTTCCATATTTTGATGTGAAACTTGAAACTTTCCGTAGTATGTATTTTCATTTTCAAGATGATCGAGTCGAAAAGGATGAAAATCATTTTTCTGTAAGAAAGGGAACATATTTTGTTCATATCCAGTTTTAAAAGAAAACGGGAATATGAATTGAAATATGGCTGTTGTTACATCTTTTTCCTCGATTGTTTGTATTGCCTCCATTTACATTGTTTCCTTTCATATATGCTATAAAAACAACATGCCCAAATTTATTTGAAAATAACCACTGTTTTATACTTGATTGAGTATGAAAATTCAGCTTATTTAGTAGGGGACATGTATAATGTTATGTATACTAAAAGTTATAAAATTGTATTTTGAAAAGGGGGATGTTGTATGCGTATTTTAGTATTAGGGGCTGGAGGCGTTGGAGGATTTTTTGGTGGCCGATTAGTCGAAAAAGGAGAAGATGTTACGTTTCTTGTTCGTAGCAAAAGAAAACAGCAATTAGAGGAAAAGGGACTTGTTATTCGTAGTGTTAACGGGGATTTTTCCTTCCAACCGAAATTAATAACGAAAGAAGATAGAACTTCTCCGTTTGATGTTATTCTATTTTCAACAAAAGCGTATCACTTAAACGATGCAATTCAAGATTTGAAGCCGTTTGTAGGTGAAAATACTGTAATTATTCCACTACTAAATGGTGTTGCTCATGTATCACTATTACAAAAAGAATTTGGTGAAGAGAAAGTGATCGGCGGTTTATGCTTTATTGAGACGACGTTAAACGATCAAGGAGAGATTGTACAAACGAGTGCTGCTAACAGACTTGTATTTGGAGAAATGAAGTCTCAAGATTCAGAGAGAATACAGCATATTGCTAAAGCATTTGCAGGTACGAAATCTAGTTTTGTTTTAAGTGAAAATATTACGCAAGATATGTGGCATAAATATTTATTTATTACTGCAATGTCAGGCGTGACAACATTAATGCGTGCACCGATAGGACCGATTCGTGAAAGCGAAGGTGGCCGCGATTTTATCCGAAATTTATTTGAAGAGTGTGTGCAAATTATGAAATATATAGGGGCACCAGTTAAGGAAGATATTGCCCAGGAACATATGAAAACAATTGATAAAATTTCGTATAATATGAAGTCATCGATGCAGCGGGATATGGAAAAAGGTGCGTCTATTGAAGGGAAGCACTTACAAGGATACTTACTAGATGTAGCAGAACAATTTTCTATAGAAGCACCGTTATTGGGTGCGGTATATCAAAATTTAAAGGTGTATGAAGAAATGACCTTTAACAAATCAGCAATAGAATTGGATGTATGAAAAAATAAAAAAGAAAGCAATATATAAGTGTATTGCTTTCTTTTTTTATGACAACTTATTTATTTCTTTTCGTTCTATCTGTCAAATTTATTTCCTGTTCACGTTTACCGTATAATTGATTAATTTCATTTGCTAATGCATCTAAATAGGAATCGGAAAAAATAGGCTTCTTTTCTTTAGACATGTAGGTCTCCTTTATCGATTTTTTAGTATTCATTATGTATATTTACCGGCGGATTATGCGCAATCATTTAAATTTTTTCTTTTTAAAAATTTTTGTTTACATTTTGAAAATAAAGGAGTATTATAATCCACAGTTTCAATTTTCTAAATCGCTGAAACCGCATGGTGCGGGGGACCCGTTCTTATGGATTAGTTCTTAATCCAATGGGGTGAATCCTTGAAAAAGGTAGGGCTACTCATAGGCCCGAATCCGACAGCTAACCTCGTAAGCGTTATATTGAGAAGGAAGGTGGAGCTTGTGCGACAAAAAATATAATGTCTACAAGTCTATTTCGTTATGGCTTGTAGACATTTTTTGTTTTCTGAAGAAATCGTTTATCCGCTGTAACTAGCAGAAAAGTTCGTACAAAATTATTGGAGAGTGGACAGCAGTGGTTTCATCTATCAAAAAGTTTTTAATTGGAAGGCCGTTAAAATCAACTGAGTTAGGAGAGCAAAAGCTTAATAAAACGAAGGCGCTAGCCATATTATCTTCTGACGCATTGTCATCGGTTGCATACGGACCGGAGCAAATTTTAATTGCTTTAGCAGGTCTTGGGGCAATAGCTTATTGGTATTCCATTCCGATAGCTGTTGGGGTATTAGTGTTATTAACTGCTCTTATTTTATCTTATCGACAAATTATTTTCGCTTATCCGCATGGCGGAGGAGCGTATGTTGTATCAAAAGAAAATTTAGGGATGAATCCAGGGTTAATAGCTGGAGGGTCTTTATTAGTCGATTATATTTTAACTGTTGCAGTAAGTGTATCAGCGGGTACAGATGCTCTTACATCAGCTTTTCCTAGTTTACATGCACATAATGTAATCATTGCGATTATATTTGTTATATTTATTACTATTTTAAATTTAAGAGGGGTAACGGAATCGGCTTCCGTTTTAGCATATCCTGTTTATTTATTTGTTCTAGCACTATTTATATTAATTGGTGTAGGTATTTATAATATTATAACGGGTCAAGTTTCACCGACATTACACACGCCGATTGGAACGCCAGTTGCAGGGATTAGTTTGTTCTTACTGCTACGAGCATTTGCATCGGGTAGTTCAGCTTTAACAGGTGTTGAGGCGATCTCTAACGCAATTCCAAACTTTAAAGATCCTGCACCAAACAATGCAGCGAAAACATTGCTTGCAATGGGTGCATTACTTGCCGTTTTATTTTCAGGAATTGTCTTTTTAGCTTATTATTACGGGATTAATCCAAGTAAGGAAGTAACGGTTGTTTCACAAATTGCTGAACAAACTTTTGGGCGTAATTTCATGTACTATTTCATACAAGGTACAACTGCTTTAATATTAATTCTTGCTGCTAATACAGGTTATTCTGCATTTCCACTATTAGCAGTTAACCTTGCAAAAGACAAATTTATACCGAGAATGTTTATGATTAGAGGAGACCGCCTAGGATACTCAAACGGAATTATTATACTTGGAATCGCATCAATTATTTTAATTGTAGCTTTCCAAGGACAAACAGAACATTTAATCCCGTTATATGCAGTGGGTGTATTTATTCCGTTTACCCTTTCTCAAACTGGTATGGTATTAAAATGGATTCGTGAAAAGCCTGAAGGATGGGCTTTACGATTAACGGTCAATTTAATAGGTGCAGTCATTAGTTTTATCGTAATGAGTATGTTCTTTTTAACTAAATTCGCACAAGTTTGGTCGATCCTTATTTTCTTACCTGCAATCATATTCCTGTTCCACCGAATTAAGAAGCATTATGATGCAGTAGGCGATCAATTAAGTTTAAAAACTTGTGAGAGAATTGTTCCGATTGAAGGAAATGTAATTGTCGTTCCTGTGGCTGGTATGACACATGTGGTAGAAAATTCGTTGAACTATGCGAAGTCTCTTTCAGCAGATCAAGTTATCGCTGTATATGTTGCTTTTGACAGAGAAGAGGAAAAGAAATTCGAAGAGAAATGGAAGAAGTGGCAACCTGAAGTAAGACTTGTTACGTTACATTCTCATTATAGAAGTATTCTACAACCGCTAACAAAGTTTATTGATACAGTGCAATATAAAGCGAGTGAATCAAATTACCGAGTGACTGTAGTTATACCACAGTTCATTCCGAAAAAAGGTTGGCATAACATTCTTCATAATCAGTCTAGCTTACTCATTCGTGCATATTTACTCTATAAAAGAAATGTTGTTATCACGACAGTTCCATATCATTTGAAAAAGTAAGAAGATTTTTTAAGGATAGCTTCATGAAAGTGAAGCTATCCTTTTTGTGTATACGCTATGCATAATTGCATATGAGTCTAAAAGATATATTGATATAACTTTTGTATCTGTGAATAAGTAGGGGTTTTTGTTGTGATATATGGATATTTCAATTGAGAAAGTGAAGCGGATTATATTTTGAAATAAGGACAGGAAAGCTTGAAAATAAAGGGAGTGAAAATACTTCTTTACGTTATATAAATAGCTGTGTTTAAATGACCTTACAGTACAAAACTTACATGAAAACAAAACGGAATTTCATATTGACGTACGTTTTTTGTTTTATAATGAATAATATTTTCGTGTAATATATTCACTGTGTGAATGTGGAAATGGCTATAAAATAGAAATTTTATACAATGTTATTCATACTAATCACATATGAAATGTTTTATAACAATAAGTAAGTACTGTAGCAATAAAGGTTGAGAGAGGTGGTTCATACATGGATCGCGGTGGGAACGTTCTCTATTTTAACCATCTCAAATTATGTGTAAGAAAATAGAATAATAAAATGCGATAGTAATAGTTGCTAATACATAGGAGGAGTTAAAGTGAAAAAGACTTTAATTACAGGGTTATTGGTTACAGCAGTATCTACAAGTTGCTTCATTCCTGTAAGCGCTTACGCTAAGGAGGGGCAAACAGAGGTGAAAGCAGTATATGCACAAAATGTAATTGCTCCAAATACATTATCTAATTCAATTAGAATGTTAGGGTCACAGTCACCACTTATACAAGCATATGGACTAGTGATTTTACAACAGCCAGACATTAAGGTGAACGCGATGAGTAGTTTGACGAATCATCAAAAGTTTGCAAAGGCAAATGTAAGAGAGTGGATTGATGAATATAATCCGAAGCTAATCGACTTAAATCAAGAGATGATGAGATATAGTACTAGATTTAATAGTTATTATAGTAAGCTCTATGAACTAGCGGGAAACGTAAATGAAGATGAACAAGCAAAAGCAGATTTTACAAATGCATATGGAAAATTACAACTACAAGTACAAAGCATTCAAGAGAGTATGGAGCAAGATTTATTAGAGCTAAATCGATTTAAAACGGTATTAGACAAAGATAGTAGCAACTTATCAATTAAGGCCGATGAAGCAATAAAAACACTACAAGGATCAAGTGGAGATATAGTGAAGTTAAGAGAAGATATTAAAAGAATTCAAGGGGAAATTCAAGCAGAGTTAACGAATATTTTGAATAGACCTCAAGAAATTATTAAAGGTTCTATTAATATCGGTAAACAAGTATTTACAATTACAAATCAAACTGCACAAACGAAAACAATTGATTTCGTTTCTATCGGTACTTTAAGTAATGAAATTGTCAATGCTGCAGATAGTCAAACGAGGGAAGCGGCTCTTCGCATTCAGCAAAAGCAAAAAGAGCTACTACCACTTATTCAAAAGTTATCACAAACTGAAGCAGAAGCGACACAAATTACATTCGTTGAAGATCAAGTAAGTAGCTTTACAGAACTAATCGATCGTCAAATTGCAACTTTAGAAACGTTATTAACAGATTGGAAAGTTCTAAACAATAATATGATCCAAATTCAAAAGAATGTTGAAGAAGACACATATACAGACAGTAGTTTACTACAAAAACATTTCAACCAAATTAAAAAAATAAGTGATGAAATGAATAAACAAACGAATCAATTTGAAGATTACGTTACAAACGTTGAAGTACATTAAAAATAAGTAACGATATAGGGAGAGAAGAAAAATGACAAAAAAACCTTATAAAGTAATGGCTCTATCAGCACTTATGGCAGTATTTGCAGCAGGGAACATCATGCCAGCCCATACGTATGCAGCTGAAAGTACAGTGAAACAGGCTCCAGTTCATGCGGTAGCAAAAGCTTATAATGACTATGAAGAATATTCATTAGGACCAGAAGGCTTAAAAGATGCAATGGAGAGAACAGGTTCAAACGCCTTAGTAATGGATCTGTACGCTTTAACAATTATTAAACAAGGGAATGTTAACTTTGGTAATGTATCTTCTGTTGATGCGGCTTTAAAAGGAAAAGTGATTCAGCACCAAGATACAGCTAGAGGAAATGCGAAGCAATGGTTAGATGTATTAAAACCACAGCTTATTTCAACGAATCAAAATATCATTAATTACAATACGAAATTCCAAAACTATTATGATACTTTAGTTGCTGCGGTAGATGCAAAAGATAAAGCAACTCTTACGAAAGGGTTAACTAGATTATCAAGTAGTATTAATGAAAATAAAGCGCAAGTAGATCAGTTAGTAGAAGACTTGAAGAAATTCCGAAACAAAATGACGTCAGATACGCAAAACTTCAAGGGTGATGCGAATCAAATTACATCTATATTAGCTAGTCAAGATGCTGGAATTCCGCTATTGCAAAATCAAATTACAACGTACAATGAAGCAATTAGTAAATATAATGCAATTATTATCGGTTCATCTGTTGCGACAGCACTAGGACCAATTGCAATTATCGGTGGTGCAGTAGTTATTGCTACAGGGGCAGGAACGCCGCTAGGAGTCGCATTAATTGCAGGTGGTGCAGCAGCTGTAGGCGGTGGTACAGCTGGTATCGTATTAGCGAAGAAAGAGCTTGATAATGCACAGGCAGAAATTCAAAAAATAACAGGACAAGTTACAACTGCTCAATTAGAAGTAGCTGGGTTAACGAACATTAAAACACAAACGGAGTATTTAACAAATACAATTGATACTGCAATTACAGCGTTGCAAAACATTTCAAACCAATGGTACACAATGGGATCAAAATACAATTCTTTACTTCAAAATGTAGATTCAATTAGTCCGAATGACCTTGTTTTCATTAAAGAAGATTTAAACATTGCGAAAGATAGCTGGAAAAACATTAAAGACTATGCAGAAAAGATTTATGCGGAAGATATTAAAGTAGTAGATACGAAAAAAGCTTAATCAAATATGAATCGTTAGAGCGTTACGTATTGATGAATGATTTGAAGCTCCTGTTCAGTTGTGAGCAGGAGTTTTTTTATACTCTTATAAAGAAAATAGGTGAAAAGTATGCAGAAACGATTTTATAAAAAATGCCTTTTAGCGGTAATGATTGCTGGGGTGGCAACGAGTAATGCATTTCCTTTACATCCTTTTGCAGCAGAACAAAATGTAAAGGTGTTACAAGAAAATGCTAAAAATTATTCTCTCGGACCAGCAGGATTCCAAGATGTAATGGCGCAAACGACATCGAGCATATTCGCAATGGATTCATATGCAAAATTAATTCAAAATCAACAAGAGACTGATTTGAGCAAAATAAGTTCCATTAATAGTGAGTTTAAAGGAAATATGATTCAGCACCAAAGAGATGCAAAGATCAACGCAGCGTATTGGTTAAATAGTATGAAGCCTCAAATTATGAAAACGGATCAAAATATTATTGATTACAATAATACTTTTCAAGCGTATTATAATGATATGCTAATAGCGATTGATCAAAAGGATAACGTAAAGTTAAAAGCGGATTTAGAAAAATTGTATGCCGATATTGTAAAGAATCAAAATGAGGTAGATGTATTACTAAGTAATTTGAAAGCTTTTCGCGATAGAATGGCGAAAGACACAAATAGCTTTAAAGAGGATACAAATCAATTAACAGCGATTTTAGCAAGTACGAATGCCGGTATTCCAGCTCTAGAGCAACAAATCAATACATATAACGATTCAATCAAAAAAAGTAATGATATGGTCATTGCTGGTGGTGTACTTTGCGTAGCATTAATAACATGTCTGGCTGGCGGACCGATGATTGCGATTGCGAAAAAAGATATCGCAAATGCAGAAAGAGAAATCGCCAATTTAAAGGATAGAATTTCTGGCGCACAAGCAGAAGTCGTAATTTTGACAGATGTGAAAAATAAAACAACAAATATGACAGAAACAATTGATGCAGCAATTACAGCACTGCAAAATATATCAAATCAATGGTATACAGTAGGGGCAAAATATAATAATTTACTACAAAACGTAAAAGGAATCAGCCCTGAAGAATTTACCTTCATAAAAGAAGACTTACATACAGCGAAAGATAGCTGGAAAGATGTAAAAGATTATACAGAAAAATTGCATGAAGGCGCGGTGAAATAAACAGTGGACTAGTTCCGCTGTTTATTTTTTTATCCTGTTTTTTGTAAGAGGTGGACTTGTTATTTAATATATAAATTTGCTGTGTTATTAGAAACATTTAGACAAATTGATACTAATAACATAGATGAATTTCTGATGGGGGACCGTCAGGAAAATGCGGATTTACAACGCTAAGCCCATTTTCAAGCCAATCCCCCCATTTTTAACAATGTTAAGAAAGTTTCAATGGTCTTAAAGAATGTAACGAGATCATTTTTTGAATTAAAATGGTATTCGCCAAGTAAATTAAAGAGTAATTATTAAAAAAAGTAAAGGTAGAAGTTGAAATAAGTAAATTGTTTTCAACCATATATTCTTTTTTTATAATTATTGTAATACCATAATCATTTGCAGCAGAATAGGGAAAAAGATACTCTAAGGTGCCTTCCTTCGAGTTGATATTAACCATGTTAAATGCTTGCCGGTGCATCGATTGAAACATTGATAGTAGTAGGAGTTCCGAAAATAGAGATTTTTACAGCATCAACTACTATCTTATTGCTATCTTTATTTGATTCATTTCCTTCAACCATTCTATCTAGTTTATCTGATCATGTTAACCCTGTAGCCTTTATCATGGCTTTAACAGTGTTTAGGTCTGGAGCGCCATTATATAAAATACTGTTAATTGTTTTATCATCTCTTCTTAGGCTCACACTAACCCATTTAGTTTCCGATGTACTATCTTCAGTTTTTGTGTAATAAAAACGATGAGTTTCAGTGCTTTCTTCATATTCAAGATTAAAAGGTAGTATTTGAATACCTTGATTAGCTTAATCATCTTTAATTTTGTTTTAGTTTCGCAGAGATTGATCTGTAGTCATATCCTGAAATGCTAATCTTCCTTTGGGTTTTGTTTCATCCTTTTTGTAAGTAGGTTCAGATGACTTTGATTCAGTTGTAGTTTTCTCATCTCAGTTACAAGCAACCATCCCCATTAGTAATGCGCTACAAGTTAATACTGTAAGTAATTTTTCTTTCATTATTATGCTCCTTCGTTTCCAGATGACTTTCAATCAGCTTTTTAGCTTTTTCGTGAAAAATCCGAAGCTAGTAGCTGGTAACGATTGAATGCTACCGCGATTAGGAAGAACCTGCGCTCTTCTTTGAGCTAACAAAATCCTAGTTGATGGAGTGAGGGAAACTTGATAAGTTTGCCGAGATGGTCTGTTGTGGTTGTTAGCTGAAAGAAGAATAGCCTAACTAAAGTAAATATGGAATACACAACATGATTCGCTTATTTAGCAAAGACGTTATCTATTTGGATAACGTCTTTAATTTTTAACCAGTAAAACTTCATGTATCGAATTTTGAATATTAACATAAGAATTTGATGAGAGGGTAACTGATGTACGGTAGCTCTTTTATAATGTATTTTTGCAGTTTATAAGGAAAAAATGTTGATGTTAAAGGGATGAAATTATGTAAAAATAAATTAGTGGGGCGTGCTCATTCCACAATCTAGTAACTTCATATACAGGGAAGGTTTTCCCTTCCTTTGAGCGTACAGCAAATATATATTAACCAAATATAAATTCTGTTTCTTTGACGACGGCTGTACGTTGAAAGGTGGGGAAGCAACGTCCCTAATAAAGTATTTATATTCTCACTTTTGACAAAAACTCTGTTTCTGTAAATAGGGTTTTTTGTCCTTTAAGAGCAACTAATTGGTTGGTTTTTTATATTTGTTATCTACATTATAAAATTATCTAAATGTATATTGATAATTTTATATATAAATTTAAAAATAAGAGAGGTTAAAGAAATGAAATATTATATGAAAATTGAAGAGCAGAAGAAAGAAAAACAAAGAATATTAAATGAAATCTAGGCTAAAAAAGAGCTACTTCTTGAAGACTTATCATTTTTACAAATAATTAGTTTGAAGAACACACCTTATTTGCTCATCCTACGCGAATTAAAGTTATGGACGAACTAGTTACCAGAGGAACATTATATATAGTGAATTGCATTGTGAAATTTTATTTTCTCATTAAACGTGATTATGAAAGAAATAATATTTTTCGCTATAAAGAGAAAAATATTATTTTGTATAAACAAGGACTATATTGTATTTTAAAATTATCTCAAAATTAGTTTGTGTAAAAGGAGGTACTACAGAGATTATTAGCTACATTAAGATGTGAGGAGTGAATTAATTGAATACATTATTTAATAAAAAAGTAAAAAAAATAAGTAGTAGTTTAATAGTTGTATTACTAGTATGTATGAATTTTCTAATCCATTTACCAAATAAAGCAGAGGCAGCTACAACAGAATTAAAAGGTTTAGGTGATGTATCTTATTACAATGCAATCATTTTTGGAGATCATAGTGCAACGAGTGCGGACATTGAGGGTGCGATGGCTGTTCAAAAAAATATGAACGCATCAAGTTATACAGTCTTAGCGGCTGCAACTGGAGCGCATAACTTAGCTGGAGCAACATGGGTAGATGAAGGATATCCATCATTATTACTAGGTGGTCAATTTACGAAAGCGGGAACAGGACAAGTAATTATTCAAGATGGAACAGTGGCAATGACAAAAGACGGTGACCCAGAAGGTGCAATGAAATCGTCATATGACCGTATCTCTTATAAAGAGCAAGCAGAGATTGATGCTAAATTTAAGGAGTTTAGAAAAGATGTTAATAGTGTAATTGAGGATGCGGGCCAATTACATACTGCTAAACCCAAACCGGGTATGACCTTTGGAATCGGTGAAGATGTAAATAATCCTAATATTTACGTTTCTTCAGGACAAAATGGAAAGAAAACATTTGATGTAAAAGACGTTTTTCTTCCGAATGTAAGTAATAAAGACTTTATTGTTATTCATTCAGATGCAGAAGAAGTTAATTTTGGTGGCGGTGCAATCCTGTATGATACGACAGATAAGGGCGGGTTCACATTAGTTAATACCTCTCAACCATATGACCCTAATTCCTTTTTTACTGAGTTATCTAGTAAAGTCATTTGGGTGTTCCCTAATGCTACAAAGATAACAACTAAAGGATATGGGGTAGTAGGAAGTGTATTTGCACCTAATGCAGTTGTAGAGACAAAGGGTGGCTCTATTAACGGACAAGCCTTTGTTGGTGGATTACACCAAAGAGATGGATTTGAGGTTCATAATTTTAAATTTAACTGGCCAAAGTGGAAAAAGCCGGCAGCTGAAAAAGGAAATTTACAAATTAAAAAAGTTGATGAAAACGATGAAAATATTGTTTTAAAAGACGCAAAATTTGATGTTATAGACAAAGATAATCATGTTGTGGCTACTGTTACAACAAACGAAAAGGGTATTGCGGAAGTTAAAGATTTACCATTTGGTGATTATTTTGTAAAAGAAATTAGTGCACCAGAAGGATATATAAAAGTTGACACACCAGTAAAAGTAACAATTGATAATACAAACATAATTGAATTTGTTATGAAGAATACGAAAAAAGTAGAAAATGGTCAATTTAAATTATTGAAAAAAGATAGTGAATCTGGTCAACTTTTACCAGGTGCAAAATTTGATGTTATAGATAAAGATGGGAACGTTGTCGAAACAATTATTACAGATGGTAAAGGTGAAGCTTTATCAAAACAACTTCCAGTTGGAACATATACATTAAAAGAAGTTGAAGCACCACAAGGTTACGAACTTTCATCTAGTTTAGTTCATGTTGATGTAGCTGCTAATGAAACAGTGACTGTAGATGTGTTGAATAAAAAAATCGTTGAAAAAGCTACAGGTCAATTCGAAATCGTAAAAGTAGATGCAGAAGATAAAACGAAAGTATTATCAGACGCAGAATTTGAAGTGTACAAAGATGGTAAAAAAGTAGAGACGTTACGAACAGATAAAACAGGTAAAGTAATCTCTCAGAAATTAGAGCCAGGAACATACACATTAAAAGAAACGAAATCACCACAAGGATATACATTATTAAAAGAAGAAATTGAAGTCGTTGTGGAAGCAAGCAAAGTAGTACAAGTACAAGTAGAAAACGCAAAAGAGCTAGGAAGCTTACAAGTAATCAAAAAGGATGCAGAGAGTGGAAAAGTTCTAGAAGGCGCAGAATTTAGACTAAAGAACGGAAATGGTCAAGTGGTTGGAGAAACGAAAACAACGAATAAAGACGGCGTTGTGAAATTCGAAAACTTAGTGCCAGGAAAGTATACGTTAGAAGAAACGAAAGCGCCAGAAGGCTACAAAGCAGTAGAGGTAACAGTCGAAGTAAACGTAGTAGCGAATGAAGTAGTAAAACAAGAAGTTATGAATGAAAAAGTAACAGGTCAATTTGAAATTGTAAAAGTAGATGCAGAAGATAAAGCGAAAGTATTATCAGGTGCAGAATTTACAGTGTATAAAGATGGTAAAAAGGTAGCAGAACTGAAAACAGATGAGAGTGGAAAAGTGATGTCACCAAAATTACCATTAGGTGAATACACAGTGAAAGAAACGAAAGCACCAGAAGGTTACAAGCTTTCAAATAAAGAATGGAAAGTAACAATACAAAACGAGAAAGAAGTAGTGAAAGTAGAGGCAGAAAACGAAAGAATTTTAGGTTCTCTACAAATTATTAAGACGGATGATAAAGATCAAGCGAAACGTTTAGCAGGCGCAGAATTTACATTGAAAGATGCGAAAGGAAATGTTGTAAAAGAAGGAATTACAACAGATGAGTCTGGAACTGTTAAAGTAGACGGACTAGTGCCTGGTGAATATACGTTAGAAGAAACAAAAGCGCCAGAAGGTTATGAGTTAACAAAACAAGTAGTTCATGTAACAGTTGATGGTGAAAAAGTTATTGATGCAAAAGTAACGAACAGTAAGAGCCTTGGTCAATTTGAAATCGTAAAAGTGGATGCAGAAGATAAAGTGAAAGTATTATCAGATGCAGAATTTGAAGTGTACAAAGATGGTAAAAAAGTAGAGACGTTACGAACAGATAAAACAGGTAAAGTAATCTCTCAGAAATTAGAACTAGGAACATACACATTAATAGAAACGAAAGCACCACAAGGATATAAGTTGATAAAAGAAGAGATTGAAGTCGTTGTGGAAGCAAACAAAGTAGTACAAGTACAAGTAGAAAACGCAAAAGAGCTAGGAAGCTTACAAGTAATCAAAAAGGATGCAGAGAGTGGAAAAGTTCTAGAAGGTGCAGAATTTAAACTGAAAAAAGAAAATGGTCAAGTAGTTGGAGAAGCGAAAACAACGAATAAAGACGGCGTTGTGAAATTCGAAAACTTAGTGCCAGGTAAGTATACGTTAGAAGAAACGAAAGCGCCGGAAGGCTACAAAGCAGTAGAAGTAAAAGTGGAAGTAAACATTGTAGCAAATACAGTGGTAAAACAAGAAGTATTAAATGAAAAAGTGAAAGAAAAAATTACAGGTCAAATAGAAATTATAAAAGTAGATGCTAATGATAAAGATAAAAAATTAGCGGGCGCAGTGTTTGAAATTTTGAAAGATGGAACAAAAATAGACACATTAACATCAGATGAAAATGGTAAAGCAACTTCGAAAGAACTAGAGCCAGGAAATTATGTTTTAAAAGAAGTTCAGGCACCAGAAGGATATAGTTTATCTGACAAGGAAATTGAATTTACGATTTCTAATCAAAAAATTGAAGTAGTAAAACTTCAAATTACAAATGAAAAAG
>NZ_JBYTED010000001.1:92234-180700 GCF_058792175.1 Bacillus sp. EB106-02-03-XG38
AGAAACAGAAAAGCCAGGTGAAGAAACAGAAAAGCCAGGTGAAGAAACAGAAAAGCCAGGTGAAGAAACAGAAAAGCCAGGTGAAGAAACAGAAAAGCCAGGTGAAGAAACAGAAAAGCCGGGTGAAGAAACAGAAAAGCCGGGTGAAGGAACAGAAAAGCCGGGTGAAGGAACAGAAAAGCCGGGTGAAGAAACAGAAAAGCCGGGTGAAGGAACAGAAAATCCTAATTTACCAGAAAAAGGACATGGTTCTTCTAATGATCAACAACTTCCAGCTACAGGACATGATATGAACTACCTTCCATTCGTTGGTCTTGTTCTTGTGTTATTAGGAATACGTTTAAGATTTATGACTAAAAATAGTTAATAGGTGTATAAAAGGCATAAGAGAAATGTTATCTCTTATGCCTTTTGAATTAGTACAGGTCTGATTTGTTGGGTGAAATGAGTTCCTAAATAATTAAATTAGAATTGAAAGAAATGAGAGAATCAATGGAGCGAGTGGAGAAGAGATTAGATTAGAAAAAATAGAAAAACAAATCATCCTTCAAAAAGTATCTAAATCTTCATTCATCGTTCTTTTCGTTCATATAATTGCGAAGGCGAGAGAGTAAGAACTTCACTGAATTTATGGTTGTTATACCACGTTGGGTATCGTTAATGTTTTGGGAAAAAATACCTCTGGATAGCTTATTTACATAATTTTCGTTAGCGGAATATACGTTTTGATCATATGTAAATATGCTTTCGGTTATAATAGTTCTTCATTATACATTTGCACCACAACTTGATTTTTTATAATCCCCTCTATCTATAGATAGAGGGGATTATAAAAAATCAATCTTAAGATAGATGTCTAAAGATAATAAGAATGATAACTTTATAATTAGTGGTTATTTTCACTAGAGAATGAAACTTATTAATTATCGTTGTGAAAGAATATTAATAAGTTTATACAAGTCTATAAATGATTGACATTCATTCATTTGTGTATTTATGGATATTACTTTTACAATTTTATTTTTAATAAGTGTATGCATTGAGAAGCCTGATTCATATGCCCTTCCGATTTTAAAATACAAAACAACTTATAGTAAGTAGGAATAGAATAAAGAATGTATGATTTAAGAATGGAATATATAATAAGGTCGTAACACAGAAAGAGTATTAGTGTTGTCCTAAATTTTATATGTATGTAGAAAAATTACTTTCATTAAATAGAATCTTTTTTTATTAGTCTATTCTGCATCGTAAATACATTTAAAAGAGAGGAAATATTAATGCTTGAGTTTACACATAGTCTAATTCATGATAAACCAGTAAAAAGAATGATTCAAATTCTTGAAATTTTAGATAATGGTCAAAAATTGGTGCCTTCTAAAGACATAGCTGAGCAACTTCAATGTTCAATTCGGACGGTTTCAAACGATATTTCTCAACTGAAAAGCGACCTTCCTGAACATTGGGATATTATTAGCATAAAATTGAAAGGGTATATATTAATTAAACCCGTTACTGATTCGATATTACCTATTATAAATTCGTATTTAGATGAAAGTATAATATATAAAATTATGCTCGGCCTATTTAATAACAAATGCTATACGTTGGAAAAGTGGTCTCAAAATTTATTTGTAAATAAATTAACACTGAAAAAACATATAAAAGAACATAAAAAAATGCTTAAAAAGAGCATGTTAGAAATTAAATTAAGAGAAATCAAATTAGATGGGGAAGAACTAAATATTAGGCATTATTATCACGCTTTATTTTATAATACGCAAAAATATACAAAGCAATTCTTATTGCCAAATATACTAAGGGAAGAGATCTTAAATATTCTACGAGGGTATAAAGTAACGGTAGATTTTGAGATGTTGTGTGTTATTTTATCTATTTGTATAAATAGAGTGTCCAATAAAAGTTATATAAAAAGTGAAATTAAAGATGTACCTATATATGATAGCCACCAAGCCGATTGTATTACTGAAATTATTCTAAAGTTTGAGAGGTATTATTCAATCAAGTTACCTGAAAATGAAATAAAAGCATTACATGTTAATTTAATCTTAGCATTCGCTACTACGAGCAAACAAAGTGAGGTAACGCTTGAATATTTAAAAGAATTTAAAAACAATGATTATCATAACTATTTAAAGCTTATCGATATTCTTATGGAAAAACATAATATAAAAAAAGAAAAAAAGGAAAAATTAGTAGCAGGTTTAAGTTCTGTTTTTTATTATTGCTTAATTTATAGTCAATATAATTTATCATTAGGATTCTATTTCAGTTCATTGGATAAACTTGAAAATGAGTCTTTACAGAATTACAAAGAAGATAGGACCTTGGTTTCATTTTGGAATAAAACTCATAATGAAAAAAGAATGTATAAAGAAGAAATTGAATTTTTCACCACTTATGTGACACTCCTTTTAAATTCTTTCTCAGATGAAATTAATATTTTGTTTTTATTTAACGGTATAGAGGTGGAGAAGCGATTTATATATTCAACATTAACCAATAGTATTGGGAGAAATGTAAAAATATATAATTCAATTAATGATGGAATAAAATATGATTTTATTATTACTAATTATCAGCCACAAAATACAAAAACCCCAATTATATACTTTTCAGGAAAGTTAACGGAAGGTGACATTAATTCAATTAAAAGTTGTATTTATCATTTGAATTAACCTTTACTGTTTCTATAAGTTCATGTTGTATACTGAAATTCGGTAGTAACAATAGAAATAGGAAATTAGACAAAAACAGTAATCACCAGAGGTTACTTATGAATTTTTCCTACCCTTAAATACGAGAAGTTCATTAGATGTAATGTGTATCAATTAATTGGAATAAGTATTGGCAACGATAATATTAAAATGTCAAAAAGGATAATTTTCGTTACATTTTTACCGCTTAACCGGAAAAAATGTAACGAAAATACTATTTTGTGTTTGTTATAATTTAATTGAGTTTTTTATGAACTGTAATGTATTTATTCAAGTTCAGTATCTTATTCACTGTGTTTTAAAAAGCATTCACTTGTAATAAAAGTGAATGCTTTTTAATTTGTAGTTCTATTAAAGAGAACTTAATTAACATGAAACGATTTATAACTCTATAGAATTGTTTCATGCATATTTAAAGGAGGAAAATCATGATAAACAAAGCAATTGCTGAATGTATTGGTACATTTGTATTGGTGTTATTTGGGACTGGAACAGCGGTAATAGGTGGGGGAGTGGAAGGAATTGGTGTTTTAGGGATTGCGATGGCCTTTGGATTATCAATTGTTGCTATGGCATATAGCATTGGAACAATTTCTGGTTGCCATGTGAATCCTGCGGTATCTATTGCCATGTTTATAAATAAACGAATGACGGCTAAGGAGCTTGCGTATTATATAGTAGCACAAATCTTAGGTGCTTTATTAGGAACTGTAACCTTAGTAACCATTTTAAAATCATCGGGTATGACATTAAGTAACTTAGGTCAGAATAGTTTTGGAGATTTAGGGGCATCGGGTTCATTAATAGTTGAATTCGTGTTAACATTTATCTTTATTTTAGTTATTATCGCTGTAACTGGTAAAAAGGGGATTACTAATTTAGCTGGAATTGTGATTGGTTTTACTTTAGTGTTAGTGCACTTATTAGGTATCTCATTAACAGGAACTTCTGTGAATCCTGCACGTAGTTTTGCACCGGCATTATTTGCTGGTGGAGAAGCTATTTCTCAATTATGGGTATTCATTGTTGCTCCAATCCTAGGTGGAATCGCTGCTGCTATGGTGGGGAAATATTTATTGAATACTGAGAAATAACATTATCTATATTTTAAATAAGCTGTCTTATATTGATCATAATGTGATAAAGATAGCTTGATATGATAATTAATAGGATCCACTTCAAGTAGTAAGAGAAAAAATTCTATTCTGCCATGATTTGAAAATGCCTCCAATTGGAATTGGAGGCATTTTCATTTAATATAAGACAATATGTAGGGGTAATAAAATTCGTTAATTTAGTGAATCTTCTATATAAATACAAAAATAGCCGGTACTCAAATTGAGTACCGGCTATTTTTCCGTGTCATAATATCTATTATTGCTTTCCCATCTTTGCAATAAAATCATAACATAATAGTATTTGTTGAACATTTTCATTTTTGCTTTTAATAAGGAAATTTAAGAACGCTTATTGAAAGAGATCTGTGTAATAATAATAACTGACAACTAAACACGTTGTCTCCTTAAAAATTGCAAGAGC
Organism: Bacillus sp. EB106-02-03-XG38; assembly: GCF_058792175.1. NCBI lineage: Bacteria > Bacillati > Bacillota > Bacilli > Caryophanales > Bacillaceae > Bacillus > Bacillus sp. EB106-02-03-XG38. Next base: position 96,512 of record NZ_JBYTED010000001.1, read on the forward strand.
AAGATCCCTTATTGTAAACCTCTTCTGCATTCCTAGCCAGAAGGGGTTTCTTCCAATATAAATAGAGAATCTACCTACCTTATTTTTGCTAACATGAAAAACTAAGATATACGAAATTTCTGTATAAGAGAAAAGTCATTAATTTTTTAAGGGATCGTTCCAATTTATAGAATAAGTTTTATATTGTTACTTATAGCACCATTTGGTTTTGCTTCCTCTAACAACTCGTGTTTTAAGAATGGACAGGAAAGAAAAACAAAAAATTCAGAAGTGTATATTGCGTTAAATTTAAATAAATAGTTTATAAATAGACTTAAAATATAGTGTAAAAAGAGGGATATGAGCTAGTTTGAACTTGAGAACTCATTTTTATATATACTCATACACTTGAATATCCTTAGAGAAACAGAAAACAACCCAATTGATGATTATAAAATTACAAAGGAAGTTTGAAGAAACAATTGCAAATATTGCATAGGAGGTTTATATGTGCAAATTATCCGAAGTTAATAAAGGGGATCTTGTACGCTTTACATATCGAGATAATTCTAAGGTGAAATTGCAAGGGTATGTAGTAAGTGTACTAACCAATACTATAGTTGTAGATATTTCAGAAGATATATTAAAGAGGGGATGCGAAGAGATTGAACCTCGACAGGTTGTTAAGCATGGTCATTACAAACAAAGATATAAATAATTAAGTTAATAATCACTTATATGATTTGTACTCTAGTTCATCTGATTAAGAGTAAATAGGATAATAAAAAATATTTGAGAATTTTATGTAGTATAAAATATTTTTATTTATTTTATCTAGCATTAAATCATGGCAAGCACTTAAATGGTGTAATGAAATATAAAATTCGTTATAATTTCATTCACGTACAATTATAGGAATGACGGTAATGAATAAAATAGAAATAGTAAAAAATGTAGCAGAAAAAGTAGAACTGTCCCAAAAGAATGCTGCTGTATCAACGCAAGTTGTTCTAGATGAAATTACAAAAGCTTTAGCTAACGGAGAGAAAGTACGCTTATCGGATTTGGAACATTTGAAGTTCGTGAACGCGCTGCTCGTACAGATCGTAACCCACAAACAGGTGAAGAGATGCAAATTGCAGCAGTAAAAGTACCTGCTTTCAAAGCTGGAAAAGAATTAAAAGAAGCCGTAAAATAACGATTATCTTAAGAAGAGGACCCTACATATTGTACTGGTCCTTTTCTTAATTCTAAACGAAACGAAACGAAATTTATTTGTTTGCCGAGAAAGTATCTATTTCTTAACCAAATTTAACTGTACTTATAATTATGATAATAGCTGGTATTTCATATTTATCATTGTTGATTATTGATCTGGGGTGTTGTAATAGCGTATGTAACAGAATACCGGTATTCACAACAATTTATAGATATTATAGTTTCAAATCAATTGAATTTTAATGTTATAGCTCCTTTGTCTTATAACATAGCTAATATTAATACGTTATTTTATAAATATATTTTCTGCAGTTTATATGGGAAATCATATATCTCAAAAATTTTATTTACCATGAAATATCTAGATATGAATTTTTATATTCGTAATTAATAAATAAGGAAATCAACATCTATTTATGGGGAAATATAATACTTTAATAATAGGGGGTGAGGTTCTATCAATATGGAAAAAACATTTTATAAATTTATTGGTAGTCATGTAGGGAATGCAATTGGAAGTATTTTGTTGTGTCTGTTTTTTTATAAAGCCTTCGCTCCATATGGTACTTTTGCAATATGGGTATGTAGTATATTTGTAGCAATTTATCTATGGATGTTAAATGCACCTAAATACCGTTGGAATGAAAAAAAATATTTGTTGTTTTTCTCTGTATTAGTAATATTGTCTTGTATGGTACATTTTTTTTACCCTGGTTATCCCAACTATGTATTATTACCACTTCTAATTTTTCTTGCTGCGGCTGAACCAAAGTGGGCAAGAACTACGACTGTGTTATCTGGTATAACTGGCATAATATTAATGTTGTTTATAAGTTCTAATCTGTTTCCATATCAAGAAATATTAATGATAACTGGTATCTATGTTTCGGTTCGTAGTACATCTAAGCTAAAGGAAGCATATCAAAAAAATCAAAAGCAGTTAAAAGAATTAGACGAAGCCCATGCTGAACTACAAGAAACAACTCTACTTTCAATGCGATATGCTGCTTTTGCCGAGAGAACAAAATTAGCGCGAGAAATTCACGATGGACTTGGACATCAAATGACCTCACTTATTATTCAATTACAAGCGCTTAAAATTATGTTAAAGAAAAAACCAACTGCAGCAAATGAATCTGTCGACGATCTTTTAAAAGTAGCACGTAAAGGGATGGAAGAGATCCGAACTGCTGTAAGGGAGTGGACAAGTGATGAAAAGGATCTTGGACTTACTTCCTTAAAGGGATTAATTTCACAGGTTCAGGCGAACTCACTATTACAAATAGAATTTATTCACAGTGAAAAAATATCTGAGTGGACAATGGAGGAAAGTACAATAATGTATCGTATCTTACAAGAGTCTTTAACAAATATTTTACGACATGCACATGCAGATTTTGTTATTGTGAGTGTTATAGAAATAGATGGAGTAGTAAGTTTGTCAGTTGCTGATAATGGCATATTTAAGGGTGATAAGGAATTAGAATTGGGATTTGGTCTGAATGGTATGAAAAAACGTTGTGAGTTGGTCGGGGGCAGTTGTTCCTTTACTTTAAATGAACCGAAAGGATTACGTGTGGAAGCGAGGATTCCAATTCATAAGAATGGAGTAGGATGATGGTAGAAAAGATTCGAATTGTACTGGCTGATGATGAACCGTTTGTTCGAAAGGGCCTATGTTATATTATTGGAATGCAAGAAGATATGGAGATAATAGGAGAATGTGAAAACGGGCAGGGGGTAATTAGTACAACTTTAGAGACGGTTCCAGATATGGTTATTATGGATATTCAAATGCCTGATATATCCGGTATCGAGGCTACTAAAAATATTATGGATAAATTACCAAATACTAAGGTTGTTTTATTAACAACGTTTGATGTACAGCAATATGTCTTAGATGGTATTCGCGCCGGTGCAGTTGGATATATATTAAAAGATACAGAAACAGAGGAAATGTTAGATGGTATACGTGCCATGAATAGAGGGGCCATGATTTATAATAGTACGACAGCAAATCATGCTTTTGCGCAATTTTTGAAGTATGATAATGTTCCTGAGGAGGATAGTACAGCAAATGAATATGCAGAGGCTTTAACGAAACGAGAAATTGATGTTTTACAATTATTAGCCTACGGGAAACAAAATCATGAAATAGCAAAAATTCTTTGTGTCTCGGAAGGAACGGTTAAAACTCATATCCATAAAATTCTGCAAAAGTTAGAAGTAACAGATCGTACACAAGCAGCTGTACTGGCAATTAGACAAAAAATTGTGAAGTGAAGCCAGCTGTGCAAACAGTAAAAGGTTATTTAAATTAAGTTAAAGCCTGTATATGAACAAATTATTATTCGTAATAAAGTTAAAATGGAAATACGTATATAACTGAAGAAGAAATGTATTAAAGATCCTATCTTGAAACTCTTATAGATTCAAGGTAGTTTTTAATTTGAGGATTAGGACAGATTATACAGTTCTATTGAAACCTAAACGTTAATATCATCGGCAATTTAACTGTGTATATAGAAATGCAAATACAATGACTTAAATTATATGTTTTGTTACGCTATAACTAGCTTGATTTATTTTTAGTTTAAACATAATTAAGCTTATTTGAATTTTTTAGGAGGTTTTTTTGAATGAAGTTATGTAAGGTGAAAACCTGGTTACCACTATCTGCAGCAATGATTACAATAATATCAAATCCAGTAGGGGCTGCAGCTTCAACAGTCTATACAGTTCAAAAAAATGACACTATGGAAGCGATAAGTAAACAATATGGAGTGTCCGTACAATTACTTAAACAAGCTAATAGCAAAGTAAATGATCAAATTAATATTGGAGAAAGCTTAACAATTCCAGGATCGTCAACTGCAAATGAATATGTTCAAAATAATAATTCAACAGTTTCAACGAATACATATCAAGCAATTTACCAAGTGAAAAGCGGGGATACATTAAGTTCTATATCACAACAATATAAGGTTTCAATACAGTCTATAAAACAAAACAATAAAATAGACGGAAATCATATTTTTGTCGGTCAGCACTTAAAGATCAATACTGGTATTTCATTACAAGAAGTGGACTTAATGGCTCGATTAGTAAATGCAGAAGCAGGAGGAGAACCTCATGCAGGAAAGGTTGCGGTTGCAAAGGTAGTATTAAATCGGGTTAACGCTAATGGCTTTCCAAATACAATTAAAGACGTAATTTATGAACCCATTAAAAATGGTTATGCATTTACTCCTGTTACAGACGGTAGGATTAATCAGCCTGCTACACAGGAAGCAAGAATAGCAGTAGAAGAGGCTCTCACCTCCAAAGAAACAAATTCGGAATGGCTCTATTTCTATAATCCTCAAACATCCACTGACAAATGGATTACAACACGTCAAACTGTGGCGCAAATTGGAAATCATCTGTTTGCTAAATAATAATTGAAGTTTGTTAAACTGTGATTATCTTTCATTTATATGCGTTTACGTGTTAAAAATCATTTTATTATTTAAAGAACAAACCGCCTCACTTTGTTTTTTGCGTGAGACGGTTTGCTTGGAAGAAAATAAGGGTTTGTACCCCATGTTGTTATGAAGGGAACTTTTAATCAAATAGTAAATCATTAATATCTTGGATATCTTTTTTAGTAATAAATTGATGAATGAAATAAACAGGTGAATCATTAGGATAAGAAGTTGTTCCATCATTGGTAATTATAAGATCGTATTTTGTTGAATTGTCTAGGTTTAAATGAATATTTATAGACTCTTCAAAGTGTGTCTTTAAAGTCATATTGGCAAGTTTTGCATACGCTGGATTTCCTGAAAAAGAAAATAATACATTCTTTCTGGAGTAGGTGGAGTAAAGAATATGAATTGTGTGTTGTGCTAGGTGACTAATGTCATTTTCATTAAATTTATTCTCGTTGATAGTAGTATTCCACTTAGAAATAATAAGATGATTTGTATCATACATTTCTTTTAAGCTGGGAACTAGGTAATTTGGCTGTGTATAAAAGCAGTCCATTGAGAATTTATACTGTTTAGCAACATAAAGTTTATAAAAATAAATACATAATTCTGATTTTAAATAACCACTTTGTATAGTATGTCTTTTATTATTAGAAATAAGCATATCCACAAGCTTTAAAAAATCTTGATAATAGTTTTCGTTTTTTTTCTCAAGATATTTAAGCGTTTTGACTTTTTGTTGCGCAATACTAGTTGAACAAAGAAAGAAAGCAAGATTTAATGTGTCTATTTCGTCCTGAGGGAGGTTCACCATACAGTAATCCTCAATGATAGAGATTATTTCATTGAAACAAAGTGATTGTTCGAATGTAAAAATAACAGGGAACTGAATATTAGTATCTGCGAAATGATTGCCAATAATTCTCTGAATAGAGACATAAATAATCACTTTTAATAAATTAGAATCTATTTTTACATTATGTGAATTAAGAGTATTGTTAATGTTTACCATTAAATCGTTTGGTAGTGAAATTACATTTGTATACTGTTCTATACTAAAGAAAAAAGCTTTATAAAGAAATCTTATATTGATTTCTTCTCCGTTAATTTTAATCAAGCCTAGTTTAAATTCTAAATTATTGGGAGTTAATATAGATTTTTCAAAATCCTTTAAATTACTCCGTAATGTGGATTTATTTATATATAAAATTTGCGACCACTTTTCTAAAGAATAATACCTATTAATAAATATTTCTGTGAGAATTTTGAAAATCATACTGTCTTTTATGGATGACATAATAATTGGAGAAAGACTGTCAGTTGTTGGTTTTTGTAACATGTAGCCTCTAGATTTTTCTCCGACTATATCCCAAGTTTCAGGAAGCGAAATTTTAAGTTCACTAATTTCACTTGTAATAGTCCGATTTGAACAGTTAATTTGTTTTGCCAATTCAATAGAGGATATGGATTTTTGTTCACCACTTAGTATTTCAAGGATTTGAATTTTTCTTTTTGTAGATTTGTTATAAATTAAGTTTGATACAAGTATATTCATAAATTGTCTCTCCTAAAGCTATTCCTAAAAATTTACATAGCTTTACAAAATACCCTGTATTTATTTTATAAATATAAGATTGTGATGGCTAGTAAAAAATCTTTAATTTGTATATGTTGTAATTTTCAGTTTTTATAAATTGTCATAGTTTTAAATCTATAGAATGGGGAATCCTTCTAAGTGAAAAATAGATTGGAAATTTTTATTTTTATACATAAAGCGACGAAAAAGCTATTTAATTCAAAATAAAGTTGTTAAAAAATGCAAGTCACTCTGTTCAAATAATAGAAAATTGAAATGATCTTTATTAAGGCCAAAGGGAAGGATTATTGAAGCAGGAGTTCGACGATATTTGTATAGCTGTAAATATCATATATTTATGAAAAATCGATTTACTAAAGAGGGTGTTATATGAGTTAAAAGAACACACTTATTACTATTTCAGGATATTCAAAAGCTTACTTCTGCCATAGTACCTGCCACCAGATGTGGAAAACCTACTATTCCTTCTATTGAATACGATTTAATTATGAATGTGCCTTATAAGTTTACACAAAAAGATGTGCAATTTAAAACTTGCTTAATCAAAAATCAAATAGAAGAAAATAAAGATGAACTACGAAAACAATTCTTTTAAAAATCTAGGGCTTTCTTCAGAGCTTCTCCTTTAGTGAAGAATTATGGTTGGGGAATACACTATAACGATCAAGATTGAATTTCTAAATATGGAATAAATATGTTTAGTTATCCAGTAATATTGCTTTAAAATATGTATTAATAATATATTATGTCTAGAAAAGGAGATTGTTTTTGAAATATATATTAAGAAAAAAAGTTAAGGGTATTTTTATAGGGTTATTAGTATTGGTGATAATTGCTTCCATTTTTGTTTATTATAAATTTTTAATACCTTCAGCAGATATTCAGCAATACAAGGAATATTATGCTCCAAAGACAATACAAAAAGTATTGGATCAAGGAGGGATAAAGGTCACATTTTTAGGAACATCATCTTTATTATTTGATGATGGTAATACACAATTAATGATTGATGGTTTTATTTCTAGGCCATCTTTTCCAAGGATAGTGTTTAGCAATTTAAAAACAGATGAAGATACTATAGATAAAGTTTTTAATAGAATAGGAGTTGATAATAATAAACTTAAGGGATTGTTTATCGCACATACACATTATGATCATGCATTTGATTTAGCTTATATTGCTAAACGAACGGGAACACATCTATATGGTTCAGAATCAACAATGAATGTAGGTCTTGGTGGTGGCATAAATAAAAAACAGATGTCTGTATACGAGATAAATAAGGCTATACAGTTTGGTGATTTTACTATTACTGTTCTTCCATCAAAACATTCACCAACCTTTGACGAAGGGGAAAAAGTAACGGAGCCACTCAAACAGCCAGCTAAAGCCTTAGATTATCATGAGGACTCTTCGTATGATTTCTTAATTACACATAATAATAGAGCTTTCCTTGTTAAACCAAGTGCTAACTATATAGAAGGAGCATTAGATGATATTCGAGCTGATGTTTTATTTTTAGGAATAGGGGGATTAGGAAAGCAGGAAAGTACTTTCCTAAATACGTATTACGAACAAACGGTAAGAAAGGTGCAACCGAAACTTGTTATTCCAATACATTGGGATGATTTCACCAAACCATTGACAGATACACTTGAAGTAATGCCTAGATATGCAGATCATACTAAAAATGGATTGGATTTTATAATTCAAAGGACAAAAGCTGATAAAATTGATTTTCAAATACTTCAAGGTTTTCAAAGTATTTATTTTTAAGAGGAGGAATGTCCATTAATAAAGAAAAGGCACCCTAAGGTGCCTTTCTCCGACTTGATAACCACTTTAATTTTAATAATAGGAGTGTTGGACTCCCAGCCAAATATTATTTTATCATATATCCTAAGCATTGAAAGCGCATTCATTAACTTTCTTAATTATTTTATCCATAATCTTTTTATATTTATTAAACTTTTCACCTTTCATCCCGACATTCAGTTTGAAGTGAAAAAAGGCACCCTAAGGTGCCTTTTCCAATAGTTTTTTAAGCAGAAACAACTACATCCAATAATGATTAATGGAGGGAACGGCTATGTCCCGATCAGCCTTCAATACAAACCGTATACTGCCGAAGTTGTTCGTGAACAAAGTATTGCAGGTTGATCCGAGAGAAAATGATGTTCTTAACCCATCATACAAAGGTAAGACTGTTACGACATACAATTCTCATGATTTAGAAGCTGTTCTCGATACAAATAAAAAGATGAAAGGCAAACCAGTTGTTGTATCATTGATGCAATCCAATCCGACAATTGTTAAAGAATTTGAAGCAGAAGTTGATGCTATTTTCACGCATTTTGGTATGGAAGATAAGGTAATCATGGAATTACTAATAGGTAAATTCGAACCCTCAGGCCTCCTACTATTTCAAATGCCTGCGAATATGAAGACCGTAGAAACACAATTTGAAGATGTTGCACATGACATGGAGTGTCATGTTGATGAAGAAGGGAATATTTCCGACTTCGCATTTGGTTTGAATTGGGGAGGTGTTATTGAGGATAACCGAACTGAAAAATAGCGAAAAAAATGATAGTTTCAAGTGAAAATACGAGCATAGTATATTCAAAAGCGTATTTGAGAATTTGAAAATAAGTTTTACAAATGCTTAATATTTCCATTAATAGAATTTATGATATTAATATTTTATTGGTGCGGATTTGCGAGATGTTAATTTCAGTGGTGCAAATCTGTCCACCAGTATGTTTTTAACCCAAATGCAGATTAATTCGGCTAAAGGTGATATAAAGACATCATTACCCTCTCATATCTATCGACCTTCTCATTAAATTAACTAATGTGTATATATTTTCGTATTGAAAAGGAATTTTGAAGATAGTTTTAATATCAGCTTTATTCAAGAAAAGAGAATTTTAATGAAGTAATAAAAATCCCAATTTTCTCTATAAATTTACGGAGAAGTTGTGGTTTTTAATATTGGAATTTCTTTATCTTTGTAAATCCGCATTTTCCTGTCGGAACCCTTGATCAAGTCTTTTAAATTTAATGTTTTAATGAAAAAAGCTATACTGTAAGCAAAACTAAAAATTGGAAAGGAAATACTAGAACATGGAAAATTATCTATTATTTATCCTTACAGCAATGTTAATCATAATGATGCCTGGTCCTGGTTTTGCACTAGTTACAAAAAATACTATCTCGCATGGTAAAAATGGTGGGATAAAGACTGTTTTAGGAACGATATCTGGAATGATGATTCATACAATAATGGCTACGTTAGGACTTTCTGCTATCTTAATGAAATTTGCTATGTTATTTACATTTATAAAATATGCTGGGGCTGTTTATTTAATTTATTTAGCTGTAAAGTCAATTAAAAGTGCCTTACATAAAAAAGAAGATATGTCAGGTTCAATAGAAATGAACTCTAAGGATATAGGAGCAATTAAAAGCTTTAGGCAAGGATTTACTACGGCAATTTTAAACCCAAAAACTGCTGTGTTTTTCCTTAGTTTTTTACCCCAATTTATTGTAAGTAATCAAAATCATTTCCTCCAATTTCTTTTATTAGGAGTCATATTTACGACTTTGACAGCGATATGGTATTTACTTTATATCTCACTCATACGTCAATTAAGAACTTTTTTAAGAAAAGAAAGAGTGAACCGTACAATAGAAGGTATTACAGGCGCGGTATTATTAGTATTTGGAGTGAGATTGTTTTTCCAAAAATAAATATGTATATAAATAAAAGAAATAATCATTATTGATTATTTCTTTTATTTATCCCGCTTTAATGGGCAGTGAGACCACCATCTCAAAATTCAGCGAAAGCAAAGAAGTTAGGTGGGGGACGGGCTGCCCATAAATGTCCGATTAGTGAGGGCTAATAATCAGTGGGGCATGAAGAACCCCCCACTGATTAAAGTTTCACTTTATTTCACAACTACTATTTTACAATTGATTTCACACCCTCATACTAATTTTATACACATATCTAATTTGAACTTTAAAAATGACTTCCTCAATAATCTGACCGGTTTGCTTTATAAGAAAAAATCAAGGTGGTTTAGATGACTAAAAAAATGTGGAGGTTGCCTCTAAAAGATGAATGATTGAATTATGATCTATAATAAATTTTGAGAATAAAAACCTTTACTATTTTTCATTTTTACTTATTGTCTAACGGTGCAGATTAATGGAACAGATAAAGGAGTTTTGCTTACCGTAAAGAAAAAATAAAGAAAGAAAAAAGTAAGGGGATGAATAAAATTTTAGAACGAAGCAATCATATTATTCAAATTAAACCTTGGGAAGACAAGGACCTTGATTTACTTTATCGTATTAACACCCCAGTGATGATGCAGCATCTTGGAGGTCCAGAAAATGAAGAACAAATTTTGAAGCGACACAAACGGTACCTTGAACTGGTTAGTAGAGGATGTATGTTTAGCATTTTATTGTTACCAGAACGAGAATCAGTAGGTTCTGTTGGCTATTGGCAAACTACTTGGAATGATGAAAGTGTGTACGAAACTGGATGGAGCGTCCTTCCCGCATTTCAGGGGAAAGGAATAGCGACAACTGCAGTAAAGTTGGCAATAGAAGAAGCATCCGCTGAGAATAAGTATAGGTATATTCATGCTTTCCCCTCAGTTGACAATCCAGCTTCAAATGCAATTTGTCGGAAGCTTGGATTCGAATTAATCTCCGAATCCGAATTCGAATACCCTCCTGGTAACTTTATGCAATGTAATAATTGGCGTTTTAACTTAATTCCCAGTAAATCGCCTTTATAAAATAACAGGGGTGTTTATGTAATAGGAGTCACCACATATGCCCATCCAGCTAAGGTTTTAAATGACATTACGTATGGAATTAAGAAAAAGCATGAAAAAGAGACCAAAAATGGTCTCTTTACTAAATCTTACAGAAAAATGGATGGAAATTCTATAGGAATGAGAAAAAAGTCTTTAATATCCTAGGCCTCATATACAAGATTTTCTATGTTCAATAACTTAATTCTATCATGCAATTTGAACGGCTTTGCTATCGTTACTGCAGAAAAAATGCGAATTAAATGTTAATCAATTTACATGCTTCAAGCGTATCTATATTAAGTTTGTAAATCTACACAATAAGTTTTCATTACATAAATTAAGTGTAGTAGAAGTTCAGTTAGAAAAAATTCGGGAGTCGAATTTTTTTGCATAAAGCTGTATAATGCTTGTAACGAAAAGGAAATACAGGAAAGGATATGTAATGAGTTACTATGGATAAAGATAAACAACAATTAAGCGTTGAAGTTGCTAGATTATATTATCAATCAGATTATAGTCAGCAAGAAATTGCTAATAAATTAAATATTTCAAGACCGACTATCTCTAGATTATTAAAGTACGCAAAAGAAAAAGGATTTGTTCAAATTAGTATAGCCGATCCATTTGCTGATTTAGATAACGTTGGGAATTTACTGAAAGAAAAGTATAACTTGTTAGAGGCACATGTCGTATTTTCTCCAGTGCCAGAATATGCAACGATTACAGAGTATATAAGTAAATATGCAGCTGAGTATATGGAAAAGACGGTTAAAACTGGTGATATCGTTGGGGTAAGTTGGGGAATGACGATGTATGAAATCGCTAGAAAAATTGTACCGCAACATGTAAAAGGTGTAGAAGTTGTCCAGTTAAAGGGTGGTATTAGTCATTCGAGTGTAAATACATATGCGAATGAGACGATAGCTTTATTTGCAGATGCTTTTCAAACGACGCCAAGAAATCTCCCCCTTCCAGTTATATTTGATAATGCAGTGACAAAAGAATTAGTAGAGCAGGATCGACATATTCATCACATTATCGAAATGGGGAAACAAGCAAATATTGCAATTTTCACTGTAGGAACAGTGCGAGACGAAGCGCTATTATTCCGATTAGGTTATTTCGATAAGGATGAAACGAGTTTACTCAAAAAACAATCGGTCGGTGACATTTGTTCACGATTCTTTGATGGGGACGGAAATATTAGTAGTGAAGAAATTAATAAGCGGACTATTGGAATTGAGTTAGAAGAACTGAAATTAAAGAAACGCTCTATTTTAGTTGCTGGTGGTAATAGAAAAATAAAAGCAATTGATGGTGCGTTACGTGGTGGGTATGCAAATGTATTAATTATCGATCAGCATACGGCAAAAGAAGTGTTACATTATAAAAAAGGTTAGAAATAAAAGGCTTTCTCAAGATGTTAATTTTGAGAAAGCCTTTTATTTTGTTATGTATAAATTATGGGAGTGTTTTTTGAATACAAATTGCCTTTTTAAAAATAATTATGGATATTGAGATACATACTACCATTGTTAATATAAAAGTTTTGATTTTAAATAGGAAGTGTTTCTTCGTTAGAATGCGCTTTATTTACTACAAGAAAATAACTTTTCAAAAAGAGTGAACAAAATTTCAAAAGTGTATTTACATTTGTTCAACTTAGAGTTAGAATGAAGTTGTTAAAAGATATGAGGAGTGAAGATAATGAATATTGCAAAGTTAATTGACCATACAATTTTAAAAGCTAATACTACAAAAGAAGATGTTATGAAAGTAATCGAAGAAGCAAAAGAATATAAATTCGCTTCTGTTTGTATTAATCCTACATGGGTAAAGCTAGCTGCTGAAGAATTAGCTGGACATGACGTAGATGTTTGTACTGTAATTGGTTTCCCATTAGGAGCAAGCACGACTGAAACAAAAGCTTTCGAAACAAAAGATGCTATCGCAAAAGGCGCAACTGAAGTTGATATGGTAATCAACGTAGGTGCTTTAAAAGACGGCGACAACGAGTTCGTTGAAAAAGATATTTATGAAGTAGTACAAGCAGCAAAAGGAAAAGCTCTTGTAAAAGTAATTATTGAAACTTGCCTATTAACAGATGAAGAGAAAGTACGCGCTTGTGAATTATCAGTAAAAGCTGGTGCTGACTTCGTAAAAACTTCAACTGGATTCTCAACTGGCGGAGCAACTGCTGAAGATATCGCATTAATGCGTAAAACAGTAGGACCAAACGTTGGTGTAAAAGCATCTGGTGGCGTTCGTACACGTGAAGATGCAGACAAAATGGTAGCTGCTGGAGCTTCTCGCGTTGGAGCAAGTGCTAGTGTTGCAATCGTATTAAATGATGCAAAAGGTGCTACAGATAACTACTAATCATTAATGAAATCAAAAGCAATAGATACACAAAGTAAAGTGTATCTATTGCTTTAACAATTGAAAAGAATGTAAGCGGATACGAATGGGAGGAAACGGCTTATGAAATACTTAATCGGTGTTTTTGGCCTCGTATTGATTTTAGGTATCGCTTGGCTTGCTAGTAATGATAGAAAGAAAGTCAAATATCGTCCAATCATAACGATGGTTATATTACAATTTATTTTGGGATTTCTATTATTAAATACAAGTGTTGGGAATATATTAATTAGCGGAATAGCAGATGGTTTTGGAGAATTATTAAAATATGCCGCTGACGGTGTGAATTTCGTATTTGGTGGATTAGTAAATCAAAAAGAGTTTTCGTTCTTTTTAAGTGTATTAATGCCAATCGTATTTATATCAGCTTTAATAGGTATTTTGCAACACATTAAAGTATTACCTATTATTGTGAAATCTATTGGTCTAGCATTAAGTAAAGTAAATGGAATGGGGAAACTAGAATCATATAACGCTGTTGCTTCTGCGATTTTAGGACAATCTGAAGTGTTTATTTCAGTTAAGAAGCAACTAGGATTATTGCCAGAGAAAAGAATGTATACATTATGTGCATCTGCAATGTCTACCGTTTCAATGTCTATCGTTGGATCGTATATGGTGTTATTAAAACCACAATATGTTGTAACCGCTTTAGTGCTTAACTTATTCGGTGGTTTCATCATTGCTTCTATCATTAACCCTTATGAAGTTACTGAAGAAGAAGATATGTTAGAAGTACAAGAAGAAGAGAAAAAGACTTTCTTTGAAGTATTAGGGGAGTACATTATAGATGGATTTAAAGTTGCGATTACAGTAGCAGCTATGTTAGTCGGTTTCGTTGCTCTTATCGCATTCATTAATGCCATATTTAAAGGTGTAATCGGTATTTCATTCCAAGAAATACTTGGTTATGTATTTGCACCATTTGCATTTATTATGGGTGTACCTTGGCATGAAGCAGTTAATGCCGGAAATATTATGGCAACAAAATTAGTATCAAATGAATTTGTCGCTATGACAGATTTAGCACAAGGAAACTTTAATTTCTCAGATAGAACGACAGCGATTATCTCTGTATTCTTAGTTTCATTTGCAAACTTCTCTTCAATTGGAATTATTGCAGGGGCAGTTAAGAGTTTAAATGAAAAACAAGGGAATGTAGTCGCAAGATTCGGTCTGAAATTACTGTTCGGTGCAACATTAGTAAGTTTCTTATCAGCAACAATCGTTGGCTTATTATTTTAACAGATTCATATCATATAAAAAGGAATGGTGATTGTAATGAGAATGGTAGATATTATTGCAAAAAAACGTGACGGCAAAGAATTAACAACTGAAGAAATCAAATTCTTTATTAATGGATATACAGACGGAAGTATTCCTGATTATCAAGTGAGTGCACTTGCAATGGCAATCTTCTTTAAAGATATGACAGATCGTGAACGTGCAGATTTAACGATGGCGATGGTTGAGTCTGGAGAAACAATCGATTTATCAGCAATTGAAGGAATTAAAGTAGACAAACATTCAACTGGTGGTGTTGGTGATACAACAACATTAGTATTAGGACCATTAGTAGCTGCTTTAGACGTACCAGTAGCAAAAATGTCTGGTCGTGGTTTAGGACATACAGGCGGAACAATTGATAAATTAGAAGCGGTAGAAGGATTCCACGTTGAAATTACGAAAGAGCAGTTCATTGATATTGTAAACCGTGACAAAGTAGCTGTTATTGGACAAACAGGAAACCTAACACCTGCAGATAAAAAGATTTATGCATTACGCGATGTAACAGGAACAGTAAACTCAATTCCTTTAATCGCAAGTTCAATTATGAGTAAAAAAATTGCAGCTGGTGCTGACGCAATCGTACTTGATGTAAAAACAGGTGCTGGCGCATTTATGAAGACAGAAGAAGATGCAAAAGAACTAGCACATGCAATGGTACGTATCGGAAATAATGTAGGACGTCAAACTATGGCTGTTATTTCAGATATGTCACAACCGCTTGGATTTGCGATTGGTAACGCTCTAGAAGTAAAAGAAGCGATCGATACGTTAAAAGGTGAAGGTCCAGAAGATTTAACAGAATTAGTACTTGTATTAGGAAGTCAAATGGTCGTACTTGCGAAAAAAGCAAATACATTAGAAGAAGCTCGTGAAATGCTAATTGAAGTGATGAAAAACGGAAAAGCAACTGAGAAGTTTAAAGAGTTCTTAAGTAATCAAGGCGGGGATAGCTCAATTGTAGACAATCCAGAAAAAATGCCACAGGCGAAGTATGTAATTGATGTACCTGCTAAAACTTCAGGTGTTATTTCTAACATTGTTGCAGATGAGATTGGTATCGCAGCTATGTTACTAGGTGCTGGCCGTGCAACGAAAGAAGATGAAATCGATTTAGCAGTAGGATTAATGTTGCGTAAAAAAATTGGCGATGCAGTAAAAGAAGGCGAGCCATTCGTAACAATCTATGCAAACCGTGAAAATGTAGAAGATGTAAAAGCAAAAATCTATGAGAACATTTCTATCGCTGAAACAGCAGTAGCACCTAAATTAGTTCATACAGTGATTACTGACTAATCATAATTACACGTACTTTGAGGGGGAAATAATATGGATAAGAAAAAATATATCGAAGAAGCAAATAAGATGTTAGCAAAAGCATATATTCCGTATTCAAAATTTCCTGTTGGTGCAGCGTTAGTTACGAAAGAAGGTAAAATCTATACTGGTTGTAATATAGAAAATGCTTCTTACGGTTTATGTAACTGTGCAGAAAGAACAGCGATCTTTAAAGCAGTATCAGAAGGGGAGCGCGATTTTAGTTACTTAGTTATTACAGGCGAAACGGATGGACCGATTTCACCATGTGGTGCTTGTAGACAAGTGATAGCTGAATTCTGTGAACCGAAAATGCCAGTTTTACTAACGAATGTAAAAGGCGACGAAAAAGAAGTGACTGTTGAGCAATTACTTCCAGGCGCTTTCTCGATAGAAGATTTAAAATAAGTTGAAAAGCCATTCCGCAATTTTTAATTGTGGGATGGTTTTTTTATTTTCAAAAATTGAATGTAATATTTTGTTCATATTCCGTTCATAAACTTTGCTTAAAATAATTGCAGCGAATATAGAAAGTTTACAACAGGAGGAATAGAATGAAGAGATTATATAATGCGGCATTCATTTACTTAATTATTGGTTTATTTTCAGGAGTATTTGCAAGAGAGTATACGAAAGCACAAGGAATTAAAGGATCCACAATGTTGCAATTGGTGCATACACATGTATTAGTGCTCGGTTTCGTATTCTGTTTAATTGCTTTAGCTTTATGTAAAGTGTTTCATGTACAAGAAACAAAGAGCTTTCGTGCATGGTTTGTAGTTTATAATGTAGGATTAATTTTTACTATTGCTACAATGCTATGGAGAGGACTTCTACAAGTAAATGGAACTGACTTTAACGGTTTAAGCCATATGGCCGGATTAGGTCACGTTATTATAAGTATTGGGCTCGTTTGGTTTATGATTTTACTCAAAAAGTCTGTTAAATAGATAGGAGTGGAGAGGATGATAGCACTTTTATCAAGTATTATAGCGGTTTGTATGGCTGTTGGTGTCATGTTTCTTCGTTTTAAAGCAGCGAAAAAACCGGTAACGAAAAAGAAAATTATATTACCGCCAATCTTTATGAGTACTGGCGCAATGATGTACTTCTTACCAGAGTTTCGATTAACATCGTTAGAAATAGTAGAGGCGATTAGTATAGGACTTATTTTCTCTATATTTCTTATTAAAACAACGAAGTTTGAAATAAGAAATGAATATATATATATGAAACCGTCAAAAGCATTTATATTTATTTTAGTCGGATTATTAGCTGTACGAGTAGCGTTAAAATCATATTTAAGTCAATCAATTGATTTAGCAGAGTTAAGCGGAATGTTTTTCTTACTCGCATTTGCGATGATTGTATCGTGGAGAATTGCAATGTATCGCTCATTTGCTAAATTAGAAAAAATAATAAAAAGAGCTGGAATTTCTAAGTAGGAATTCCGGCTCTTTTTACGTTTTATACGTTTGTTTATTTAGCTTTAATTTCATTTGCTTAATTTTAAACGTATTTGAGCATCTTGTAATGCGGCTGGTGTTACGTTATGACCATTTTGATCAACAATTTTTGTGTTTAATAAAATGGAATCTAAGCTTCCACGAAATGTTTTTGTATAGTTTTGACGCAACATTTGTTGTTCTTGTTTTTCATCAACTGTTAATCCAGATGCTTTTTCTTTTTTTGATAATTCGTTAATACGGAATAAAATGTTTTTCATTTGTTTTCACCTCTAGTTAAATTTAATTACATTAGTTACTTACTAATATATAGTTATTGTAACGTATCTTTTAATATGTGTCAATGCTTATAAACATGCCTTGTTTTGTAAGGGTATGAGGGGATAAAAAATGAAAAAACTACAAATACTTGAAATAGAAAAGGTGCTAATATACAATACCTTAGTAGGGTATATAAAGGTATTATTTTTCATTATGAAAGTAACAAGCAAAGAGGAGTATGTATGAATGAATGTAGTAATTTCAAAGAAAGAAACAATCATCTCATATACGATTGCTATTTTATTTATTTTAGCAATGGTAAGTTCAAGTCACTGGAACTTACCTTTTTTATTTATAACCAGTATGAGGATATGTCATAAAGGCCAACTAAAATGAGTAGTAGCCCTGCTATAAGCTGAATGTTTTTTCCTATATTTCGGCTCTTTTTAAGTAGTGTCCCATTTAATCCAAGGTAGGAGATGATGAACAGTAATATAACGATAGGGATAGCAGTTCCTATCGAAAAGAATGTTGGAAACAAGTAACCATAATTAAATGAGAACGATAAAGGGATTAACGTTCCGAAAAATAAAACGAACATAGTCGGACAGAAAGCTAAGGAAAAGAAGAATCCAAATAAAAATGAGCCAACTTCATTTTGTTTTCGTATAAATTTGATTGAGAAGAAATTTCTACTCTTTATAATACCTGCCAACATTAGCCCCATTAAAATTAATAAAGGTCCAATTATTTTTCGTAACCACGGGAAGTACAAAGTTAATATTTGCTGAATCTCTTTTCCTAAAAACCATACTAGTAGTTCAAGCGTTGTAAAAGCTATTATTTTTCCTGAAATGAATAACAACATATGTTTCCATGCATGTCCTTTTTGTAAAGATTGATTGCCATACAGTGTAACAGCGCTAATGTTTCCTGTTAATTGGCAAGGAGCAAGGGTTCCTACTACACCTAATAAAAACGCAAATAATAGAGGTACTGATTTCGTAGCATTCGCGACATCCATTAAAGGAGACATGAGTTGATAGCTCCATTCACTAATTGTTGAAAACACGTTATATTCACCTTTCTAATTAAATTGGAATGCTCCCTCTTTTGTAATCTGCTTCCACGTTTTACCCTCATCTGTAGAAAGGAACACATTAGCTTTCATTGTAGCAAATGCTATTTCAGCTGAATTTTGAGGGTTTTGTGATATGTACATAATTGCATCTTTAGGATCTAAAGCTGGAATTTGTATGTTTGTCTCTTCATTTGTAGCAATAGATTTCTTCGTTACGATTTGCTTATTGATAGGGGCGTAAATAACTTCTTCATTACTTAATGTAACTGCTGTCGATTCAAGTGATGTAGAGAAAAGTTCAAATGTATTTCCGTAATCAGTAGATAAATAAACACCGTCTTTCGTACTTACCGCTACTACACTAGCTTGATCTGGATGTACGGAAAAGGCATGAATCGTACTTGAAAGACCTTTTAACTTACTATTTTTCCAATCTTGTCCGTTGTTCGTACTGAAATAAAAATCTTGTTGCAATTTAGAATTAGGACGCTCATTGTATAAATAAATTGCTTCTGTATTATATCCGACAGCAAGGTTATGAAAATCAGATTCTCCATAAAAAGCTAGCTTTTCAAGGGTATTACCGCCATCAGAACTTTTCATTAATCCTAAAGGGTTTTTTAAATTTGCTCCTCGTTCAGGATGACCGCTGGCAAAGAATCCATTTTTCGTTGCTTGAAATCCCATATAATCGTGTAACGCAGTTTTAGTTTCAAACCATTTGCCATCTTGATAAACTTTTATCCCGCTATGAGTGGCGATAGAAACCCCAGGCATATTTCCTGCAAAGCCAATTCCGTGAATGTGCTCGATTTTTCCAGATGCAGTTTCCTTATAGAAGTTTTGCGGACTCGTAGTTACTGTTTCTGTATGTTTTGGCTGAGATTGCACCGTGTCTTTCTTCACTGGTGCTGTTTCGGCGTTGTTAGAACATCCTGAAATGAATAATAAAGAAGTAATTGCTAATCCTGTTGCTACATAATATTTCAAAGTTGTAGCTCCTTTCCTATATATGAGATTTTAAGTATATGGAATAAATGTCAAGAAATTGTGGAGTAGTATGCGTAATTTTGATTGGAAGGGGCCTTAGTAATGAAAATTTTCCTTTCTCTATGAGTACTATTAATTGACGAAAAATTATAACAATAATAGAATGAATTGTATTGGATAATTAGATTTAAAAGTATACATAGAGCGCTAGGGGGATTATTATGAAATCAACATTTTTTGCTCAAAATAGAGAACGATTAGTAAACACATTACCAGATGAATCTATAACGATTTTATTTGCTGGACAAGCACCTCATATGTCAGCGGATGCACATTATAAATTTGTGCCGAATCGAAACTTTTACTATGTTACAGGGATCGATGAACCAAATGTTATTTTCATATTGAAGAAGGTTGGAGGTAGTATAGAAGAAACACTTTTCATTGAAAAGTCAGATCCAGTAATGGAAAAATGGGTCGGTAAAACAGTTTCTAACGAAGAAGCAGAGAAAATTTCAGGTATAAAGAAAGTTGTATATTTAGATAGCTTTGAAAAGACAATGTCAAATATGCTTTTCACTGAAAATGTGAAGCATCTTTATTTAGATTTAGAGCGTCGTGAGTGGAATGGTACGGAGACAAAAACGCTAGCATTTGCTAAACATGTAAGAGAACAGTATCCACACGTTTTAATTGGTAATGTATATCCGAATATTTGTGAATTACGAGTGTTTAAAACAGAAGAAGAAATTGAAATCATTAAAGAAGCGATTGCTGTAACGAAAGAGGGTATTTACAACGTACTGAAGCATGCAAAAGCTGACATGATGGAATATGAATTAGAAGCTCAGTTTGATTTCACACTGAAGTCATCTGGCATTAAGCATCATGCGTTCAATACAATTTTGGCAAGTGGGAAAAATGCTACAGTTCTTCATTATGAAGATAATGATGCACAAATTCAAAATGGTGATTTAGTACTACTAGATTTAGGCGCTCAAAAAGACTACTATAACGCTGATATTAGTTATACATTCCCGGCAAATGGAATATTCTCTAATCGCCAAAAACAAATGTATAATATTGTATTAAAAGCATTGAAAGAAACAACAAAGCTCATTAAGCCAGGGATAAAGTTTGCTGCATTAAATGAGCATACGAAAAAGGTACTAGCAGAAGAGTGTAAAGCTATTGGTTTAATTCAAGAAGACGAAGAGTTATCAAAATACTATTATCACGGTGTCAGCCATTTCCTTGGTTTAGATACGCATGATGTAGGAACATATAAAGATAGAGTGCTAGAAGAAAGTATGGTTATAACAATTGAACCTGGTCTTTATATTGAAGAAGAATCAATTGGAATTCGTATTGAAGATGATATTCTTGTAACGAAAGACGGACATGAAAACTTGTCAAAAGATATCATTAGAGAAGTTGAAGAGATTGAAGCGTTTATGAGAGAAAATAATGTGAATGTAAAAGAAGATGAAGTAGTTACGAAATAATCAAAAGTAGAGGCGCTCAATTTTGGGCGTCTTTTTATTTGGTTCATTTCACATCTCCATATTTTCTTGAAAGTCATTTTTTATAATGATTTTGAAAAAGAAAAAGGAGGGATTTTCCATGAAGCGATTTGTGTTAACAGCAGTTACAGTCTCTGTCATATCTATAATTGCTGCATGTTCTGCGACCACAAATACAACAAACGATCATAAAAATATGAAAGATAAAAAAACAACACAGACTGAAACGGCTACAAAACCATTGAAAGTTGAAAAAGGACCAGAAGTGACTTTAATAGCGAAAGAAGAAAAACAAAAATTAAGTAACGGTGTTATTGTTCCAGTCTGGACATTTAATGGCTCATCTCCTGGTCCAGAAATTCGGGTGAAAAAAGGCGAAAAGGTGAAAGTGACATTAAAAAATGAATTATTTGCACCAGTATCTATTCATTGGCATGGGTATCCTGTCCCAAATAATATGGATGGAATTCCAGGTGTGACGCAAGATGCGGTTGAATCTGGAAAAAGTTTCACCTATGAGTTTGAAGCGAACGTACTAGGAACGTATTGGTATCATTCACATCAAGATTCTGTAAATCAATTAGATAGAGGTTTGTATGGAGCGCTCATTGTAGAAGATACAAAGGAAAAATATGATAAAGATTACACAGTAATGTTAGATGAATGGGTAACAGATAAAGAAGAGATTAATAAACAGTTAAAAGAAATGACAAAAGGGCAAAAAGGTAATAAATCTAAGGATAATGAAAATACGAAAAAGAATGATGATAAGAACGCTATGGATCATTCTAGTCTGGACATGGGCAGTGATAAAAAAGACTCTGGCAATATGGCAGGAATGGACCATGGAAATATGAAGATGGAAGGTCATGATATGAGTATGTATGATTTATTCACAATCAATGGTAAAAGCGGGGATTTAGTAGAACCATTAAAAGTGAATAAGGGGGATAAAGTCCGTCTTCGACTCGTTAATGCTGGTTATCTATCACATGATATACACGTTCACGGTCATGATATAAAAGTAATTGCGACAGATGGTCAACCAATAAACGATCCAAAAGTTATAAAGGATCAAGTAATTTCAATCGCACCTGGTGAACGTTATGATATTGAATTTACTGCTAATAATCCTGGGAAATGGTATGTTGAAGACCATTCAGCAAATAAAGGTGCAAAAGGAATGAAAGCTGTTATTGAATATGATGGCAGCAAAGAGATGAAAGATAAAGCAGATGAAAAAGAAAAATTACCGAAATTAGATATGACGAAATATGGTGCTAAAAAATTAGGTAGTTTCACGTTAGACCAGCAGTACACTGCCACACATAATATGGACTTGAATACGCAAATGAATGGAAATGAAATGGTATATACAATTAACGGAAAAGTATTCCCAGATATTGACCCAATTCCAGTGAAAAAGGGTGACTTAGTAAAAGTAAAATTAGTAAATCGTTCTAAAATGGACGATCACCCGATGCATTTACATGGTCACTTCTTTCAGGTGTTGAGTAAAGATGGAAAACCGGTAGAAGGTTCTCCGATTGTGAAAGATACTTTGAACCTAAAACCAGGTGAAGAATATGAAGTAGCCTTTGTAGCAGACAATCCGGGTGATTGGATGTTCCACTGTCATGATTTACACCATGCTTCCGCGGGGATGGTAACAGAAGTGAAATATACAGATTATAAATCTGACTATATTCCAAATCCAAACATTCCTAATAAGCCAGAATAAGATGAAGCAGTTATCCTATGGATAGCTGCTTATTCAATTTCGGTGCAAGTATCAATGTATATGTTGATCATGCCCGGTTGAAGGTGGAGGGGTATGATCTGGGAATGTCACGAATACGGCAACGATAATTGCTACACTAATTGAAAGTAATAACAAAAAACGCTTTTGGATAAAAGCAGAAAAAGTTTCTGATAAAAGTTGAATTATACATGACATAGTTATTGTTATCGTAAGTAAAAGGCTAATAAACAGTATACTATGAGCTTGTTGAGCGTTTAACATTTCTGTAAGCATTGCTCCCATCATACTTGCCATTAATCCAGAGAACATTCCTTCTAAAGCAGTATATAGGTGAAAACGTAGACCAAATACAAAACCGATACAACCACTAATCAGAATCGCAAGCAAAGTAGAATATAGTAATTCACCTTTAAAAAGAATACCTAAATAAAATCCTATGCTTAAACCGATACTCATACTAAAAGACATAATAAATACCATATACTCCATTAAGGTACCCTTGCATTTAGATATATATGATGTAATAAGAATCGAGATACAACAAAGTGTTAAGGCCGTTAATATGTAAGCGAACATTATGATACCTCCCTGTCCTATCATTCATTTCATCATATGTTCATATGGAGAGTACTTATGCTTATTTATATCTGCATATTATCTGCACAATTTCAAATATAAGCATGTGAAAGAAATTGTTTTATAATGAGTTTCTATTGTGAAGCCATAAAGAATAAGCGTATAATATTATAGTTATCCCATTATGGGGAGTAACCCGCGAATGATAAATAAGATTGCTGTTTTATCATCGCCTCTAAACAGATAGACAATGAAAGTAACACTGGAATACAGATAGGGAGTTATAAAATGAAATTAATTATTGCCGAGAAACCAGATCAAGGTTTGGCTCTTGTTTCACAGTTTAAATATCGCCGGAAAGATGGATATTTAGAAGTAGAAGCAAATGAGTTATTTCCAAATGGAGCGTACTGTACATGGGCAATTGGTCATTTGACGCAGTTATGTAATCCAGAGCATTATCACGCAGAGTGGAAAAAATGGTCGCTTAATACGTTACCGATGATTCCAGAGCGTTTTCAATTTGAAGTAACAAAGTCAAAGTATAAACAGTTTAACGTTGTGAAACAGCTGTTACATAATCCTCAGGTAACAGAAATTATTCACGCGGGCGATGCTGGGCGTGAAGGTGAATTAATCGTACGAAATATTATTAATCTGTGTAACGTACAAAAGCCGATGAAGCGTCTTTGGATTTCATCTTTAACGAAACAAGCTATTTACCAAGGATTTAAAAACTTACTTGATGAATCAGATACAATTAATACGTACTATGAGGCGTATACAAGGTCATGTGCGGATTGGGTCGTTGGTATGAATGCATCACGTGTCTTTAGTATTTTGCTAAAGAAAAAAGGAATGAACGATGTGTTTTCTGCTGGACGTGTACAAACACCGACACTCGCATTAATTGTAAAGCGTGAAAAAGAAATAGAAAACTTTAAGTCTGAGCCTTTTTGGGAAGTGTTCGCAACCTTTAATATAGAAGGAAAGAAGTATGAGGGGAAATGGGAGAAGGATAGTGAATCCCGCTTACAAGACCCTGATATGGCAAATAAAATTGCGGCATTTTGCCAAGGGAAACCAGCTGAAGTAAAGGAAATGAAAACGGAGCGTAAAGAGTTTCAGCCACCGCTTTTATTTAACTTATCATCACTGCAAGCCACGGCAAATAAAGCATTCAAATTTTCACCGAAAAAGACGCTTGATATAACGCAAGCATTATATCAAAAAGGGATTGTCTCTTATCCTCGTTCAGATTCCAATTATGTTACTCAAGGAGAGGCAGCGACGTTCCCTGATATTTTGCAGAAGTTAAGTCAGTTTGATGAATATAAAGGGTTATTACCAGCTCCAGTTGAATCGATTATGAATAATAAGCGTTATGTGAATGAAAAGAAAGTAACAGATCACTACGCCATTATTCCGACAGAGCAAGTTACAAACCCAAGCAGATTATCAGGTGATGAAAAGAAAATTTACGATATGATTGTAAGAAGACTGATTGCCGCTCACTATGAAGTTGCAATCTTTGATTATACGACCATTATAACGCTTGTAGATGAACGTGCGGAATTCATTTCAAAAGGAAAACAGCAAATTCAAGAAGGTTGGCGTAAAGTTATTTTCCAAGACGATAAAGATGACGAAACAATTCTTCCGATTGTAGCTGAAGGTGAACAAGGAAAAGTTGTAAAGGTGAAAGTGAAAGAAGGAAAAACACAGCCGCCGAAGCGTTATACAGAAGGACAACTTATTACGTTAATGAAAACGGCTGGTAAGTATTTAGAGAATGAAGAGCTGGAGAAAGTATTAAAGAAAACAGAAGGTTTAGGTACTGAGGCAACGCGTGCTGGAATTATTACGATGCTGAAAGACCGTAAATATATAGATGTGAAGAAGAACCAAGTGTATGCGACCGATAAAGGGAAAGTATTAATTACTGCAATCGGTGATAAAATACTAGCTTCACCAGAAATGACTGCAAAATGGGAGCAGCGTCTTGCGGAAATCGGCGAAGGTACGGCATCACCAGCTACATTTATGGAGCAAACAAAAAAACTATCAGCGAAAATTATTGAAGATGCAGTGGAAATGTCAGAGAAGTGGGATTTCACTGGATTACATGTTGAATCGATAGAGCGAAAAGGATCGAAATTTACAACAGGTAAAAAGGTTGGTAGCTGTAAAAAGTGTGATGGCGATGTGATTGATAAGTCAACGTTTTACGGTTGTTCTAACTACAACACAACACAATGTGATTTTACTATCTCAAAGAAGATATTAAGTAAAACAATTTCGCAAAAGAATATGACTAAGCTTTTAAAAGGTGAGAAGACCGATTTAATTAAAGGCTTTAAAAAAGGCGAGAAAACATTTGATGCGAAGCTAGAGTGGAAAGATAATAAGATTAATTTCGTGTTTGAGAATTAAGTGGTTTCAACAAATAAAAATATGATAATTAAACTATATCCTATAGAATAGACACTTAAAAAAGTCTATTCTATAGGATATTTTTTTGAATAAGTAGTAATATTTATTATTATTTAAAATAAAATATACAATAAAAAAATCTTTATAATTGATAATTATTTATTGTAAAACAATAAATTTTGTATTAAAATCAATATCATGATAAATCAGTGAGGTGCTTTTTATAGAAAGGTAACAACGCTGTTTTTTATTAGAGGAGGTAAAACTATGAACAATCACAATTTAATTATTGAAAATATGGATAATCCTCATGAGTTGGAGAGAATGTATAGAAAAGACCCAAAAGCTTTTAAAAAGTCATTCTCACAAGCATGGGATGAAAACCTTGATTCTCAGGTACTAGCTGCTTGGTATGAAAGATTGTATTTCAAGGAGACGGCAAATAAAGAAAAAATATCACTGTTTCAAAAAGGTTTCTTATTCATGGGCATGTTAGCTATTTTAGCAGGGCTAAGCACTAGAATCATTTTCCATTTTGTTGAGCAGGAGGCAATTGCTCCAATTAACTTGGCTTTTGGTGTAATTCCCTTTATTGCTGCTTATTTTATTTACAATAATACTCCGAAAAAAAGTATTATTTATTTCCTTGCAGCGTTGTTCTTAATTGCCGGATTTTATCTTAATATGTTGCCATTAAATTATAAAGACAGCAGTATCCTTGCGTATTTACATCTTCCTATATTGTTATGGGTCTTATTGGGACTTGCGTTTACGGGAAATGAATATTCAAAAGGTAGTACAAGATTAGCGTATATTAAATTTAATTTAGAATATGGTCTTCTCTACGCGAGCATGGCAGTGAGCGGAATGATACTAGCAGTATTCACCATGCGCTTATTTAGCTTTGTTGACTTGGATATAGGAGAGTTCTATTTTAGTAATGTTGTTTTATTTGGAGCTGCTGCTCTAGCTGTAGTGGCTGCATACTTAGTATCATTGAATCTTAAACTTGCTAAAAATATTACACCATACATATCTAAAATTTTTAGTCCGCTTGTCTTGATCACATTGTTTATCTATCTTATAACGGTAATTTGGGTCGGGAAAAATCCATTCTTGGACCGCAATTTCCTAATGGCCTTCAACGGAATACTCCTTGGTGTATTGGCTGTTACTATATTTTCTATCGTTGAGAGTGATTCAGACGAGAAAAAGAGCATTTCAGATTATATAAATTTTGCCTTAATTGTTCTGGCGCTTATTATTGACACTGTCGCATTGTCAGCCATCGTATTCAGACTTTCTTCTTACGGGATTACACCTAATAGACTTGCTGTTTTAGGTGTAAACATACTGATCTGGGCAAATCTCATTTGGATTATGTTTTCCTATATGCGTTTTCTACAAAACAAATCAGGACCGACAGCTATCCAAGATGCCGTTACGAAGTATTTGCCAATCTACGGAATTTGGGCAGCTTTCGTAATATTTACTTTTCCTATAATGTTTAATTAGAAAGACTTTGTGAATGTAACGAAAAGAAAATTTGTTATCACGTATAAAATCGTTAGAGCCGATAATTATCGTTACTTCTATAATTTCTCGATAATAAAAAAACGTCCCGAATTAGGACGTTTTTTTATTATGTATACTGCTGTTTTCTCTTAATAAGCAACAATACCTGTGAAACACAAGCAAGTACTGGCAGTTCAATCAACGGTCCAATAACAAGTGCAAGTGCAATAAGAGGTTCGTCTGGAAAAGCTGTTACAGCGATAGCGAGTGCAACAGGTGAGTTTCTTGCTAAAGTTGTTAAGTTTAAACTGACTGTATCTTTATAAGATAAACGCATCATGCGCCCGATAAATTGTCCTAGGACAAAATTGATGATGAAGAACAATAGAACCGGAATGAGTAATAGGAAAACGACATTCATATTTTGTAGTAAGTATTTCCCTTGTGATGCAAACATCGCTACGATTGCTAAGCTTAAAAATACAATTTGCGCAGAGCTGAAAAACGGAATGAGTGTATTCTCGAGTGTTTCAGCTTTTTTCATTTTATGCATAATGAATTTTGTAGCGTGTGCAAGTACAAATGGTAAGACGATTACGATAACTATACTTTCTACTAAAACAGAAACCGCTACAGTCTTCATGACACCAGCAAATAAAAACAAATAAATGGGAAGGAGTAGTACTTGCAATATTAAATTTACAGGCAAAATTGCAGTAGAAAGTGCTACATTTCCTTTCGCTATTTCAGTAAAGATTAAGTACCAATCTGTACATGGAGTAACCATTAACATAATAAATCCAACCCAAAGTGCTGGGTGATCTGAAAGAAATAATGCTCCTAACCCCCAAGCGAGTAAAGGTGTCCATACAAAATTAATAGTAAGGCTCGTTCCTGCAAATTTTAAATTGCGGAACCCGTTTTTTATTTCTTTCAATGGGATGCTGAGGAATAATCCATACAGCATGAAAAATAAGAAGGGAATAATCAATTTGTCTGAATGCATATGTATGACATTAAATTGTCCGATTACGATGCCGCATGTAACAGCAAAAAGAATAATAAAAGTTTGAATCTTTTCTATAGTGCTCATGAGTGAATCCTTTCTAAATATAAATTGCATTCTCTACATCTATTATACAAACAATAAAGTTACAATGGGTGTATGAATTGAATTGTAGTTATTATTTTTAATTCGAGATATTATTTTTTATTTAAAGTTACTTGACTAAAGTAAGTTAGTGTATTACAATCACTTACATAAGGTAATTAAATAACAAAAAGTTTTAAGTGTTTTACTTAAGGTATCAATTGGAACTTTTTATTAGAATAAGAATTTTTATGATGATAAATAATGAATATGACAAGAAAGCTTAGGTGAAGAAAATGGGATTATTTAGCTCATTATTTGGTAAAAAAGAAGAAAATACAAAAGTAGAGGGGAATAAAACAATGTCAAAAGTATTATTTGTGAAAGCAAACGATCGTCCAGCGGAGCAAGCAGTTAGTTCAAGAATGTATGAAACATTTGTAAGTGCTTATAAAGAAGCGAATCCAAATACAGAAATTACGGAGTTAGATTTATTTGCATTAGATCTTCCGTATTACGGAAATATCGCTATTTCAGGTGGATATAAACGTAGTCAAGGAATGGAGTTAACAGCAGAAGAAGAGAAGGCTGTAGCAACGGTAGATCAATATTTAAATCAGTTTTTAGAAGCTGATAAAGTTGTATTTGCGTTCCCATTATGGAACTTCACAGTACCAGCGCCATTAATCACATATATTTCATACTTATCTCAAGCTGGAAAAACATTTAAATATACAGCAAATGGCCCAGTAGGTTTAGCTGGTGATAAGAAAGTCGTTGTATTAGGTGCGCGTGGTTCAGATTACTCTTCAGAGCAAATGGCTCCTATGGAAATGGCCGTTAATTATGTAACGAATGTACTTGGGTTCTGGGGAATTACAAATCCAGAGACTGTTGTAATTGAAGGGCACAATCAATATCCAGATCGTTCACAACAAATTGTTGAAGAAGGTTTAGAGAACGTTAAAAAAGTAGCGTCTAAATTTTAATTGATAATAAATGTAAAAAACCAACATGAATGACCATGTTGGTTTTTTAGTCTATTTCTATGTTAAAAAATGTATATTTATAAAATAAATGAAAAGTTTGAAAATAGTATTGCAAAATATTATATAGCAAACTATAATGAGGTCAAGAATAGTTGATAGTTGAATTAAAAATTCAGAAAATTCAATTAGTTAAAAATGGAAAATGAGATAAGGAAATTTGAATGGGGGTTATATTATGGCGAATAAAGTACCGTTTTCGTTCATAGTAGTTATTGGATTAATGTTATTTGCACTATTTTTTGGGGCAGGAAATTTAATATTCCCGGCAATGTTAGGGCAATCGGCAGGAGAGAATGTATGGATTGCAAACGCTGGATTTTTAGTAACAGGTGTAGGGTTACCATTACTAGGTGTACTAGCATTTGGTTTTTCGGGTAAAGATGATTTACAGTCATTAGCAAGTCGTGCTCACCCAGTGTTCGGGATTGTGTTTACAACAGTTTTATACTTAGCGATTGGTCCGTTATTTGCAATACCAAGAACAGGAAATGTTTCTTATGAAATTGGTCTTAAACCGTTTATGCCAGAAGGATTAGGTTCTACACCTTTAATTCTTTTCACAATTGTTTTCTTTAGCATCACTTGTTTTTTTTCGCTAAATCCTGCGAAAATTGTCGATATTGTTGGGAAAATCTTAACGCCAATTAAGTTAACTTTCATTGGTATTTTAGTAATCGTTGCTTTTATACATCCGATTGGAGATATGCAAGCACCAGTGGAAGCTTATACATCACATGCATTCTTTAAAGGATTCCAAGAAGGATACTTAACAATGGACACACTTGCATCATTCGTATTTGGAATTATTATCATTAATGCAATTAAAGAAAAAGGTGCAAAAACGAAAACACAAATTATGGTCGTTTGTGCAAAAGCAACAATCATTGCAGCATCTATTTTAGCAATTATCTATACAGCTCTTTCTTATATGGGTGCTTCAAGTGTTGCAAAGCTTGGACATTTAGAGAACGGTGGAGAAGTATTAGCGAAAGTTTCTAACTACTATTTTGGATCATATGGCGGAGTATTATTAGGATTAATGATTACAGTAGCTTGTTTAACAACTAGTGTGGGACTTGTATCAGCATGTTCTTCATTCTTCCATAAGTTATTCCCAAATGTTCCTTACAAAGCAATTGCAATCACGTTATGTGTATTTAGTGCCATTGTTGCAAACGTAGGATTAACACAATTAATCGCAGTTTCTGTTCCAGTATTAACAGCAATTTATCCACTAGCCATTGTATTGATTTTCTTAACATTCTTCCATTCATTATTCAAAGGAAGAGCTGAAGTTTATCAAGTGAGCTTAATCGTAACATTTATCATCAGCTTATTCGATGGATTAAGTGCAGCTGGAGTTAACATTGAAGTAGTAAGCCAAGTGTTCACTAAATTCCTTCCGATGCAAGAAGTAGGATTAGGATGGATCTTACCAGCGATTATCGGTGGATTTATCGGATACGGCATTAGCATTATGAAAGTAAAAAATCAAGTTCAACCAACAGCTAGTGCAAATAAGAAAATAGGTTAAATAAAAAAGTTATAGAATTTGATTCTATAACTTTTTTTGTTACTATTGATAAGGATAGAAAATAAAGTAGTAGGGGAAATAAAATGAAAAAAACAATTGATCATATCGGCATCGCAGTTCGAGATATAGATAGCACGATACGTTTTTATGAAAAGGTATTGTTAGGAACTTTAATAGATCGTTACGTAAGTGAAGCTCCTGGTGTGGAAAGCGAAGTAGCCATTCTTGAAGTGGATGGGGATAGAATTGAATTACTTGCACCGACGAATAATACGACTTCACCAATTGCCCGATTTATAAAGCAAAAAGGTAAAGGTGTTCATCACGTTGCATATCGTGTCGATGATTTAGATGTAGCATTAGAAGAGTTAAAAGAACAAGGCATTCGAACGTTAGAGCATACACTTCGAATTAATAAGCACGGTAGAAGATTAATATATCTTAACCCAGCGGATACAGAGGGAACAATCATTGAGTATTGTGATTATCCGGAAGAGAAATAAAGAAATTTTATGATGGAAGAAAGGTATTACATAAAAACGTAATACCTTTTTTTATTTATGTATTTCACACTTTCTTCACAAATGATTCACGATAACTTTTCTTCTTCAGGAACTTACATAAATATATTTTATGATATAATAACAATCAGCTTTAAAAATGTAAGTTATATCACTGAAGGTAGTTACTATTGTATTAGAAGTTTAGAGGTGAGGGAGAAATAAAGAGTTATATTGTATAGAAATTTATATTTAATCAGGTTAATATTTCGCCGGAGAATTGAACTTGGGAAGTTAAAGGAATGAAAATATAGTGATGTGGAAGAAAGAAGTGAAATGAGAGTGAAAGTAATGAGAAGGTTAGGGGCATGGTTATTAATTGCATGTGTGCTTATTATATTGATACCAAAAAGTGCATCTGCTCATGCGTACATTGTGAAATCAAACCCTGCTGAAAATGAAACAATGAAGAAAGCGCCAGCTGTTGTGAAAATTGAATTCGATGAGGATATACAAGTTTCGCATTTTAATACATTGTATGTAAGAGATACATCAGGTACAAGAGTAGATTTAAAAGATGCTCATATTGATAAGAAAAATAAAAAATTATTAGAAGCAGGGTTGAAAGAAAACTTGAAAAAAGGACTCTACTCTATTCAGTGGAAAGTGATTTCTGCTGACGGGCATCCAATTCAAGGAGTTATTCCGTTCCGAATTGGGGAAGCGGAAGCGGGAGCAGACGATATACAAGTAGAAGAGATGGGATATGTCCCACAAATAGATATGATTATGGAACGTGGAGTTTTATATACAAGTTTCTCGCTATTTATAGGAGTGCTATTCTTTAATCTGATTATGTATAAAGGGAATGCAACCTCGGTTCGATCAAGAAGTGAAAAAATAATATGGATCTCATTAATTGGCATATTCATTAGTTTACTATTCAATCTACCATTGCAAGCGAAAATAAATGCTGATGTTTCATGGCTAGAAGCATTCAATCCTTTACTATTAAAAGAAACATTGCAGCTCTCTGTTTTTGGATATGTATGGATTACTCAAATGGTTCTTATTGGTTCGCTTATAATTGTTACGTATTTTGCGATGAAGTGTGAGAAGCTGTCGTCGTTTAAAGTATGGAGCATTCCGATAGTATTGTTTATTGGGATACTTGTTATGAAAGCATTTAATAGTCATGCATATGGTTTAAAGTTTAAAGACATTGCTGTCGTTATGGATTTTCTACATTTATTCGCAGCTTCATTATGGGTTGGTGGTCTATCATCCATTATTCTTCTTTTACGTAAAGAGGATGACAAGTGGAGTGAGTATTGGGATATGATTAAGCGTTTTTCGCCGTGGGCAACAGGTGCTGTCATTGTGATCTTAATAACTGGTCTTTTTAACAGTACATTCTTTATTCCAACAATCCACTCGTTATTTGATACGAAGTATGGATTAGCTTTATTAGCAAAGATACTTTTATTCATTTTCATGGGGATATTGGGAATTGTTCATTATGTGAAAGGGAAAATGAGAGCAGAGCAAGGATTAGGCGCTACGGTGAAAATAGAGTTTATCATTGGAATTATCATTTTCATAATCGTAGCTTTTATGACGAACGTACAAACACCACCGATGCCTCCTACCGGACCTTTTACAGAGAGTAAACAATTAGATAATGGATATGAACTTACTTTACATGTAAGTCCTAATAAAGTAGGACAAAATACATTCCATATTACTTTAAAGGATGAGAATGGACAACCTGTTACCGATATGGAGCAAATTATTTTAACTACGCAATCATTAGATATGAATATGGGAAAAGGGTCATTTAAAGTTTCCGCTGTTTCACCAGGAGAATATGAAGCGGAAGGTATGTATATTAACATGACAGGAAACTGGAATATACAAGTGCACGGATTAACAAAATCTCTTGATAGCTTTGATACGGATTATAAATTTATAGTAGGCGGCAGATAAAGAGAAGATATAGATAAAAAGGAGCTAATAGAAAATGAAACGTATAAAAAATTTTGGCACAACAATGATCGCAACAATGATTGCAATGGGAATTTTTTCATCACCTGTTAGTGCGCACGTCACTGTGAAGCCAGCAACTTCGGACGTCAACTCTTGGGAGACTTACACGATAAAAGTACCAGTTGAAAAGAATGTAGCAACGACAAAGGTTACACTGAAAATACCGTCTGAAGTGGAGTTCCAACAGTATGAACCAGTGCCAGGATGGAAAGTGGCAGAGCAAAAAGATAATGCTGGAAAAGTCAAAACTGTAGTATGGGAAGCAACGGGAGAAGGGATTTTACCTGGTCAGTTCCAGCGATTTACTTTCGTCGCTAAAAATCCGGATAAAGAACAAAAAATAGCTTGGGATGCATATCAACAATATAAAGACGGAGAAATTGTTGAATGGACAGGCGATGAAAAAGCTGAAAAACCACATTCACTTACTACAATTGCAAAAGGTACGTCATTAACAGGAGAACATGGTGAAGTGTCTAGTGTAGAAAAGAACGAAGGTACTAGTAATATGCAAGTGATAGTGATTGTTTTATCCATTTTAGCGATTGTATCGTCGGTAGGAGCGTGTGTTTTTGTCGTACGTCGTAAAAGATAAGTAAGGTTGAAAGGTCTCATAGAAAATAATGAGACCTTTTTTATTAGGTCTTTGGATTAGTAATAATGTATGGAATCTAATTGACGATTATTAAGTTTTCCGGCAGGATATCATGTTCGATCCAGTTTTCAATTATAGTATTAAATAGAATGGGATTGGCTAAAGAGATTCCATGACCAATTTCAGGAATGATAATACCTGTGCAATTCGTATTATTTGCAAGGATTTCATTCATCGAGTCTTTCATAATTCTTTTTTCTTTGTCTCCAACAGTTACTAATATATTACTACTAGCATCCTTGAAACCTTTTGGTATTGTAAACGACATGTTTTCTTCTAATATCCTTACAAATGTATTTTTACTTATTTGACAACTGTCATGATAATAGTTATCAAATTGTGTTTCATCTATGTACATTGATTTTGCTTGTATTTTGGAGAATGCCTTACACTTTACTAGGAAGTAGGTTAAGCCAAGGGAGTTACTTACTATTTTAGCGAAAGGAATTGGTTTAACTAATGCGCTATTGATCATAGCATATTGAATTAAGTTTGGTTTCATGCTGAGCATAGCAATTAATACTTGAGCGCCTAATGAAAATCCAATTACTATAACAGTTTTACCTTGTCCTTTTTTTTCAATTAGTTCTATGATTTTTTCAGCACTAAAGTTTACTGAGAAATGATCTTTATTTCTATTTTTGCCTTGCTCAAGTAAATCAGGAACAAGGCAGTGAAAGTTAGTAAAATGTTTAATTTGTTTGTCCCACATCCATCCACCGACTCCGTCCCCCATGAATAAAA
Source organism: Bacillus sp. EB106-02-03-XG38 (assembly GCF_058792175.1). Taxonomy (NCBI): domain Bacteria; kingdom Bacillati; phylum Bacillota; class Bacilli; order Caryophanales; family Bacillaceae; genus Bacillus; species Bacillus sp. EB106-02-03-XG38. The sequence continues at coordinate 131,861 of NZ_JBYTED010000001.1, forward strand.
ACCATAAGTGGAGAGCTTGAATCTCCAAATTCTTTATATAGTAAAGTCATATAATTTCCCCCTTATGATTAGAATTGTTAATTCATCCATGTATAGTAGAGGTAATATTCTTACTACTTGAATATCATCATACAATAAAAAAGAGCCTACAAACAGTAAGCTCTTTCCCATATTTATTTCACTTCAACTTGCTGCCTTACAGCAAGTGTTTTCGGTTTTATATTTACAAAACAAATACTCACAACAATAAATAATAGTCCGATGAATAAGCTAATGGTAATAGCCTCATGTAAGAAAATTGAACTTACAATAATAGCTATTAGTGGAATAAGAAATGTATAAGCCCCAACCTTACTTGCTTCACCAGCTCCAACAAGAGTAAAGTATGCAAGCCATCCCATTGCAATAACAAAGAACGAAATAAAGAGAAGTACGCTAACAAACGGTATACTCCAAGCGATACTAGACCAGCTTTCAAACTCTGAACCAAATCCAATTAAACAAAGCCCGCCAATAATAAGCTGCAGTGTTACCATCCAAATAGCATTAACACGGTGCCCAGTTTTCTTAATAAATACTGTGCCAAGTGCCCAGCCAATCGCGCATCCTAACGCGAGAAGGATTCCGATAATAGAAATATGTCCAGTTAAACTACTAGAGCTAATAACACCTACGCCAATAAATCCAAGAACAAGCCCGAAAATTTTTAAGGCGTACATAGATTCTTCAAGCCAAATCCATGAGAAGATGCCGAGTAAAACAGGTTGTAGAAATACGATGGCGGAAAATAGCCCAGCAGGCATATATTGAAGGCCGACAGTTTGTAATCCGTAAAATATAATGATGTTAAGTAAAGAAGAAATAACGTATAAATGCCAAGTTTCTTTTAAGTGTAACTCTTTGTATTTCGGTATTGCGAACAAGAGTAAAATGAATCCTCCAATTAAAGTTCGAACACCTGCAAATAAAACGGGTGGTGTATAATGCAGGGCAAACTTAGATAAAGGCCAATTGATTCCCCACATGAAAACGAGAAAGGTAAGAATTATGGCCGTCTTAGTTCGAGAAAGCTGTGTCACGGTAAGACCTCCTTGTTGTTATTCATTTCACTATGATATGATATCGACTGTAATAAATAAAATGAATCTTTTTTATGGGGAGTATAAGTGATTAGTTATGACCATTACACAACTGCAAGTACTAATAAAAACTTTTGAGTTAGGTAGTTTTACGAAGGCGGCCCGGGTGTTAAATATGACGCAGCCAGCTGTAAGTCATGCCATTTCAAGTATTGAGTCAGAATTAGGAGTTACGATTCTTATACGTGATAAACGAAAAGGGCTAATCGTTACGGATGTAGGAAACAGAATTCTTGTACATATTAGAGAGATTCTGAACGGTGTAGAGAAGATTGAACAAGAAGTTGCGATGGAGAAAGGGCACGAAGTTGGGACGATTCGAATTGGGAGTTTTCCGAGTGCTTCTGCACATTTCTTACCGAAAATGATAAACCATTTTAAGGAGAAATATCCGAACTTAGAGGTCGTTCTTTGCGAAGGAACGATTCAAGAAGTGGAAGGTTGGTTAGTATCGAGGGTTGTTGATATAGGAATTGTTATTTTGCCTAATAAAGAGATGGAGATTGTTCCATTAACGAAAGGAAAAATGGTTGTTATCTTAAGAGAGGATCATCCTCTTTGTAAGAAGGACTCTATTACAATTAGTGATTTAGAGAATGAACCGATCATATTATGTAAGGGCGGATACGAACCACCCATTATTGATATGTTTAAACAAGCCAACGTACCACTTCGGGCTGAGTATGTAATATCAACCGTTACTACAGCTTTAAATATGATTCAAGAAGGATTAGGTATTGCAATATTAGCAGAATTATCTTTAACAAATTTACCACAGAATGTGCAAACGAGAGAATTGGAACCACAAGTATGGAGAGAAATTGCTTTAGCTGTTCCTTCATTAAAGGATTCTTCAATCGCTGTGCAGCTATTTATTGAGGAATTTCAAGCGCTATTTGCAGAATAAAAAGTGGTGTCTCATATATCTTAATGGGACACTTTTTAATTTGCTTATAAAAAATCTATGAAAAGGATTGACTTATCTTTTTGTTGTAACTATAATGATTACATCGAGGTGGTGATCACGATGAAAATTAGTAGCCGCTTTTCTATAGCTGTTCATATTTTATCTATTTTGAAAAACAATCCATCTTCACTTTGTACTTCAGACTATATGGCTGAAAGTGTAAATACGAATCCAGTAGTCATTCGTAAAATCATGTCGTATTTGAAGCAAGCTGGATTTGTATATGTAAATCGCGGTCCAGGTGGTGCGGGATTATTAAAGGATTTACATGAAATCACATTGTTAGATGTGTATCATGCAGTGAATGTAGTGGAAGAAGACAAGTTATTTCATATTCACGAGCAACCGAATCCAGATTGTCCAATTGGAGCAAATATTCAAGCTGTATTAGAAGTTATATTAATACAAGCACAATCTGCGATGGAAGAAGTTTTGAGAAATATTACGATGGGGCAGTTGTTTGAAACTTTGCAAGAAAAAATGAATGTTTAAATCATATTTATATTTTTTTATCATTAATGTAACCAGATCGATTACAACAATAAAGGTAAGGTGTAAAAGTTATGACTGTAAAAATGAAAGTATACTCAGATTTTATATGTCCATTTTGTTTTTTAGCAAAAGGTCCATTAGACGAAGTAGCGAAAGAGAAAAATATAGAAATTGAATGGATGCCATTTGAATTACGTCCAAGTCCATATTCAAAAATAGATCCATGGAATGAGCCAGAAAAATTAGGCTCATGGGATGCTTTCATTCTTCCAACTGCGAAGAAGTTAGGAATTGATATGCGTTTGCCGCGTGTTTCTCCGCATCCATATACACATTTAGCTTTTGAAGGATGTCAATTTGCGAAAGAACGCGGACTTGGAAATGAGTATCATCACCGCGTATTCACAGCATTTTTCCAAGAAGAGCAAAACATTGAAGATATTGATGTTTTAACAAAATTAGCGATGGAAGTAGGTCTTCCTGAAGCCGAATTTAAAGATGCTTTAGTAACCCGTAAATATAAAGAGAAGCATCAAGAAGCAATTCAGCACGCATATGATGAAGCCAATATTATGGCTGTTCCAACTGTCATGATTGGAGATGAAGTCATTCAAGGACTTGCTAGTAAAGAAACGCTACAAAGAGTCATTGATAAAGAAATTGAAAAGGATAAAACAAATTCATTTGAAGGTATGCAGTGTAATACAGATGGATATTGCTAATTCACTTGTTATGAAATAACAAAATAAAGTGAAGCTTTAATCAGTGGGGGTTTTCTTCATCCCCCACTGATTATCAGCCCTCACCAATCGGACTTTTATGGGCAGTTGATCCCAAACCTAACTTCTTTGCTTTCGCTGAATTTTGAGGTGGGGGTCTTACTGCCCATTAAAGCGGGATAAATTATAAAACAAATATTTGGAGGAATAAAAATGTCAGCAACTACAACAAACTTAAAAGAAGCAATCGTGAACCGCCGTTCTATTCGTAAAGTAACAAAAAACGATGCAATTACGAAAGAAAGAATTGAAGAAGTTTTAAAAACAGCTTTACACGCACCAACATCTTTCAATATGCAAAGTGGTCGTATGGTTGTATTAATGGATGGAGAACATGAAAAGTTTTGGGATATTGTTAAAGAAACACTAAGAGCCCGCGTACCAGCAGAAAACTTTGAAGCGACTGTAGAAAGATTAAAAGGTTTCCATGCAGGTGTTGGGACTGTGTTATTCTTTGAAGATCAAGCAACAGTAGAAAAAATGCAAGAAAATGCACCATTATATAAAGATCAGTTCCCATTCTGGTCTCATCAAGGAAATGCAATGTTACAACATACTGTATGGATGTTATTATCAGCTGAAGGAATTGGTGCATCCCTGCAACACTACAATCCAATCGTAGACACTGAAGTGAAAGAAACTTGGAACATTCCAGCAGAGTGGAGCTTAGTAGGACAAATGCCATTTGGTGAGCCAAATGAACAACCAGGAGAAAGAACATTCTTACCTACTGAAGATGTAGTGAAATTTTATTAAGAAATTTAATATGTAAAGAGTGAAATAAAAGGAGAGTACAGCCATATATGTACTCTCCTTTCGTATGTAATAAACGTTTATTGCAAGAGAGTTACATTCATATGAATGTAATTCTTCCCTTACAATTAAAAATCTATTATGTTTATTATTTTGAAATGACCGTAAACATCCCCGTCATGTTTGGTGAGTAATCTTTAAAATCAAATTTCTCATAGAATGATTCTTTACCTTCTGCTGCAAACAAACCGACAAATGCCCTATCAGGGGCATTTTCATGTAAGTATGTAACTAAGCGATGCATGATTTCTTTCCCGATACCATGTTTCTGATAATTTGGGTGAACTACTATATCTTGAATATAGAAATAGATAGATCCGTCACCAACAATTCTCCCCATACCGATAATTTTTTCATTATCATTGACTGTGATGCAGTGGATAGAATTTTTTAGTGAAATATCTGCTACCTCAAAATTCATATAATCAGTCCATCCAACAGAATCACACAAGTATTTGTACTCTTCTAATGTTGGAATGTTATGTTTAAACTCATATGTTTTCAAAATATACCCTCCAAGCTCTTAAATTCAACAAGTATATACATTCGACATTTTTTTATCTTTTCCTCTTACGTAATTGCCCTTAGGTATTGAATTTCGTACAGTTTCCTTATTTGTATTAATTTATTAGGGTTTAGGGAAAAAATATTAGAAATAATGCAATAGAAAGGGAAGTGGAAAAATGAATGATGAGAAAAAATATACAGTAGTAGGTACTGATGTTGAGGAAGTAAAACGTTTAAATAAAGATTCAGGATTAACGTATAATCAAGTGAAGGAATTATTAGTGAAGCAAATGCAAAAAAAGAAGTAATGAAATTGAAATTCTTCATTTTTTCATTTAGCATTTTAATAAAAGAGAGTTATAAGGATAACTCTCTTTTTCAATACAATTGAGCAACTTTTAGAGTGGAGGAAACAACATGAAAAAGTGGGTAAAGATAACGTTATCGATTGCTGGAGGAATTGTCCTGTTGGCATGTGCCGGAGGATATTACTTGTATAAAAATTATTTTCCAAAGGAACCGGAGCGTATCGTATATGATAAAGATAGAGTGTTAAAACCGATACATAACCAGTTAAAAGGAATTAATATAGAAAATGTAAAGATAAAAGAAAAAGAAGTCGTAAATGCGACTGTAGATGAGCTTCAAAAAATGATTGATGATGGGAAATTATCATATGAAGAATTAACGAGTATATATCTTTTTAGAATACAAGAACATGACCAAAATGGAATATCATTAAATGCTGTTACAGAGATTAATCCAAATGCAATGGAAGAAGCGCGAAAGTTAGATAAAGAAAGATCTTTCAATAAAAAGTCGAACTTATACGGCATGCCGGTCATCGTAAAAGATAATGTACAAACGGAAAAGGTGATGCCGACAAGTGCAGGCACGTATGTGTTAAAAGATTGGATTGCTGATGAAGATGCGACGGTCGTGAAGAAGTTGAAAGAAGAAGGTGCTTTCGTTTTAGGAAAAGCGAATATGTCTGAGTGGGCAAATTATTTATCTTTTACAATGCCTAGCGGATATAGCGGGAAAAAAGGACAAAATTTGAATCCATACGGTCCGATTACGTTTGATACATCGGGATCAAGTTCTGGATCTGCTACAGTCGTTGCCGCAGATTTTTCACCACTTGCAATTGGGACGGAAACGACTGGGTCAATTGTAGCCCCCGCAGCGCAACAATCAATAGTTGGATTACGTCCATCACTAGGTATGGTGAGTAGATCAGGTATTATTCCGTTAGCTGAAACACTTGATACAGCAGGACCGATGGCAAAATCGGTGAAGGATGCGGCAACGTTATTTAACGTAATGGTAAGTTATGATGAAAAAGATGCTATGACAGAAAAAATGAAAGATCAAGAAACAATGGATTATACGAAGGACTTATCAATAGACGGATTAAAAGGGAAAAAAATAGGGGTTCTTTTTTCAATAGATCAACAAGATGAGAATAGAAAGGAAGTAGCAGAAAAGATAAGAAAAGACCTTCAAGATGCAGGTGCGATCTTGACTGATGATATTCAGTTAAACGCTGAGGGTGTGGATAATCTACAAACATTAGAATATGAATTCAAACATAATGTTAACGATTATCTTTCAAAGCAAAAAAATGCGCCGGTAAAATCGTTAGAAGAGATTATAGCGTTTAATAAAAAGGATAGCAATAGACGAATAAAATATGGACAAACATTAATTGAGGGATCTGAAAAATCTGCTATAACGAAAGATGAGTTTCAAAAAGTAGTGCAAACGAGTCAAGAAAATGCAAGAAAAGAGCTAGATAGATATTTAGTAGAAAAGGATTTGGATGCTTTAGTTATGATTAACAACGAAGAAGTTCTTCTATCCGCTGTAGCTGGCTATCCAGAATTAGCGGTGCCAGCAGGATATGATAACAATGGAGAACCAGTAGGTGCAGTGTTTGTCGGGAAGCAATTCGGTGAGAAAGAACTGTTCAATATAGGATATGCGTATGAGCAGCAGTCTAAAAATAGAAAATCACCAAAACTGTAAAAGATTAACGAAAAAAGAGTTCCGCTAAAATATGTTGATGGGCTAATACAAAAAGAATCTAACATTATAAAAAGAAAAAAAGGATTCTGCTCAATTAGTAAGAAAGATTGTCTATAGAAGTTCATAAAGTGTAATATATTCAATTTCCATCCATTGAAGGGGGAGGTTAAATTTTAATGAATGAAGTGAAAAATTTCTTTCGAAGTAGAGGGTTCCAACGGTTTCTCGTTTTAATAATAGTAGCGCTTATGTTATATGGACTAAAAAGTATGATCAATTTAATATTAATTACGTTTATACTGACTTTTTTAATGGATCGGTTTCAACGTTTTATTTCAAAGAAATTGAAAGTGAACCGGAAAATTGTTATCGCGTGTTTATATATCATATTAGTTACTTTTATCGGCACAACATTGTATAAATACTTACCTGTGCTAACGATACAAATTTCCCAATTGATATATCAGTTTAGGTTGTTTTTTCAAAATCCACCGGATAATGAGATCATTAAATATGCGCTTTCAACAATTAATGGAATGGAAGTATCAAAATATATAGAACAAGGTGTAGATGTCATCTATCAATCCATTGCAAATATAGGAAAAGTTAGTTTGCAAATACTACTCTCTCTTATTTTAAGTTTATTTTTCTTGTTAGAAAAAGAACGCATCATATCATTTACTTCAAAATTTAAAGATAGTAGTCTTAAGGTTTTCTATGAGGAGATTGCATATTTTGGTGAAAGGTTTGCAAGATCGTTCGGTAAAGTAATTGAAGCACAGTTTTTAATTGCAGTTGTCAATTGTGTACTCACTGTAATTGCACTTGTGATTTTAGGGTTTCCGCAGCTTCTTGTATTGGCTGTCATGGTCTTTCTACTCGGTTTGATTCCTGTTGCGGGTGTAATCATTTCCTTGTTCCCGCTATGTATTATTGCTTATAACGTAGGCGGAGTTATGTATGTTGTATACATACTTGTGTTCATTACAATAATCCATGCTCTTGAAAGTTATTTTTTAAACCCGAAGTTCATGTCTGCGAAAACGAATTTACCAATCTTTTATACATTTATGATTCTCATCTTTTCAGAGCATTTCCTTGGAATATGGGGGCTTATTATCGGGATACCAATCTTCATCTTCTTACTAGATGTACTGAATGTAAATAATGAGGAAACGATTAAAAAATAGAAAATAAACAAAAAAAGCAATCCAAAATAAATTGGATTGCTTTTTTACTATACATATTAAAGAACTGGGGCCATTGTTTCTTTCAATACTTGAACAGAGTGATCGAATTTTAATTCTTCTTCTTCACTTAATTCTACTTCTAAAATTTCACGAACACCGCCGCGATTTAAAACAGCAGGGACACCGATATAAACATCTTTTTGACCGTATTGGCCTTCTAAATATGCCGAAACAGTTAATACACTATTTTCATCGTTTAAAATGGCCTTAGTAACACGTAAAAGTGACATCCCGATACCGTAGTAAGTTGCACCTTTTCGCTCAATAATATGGTAAGCTGCATCACGAACGTTTATGAAGATTTTGTCTAAATCTTCTTGTGTGTATGTGTTGTCTTTATCAAGAAGTGTTTGTAGTTTTTGAATACCAACCGATACGTGACTCCAAACAGGAAGTTCCGTATCACCATGTTCTCCAATAATATAAGCATGAATGTTGTGTGGACCAATATTGAAGTACTCACCTAACATATAGCGGAAACGAGCAGAATCAAGTGTTGTACCAGAACCAATTACGCGTTCTTTTGGTAAACCAGATTCTTTCCAAGTTACGTAAGTTAGAATATCGACAGGGTTAGTTGCGATTAAGAAGATACCATCAAATCCGCTATCCATAATACTGCGAACGATTTGTTTAAAGATTTTTGCATTTTTCTCAACTAAATCTAAACGTGTTTCGCCTGGTTTTTGTGGTAATCCAGCCGTAATGACTACAAGATCCGCATCTTTACAATCTTCATAGCTGCCTTTCCATACTCTAGTTGGAGCTGGTGCAAAAGGAACAGCATGACTTAAATCCATTGCCTCTCCTTCAGCTTTCGCCTCGTTTACATCAACTAAAACAAACTCTTCAGCTACAGCTTGGTTAATCATGCAGTAAGCGTAACTACATCCAACCGCTCCTGTTCCTACTAATACAACTCGGTTAATACCTTTTTTCATTTCAAAATTCCTCGCAATTTCATTGATTTTATTATGTAAGATAATACGTCTTACTTCTATAGATTCATATCTAGTTTATTACATTTTATAAAAGATATTCAAGTAATTGAAAATGTATCCGTGCAATTTCTTGCATGAAACATAGGAATCAAGTTAACTGAATATAATGCAATAAAATCCTTTGTTGAAGGGGAAAAGGGTATGATGCAGCCATTAACGACGGAAAGAATGCTTCATATTATTAATGTGGGGCTCGTTAAAACGAAAAAACCAAAGCAAATTATTATTGTTGGTGCAGGAATTTCAGGGTTAGTTGCAGCATCGTTATTGAAAGAAGCAGGGCACAATATAACAATTTTAGAAGCGAACAACCGAATAGGCGGAAGAATATATACGATTCGTAAACCGTTTAGCAGAGGTTTATATTTCAATGCAGGGCCGATGCGAATTCCTGCAACACACGATTTAACTGTAGCTTACATTCGTAAGTTTAAGTTACCGTTAAATCCGTTTATAAATAAAACCGATTCAGATATTATTTATACAAATAATAGTAAGACGAGATTGAGCATATTCGAAAAAAATCCAAGTATACTTGGATACCCCATTTTAGAGAATGAAAAGGGAAAAACGGCAGAAGAGTTAATGTTAGTAGTATTAGAACCAATACTTAATTTTATAAAAAAAGATCCGAGCAAAAACTGGATTATCATTGAACAAAAGTATAAAGCATATTCGCTCGGCTCATTTTTAATTGAGTATTATTCAGATGGAGCAATCGATATGATCGGTGTACTTCTTGATATGGAAGCATATATGGGAATATCTTTAATTGAAGTATTACGTGAAATGATCTTTTTTACTTCAACGACAAAATATTATGAAATAACGGGCGGAATGGATACATTACCAAATTCATTTTTACCGGAGTTAAAAGATAATATTTTTATGTCTTATAAAGTAGAAAAAATTATACAGGAAGATGATAAAGTAATGCTACAAGGAAATCATGAGCAAACGTTAGAACAATTCACAATAACAAGTGATATTGCTATTATTACAATTCCATTTTCAGCGTTACGATTTGTAGAAATTCAGCCATATCATTTATTCTCTTATTTTAAAAGACGAGCAATTCGTGAGTTAAATTATATTGCTGCAACTAAAATTGCAATAGAGTTTAAAAGTAGATTCTGGGAGGAAGCGGGACAATGTGGCGGTAAATCTATTACAGATTTACCTATACGATTTACATATTATCCGAGTTATGGCATTCACACACCAGGAGCAGCCATTGTTTTAGCGAGTTATACGTGGGCAGATGAGGCATTAACATGGGATAGTCTCTCGCAAAGAGATCGTATTCGTTACGCATTAAAAAATTTAGCGGAAATATATGGTGACATCGTTTATAGTGAGTTTGTTACTGGAACATCTTTTAGCTGGAGTAAAAATCCGTATTCTTGCGGCGCATTTACAGCTTTTGAACCAGGTCAAGAGCTCGAGTTATTTCCGTATATTACACCACCATCTGGAAAAGTACACTTTGCAGGAGAGCATACGACATTAACACATGGGTGGATGCAAGGAGCAATAGAGTCAGGAATTAGAGTTGCGTATGAAGTAAACGAACGGTGAAGATATATTTACAAATGACTATTCTTTTAATAAAATAATAAATATAAATCGTAATTATTACGCTTTGAATTCGTTTGAAATAAAGAAATGGATGGTCGATTACATGAATAAAGTAGAAATTCATATATTAGGTGGCTTTTTAGGAAGTGGAAAATCAACATTATTACAAAATTTATTGTTAGCGGAGAAAAAGAAGAATAGAAAAGTCGCAGTATTAATGAATGAAATTGGTGAATACTCGGTAGATACAGATATTATTGGAAAAGAGAATGTTTTAAGAGAACTTCTGAAAGGATGTATTTGTTGTACGCTAAAAGAAGAGCTTGAAATACAGCTGCATTCGTTATATCAGCAAGAAAGACCAGATGTCATTTATATCGAAACGACAGGTGTTGCGCATCCAATTGAAGTGTTAGATGCATGTGTATCACCAATTTTAGCACCTTTCTTAGAAGTGAAATCAATTGTCGTTGTATTAGATGCAGTAAGGTGGTTAAATCGAAGTGTATTAAGTGCAAACGTTCAGCAATTATTGTATGAGCAACTGAAGTTTGGTAGCCACATTTTAATTAATAAAGCAGATTTACTAACAGATACGGATAAGAACAAAGTAATAGAAGAAGTGAAAGTGATAAATAATCATGCGAAATTGTTTGAAACAAAATATTGCAATATATCTTTAGAAGACATAGAAGAAGCTGAATTTACGAATGACGCGGAACATGAGACACTACATGTAAAACAGCATTTACATATACAAACGATGACGTATCAATTTACGAAATCGATTGATCAAGACAATTTATATGAATGGCTTTCAAATTTACCAGATAGTATTTATCGTGTAAAAGGATTTGTGAAATTCCATGGAGATAAATACCCACACCTATTCCAATATTCATTTGGGGTACCAACTTTACTGGAACAAGACTTCGGTTTCCCGACGAACTTAGTAGTAATAGGGGAAGGGCTAGATAAGAAACAATTGGCTGAAGGGTTAGAGAAAGTAGAAAATAATTAAGTGTTTTTTACATAGGCTACAATAATTGACTTAATAACTTAAGTTAATTATTGTAGTTTTTTCATGATTAATACTAAAACGAAACAGTATTTTAAATTAGAAAGTAGAATATATATTGATTGTATGTCCGTTTCCATTAAATAGGAAGGTGATTATAGATTTGTGCCGAATGTAGAGGATACTACAAGAGTTTTCCATTACCTACCTTATAGTTAGTCATGATTACGGGCAGGGGACTTTGGCGTGTTTGATTCTATCAGAAAGAAAAGTATGAGGAGGATCACAATGTCGATGAAAAAACGTAAATGGCTAAGAATGATGGCTACTGGTTGTGTTTTAGGCTCGTTATTAATAACGGCAGCTTGTTCAGGAAAGAAAACAAGTACAGAGGATGAAAAGACGATTAAGGTAGGAGTTCTTGCTTCCTTAACAGGTCCATTAGAATCGTATGGAAAACAAACAGTGAACGGATTTGAATTAGGGTTAGACTATGCAACGGGTGGAACTGGGAAAGTGGAAGGGAAGAAGATTAAGTTTGTTGTAGAAGATACAGAGACGAAAGCAGAGGTAGCGGTTAAAAAAGCTACAAAGTTATTAGAAGAAGAGAAAGTCGATTTTTTAGTTGGATCGTCTAGTTCGAGTGATACATTAGCAGTTTTACCACTAGCTGAAGAATATGAAAAAATAATGGTTGTAGAACCGGCAGTTGCTGATAGTATTACCGGAAAGAATTGGAATAAATATGTTTTTAGAACAGGAAGAAGCTCTTCGCAAGATGCGATTGCAGGAGCAGCTGCAATTGCAAAAAAAGATGTAAAGATTGCGACGTTTGCCCCAGATAATGCATTTGGCCGTGAAGGAATTGCGGCATTTAAAGCTGGAGCGAAGAAATTAGGTGCAAATATTGTAAACGAGCAATATGCTGATACAAATTCGACTGACTTCACTGCTAATATTCAAAATATCATTAGTTCAAAACCAGATTATTTATTTATCGTTTGGGCAGGGGCAAATTCACCTTGGAAACAGTTAAAAGATATGAATGTGGAGGCGCAAGGTATTAAAATTTCTACAGGTGCACCAGATATACCGGCATTAAAAACAATGGATGCGTTACTAGGAATGCAAGGTTTTTCTGTTTATTATCATACACTCCCGAAAAATAAGGTGAATGATTGGTTAGTGGAAGAACATAAAAAACGATTTAATGGTGCTGTGCCAGATTTATTTACAGCAGGTGGAATGTCAGCAGCAATTTCTATTGTAGAAGCTTTAAAGAAATCAAAAGGCGATACAGATGTAGATACGTTGATTAAGAAAATGGAAGGAATGGAATTTGATACACCGAAAGGAAAGATGAAGTTTAGAGAAAAGGATCATCAAGCGATGCAGACACTGTATTCCATCACATTGAAAAAGCAAGATGGTGTAGACTATCCTGTGCCAGTATTAGAGCGTGAATTAACGATGAAAGAGACAGAACCACCAGTTCAAAATAAATAGACTGAATTTTCTGTTGTTTTTGTATAAAGAGGGGAACCCCTCTTTATACGTATTTCTTTCATACTTAAAGCTTTAAAGGGAGGGATTTCGTGACACATTTGCTTGAAACGAAAAATCTTAGCGTATCTTTTGGTGAACATCATGTTATTAAGGATGTGAATGTAACAGTACAAAAAGGGAAGCTCATTTCCATTATTGGACCAAATGGTGCAGGAAAGACAACGTTATTTAATTTATTAAGTGGGCAAATTTCTCCAACACAGGGTGAAGTATATTTTAAAGGACAAGAGATTACAAAGTTATCAATTTCGGATCGAACTCGATTAGGAATTGGTCGTTCTTTTCAACTTACAAATATATTCCCAGAGTTAACGGTACTTGAAAATGTTCGATTAAGTGTTCAATCATTCGTGCAAGATTACTATAGTTTTTTTCCGAGTTCAGCAAAATTTAAGCAACAAGTTGGAGAGGCGAGACGTTTCTTAAAAACAGTATTACTTCAGGAAAAAGAACATGTATTAGCGAAAGATTTAGCACATGGGGAAAAACGAAAGTTAGAGCTTGCGATGTTATTAGCTTTAAAAACAGATGTGTTACTACTGGATGAGCCGACGGCAGGTATATCAGTTGAAGAGGTACCGGCTATTTTGCAAGTGATTGAAAATATAAAAAAACATCCAGAGAGTACAATTGTACTGATTGAACACAAAATGGATATGGTACTAGGTTTGTCAGACCATCTTATCGTTTTATTTCATGGAGAGCTATTGGCTGAAGGTTTGCCTGAAGAAATTATGAAAGATGAGCGTGTACAAAGTGCTTATTTAGGGGGATTATACAGTGGCACTATTACAAGTGAATAATATAGAAACGTATTTAGATCAGTTTCATATTTTACAAGGGGTTTCTCTTGCTGTTGAGAAAGGAACGATTACTGTACTGTTTGGAAGAAATGGTGCAGGAAAGACTACGACATTACGTTCGGTTATGGGATTTCACCATATCGCACAAGGTGAAATTTATTATGATCGTACACAAGTAAATGGATTATCTACACATTTAATTTCAAGAAAAGGAATAGGGTATGTGCCAGAAAATCAAGGTATTTTTCACGACCTGACAGTAGAAGAAACATTCGCTCTTGCTAGAGGGAAGGGAGAAGAAGCGGAAGAGAAAATCGAGTGGATGCTGGAATTATTTCCAGATTTAAAGCAGTTTTGGCACAAAAAAAGTGGGCTCTTAAGCGGAGGACAAAAGCAAATGCTAGCCATTTCAAGAGCATTTATTAATAGTGGTGGTTTATTACTTATTGATGAACCGAGTAAAGGCTTGTCCCCTATTATGATAGAAAAGTTAATGCTAGCCATTTTGAAAATGAAGGAGAAAACAACAGTTTTACTCGTTGAACAAAATTTTATGATGGCTAGTCAAATTGGTGATTACTTTTATATTATGGATAACGGAAAAATTGTTCATAACGGTTTTATGCATGAATTAAAAGAGGATAAGGAAATGTGTCACAAATATTTAGGAATCTCTTAACATGAATCCGAGGTGAGAAGGATGGATGTGTTAATCAATTTATTTGTAAATGGGATTTCAACAGGGATGCTCATTTTTTTATTAGCATCAGGTCTTTCACTGATTTTCGGTTTAATGAGCGTTCTAAACTTCGCACATGGTGGTTTATTTGCGTGGGGAGCGTTTACAGGAGTTTGGCTATTTAATATGACAGGTAGTTACGTATTAGCGTTAATTGGAGCAATAGCTATGGGAATGTTCCTTGGATTCATTTTAGAAAGATTCCTTATTAGACCGGTATATGGAAATCATGTTCGTCAGCTTCTTGTGACGCTTGGAGGAATGCTTGTACTTAGTGAATGTATTAAAGTATTTTGGGGACCTAATCCAATTGGTGCAAAATTACCGTTATGGCTACAAGGAAGTTTTACGTTTGGAGGCGTTATATTAATTAAATATCGTTTATTCGTTATTTTAATTGGGATCATCATTTACATTGCCTTACTAGTATTGCTCAAAAAAACAAAGATAGGTCTTATGATACGTGCAGGTGTAATGGATAAAGAGATGGTTCAAGCGCTCGGTATTAACGTAAAAGCAATATTTTCTTTCGTCTTTTTATTAGGAGCAGGGATGGCTGCCTTAGGAGGCTTCTTATTAGCACCGTATTCAGGCGTTATTTTCGCCGAGATGGGTATGCAGTATGCGATTTTAGCTTTCATAGTAGTAATCATTGGAGGGTTAGGAAGCGTACAAGGTTCAGCAATCGCTTCTTTAATTGTCGGATTAGCGGGTGCTTTTACAGCGTATTTTATACCGGATTTATCACTTGCAATCAATATGTTAATGCTACTGTTTTTCTTAATCGTGAAGCCAAATGGACTTGTTGGTGAAAAGGGGTGAAATGGTGAACAGCACATCAATTCGAATTAAAGTATACTTCGGAGTATGTATGCTCATTTGTTTAAGTGTATTTCCATTCGTAAATGATTCACGGAGCTTGTTAATTTTGTTCACTCAAATCTTCATCTTTGCTATTTTTGCAATGAGTTTTGATGTATTGCTTGGGTATACAGGGATTGTATCATTTGGTCATTGTATGTTCTTTGGAATAGGAGCATATGGCGTAGCGCTTTTATTTGATCGACAAGGAGTATCCATAACGAACTTTTTTATAGGGATAGTAGCTGCAATTATCATTTCAGCCATTGTTAGTTATATAATTGGTTTGCTTTCTTTACGGCTGAAAAGTCATTTTTATGCAATGTTAACACTTGCTATTTCACAGTTGTTTTTCGTACTTGCTGAAAAATGGCGTGGGCTCACTCACGGAGGAGACGGTTTTACATTTGGTGTACCAGACGTATTCCGTGATCGCTTTACGTTTTATTATGTAACACTTATATGTTTACTTATCATTTTTGTTCTGTTACGTCTTTTCACAAAATCTTCTATTGGAAAAGTATTAAAGGCAATTTCACAAAATGAGCAACGTGTGGAAGCACTAGGATATAAAGTTCTTCATTATAAAATTATTGCTAGTGTTGTTGCAGGAGTAGTAGCTGCGATAAGCGGTGGTTTATTTGTTATCACTTTACGCTTTGTTAATACAACTGTATTTTCAATTGAAATGACATTAAATGCATTATTGATGACGATGATTGGAGGCGTTGGAACGTTAATTGGAGCAATTGCTGGAGCTGGAATTATTGAATCCCTAAAATATTATTTATCAGAACTAGCTACAGAGTATCCGATTTTTGAACGATGGACAATTATTCTTGGTTTATTGTACATTATCGTATTGCTAGTTTTCCCGAAAGGATTAGTTGGCATGGTTAAGGGTCTGAAGAATATGAAACGGAATAAGAAGGAGAAAAGTGCAGAAGTGGAGCAAAACGTGTGAAAAATCGATTGTATAAAATATGAAAATCCCTCTTTTAGATTCGTAAAGGAGGGATTTTTTATTAATTAAATAATTCATCAGGGATTTGTTTTAAAGAGTTTTGATTTGTGAAAAAATGGATAGTTAATTTCTCAATTTGAACATCTTCAATTGGTACCAATTTATCATTATTAATCGGTAAAAAGGCTATCCCTTTTCCGTCCTGAATATACTCTTCCATAAGCGAATAAGAATCTAGTTGTTGAAGTTGACGCTGAGATAAATTATTTTCTTTTAGAAATTGAATGGTCTTATTTCTAAAAGGGCACTTTTTGTCATTGCTAACGAAGAAGAGTTCCTTTGAATAGTCAACGGTACACTTTTCTTTAACTTTTAATAAACCGATAGAAATTGAAGTGGCAAATACTTTTTTAAACGCTGTGTCCGGGTAATCCTCATAAGTAATGACCATATCAACTTTTTGTTGCTGCAGTAATTTTTGCAAATGACTACTATTTTCTACATATATTTGATAATTCCTGAAATTTTCTTTAATGCGCTTACTTACATAATTAGTCAAAATCGATTGTGACGTCGCAATTATATAAGAAGAACCACACATTTTAATTTTATCTTTCGCTTCTTCTACTAGCGTTAATATTTGATTTGTGTAGTCTAGTAAAATGTCACCAGAAGGTAACAACGAAACGCCTTTGTTATCTCTATGTAGTAAAGGTGTTTCTAATTCTAGTTCTAATTTTTTGATTCGCTCAGTTACGTTTGGTTGAACATATCCTAACTCTTTCGCAGCTTTACTAATAGAACCTTCGCTAGCTACAGTTTTGAATATAATAAGATCATTTATTTCCATTTATCACAGCTCCTTATAAGATATCATTATAAATGATACCAAGCATAAGTTATACCTATTTTACGTTAGCCAGTCATCGCTTTATCATTATGTATATAGGATAGAAAGTGAGTGATAAACATGATTGGAATGCAATATAAGGTCATTTTGCCGAAAGATTATGATATGGAGATTATTAGGAATAGGGTAAAGGACAATGGGCATAAAACTGATGGTTTTCAAGAACTAAATTTTAAAGCGTATTTAATTAATGAGGCAGGTAAGGAGGGGAATTTCTATAACTGTTATGCCCCTATATATGTTTGGAATGGCCATGAAGGAATGAATAAATTTATATTTGAAGGGTATTACGATAATATTTTACAATCTTTTGGATGGCAACAAATAAATATAGGTGTTCCATTCGTTGTTAATCTAAGTGATGATTTTAAAAAAAGTAAATATGCTGTTGAGTATACAGGGAGTATTTCTCAAAGTAATTCACTGAGAGAGACTCAATTAAACACTATGAATGAGAATGTACAAAACATAGAAAAATGTTTAGGAAATATAATCATTTATAATCCAGATAAATGGGGATATAGCCATATCAGGTTTTATAATGAAAAGCCTAATATAGTAACGAATAAAGATGTTACAGTATATGAGATTTTACACATTTCACGATGAAAATTTGTTGAAGTTTAAGAAAAGGAATGAAAATGTATGCCTTTTGTGAACGTTTATTATCATGAAAATAAATTAAATAAAGAAGAAATCAAAAAGATAGGTGAATGTATTCATCTTTCATTAATTGAACATTTTAACATCCCTGAAAATGATTATTTTCAACTGTTTTTATCTTACTCGCAAAATCACTTTTTATATAATCCATATTATTTATTAGAAAGAGGAGAAAAGAGAACAGAGAATATGATGTATGTTTCTATTACATGTGGACCGGGAAGAACGATAAAACAGAAAAGTGATTTGTATCAATCGATATCCTCGAAGGTTTCTGAATGTTCCGGAATAAAAAGTGCAGACATTTTTATTACACTAAATGAGACATCTGCAGAAAATTGGTCATTTGGTCAAGGGATGGCACAATTGGTAAAAGTGAAGGGGGAGTGAAATGATGAATGAATCCATTGAATATTGTATTCAAGAGAAAATGAGAGAAAAGGCACCTGCATTTGCTCATTATAGTGAAAAAATATTGTTCGAGGAAGTGTGGCGGGATGACACTTTAACATTAAGAGAAAGGAGTTTATGTACAGTGTCGGTATTAATCAGTCTTGGTAATACAGAACAATTACCATTTCATTTGCGACTGGCCAAACAAAATGGAATTAAAGAAAATGAAATGATTGCATTAATAACACATATGGCTTTTTATGTTGGTTGGCCCAAAGCAGTAGGCGCTTTACATATAGCAATGAATGACATGGAAAGTTAAGAATAACGATAAGAAAGAATTCATTTAAACATGAATTCTTTCTTATCGTTATTTATGCAATACTCTAATGAGATATTTTTCACTTTTTCTCTTGCTTTTTTATCACTTGCGTAGTAAAGTGATAGTAAGATTCACGATAGGAAGTGATCAAACATGCGTGATAATACGATAGGATCATTAATATGGTTACGTTTAATACGATTTACGAACCAAAGTAATCAGATGTCAAATGAATTTTTAAAACGTTTTGATTTAACGACTGCTCAATTTGATGTGCTTTTACAAATACGTACGTATCAACCACTAACGCAAATGGAGTTAGCTGAAAAGGTAACTGTTACACAAGGTGGTATTTCTCGAATGTTAACTCGTCTTGAAAAAGAAGGATATATAGTACGAAAACAAGATTGGAAAACGAAAACAATTAGTCTTACAGAGCAAGGGGAATCGGCCTTGGAGAAAGCATTGCCAGAGCAGCTTGCATTTCAATCTTCGTTTTTTGATGATGTATTAAATGAAGAAGAGCAGAAAATATTATATGAGCTAATGACGAAAGTGCATAAGCACAGTGAAAAAAAAGAATTACCGTAAGAGTAATTTTTTTTACAATATCAATTGACTAATCAAGTGAAAGCTAGTTGAATAAATTTAATACGACTTAATTAAAGGAGAGAGCAACTATGGAAAAATACCGTATGGATACAAGTAAAGGAATGGAGTTTGGATTATATTCGATTGGGGATCATGTTTTAAATCCGCATAACGGAGAGAAAATTAGTGCAGAACAAAGAATTCATGAATTAATTGAAACAGCTAAGTTAGCGGATGAAGCTGGACTTGATGTATTTGCTGTTGGTGAAAGTCATCAAACGCATTTTACAACGCAAGCTCATACAGTTATTTTAGGGGCTATTGCACAAGCTACGGAAAATATAAAAATTGCAAGTTCAGCAACGATAATAAGTACATCTGATCCGGTACGAGTATATGAGGATTTTGCTACAATTGACTTGATTTCTAATGGACGTGCAGAAATCGTGGCTGGTCGTGGATCTCGTATTGGGGGATATAGTTTACTTGGTTATGACGTGAATGATTATGAAGAATTATTTGAAGAGAAGATGGATCTGTTATTAAAAATTAATAACGAGGAACATGTAACTTGGAATGGACAGTTCAGAGCACCACTTGCACACGCATCGGTTATTCCAAGAGCGAAAAATAATAATTTACCAATTTGGCGTGCAGTTGGTGGCCCGCCAGCTAGTGCGATTAAAGCAGGACGTGCGGGTGTGCCAATGATGATAACAACACTAGGTGGTCCAGCTATTAACTTTAAAGGATCAGTAGATGCTTATCGTGAGGCTGCTGAGCAAAGTGGATTTAATCCAGCAAGCTTACCAGTTGCAACGACGAGTTTATTTTATACAGAAAAAAATTCACAAGATGCATTTAATGAATACTATCCTCATATTAATGCTGGTATGCTTACACTGCGTGGTGGTGGATATCCGAAACAACAATTTACAAATGCAGTAGATTATCGTGATGCATTAATGGTTGGTAGCCCGCAACAAATCATTGAAAAAATGCTTTACCAATATGAATTGTTTGGACAACAACGTTTTATGGCACAAATTGATTTTGGTGGTGTACCACTTAATAAAATTGAGAAAAATATCGAACTAATTGCTACTGAGATTTTACCGGCTATTAGAAAACATACAGCAAAATAATTACAAAAATACCGAGAGTCTAATCGATTCTCGGTATTTTTTTATGTATGAATTTAGTTTGAAAAAATGACAATAAAATGAATTTTTAGTCTAGAAAGAGGGAGTGGATTTTCTATTTTTGAATAACATTATTTCGTGTTTGAATTTTAGAAATACATTTTTCTCTTGACAAAAAAATCACTGATTTCTTCGTTGGTTAGAGGACATTTTTTTGCATGAAAGTCAAGTGTATGAAGAGAAAAATGATTATTTTATTGATGTGAAAGTAAGTCTTATATTAAAAAAATAAATTTTATTAATGAGAAAAATCTAATTCAAGAAAATGACAAAAGACATATTTCAGACAAAATGATGTCAATAATACGTCAAAAATCAGCTGAATTTACTATGCAGGTATATTATACAATTCGATTAACGGATAAAACACTACTGAAATAGTGAAAAGGTAAATTTTATGAGAAAGTTCTTTTGTAATTATCTTGAAAACTGAAAATTTATATTTTCTAAAAGTACATAAACAAATTTATCTTTCTATATTTCTAAGATTTGAGTTGTTTTATTCATACAACTCAATTGAAATTTCGATATAAAAAATTATGAAGGAAGTGATTGTAGTATGGAAACGCTCGAATTGGCACGAATACAATTCGCATCAACAACGATTTTCCATTACTTTTTTGTTCCGCTGTCTATTGGTTTAGCTTTTATCATTGCGTTAATGCAAACGTTATATGTGGTAAAGGGACAAGAAATTTATAAGAAGATGACGAAGTTTTGGACACAAATATTCCTTGTTAACTTTGCGGTAGGTGTAGTAACTGGTATTTTACAAGAATTCCAGTTTGGTATGAACTGGTCAACCTATTCACGCTTCGTAGGTGATGTGTTTGGTCCATCACTTGCGATTGAAGGTTTATTAGCATTTTTCATTGAGTCTACATTTTTAGGCTTATGGGTATTCGGTGAGGATAAATTACCGAAGCGCATTCACCTTTTATGTATTTGGCTCCTTTCAATTGGAACAATGTTATCAGCGTTTTGGATTTTAACTGCAAGTGCATTTATGCAATCGCCAGTAGGATATGAAATGGCAGCAGATGGACGTGCACAAATGAATGATTTCTTAGCGATCATTCAAAACCCACAATTATGGGTACAATTCCCGCATACAATTACAGCGGCAATTGCAACTGGTGCATTCTTTATTGCAGGTGTGAGTGCATGGAAAATAACGAAAGCTCAAGAAACTGAAGTGTTTAAAAAATCGTTCCGCATTTCTATCATTGTTGGAACACTTACAACTGCGCTAGTATTATTCTTCGGTCATGCGCAAGCACAACAATTAATTAAGACACATCCAATGAAAATGGCAGCAGCTGAAGCGTTATGGAATACGAGTGAAGATCCAGCGCCATTTACAGTATTTGCGAAAATTGATGCAGAGAAGCAAGAAAACTCGTTTGAAATTCAAATCCCTTATATGCTAAGTCTATTATCATTTGATAAATTTAGCGGTCAAGTAGAAGGGATGAATCAAATTCAAAAGCAATATGAAGAAAAATATGGGCCTGGAGACTATATTCCACCAGTACACACTATGTTCTGGAGTTTTAGAGCGATGGTAATGAGTGGAACATTTATGCTTCTTCTAGGAGCGTACGGATGGTTCTTATCAAGAAAAGATCGATTAGCTGAAAAAACTTGGTATTTAAAATTAATGGTGTATGCAATTGCACTACCGTTTATTGGTAATACAGTAGGATGGATTATGACTGAAATGGGACGTCAGCCTTGGGTAGTTTTCGGTGTTATGAAAACGGAAGATGCTGTATCTCCAAATGTTACGTTCGGAGAAGTATTATTCTCTTTAGTTTCGTTCACATCACTATATTTAATTATAGGTGGAATTACTATTTACTTATTCGTTCGTACTATTAAAGGACATGAGAATAAGAAAGCGAAACAGGATTCTCAAAGCCATGATCCATTTGATAAGGAGGATGAGTATGTTATCTCTTAATGAGTTGTGGTTTATCATTATTGCAGTTTTATTCGTAGGCTTCTTTGTACTTGAAGGTTTCGATTTCGGTGTAGGTATAGTTTCAAGGTTTTTAGGGGAAAACGATTTAGAGAAAAGAATTTACTTAAATACAATCGGTCCATTTTGGCACGCGAATGAAGTATGGCTTGTTTGTGCAGGTGGAGCTATGTTCGCAGCATTCCCGCACTGGTATGCAACTTTATTTAGCGGGTTTTACATTCCATTTGTATTTATGCTTCTCGCTTTAATTATTAGAGGTGTTTCCTTTAAATTCCGTGCGAAAATAGATAATCATAAATGGAAAGGTTTTTGGGATTGGGGTATGTTTTTAGGAAGTTTACTACCGCCTATCCTTTGGGGAGTTGCCATTGCTAATTTTATGGTAGGTATTCCAATTGATAAGACGAAAAATGCTGTAGGTGGATTCTTACAATTACTACATCCATTTGCATTACTTGGAGGAGTTATGTTCCTTCTGCTATGTATTGTTCACGGATTGCAATTCCTTACTATACGTACAACTGGTAAGTTAAGAGAACGTGCACGTATTGCCGCGTTGAAAATTGCGCCGCTTGCAATTATAGCACTTCTAATTTTTGCCGGTGTAGGGTTATGGAAAACAGATATATTCACTGGTCATGGTACAGAGTGGATTATGGTTCCGATCGGAGCTTTTGTAGCATTATGTGCGTCAACATTATTAAATAAAAGAAGAAGAGATGGTTGGGCTTTCGTTATGACGAGTTTAACAATCGTTTTACTAAGTGCGAGTGTGTTTGCCGGCATGTTCCCACGTGTCTTAATTAGCTCGTTAGGGTCAATATACGATTTAACAATTTATAATGCAGCATCGGGAGATTATGCACTAAAACTGATGACGTATTTTTCAATTGCTATATTGCCATTTGTTTTGGGAAGTCAAATATGGAGTTTCTATGTGTTTAGACAACCTGTTAAGTCAGATAAAGATTTGGAGTACTAATGAAAAGAAAAAGAGGACTTCCGTCGTATCCTGGTAGCCGAGTTTTATATGTAGTGTTAACAATCATTAGCATTTTAGAAGCTTTTAGTATTATTGCACAAACAGTGTTTTTAGCGAGGGCTATTACGTTTTTATTTCAAGGAGAAACAGTGCAATCTGTGTTAAATGAAACGGTTTATTTTGGAATCGCGTTTGCAGTACGTCACATGCTAGTTCGAGTATCGCAAATATTAGTAGAACGTTTCGCTGAAAAAACAGGATCGCTACTGAGAAAACAATTAATAGAGGCGTATTTCACATTAGGTCCACGGTATGTTCAAACTGTTGGAACGGGTCATCTGGTTACCTTATCGATAGAAGGTATTGAGAAATTTAAAACATATATCGAATTAACAATTCCTAAAATGATTAGAAGTAGTATCGTACCGGGACTAATTGTACTATATGTTTTTACGCTAGATATTGAGTCTGGAATCATTTTAGTTGTAACGATTCCTATCGTAATTATATTTATGATTCTACTCGGATTAGCAGCGCAGAAAATGGCGGATAGTCAGTATGAGACATATCGTGTACTTTCTAATCATTTTGTAGATACGTTAAAAGGGTTAGAAACATTAAAGTATTTAGGGAAAAGTAAACAGCATGAAGGAAAGATTGAAAAAGTAAGTAAAAGATATAGAAAAGCAACGATGCGTACTTTGCGAGTTGCTTTTCTTTCTTCTTTTGCATTAGATTTCTTTACGAGTTTATCAATCGCATTTGTGGCAGTCGGATTAGGGATACGCTTAATAGATGGGACAATTGTACTACTGCCAGCCCTTACAATTTTAATTTTAGCTCCGGAATATTTTCTGCCAATTAAACAAGTTGGAGCAAATTATCATGCTACGTTAGATGGACAACTGGCAATGGAGCAAATAGAAGAGATTTTACAGCAACAAAAAGAAATAGGAAAGAAAGAATCTAATGTAGACTTAACATGGAATTCAACTAGTAACTTGAAATTACAAGATGTAAAAGTAAAGAGTGATGAATCTGAAAAAGCTATATTAGAGGGAATTGATTTTACTTGGAAAGGCACTGGCGCTATAGGTGTAATTGGTGAAAGTGGGGCAGGGAAATCAACGTTAATCGACGTATTAGCAGGATTTTTAACTCCTTCAGCTGGAAAGATGATCGTAAATGGTGTGGAAATTGACGGGGCAACTCGAGAAGATTGGCAAAAGAATATTGCTTATATTCCGCAGCAACCTTATATTTTCCCGCTTTCATTAAAAGATAACATTTGTTTTTACGAAACAAATACAACGGATGAAGAAGTGGAAAGAGTTATTAATGAAGTTGGTCTACGTTCGCTCGTTACATCGCTTCCGAACGGGATGTACGAAAAAATTGGAGAAGGTGGACGTATGCTTAGTGGTGGGCAAGAGCAACGTGTTGCTATGGCGCGTGCACTTTTAAGTAAAAAACCAATTATTTTATTAGACGAACCTACGGCACATCTTGATATTGAAACTGAATTTGAAATAAAACAAGCGATGTTACGTCTGTTTGAAGGTAAGTTAGTATTTCTTGCAACGCATCGTCTTCACTGGATGAAACAGATGGATCATATTCTTATTTTAAATAAAGGGAAAATGATAGAAAGTGGAACGTATGAAGAGCTTTTAAAGAATGAGGCATTACATTTTCATAGGAAAGAGAGGGGATAGAGATGAGTAACTGGATTAAACCTTATATACAGCAAAATAAAGGTAGAATGACTGTAACTATTTTCCTTGGTCTTCTTGGAGTTAGTTCAGGTGCGATGTTACTTTTTATTTCAGGTTATTTAATCTCTAAATCTGCTCTTCGACCAGAAAATGTAATGGCTGTATATGTTCCTATCGTTGCAACACGTGCGTTTAGTATAGGGCAAGCGGTATTTCATTATTTAGAGCGTTTAGTTGGACACGATGTCGTATTACGCATATTAGAAAAAATGAGAACGAAACTATATAGAATAGTAGAACCGCAGGCGTTATTTTTCCGTTCACGCTTTCAAACGGGCGATATGTTAGGGGTGTTATCCGAAGATATAGAGCATTTGCAAAACCTATATTTACGTACAATATTTCCTAGCATATTAGCATTAGTTGTATATAGCATATTCGTACTTGTTATCGGTGCATTTGACGTAGTATTTGCACTTATTGCAGGCTGTATGTTAGCGATTATCGTCTTTCTTCTTCCAGTTGTATCATTACTTTTAATGAAGCGACATCATGTTACTTTAAAGCAAGGAAGAAACCGTTTGTATCAACAACTAACAGACGCTGTTTTTGGATTATCTGATTGGCAAGCAAGTGGTAGAAAAGATGAATTCATTGATAAATATGTAGAACAAAATGCGCAGTTGTTACAAACAGAAAAAAGAATGAAACGCTGGAATCATATTCGGGACAGTATCATTCAATTAGTAGTGGGGATTGTAGTTATTTCAATGATCATATGGACTGGAAATGAAGCTGCAAGTGAACAAATTGCACCTACCGTTATTGCGGCTTTCGTATTAATGACGTTATCTGTCACAAACGCGCTTATTCCTCTTTCAGATGCTATCGATCGTATTCCATCATATATAGAATCTGCTCATCGTCTAAATCAAATAGAAGGTAATGATGTTTTACATGATGAAAAGGAATTACATGGAGATAAAGATTATGCTGCATCAAAACATATAGACATTGAATTAAATAATGTATCGTATAGTTACCCAGATAGTAATGAATTCGTATTGAAAGAAGTATCACTACAAATAAAGGCAGGAAAGAAAATCGCCATTTTAGGAAGAAGCGGAACAGGGAAATCTACTTTGTTAAAATTGTTAACAGGTGCGCTAAGTCCGTTACATGGTGAAGTTTTATTAAATAGTGAACATGCTCATACGAATCTTTTATCAAAATATATTTCTGTATTGAATCAAAAGCCGCATTTATTCGATACGACAATTGGAAATAATGTACGAATCGGTAAACCAGAGGCTACGGATGAAGAGATATGGACAGCTTTAGAGAAAGCACAATTAGCTTCGCATATAGTTTCTCTTCCGGACGGATTGCAAACAAAAATGCATGAAATGGGAAAAAGGTTTTCTGGGGGGGAAAGACAACGGGTTGCTTTTGCTAGAACGCTCATGCAAGAAGCACCAATCATTGTACTGGATGAACCTACAATTGGCTTAGATCCAAAGACAGAGTTGTCTTTAATAGAAACAATGTTTTCTGCAACGGAAGAAAAGACAGTAATTTGGATTACGCACCACCTTGTAGGAATTGAACATGTAGATGAAGTTATATTCCTTGATCGTGGTCAAATTGTGATGCAAGGGAGTCATGAACAACTTCTGAAAGAAAATGAGAAGTATCGAAAGCTTTATGAGTTAGATAAAGGAATATAGTTTGAATAAATAATACTTGTAAAATAGCTACGCCTAATGGTGCAGCTATTTTTTTGTTTTGAAACAAACATTATATTATATTTTGTATTGAATTAAATATATATATGATCGTTACGAATGAAAAGTGAACTTCATATTATACATATAATGGAGGGGATGTACATGAATGAGCAGTATAAAATTATTGTTTTAAGTGATGAATTATCAGTGGATAGGATTCGAAATGCATTAGACAAAAATAAATGTAAAACAATAGTTCATGTTGTAAACGTTTCAGATATTGTTCGTGTAGAAAACGCTTTTCAATATATAATCATTTGGAGAATGGACGCAGAAAAACTTGCAAATGAATTGATAAATAGGGGCGTGCAAAGTACAAAAATTATAAATTTAACAAAATACATGTATGAATGGAAACATAAATTAATTTCTATCTATCAAATAAATCCAGATCTTATGTCTTTATACATTTCTATGAAAAAAGCAAAGAGTGATCCGACGTATGAATTGTTTGCTACCGGTTTGTCTTATCCGCATTGTGGCATAAGTACGGAGCTCCTCTCAAAAAAATCAATTAAATTAACACTTCCATCGCAAGATCTATACTATGATTATTTAATAGCGTCACAACTGCTATCAAACGATCATTCATTTCAATATTGTTTGATAGGAATAGCCTATTTCTCTTTTTACTTTGACATGTCGTTATCGTCTGAAGCATATAGAATTCACAAAGTATATTATCCATTGTTTCAAGACGGTCATCATACTGTAGTTCATACTCCTCTACCCATTGATGGATTCTCACATCTAGATACCCCGAAACCACTTTTTTCTCTTTTTAATTTGCATTTTGAATATATTTTATTAGACGAACTAAAAGATGAATCATTGATATTGCCCTGGATAAATGCTGAATGGAATACCACGCCTCTTCACATTCCTTTTGAAGAACACGGAAAAATAAGAGCAGCGTCGCATGCTAAATTATCATATCCTCATACTTTAGTTGAATATAAAACGATTTTCAAAAAATATTTAGAACTACTGTTAAAACATGATATAAAACCACTAATTGTTGTATTCCCTGTTACTTCACATTATTTCAATTGTAGTAGTAAGAAATTAAAAGAAGGTTTTTATAAAGTTATAAATGATTTTCAAACTCACTATTCTTTTCGGATTATTGACCTATTTGATTCACCATTATTTTGCGATGATGATTTTTATGATAGCGATCATATGAATAAAAAAGGTGCTAATAAAATGTCTGCGTTATTAAATATGTTTATTTAGGAACGAAAGGTATGATATTTTGTTTCATGTTTGCATAAAAGTATATAGGCTCCATACAGTTAAAGTAATGTGATTTTTGTGTCGCGTATATAAATAATATGCGAAGAGGTGAGAGAGTAAATGAGAACTCGAATGGAAAGAACTGAAGTGGTGGTAGATCAACTTCCATTGGTAAGTGTTTTAATTCCTACATATAATCGTCCTCACTACTTTGAAGAGGCATTATGTAGTGTATTAGAACAAACGTACCCTAATATAGAAATTATAGTTGGAGATGATAGCACGAATGACGAAACAGAAAAGGTGATACAAAAATACTTATGTAATCATTCAAATATTATTTATATAAAAAACAGGTCAACTCTCGGACAGTTTGAAAATGCTCTAATGTTATTTCATGAAGCGAACGGTGAGTATATAAATTTTTTAATGGATGATGATTTATTTCATGTAAATAAAATTGAAAGAATGATGAAGTATTTTTTCAATGATCTAGATTATGAAATTAAGCTTGTAACATCTCATCGTCAAGTAATTGATGATAAAGGAGAAGAACTACGTCATATTTATTCAACTGTTCGTTTATTTGAAGAGGATAAGATTATAGAGGGAACAGAATTAGGGAATAGGGTAATTGTCGATCAAAAAAATTATATTGGAGAACCGACAACAGTATTATTTCGTAAAAATGATTTACAAGAACCGTATGGAATTTTTGATAAGAGGAGGTATCTATGTAACGTAGATATAGCTTCATGGTTATCTTTATTAAGTAAAGGAAAAGCAGTATATATAGCAGAGACACTTAGTTACTTTCGATTACATCAAGATCAACAGTTAAATGAATCTAATAAAATGATGGATGGATTAGAAGATTTTTCACATAGTATTCTAGCAGGAGAAAAATATGGTTTCTTATCCAACGAAAAAGAGTTAGACAAAGCGATAACTAATTTTCTAGATTACGCAAGAAGGATAGTTCCATCATCGATATTATATACATTAGACTATTATCAAAAAATTAAAGAAAAGAAAATAAACATAGAAAAGAAAAAACAACATATAAATAATAATTCTCCTTTACCGAAAGTAAGCATACTTATTCCTGCGTACAATAGACCTTATTACTTGGAATTGGCACTCAATAGCGCTCTAAATCAAACATATGAAAATATTGAAATTGTTATTTCTGATGACAGTACAAATAATGAAGTCAATGCTATGATTCAACCGTATTTACGTGAATATGAGTGTATTACATATGTTAAAAATGAAACACCGTTAGTTGCTGAAAACTTTAATAAGTGTATAGAACTTGCGAACGGGGACTATATAAACTTTTTATTAGATGATGATTTATTTCATCATGAAAAGATCGAGAGAATGATGAAATACTTTTTGACGTTAGAAAATATTTCATTTGTGACGTCATATCGTGAACTAATTGATGAGAATGGAGAGATATTACCACCTTCAACATTGAATATGAAAATTGCGAAAGAAACTACACTTTTTGAAGGGAAAGAATTAGGGAATTACATATTAAAAAATTTAAAAAATATAGTTGGTGAGCCGACAACTGTTCTATTTAATCGAGATTTGTTTGAAGGGAAGTTTGGATATTTTAAAGGAAAGGCTTATTCTGCTATTAATGACATTGCAACTTGGCTAGATATGATGAGGAAAGGAAAAGTAGTTTATATACAAGAACCTCTTAGTTATTTTAGACAACATAGTGGACAAAATCAAAAACAAATGCATTTTATTTTAATGACAATTGAAGAATGGATTGAATTAATTATAGATGCGTATAATAGTGGATTTTTAAGTTCTGAAAGAGATTATAAAGAGAGCTTATCTTATTGCTTAGAAAATGCGGGATTTATAGTTAAGGATGCAGTAAGAAATGGTGAATTAGATCAAATTTATAATGAAAAGATAAAAAAAGGGTTAAACAAGCTAATTGCTCATATGTTTGAAAAAGAATCTTGTTATTGTCAATATTGCAATCAACAATTTGAAAAATTTTCACCTTGGCCAGCACATTACGATTTTCCGAAATATAAATTTGAAATGTGGAATAAAGATACAGGGATATGTCCAGTTTGTAGTTCAATGGATCGTGAAAGGTTGTATCGTGCGTACATTGAAGCGGAAACGGACTTGTTAAGTAAAAAATATACAATGCTTCATATTGCACCTGAAGCAAAGGTAAGAGATTGGTTTAACGAGTATAGAAATATTACTTATGTATGTGGGGATTTAGAACCAAAGGACCCATTAATGAAGGAAATTGATGTTACAAGCATTACATATGATAGTAATATTTTTGATGTAATTTTATGTAGCCATGTATTAGAACACGTTCTTGATGATGATAAAGCAATGCGAGAGTTATATAGAGTTTTAAAGCCAAATGGATGGGGAATTATTCAAGTACCAATCGTAATGAATGTAGATTCTATTATAGAGAATGAATTAATTGTAACACCACAATTGAGGAAATTAGCTTTTGGTCAAGAGGATCATGTGAGAATATATAATCAATCGGGATTCATTCAACGATTAATGAATGCAGGATTTAAGGTGGAATTATATAACATAGCTGAAAGACAAGGAATGAAAAGTGCTAGGAAATTTGGATTATCCGAAACAGATATGCTCTATATTGTCCGAAAATGATAGGAAGGAATAGATAGATATGGAGAATATTCCTTTTTTACGTGCTTCAACTGTACCTGTAATTGAGTATTTGGAAGAATTGAAGGAAATTGATACATCTCATATATATACGAATTATGGACCTATAAATCAACGTTTTGAGGAAACGATTATGTCGGATTTTTTTCAGAACAGTGGAGCTGTTACAACAGTAGCAAACGCAACGTTAGGGTTAATGGCGGCCATTCAACTTAAGAAAAGAAAAAAAGGAAAGTATGCCCTCATGCCTAGTTTTACATTCCCTGCGACTCCATTTGCAGCTATTTGGTGTGGATTGGAACCTTATTTTATTGATATTTCAATAGATGATTGGTATATGGATAAAACAGTACTTTTGGATAAGATTGAAGAATTAAAAGAAGAGGTTGCGATTGTTGTCCCGTACGCAACGTTTGGATCATGGATGAATTTAGAAGAATATGAAGAATTAGAGAAGAGGGGTGTTCCGGTTGTTGTAGATGCGGCACCGGGATTCGGATTAATGAATGGAAGTATGCATTACGGTCAGGATTTTAGTGGTATGATCGTATATAGCTTTCATGCAACAAAGCCGTTCGGAATTGGTGAAGGAGGGCTCATATATAGTAAAAAGGAAGAAGATATACAACGTATTAAAAGAATGGGGAATTTCGGATTTGATAAAAATCGTGAATGTACGATGATGGGGTTTAATTGTAAAATGTCTGAATATGCAGCAGCTATTGGGATTGCGACTATGAAAAAATGGGATCAAAAATTACAAGAACGCACCCGTATTTCTGAATGGTATAAACAATTGTTACAAAGTAATGGATTAATGAAAAAAGGATGGCAAGTCCAAAAGACAGAAGCGGTTATTCAACAATTTATGCCAATTCTTTGTCCAGAAGAAGTTTGTAACATACAAGTAATAGAAGAACTAAAAAAACAGAAAATAGAAGCTAGATTATACTTTTCACCATCATGCCACCAACAAGTTTTTTTTAGAAACTATAAGTCTACAGATTTAATAAAAACAAATAAAATAGCTAAAAGAATAGTAAGTTTACCCTTATGGGAGGGAATGACGAAAGAAATAGTAGAACAAATTGTAATCTGTTTAGGGGAGAAGGTGGTATCGGCAGATGAATAGTTTTTATAGTCAAGAAGAACTAAAGAAAATTGGATTTTTATCTGTTGGGAAAAATGTATTGATCAGTAAAAAAGCGAGTATATATAATCCGGGCACTATATCAGTTGGTAATAATGTAAGAATTGACGATTTTTGTATTTTAAGTGGCAAAATCACAATTGGAAGTTATTCGCATATATCAGCTTATGTAGCGTTATATGGAGGAGAGGTTGGGATTGAAATGCATGACTTTGCAAACATCTCAGCTAAAACAATCGTATATGCAGTACTGGATGATTTTAGTGGGAATGCATTAATGGGGCCAACTGTCCCGAATCAATATAGGAATGTGAAAACAGGAAAAGTTATTTTAAAAAAACATACGATTATTGGTGCTAATTCTATTGTTTTCCCAAATGTAACTGTTGGCGAAGGCGCGGCAGTCGGCGCGATGAGTA
Organism: Bacillus sp. EB106-02-03-XG38; assembly: GCF_058792175.1. NCBI lineage: Bacteria > Bacillati > Bacillota > Bacilli > Caryophanales > Bacillaceae > Bacillus > Bacillus sp. EB106-02-03-XG38. Next base: position 164,420 of record NZ_JBYTED010000001.1, read on the forward strand.
TGGTAAAAAAAAGTTTAGATGATTGGTATACTTATGCTGGAATTCCCGCAAGAAAAGTAAAATCTCGACAAAAAAATATACTAGAGTTAGAAATTGATTTTTTTAAAAACATTAATTCTTAACAGAAAAGAATTAATGTTTTTTATTTATATGAAAGAGCAGGGTGTATCTTAACTTATTATGTTTTAAATTTTGCTGACCAAGGCAATACTGAGGCATAGTGAATGTAAAGTTGGAGGGCGAGAGCGTATGTTTGATGAGGATGGGATTGTTTTAATTATGGAACCAGCTGATGAAAGAAACTTGAGAAGATTTATTCTTTCAGTGCCAAAGTCAGTTTACGAAAAGAAGGGGCTTACATTACAATATGGGGCAGCTATAGGACAAGGATATATGGATATAATTGAAGATATTATTAGCGTACATATAGAAATAGATGTTGTAACAATAATAGGGCATGTGAGAAGTTAAATAGCTATTTGAAAAAGGTTGTAGGTGATTTAGCTAGAAGTTATGATAAAGAAGATTACAGACAAGTATAAGGCGAAGGGAGTCTAAAATGAAAATCAAATCAATTTTATTAGTATGTATAGTTTCAATTGGTTTAATGGGATGTTCACTAGTAGAGCAAGGAAAGAACTCCATAGATTATGCTCAACAAGCGACAGACTATGTAAATGGAATAAGTGCATTTGCAAATGATGCGCCAGCATTAGCTGAAAAAGCCGTTAATGATAGCGAAGCTCGAAAAGAGTTAGAAACGAAGCTTAGTGAAATTAAACAAGATATACCCGCATTCAATGAATTAACGCCGCCTGATGTAGCAAAGGATCTTCATCAGCAAATCGTCGGATATAACGAAAAGTTAAATACATTAATTGATACGGCTATGACGAAGATAGAAGAAGGAAAAGTGAATGTAGAAGAGTTTAAAAACTCTGAGCTTATGCAGACAGTAGATCAAGTTCGTGAATTGAAAGACAAGGTTCAAAATTTAGGACAATAATAAAAAAGGCTCCGTGATGAACGGAGCCTTTTTTTGTTTCTTAATGGAAACGTTTATACTATTTTCTTCTTATAATATAGGCGTCCTTTATATCTTCCATTTTTCTAAAATATGTATTGTTTTATTAGTTACATCCATGTTCATTTGAACACCTATAGGCAAAGTAATCATTGGATGAGTATGACAACAATCAAAGTCAGCAAGTAAAGGAATTCTTTGATTTTGCAGTACTTCTAATAATATTTCGTAAGGTTTGCGATTTGTACCACAATCATCAAATTGCTCATGTTTTCCAAGAATTATACCTGAAACTTTATCAAATACACCGTTAATTTTAAGTAATGAAAAGCTTCTTTCAATAGTAGCTGCATTTTTTGAGCTATCTTCAATAAATAAAATATCGCCTTCTTGAATGCTTGGCATATAAGGGCTACCGAAAATTCCTTCTATTGTATTTAAGTTCCCACCAATAATACGTCCAGTAGCTTGTCCATTTGTTACAGAAATCCAATTGTTGGGTCTGCGTTCTTTTTCTTTCGTCTTCTCTTCCCAATTAATAAATTCATCTGACCAAAATAAAGGCGGTTTTATGTTGTAAGGAAGTGCTTGATCATGTAGTAATGTTTCTGCAAAATAGTTGTATGTATCATCTACAAAAGGCTCAAATTCTCCAAAAGAGGGAATGAGTGCAGGACCGTAAAATGTAGGAATTCCTGTTTTTGCATAAATTCCTAGTAGTAAAGCTGTTGCATCTGAATAGCCAATTATTATTTTAGGGTTATTTTGAAAAGCATCATAATCGATATAGGGCAATAAGGAATTAGAATTCATACCGCCAATTGTTGACATAATACAAGCTATATTAGGATTTCTTATTAAAGCATTCAGTTCCTCAGCGCGCTCTTGTATACTGCCAGAACGATAATAATCATATCGACCTGTTAGTGAACCTTCTAATATGTGAAATCCTTTCTGTTGTAAGTAAGATTTCGCTCGTTCAAATCTTTTTGGAGAAGTATAGGTTGCTGGTGAAGAGGGTGAATAAATGCCGATTGTGTCCCCGTATTGTAAGGTTTTTGGAAGTAGCATTGTAAGAATCCTTTCTATTATATAGTTACTTTACGATGATTAATCATTTAATATTCTTATATTTCGGTATTTCCAGTGTAACATAACTGTATTATATGAATAAATATGCTTTTTACCTTGACGGTATAAAGTAATTATTGTTATGGTTAAACGTGAGTGTATAAAAGGTTTGCTAAAGGAGTTTTGAAATGAAGCGGTTAAAATGGGGAAGGCTGACAATCCTAGTAGTCATTATTTTAGGGATATGTTGGTTCTTATTCCAAGGAACTCAAAAGGGTGCAACAAAAATAGAGGGACAACCTTTACAGGTGGCAGAACTACCTAAAACAGGATTAGCTGAAAAAGTAGTTCCACCAAAGTACATACCACCGGAAATTGATGCAAAAGCAGCTATGATTATTGATGCGAGTAATGGAGATGTTATTTATCAACATAATGAGAATGAAGCTTTTGCACCAGCAAGTATGTCTAAGATGATGACAGCCTATCTTCTATTAGAAAATGTACACAATGGAAAAGTTCGCTGGGAAGATCCGGTGAAAATGAGTGCGAAAGCGGCACAAACAGAGGGTGCGAGAATCCCGGCCCAAGTTAATGACACATTAACTGTTAAAGATTTGTACCATGCGTTAATGATTGAATCGGCAAATAATTCGGCTGTGGCTTTAGCAGAACATATGGCAAAAACAGAGAAAGATTTCGTTCAGCTTATGAATGAAAAAGCAAAGCAGTTAAAAATGTCGGAGTATGCTAAATTCGCAAATGCATCAGGACTACAAGAACCTGATGGAAGTGAGACGAAGATGACAGCTGCTGATGTAGCAAAATTGGCTTATAATCTTATAAAAGATTATCCAGAAATATTAGAAGTGACACACTTGCGTCAAAGTCAGTTAGCATTTAACAATATTAATGTTATAAGTACAAATGATATGTTAAACAAAAATAATAAAGCTTTATATATAGAAGGAATAGACGGATTAAAAACAGGATTTACAGATAGCGCGGGGTATTGTTTCACAGGTACAGCAAAAAAAGGTGATACCCGTATTATTACAGTTGTTATGGGAACGAAAGGTAAAACGAAGCGTTTTACAGAGACGAATAAGCTAATGACTTATGCATTTGGTTTAGTTAATTAAGTAAAATATTGGGTTGAATCTTCATTTAAGAAAGGCAATTTGTTGTTACTTATTATTAGTAACAACAAATTGCCTTTTTATTTTTAGCGTTAGGAAGTGAAAAGGTAAAAATATGAGTGTTATCATTTGAGTTTATTATAGTTTGTTGATATTCTAAAGTTAGAAACTTATTAATGATAAGTTTTAAGGGGCGTAATATGATGTGTACATATGAAAAAGCCTCAAATGAAAAATTGGAGGGAATTATGATGGCAAAAGATTTTTACTCAGCAATTGAAGACAGAAGATCTATTTACGCGATTAGTAAAGAGCAAGTAGTTTCTGATGAGAAAATTCAAGAAGTGATTTATCATGCTGTAAAACATACACCTTCAGCTTTTAACTCTCAGAGCGCCCGCGTTGTCGTCTTACTAGGAGAACAACATGATAAGTTATGGGATATTACGAAAGAGACGTTACGAAAAATTGTACCTGAAAATAATTTTGCATCTACTGAAGAAAAAATGAATGCATTTAAAAGTGGTTATGGAACGGTTTTATACTTCGAAGATAGTCAAGTAGTGGAAGAACTACAAGAAAAATTTTCCTTATATAAAGAGAATTTTCCAATTTGGTCTCAGCAATCGTCAGGAATGTTACAATTTGCAATTTGGACAGCTTTAGAAATTGAAGGATTCGGTGCTACATTGCAGCATTACAATCCATTAATTGATGAAGAAGTGAGAAAAGAATGGGAAGTTCCAGAAAGCTGGAAACTTACTGCGCAAATGCCGTTTGGCAAACCAGTGGTACCTGCAGGTGAAAAAGAATATCAACCTTTAGAAAATCGCGTGAAAATTTACAAATAATGTGAAAATATAAAAGGTGAACAGGGGTACGACCTGTTCACCTTTTATAAGTAATAAGGATTTTTTTGATAGAAATTTTTCATCTTATTTTTTAATTTGTTTTTACGTGTTTCAATAGTTGATATTTTTTGTAAGGTGATAATGGAAACGAATTGAAAAAAAGCATAGTACAGTTCTATATTTTTATGGATAGGATCATCTATTATATTTTTCATAAATATACCTCCTTTTTTATCTTACTATTTGTGGTCAATAAGACTCTCATCTTAAAATTCAATGCACCGGACTTTTAAAAGTTCGATAGATTTCAGTGCGGGGGAAAATTGTATGAATTTAAAACACTACTATATATATGATAATACAAATATCCTGCAAATTCCATAGATAGTGAAAAATGGGTAGTGGAGTGTTTATTTTCGTCAAATTAGAACAGAATTTTTGAAGTTAAATCTTACAAATTGTCAAATCTTTTGAAAGTGAAAGATAGTATCAAAAATAGTTTTCTAAAAATATTATACTATTGATAAAAAAAGCATTTTTTGTCATGATAAGAGTATACTTCATGTGAGGGGATCTATTAGTAAATACATTCTTTGCTTTGTATTAGATTAATAGAGTTTTTCCGAGTGGATAGGAAAATATATATTAAGATAACGAATGAAATGTCGAATTTTCAATGAAATACATAAGGAATTTGAAAAATGCATTGCAAAAACAGTTAGTTTAATGGTAAAGTTCACATGAAGTTCACACGGATTTCACTTCATTCGTTTAAAATGAACTCTGTGTGAAAAATAAATCTCTTGTTAAAAAATGGAACTTAATGAATATTTTACTTTGATAATATTGTAATGTATTAAGTTTATAAGTTTTTTTAAGAGGATAGTAGGGAAAGGAAGTAAAGACAACTTATGAAAAAAGTAATTGCAGGTTTAGCAGCAGCTTCTGTAGTGGGTGTTGCAGTTCCAGGTATGGATTCTGCTCAAGCACAAGTTTCAAACGAAGCGCTAAAAGAAATTAATGGACAAAATCAAACTCAAAATCAAACGACTGTAACTGAAACAAAAACTGTAGAAACAAAATCTGATTTAAAATACACAGTAACTGCTGATGTATTAAATGTTCGTTCAGGTGCTGGTACAGGACATAACGTGATTTCTAAAGTGAAATCAGGTCAAGTACTGCAAGTAATTGGACAAGAAAACGGTTGGTTCAAAGTAACTGTAAACGGTCAAACTGGTTATGTAAGTGGTGACTTCGTAACGACTGGTGGTAAAACAGGAACTACTGTTCAACAAGGAACTGGTACTTACACAGTAAACGTTTCTTCACTTAACGTACGTACAGGCCCAAGTACATCTCATACAGTATTAGGCTCTGTAAATAAAGGTAAAACAGTACAAGTTGTTGGTGAAGTACAAGATTGGTTTAAAATCAACTTCAATGGTGGAACTGGATACGTAAGCAAAGACTTCGTAACAAAAGGTGGTTCTGCTGTATCTAACCAAACACAACAACCAACTACAAACAACAATACTACTACAGTTCAAACTGGTGGTTCTTATGTTGTTAACACTGGTGCTTTAAAAGTACGTACAGGCCCAGCTACATACAACGCTGTAATCGGTGGCGTAACACAAGGTAAAGTATTAAACGTTACTGGCGCTGAAAATGGTTGGTACAAAATTAACCATAACGGCCGTACAGGTTACGTAAGTGCAGACTTCGTTAAGTTTGTAAAAGGCGGAGTAAACAACGTTACAAATAACAATAACGTTACAAATAACGTTCAACAACCAGGTAAAGATGTACAACAACCAACAACAGGTGGAAATACATCTTCAATTGCTGGATTCGCTAGATCTTTAAATGGTTCACCATACAGAACTGCTGGTACAACACCTGCTGGTTTTGACTGCAGTGGATTCATTCACTACGTATTAAATCAAACTGGTCATAAAGGCGCTCGTCAAACAGTTGCTGGATACTGGAGCTCTAAAACAAAAACTAGCAATCCACAACCAGGTGATTTAGTATACTTCCAAAATACTTATAAATCAGGTCCTTCTCACATGGGCGTTTACTTAGGAAACGGTCAGTTCATTAGTGCAGAAACTGATGCAACTGGTGTACGTATTAGTTCTGTAAGTAACTCTTACTGGAGCAAGCACCTATTAGGTTACACAAAAGCATACTAAGAAAAAGTAGTTATATACTTTTCGTATAGAGAAAAGGCTTTCCAGGGAAACTTGGGAAGCCTTTTTATAGTTGAATAAATTGGGAATGTAGTAGTTTTTACTGTAACTTCCCATTTAAAAATCGAGCGTATAGGTCATGGAAGTAGTTCGGGCGAAATAAGTTTGCTGCATGTCCTGCAAGCGGTATTTCTTTATATAAAACGTTAGGAAGAATGGACTTCAAATCAAAAAGACAAGATTTATAGAGATGATCATGTTCACCCATTACCCATAGAATAGGGTGGGGAAGTGATTTTAATTTAGATTTCAAATCGAATTCTAACCGGTGCCGTAATGATTGGGCAATAATTGATGAATGTAATTGCAATCCGAAACGGTAATAAATATTTCTTGAAATGACCGCGAACGGATTTGCCTTTAGTATGCCACTTGGAAAAATGGTATTCGCGTATTGAGAGAGCCATTTAGAGTAATCGTCCCCTCGCTTCTCCCAAAACTTTTGAAATACGTTATATAAAAGGGATGGATTATTATAATGTCCACCAATATGACAAATGCTTAATACTTTTTCTGGGTGCATTTGTGCAAAAATTGTAGAGATATAACAGCCATAACTTAGAGCGCAAATATGGGCTTTTTGAATACCTTCTTTTTCATATAATTTCAATAGTTGATCTACAAGGCGCTGTAATGAAAATTCGATAGCTTCTCCTTTATCATCGCCGTGACCTAATAAGTCATAAGTGATAATGTTGTAGGAGGCGGAAAATCGCTTATGCTCTTTTTTAAAAGCGCGACGATTGCCAACTAATCCATGAATAAAAATGATTGTTTCCTTTTCGGAATGTATATTTGTTTGCAAAAAGGATACTCCTTTCAATAACGGGAGATTTATATAGTATTGTAAACTGATTATCTATCATTCGCATAGAATAATATTAAGTACCAGGTAATAATATCAGATATTTATATCTGTTGTAAAGATGCGTTTGTATGTATATTTTGTAAAAACAGAAAAAGTGTGTTTACATTCAGTTTACATTCGTATTGTATTCTATTTTTAGAAAGAACAGTTTGGTTTAACACGAGGAGATGAACAGTGGAATGGAAGTTAGAAATGAAATGAAGAAAAAAGGGAGTTGGAGGCAGTTTTTACGCCTTATTCAAGATACAAATCCTCCAAAAGGGATTCTTGCTTTTGCATTATTAATGAGTTTGCTTTCTACAGGAGCGAGTTTATTTATACCAATGTTAACGAAGGGGCTAGTAGATAATTTCTCACTTTCGTCAATTAGTACAGGGCAAATTATTGGGCTAGTTGCATTCTTTATAATGCAAACTATAGCAGCAGGATTATCTATATATTTATTAAATTATATAGGACAGAAGATTGTCGCTGGACTAAGAGAACGTTTGTGGAAAAAGGTGCTTATTTTACCGGTAACTTATTATGATCAAAATAGAACAGGCGATACAATTAGCCGTATGACAAATGATACAGGAGTTGTGAAAACATTAATTTCTGAGCATTTGTCAAACTTATTAACAGGTGGTATTTCAATTGTCGGATCTTTAATTGTACTATTTGTTTTAGATTGGAAAATGACACTTTTACTTTTAACGGTTATTCCATTATCAGTACTTATTTTAGTTCCACTTGGACGAAAAATGTATAAGATTTCAAAAGCACTTCAAGATGAAACGGCTTCTTTTACTAGTGTATTAACACAAGTGTTATCAGAAATTCGTTTAGTGAAATCTTCGAACACAGAAAAAAGAGAATATGAAACTGGAAATAAAGGTATCGAAAAGTTATTGCAATTTGGATTGAAAGAAGGAAAAGTGCAAGCGTTAATTTCACCAGTTATGTCCTTTGTTTTAATGGCATTGCTTGTTATTATCGTAGGGTATGGTGGAATGCGAGTTTCTAGCGGTGCATTAACTACAGGGGAACTCGTAGCGTTTATTTTATATTTAGTTCAAATAATAATGCCAATGAGTCAACTATCTATGTTCTTTACACAATTCCAAAAGGCAATTGGTGCAACGGAAAGAATTAATACAATTTTAGAATATGAAGTAGAAGATCATGAAACTGGTGTGAAAGTTACAAATGCTAAGCAGCCAATCGTTCTTGAAAATGTACATTTCGAGTATAACGAAGAAGAGCAAGTGTTAAAGAATATTGGTTTCACAATTGAATCAGGCAAAGTAACAGCAATCGTAGGACCAAGTGGTAGCGGGAAAACGACGTTATTCTCATTATTAGAACGTTTTTATGAACCGACTAGTGGTGCCATTAAATTAGGAAAAGAATCAATTACGAGTTATTCACTACAATCATGGAGACGTCAAATTGGTTACGTTTCACAAGATAGTCCGTTAATCGATGGAACAATTCGTGATAACATTTGTTACGGTGTTGAGGGCGAAGTGACAGATGAAGAAATTGAAAAAGTAGCAGCGATGGCATATGTTGATGCATTTATTCATGATTTGCCAAATGGATATGCAACAGAAGTTGGAGAACGTGGTGTGAAGCTTTCTGGAGGACAAAGGCAGCGAATTGCGATTGCCCGAGCGTTGCTTAGAAATCCACAAATTCTTATGTTAGATGAAGCCACTTCCAGTCTAGATAGTAAATCTGAGTCTGTCGTTCAAAAGGCATTAAATAACTTAATGAAAGGCAGAACAACGTTAGTTATTGCACATAGACTCTCTACTGTTGTGGATGCAGATAAAATTATCTTTATAGAAAAAGGGAATCTTACAGGAAGCGGTACACATGATGAATTGCTACGCACACATGACATGTATCGTGAATTTGCAACGCAACAATTGAAAATTAAAGAGGCGGCATTATAAAATGAATAATCAGTGGGGAATTTGCTTCACTGGTTATTTGTTTTTAACATTAATAAAATAGGTGCTGAGTAGAAAGGGAATGGTTCTTGTGATACCTAAAATATTAATTGTGGATGACGATCCACATATTAGAGAACTTGTTTCTGTTTTTTTAGAACGCGAAGGTTTTCAAACATATGAGGCAGTTGATGGTCTAGATGCACTTCAGAAAATGGACGAAGTGAAAGTCGATATGATTATTCTCGATATCATGATGCCGAATATGGATGGATTTGATGTATGTTTTGAATTAAGGAAGTACTATGATATTCCGATTTTGATGCTAACTGCTAAAGGGGAGACGTCCCAAAAAGTAAAAGGATTTCACCTTGGAACAGATGATTATCTTGTAAAACCATTTGATCCGATAGAACTAGTAGTGAGAGTAAAGGCACTACTGAAACGTTACCAAATTACAGTATCGCAATCGATTCAAGTTGGAAATGTACTATTAAATCGTAAAACATTTGAAGTTACAATTCGAGAACAAACGGTTACGTTACCGCTAAAAGAATTCGAATTGCTCTTTACTTTAGGTTCTAAAGCGGGAAGAACTTGTTCGCGAGAGCAATTAATTGAAGATGTATGGGGATATGATTTTGAAGGGAATGAACGTACACTAGACGTTCATATTAATCGGCTACGTGAGAAATTTCAAGAAGAGAAGTCGAAGTTCAGTATTAAAACGATAAGAGGCTTAGGGTATCGATTAGAGGTAAGTAAATGAGAAAAAGAAAACGAATGAGTAAGTTGAAGATGTTGAAAGTAACGGGAGCGATAATAGCACTCTTTTCATTTCTTACTATCATTTGGTCGACAGCTTTTTATGTATCATCTAGTGTATTGGGTGCCCTTGAAATAAAGTTATCACCTTTTGTTACGTATCTCATTAGTGACATACTCAGTTTTGTATTTATGATTCTTCTTTGGATATTAATTGCAGTATTAATGAGGCCGAAGCGACAAGCAATGATTTGGACGATTATTGAACCGATACAAAAAATTGCAAAAGGAGACTTCTCCGTAAAGATACGAAATGAAGAAAAGTATGATGGAGAAATTGGTGTACTCGTAAAAAGTATAAATGATATGACAGATGAACTAAATGCGATGGAGAAAATGCGGCAAGAATTTGTGTCGAATGTTTCTCATGAAATACAGTCACCATTAACTTCTATAAAAGGATTCGCTAGAGCGCTACAAGATGATAATCTTTCCGAGGAAAAAAGAAAGCATTATCTTACTATTATTGAAACAGAAACGACGAGATTATCCAAACTAAGTCAAAATTTATTGAAACTAACTCTTTTAGAATCGGAAGAGTATACACCAGAAAAAGCGACGTATCGATTAGATCAACAGTTAAAGCAAATTGTATTAAATAGTGAACCGCTCTGGGCTGAAAAAGAAATTGAATTAGACCTTGATTTAGAAAAAGTGCATATAACTGCTGACCAAGAAAGTATGAGTCAAGTTTGGATTAATTTAATTCATAATAGTATTAAATTTACTCCAAGTGGCGGGACAATTACAATCCAGTTACAGGAACATGAGAAATTTGTAGAAATACGTATTCGTGACACGGGTATTGGTATATCTAAAAAACAAAAACAACATATATTTGAACGGTTTTTTAAAGCTGATTCTTCACGAAATCGAGCATATGGAGGAAGTGGTTTAGGGTTAGCGATAGTAAAAAAGGTGGTCGATCTACATCGAGGAGAAATAAAGGTTGAAAGTATAGAAGGACATGGTGCGGAATTTAGTGTACGTATTCCGAATTAGATAGGAAAGTAGTGTTAGGGGGTTCTACTAGCGCTATTTTTCTTTAAAGGTACTTGTATTCTTACTATAGTTACCTACAAGTAACCTACGCACATGAAAGTGCATCATTGCCTTTTTACATAAACATAGATACAATTTTAATATAATACATAACTGAGATGATTAAGGAGTGTTATACTTGGCAGAATTATTACAAGGCAAAAATGCTTTAATTACAGGAGCAGGTAGAGGGATTGGTCGCGCTGTAGCGATCGCATTAGCGAAAGAGGGCGTAAATGTAGGTCTTTTAGCTCGTTCAGAAGAAAACTTAAAAGCTGTAGCGAAAGAAGTAGAAGCAGAAGGCGTAAAAGCTGTTATTGCGACTGCTGATGTTTCTTCATATGAAGAAGTGACTACTGCGATTGAGACGTTAAAAAACGGTTTAGGATCTATCGATATTTTAATTAATAACGCTGGTATTTCTAAGTTCGGTAAGTTTTTAGAATTAGACGTTGCTGATTGGGAAAAAATCATTCAAGTAAACTTAATGGGTGTATACTATGCAACTCGTGCAGCTTTACCAAGCATGATTGAACAACAATCTGGTGATATCATTAACATTTCATCTACAGCAGGACAAAAAGGTGCACCTGTAACAAGTGCATATAGTGCTTCTAAATTTGGTGTTCTTGGCTTAACAGAATCGTTAGCGATGGAAGTTCGTAAGCATAACATTCGTGTAACAGCTTTAACTCCAAGTACAGTAGCAACTGACATGGCTGTAGATTTAGGATTAACTGATGGAAATCCTGATAAAGTAATGCAAGCGGAAGATATTGCAGAGTTTATCGTAGCGCAATTGAAATTAAATAAACGTACATTTATTAAATCTGCTGGACTTTGGTCTACCAATCCGTAAGGGATAAATGTATAAACAAAAGAAGGGATATCTATTCTGTAATGGAGTAGATGTCCCTTCTTTATTTTTACATGAAACGAAATGCTCTGTATAATCTAATGTAAATGATAAACAGCTTTAAAAAGGAATGTTTTGTTTCTATGAATTAATAGCTGCTGAGCAACGTGTAAGTGCTACAATGCGGAAGTAAAGGGATACGATTGATGGATATGGCAGTCGTAAAAGAAAAACGAAAGGAGATAAATAGAATGAAAAAGATGTTTGAAAAATTATAACATGTATCGTGTGCAACACAGTTAGCTCGTGGACCTCCAACATACTTGGAAATATAAGTTTATATAAAAAAATTGGAGGTTAGGAATAGATGAGAACTGAAAAAGAAATGCTAGACTTAATTATGAATACAGCAAAAGAGGATGAAAGAATTCGAGCTGTCATCATGAATGGATCGCGTGTAAATCCAAATGTGAAGAGAGACTGTTTTCAAGACTATGATATTATGTATGTTGTAAAAGATATAAGCTCGTTTACATCTAATCATAATTGGATACGTAGATTTGGAGAAATAATGATTGTGCAAATGCCAGAAGAAATGTCATTAATTCCAGCAGACGAAGACGGGAAATTTCCGTATTTAATGCAGTTTATGGATGGAAACCGAATTGATTTAACGCTCGTTCCATTTGATTTGATAAATAAGTTCGTTGGACAAGATAGTTTAAGTGAAGTGCTTCTGGATAAAGATAATTGCATTGTTGAATTTCCACCAGCAAGCGATAAAGACTACTTAATAAAAAAGCCAACAGAAAAAGAGTTTTTAGATTGCTGTAATGAATTTTGGTGGTGTAGTACGAATGTGGCAAAAGGACTATGGAGAGAAGAACTTTCTTATGCGAAAGGTATGCTCGATGGTCCAGTGCGAGATATGTTCATCGTAATGCTAGAATGGCATATTGGTATGAAAACAGACTTTACAGGTAATGCAGGGAAATTTGGAAAGCATTTTGAGCAATATTTTGAAGAAGATATGTGGGAGCAATTTAAAAAGACATTTTCTAATGCAGAATATGAAAACATATGGGAATCATTATTTGTCATGGGTGATTTATTTAGGAAAGTGGCGAACGAAATTGCTAACGCTTATGGATATTCGTACCCGCAAGGTGATGATGATGGAGTGACAAGTTATTTAAAACATGTGAAAGCTTTACCAAAAGATAGTACATCGATTTATCCCACTTTAATGGTCAGTAAGACCCACACCTCAAAATGCAGCGAAAGCAAAGAATTTAGGTGGGGGATCAACTGTCCATAAAAGTCCGATTGATTAAAGTTTCACTTTATTAATAATAGTCAGCAGTAAGACTGTCCAAATTACGGACAGTCTTATTTTTGTTCATGAATAGGAATTTCTCTAACAAAGTGCAGAGGAATCACATATGAAACTTTAGGGAGGTTTTTATCATGTATTATTTTTATTCACCACAAATGTTTGCTCCATATCAATGGGGACTAGAACGAGATGTTTCGTACGTCTATATGCCATATAACTCATTTTATTATGGAGACTATATAAGCTCATTGCCATACGTATATATCCCTCAAAACTATGAAGTACAGATGAAAGCAGATGAGCGTGGATCATGGACACCATTTTCTTGGGTTGAAAAATATGCGTATGCATTTTCAGGACCGTACAATAAAGCGGAAGTTGCTCTTACATTTGATGATGGACCAGATTTAGAATTCACGCCAAAAATATTAGATAAGTTAAAACAACATAATGTAAAAGCGACTTTTTTCCTGCTTGGTGAAAATGCAGAAAAGTTTCCGAATGTAGTAAAACGTATTTCAAATGAAGGGCATGTAATTGGCAATCATACGTATAGCCATCCTAATTTAGCGAAAGTAAATGATGCTGAGTACCGTAATCAAATTATAAAAACAGAAGAAATATTAAATCGTTTAGCTGGTTATGCACCAAAGTTTATTCGTCCTCCGTATGGTGAAATACTTGAAAATCAATTGAAGTGGGCAACAGAGCAAAATTTTATGATTGTACAGTGGAGTGTTGATACAGTTGATTGGAAAGGCGTAAGCGCGGATACAATTACAAATAATGTGTTAGGGAATTCATTTCCTGGAAGTGTTATCCTTCAGCATTCAACACCAGGTGGGCATTTACAAGGATCTGTAGATGCATTAGACAAAATCATTCCGCAGTTAAAAACGAAAGGTGCACGCTTTGTAACGCTGCCAAGTATGTTCCAAACATCGAAAGAGCGGAAGTGAATGCGTTGTAAAATTGGAAAAAACAGGATTATGTCATATAATGAAACTGTAGGTTAGGAGGGGATATAATTGATGTATGCACTAATAAACATAGGAATGAGTATTTTAATAGGTATTATATTTATACTTGCGGCAATTGTACTTCAAAAAAATCCACCGACCGATATTAATGCGGCATATGGTTATCGTACGAAACGATCTATGAAAAATAAAGAATTATGGGATGCAGGTAATAAGTATAGTGCAGAAGTGATGATGCAAAACGGATTCATCATGATGTTAATTGGAAGTGTTATTAGTATACTATTTAGATACCCCCATACAACGTTAGCGATAATGATCTTTATGCTAGTACTAATCATACGCTTATTCATACGAGTAGAGAAAAGATTGAAGGCACTTGAGCAATAGTGAAAAATAGGACTCCCAGCCGATATAGGTAGGGGGTCCTAGTCTAATTACAAATCATTATTTTTTAGTAAGTCTTTTCCTTGTTCAACAACAAATTCATAGTATGCAAGATCATATGGATAAATATCATCAAAAGTTATCGTTATTGGTTTATTACTCAAAACAGAAGTAGCTGTAAAAGATGAAATCTCTCTTTTTAATAGTTGTAGAAAAGCAGTTGCATGTATTTTCATCATATCGTCTACTTCTTCACCTGGTGCGAATGGAAGTGGATTGATTACATTGTGGAAATACATATGACAAAACTCGCGATCTGTAAGATTTGAAATTTCATAATCTATTTTAAAGATGCCCTTGTATGCTAAATCATTCGTTTGGAAAGAAAGTCCTAATTCCTCTTCAATTTCACGAAGACCGCCACTTTGTACATCTTCATCATGCATAATATGTCCAGCTGAAGTAATATCCCATATACCCGGAGCTTCTTTTTTGTTTTGAGAGCGTAATTGGAAATATAAAAACATATCTTCATCATCTATTTCTACAAACCAACAATGGAATGTTTCGTGCCAATCACCGTCACGATGCACTTCATCACGTAATTTCTTCCCAAGTATATTTCTTTCGGTATCAAATATTGTTAACCACTCTGTCATTTAATTTCCCCTTTCTGCCAATTATATTATACAATATTTATATTGAATTTTGGGAAAATAAAGAAAAAAGGAGATGGTATAAGTGGGGATTGAGAGCTCGGAAATAAAATCGATTATTTCAACAGAGGAAGAGTTACGGAAAATATTGGGGAAACCAAGTGAGCGAGCTTTGAAAAAAGTTATTTCATCACTAGACCACCATTGCATAGATTTTCTGTCCAAATCTCCTTTTCTAGTATTATCTACTGCAAATAAATTAGGAGAGTGTGATGCTTCGCCGAGAGGAGATGCACCTGGATTTGTATACGTATTAAATGATAATAAAATTATTATTCCAGAAAGACCAGGCAATCGCCGTATAGACTCCATTTTGAATATTATTTCAAATCCACGTGTAGGATTACTCTTTTTTATTCCGGGACTTGGAGAGACTCTCCGAATAAATGGAAGAGCGTATATTACAAACGACGAAGCCATTTTGCAAGAAATGCAGGCGAATGGGCGCAATCCGTTACTTGGAATTGTTGTTGAAATAGAAGAGGGTTATATTCATTGTGCAAAAGCTTTTATTCGTTCTAATATGTGGAATCCAGAATCTTGGTTACATAAAAAAGAGTTACCTTCAGCAGCAAAAATGTTATTGGAACATGCGAAAGTAAATACTTCTGAAGAAGATGTTGCACGTTCTTTAGAAGAAAGTTATACGAAAAGATTGTATTAATAAAATTTTATTAATATAGTTTTGTAAGGTGGATATGTACGTGGTTTAGAATAGAATATTTATATATGAAGCGTTGATTTACAAAGTGGAGAAATAACAAAATAGGTAAATCGATCGGGCGTAGCATAATGTTATTGTAAAATATGATAAAAAATGATTTTGAAAATAGATAGTAAAAATAGGCTTGCTTTTTAAAAAGTTGATAACTATAATAAGTTAACAAATAGACATGAACGAAAAAGTAATGATAAGGACACGAAATCATTTTTACGGTTTACAGAGAGGGAAGTCAAGGGTGTGAGCTTCCTAACACGAGAAATGATTTTACCAC
>NZ_JBYTED010000001.1:180799-1821562 GCF_058792175.1 Bacillus sp. EB106-02-03-XG38
CCTTTGAACTTCAATAGTGAACGAGCAATCTAGTAATTATTGACGGAATCAGCCGTTATCTGAACTTGAGCAATCTAGAGAGAAGTACGTCTAGATTGGAACAAGGGTGGAACCACGAAAACACATTCGTCCCTTTCCTAGGGATGAGTGTGTTTTTTTACGGAATATAAGATTGAAAATTAAAAATAATTAAAAAATAGTATTGATTTTGTTTTTTATGCGAGTATAATGAGTTAACAAATAAACATGAACGAAAAGTAACGATAAGGACATGAAATCATTTTTACGGTTTACAGAGAGGGAAGTCAAGGGTGTGAGCTTCCTAACACGAGAAATGATTTTACCACCTTTGAACTTCAATAGTGAACGAGCAATCTAGTAATTATTGACGGAATCAGCCGTTATCTGAACTTGAGCAATCTAGGGAGAAGTACGTCTAGGTTGGAACAAGGGTGGAACCACGAAAACACATTCGTCCCTTTCCTAGGGATGAGTGTGTTTTTTTATTACTTTGAAAGGAGGTGCAGTAATATGAAACGATTTGTACGTACGGAAATAACCACCACCTGCATGATTAAAAAGCAGAGCAAGGTGATTGATAGAGATAAATAATAAAATTATAGGAGGAGATTAAAAGATGAATAACGTTATTAATGTTGGGGTGTTAGGATTGGGTACGGTCGGAAGTGGTGTTGTCCATATTTTGAAAGAACATTATAAAAAAATTGCACTTGATACAGGGTGTGAAGTGAAGGTAAAGACAGTCGTTGTACGTGACTTAGAAAAAGAACGTGATGTTTGCATTGATGGAATCGTAGTAACAAGTCATGTCGATGAAGTTCTAAATGATTCAAATATTGATATTGTAGTAGAGGTAATGGGCGGAATTGAAGAAGCAAAGCAGCATATTGTTAAGGCTTTACGAAATAAGAAACATATCGTAACAGCAAATAAAGATTTAATGGCTGTATACGGTGCAGAACTTCTCCAACTGGCAAACGATAATGATTGTGATTTATGTTATGAGGCAAGTGTAGCGGGTGGTATTCCGGTGTTAAGAGGGTTAACAGACGGATTAGCATCAGATCAAATTGAAAAAATCATGGGAATCGTAAATGGCACAACAAATTACATGTTAACAAAGATGAGTCAAAATGGATGGTCGTATGAAGAAGCTTTACAGGAAGCACAAAAATTAGGTTTCGCAGAATCGGATCCAACAGCGGATGTAGATGGACTAGATGCGGCGAGAAAGGTAGCCATTCTTGCAAACTTAGGTTTTTCGATGAATGTTTCTTTAGATGATGTGCAAGTAAGAGGGATTCGAAAGGTCGAAAAAGAAGATTTACAAATGGCTGAAAAATTAGGATTTACTATGAAATTAATTGGGAAAGCAGAGAAACAAGGATCAGCCATTCATTTAAGTGTAGAACCGACTCTTTTACCAAGTCATCATCCATTATCGAATGTAAATAATGAATTTAATGCAGTGTATGTTCACGGGCAAGCGGTGGGAGAAGTAATGTTTTACGGACCTGGAGCTGGGAAGTTGCCGACTGGCTCTGCTGTAGTAAGTGATATTATTTCAATCGTTAAAAATATGAATCAAGTTCCGAAAAATAAAAGTGCGTTAAAAGAGCCAGAGCCATATGAATTACAGGGAGATGAAGAAGTTGTTTCGAAATATTTCTTACGTATTTCATTACGAGACGAACCTGGGATGTTGCAAAAAATAACAGAATGTTTCGTTAATTATTCTGTAAGTTTAAAAGAAGTTATTCAGTTACCTTTAAATCGTGAACTTGCAGAAGTCGTTGTTGTGACACATCAAACTTCAAAGTATCAATTCGAACGAGTGCTAGGAGCGATAGAAGATGTCGCAAGTGAAATAAACAGTTACTACATTATTGAGGAGGAAAAACAATATGTATAAAGGATTATTAAAACAGTATGCTTCTTATTTACCGGTGAATGAAAATACACCTGATGTGAGCTTAATGGAAGGGAATACACCACTTATCCCGTTATTAAATATATCAAAACAATTAGGAATTCAGTTATACGGTAAGTATGAAGGAGCGAATCCGACAGGTTCTTTTAAAGATCGTGGTATGGTAATGGCAGTTGCAAAGGCGAAAGAAGAAGGCTCAGAGGCGATCATTTGTGCATCAACTGGTAATACATCAGCATCGGCCGCAGCATATGCGGCACGCCTTGGAATGAAATGTATTATCGTAATTCCAGAAGGAAAGATTGCTCACGGAAAATTAGCGCAAGCAGTTGCTTATGGAGCTGAAATCATTTCAATAGAAGGGAATTTTGATGATGCACTTAAGGCTGTAAGAAATATTGCTGCGGAAGAGCCAATTACATTAGTCAACTCAGTGAATCCTTATCGAATTGAAGGGCAAAAAACAGCAGCGTTTGAAATTTGTGATCAATTACAAAGTGCACCAGATGTGTTAGCGATTCCTGTTGGAAATGCTGGAAATATTACAGCGTACTGGAAAGGTTTCTGTGAATATGAGAAAGAAAAAGGCTATAAGAAGCCTAGAATTCACGGATTTGAAGCGGAAGGAGCAGCTGCAATTGTAAAAGGACATGTTATTGAAGAACCTGAAACAATTGCAACAGCGATTCGCATCGGTAACCCAGCAAGTTGGTCATATGCAGTAGAGGCTGCTGAGCAGTCTAACGGTGAAATAGATATGGTATCAGATGAAGAAATTTTACATGCGTATAGATTATTAGCAAAATCGGAAGGAGTTTTCGCTGAACCGGGATCAAATGCTTCATTAGCTGGCGTAATAAAACATGTTCAATCTGGAAAAATCAAAAAAGGAGCAACAGTTGTTGCAGTTTTAACTGGAAATGGCTTGAAAGATCCTGATATCGCAATTTCTTCTAATACATTAGATATTGCAAGTGTTTCTAATGATATAGAACAAATTAAAGAGCATATTAAAGGGGTGATTATGTCGTGATACCATTAAATATTCGTGTTCCTGCTAGTACAGCGAATGTTGGACCTGGATTTGATTCAGTAGGAATAGCGTTGTCATTGTATTTATATGTAGTAGTAAAAGAGAAAGCTGATAAATGGCAAGTAATCCATTCCTTTGATGATTCAATTCCGATAGATGATAAAAATTTAATCGTTAGTACGGCATGTAAAGTAAGTCCTTCTTTATCACCCCATATAATAGAAGTTACTAGTAACATTCCACTAACAAGAGGACTGGGAAGTAGTGCATCAGCAATTGTAGCTGGGATAGAGCTGGCGAATCAACTAGGAAATTTGAACTTAACTACGGATCAAAAAGTACAAATTGCTACAAATTTTGAAGGACATCCTGATAACGTTGCTGCTTCTATATTAGGAGGGACTGTAATCGGAGCACTTGATGGAAAGAATGTTTCGGTTGTAAGAATTGAAAGTAAGGAATTAGGCGTAATTTCTCTTATTCCGAATGAAGAGTTAAATACAGATGAAAGCCGGTCTGTATTACCTGATATGTTTCCGTTTCATGAAGCTGTTAAGGCTAGTGCGATCAGTAACGTATTAGTAGCGGCATTTTGTCAAAAGAAATGGGAAGTTGTAGGTGAAATGATGGAAAGAGATCATTTTCACGAGCCATTTCGTTTAGAACTTGTACCGTTATTACCATCTATCCGTAAATGTGCAAAAGAGTTTGGAGCATACGGCACAGCGCTTAGCGGTGCAGGCCCATCCATTTTTATATTAACACCGTATGAGAAGCGTCAAGAAATTGCTGAGCAATTAGCGAGAGTATTTACGTCAATGAAAGTGTGCGAGCTAGAAATTGATCATAGAGGTATTACAGTAAATAAAGAGGAACATATAGAACTATAAAAAAGCTAGCATCGCTAGCTTTTTTTGTTGTAAATATTTTTTCAGTTGGCATATAAAAGAAAAAGTAATAATGTATAATTTAGTAAAGTGTGTATTCATTTGGAGGTGATCGTATGAAGAAAGAGTCACCGGAAGAAAAAAGAGAACGTATACGGCAAAGTGAATTGGAAAATAATTCTACGGGTTCTTTAAAGGATGGATTAAACAGAGCTGAAACAGGTAGTCCAGTTGATATGACAGGTGGTATGAATTGGAAAGGTACAGCGCTAGTAATTTTAGTGCTAGTTTTAGGCTATATTATATATACTTATTTTTTTAGTTAAGAAATGCACGTTAAAGTTATGAATTATTTGCTTTTATAAGTAGTGAGGATTGTACTACATACACTTTAAACAAATTATAGTTGTCCATACACACTTATTTTTAATTCGCAAAATAGAGCTAGTTTATGCTAGTTCTATTTTTTTTGCCACATTCCTGTAACAAAGCCTCTGTATATTCAGTGGTGGAGGTGCAGAAGATGAAAAAAATGATAGCAATATGTCTTCTTACAACTATGTCATTTTCGACATTAGCTGGGTGTGATGTAAAAGGTAATAATGCTGTACAAGAGTCTAAAATAAAGAAAGCGACGTATAAAGAGTTTACTTACGATGTAAATCCAGAGACTTTCACGTTAACTGTAGAACATGATGGTGTAAAGGAACAGGCGGCACAGCCGTTACCGAAAATGAAGGTATCGAATGTAAAAAAAGACAAGGGGCGTACATCTTGGGAATATCCAGATGAACAAGTAAAAGTGAATGTAGAAAAGAAAAAAGATCATTTAAATATTGAAGTGGAATCAATTGGTGCAGAAAGCTTTACATGGCCGAAAGTACAAGCTGAAAATTATACACTTCCGTTATGGGAAGGAAAGCAAATTCCGAGTAATGATGAAAATTGGAAGAAGTTTTTAAAGAATGATGCATATTCATTTACTGAATCATTTTCTATGAAGTTTTTTGCGTTAAATGGTTCGAAATATTCCATTGTATACATTGCGAACAATATGTTTAATAATGAATTAAAATTTCATTCGGATCCAAAAATAGGATTTGATTTTGTACATGAATTCCCGAGCATAAATAAAAATAAAACATATGGATTTCAATTATATGTGACAAATAATGATGCAGTGAGTATTGCTAAACTGTATAAGGATAATATTGCTGGAAAAGGTGAATTTAAAACATTACAAGAAAAAGCTAGAAAAAATAAAGAGATTGAAAAACTTTATGGTGCGGCTCATTTTTATTTTTGGAATCAAAATGGTTTGTCTGACAGTAACGTAAATTGGCCGAGGATAAGAGAGCAAATAAATAGTCCTGTATTTAGCCATATAAAAGAACTTATTCAAAAGAATAGTTCGGAGTCTGGAGAATTGAATGTATTTGAGCAAGTAAGTAAACAAGATTTCATTGATAAATACCAAAAAAATGTTATTTTGCGTTATATAAATGAAGTATTATCAATGAAGGAATTGTATAAGGAGGATATTTTCCAAAAAGTTGATCAGAACGCAAGTGAGTTATTAAACAAAGGTGTAGATCATTTATCGAAGATGGAGTTATATAACTTAAATAAGCATGTATTAAAATCAGCGCTCGGTGATGCGATTGAAGACGTAAGTAAATGGGGTAAGGCAGATGGAACGGATATTGTAAAGGAAATGAAAGCGGCAGGAATAGACAATGCGTGGATTGGGTTACCGAACTGGGAACAAGGCTATATGCAGCCTAATTTCGTAAAAGAAGCTAAGAAAATGGGATATTTAGTTGGTCCGTATGATTCTTATCATTCTATTCACGAAAAAGCTGATAAAAATTGGAATACAGCTTCTTTTCATGATCCATCGTTATATGAAGAGGCAACTGTGACGAAGAAAAATGGTGAAAAGGTGCAAGGGTTTTTAGGAAGAGGGCGAAAATTAAATCCAACTTTATCTCTTCCTAGTGTAAAAGAGCGAATGAACGATATATTACAAAATGGACCAAAATACAATTCATGGTTTATTGATTGTGATGCAACAGGGGAAATTTACGATGACTATTCGGCTAAACATATAACGACACAAGAACAAGATTTAAAAGCAAGACTACAACGTATGGATTATATTGCGCAAGAACAAGGTATGGTAGTTGGATCTGAGGGTGGAAATGATTTTGCAAGTAGCACGATTGCTTTTGCACACGGCATTGAAACACCTGTTGTTAAATGGGACGATGAAGATATGAGGAAAAACAAAACAAGTCCGTATTATGTGGGTGGATATTGGTCACCGAATCAAAATGTTCCAGAAAAATATGCAAAACAAGTACCGTTAAAAGAAGAATATAAACAAGTATATTTAAATCCAGTATATTCGGTACCTTTATATAAATTAGTATACAATGATTCAGTTATTACAACACACCACTGGGAATGGGGAAGTTTGAAAGTAAAAGATGAAGTAGGAAACCGTATGCTATACGAATTATTGTATAACGTTCCTCCGTTGTATCATTTAGATGAAGTAGAGTGGAAAAAGCATAAGCAAGAAATTACGCACCATCTGAAAGTTTGGAATGAAGTTCATGAAAAGGCAGTAAAAGAAGAAATGACGAACTTTGCATATTTGTCAGAAGATAAATTAGTACAATCTGCTTCTTATGGAAAAGATATTAAAATTATTGTGAATTTCTCGAATGAAGAAATAGAAATAGACGAGATGAAACTAAAAGCAAAATCCGCTTTCATTTATAATCATGGGAAGAAAACAATGTATACGCCGATTGAGAAATAATATGAAATGTATTGTTGCATTACTAATTTTGCTGTTTAATCTTGCTGACTTTTTAAGTGGAAATCGAGCGATTCGAAATAAAAACATTTATAAATCTGTAATTTAGGATATTTTGAAGTGCTAAATATTTGAAGTTGGAAAATAGTGACTTGCTAAAAATAAGCACGAGAGTATAATGTGAAATGGAGTACATAATGGATTCATGCAGTAACCTTACAAAATTGTAAGGTAATTGAAAGGAAATTCAATATGAAGAATACTAGACATACATTATACTAGGGAAAGAGAAAGAGAGGCGAATGGATATGAGCTCTGAATTAGAACAAAATACGAGAAGCAGAAAAAAACGTTCTAAAAGAAAGTCGATAAAATGGTTCATTATAATTCCATTGTTCTTACTTATTTTTGGCGGAGTAGGGTATGGATCGTTAATATATAATAAAGCAAAAGCAGTTGTAAGTGATGCGTATGCAAAAATTGATAAATCATCAAAACGTGATAAAGAAGTTGAGCCTTTAAAGGATAACATCTCCATTTTAATTATGGGTGTAGATGGTAGTGAAATGCGAAAAAGTCAATACGGTGAGGCAGTTCGAACAGATGCACTTTTATTAGCGACAATTAATAAAGATGATAAGTCAGTTAAATTAGTAAGTATCCCGCGTGATTCACGTGTATATATTCCATCTAGAAAAAAATTAGATAAAATTACACATGCACACGTATTTGGTGGTGTTGAAAGTACACGAGATACAGTGGAAAGATTTTTAAATGTTCCTGTTGATTATTATGTGAAGTTTAACTTTGAATCATTCGTACAAATTGTTGATTCACTTGGTGGTATTGATATTGATGTACCAGTTACTTTCACAGAGCAAGATAGTAAAGACCAAGCAGGTATGATTCATTTAGAAAAAGGCTACCAACATTTAAATGGAGAACAAGCACTTGCACTTGCAAGAACGCGTAAAATTGATAGTGATGCAATGCGTGGACAAAGACAACAACTGGTAATAGAAGCAATTGCTAAAAAAGCGATGTCTGTCCAATCAATTAGCAAAATGGGCTCTTTACTTGATGCGGTTGATAACAATATGAAAACGAACTTAACTTTCGATGATATGCTTGCTATTACAAAAAATATGGCAGGATCTAACTTGGAAATGGAAAAAATGCAAATTGAAGGTACGGATAAACGTATCGGTGGTATTTATTATTACATTCCAAATGAAAAAAATGTGAAAGACATTTCAAATAAACTGAATCAGCATTTAGGTGTAACACCAAAACCTGTTCGAAATGAATAATAAAAAAGATTGGCCTTTGCCAATCTTTTTTTATCGAATGGATTTGTCACTTTTCTGTAACTATTTTTTATTTTAGACAAATTATACTTAAATCATTTTAAATTATATAAACATAAGGTGCAAATATACGATATACTAGAGGAGACGATTTGGCAATTAACTCCTAACACTAAAGAGAAACACATTCAATTTATAAATACGATAGAAAGAATTGAATGAATAGGAGATCGAAATAGGCTAAAGCAAATTTTCTTGAATATTGTTCAAAATTCTATTAAATATTCACATGAAAAAGGTACAATACACATTGAAGCAACTAAAAATGAAGGACAAGCAGTAATCAAGGTGAAAGACGAAGGGATTGGAATTGCTACAGAGCATTTACCATATATAGAACAGTCATTTTACCAGATTAATAATCATGCTTCATTTGGCTATCGTTAAAAAAAGGGTAGAGCTTCATGGAGGTAAACTTAATATTATAAGTAAAGAAGGAATAGGAACAACCATTTTGATATAACTCCCATTATAATACATATAAAGTCTGTTTATATAGTGTAATAAAATAAATAGATGTGTAATTATATTGGGTGATTTATATATAAGATTAATAGGGAGAGGAATTCGATAGAATGGAAAAAGCTTTAAAAATTAAACGAGTAGTAGTCGTTTTAATAGCGATTGCAGCAGTAGCTATTGGGTATTTTATGTTTCAATCTATTACTTCACCAGCAAAGGCTGTTGCAAAACAAGAAAACGTAGTACAGCTTGCAAGTGAACAACCGAAAGTAGAAATGAATAAAACGGCACCAAGTCGTTTTAATGGAAAAGAAAGAAAAGTTGCTTATCTTACATTTGATGATGGCCCAGGGAAATATACGGCTGAATTGTTAAATATGTTAAAACAGCATGATGCGAAGGCGACGTTCTTTTTAATTGGAGCAAATGTAAAAGAATTTCCGGATTTAGTGAAACGTGAAAATGCAGAGGGTCATTATGTAGGTATGCATAGTATGACACATAATTTTGCAAAGCTATATAAAAATGGCGAGTATGTAAATGAGATGAAAGAAGATCAAAGTTTAATCGCAAATCTTATTGGAAAATCGCCTAAATTAACACGTCCACCATACGGTTCGATGCCTGGATTAAATGAAGGTCTTCGAAATAAAGTAGTAGAGGGCGGTTTTAAAGTATGGGATTGGACAATCGATTCATCAGACTGGAAATATAACAAAATGCAAGTTGATGCAGCTGCAGCACAAATTGCTCAAAATGTAATAACAAATGCAACAAAACCACAAGAAGTCATTTTAATGCATGACATTCACCCACAATCAGTTGCTGCTGTGCCAGCAATTTTAAAAGGGTTAAAAGAAAAGGGTTATGAGTTCGAAGCTTATCATGAAGAGAGTCACTTCCCAGTGAATTTCTGGCATGATAACCGTATGTAATGGAGGAATGAACGTTGAAGTATGGAAAAGTAGCAGTAGTTGGAGCACTATCAGTAGGACTATTAACAGGTTGTTTCGGTGAAAAACCAGAAGAAAACCTATTTACAGCTTTTGAAACAGCGGCGACACAAGAAAAATCATTAGTTGATGAAGCGAAGAAATTAGAGAAGTTAGAGAAGGAAGGTCAAGAACTATATTCTCAAATTTTACAAGAAGGTAAAGATCATAATGACGCCGTTATGAAGAAAATAGAGCAAGCTACTATTAATGTAGATGAACGTGAAAAAGTATTAAAAAATGAGAAAGAAATGCTAGAAAAAGCTCAGAAAGAAACGAAATCCGTTCAAGGAAATATAGAGAAGCTTGAAGATAAGAAATTACAAAAACAAGCGAAAGCAGTAGAAGAGTCGTATAAAAACCGTTATGATGCATTCAAAAAGATGAATGAAAATTATACGAAGGCGTTAGCGTCTGAAAAAGAACTGTATGAAAAATTAAAAATAAAAGAAACGAAATTAAAAGAGATTGGTGAAAAAGTTAAAGCTGTTAATGAATCAACTGTGGAAGCACAAAAATCAAAAGAGCAATTTAACAATTTTACAAAAGAGTATAATGACAGTAAATTAGCATTCTACAAAGATGCAGAGATTAAGATTAAAGATAAGAAATAAAGAAGAATCTTAAGCGTAATAAAAGGCCGGAGAAACATCGTCACAAATGTTTTTTCGGTTTTTTGCGTTAAATGAATAGAAAAGGCTGGAATTGATATCATAAAAGAGTTATAGTGAATTATTCGAAGGGAATCATTGGAAAGTAAGGAGAATGAAATATGTCATATGAATTTTTAATCAAATTAGGTTTAGCACTCTTTTTAGGATTATTCATCGGGATAGATAGGCAGCTAAAGAATAAACCACTTGGTGTGAAAACAAGTATGGTTATTTCTGTCGCAAGTTGTTTAATTACGATGGTTTCAATTGAATCCGTGCATGTATATTCTGTTCCAGGACATACAAATATGGACCCAATGCGTTTAGCTGCTCAAATTGTGAGCGGGATTGGTTTTCTTGGAGCAGGTGTTATTTTACGAAGAAGTAATGATGTTATTTCTGGATTAACGACAGCTTCTATGGTGTGGGCTGCTTCAGCTTTAGGTATAGCAATTGGGGCAGGATTTTATTTACAAGCGACTGTTGCTATGATTTTAATCATTTTAGCGATTAATGTACTTCCACAACTTGTGAAAATTGCAGGTCCTTATTCATTAAGACAAAAGGATTTATCTATAAAAATTACTGTAAAAGAGCATCATGAGTTAGACGGTATATTTAAGCAAATTAAAAATTTAGGAATGCATGTGAAACGTGTAAAAATTAAAGATATAGATAGTGGAGCATTTCAGCAACTGGAGATGGTTATTTTAGCTCCAGAAGATTTGTATACGACGGAGTTATATAGTTCTCTAAAAGAGATTGATCGTGTTGTTTCAGTTGAAGTGGAAAGTAGATAATGGTAAAAAAAAGAGTGAAGTGAATTCACTCTTTTTTTATTTGGATTTTTAAGGAAATAAATTGATATAATGATGAATAACAAGGGGGAGAAATGATGGAAATACATATAAGAAGAGCGGCAAAAGATGATATACCAGGTATAGCAAAGGTGCATGTTGATAGCTGGAAAACAACGTATAAAGGGATATTTGCAGAGGGAATTTTAGGGGAAATAACATATGAGCAACGAGAAAAACAATGGGAAACCATTTTTCAACAAGAACATAAATACCAATATAGATTTGTAGCAGAGACGTTAGATGGAACAATAATCGGATTCATTGATGGGGGAGTTGAAAGAAGTGGTGCGTATAATTGTGATGGAGAATTATATGCGATCTACCTTTTACAAGAATATCAAGGAATGAAAATAGGGCAAAAGTTATTTCAAGCTTTACTATCGGAATGTATAAATGATAATATGCAATCACTTTTAGTATGGGTTGTTACGAATAATCCTTCTAAAAAGTTTTATAAAAAATTTAATCCAGAAAAAATCGATACAAAATTTTTAGAGCGAGTACAAGTAGAAGAGACAGCGTATTGTTGGAGAGATATAAATAATATTATTATGTAAACTTTATGTTGGAAAGAGGTATACCAATTAAGGTATACCTCTTTTGTTTTACTATTTTGGATAGATTACTAATGAAAAATAGTAAGTATGTAGTTTGAAACTGAGTATTTTTTTTTGTGTATTTTTAACTAGATTAAAGAAAAGAGAGAAAACAAGAAAAATTAAATCAGATGAAAAAATTCTGAAATATACTATTGAATTGAATATCATTATCAATTAGAATCATAGTTGATAACGATATTCAATTGTTGTTTATTATATGAAAATTCGATAGCTTTAATATAAAGAGGAGGACCAACATGCAGCATGCGAAACAAATCGCAGAACATGCAACGTTACAAAGTTTTTTAAACTGTTATTTGAGAGAAACAGGGAGTGGAGAATGGATTACAGAGGATGAAAGAATGAAAAGTATCTTCAGTAATACGTTGAATAGAGATACAGTCCCCACATATTTATGTTGCCGACTATTGGAACAGAACGTTACTTTGTATGGAGAAGTTATATATAAATCAGCAACAGATCGCCATTTGTTTGGAGAACAATTTTATTATCATATTGGAGATAGTAATTCTACTATTAAAGCTGATTACGTGACAGTTATTACATTCTTAATAAAAGAGATGTCTATCAACTACGGAGAAGGGACGAATCCTGCCGAACTTATGCTTCGAGTTATACGTAGTTGTCAAAATATTGAGGAATTTACAAAAGAGAGAATAGAAGATACATCTGCATTATATGGTTTCCATACATCCTTTATAGAAGCGGAGCAATCTTTATTATTTGGACATTTAACACATCCAACTCCAAAGAGTAGACAAGGTATTTTGGAATGGAAAAGCGCAATGTATTCTCCAGAATTAAAAGGAGAATGTCAGCTTCATTATTTTAGAGCACATAAAAGTATAGTAAATGAAAAATCATTATTAATGGATTCTACAACAGTAATTCTAAAAGAAGAGTTACGTAATGATGAGATGGTTTGTAAAGAATTTATATCGAAGTATTGTAATGAAGATGAATATTCATTACTTCCAATTCATCCGCTTCAGGCAGAATGGCTATTACACCAATCTTACGTACAGGATTGGATAGATCAAGGAGTACTTGAATATATCGGTCCTGTCGGTAAGTATTATATGGCAACATCGTCACTTAGGACGTTATATCATCCCAAATCAAAATATATGCTTAAGTTTTCATTTCCAGTAAAAGTAACAAATTCAATGCGTATTAATAAATTGAAGGAATTAGAGAGTGGTATTGAAGGAAAAGAAATGCTAAATACAGCAATTGGTGAAGTGTTAGAACAGTTTCCAGGTTTTGATTTTATTTGTGACCCAGCATTTATTACGTTACATTACGGTGCAAAAGAATCTGGATTTGAAGTAATTATACGGGAGAACCCTTTTTATAGTGAACATGCAAATGACGCTACTTTAATTGCTGGACTAGTGCAAGACGCTATACCTGGAGAACGTACTCGTTTATCGAATATTATTCATCGACTAGCGGATTCAGAAAATAGAAGCTGTGAAGAAGTAAGTTTAGATTGGTTTAGGCGATATATGAATATTTCTTTAAAGCCTATGGTATGGATGTACTTACGTCATGGTGTGGCGTTAGAAGCTCATCAGCAAAATAGTGTTGTTCAGCTAAAGGACGGTTACCCAGTAAAATATTATTTTCGTGATAATCAAGGGTTTTATTTCTGTAATTCAATGAAAGAGATGCTTAATAATGAGTTAGCTGGTATTGGTGAACGTACTGGAAATTTATATGACGATTATATTGTAGATGAAAGATTTCGTTACTACTTAATTTTCAATCATATGTTTGGACTCATTAACGGATTTGGTACGGCTGGATTAATTAAGGAGGAGATTCTTCTATCGGAATTAAGATCTGTACTAGAATCATTCCTTCCTTATAACCGTGAACCTTCAACCTTTTTAAGAGAATTGTTAGAAGAGGATAAGTTGGCATGTAAAGCAAATTTATTAACGAGATTTTTCGATGTCGATGAGTTAAGTAATCCTTTAGAACAAGCAATTTACGTACAGGTACAGAATCCGCTCGTTAGAGAAGTAGCTGTCAGCTCATAAAGTACGTTAAAATTTCACGTAATACAAATAATGGTATTTTCACAAGGTGGAGGGGGTTATGAGAGTGGACATGTATCATATGAAAACATTGAAAGCGCTCGAATCAGAAGATTACATTTTAGTGCGAAGAAGAGTATTACGTCAATTAGTAGAATCGTTAATTTATGAGGGAATCATTACGCCAGTTCGTATAGAAAGCAAAGAACAAATTCTTTTTCTTATACAAGGACTTAATGAAGACAACAAAAGTGTAACGTACGAATGTTACGGAAGAGATCGAATGACATTTGGACGTATTTCTATAGATTCATTAATAGTGAGAGTTCAAGAAGAAAAACAAGAAATACAATCAGTTTCGCAATTTTTGGAAGAAGTTTTTCGAGTTGTTAACGTAGAACAAACGAAATTAGATTCTTTTATTCACGAATTAGAACAAACGATATGTAAAGACACGATTGCACAATATGAAAGACAAAATAACGTGAAATATACTCAAAAATCCTATGATGACTTTGAAAGTCATTTAGTAGATGGTCACCCATATCATCCGAGCTATAAAGCACGCATAGGATTTCAATATCGTGACAATTTTCAATATGGATATGAATTTATGCAGCCAATAAAACTTATATGGATTGCAGCCTATAAGAAATATGCGACTGTAGGTTATGACAATGAAGTGATTTATGACAATATTTTAAAAGGTGAGGTAGATGAGCCTACAATAGAAGTGTATATGGAACGAATTTACAGTGCAGGGTGTGATCCAAAGCAGTACGTGTTTATACCTGTTCATCCGTGGCAGTGGGAAAATTTTATCATTCCTAATTACGCTGATCATATACAAGATAAAAATATTATTTATGTAGGAAAATCAGCGGACGATTACTGTGCGCAACAATCTATGAGGACGTTAAGAAATATTACGAATCCAAAGAAACCATATGTAAAGTTATCACTGAACATACTTAATACTTCAACACTCCGTACGCTGAAACCATATTCAGTTGCGAGTGCACCAGCTATATCGAATTGGCTAAGTGATATCGTAAGTCGGGATTCTTATTTAAGGGATGAATCGCGTGTAATTTTGTTAAAGGAATTTTCGAGTGTAACGTATGATGCGAATAAGAAAGCTACATATGGTTCATTAGGGTGCATTTGGCGTGAAAGTATTCATAATTATTTAGATGAGCAAGAAGATGCTATACCTTTTAACGGATTATATGCAAAAGAGAAGAACGGAACACCGATTATTGATACATGGTTAAAAAAATATGGAATAGAAAGTTGGCTGCGATTACTTATCCAAAAAGCAATTATTCCAGTTATACATCTTGTTGTAGAACATGGGATCGCGCTAGAATCACACGGACAAAATATGATTTTAGTCCATAAAGAAGGGCTACCTATCCGTATTGCATTAAAGGATTTCCATGAAGGACTTGAGTTTTATCGTCCATTCTTAAAAGAAATGAATAAATGTCCCGACTTTACTAAAATGCATAAAGCGTATACGAATGGAAAAATGAATGATTTCTTTGAAATGGATCGTATCGAATGTTTACAAGAGATGGTATTGGATGCATTGTTCTTATTTAATGTAGGAGAATTAGCTTTCGTACTTGCGGATGAGTATGAATGGAAAGAAGAAAGTTTTTGGATGGTAGTGTTTGAAGAAATTGAAAATCATTTTAGAAAATATCCAAATTTAAAAGATAGATTTGAAAGTATTCAGCTATACACTCCTACATTTTATGCTGAGCAATTAACGAAGCGTCGATTATATATGGATGTGGAATCCCTAGTACATGAAGTTCCAAATCCATTATATAGAGCAAGAGAACTTAACAAACAAAAATCAGTTGTTACAGGGGGAAATTATGCTAATCGTTAATAAAGAAGAGTATAGCAAAAGTGATTTTGATTTGAGGTTTCAAGCTTATGAGGAAATGGAACAATTTCAAGAAGCAGCAGGAAATAGATTTGCGCTTTGTCTGAAAGATCCATTTGATATTATTACGCTTGTGTTTTTCTTAAAAGAAAAGAAATCATCCGTATTACTTATACATGAAGATACGCCAAAAGAAACGGCTATTGAAATGGCAAAACGTGCAAATTGTATCGGAATTTTATATGGAGAAAATAGCGATTTTACGAAATTAGAAGTAGTGAAACCTTTACTAGAAGAGCCATCTTTATTGCAATATAGTTCTGGAACTACAGGAGAACCGAAATTGATTCGTAGAACATGGACGGAAGTTGATACAGAAATTACTGCATATAATGTAGCTTTAAACTGTGAATTAGATGAAGTCCCGATTGTTATGGCTCCTGTTTCACATTCATACGGGTTAATATGTGGAACATTATCTGCAATTACGAGGGGAAGCAAACCGGTCATCATTACGAATAAAAACCCAAAATTCGCATTAAATATAGTTCGCAATACAGAAAAACATATTATATATGCAGTACCACTTATGCTACATATTATGGGGAGTTTCCCGCAAGGAACGTTTCAGTTTCATAAAATTATGACATCCGGAGCTCCTTTGCCAGAAGCATTGTTTTATAAACTAAAAGAAACGGCAACATATATGATGCAACAATACGGTTGTTCTGAAGCAGGTTGTATTAGTATATGTCATGATATGAAAAGCCATTTAGATTTAGGAAATCCACTACCTCATGTGAGTATAAATATAGGTTCAGATGAAAATATGCCTGAAGAAATTGTTGTGAAAATGAACGATAAAGAAATTTTCACGAAAGATTTAGGGTATAAGTCTGAGCGAGGCCTTCATTTTATAGGGCGCATGGATGATGTGATTAACGTTTCGGGATTAAAAGTCTTTCCAATAGAAGTAGAAGAAACGATGCTCCGACTAGAAGGTGTTCAAGAGGCAATTGTATATCGAGGGAAACATCCTGTGATGGGTGAAATAGTTAAAGCGAAAGTAGTCTCTCATATTGACCCAGTTCGAATAAGAGAATGGTGTATAAAGCATTTACCAGCTTACAAAGTTCCACATGAGATTGAAAGTGTGACTGAAATTCCGAAAAATAAAACTGGAAAAGTAAGTAGAAAGTTACTAGAGATAGGAGAGGTTGCAACATGAGACGTGAAATATTAAAAAATGAAGTGTTGAAAATTATGAAAGAAAAAATGGAATTAAAAAATGTAACACATTTAGAAGAAACGATGCGTTTAAATCAAGATTTATATATAGATTCGGTAATGATGTTACAACTCATAGTTTACATAGAAATGGATGTAAAGCTATGCGTTCCAGAGGATGAAGTAGATCCAAAGGTATTTCTAACTGTAGGATCTTTGCTTGATTTTATGGAGGAATTACAACCGTTACAGGAAGTGAATGTAAATAATTAACCTTTAGGAAAGTGGATGAGAACATGACTTCAATTAAAGTTCACTGTTTAGTGAGTTGTTTTTGTGAAATTATAAAAAGGCGTAGTGATATAGATTTTCGTCCTTTTTATTTTGGGCTATGGGACGGAGATTTTGATATAACTGAAGGTGGCATTATTTCGTATCACTCCGAAAATATTAACCATGATAATTATTTATTATGGTATGAAAAATTGTATGGCATAAAAGTGAACGAATGGTATGATCATACAAAAGATAAGGATAGCAATGTAGAAACGTTTTTACAATTAGTAGAAAACAAGCCAGAAAATCGTTATGTCATTGTAATGGTTGATATGTCTCTATTACCTGAGAGGGAAAATAAATTCCATCAAAAACCGTTTCCACATTATTTAATGATATCAGAGACAGATAAAGAAGAAGAATGGTTCATGCTAGATCCTGATTTTCGCTGGGAAGGGAATATGGAAAGAGAAAAAGTGCTTCACTCTGTTCAAGATAACCCGTTTGGCGGAGGGTATTTTATTGATATAGAGGAAATTCAAGAGCCAACAGAAGAAATGGTAGCAAGCTATTTCATAGAAACTTTCAAAAGAACTGACAATGAACTGACTATGGAACTGAAAAAATTAATTATAAAAATGGCAAATGAAGAAGAAGGGTATCCGCTTTCTGGTCTTGTAGCGGCAGTCAAACAAATACCAGTACTTGCAATTCGTAAATATAGTTATGAACATGCCTTTGCATACTTCCGTGAAACGTTGCAATATTCGGAGCGAGAATTTGATTATTGGTGTGATCGAGTAGAAGATATTGTACAAGGATTTACAAATGTACAGTATCGTGCCATAAAAATGTCAATGATGAATAATAAAGGTATGCTATTATCAATTGTTGAAAAGCTAGATGAAATGAATGCAATTGAACTGCAAATAAAAGCTGAATTAGAGAGACAGTTTTTATTATGGAAAGAAATGAAAACAAACGAGTCTGTCTTAGCGTTAAAAAAACCTAACTGAATTTAAGATAAGGGAGTTCGAACCTATGAAATATTCATTATGTACTATTTCTTTTCGTCATCAATTAATTTCATTTACTGATATTGTTCAATTTGCATATGAAAACGGTTTTGAAGGAATTGAATTGTGGGGGACGCATGCACAAAATTTGTATATACAAGAGTATGAAACGACAGAAAGAGAATTAAATTGTTTAAAAGATAAAAACTTGGAAGTTACGATGATAAGTGATTACTTAGACATATCATTATCGTTAGATTTTGAAAAAACGATAGAGAAATGTGAACAACTTGCAATACTAGCTAAGTGGTTTAAAACGAACAAAATTCGTACGTTTGCTGGACAAAAAGGTAGCGAAGATTTCTCGGAACAGGAAAGAAAAGAGTATGTGAACCGTATTCGCGTCATTTGTGAAGTATTTGCTCAGCATAATATGTATGTACTTTTAGAAACACATCCAAATACGTTAACGGATACGTTGCCTTCTACTTTGGAATTATTAGGAGAAGTAGACCATCCGAATTTGAAAATAAACCTGGATTTTCTTCATATATGGGAGTCAGGAGCAAACCCAATAGACAGTTTCCATCAACTAAAGCCTTGGGTACAACATTACCATTTTAAAAATATATCGTCAGCGGATTATTTACATGTGTTTGAACCTAATAATGTATATGCAGCAGCGGGAAGTCGTATTGGTATGGTCCCACTATTTGAAGGTATCTTAAATTATGAAGAGATTATTCAAGAAGTGAGAGATACTGACCATTTCGCTTCACTCGAATGGTTTGGGCATAATACGAAAGATATATTAAAAGAAGAAATGAAAGTATTAACAAATAGAAAATTAGAAGTAGTAACTTCTTAATATAAAATGATGTAAGAGTCTCTCATTGTAGAGACTCTTTTTTTAAAAAAAATAATAACCAAAAATTACCATGCATTTAAATTAAAATTTAACACAATTTATATATAAATAAGGAGGTGATTGGTAATGGCTAGAAATCGTAATTCTAATCAATTAGCATCACATGGAGCACAAGCAGCTTTAGATCAAATGAAATATGAAATTGCACAAGAGTTTGGTGTACAACTTGGAGCTGACACTTCTTCACGTGCAAACGGTTCTGTAGGCGGTGAAATTACAAAACGCCTAGTAGCGATGGCAGAACAACAACTTGGTGGCGGATATACTCGCTAATTGTAGAAGGTTATAGGAGAAAGGAAGGATTCTTCCTTTCTTTTTTTTTCAATTAATTGGTATGGATATATTGCGAACTGGATTCAAAGAATAGGAATGATACTATATTTTCCCCAATTTCTTTTGTTGTAAATGGGAAGTAGTAAAGATGTAATAGCCCTGGTGGAATGAAAAATTACGTTCCAGCAGGGCTATTATATGGTAAGAAATATATGATGAAAGGTTCCGAAGTCAACATGTTAAAAAAAGAAAACTGTTGTTTAATTGCGCTTGCATCAGTTCCACTTGTTATGACGTTAGGGAATTCAATGCTCATTCCAATACTGCCAACTATTGAAAAGAAATTACATATTTCATCATTTCAAGTATCCATGATTATTACAATTTACTCTATTGTAGCCATTTTACTTATACCGATTGCTGGTTATTTATCAGATAGATGGGGACGAAAGATGGTAATGGTTCCGAGTTTGCTCATTGCGGCTATAGGAGGAGCGATAACTGGTTGGGTATCTTGGAAAGTTGATAATCCTTACACTTGGATATTGATTGGTAGAGCGATTCAAGGTATTGGTGCTGCTGGTGCAATGCCAGTTGTTATACCGTGTGTTGGTGATTTATATAAAGATGAAAAACAAGTTAGTACAGGTTTAGGAATCATCGAAACATCCAATACATTTGGGAAAGTACTGAGCCCTATTTTAGGATCTGCTCTTGCTGCCATTGTATGGTTCTTACCATTTTGGGCGATTCCAGTTTTATGCGTAGTATCAATCGTTTTATTACTTGTTCTAGTAAAGGCGAAGAAACAAGAAGGAGAAGTACCGCCACTTAAAGAGTTTATCAAATCTATTCTCTCTACGTTTCGAGAAAAGGGAAGATGGTTGGTTGCCATTTTTGTATTAGGTGCAATTATAATGCTTATTTTATTTGGAATTCTCTTTTATTTATCGACTATATTGGAATCTAAGTATGACATTCATGGCATATGGAAAGGGTGTGTACTTGCGATTCCGTTGCTTGTACTGTCACTTAGCTCATATATGGCCGGTAAAAAAATTGGAGATAATCAAAATATTATGAAGAAGTGTATTTATATTGGTTTTTTAATGGCAGCTGCATCAGTCATCATTCCTTTATTTATAAAAGGGATCTATTTACTACTTCTTTGTCTCGTTATTATGGGAGTAGGAATTGGTATGGCACTCCCATGTTTAGACGCCCTTATCACACAAGGAATTGAAAAGGAGCAAAGGGGAACGGTTACGTCCTTTTATAGTTCCATGCGATTTATAGGTGTAGCAGCTGGACCACCTTTATATTCTTTTTTCATGAAAGGTGCTGACCATGAAGTGTTTTATGTAACAAGTATATCCGCTGTTATCGGTGCTGTTATAGCAATCATTTGGATTAAACCAGCAAAAGATGCAAAGAACGTAAAACAGAAATCGGAACCGGAACCTTCTGCATAATTTGAAAGAGAATTGTATGATGTTTTCAGTAACATGCAATTCTCTTTCGTTTCTTAAGAATAAATAACTTGTTTTAACATATAAAGCGCGACACCCCATATGATGAGACCAGAAAATTTATTTAATAGCACGATTGTTTTTCCGGTTGAGTCCATTCTTTTTAGAAATTTCCCCGCTAAAGCTAAGCTTATAAACCAAATCCAAGAAACGATAATAGTTGCAAGTGTGAACGCCCATTTTTCACTTCCTATGTATTGAATAGAATTTGTTCCAATTACACCGATTGTATCTAAAATTGCATGTGGATTTAATAACGAAACCGATGCGGCGAAAAGAATTTGCTTTTTTAACGGCATACTTTTTTCTTGCTTTACATCGTTGGAAGGGTTACTTCTCCAAATAATAAAGCCCATGTATAGGAGAAAGAAAAATCCAATTATATATAACGAGTTTGTTAGCCAAGAAAAAGTAAGGAGTACAAGGGAAACACCTTGCACCGCAATCAATATGAGTAACGTATCACATATTGAGGCAGTTAATACTACAGGGGCTGCTCTCCAAATGTTTGGTTGGCTCGCACCTTGGTTAAAGACGAAAACATTTTGGACGCCTAATGGAATGATAAGACCAAATGCAAGAATGATACCATGAATAATTGCCTCACTCATCATATTACCTCCTATTTAAATTTATTATGATAGTGTATATTGTATAGAAGAAATGAAAATTTGTATCCATCCATATGGTTGGGGAGGTTACCAACCAAAAAGAATATAAGGTGATATGATGGAAAGATTCGTTTGGAAACCGAATATGTCTTTAGCGACTCCTCTGTATAAACAAATAGAAACGTATATTAAGGAAAAAATCGTTAATGGTGAATGGACTGTTGGAACGAAATTACCTTCGCAAAGAGATTTGGCACATATATTTGGTGTAAACCGAAGTACAATTGTAATGGCTTTCGATGAACTAATGGCAAAGGGATATATTGAAGGGAATGGTAGGAAAGGAACAATTGTTGTAAATAATAATGAGAATGCTTCCACGTACGCCCCCCCGCCTAATTGGCAGTCTTATGTAGAAACAGGACTTCATTATCCAAATCTGCCTGCTATTCAAGAAATAAATCAAGCTGAATTTTATCCGCATGTAATTCGTTTAGGAACAGGTGAACTCGCGCCAAGTCTTTTACCTGAAAAAAAGATGAAAGATATTATGAATAAGCTTTTAAAGTCGAACATGATACTTGGATATGAAGAGCCGAAAGGGAATTTTTATTTAAGGCAGAAAATTGCGGACTATTTAAAAGGACATGGTGTATATGTAACGCCTGATTCTATATTAATTGTTTCAGGAGCAATTCAAGCGTTGCAACTTATTTCTATGGGGCTTCTACCAAAAGGGGCATCTATTTTATTAGAAAAACCATCTTATTTATATTCTCTTAATGTTTTTCAATCAGCTGGAATGCGATTAATTGGTATACCGATGGATGAGAGCGGTTTACATGCATCATACATTCCAAAATATAAGAAGCAATTTAATGCATCTATTTTATATACAATCCCGTCTTTTCATAATCCGACAAACTTTAGTATGAATGCGAAGAAACGGATAGAAGTGATGGAAATATGTAATGAAATTGGATTGCCTATTATAGAGGACGCGGTATATCAAGACTTATGGTTTGATGAGCCTATTTCAAAGCCTTTAAAAGCATATGATAAAAACGGAATTGTACTACATATTGGGAGTATGTCTAAAGTCATTAGTCCAGGATTAAGAATCGGATGGATTGTTGGATCAGAGCCAGTCATTCAAAGATTGGCAGATATAAAAATGCAAACGGATTATGGCTCGAGTTCAATATCCCAGCAAATTGCAGCGGAATGGTTTACAAATGGATTGTATGATGAACATTTACAGTTTGTAAGAACTCAGTTGAAAGAACGTAGAGATTTTATGTTACAAATGCTTGAGAAATATTGTTGTGATATAGCAACTTGGTATGAACCAGTAGGTGGTTTTTATATTTGGTTACATATGAATGTATCCGTTTCAAACCGTAGCTTATTTGACAAAGCTTTGAAAGAAAAGATTTTATTAAATCCAGGTACTTTGTATGATAGAAGTGCAAATCAATTTTTGCGTCTATCCTATTCATACGCAACGTTAGAAGAAATTGAAATAGGTATAAAAAAACTTGCACAATTAATGAAAAAGTAAGAGGAGAAAATAATGAAACAATTTGTAATTTGCCAAATTATCAATGGAGAAAAATATTTAGCTGCATATGCAGAGACGAAGCAGGAAGCAATTGAAAAAGCAGAGTTGTTAGGATTACGAACGGGAAATCGATATACCGTTATTACTGCGGAAGAAGCGCAAGGGTTAACGTATCCGTAAGAGACGCATAATAATTTATGTAGGAAGTA
Source organism: Bacillus sp. EB106-02-03-XG38 (assembly GCF_058792175.1). Lineage (NCBI taxonomy): Bacteria > Bacillati > Bacillota > Bacilli > Caryophanales > Bacillaceae > Bacillus > Bacillus sp. EB106-02-03-XG38. The sequence goes on from NZ_JBYTED010000001.1 coordinate 204,018, forward strand.
AATAAGCCTAGTAATATATTATTACTAGGCTTATTTTTTTTGAAAGCGTTACGTGTTTTCGTATGAAAAATAATAGTATTATGAGTCAAGTTGACGGAAATACCGATTTGTTTTTCGATCCTGATTTCCGTTTCTATAGTCATCAACATATTGCCTGAAGTTCCACGATTGTAAAAACTTATTTGCGGCATTATAACCAGAATTGTATAGCCACTCTTTTTCTTCCTTTGTTAAGTCGAAGTTTGTACTAGTAATGGATCCTGTTGGAATTGTAATTGTTCTTGCTTTTGATTCCTTGTCTAAATGACGTAAATCATGGGCTTGCATCATTGTTTTAAAAAGTCCTTTGAACATGGAGATAGGCTCGTTGTAGTGGGCTGGGTCAGCTTGAATCTCATCTTTTACGAAATGAAACCCAAAAGTCGGCCAGCGAGGAGAGGTAGGTGAGTCGAAAATCCAAATTGGATAATTGCTTAAAATTCCTCCATCAACCATATAACAGGGTTGCTTCCATTTAGGGGTTCTCCATTTTACAGGTTCAAAGAAGAAGGGAATTGTACTACTCATTCTTACAGCTTTAGCAATAGAGAAACGATAATTTAAAAATCCATAGTTTGGTAAGTCATCAGGAAAGATAACCATCTTACCATTACTTATATCAGAGGCGATAATTTTAAGCTTATTTAAATCAGGTAAATCTGTAAACAAGTGAACTCCTTTTTTTCGAAGTAATTCTTCAATCCATTCTTCTATAAAAACATTAGAGTAAATACCAAGAGTATTCCATGCGCTTAATCCTTTTCCGATAAATGGGATTCTGTCAATAAAGGTTTTCTTCGTAAAACGATTATAATCAATGTCAGTTATAATTGTTTTTAACTCTGAGCAAGAATATCCTGCTGCTAGAAGCGCAGCGATAATGGAACCAGCTGATGTTCCAGCTACACGTTCCCATTCATAGCCTTTTTCAGCTAACGCGCAAATTGCCCCTACATGCGCAATTCCGCGTACACCGCCTCCTTCAAAAACACCATCAATCTTCATCGATCATACTTCCTTTCGTATAAAAGATTTGAAAATGGCAAAAAAGCACGTATTGTACGTGCTTTTTTACAATAGTTTTTAAATTTACTAGCAGCCTACAAAGCCGCCCCAACAGCTAGCTCCGATGATGATTAGAAGGATAAATAAAACGATTAATAAAGCGAATCCTCCATAACCACAACCGCCGCCGCCACCGTATCCGTAACCACAGCAACTATATCCGTAACCCATGTGGAATTCCTCCTTAAATTAAAAATAAAAATGAACGAGGGGAAAATGTACTGGAAGAAATAATGAACTATCGTGTTTGTAGGAACAATGTATACTATGCTTTTTTAAACTTGTTCGCGTATGGTGGAAGAGCCCGTTTTTTTGAAGGCTTGTTGTTTTTACAAAGAATGGAGTATAATCTTTGTGCGATGATACAAATAAGTATGTAAATGTAAGGAGAATGTATGAATAAACAAATTGAAGTATTAATTGATAAATATGGGCTGACACATTTAAAAGAGGAACTTATAAATACTGTATTTCCTTGTGTGAAAGTTGTGCCAAAGCAGGAGGAAACTGTTGCGATAGGTAGTTCGAAAATGGGAGGAGTTCCTGATTTACCAGATTCATTTGAATACCCAATGCACAAAGGAAATCCGTTACAGTTTATCGCTCAATTTAATTTAAATGATTTACAAAATATTGGTATGGATCATGATTTTCCTAAGACGGGGATGTTATATTTCTTTAGTATTGAAAATTACTTTGAAGAAGATGTGAACCCAACTGAAGCGGGGCGTGTGCTTTATTATAATGTTCCTGTAGAGCAATTACGAAGAGTAGATGAATTGCAAACGAATTATAACCAGTGTGCCACTACTTTTGAATTGACATATAAATTGCCAGAGCTTTTCATTGAAGATGAGGCGGATTCAGATCGATTCTTACAATTGCTTGAAGAGTTAATTCCAGACAACTACGATAACCATCAAATGTTTGGTGAGCCATTCTCTGTACAAGATGAGGTATTGTATGAGACTGGACAATATATGGAAATAGAACCGCAACAAATGACGCTTTTATTCCAAATTGATTCAGATACTAAAAATTGTAATATGATGTGGGGAGATTTGGGGATGCTTTATTTCTGTATTGGAAATGAAGACTTGAAAAATCGACGTTTTGAAAATGCATGTTGTGTATTACAAACTTGTTAAGGAAGACGGTTGTTCTTGTAAAAAGAGCAACCTTTTTACAATGTTAAATATGCATAATCTCATATGACCTATACGAAAAAGTATTGTATACTCTGAAACTATACGATACTTTTTTCGTATAGTTATAGAATGTAAGGAGTGACAAGATGGGAAAGACAAGTAAGTATGTGACGGCTACCCTGCTTTGTTCAACTATAGTAATGGGAGGCTTACACGCGTCATCAGTATCATATGCAGCTACGAATTCGACTGTAGCGACAACACAATCAGATACAAAGCTTTTAAATGATTTCAGAAAAGAATTAAAAAAACAGGTTGATAATCGAGAAGAAAATATTACAATCATATATAAAACGAAAGATAGAAATGCTAGAAATGTTATAGATCAATTGTATGGCGAGTTTAATAAAATTGTAGATGCAGATGAGTATGTAAAATATAATGTAGCCTCTACTAAATATTCTATTAAAGGGCTACCAGGAAACTATACGTTTACACTGCAAGTGAAATATCGTGAATCAAAAGAGCAAACACAATATGTAAAATCTCAGGCAAAAGCAATTATCGGTTCAATTGTAAAACCTGGAATGGATGAGCATGAGAAAGTAAAAGCTATTCATGATTACGTTGTAAAGCATGTATCGTATGATACGTCCTATAAAGCGTATACAGCATATGAAGCATTAGCAAATCGTTCTGCCGTTTGCCAAGGATATACGTTATTAACATATGAATTGCTAAAAGAAGCGGGTATCCAAAACCATATTGTAACAGGTACAGGAAATGGACAAGCTCACGCATGGAATTTAGTGAACATTGAAAACAAATGGTATCATCTTGATACTACATTCGATGATCCGGTACCCGATAAAGCTGGACGCGTAACATATTCATATTTTAATATGTCTGATGAGCAATTAAGAAAAGATCACGACTGGGATCGCAGTAAATATCCAGCGGCAACTACAAGTTACTTTAATGAATTAACAAACAAAATAAAATCGGGTAGTTCAAAGACTGCTGCGTATGAACAAATGTTAAAAGTAACAAATTTAAAATATTTATCTGCACAATATGGGGCAGAGAATTACAGTGAATTTAAGAAAAAATTACAGCAACAATTCGCTTCTAAGCCAGAGAAGGTAGAAGTACGATATAAGCAATCCATGGATGGAACAATGCAAGATATAAAGAAAGTATTAAATGAAATAAATTGGCCAAAAGGTGCAAAGCGTGTATCTTATGAAGTAGCACCTTATAGTGCGATGGCAGATTATTCATTAGCGACAATTACATTTACGTATTAAGTAATGAAAAAGAGCATCTGTAAAAGGTGCTCTTTTTATTATGTATCACTTCAAAAAACAGAATTGTGTGATAAAATATAAAAAAGGAAGGATGTGGAATCTGATTGAATTTGTTCGGAAGTAATATTTTTACATTGATATATACTTGTTTAGTAATCTGACTTATCGTTTTGTTTTTCCTATCATTTACTTTATTCCTTAGAAGATTATTGCAAAATAGCGCTGCAAAAAAACAGCATGAAATGAATATGAATAAGAAGCTAGATCGAATTATTGAATTGCTTGAAAAAGATAAGAAATAATGGTAGAAGACGTATGAAAAGGGGAAGAAGATGGCTAATTATATAAAAGAATTACGTGAAAAAGTAGGGCACGACTGTGTTCTCATAAACTTTGCGGGTGGTTGTGTGTTGAATGAACATGGAGAAGTATTGCTGCAAAAAAGGGGTGATTTTAACGCTTGGGGATTTCCTGGCGGTGCAATGGAAATTGGAGAATCTGCCGCTGAAACCGCGATTCGAGAAATAAAAGAAGAAACAGGTTATGATGTAGAAATAAATGAGCTTATCGGGGTGTATACAAAGTATTTTCAAGCCTATCCAAATGGAGACAGAGCCCAGTCAATTTTAATATTCTTTTCATTTTCAATTACCGGAGGAGAGAAAAAAATAGATGGTGATGAAACGTTAGATTTGAAGTTTTTCCCGCTAAATAAAATGCCACCATTGTTTAATCAACAACATGAGGATTGTTTGCAGGACTTACTAGAGAAAAGAGTAGGGGTGTATCGTTAACATAAAAAAGAAGCTAATGAGATTAGCTTCTTTTTTATGTTTTATTTCCACCAATCATCAAACATTGATGCTGGAACTTGTCTTTTATGTTCGCTCACTGTGTAACGTTTTTCAATTTTTTCTGCTACGTCAGCCGGAACAGCCTTACCTTCTAAATAGTCATCAAGTTGATCGTACGTAATACCTAACTCTGTTTCATCAGCTTGACCTGGTTTTTCATCTAATAAATCAGCGGTTGGCATTTTTAAGTAAAGGCGCTCGTCCGCACCTAATTCTTGTAATAGAGTGCGTCCTTGGCGTTTCGTTAATCCCGTTAATGGTAAAAGGTCTGCACCACCATCTCCGAATTTTGTAAAGAATCCTGTAACAGCTTCTGCCGCGTGATCAGTTCCAATTACCAGTAATCCTTGTTGACCACCGATTGCGTACTGTGTAACCATACGGATACGCGCTTTCACGTTCCCTTTATTGAAATCTGTTAATGATTCACCTAATAAGTTTTCGTATTGATTTGAGAAAGCATCAACTGTTGAAGCGATATCAAATGCAACAGATTGATCAGCTTGAATAAATTGTAATGCTAATTGTGCATCATCTTCGTCTTTTTGCACTTTATAAGGAAGGCGCACGGCGATAAACGTTGCGTTACCACCTTCATTACGAATTTCCTCCACTGCAAGCTGAGCTAAACGTCCAGCTAATGTAGAGTCTTGTCCGCCACTAATTCCAAGTACAAATCCTTTCGCACCTGTTTTTTTTACATAATCTTTTAAGAAATCAACACGTTTACGGATTTCTGCTTTTGGATCAATTACAGGCTGAACATGTAATGCTTTCATAATCTGTTCTTGTAATGTCATTATGTTTCCTCCTATTCATATTAAAGCGGTAAATAAGTTTATATGTATATTGGTACATACTTCTATCCTTTATTATTTCGCAAAACTAACGAATATACAATAGGATGCGTGTATGAATATGAATGTAGTCATTATAATGAAACTGTTTCATTTAAGCAATTTTTTTGAAACCTTTCAATAATGTAAGGTTTTTGTCATTTGAATCGATGGAAGCTATTTCCGCATTTTACTAATATGAGAACATAGTTAGCAGAAGGGCGGAGAAGTAATATGAACATTAGAGAACTCGCATACAGGAATGTAACGCGAAATAGACGAACATACTCAGCATATTTTTTAAGTAGTGCATTTGCTATTATGGCCTTTTTTGTGTATTCATTTTTTGCGTTTCATCCCGCATTAAGTGCTGGAGAATTGGGACAGTACGTATTCGTAAGTATGTCTTTTGCGCAGTCCATTATTTACTTATTTACGTTTTTCTTTATTTTATATTCGATGGGAATGTTTTTAAAAACGAGAAAGCGTGAATTAGGAATTTTAATGATGTTAGGTATGACGAAATATCAATTAAAGCGTCTTATCTTCTTTGAAAATATTATGATTGGGATAGGGGCCATTATATTTGGAATACTTGCTGGAATGATACTTTCCGGAATATTACTATTTGTAGCTCCGATGATATTAAAATTAGATTTTACTTTAGCTTATTACATTCCAATGAAAGCCATTGTTGTAACGAGTATTATGTTTTTCGTATTATTTATGGTTATTTCATTATTTAGTGCAGGAATGATTCGAAAAAATAAAATTATGAAATTGTTTAGAGGATCCGCAGAAGCGAAGCCGGAACCAAAAGCATCTATTATTTCTTCTATATTAGCGGTTATATTGCTTAGTGCGGGATATGCAGGAGCACTTCTCTCGCACGGTGCAATGGTATTTGTCATGATGATTCCTGTTACAACGGTAGTCATTATTGGTACGTATTTGCTGTACAAGCAGTTGAGTGTTTTTATTATTAGACTATGTAAAAAAAGTAAACGTTTCTATTGGACACAGACAAATATTATTACGTTGTCAGATTTAGCTTACCGTATGAGAGATAACGCAAGAATGTTCTTTATTGTAACTATTATTTCAACTGTAGCATTTTCAGCAATAGGTACATTAGTCGGTTTCACGTCAATGACGAAAGGGATTATGGAGAGACCTATTGCGTTTCAGTATCATTCTAAGCAAGAAAATAGTAATGAATCACAGCATTTGAAGATGATTGACGAAGGATTAAAGAAACATAAAATAGCAGCTTCTAAAGCTACTATTTCAACGAAAAGGGCAGAGGAACAATCGTTAAGAAGTGCCATTTTCATAAAAGAATCAGATTATGAGAAATATGCGAAGTTAACAGGCGAACCATTTCAAACTGTAGCAAATAAAGAAGTTTTATTTTTAGCAGTCGATATACCAGGACCACCAATGAAAGAAAAAAAAGAAATTACTTTACCACATTTGAATGAATCTTTAAAAGTGAAAAAAATTAATACTTCTTCGTTAAGTAAAATACTACGAGGTAACGTCTATGTAATCTCTAATAATCAATATGATGCATTACAAGATGGCTTTAAAGAGGAAAAAGATTATGTATACAAAACAGAAGGAACGAAAGATGAAATTGAAGTTGGTAAAGAGCTTACTCATCAAATGAAGACTTATGAAGAACATGCAATGTTTAGTGCAGAAGAGTATGAACAAAATCAAAGTTTACAAATCGCAGGACCGATTCTATTTGTAGGTTTCTTTATTGGTATCGTATTTTTCGTATGTGCGGGAAGCTTCCTTTACTTCCGTTTGTTTTCTGATTTGGAGGATGATACTCGTTTATTTGAAATGATTCGAAAAGTAGGTTTAACGAGCGGAGAATTATCGAAAGTGGTTACAATTCGATTGGCACTTTTATTCTTCGTTCCAATAGGCGTTGCAACATTACATGGAGCAGTAGCATTAACTGCACTGGGACAGATGTTTGAGTACTCACTATTTAAAGAAAATACGATTGTATTAAGTATTTTCGTAGGAATTCAAGTTGTATATTTCTTGCTGATACGATCTCGTTATTTAAAACAATTGAAAGAGCGATTACGTATTCGTTAACTGTGTTTTTTTAACTTGAGTACAAAATTTTCTAAAAAGATACAAGTATTACCAAAAAGTGATAAAATGGAAAGAGCGAGGTGGAAAAAATAATAGAAAGTAAGGGGGGAGTAATATGAAAGCAACAGGAGTTATTCGAAAAGTAGACGAATTAGGACGAATTGTTATTCCTAAAGAATTACGTGATGTATTGGGAATACAAATCAAATCACCGCTTGAAATTTTCGTAGAAGAAGACAAAGTCATTTTACAAAAATATCAACCTTACAATGCTTGTCAAATAACAGGTGATGTTTCAAATCAAAACATATCATTAGCAAATGGAAACATTACTGTTAGTATAGATGGAGCGAAACATTTAATAAAAGAAATAGAGAAGTTTTTAAATAAGAGTGAGGCTTAATCTTAACTTATTTTATTTTTAAAATTTCATATCATTCTATAAAAATGATAAAAGGACCATTAAATTGGTCCTTTTATTTATCTCGTAATTTTTCGTGTCTAAAAATTACGAGATAAATAAAAGAGTAGTATAAAGTGAAACTTTAATCAGTGGGGGTCTTACTGCCTGTTAATGCGGGATAAAATTAGTAAGCTATATTGAGAAATATTTTTAAGGGAGGAATACGAAACGAATAAAACGAATGTTACATGTAAGCATTTTCAAAAGTGGTCTGAAATGAAAATAATTTATTTTCAGGAGGGATTACGATGAATAGTAGTACAGCGAATAAACAAAAAGGTATACAATTGATTCCTTTTACAGTCGAAAAGGTGGTTGAACAAGTAAATGAAATTCCACCAGGTGTACAACTCATTCATGCTCCGCAAGTATGGGAGAAGAGTGCGAAAGGAAAAGATATTGTCGTTGCCGTATTAGATACAGGGTGTGATATGAATCATATAGATTTAAAGGATCGCATTATCGGCGGAAGAAATTTCACGAAAGATTACGAAGGGGATCCGAATATTTATCTTGATAATAATGGGCACGGTACTCATGTAGCGGGGACAATTGCAGCGACAGAAAATGGTGTTGGGGTTTTAGGAGTCGCACCGCTTGCTAAAATGTTAGTGTTAAAGGTTTTAGCGGGAGATGGTTCTGGAAGTTATGAGCAAATTATTGAGGCGATTCATTATGCTGTAAATTGGAGAGGGCCTAATAAAGAAAGAGTTAGAGTTATATCAATGTCACTTGGTGGCCCGCAAGACGTTCCAGAATTACATGAAGCAATTCAAAACGCGGTAAAGCAAGATGTTCTCGTCGTATGTGCTGCTGGGAATAATGGAGATTGTGATGATAATACGGAGGAACTAGATTACCCAGGTGCTTACTCGGAAGTAATTGAAGTCGGTGCTGTCAATTTAGAACGAAAAATCGCATGTTTTAGTAATTCGAATCAAGAAATTGACTTAGTTGCGCCAGGTGATGAAATTTTATCTACGTATCTTGAAGGGAAATATGCGGTATTAAGTGGAACTTCTATGGCGACACCCCATGTCGCTGGAGCACTCGCATTGCTTATTAAGCAGTGTGAGAGGGAATATGGTAGAAAATTATCAGAGCCAGAAATATATGCACAACTTATTAAAAGAACTGTACCTTTAGGATATGAACGTACATCTGAAGGGAATGGATTAATAGATTTATTAAAAGAATAGAAAATACTAAAAAACATCTCCTATTCATAGGAGATGTTTTTTAGTATGGTTCTGTCCCATATACCGTGGAATCTAGTATTTAATTTTTTTTCATGCAACGTATATTAGTATGGTGGTTATCCCATACGTCTGTTCATAAAATGATAAAAGGCACATAGAACTGGCATCGCAACAACATAAACAACTATAAGGTTAGAGGAGGTATATACTGATGATATATCAAGCTATCCAGCAGTTAATTGATCGAGCTATTGAAATTCAATTAATTGAACAAGAAGATGAAATATATACAAGGAATAAAATTCTTTCTTTACTTCGTTTAGAGGACTTTGTATTGGAAGCGTCAGCGCCTGCACCTGAAAAGAAAGCAATTTCGGAGTTATTGGAAGAGTTAATTGAATATGCTTGTATGCATAAAGTCATTGAGTCAGTAATGGACGAGAGGGAGATTTTAGCAAGTGCAATTATGGATGTTTTTATGTCCAAACCGTCCGTTATCAATTCTCTATTTTATGAAAAATACGAACAAAATTCGAAGGCTGCAACAAATTACTTCTATGAATTAAGTAAAAACAGCAACTATATTCAAATGAAGCAAATTGCCAAAAATATAAATTATAAAGTAAATACGGAATATGGTGCCATTGATATAACGATTAACTTATCAAAACCAGAAAAAGACCCGAAACAAATTGCTAGAGAAAAAATATTGGAAAGTACTAATTATCCAAAATGTTTACTTTGTATTGAGAATGAAGGATATAGAGGTAGAAGTGGACATCCAGCACGCTCGAATCATCGTATGATTCGGATGAATCTTACAGATGAAAGTTGGCTTCTACAGTATTCTCCATATATATACTTCAATGAACACTGTATTGTATTGTCCTCAGAACACCGCGATATGAAAATTGACCGTCAAACATTTTTACGTTTGTTAAAATTTGTAGAAAAATTCCCGCATTATTTCCTTGGTTCTAATGCAGATTTGCCTATTGTAGGAGGATCTATTCTAACACATGACCATTATCAAGGTGGAAATTATGAATTTGCTATGGCAAATGCATCAAACGACCTAATGTTTAAACTAACTAACTTTCCAGAAATGCAATGTTCTATTATTAAATGGCCAATGTCAGTTATTCGCTTAAGAAGTAACGACATAGAACAAATAGTAAATGCAGGGGAGTACATATTAGATAGGTGGAAGAGATATAGTGATCCGTTCGTTAATATATTTGCATTTACGAATGATGTTCCACATAATACGATAACTCCGATTGCCCGTTACCGGAATAGTATGTACGAATTGGATCTTGTTTTACGGAACAATCGTACAAGTAACGAACATCCATTAGGTATTTTTCACCCTCATGCGGAAATACAACATATTAAAAAAGAAAATATCGGTCTAATAGAAGTAATGGGGTTAGCTGTACTACCTGCGCGTTTAAAAACAGAACTTCAGGAAGTGGAAAAACTCTTACTTAACATTCCAAATGATATTCCAACGCCTCATATACGATGGGCAGAACAATTAAAAATCAAATATGACAATCGGATACATGAACAAAATGTACAGGAGATTGTAAAAGAAGAATTAGGACAGAAATTTATACAGGCGCTTGAAGATGCTGGTGTTTTTAAAAGAGATGACGAAGGGATATCGGCGTTTAAACGTTTTATTCAGACCTTAAATTAGGAAGGGACTTGGTAGTTATGGTGAAGAACAAAATCCTCAATGAATAAAGCTTCACAGTATTAAAAACTAAAAACAACATCTCATATGAATATGAGATGTTGTTTTTAGTATGGTTCTGTCGCATGTATTATGACATCTAATAAACCGGGGAATCTAGCATGTAAGTCATCTTTACGAATTGAAATGAAGCGCTGTGTTCCTTCAAGGCGTGTATACATAACACCGGATTCACGTAAAACCTTGAAATGGTGAGATAAAGTTGATTTCGCAATGGGAATGTTTAACGCACCACAAGATTGTTCGTTTTTCTCTAATAGCATAGTTACAATTTGTAAACGAATTTGATCGCTAAGTGCGTATAAGACAGAAGAGAATTGAATTTCTTCTCGGTTTGGATGATAGAGAGTACGCATTTTTTCACCTGCTTGTATAAGTTCATATAGTTTGCACTATAACATATAAAGTGGTATATTTCTATTTTTTGAATATATTCGAACAATAGAAATATAGGGGGGAGAAAAAATGAAGTATACAAAATTACAAAAGGCAGGACTACATATTTCGAAGTTGGGGTTAGGAACAAACGCTGTAGGGGGGCATAATTTATATGCTGATGTGAATGAGGAAGAAGGAAAACGATTAATAGAAGAAGCTATCCAGCAAGGGATTACATTTTTTGATACAGCAGATTCATACGGTTTCGGTAGATCAGAGGAATTGATAGGGGATGTATTGAAAGGAAAACGCCATGAAGTTGTACTTGCTACAAAAGGTGGAATACAGCCGTTATTAAATGGAGAGGTTTATATTAATAATGAACGAAGCTATTTAAGAAATGCTGTGGAAAATAGCTTAAGAAGAGTACAAACTGATTATATTGATTTATATTATTTGCATTTTACAAATCCAGAAACAAGTTACATAGATTCAATTGGAGAGCTTGCTCGTCTAAAAGAAGAAGGGAAAATTCGTTCAATTGGAATATCTAACGTAAACGTAGAGCAATTAAAAGAAGCGAATCAGCACGGACAGATAGATGTTGTACAATCACCGTATAATATGTTGGATCGTGCTGCTGGGGAAGAACTTTTGCCGTACTGTATAGAATCAGGTATTTCATTTATTCCATACGGGCCTCTTGCATTTGGGATATTAGGCGGAAAATATACAGAATATTTTAAATTGAACGAAGGAGATTGGCGTCAAAGTGTAAATCTATTTGAAGAAAATACATATAAGAGCAATTTTCAAAAAGTTGAGAATTTAAAAGACTTAGCTAAAGAAATGAATCTTGAAGTACCGCATTTAGCTTTAGCGTGGCTATTAAACAAAAAAGGAATTGATACTGTTATTCCTGGTGGGAAACGAGCGGAGCAAATAAGAGAAAGTGTAAGAGCGGTGGAAGTTTCATTGAATGAAAAGATTATGAAAGAGATCGAAACTATTTTAGAAGCTTAGTTGAGAAGAGGGGGAGAAATACATGAAGGGATTTTTGAGTGCAAAGATTAAAGAAAGTAGACAAATAGTATAAAGGTATTGTAACAAAGTTATGAGGAATCCAAAAATAAAAAATCCCTATAAAAATAGGGATTTATATATCGGCATATAGTTCCTTGGAAAAGGATATACTTAGCTTAGCATATAGGACTACTTATATTTGTGAAAAAGATGTGAAAAAGATGTGAAAAAAATACCGTAATAAAAAGCACTGTTTTAGCTAATTGAACTAAAACAGTGCTTTTTTCTTTGATTGAACAGTTGCTGCATTTTCATCGTGTATGCCTGCATCTTTAATAATTCGTTGCTTTGCTTTATTTAATAGATGGTTGACTGCTTCACCAAAATAGTTAGCTTCGCTTTTTGTGCGGGCTTCTCGTAAACATTTATAGTTTTCTAGCAGTTCCTCTTTTTCAGTGTTTGTTAAGAAATCTTCTATTTTCTTTTTTGTCATACGAAACACCCTTTCTTCTGACAAACGACGCAATAGAAAATATTTATTGTTTATTATAGCAATAATTTTTAAAGAAAGTATAGACTAACGTCGTAATAATTTGTCAATTTCTTGAATCTTCTCATCAGCTTTCCCAATTTGTGTATTTTTAGCCTGCTCACCACCAAGCGCTTGGTGCAGTAAGAAAGTCTGACCGGAAATAGCAGTCACAATGGATACTTTAATAATTTCTTTTATTAAGGTGACATCGAATAAAACGAGTCCAAGAAGTGCAGCTAAACTACCAGTGAAAATATCAGTTAAAAACCCAAAGTGAAAAAAAGTTTTCAAACGGCGTGGAAGCAATAACTTACCTTGGTTATTGATTAGATGGGAAACGAAACCGGTAATGCCACCAACGAGAACAGCAGTTATCCATTGATACATTTCCATCGAATCCACTCCTTTTAGTGAATAAGATTCGATTATTTTATATTGATTCCTTTTAATATTTCATAGAAGCATATTGAGAAAGTTTGTTTGGGTTTATTATGTATTCAATTTAATTATAACAGAAAAATCTGATATATTTCAGTCTATTATATGAAGCGGTTATTCCTTAATATGAATGTAGAAAGGGGTGCGTGAGATGAATATAGATTATCGAATAAGAAGTGTGGATGGTTATACAAAAAATATAGGGGAATTAGTAAGCATGCTGGAGCATACGAGGGCTGTAACATTACAGGAAATAAAAGATCTATCAGTTGAGCAATTAGAATTAATTATGCCGAGTGGAGGAAATTCCATCGGAGCGTTATTAAAACATATAGCAGCTATAGAAAAAGCTCATCAACTTATTTCATTTCAAGAGCGCGACTTTACAAAAGAAGAATTAGAAATATGGGAAGACGCACTGTATTTAGGGGAAGCGGGGAGAACAATCCGTGGTCATGACATACAGTATTATGTACAACTTTTACAAAGTGTTCGAGAAGAATCTCTGAAGTATTTGAGTGAACAAGATGATGAATGGCTCATGCCAGAAAGAAAGTGGCCTAACGATGTAGCGTATAACCAGCACTATCTGTGGTTTCATGTGTTAGAAGATGAGATTAATCACCGTGGGCAAATTAGAATGATGAAACATAAATTATTTGAAAATTACATTAAATAAAGTAGCTTTTTAAATAAATATTCCATATAATGAGAGTAATTAAAATGAGAACGGGGTGATGTGTTATGGCGAAAATAACTTATATGAATAATAAACCAAATACAAAGGTGGATGGAAAGGGCGAGACTGTATAAGTTAGCGCACGATCCTTCCGCTTAGCTTAAACTAGGGAGGATATCAATTTGAATCAAAATATTTTAGAATCATTCGGCTGGGATTCTTTTTTTGGGGAACAAGCTGTAGAGAACTTTGAAGTAGGACGTATTTTACTTGAGCATAAGCATATATATCGAATTATTTGCAATGATGGTGAATATATGGCAGAGCTGTCTGGAAAGTTTCGACATGAAGCAGTAACGAAGGGAGATTATCCAGCGGTTGGTGATTGGGTGTATATAAAGAAAATAGAGAATGAAAAGAAAGCAATTATTCATCGTATTTTTCCGAGAAGAAGTTCTTTTTCTAGACAAGAGGCTGGTACTCGAACGGAAGAACAAGTAATAGCAGCAAATGTGGATTATTTATTTTTAGTGAATGCACTTAATCATGATTTTAACGTAAGAAGAATGGAACGTTATTTACTATTAGCGTATGAAAGCGGTGCAATGCCTGTTATTGTTTTAACGAAGAGTAGCTTATGTGAAGATGTGGAACAGAAAATTGTAGAAACGGAAGCCGTGGCAATTGGTGTTCCGATCTTCATCGTTGATAGTTTAGAACATACTGGCATTGACTCGTTGCAGCAATTTGTTTCTGCTGGGAAAACAATTGCTCTAGTCGGATCATCCGGGGTTGGAAAATCGACTTTGCTAAATGCACTTATAGGAATTGAAGTAGCAAAAACGGGAGATATTCGTGAGGAAGATAGTAAAGGAAGGCATACGACAACTCATCGTGAATTGTTCCGATTACCGAGTGGTAGTTTAGTTATTGATACGCCGGGTATGAGGGAACTGCAACTTTGGGAAGGTAGCGATGCAATTCAAACAACATTTTCTGATATTGAAGAATTAGCAAAAACGTGCCGTTTTAGGGACTGTAAGCATGAAAATGAGCCAGGTTGCGCAGTGCATTATGCAATTGATAACGGAACTATTACGATAAATCGTTTGCAAAGCTATAAAAAACTACAAAGAGAACTGGCATATTTTATGAGAAAACAAGATGCTGTTCTTGCAAGAGCAGAGCGTGATAAGTGGAAAAAGATTTCTAAACAGCATAAAAAAATGTAAAAAGCCAAAGGGTGGTTCCCTTTGGCTTTTTTTTGCATTTGTAAATTTTATAATAATATTATTCGTATATATGGACAAAGAGAAATTAATTGTTTAAACTTTACAAAGTATTCATCATAATAGGTTATGAAAATAATAATTCGGGAATGGGAAATATTTGTAATTAACTAGATTTAACTTTTGAAATTGAAAAGCAGGAGGTTTGTAATGGGTAGAATATTAAATTGGTTTCGTGATATGAAAGTAGCAAAAAAACTACTAATGTCATTTTTTGTCATTTTAATTGCGGCTGTATCTATTATTGGAGGCATGTCTTATCAAACGGCTAAAAAGAATTTTGAATCACAAATTACGAGCAGTGCTCACGACAATATAAAAATATTAGATAATTTAATCAATCAAATGATTGATGCAAAATTTAATGATGTGAATAATTTTGCACGGGTGATTCAAGGTAATATGTATCAAGGGGATAATCAAGATGAATTAAGAAGAATGTTATCTCAATATATCAATTTGAATAAAGATGTTGAGCAAGTATATGTTGCTGGGAATGATAAGAAATTTGTGCAAGAACCAAATATACAAATGGCAGCAAACTATGATCCAACAGAACGTTCTTGGTATAAAGATGCAGTGGCAAAACAAGGTGGTATCGTAATTACTGAGCCGTATAAGGCACAAGGAAATGGACATATTGTCGTAACGATTGCAAAACAAGCAGAAGATAAAAACGGTGTTGTAGCGGTAGATTTAAGTTTAGATAATTTATTAAAAACAACAAAGTTAATTAATATTGGTAAAAAAGGATATGCTTTTATTTTAGATGGGAAACAAAAAATAATTGCACATCCTCAAGAAAAATCAGGAGAAAAAGCAGCGGATTCTTGGGCGAAGAAAATTTATGAAGATAATCATGGCTCTTTTTCCTATACGTATGACGGTAGCGAAAAGAAAATGGTATTTGCTACAAATGTAAAAACAGGTTGGAAAATCGGTGGGACGATGTACTCAAATGAAGTAATTGAAGCTGCGCAGCCTGTATTTTATAATATGTTAATTGTTATGTTCATTTCATTAGTTATAGGCGGGGCACTTATTTATTTTGTAACACTTTCTATAACGAAGCCATTAAAAAGATTAGTTGCTACTTCTAAAGAAATAAGTGAGGGAGATTTAACGCAAACAATCGATATCCATTCTAATGATGAAATTGGCCAACTTGCAAAAGGATTTAATGAGATGACAGATGCATTGCGAACGTTAATCGGAAGAATTAATACTTCGGCTGGACATGTTGCAGCAGCATCAGAAGAGCTAACGGCAAGTGTAAGACAAGCAGGTGAAGCGACTGAGCAAATTACAATGGCAATGGATGAAATATCGAGCGGGGCAACAACGCAAACGACAAGTGTAGAAAATGGTGCAATGTTACTATTTGATGTAACAGAAGGAATTCAGCATGTTGCAAATAGTTCATCATCAATTAATATGGCTTCTGCTCATACTCGTGAAAAAGCAGAAAATGGCGAGAAACTGGTAGGAAAAACAGTAAATCAAATGCAGTCTATTGCAGAATCTGTTTCACAATCAGATGAAGTTATACAGTTATTAAATAATAAATCAAAACAAATTGGTGACATACTAGAAGTAATTCAAAATATTGCAGATCAAACAAATCTTCTAGCTTTAAATGCGGCAATTGAAGCTGCAAGAGCAGGAGAGCATGGAAGAGGATTTGCAATCGTTGCAGATGAAGTACGTAAATTGGCCGAGAAGTCTAGCGTATCTTCTAGTGAAATTAGTAAATTAATATGTGAAATACAAGATGACATGAGTAAGACGGTAAAATCTATGGGGCATGTAAATGAAGAAGTTCAATCTGGACTTGTTATTGCGAATGAAACGAAGCAAAACTTTACTGAGATTTTACAATCTACAAATGAAATTGCAGATCAAATTAAAACAATGGTTGAAACGGCTAATGGGATGTCAAAAGGTGCAAATGAAGTGTCTATTTCAGTAGGGCAAATTGCAATGACAGCACAGAATAATGCGACGAGTACTCAAAACGTTGCAGCATCAGCAGAAGAACAACTAGCGTCCATTGAGGAGATTAGTTCTGCGGCAGGTACGTTATCTCAAATGGCTGAAGAATTACAAGGGTTAATTGAAAGATTTAAAGTGTAACAGAGGACAGACTATCACCAAAGTAGCAGTATGCTATTTTGGTGTAGTCTGTTTTTATTATGTAAATGCATATTTTGTATAATGTTTGTCGAAAAATAGAGGTATTTGTTAACTTTGTGTATAATTATAATGATGTAGAATACAAATAAAGGAGATTAGTATGGGAGTTTATTGGGGTACCAAGAGAAATTCTTGGCTTAGTTATGTCTCATTTTGGTTAAGTATTTCATTTTTTATTGTTTTTCTAATTGAAGTGTTTATTTTAAAAACACTTTCGAATAGTTCGGTGCAAATTGTTAAATATTTTTATTTTATATTTGTACCAGTAAACATCTTTCTTAGTTTAAAGTTACTCTTTAAGAAGGATGAAAAGAAAGCATTACCTATTTTTAGTTTCATTGTATCATTATTATTTACAATTTTAATACTAGTATTAGCGTTAGCAGCTACTGGGAAATTCTTTTAAGGAGAGTGATATAAGTCACTCTTCTTTTTTGTTGTTGCAAGTAAATAATAAGTGGAAGATGGGCAAAGAATGCATTTCATTAAGTTTGACATGCTTTCAAAAGTTTAGAAGCATATTAAAAAATGAAGTAAGAGACAATCCATATAATAATGAAGAGAATCTAGGTGTTTTATATGTAGTTATGAAGCAAATGAATACGGTAAGGACGGTGATATATGGTACAATACATATGGATAGTGATAGAGATAAAGGGTATATA
This sequence comes from Bacillus sp. EB106-02-03-XG38, assembly GCF_058792175.1. Lineage (NCBI taxonomy): Bacteria > Bacillati > Bacillota > Bacilli > Caryophanales > Bacillaceae > Bacillus > Bacillus sp. EB106-02-03-XG38. The sequence continues at coordinate 222,000 of NZ_JBYTED010000001.1, forward strand.
TAATACCCATCGTTTTTTAGTAAGAGAGGGGTTATCTTATGCTATACGAGGATTTGATGACAATATTTCAAGCAGCTCCGAAAGAAGAAGGTAGTGGTGGCTGGAAATATATAATCCAGGAACGAAATGATAAATATGAAATTGTTGATGAACTGTTAAAAAATCAAATGAGTGTTGAATTGTATTTTAATGAATATGATGAGGTGAAAATCACTTTATATAAAGATGGGATACCCATTTCTACTATGCAAAGAATTGTGATTTCAAAGGTTGAATTAGATGAAGAGGAAGAAGGAATTCAATTCGTTTTAGAACGTATGCCTAGTCGGATGATTCGCTTGCAACTAAAGCCATATTTAGCACTCGAAATGGGACCGTACTGGGAAGTATGTGATGATTGTGAATAAACATAAAAGAAGCATCCAATAAACATGGATGCTTCTTTTATGTTTTTTGAAGTTGTTTGAAAGCGATAATTGGAAGTAAAATGATGCTGACCCACCCGATTATAGGATATAGAATGTGAAGTAACTCACTGTAGCCAACGTAACTAAAGCAATAACTTATTAGTAAAATGAAGAAAATAATATTGTTACTTTTCCACCCGGTGATGGATTGCATTTGTTTTGTCATTCCAAATACATTGCCAACTAATGTTGTGAACACTTCACCGAAAATGATAAGAACAAAGAAAAAGTGAAAAGTTGCATTGAACTTTCTTATGACTTCAGCCATTGGGATGTTATATTGATAAAATTGATCGACTGATAAGATAGCTAAATGGCTACATAATAAAATTAAAGAAAGTCCTGCCCCACCTAAAATACCGCCCCATAAAATGGCCTTGCGATCTTTTACTTCACTGGCTAAAGGGACGAGAACGCTTTGGGCGAGAGAAAGATTTAAGGCGACATATGTAATAGGACTAGTGATCCATTTCATATTCCAGCTCTCTGCTGGAATAGTATTACTAATAGGAGTTGTACCGTGAAAAAAAGTTGTAATAGCAAGTCCGATAATAAAAATCATCATAATAGGTACGACAAGTGTATTTACTTCAAAAACACCTTGTAATCCCCGACTACCTATAATGAGACAAGCAATCACTGTAATGAAAATGCCGAGTTGTCTTGGTAAACGAAGTTGCTCTTCAAATACCGCTCCAGCTCCTGATAACATAACGCTCGTTACACCAAATAATACGAGTAATAATAGTGTATTTACAACATTTCCAAATACATCTCCAAATAAATATTTGTTAAATTCTTGCGCTGAAAATGCACCGATTTGTGATGAAAGTAACATCATTTTTGTGCCAAGCCAAATAAAAAAAAATCCACTTACACATATGCCAATTGTTCCATAAAATCCGTTCACTGTAAAAAATTCAACTATTTCTCGTCCAGTAGCAAATCCAGCTCCAACGACTGTTCCAATATAAGTAGCAGCAACTTTCTTTGCTACTTGCCATTGTTGATTGTCCATGTTATCCCTCTTTCTACTACGATGAGCTTGATTTACTATTATGCATATGTATGAGCTTGGACAATTAGACGTATGAAGTGTTGGAAAACATACATGAATTAAAAGGTATTAGGGAAGTATTAAAGGTGTTAAAACTTTGTTACATATAAGCCAATCGTTCGAAATGATAGGAAATGTATGGTAACATGTAACTAGGTTATTAAAAGATAAACATTATGAAATGATAAGAGGAGTGGATTGTATGAGTACGAAAACAAATGTTGTTGAAGTATTAAACAAGCAGGTAGCAAACTGGAATGTGTTATATGTGAAACTACATAATTATCACTGGTATGTGACAGGACCACACTTCTTTACATTACATGAGAAATTTGAAGAGTTTTATAATGAAGCTGGAACGTATATCGATGAATTAGCAGAACGTATTTTAGCGTTGGAAGGTAAGCCTTTAGCGACAATGAAAGAATATCTTGCAACATCTAGTGTGAGTGAAGGGACAAGCAAGGAATCAGCAGAAGAAATGGTGCAAACATTAGTGAATGATTACTCTGCACTTATTCAAGAATTAAAAGAAGGCATGGAAGTTGCTGGCGAAGCTGGCGATGAAACATCAGCGGACATGTTATTAGCAATTCATACTACATTAGAACAACACGTATGGATGTTAAGTGCGTTCTTAAAATAAATGAAAGTTTATTAAGAAAAAGTCATTGAAAAATTTGTTCAATGGCTTTTTTTGTAATTTTTCAGTTTTCTTTTATGCTATAATATAGTAAAAAAGGAGGCGATGCGATGTTTCGCTTTTTCAGAACTGAAAAAGAAGAGCGTGAAATTACGAAAGATGAATTAGAACAAGCGATGGCTAAGTTTCTAGAAAAGAATGCTAATATTGTTTATACAGTATTAGTAAATGATGATTATACAGTAAATTATGATTTGTTAAAGCCATATTTACTTGCATTTCCAACAAATAGTTTTCTTATTACGAAGGAAACGCTTGAGGTATTTGAACATACAGAAGAAAATCTAAACCTAGTTAAAGAAATTGATATCGTACAAAAAGCAGTAGATCAGTACGTAACAGAAAAAGAAATGTTTCCGATTGTTGAAGGTAGTGAAGAGCGTCTTATATGCGGGATGAAATTAGGACCTTATTTAAATCGTATATTAAAAAGAGACTTATATATTTCAGAAAAACATTATTTAGTTTCAAGTAAACCAGACAGAAAAAAACAAAAAAGTGGATAGATGTGTAGAAAACAACAATAAATATATTGTTGTCTTTTTTTGTTTGCTAAAATATTGATTTTTCAGTCTATTGAATTTTATAATAAACTTATTGGACGAAGAAGTGTAATGATTAAGTATTGTTTGCGTGAATTATATACAGTGATTACAGAATGGTACAAAGGTTTGAAAGATAAATAGGAGAAAAGGTTAAGGGGGAATTGGGGTATGAAAAATAATACGACTTACATTCAATTATTAAATGAAACGTTACATCGTTACGCAAATAAAGGGAGTTTGGAAGCGTACACTTATATAATGGAGCATGCGAAAGGCATAGTGGGAAATGAGGCCCAAATATATAATTTCAAATATGCACTAGCGGGTGCAGCAGGGCTTGAAGAAGAAGCGATGCATGTAATGAAGGAAGCCATTATAGAAAAGGGTTTTTGGTATGGAAATGAATATTTAATGACCGACGACGATTTAAAACCACTACATAAATTTGAAGAGTTTCATAAAATGGTTCAATTATGTAAAGAAAGAGAAGAATTAGCAAAGAAAACAGAACGAGCAGACGTGAAATGTATTGAAGGTAAGAAAAAAGAAAAACTATTTATTGCAATGCACGGAGATCAAGAAAATATAGGAATAGTAGAACCATATTGGAAATCTGTTTTGGATCAAGATTATACATTGGTTTTACCACAATCTTCGCAAATTCAGTTTTCAGATGGATTTGTTTGGGATGATATACATAGAGGGAAAGAAGAATTAAAGGAGCATTACGTTAATTTTAAAGAAAATCATACAGTAAAAAGTGTAATAATTGGTGGTTTTTCTGCTGGCGCAAGAGTAGCTTTGTATACGATTTTACAAAAAGATATAGAGGTAGATGGTTTTATTTTTGTGGCGCCGTGGCTTCCAGAGATTGAAGAATGGAATGAGTTGTTGGGAGTGCTACAAGATAAAAATATAAAGGGATATATAATATGCGGGGATCAAGATGAAGATTGTTTCGAATGTACGCAGCAATTTGTACAATTATTAAGAGATAATAATATAGAACATAAGTATAAGGTTGTGCCTAATTTAAACCATGATTACCCTGAGGATTTTGAAGAGCTGTTAAAAGAAGCTATTGCATATATAAACAACAAAAGTAATAAGTAGTAAGAAAGGGAGATGCATCATAATTGATGTATCTCCCTTTAATATTTATAAATGAAAAGCATTTGCTAGTAAGCGATAAGAATTCAATTTATCTTCAAATCGATGAGTAATTGTAACAATCATAAATTCGTCAGTATTGTACGCTTTGCTTAAGTTTACGATTTGTTCTTTCACAGAAGATGGATCACCGACGATCATACGTTGACGATTTTCTTTTATACGGAATAGATCATAAGCGCTGTATGAATAATTTTGTGCAGTTTCGATAGAAGGAGTACCAGTTGTACGCTTTCCTTGTTCTAGTAATAAGATTGATAAATCTAAACTAGAAGCAATTTTTTCCGCCTCTTCATTCGTTTCTCCGCAAATAACAAAAATAGAGACGATTGATTTTGGTTTGTCTCCTAAATAGGAAGGTTGGAATTGTTCCTGATAAGCCTTCATTACTTCAGGGCCACCGTATCCATTAATAAACTGTGCGAATGCAAAAGAAGCACCTTGTTTTGCGGCAATCATCGCACTCTCTCCGCTAGAACCGAGCATCCACATCTCAGGAGATGTTGGAATGACAGGGGTAGCCTTTAAATTTGCGTAATGATGGTTTTCTGGTACTTGATCATGTAAGTACATTGCAACATCTGCAATTTGCTCTGGGTATTGATCAAGTGAGACCATTTTTCCTTCTTGTAGTGCGCGAGTTGCAATTGGCATACCGCCAGGTGCTCTGCCGACACCAAGGTCAATACGATTTGGATAAAGAGCTTCTAAAACGCGGAAATTCTCAGCAACTTTATACGGGCTATAGTGAGGTAACATAACACCACCTGAACCAACTCTCATACGCTCCGTTTTTGCTGCAATATGAGAAATAAGTATTTCTGGACTTGAACCAGCAAGGCTGACAGAATTGTGATGCTCAGATACCCAAAAGCGTGTGAATCCTAGTTTTTCAACTTCTTGCGCAAGCGTAACTGTATGTGAAAAAGCTTGGGTTGCTGTACTACCATCTGAAATAGGGGATTGGTCTAACACACTTAATTTGATCATAGAATATACCTCTCAATCTTAATGTACATCCTATTATATATTTACTTACGAAAAATGCGTAATAAAATGCTCAAAATACGAAGTGGATAAACAAACTATCCACAATTAATGAGAAAAGCCTCTTTCATAATGATTCATTTCGACTAAATTTAAAATATAATCATAGTTATCAATCTCAAGTTTTAGTTGTTCAAACTCTTTTTTGGAAAGGTGCATACTACTAAGTTTATTGCATAGTTGTTGTTTCTTTTCTTCTAAATACTTCTTTGTAGCGTGGTAGTCGTAAGTTTGTTTCATTTTCAACCACTCCTTCTTTGCTGTTGCTATATTATACGAGGCGTGAAGAGATGTGAAAGCTAACTCTTATGTACTTTTAGTGAATATTCCTCTTTCCATGTTGTTATGTTTATGGGGATTTATGAATAAAATGCACTAAACCACTAATGCCCATTTTATCCCGCATTAACGGGCAGTAAAACTCCCACCTCCAAATTCGGCTGGAGCAAAGAAGATAGGTTGGAGATTAACTGCCCATAAAAGCCCGATTGGTTCAACTAATAATCAGTGGGGGAAGAACCCCCACTGATTATAGTTTCACTTTATGAAGTAAGGGGTGGAATTGTGCAGAAAGATATAATGTATAACACTGAGATGGATGAAACGTTAAAAGTTATAAAAAAAGGGTTAAAGAAGACGACTCGTCCGAAGCAAATTATAGTAGTAGGGGCTGGCATGGCAGGGTTGGTTTCGGCATCTTTATTAAAAGCTGCAGGACATGAAGTGAAGATTTTTGAAGCAAATAACCGGGTAGGTGGCCGTATAGAGACGGTTAGAATGGAAGATACCGGATTATATTTGGATGTAGGGGCAATGAGAATTCCGTATTCGCACACATTAACGATGGCATATATAAGAAAATTTGGACTAGAGGTAAGCCCTTTTATTAATAGAAATGAGACAGATATCGTTTATGTAAATGGCCGGAAAACAACATTAAAACAATATGAAAAAGATCCAAGTATATTAAAGTACCCTGTGGAAATGAATGAAGTCGGGAAAACGTCAGAGGAGTTATTATTGTTAGCAGTGCAGCCTATTATAAATTTTATAAAAAAGAACCCAGAGAAAAATTGGGATGTTGTAGTAAAGGATTTTGGAAGATACTCTACAGGACAATTTTTAAAGTATCATCCTTATCAATATAATACTTACTTTTCACCAGTCACAATCGAGATGATCGGTGTTTTATTAGATTTAGAAGGTTTTTTGGAAAGGTCATTTGTTGAGACTTTACGCTTTTTATATATTATGCAAGAGGAGGGTGGTTTTTGTGAAATAGTAGGGGGAAATGATAGATTACCAAAGTCCTTCTTACCACAATTAGAAGAAAATATTATATATAATCAAAAATTAATGAAGCTTCAGCAACACGATAACAGTGTGACAGCTTTCTATCGGAACGAGAAAACTTTCGAATATAGTAGTATTACAGGGGATTTAGTTATTAATACAATTCCATTTTCGACAATGCGCTTTGTAGAAGTAGATCCATTTGATTCTATATCTCATGAAAAATGGAAAGCAATTCGTGAATTGCATTATATGCCAGCGACAAAAATAGGAATTCAATTTAAAAGTCGATTTTGGGAAGAACAAGGACAGTTAGGTGGCAGGATTATAACGGATCTGCCAATTCGTTACGCTTATTATCCAAGTCACGGAATTGGAGAGAAAGGACCTGCTATGATGTTAGGAAGTTATACATGGTCTTATGATGCGTTGTTATGGGATGGATTATCAAAAGGGGATCGTATCTATTACACACTACAGAACTTAGCGACAATATTAGGCGGCCAAGTATATGATGAGTTCTTGTCTGGCATATCAAAAAGTTGGACGTTGGATCCATATTCGCTTGGAGGTTTTGCGCTATTTCAGGCAGGTCAAGAATCTGAACTACAACCAGCAATTATAAAACCAGAGGGGAGATTATATTTTGCTGGTGATCATACAACGTTATATCACGGATGGATACAAGGGGCAATTGAATCCGGAGTTCGTGTAGCGGTAGATGTAAATGAATTAAAAGTATAAAATTCAGAAATTTCTTTACTGTATAGTTTGAGATGGATATTATTATATATAAAAGAATTATAGGGAGTGTTGAAAGTGAATCCGTTATTATTTGATTTTCCTTCTGAATTTTATACTGAAAGGCTATTTATTCGAATGCCGAAACCAGGTGACGGTAAAGCTGTATACGATGCAATTCAAGCTTCTATGAAAGAATTAAAGCCATGGATGGTTTTTGCACAAAAAGAGCAAACAGAGGAAGAAGTAGAAGTGAGCATTAGAAAATCGCATATTCAATTTCTGCAGCGTGAGGATTTAAGATTACTAGTTTTTTCGAAAGAAACAGTTGAATTTATTGCATCAGCTGGATTACATCGTATTAATTGGGATATACCTCAATTTGAAATTGGGTATTGGATTGATTCAAGGTTTAGTGGAAAAGGCTATATGGTAGAGGCTGCAAAGGGTTTAACGAATTATGCTTTTTCTGAACTGAAAGCAAACCGTGTAGAAATTCGATGTGATTCTTTAAATAAGAAAAGTAGAGCGATACCTGAGAAATTAGGCTTTAAGTTAGAAGGTACGTTAGAAAGTGCGAGTGTAGCAGTAGATGGAAATGGGTTAAGGGATATGTGTGTATTTGCCATGACTAGAGATACATATGAAAAAGAAGAGCTGTAAAGAAACGGCTCTTCTTTTTGTACATTACGGTACAGGATGTCCATTAGAACTTTCGAAAATTGTAAACCATTGTTGACGGTCTAAGTTAACTTTTGTAGCAAGAGCCGCCGTTTTAACACGTTCTAATTTACCAGAGCCAACGATTGGTATCATGTTAGCTGGATGAGAAAGCAACCATGCATACATAACAGTATCAATGCTAGTAACACCTAGTTCAGTAGCGATTTTTTGTAACGTTTCACGTACACGTACAGCACGTTCTGATTGCCCAGTAAAGATTTCTCCTCCAGCAAGAGGTGACCAAATCATAGGATTGATTCTTTTTTCTTGGCATAAATCAATTGTCCCTTTTTCGAAATGCTCAAGCTGCATCGCAGAAACTTCAATTTGATTTGTAATGAGTGGGAAATCTAAATAGGAACTTAACATATTAAACTGTGATGGTAAAAAGTTAGATACACCGAAGTGACGGACTTTTCCTTCTCGTTTTAATCGTGAGAACGCTTCTGCTACTTCATTTGGATCCATATATGGATCAGGACGATGGATGAGCAATACATCAATATAATCTGTATGTAAGTTTTGTAAAGATTTCTCCGCGCTTCTTATAATATGTTCTGCACTCGTATTGTAGTGCGCAACATATCGCTCTGGAAATTTCGGTGATGGGGGAGCGATTCCACATTTTGTGACAATTTGCATATTTTCGCGTAAAGAAGGCTTGAGTTGTAACGCTTCTCCGAACAGTCCTTCACACGTATAACCGCCATAAATATCAGCGTGATCAAAAGTAGTAATCCCCATATCCATACAAGCTTCAATAAAAGAAAGTAACTCTTGCTTTGACATATTCCATTCTGCTAAACGCCAAAAACCTTGAATAATACGAGAAAATTCTAGTGTTTCGGTCATTTGAACTCGTTCCATTATATGTACCCCCTTGATGAATGAATAATATTTTGAAAAGGCTTTCTTACTACATATTATTATATAGTTACAGGTTCAGACATACAATAAATATGTTTTGCTACAAAAACGATTTTCTCTATATGCTATAATGTAAAAACATATAGCTATAAGGAGATGTAGGGAATGATTCCAGTAACAATATTAACTGGTTTTCTTGGATCAGGGAAAACGACATTATTAAATCGTATTTTATCAGAAAATCACGGTCAGAAATTAGCAGTGATTGTAAATGAAATAGGGCAAATTGGTATTGATAATCAACTGATTATGAATGTCGAAGAAGAGATTATGGAGATGACGAATGGATGTTTATGTTGTACTGTACGTGAAGATTTACTCGTCGCTTTAAAACAATTACTGGACGTAAAAGCGGAAGGGAAAATGGACTTTGATGGATTAGTAATTGAAACGACCGGTCTTGCAAATCCAGGTCCGATTATTCAAACATTCTTTTTAGATCCTGTTATTCAATCCGCATACCAAATTAACGGTGTTGTAACAGTAGTAGATAGTTATCATATACATAAACATTTTGAAAAAGGACTAGAAGCAAAAGAGCAAATTGCGTTTGCTGATGTTGTTTTAGTAAATAAACTAGATTTAATTGAAGAAAGTGAGAAAGAAAATCTCTTACATGAACTGCAAGGAATTAATCCGACTGCAAAGTTAATCGAGGCTACTAACTGTGATGTGGATATTCCATCGTTACTACAAATTCAAACGTTTAAAACGAAAGATACGTTACAAATTTACCCTCATACAGAGCATAATCATTTAGAAGGTGTAAAGTCGTTTGTATTACGTGAAGAGCGTCCGTTAGATTTACAAAAACTAAATGAGTGGATGTCAGCTGTCGTTCAAGAACTAGGTGAATATTTATATCGCTACAAAGGGATCTTATCGATTGATGGGGTAGATAAACGTATCGTTTTCCAAGGTGTGCATACACTGTTCGCTGCATCATACGATAGAGAGTGGCAAGAGGGCGAAGAACGAGTAAGTGAAGTCGTGTTTATCGGAAAAGATATTAATAAAGAATGGTTCCAAGAACATTTCAAGGAGTGTGTGAAATAAGTCTGCGTATATTGCAGGCTTATTTTTGGGACTTAATTAAGTGCTTTATAGAAACATGCTAGATTGCAAAAAACGAAGGATTATAAAAAGCCTGTTTTCACAGGCTTGTATGTCCATCTAATAGTAACTCCATTACAACACCTACAACTGGGCCTTCATCATCAATATCGCCATTTAAACGGAAGCCAAATGATTCATATAATCCCATTGCAAGTTTGTTGTCTGGATGTAAACTTAAATAAATTATTTTACATTCAAATTTATCTTGTAAGAATTGAATAAGCAAGCGAAGGAAACGTTTTGCGTATCCTTTTCCTTGATATTGCTCGTCAATCATAAAGCGGTCTAACCATACGCTTTTACGTTTTTCACAATACCATCCATACATTGCATATCCTGCAAGTGTTTCTCCATCATATAAACCTACTGACGTTCCGTTTCCCTCATATAATGATTCTGCTAGAGAAAACGCATTGCTTTCAATAAATTGCTGCTGGTCTTTTGCGACGTTTAAAGCAGCTACCGAACGCCAATTTTTTTCTGTTACTTCACAAATGTGAAGAGTCATAATTCCAACTCACCTTCTAAATTAATATAGCTTAAAAGCTAATATGGATAATTTTACTTGTTATTTTGGTCAAGTCAAGCAGAAACACATAAAAAAGAAGAGGTTGCCCAAAAGTAGCTGAGTAGCTACTTTTGGACAACCTTTTTAATATTTATGCTTCATTATGCTAATAAGAGCATCTCCATTGGTGAGCTAAATATTTTTATTCACTGCACATTGCGCTCGTTGAAGGGGCACTTGGTTTTGTATTGTCTGCTGTATGTAATATCCTACAGGAGAAATCTTGCCAAGGGGTGTAAAAAAGATGGAGAATGCAAGCTCAATTTTCGTTTCCCGATTCTTACTGCATCAGAAGTAGTGGTAGATCAATCTAGATTAGAGAAACTGCAATTTATTCCAGGAAGATATATATGAAGGAAAACGCCACCATACTGCAAGTTCTGTATATTGACGACAAGGTCAAGTGGAAACGTCTAAAAGAATATGAGATGGATAAACATGAACATACAGAATCACATGAACATCAACCATTGTGTGGTGATACTCGCTCGATTAGAAAGCTACAGTTTGCAACAAGAAGACATGTAATTAGTATTTATGATATGGGAGTATCCGAAATGCAAAACGTATTGTGAGAGATTTAAAGCCATATGTGAGCAAAACAATGCCAGGTGGTCCGGTATTGCCAATAAGGCTCAGTGTTACAGGGTGCCCCTGTAGCACCCGTTGAACCAGTGGGAACTGTAGGGAATTGAAAAGGTTGCATAGGTGGAAGTGTCGGTCCGACTGAACCTGGATTTAATGCAGCGGAGGATAAAAACTCGTCCAATAAAATTCACCTCTGAAAAATTCGTATTACTAATAGTAAATGAGGGGTAGAGCCAAATGAAATGGACAAGCGATTGTATATATGAAATTTAATAAAATAGTTATTTAATAAAAAAACAGTTAGCTTTCGCTAGACTGCTTTGCTCCCTAATGTAGTTCTTGTTATGTAATTTAGATGAAGATACTACCTACTAGGATTAAGGCTCCTAGCAAAATTAGAGAATCAACTAAAATCAAGAACTGGTTTTTCTGTGGCTTTTTCAATTCTTTTATTAAGCTGAAAACTGCACTTAATCCGAAACAAATGTATAACAAAATCATTATCGTTCCTGACATGATTAACACTCCTAATATATCGATATCTTAATTATGTAACGAAAAATATATACATGTAAGTTTTTAATGAAATCCTTATTTGAATAGGGAAATACAGCTGAAATGATAAGTATATTTACTGAACATTTCAGCTGGTATTCAAAGTTTTAGAAACCAATTTTTTTAAACATCTTAGTATATGTAATTACAAGTGCAGCTTGTACAATTACGAATAGTGAACCCATAAACATTTTGTGGTTATGATCTAATGCACCGAATATTGCCATAGATATTCCAATTAAGATAAAAAGTACACTTAGGAAAGGCGTAATTTTCATTAACATATTAAGTCTTTTATTCATATACAGACCTCCTATTCTCAATAGATTTAAGTATTAAACGAACTTATAAATGTATTTTACTATATTTTTGTTTTTGGATATACAGGGGACGTATATAAGTACAGGAGAAATTTGAACAAAAACGCTATTTGGGTAGGAAAGGAGAATGAAAATTGGTTACAACTTTAAATGTAACAAGTGTGGCCATAACAATACTGAAGAAGATATTGATTATACGAATATGCTTTGTGGAGAACCTTGTGGTTGTGAGTGCTATGAATACGAATTAATTTGTAGTTCTTGTGGCGATGAAATTTGCAGCGGTAATGGATGGGGAGAATTCGACAGAAAAGAAGCTGCTGAGGATGCTCAAAACAAACGAACACAACGAACGAAAAAAACAAGACGTTATGTTTTTTTAATATGATTCTTTGATTAAAATGAGGTGGTGGTCGTGGCTAGGCATAGAAGCCTAAATTGTGAATTGAATAATTTGTTACTACATTTAATTTTTTTTTTTTTTTTTTTTTTTTTTTGCAAAAAATAACCATTTTCTTCAGATTTCAAGAAGGTTTTACAAAAAAATACATAGAAGTATAAATATATGGTAATGAAATGAGTCGAATTTTCATCATGACGGATATCCAGAATATGTTCATTTCAATTTACATGAAATACACATAGAGGAGAGCGATTATGAAAAGGAAAATTGGTACAGCGGTTGTAAGTTTATCTGTTTTAGGATTTGGAATTTTTGGTGTTACTCATGGAAATGGCGGAGGAATTGTTAAAGCTGACTCTGTAGGAGATCACGGAGGAGCACCTGCATATGCACATGGAGATCATGGAGGGGCACCATCTTATACTCATGGAGAGGGATGGTCTCCGAGTTATGCACATGGACATACAGGGGGAGCGCCGTCCTATACTCATGGGCATACAGGAGTACCAGTTTATGGATATGGAGACTATCCAGCACCGGCCTATAACGTAGGAGATACACCTGCACCTAAGTTAGAAGCTGATGGAGATCATGGCGGAGCACCGGCTTATACTCATGGACATTACCCTGCACCGAAGTTAGGTTCGGAGGGGCATACAGGAGGGGCACCTGCTTATAACGTAGGAGATACACCTGCACCCAAGTTAGAATCACATGGAAATACTGGAGGAGCACCTGCTAACACAGAGCCTGGTGGAGGGATTTAACTAATACTAAAATGAAAGTTGTAAATTTATATATAAGAAAAAAGGCTTTGTAATTTACAAGGTCTTTTTTCTTTGTAAAAAGTTATTCAAAGAGGAAAATAAATGAATTTCTTCGTATTTTATTATTAACAAAATACGAATTTTATATGGAATTTCCTGCAAAGAATTCACCATGAATAAGGTTGTCTCATATCATGTAAAGATTGCTTTATTAAGATTATAAAAGGATGTGAACATATTGGAAGATGTTTATGGAAAAATTGACAGTTTAAAAGCAGAACAAAAAGAAATTATGCGAGATATTCGTAATTTAGAAACTCGCACAACAATTAATGAGAAAGACATCGCTACAATTAATAAGCAATTAGAAAAGATTAGCATGAATACAACTTGGATTCTACGAATTATTATTAGCGCAATCACTATGTCGGTTTTGGGTTTAATATTAAAAGGGCTGATGTAAAGTTTTAAAATAAAAGTACTTATTGAGAGAGGGACAAGTATCTCTCTTTATTTTTATCATTTTAGCAAAGAGGGGTCCTTTAGAATATGGCATAGGTAATCTGTACGATTGAATAGGAGACATTAGTCAGTGGTTATCGATGGTAAAGTAAACGTATATAATTTAAAAGGGAACCCATGAAACAATACAAATAATAATTTGTATGTGAACGTAAACCAAACCAAGACCGTCCTGGAGAGGAGGGGGCTTGGTCTTGTATAGCTAAGATCACGATTTTTTAAGTAATTTTCACATTCTGTTAACCATACTAATATCAAGTTCTTTAATTCAATCGTTTCAATATCGCAAGTGTATTCTTCATCCTCCATATATCGGTGGATAATCTTTATATAATCGTATCTTACGTCTAAATCACAACTGTTACTCAATCACTATCAAGTTAAAGTTTTATAATACACCAAAATGAAAAATACGCTATTCTTTTTGTAGAATCATAGGAATGGGTGGCGTATTTTTCATTTTGTTTTGCTAACTTGATTTTGATGTGACGTAACCTTAAGTATTTAAAAATTTAAAAGAGTCCCTCAATAATGTTAAAGGGACCTTGCTCACGCAAATGATCTGTATATCAATTCATCTTTGATATACAGATCATTTGTATGATAATATTTATAAAGAATTGCTAAATAATGAAATTACATAAATGCTTTTAGAAGTTCTTGAATTAATGGGATTGCTCCACCAATAAATTTTAAAACTGCCATTGCGATTTCCATATTATTCTCTCCTCTGTTTTTGTATTAAGATGTGTGAATCTTTATAACCTTATCATAGTAAGCGTTTACATTTATAACAATACATTTTTGTATGCAATATTGCATATTTATACGTTTAGACAAAAATTAGGCTCTATTAGTCATTCATTAATGGTATCATAGCGAGGTGTGAGTCTTTAAGGGTTTTCCCTAATAGGAGGAAATATGGAAAGAGTACAAGTGATTTACAGTAATCTGAAAATTAAAAGTTGGGCTAAACAGGTATTAGCTGTAGGAGGAATATTAGGGTTCTGCTACTTGGTGTTATATGTTTTTAGTTTCTTAGTTGTTATGTAAATATTATATAACTAAACTAGTAGAGTCTTGCCTAGATAGGTAAGGCTCTTTTGTTTTTATCTGTGATGAGCAAACTACATACAAAACCTCTCAAGTTTGTCAGGTACTATGTGGGTGCCTTATTTTTCTATGTTTTAGAACACTACCTCTTATTATTGAAAGTAAATAAACTTCTATTAAAAATTTTTCATTTATATTGAAAACACAATTGTATTGATAAAAAAATGTATTTTTATTAGATACATCTTAAAAAGACAAGCATAAGTTATATTAAGTTTTGGTGAAATTTTTTTATCTTTGAAAAGGATTTAAATCTTACAAATAGATTTGATCCCTTTCTGTATACCATAATTCCTATATTATCATATGAATATAATATACTGAAATTAATTTAAAAGCAAGAATATTAGTAGGTGTCCGCCACATGCCCATCAACTTAAGATTTTAAAGTAGCCCCTAAACGAAGAATTTTTTAAAAATTGATTGATAGTAAACAAGATAGATTGGCAAATCACTAACTAAAAAAATCTCTTCAGGTAAGCTAATCAGTAATATATCATCGGTTTAGAACCCCAAAAATAAGTGGACGAACTTCTAGAGTAAATAAAGTAATCGGACAATGAATAGTAAATGAAATGAGATTGGCTAACAAATGAACGGTAATGATATACGGTAACATTACCGGTTATTTTAAAAGTAATAGTCGTTGGAGTACATGAAGTAACTAGTTTAAAGTTAGTTTTCTTTCGTTATGGGACAAGGTAGTTGTTTAATGATTATTGTTTGTGGGATGGAAATAAGGTTTGTAGTTTGAACTTTAAAAATAGGGGGACTTGTGAAATGAGTATGAAGAAAAAACTTGGTATGGGTGTCATAACTGCAGCGCTGGGCTTATCTTTAATTGGTGGGAGAACATATGCGTATTTTAGTGATAAGGAAGTATCACAAAACACGTTTGCAGCGGGTACTTTAGATTTGAGTGTTGATCCTGAAGTCGTTATTAATGTCGACAATCTGAAACCAGGTGATGAAATGGAGCGCGGTTTTCAATTAGTTAACAAAGGAACCTTAACAATAGGAGATGTGAAACTCCTGACAGATTACAGTGTAATCGATTCGAAAGGGGATAATGGAAATGCTGATTTGGTGATTATATCCGTGTGGATTTCTTGTGGAATTTGGATAAAAATGAAGTTCCAGTATGGTCTACTACATTATCTGAATTAAAGGTAGCTACGCAAAATGGAAGTATTCCTGACCTTGTAAAGAAAGGTATTGTAGATCGAGAAGGAAATGGACTTGCTCCTGGTGATGATGATACCTTTTATGTAATGATCACATTTGTAGGTAGCGGTGAAGACCAAAATGTATTTCAAGGAGATGCATTGAAATTAAATTGGACGTTTAATTCCATGTAAACAAGTGGTGAAGAAAAGTAAGTGTAATAATTTGTATACTATATGTTTAAACGTATAGTGTACAATTAAAAGAACTGTATTAAAATTGAAGAGTTTATCGAGAATGGTAAAGCTCCTCATAAATATATGGGTGAAAAAACTGATGCCGATTTTCTTTTTTTAGATTCTATTCCTTAGTTGATAAAAAGGTTAGATTGCACAATTAATTGGGAGATAAGTATAAGTAACTTTGAACAATATTAGGTTCACCATTTTTATGATGCCGCTTTTTCTATAACGGTAAGTTGAAATTATGTTTCTATTTAATAAAAAATACATCCTTATAGGGATGTATTTTTTATTAATGATAATGTTATAAATTATTCTACATGAACCGATATGCTTTTAGATAATACTTGCATTGAGAAAGGAACTCTAGCTTCAAAAGCTATAGTGTTTGTTGAATTTGGTGTGTTTGAGAAGATGTAAGAATCCTTAATACGTAATCTAAATGTTTTTTCAGATCCGAATGGACCAGTATAAGAACTGACTTCGTCTAAAGAACTTCCCGCATATCTAACACCATTAACAGTCAAAGCCTCAGAATATGAATCCGGTGTACCTACTTCACTAACTTTCACATAAAGGTAATCGCCTTTAAGAACAGGAATAGTTAAGTAAGAACTTGCACTATACATTTTGTTATTATCGCCTACAGCACTAATGCTAACACTTCGTAGTGGAGAAGAATCCGCCTTTGAAATAGTTGGTAAAAATGCTAGTGTAAGTGCAAAACACATAGCTAACATGCCCATAAATTTTTTCATATTAACAACCCCTTAGGTATTTATTTAACATCCTGTATTTTACAGGTTAAAAATGTAAATTTCAATATTGTTATATAAAGAATAATTATGTAATTATGCATATTTAATATAAAGTACACCAAAACTCGGATACATAAATCCCTCGCTGTTACATTTGGGATACGCAAATAATTAAAAGAAAAAGGAGATTTCTTTCTGAGAGTAGGGAGCCTCTTTGCTTTTGGTATCGATAATGAGATGTTATACGAACCTGACATGTATAGAGCAAACAAAATCAAATAACAAATCGCTTCTTTTAAATAGTAAAATAATAGTAATAAAACGTTGATATTGTAAATAGAATATAAAGGAAACAAAATGAAACAAAATCTATCGGGTCACTGTCAAAAATCAAAAACAGGGAAAAGAAGTACGAGAACGTTTACATACAAAAGAAGGTAAAGAGTTATATGTAAAACGAAAAATAGAGGTAGAACCCGTATTCGGTCATATTAAATACAATCGCTTCTTCCAACGTTTTTCCTTACGATGCCTTTCCAAAAATCGACTGGAATGGGGTTTTATTTGTTTTGCCCATAATTTACGGAAATGGACAACAAGAGCTCAATCCAAAGCGAAAAATGCCCGGTTATAGTAGAAAATCTGTTGATTTTCTACTATAACCGGGCATTTTCTCATCCATATTAAAGTTAAAATAAAAAACTGTCTCCCAAAGGTCTTATTTAAAGACCTTTTGAGACAGCCTCTTCTTATCAAAAGTTGATTAGTTAGTAGCTTCTTTCAATGTATTCACGTTTTCTTCCATTAAAGTGAAGTAATCTTTATTGCTCTTCGCGTCATCTTCAGAAATAGTAGCAAGGTGATTTAAGCGTAAAATTTTTGTACCCGTTTCTTTTTGAATGACGGATGCTACTTTTGGAGTAGAGAATGTTTCAAATAAAATATATTGTAGATTATGTTCTTTTACTGTTTTTGTAATATCAGCAAGCTGTTTTTGAGATGGTTCATCAGAAGCTGAAATACCAGCGATAGGAATTTGTTTCAGGCCATAGCGTTGTTCCCAGTATCCATAAGCGGCATGAGAAACTAAAATATCTTTCGTTTTTGCATTCGCAACAGCTGCTTTAAATTGATCATCTAAATCAGTAAATTTCGTTTGAAGTGCTGCGAAGTTTTTTTCAAACTCTTGTTTATGGTCAGGTTGTAATTCTACAAGTGCATTTTTAATTTTTTCTGCCTGTTTCATTGCTAGAGTAGGGTCTAACCAAATGTGTGGGTCTTTATCGTGATGATGTTCCTCTTCTTTATGGCCGTCTCCGTGATCATGATGCTCTTCTTCAGTAGAAGTACGCAGTTCAATTCCTTTTGATGCATTTACAATTTTAACATTTTCTTTTTGTAATGATTTTTCCATTTTTTCAGCAAATGGTTCTAATTCAGCCCCGTTATAAACGAATAAATCGGCTTTTGCAACTTTTACTGTTTGTTTTTGACTTGGTTCAAATGTATGAGAATCTGCACCAGGTGGATAAATTGCTTCAACCGTTACATAGTCGCCACCAATTTTTTTTGCGAAATCAGCAAGAGGAAAAATAGTTGTATAAACAGTTAGCTTTCCGTCTTTCTTGGCATTACCTTCTTTTGTATTTGAGCAGCCAGTAAAAATTAAAGTGAAAATAAGTAAGAATGAAAATATAGTCAATCTTTTAGGCATGAAGTTCTCCTCTTTTCTTTTTTACGGATATATTTTCCCCAATTTTAGAAGAAAAATATCATTTTAATACAAAACGGAATAATTACGTTTTAGTTTGCGAACTTAGTATAATACATCTTTTATAAAGTTGCAATAAATAATAATCATTCCGATTTGATTTTGTTATAAAGTTGTCAAATATAGATGTGTTATTTTTGCGAATACATGCATATGTGACAACGCTGTGTTCATATATATGAAAGGAGGGTGTAGAGGGGGATGAGTGTTTGGGTTACTTAATGGAAGCTATTTTATTAATATTAGCGGTAGTATTACCATTAGCTTTAGTCTTAATTTTTTTAAGAAGATTAATAAGTAATTTAGGGGATGCGTCAACAGTAACAAAGCTACGAGAGAAAGATGAGAAAAAGAGTGAGTAAAGCACTATGCGTACGCATAGTGCTTTACTTGTGGTAAAATGAGAGAAGGAAACTCCTGAAGGTTGTATTTTACTGGAGGAGAGAAAAGTAAAATAAGAGGTATATGCATATATGAATAAGCGAACAGCGTTAGTACTTGGTGCAAGTGGTTTAGTTGGACAAGAGATAACGCGTCTATTACTTGAATCAGATTACTACGATTCGGTTACTATTTTTGTAAGAGAACCAATGCAATGGCAACATGAGAAGTTACAGCAAAAGCAAGTGGATTATTCGGTATTAGAGGAATATAAAGAGTTTTTTGCTGTAGATGACGTATTTAGTTGTCTAGGAACAACAATCAAAAAAGCAAAAACAAAAGCAAATTTCAAAAAGGTAGATTATGAATATACGTTACGTGCCGCGTGTCTAGCGGAGAAACAAGGTGTACAAAATTTCCTTGTCGTGTCTTCAATGGGGGCAAATCCTAAATCGTTTTTCTTTTATTCGCAAGTTAAAGGGAGAATGGAAGAGGAATTACAAAAGTTAGTCATAGGTGGTATTCACATTTTTAGGCCATCTTTATTAGTAGGAAATCGACAAGAATTTCGTTTTGGTGAACGAATGGCTGAAAAGTTATCTCGTATCATTCCTTTTATATTTAAGGGGGCTTTCAAAAAGTATAAACCAATTTCTGCGAAAGATGTGGCGAAAGGGATGTATATCACTGCATTGCGAGAAGAATCAGGTATCCACATTTATAATTCGAATGAAATTACAACGATAGAATAAATAAAACCGAGAAGAATAGCTTCTCGGTTTTATTTACTTGTACTGATTTTCCCTGGTGCTCGCTTGTATTGATATGGTTCTTCTAATTCAAAGCCAAGTTCATTGGCGGCTATTCTTGGGAAGTAAGGATTACGAAGTAACTCACGACCGATAAAAATTAAATCTGCTTCGTTATTATTTAAAATTTGCTCCGCCTGTGCTCCGGTCGTAATCAATCCAACAGCACCAGTTGCAATGTTAGCATGCTCTTTAATCTGTTTAGCGTATTGTACTTGATACCCGGGATATACATCGATGTGTGCTGGAACAACAGCTCCAGAACTACAATCAATTACATCTACTCCTTGTTCTTTCATCCATTTTGTGAATGGAACGTAATCTTGAACCGTCAAACCGTCAGGGTGATAATCGTTTGCTGAAATACGAACGAATAACGGTCCATTCCAAACTTCATTTATTGAGTCAATAATTTCACGTAAGAAACGATAGCGATTTTCAGGTGAACCACCATATTCATCAGTCCGCTTATTGGAAAGCGGAGAAAGAAATTCATTAATAAGATAACCGTGAGCACCGTGTATTTCAATAACGTCAAATCCAGCTTGCTTTGATCGTACTGCAGCTTGCTGAAAAGCTAGTATGGTATTTTTTATTTGCTGTATACTCATTTCTACTGGCGTTTTCATAGTTTCATTAAACGGAATTGCGGATGGAGCGAGAGCATCCGTTTCTAATTCAGCTTTTCTTCCAGCATGAGCGAGTTGAATGGCGGCTTTTGCACCGTTATCATGTATAAAAGTTGTTGTTTTATGTAAGCCTTCAATTAGGCTATCATCCCATATACCTAAGTCTTTGTTAGAAATTCTCCCTTCAGGTAACACGGCTGTTGCTTCAATCATAACTAAACCAACTTGACCGGCAGCTCTTGTTCCGTAATGAACGAGATGGAAATTCGTTACTTGGCCATCCTCGTTTTCTGATGAATACATGCACATAGGTGACATAACGATACGGTTTTTTAATGTAACATCTTTAATTGTATAAGGTGAAAAAAGTTCGGGATTCATCCAATAGCCTCCTAGATTGAATTTTCTTACATTGTATCATTCTCATTTTTGTTTCTCTAATAAAACGCTTATACGAAAAATTTTGTCTATTCGTGTTACAATAATTAATATGAATTAAATTGGAGGCTGACATATGTACCAGGCTTATTATGAAAGTGAATTAGGTTTGCTGGAAATTAAAGCGAACGATAAAGGAATTACGTCAGTTATATTTGTTGATGAGAGACAAGAAGAAATTACAAATGAAATGATAGATCAATGTATAAATGAGCTAGATGAATATTTTAAGGGGAATAGAAAAGAGTTCACAGTCCCGCTGTCTGCCGAGGGAACAGCATTTCAAAAAAATGTATGGGATGCGCTCTATACTATTCCGTATGGCGTAAGTGCTTCATATTTAGATATTGCAGAGAAAGTTGGAAATACGAAAGCTGTACGAGCGATAGGAGGAGCAAATAGTCGGAATCCGATTTCAATTATCGTACCGTGTCATCGTGTAATAGGAAAAAGCGGGAAGCTTGTTGGATATGCAGGTGGTTTATGGAGGAAAGAGTGGTTATTAAAACATGAAGGTATATTGAAATAATGTATGGACGGGAAGAGGGATTGTTTTGAGATGTATAAATTGTGGGCAACTTTGCGAGGGAAATCAGTTGAATTGTGAAAGTTGCAAGCGGACTTTGCATACTGAACAAGGTGAAGGAAGCTTACTAATAGACAAGGAATTAGAAGTGTATGTAGGGAGACAATATTCGTATTACAAAAGGAAATGGGAGCTTGAGGAAAAGCGGATTGCTAGGTGGAGCTGGAATGGTTGGGCAGCCATTTTCAATGTTGGCTGGCTTGGGTATCGTAAGTACTATTTACCAGCAGCATTATTTGTATTGTTATTGGTAGCGTGCGATGCATTTTCTTATTATATGGGTTTTAACGTAGCATTACCAATCATTAATATGGTGCCTCTGACGTTTCTATTACTCGTTTTTATTTTATTTGGAATGGCGATTTTTGCGAATGGATTATATTATCAATTTGCAGAAAGGCGTATATATCGAATAAAAGCGAGAGAAATTCAAGATGAATCGGTTGAGAAGTACCTCATTCGTGATAGTGGTGGAACGAGTAAAATGGGAGCAACCATCGTTACGATTTTAGCGGTTGCCAGTATTTTTTTCAGCCATTTCTTTTTCCCAACTGATCGAGATATTATTCAAAAAGTTCGTACAGGCTCGCTTTATGAATATCCATTCTTTTCTATTGGTGAATCGTTTGAAAGTTATTTTAGAAATCCAGTTTGGGTATATTATCGTGGAACGGAAGGATTAGAATTAGTAGAATTCCAAGGGATTAGTCCTGATATGCCAAGGAAAAAGGTGAATATCCAATTTATTGTTGATTATAAATTGGGTGAGATTGAGCCGTACTCAATTTCGATTAACGGCGAATCTAAAAATGAGGAAGAATTTTTGAAGATAATGGACGAAATATTTAAAGTTCAAAATCCATTTGATATAGACGATGGATTACAAGTAAAAGAAATAGAAAAAGAAGCGGATGGAAAGACTCTCTATCCGCTTCTTTTTTTAATGTACGAAAATAATATTTGAAATAATCTGAATCTTTTGTATAATAATATATATTATACAGGCTTTCATTTATACATATAGATTGGGGGAAGGAAGAATGAAGAGAAAGGTAACAACGATTGCTGCAGTAGCATTATCAACTAGTGTATTAGTTGCAGGTTGCGGAAATGGGGAGAAGGCATCTACAACGAAGAAAGAGGCAAGTAAGGGGGCAGCAGATAAGCAAGTATTAAACTTACTAGAAGTAGCAGAAATTCCTTCAATGGATACATCAAAATCGACAGACTCTGTATCATTCCGTGCCTTTGTCAATGCTATGGAAGGGTTATATCGTTTAGATAAGGATAATAAACCAACTCCGGGTATGGCAAAAGATGTGAAGATTAGTGAAGATAAAACGACATATACATTTGAATTACGAGACGCAAAGTGGTCTAATGGCGATCCAGTTCGAGCGCAAGATTTTGTATTTGCATGGCAACGTGCATTAGATAAAGCAACAGCAGCTGAGTATGCATTTATTTTATTTGATGTGAAAAATGCACAGAAAGTAAATAAGGGAGAATTACCGTTAGATCAATTAGGAGTAAAAGCAAAGGATGATAAAACGTTAGTAGTAGAATTAGAACAACCAGCACCATATTTCCTTGAGCTTACTTCATTCCCGACATTTTTCCCATTGAATGAAAAATATGTGAAAGAACAAGGGGATAAATATGCATTAGAAGCAGATAAACTATTATACAATGGTCCATTTACGATGAGTGAATGGAAACATGAACGAAGTTATCAATTAAAGAAAAACCCTAATTATTGGGATAAAGATACAGTGAAATTAGAAGAAATTAATGTAAATATAGTGAAGGAAACGAGCACGGGAGTAAATTTATATGATAGTGATCAAGCAGACCGTGTTATTTTAAGTTCTGAATTTGTTGATAAATATAAAAAGAATAAGCCAGATGAATTTAAAACGAAGTTAGATCCACGTATGTATTTCTTACGTTTTAACCAGAAAAATGCAACGTTTAAAAACCAAAAAGTTCGTGAAGCGATTGATCTAGCGTATGATAAAAAAGGAATTGCAAATGTTATTTTAAATGACGGATCATTACCAGCATATTTCTTAGTGCCTGAAAAATTTACGACAGGACCGGATGGGAAAGATTTCCGTTCTGTAAATAAAAATTTCCGTGACAGTAAAGACAATGCAGCAAAAGCAAAAAAATTATGGGAAGAAGCAAAGAAAGAACTTGGCCAAGATACAATTACAGTAGAATTTTTAAATGATGATAATGGTAGCCGTAAAAAAGTGGGCGACTTTATTAAAGAGGAGTTAGAGAAAAACTTACCTGGTATTAAAGTGAATTTGAAACAACAACCATATAAGCAGAAGCTAGAGTTAGAAAAGAAATTTGAATATGAATTCTCATTATCTGCATGGAGTCCGGATTATCCGGATCCAATGACTTATATTGATATGTTCGTTACTGGAAGTTCATTTAATGAAATGGATTATTCTAATCCGAAGTATGATGATTTAGTAGCGAAATCAAAAGGAGAGCTATTAAAAGATGATAAAGCACGCTGGAATGCACTTGCAGAAGCTGAAAAAATCTTAATCGGTGAAGATGCTGCCATTTCTCCTGCGTACCAACAAAGTACGGCATATTTAGAGAAACCGTATGTAAAAGGTATTGCAAATCATACGTTTGGTGGGGACTTCAGCTATAAATGGGCATATATTACAAAGAAATAGTATAATGAAAGATGAGCGAATTTTCGCTCATCTTTTCGTTTGTTTAAGGAGGAGCTAATTTTGTTAAAAGGAATTAATCATCTTTGTTTTTCAGTGTCTAATTTAGAAAACTCTATTACATTTTACGAAAAAGTGTTAGAAGGAGAATTATTAGTTAAAGGTAGAAAACTTGCATATTTTCATGTATGCGGGGTATGGATAGCACTTAATGAAGAAGCACATATTCCGAGAAAAGAGATTCATGCATCTTATACGCATATTGCGTTTTCAGTTGAACAGAAAGACTTTGAACGTCTATTGCAGCGATTACAAGAAAACGATGTTCATATTTTACAAGGAAGAGAACGAGATGTAAGGGATTGTGAGTCTATCTATTTTGTTGATCTTGATGGCCACAAATTTGAGTTTCATTCAGGGACATTGCAAGAACGACTGAATTATTATAGGGAAGATAAACCTCATATGACATTTTACTAAGGGGGGAAGAAGTTGCATGCGCTAGTAATTGGTGGAACAGGAATGCTAAAGAGAGTTTCTATGTGGCTTTGTGAGCAAGGATTTCATGTTTCTATTATTGGACGAGATGAAGTGAAATTAGAAAATGTTAAGCGAGAGAGTGCTATACCAGAAAGTATCACATGTCTGCCATTAGATTATCATAATGATGATGATGTAAAGCTAGCTATTAAAAGTACAATTGAGAGGAATGGTCCAATAACAGTAGTTATCGCATGGATACACGCAAGTACGAAGGGTACGTTATCACTCATTTGTAAAGAATTAGACTTATCGTCTGAAACATACAACGTTTTTTATATTTTAGGTAGTAAAGCGTCGCGTACGCCCGCACAAAGAATAGGAGGTACGTGATGTAGCTACCATAGAATAATATTAGGTTTTATATTAGACGGTACATACGGCAGATGGCTTACTCATGAAGAAATATCGGATGGTGTAATAAAAGGAATTGAGGGTAAATGTAATGAATGGATTGTAGGACGAGTAGAGCCATGGGAATTGCGACCAACATGGTAAGGAGGAATGGGAAATGAAAACAACTGTATATGTAACAAGGCACGGTGAAACAGAATGGAATGTAGCGAAACGAATGCAAGGACGGAAAAATTCTGCTTTAACTGAAAACGGTATGTTACAAGCTAAGCAATTAGGGTCTCGAATGAAAGATTTAGCTATCAATGCGATTTATAGTAGCCCGAGTGAAAGGACCCTTCATACTGCAGAGTTAATAAAGGGCGAACGTGATATACCGATAATCGCGGATGAGCATTTCTATGAAATTAACATGGGTATATGGGAAGGACAGACAGTCGATGATATAGAAAGGCAATACCCAGACGAAATACAATTATTTTGGTATGAGCCACATCTTTTTCAGTCAACATCAGGAGAAAATTTTGAGTCTGTTTATAAAAGAGTAATTGAGGGGATACAGATTCTATTAGAAAAGCATAAAGGAGAAAGTATATTAATTGTTTCTCATGCGGCAGCCGCAAAGCTACTAGTAGGACATTTTGCAGGTATTGAAATAGAAAATGTGTGGGATGCTCCATTTATGCATAGTGCTAGTCTAAGTATAATAGAATTTGAAGAAGATAAAGGTGAAGTGAAGCAATTTGCAGATATAAGTCATTTTCAGTAAGCATACAAAAAAGGCCGTGAAAAACGGCCTTTTTTGTATGCAAAACTAGCAATTGCGTTTTTTGTACCAGAAGTGATCGAATTTCTTGTTTTTGCAAGATGGGAATTTATGTCCGCCTTTGCAATCATTCCATTTGTGTCCATCATCGTGACAGTCTTTACCATGATCCCATGAATCATCACAAGAGTCACCGTGTCCGTGAGGGAAGAATTCGCATTTTTTACAGTAACATCGTTTTGTCCAGTAAAATTTCTTTTCAAAGCGCACACATTTTGTAACGAACGTACAATGCTTTCTGCGAGTACGTTTTGTTACTAAAACGCATTCTTTTCTACGTGTTACTTTCGTAACGAACGTCCATTTTTGAACGCGAACACGAGTACATTTCGTAACAAATGTCCACTTTTTAACGTGAGTACATTTTGTAACGAACGTACAATGTTTTACGCGAGTACATCTCGTTCTTGGACATTTACAATCATCGCTACACTCAATTTTTGAAGAGCAATCTTCATCACATTCAAACGTACTTGGGTCTTGGTGTAAGAAATCCTCCATCCCTGCACTTTTGATTTCTTCAACCGCTTTTCTAATATCACGTTTCATAGAAATCCTCCTTATCATGTATTAAGTTGAAAAGGTATTCTTTTTCCTTAACATGATATGAGATATGACGTTTTTCTGAACAGGACAAGAGTGTAATTTTATATAAATAGATGATAGCGGATGTATGGACAAGGCAAGGTGCATACATTGAATGAAGAGAACTGAGAAGGGATGAGAAAATATGCTGCCTTCATATGATTTTTTTATTCATCCAATGTACCTAGTGGAATTGAAAAAAGACATTTGGTCAGACAGTCCAGTGCCAGCAAAATTAACTTATGGAAAAAAGAAGTATGACATTGATATCGTATACCGAGGTGCTCATATTCGTGAATTTGAGAAAAAGTCTTATCATGTTATGTTTTATAAACCGAGAAAATTTCAAGGTGCGAAAGAGTTTCATTTAAATTCGGAGTTTATGGATCCATCTCTCATACGAAATAAATTATCTTTAGACTTTTTTCACGATATTGGTGTGCTTTCGCCAAAATCACAACATGTATTTATAAAAATTAATGGTCAAATTCAAGGTGTATATTTACAGTTAGAATCAGTTGATGAAAACTTTTTGAAAAATAGAGGATTACCGAGTGGTTCTATTTATTATGCAATAGATGATGATGCGAATTTTTCTTTAATGAGTGAGAGAGATAAAGATGTTAAGACCGAGCTTTTTGCGGGGTATGAATTTAAATATTCGAATGAAAATAGTAAAGAACAACTGAGTGAATTTGTATTTCAAGCGAATGCTTTGTCGAGGGAAGCTTATGAAAAAGAAATTGGGAAGTTTCTACATGTAGATAAATATTTAAGGTGGTTAGCTGGCGTCATTTTCACGCAAAACTTTGATGGTTTTGTTCATAACTATGCGCTATATCATAACGATGAAACAAATTTATTTGAGGTGATACCGTGGGATTATGATGCGACTTGGGGACGAGATGTACAAGGGAGACCGCTTAATCATGAATATATTCGCATTCAAGGATATAACACATTAAGCGCAAGGTTGTTAGATATACCTGTATTTAGAAAACAATACCGAAGTATTTTGGAAGAAATATTAGAAGAACAATTTACCGTTGCGTTTATGATGCCGAAAGTAGAAGGCTTGTGTGAATTGATTCGTCCATATTTAATACAAGATCCGTATATGAAAGGGAAATTAGAAATATTTGATCAAGAAGCTGATATGATTGAGGAATATATAAATAAAAGAAGAAAATATATACAAGATCATTTACATGAATTGGATTAATTTTGAAAGAGATTGGAACATTATCAATCTCTTTTTTTGTATAATGAATATGTATAAATAGAATTGATGTACTATTCACTTAATAAAAAATAGGGATGTGGAAACATGACGATAAAATGGATTGATTGGGCAAAACAAATACAATCTATAGCTCAAGCAGGTTTAACGTATTCTAAGGATGTGTATGATATAGAACGTTTCCAACAATTACGGGATATTTCCATTTCAATGATGTCACATTATACGAAGACAGATTGGGAAGTTGTAGAGAAGCTATTTGCAAGCGAGACAGGCTATCAAACACCAAAAGTTGATATAAGAGCAGTTGTTTTTCAAAATGAAAAGTTATTATTTGTGAAAGAAAAAAGTGATGGGAAATGGGCGTTGCCAGGTGGATGGGCTGATATCGGTTATACGCCGACAGAAGTAGCGGCAAAAGAAGTTTTAGAAGAGACGGGTTATGAAGTAGATGATTTTAAGTTATTCGCTATATTTGATAAAGAAAAACATCAACCATCACCTTCAGTAACACATGTATATAAAATTTTTATAGGTTGTAAGATTATCGGTGGTGAAAAGAAGACGAGTATTGAAACAGAAGATGTGGAATTTTTTGGTGAGGATGAATTACCTAATTTATCAGTTGCTAGAAATACAAAAGGACAAATTAAAGAAATGTTTGCTTATATGAAAGAACCTATGAAAGAAATATTAATAGATTAATAGTGCTTACGCCGATCAAATTGTTGGGATGAAGATATTGGCAGAATGCAACCTTTATGTAATAATGGGATGGTATGTGAAGAAAAAAGGAGATAGAAAATAAAATGTTAGCAAGCATAATAGATCAGTTATTGCAATTTTTTGCAAGCTTAGGTTACTTTGGAGTAGCGCTAGCTTTAATGATTGAAATTATTCCGAGTGAGATTGTACTTTCGTATGCGGGATTTTTAGTTGCCGATGGTAAAATTAGCTTTGTCGGTGCAGTTATTGCTGGAACAATCGGTGGTACGTTAGCTCAAATCTTTTTATATTGGCTTGGATACTATGGTGGGCGTCCAGTTGTAGAGAAATATGGGAAATATCTACTGATTAATAAGCACCACTTAGACATAGCGGAAAATTGGTTTAAGCGTTACGGAGCAGGAGTAATCTTTTCTGCACGCTTTATTCCAGTCGTACGTCATGCAATCTCTATTCCAGCAGGATTAGCTAAAATGCCATTAAAGCTATTTACACTGTATACAGTAGTTGCGATTATTCCATGGTCAATACTGTTTATATACTTAGGTGAAAAGCTTGGTGGGAATTGGCGACACATTAAAGAGTATGCATCTGATTACACACATTACATAATTATAGGAGCTGTTCTCTTTGTTGCTTTATACTTCGGATTAAAGTATTTCAAAAAGAAAAGAGCAGCGCGTTAAAGTCAATGATTTTTCATTGGCTTTTTTTAATTGTTTCGGTTCTAAAGAAAAGGAGTTGTCCATAATGTGTAATAATAAAGCGTAGCGGAGGAATGTGATGAAAGGGTCACCGTTTATACGTGGAACGATATTTTTAACGATGGCAACGATGATATCTAAAATGTTAGGATTTATATATGTTATACCATTTACAGCAATGGTAGGTACGAGTGGGTACGTTTTATACACATATGCATATCGCCCCTATACGATTATGCTCAGCATTGCGACGATGGGACTACCACTGGCCGTTTCAAAAATGGTATCAAAATATGATCAACTGAATGATTATCATACGGTTAAAAGAGTACTAAAGAGTGGTATCTTTTTTATGTTAATAATGGGAGTCATCTCATGTTTTACGCTATATATATTAGCTCCGCATTTAGCTAAACTTGTAATCGATGGAAATGATCAAACAGGGAATAGTATAACAGCGGTCACTACTAATATTCAAATTGTAAGCTTTGCGTTAATACTTGTACCAGTAATGAGTTTATTAAGGGGGTTTTTTCAAGGGTTCCAATCGATGGGGCCTTCTGCTCTAAGTGTAGTTGTAGAACAATTTTTTCGAGTCTTAACGATTTTAATAGGAAGCTTTGTCGTGTTATATATTTTAAAAGCTTCTGTCTCGCTAGCAGTTGGTATATCAACGTTCGGTGCCTTTATGGGAGCGATAGGTGGATTAACAGTTTTAAGTGCGTATTATATAAAAAGGAGAAAGCACTTAAAGAAAAAAGAAATGGCAAGTATCCCGCAAACAACGAAATCGCTCTTTTCGCTGTACAAGGAGCTCTTTACATATTCAATACCGTTTGTTGTGGTAGGATTAGCAATTCCGTTGTATCA
Organism: Bacillus sp. EB106-02-03-XG38; assembly: GCF_058792175.1. Classification (NCBI taxonomy): domain Bacteria; kingdom Bacillati; phylum Bacillota; class Bacilli; order Caryophanales; family Bacillaceae; genus Bacillus; species Bacillus sp. EB106-02-03-XG38. The sequence continues at coordinate 251,947 of NZ_JBYTED010000001.1, forward strand.
GACGATTGATACATTTACAATTAATAAACTACTAATACAAATAGGATATATGCAAGGAGAAGCGGAGAAAACCAATGCAATAATTGGTCTTGTTCAGATGGTTGTACTTATCCCAGTTTCGGTTGCGACTGCTTTTAGTATGTCTCTCGTACCTGAGATGACAAAAGCCTATACAGCAGGAAATGTGAAGTTACTGTATAAACATTTTACAAGGACGAATCTATTGGTAGTAGGTATTACGGTACCCGCGGCAATTGGAATGATGTTGTTAGCAAAACCAGTATATACTCTTTTATTTGGTGCCGGAAATGATCCGGAGATGGGGAGAGTGATTTTACAGTATTATGCTCCTGCCTGTATACTCTTTTCGCTTTTTACAGTAACAGCTGCGATGTTACAAGGAATTAATCAACAACAGAAAACAGTGCTAGGATTAGTAATTGGCATTATTGTGAAGATAGTTTTAAATATTGTATTGCTTCCGTATTTCGATTATGTAAGTTTTATTATTTCAACATACGCTGGTTATACGATTTCAGTTGGCTTTAACTTGTGGATGCTTTCTAAATATGTTATAAAGGCAACATAAGCTTTTTAAGGCAGAGAGCACTCTGTCTTTTTCTTTGTTTAGAATATTTTTCTTATAAAAACGTTTTCAAAATAATTTTTCTATTGAAATTTAAACGTATGTTTCATATGCTGAGAATGGCGGTTCAAAAACTGTTCTGTAAGAGAGGTAGATTCCTACATGTAAAAAGAATCGGGGTGATAGTATGTTAAATATTTATTTAACAGACCGAAACGGAAAACTACAAGAGGTTGAGGAAATGCAAAAGGGTTGCTGGATTAATGTACTTCATCCAACGGAAGAAGAAATTCAATATCTAGTACAAACTTTAAATGTAGACTTAGATTTCATTAAAGACCCTTTAGATGATGAAGAACGCTCTCGTATTGAAAAGGAAGACAATAATACTTTAATAATCGTGGATATTCCAACAGTTAGACATGATGAAGAAGGAAATTCGATTTATGACACGATTCCAATAGGTATGATTGTAATGCCAGATTGTTTTGTGACAATTTGTTTAGAAGAAAATCCAATTTTTGAACGTTTTATTAATCAACGTATTAAAGAATTTTATACGTTTAAAAAGACACGCTTTGCACTTCAGCTCTTATATACGATTTCTACTTATTATTTAAGATACTTAAAGCAAATTAACAGAAAAACAATCGATTTAGAGCATCAATTAAATAAGTCGATGAAAAATAAAGAGATTTTCACATTGCTAGGCCTTGAAAAAAGTTTAGTTTACTTTACAACATCATTAAAGGCGAATAAAATTGTAATTCAAAAATTAATGCGTAACAGTACATTTTTAAAAATGTATGAAGATGATCAAGATTTATTAGAAGATGTATTAATTGAAAATAAACAGGCGATTGAAATGGCGGAAATATATAGTCACATTTTAAGTGGGATGATGAATACTTTTAGCTCCGTTATATCAAATAATTTAAATAGTGTTATGAAACTGTTAACGTCTATCACGATCATTTTATCTTTACCAACGATGGTTTCTAGTTTCTTTGGAATGAACGTAAAGGTTCCGTTTGAAGGGGAAGCACATGGTTTTGTAATTGTACTTATAATATGTGTAACACTATCTTTCACATTAGCGTTTGTTTTTTGGAAGAAACGTTACTTTTAACGAGAAGAAAGCTGCTCTAGCATAGTTGTGTAACTGCGCTAGAGCAGCTTTTTTGCTATGAAATCCCAAATTTTGAATAGAATATAACTTATAAAATGTAATGTATATGAATGAGGTGAATTCCGTATAAGTCTTGTCCAATTAGTGAAATGGGGTTAAAATTACATATTGTTAATGAAAAGTTGGAGGAAATACATCATGGAATTGTTTCAATTACCGAAAGCATTCCTGCAAATGAATACAATCTTTATCTCCATATTGATCGAAGCACTTCCTTTTGTGCTCATTGGTGTATTTATTTCAGGATTCATTCAAATGTTTGTGACAGAAGATATGGTAGCAAAATGGATGCCGAAAAACCGATTTCTGTCTGTTTTAATGGCTACTTTTTTAGGGATGATGTTTCCAGGTTGTGAATGTGGAATCGTTCCGATTGTTAGGCGATTAATCGGAAAAGGGGTTCCGCCATATGCCGGGATTGCATTTATGTTAACTGGGCCAATTATTAATCCGGTCGTATTATTTGCAACATACGTTGCCTTTGGAAGTAGTATGCACATGGTATGGTATCGTTCTATTGTAGCGATTATCGTAGCAATTATCGTTGGAATTATATTATCATTTATGTTTAAAGAACATCAATTACGAGATGATCACTTCCCAGAAGTGAATCATAAGCGTCCATTACGTAAAAAAATGTGGGATGTATGTACGCATGCTGTTGAGGAATTTTTCTCAATGGGAAAATATTTAGTATTAGGTGCGTTAATTGCAGCTGCAGTTCAAACGTTCGTACAAACTTCAACACTTCTTGCTATAGGACAAGGGCCATTCTCTTCACCAGCTGTTATGATGGGGCTTGCTTACATATTATCACTTTGTTCAGAAGCAGATGCGTTTATTGCTTCGTCATTCCAAAGTACATTTTCAACAGCATCACTTGTCGCGTTCCTCGTATATGGACCGATGGTGGATATTAAAAATATGTTTATGATGCTTGCAACGTTTAAAACGAAATTTGTAATTGTCGTTACAGTTACAGTTACACTTGTTGTTTATGCAAGCTCACTACTCATTTATGCGATGGGGTGGTAGGTTATGTTTCGAGCGTATATATTATTAGGGTTTACAATCTTAATCGCGCAGCTTCATATTTCCGGTAACATTACGAAGTATATAAATATGAAGTATGCCTATTTATCAACAACAGCAGCTATTATTTTAGGATTTTTAACGGTCGTTCAAATTATTATCGTATTCCAAAAAGAACATGAGAAAGAACAGGGGAAACAGGATTGTGGTTGTGATCATAGCCATTGCGGGCATGACCATTCAAAAGATGAGAATACATGGTTGAAAAAAGTATTTTCGTACTCGTTGTTCTGTTTTCCTATTGTATCAGGGTTGTTTTTCCCGATTGCAACGTTAGATTCAGATATCGTTAAGGCGAAAGGATTTCATTTTCCTGTTGCGCAAGCAGAAAGTACAGATCCATTTATGAGAAGGCAATTTTTAAGACCAGACACGAGTATTTATTACGGAAAAGAAGGATACCGTGGTGTAATGGAAAAAGGGAAGAAAGAGTTTGTAACGAAAGATAGTATTACCTTAAATGATGAAAATTTCTTAAAGGGAATGGAAACAATTTATAATTATCCTGGCGAGTTTACTGGGAAAAAATTATCTTTTAAAGGATTTGTTTTTAGAGATGATTCTTCTAAAAAAGAACAATATTTCTTATTCCGTTTCGGTATTATACATTGTGTAGCGGATTCTGGTGTATATGGTATGTTAGTGAAAAAACCAGAAGGTGTAGAATGGAAAAATGATGATTGGATTCAAATAGAGGGAGAAATTTCTACTGAATTTTATCAGCCGTTCCATGCAAATATCCCTGTTTTAGAAGTAACGAAATGGAATAAAGTTGAACAGCCGAAAGAACAATATGTATTTAGAGGAGCCGATTGATAACATCGGTTCTTTTTTGTGGACTAAGGGTTCTGAATGTTGTTAATATTAAATATGTAGTGATAGTAAGTTCATACTGTTCTAGTGTTAATGGGAAATGGAACTCTTACCGAACTTCTTTGCTCCAGCCGAATTGTGTGGTGGGAGTCTTAATATCTGTAAATAGCGGATGAAATAATCAAAGAGGTGATAACAATGACTGAAGTAAAGGGAAAAACAGCTAATGAATCCAGGGTGTTTAAAACGAGCCGAGTATTTCCAACAGATTTGAATGATCATAATACGCTATTTGGTGGAAAGATATTAGCCGAGATGGATATGGTTGCTTCTATTTCAGCAACGAGGCATGCCAGGAAAGAATGTGTCACAGCATCTATGGATTGGGTAGATTTCTTACATCCTGTTCGCTCTTCAGATTGTGTTAGTTATGAATCCTTTGTAATTTGGACGGGTAGAACTTCTATGGAAGTATTTGTGAAGGTAGTAGCAGAAGATTTAATTTCAGGCGAGAAACGTATCGCAGCAACATCATTTGTTACTTTCGTTGCACTTAGTAAAGAAAATAGTCCTGTCCCTGTGCCGCGAGTAATCCCTGAAACAGAGGAAGAGAAAGAATTACATCGCATTGCAGTACTGCGTGCAGAACAACGTCATATACGTAAGGCGGAGAGTAAGAAAGTAGCCACATTACTAACTTTTTGAGTTGAATATTTAGTCGTTAAAGTTACAATAACGGACTGAAATGTTTTTCATATGAAAAGCGGACACCTAAAAATAGGTGTCCGCTTTTATAGTTTTTTCATCCACATATCATATGACGATAACTACTTAGCAGAAGCAAGCAGCACCGACGATGATTAAGAGGATAAATAATACGACTAATAGCGCGAATCCATTACCATGTGCGAAGCCCATTGTTATTTCCTCCTTTTATTTTAAGATACAACATACAATATGCAAATGAGCTATTGTTTGATATGGACATATATCATGTAATGACATATTTTCTTGAATGATATTGTATTAAAAAAGGGAAGATATAGAAATAACAGTAAGTGGAGAAAGGAAAATATCCATGAAACACTTTTTCGTTGTAATCCTTTGCTTAATAGGTGTATTCATTTGGATGAACATCGATGTGGAAATGGGGAAGAAGATGGCTAGTGAATATGAAGTAGGACAAGTTCGATTAGGTGAATTTCAACTGTATACGAACGGTGAAGAGTTATATACGAAATTATTTGAGGATATACATAATGCAGAAAAGTACATATATATCCATTTTTATATTGTAGGTAAAGATGAAATCAGCAATGAGTTTTTGCAGTTGCTCGAGAAAAAGGCATTGCGTGGAGTAGAAGTAAAATTGTCAGTCGATCGAATAGGTGGATATAAGCTGAAGAAAAAGAGAATTCATCAACTAAAAAGCAATGGTGTCCAGTTTACGTTTAGTAAAAAACCTAAATTGAAACATGTATTCTATTCGTTGCATCAACGAAACCATAGACGCATAGTTACGATTGACGGAAAAGTATCATATATCGGCGGTTTTAATATTGGAATGGAGTACCTTGGACAAGATCCGAAATTTGGCCCGTGGCGTGATTATCATGTGCGAGTTATTGGGAATGGTGCTACGGATATGGAAAGAAAATTTGCTGCTGACTGGAAAGAAGATACAGGAGGAAAAATGCCTGTACATGAAAGTTTACCTGCAATTGGGAATGTAAAATATCAATATTTATTTTCAAATGGAAAAGGGTTATGGGAAAAATATGGAGCACTTTTAAAGCAGGCTAAAAAGTCTTTAGTTATTGCTACGCCATATTTTGTACCAAGTAAAGAAATGATGAAAGTGCTAAAAGATGCATTAAACCGCGGTGTCAACGTGAAAATTCTTGTACCATTTAAAAGCGACGCCGTATTGTTAAAACAAGCTGCCTATCCGTATTTGAGAGAGATGAACCATGCTGGAGCGGAGATTTATCAATATCGGAATGGTTTTTTTCACGGGAAAGTAACAATCATTGATGGAGAAATTGTCGATATAGGTACAGCGAATTTTGATAATAGAAGTTTTTATTTAAATTGTGAATCTAACTGTGTCATATATGATAAAACAGTTGTTGCTGACGTATGGAACCGATTAAAAGAAGACTTCCATAAATCAAAAAGGTTTTCGAAAGAAGACTTTGAGAAAATTAGTAAATGGGATTGGTTTTTAGCAAGAATAGCAAATGTTATAGCATCATATTTATAGCATATAGGCAAAAGGAAGGAGGCACTTTCATGGATTGTATGAAAGAATTAATGAGGTATAGTTATATGCTTATATATAAGGTTGGGGAGTATACAGGAGAGGTAAGAGACGAAGAATTAAAGGAATTATTACAACATCATTTACCATATATGTTGCAAGCATATAATGAACAAGTGAACTTTCAAGAAGGAGAGAATGTACAACATATAACTTGTGAATCAATTCCATATCAGTTTCATGAAATGGAAAAGGAAACTGATAGTAAATATACAGGTGATATGTATATTGCAACTTGTTATATTTCGCATTTAAAACGGTTAGCAATAAAGTTTGCTCAAGTGGCAGTTGAAGTTGCAAATCCAGAATTCCGCTCGTTTTTAGAAAATTGCTTCTTAAAAATGAATCGTTATGCCTATAGTGTATGGCAATATGTTGTGAAGAAAGAGTATAAGATTCAACATGTATATGAAAATGAGAAGTTTGCATAAGAAACTAAGGCGGAAAGATAGGCGCCTTAGTTTTTTTACTTTTCACGGAGAAAAAAGAATAGATGTCTATGTTTATTGTCAGAAAATTTACAAATATTTACCGTTTATTTACTATTTTTCAATCTCTCCTTTAAAAATAGAGAGTAATATGGGGATTGTACATATTCTATCTAAAGGAGGAAACGCAAATGAACAAATGGGTTAAATCATTAACTGCTATGGCGCTTGCAAGTTCTTTATTAATGGTAGGTTGTAGTAAAGGTGAGGACAAGAAGAAAGAAGACGATACAACAACACAACAAGAAGACAAAAAGGATAAAGAAACCAGTGGAACTGAGAAGTCTACCGATTCTAAAGAAAAGAAATAAAAATAATAGAGCTTCCTCTTATATGAGGAAGCTTTTTTGTTGTAAATTGATTGAGATTATTGAAAAATAGAGGAAGAATGAAAGAGGGGGGAAACAAATGAAAGTATGTATATTAGGAGCAACAGGTCGAGTAGGTTCCACCATAATTAAATTAGCATTAAAGGATTCAGCTGAAGTGACTGCATTAGCCCGTGATGTAAAGAGAGTAGAAATACAAGATGAAAGGTTACGAATGATAGAAGGTAATGTACTAAATGAAAATGATATAAAGAAAGCGATTGAAGGAAGCGATATAGTAATAAGTGCACTTGGCACGGATCGAAGTGGTACGTTAGCGAAGAGTATGCCATATATTATAAAGCAAATGGAAGAAGAAGAGATTCATAAAATCATTACAATAGGAACAGCAGGTATTTTACAAGCGAGAACAAATCTAAATTTATATCGATTTCAATCAACGGAATCAAAAAGGAAGACAACAACCGCAGCAGAAGATCATTTAGCTGCATATAAATTACTGAGTAGTAGTAATTTATGTTGGACGGTCGTTTGTCCGACGCATTTAATAGACGGTGATGTAACAGGAGTATATCGAACTGAAAAAGATGTATTACCAGAAGGGGGAGCGAAAATAACAGTTGGTGATACAGCACAATTTACGTGGAATCTATGTAGTGAAAATGAATATGAGAATAGCCGAGTAGGCATTTCCTATTAAAAAAACCATCCCGAAACTGGGATGGTTAAAAGACGATATAACATACAAATATGATAATCATAATGATTTGGAGAATGGCTTTCGCTACTGTACTGCTTAAAAAACCAACTACAGTAGCAACTCCTACTAGAAAGGCGTCTTTTGGCGCTTTTTTATGCATGAGCTCTGTAATAAATATCGATAAGAACGGTATGATAATTAAACCGAATGGTGGGAAGAAGAAAGATCCGACAATGATAGAAATCATACCGACACGTTCTCCCCATTTAGAACTCCCGTATTTCTTTAAGAAATATCCATTTGCAATAAAATCAGCAACGAAAATGAATAGGGTGAAAATAACTTGAATAATCCAAAAGGAAGTTGTTAGTTCTCCGCCATTTATACCAAAATGGTAAATGAAATATCCAGCCCAAACAGCAAGGATGCCTGGAATGATTGGATAAATAAAGGAGAGAAATGAAACAATGAAACAAGCAATGATACAAATTGTTAATAATACTGTCACTTTATAACTCCTTTTTTGTGTCTAATTTATGTACTGCAATTTTTTTCACTTGATGTCCATCAAGTTCTAGTGCTTTAAATTGAAAACCTGCAAATTCAATGAAATAGCCAGCCTCAATATTTAAGTCTACTGCTTGGGAGAGGAGCCAGCCTCCAATTGTATCTAAATCGCTATCATCAATATGTAGGCCAAACATATCATTTACTTCAGAAATGAGCACTTTCCCATCTAAAACAGTTAACTTCGGCGTGCGTTTTTCAATCATAGGTGATTCATCCGCATCAAACTCATCTTGAATTTCTCCAATGATTTCTTCAAGAATATCTTCCATTGTTAAAAGTCCAGCAGTTCCACCATATTCATCCATAACAATTGCCATTTGAACGCGATTCTTTTGTAAATGTACTAACGTTTTGCGAATGGGAACAGTTTCAAATACAGTAAGTACTGGATGAATGTAGGATTCAAGTGGCTTATGAATGCCTTTCGTTTGATCGTGAAATACTTCTTTCGTATTGATCATACCGATAATATCATCTTTATCTTTTTCGATGATAGGATAGCGTGTATACTTTTCAGTTGCGACGATATCCATATTTTCTTCTAACGTATTTTCAGTAGATAAGCAAATCATTTCTGTACGAGGAACCATAATTTCTTTTGCAACTCGGTCGTCAAATTCAAAAATATTATTTACATATTTATATTCGGTTTGATTTATTTCGCCACTTTTGAAACTTTCTCCTAAAATGAGTCGTAGTTCCTCTTCAGAATGAGCGAGTTCATTTTCTTTAGCAGGCTCTAAACCGAGTAGTTTTGTGAAAAAGATAGCTGTGCTATTCAGTAGCCAAATGAATGGATACATAATTTTATCAAATAAAATAAGTGGTCGTGCAAACTTAAGTGTGATTGCTTCTGCTTTTTGAATTGCAAAAGACTTTGGAACTAATTCACCTAATACAACATGGAAAAATGTAATCACACTAAAAGCAATAATAAAGGATAAAGTATTCGCCATTGTTCCAGTAATATTAATCTTTTCAAAGAGCGGTCGTAGTAAATGTTCCACAGTTGGTTCACCAAGCCAACCAAGTCCTAAAGAAGTAATTGTAATCCCGAGCTGACAAGCTGATAAATAAACATCTAAATTAGATATGACACTTCTTGCAGCTAAAGCTTGTTTGTTACCTTCATTTGCAAGTTGGTCAATTCGACTTTTTCGTACTTTTACAACAGCGAATTCTGATGCAACGAAAAAGCCGGAAATAAGGATAAGTACAAAGATGAGAAAAATATTTAATATGTCCAAGTGTGTTCTCTATTCCGTATTTGGGAATAAAGATGTCACCTCCTGCGATTATGTTATACTTTTATAATAAATCCAAACGAAAAGAATAGTCAAAGAAAAAGGGTAAATATTGGTATGTTTCTGCAATAGTTTTTGAATGTGCTGTTATTTTGTCCGCTATACAAAAGGAATAACCCCCTACTTTCAGATTATAGAGGGTTATTTCAAATTAAGGTTTTGGAATACTTCTCGTTAAAGCGTATGATTGTTGTTTAAAGTAGTTTGTCGTCCACAGTGTTTGAAGGAACGAGAGTATGCAATACGGGATGTACAAAAGCAATAAGCTAATTGTAATAATAATAGGTGCATTCCCGCCGAATTGAACGATAAATTGCAATAGTCCGCTTGCATGAAAAACGCATTCCATAAAAACGAATGAAAGTATAATGGAACCTAAAATAGATTTGTGATTCGAAGTAAGTGCCAAAAACAATGTATCTACAAGGAAAGAAGATTGTTTTATTTCATATTCATTTGTGTTACTTAAGAACGGAATCCATTTTTTAATTGCTTGCATAACGATAATCATAGAAGTACTACAAACGATGATAAAAGATGAGTAGTAAGGAAGTTTTATAAAGTTTGCTATGTATAGGAGTAGTAATAAGACTGAGCATTGTAATAATACAGTGCACAAAGAGTAAGGTATCCATCTTAATAAGGAAGTGAACTTTTTAACCGAATGAGGTGCTTTAAAAAATAAATGGCCGATCCCTAAACTGATGAAGAATCCGATCGCAAGAGTAAAGGTAAAACGAACAATCGATAAAAAATATATTTCCCATATGTAAGGGAATAACGGTGTTGAATGATTGGAAGTATGTACCATCTGATTTGCAGAGAAAAAGATGGATTCGTGCATCCAATCAATCTTTGGAACTGTCATAGAAGAGAGTTGCGCGAAGTTATGAAGAATGCTTATTAAGCCAGTTATGTAAGAGTATTTATGTGTAATGAATAATGCAGGAATAGGACTGATGATAAATATAATGAGAACACCAACGATAAATTTACATATATGTGAGCGCAATAAAGACATGTAATCACCTGCTCTTAGAATATTCAGAAAATTCTTATTCTTATTTTAGCTTTTTTCGGCGTAAGTTACAATATATTTTTCTTAAAGAAGTTTAGTATTGTACGGGATATAAGTGAATGAAACGTGAATAAATTATGACAAGAAAATGAATAATTTTCAGAAAAGTAAAATAAATTATTTATTTTTTTCTGAAAATATAATATAGTTATGGCACAGAAAGTATTTTAACATAAGGAGGCTGTTTATGAGGATTAAAGGGAATTATGTACCGAAAAGGGAAGTTTTATTTTGCTCAAGTTCAATTACAATAGGGGAAGCACTGGAGCATTTAAATAAAACTGGTTATCGTTGTGTACCGGTTTTAGATGAAAAAAAAGAGAAATATTTAGGGAATGTATACAAAGTAGATATTTTAGAATATAAAGGTTCGCTGGAAGAGAGTGTCGTACAATTATTAAACGATAAAGAAGGTTATGTTAGAGAAGATTCTTCGTTCTTTAAAGTATTTTTTACAATAAAAAAATTACCTTATTTATCAGTAGTTGATGAAAAAGGAATATTTCTTGGAATTTTAACGCATAAAAAAGTTTTCGAGTTATTAGAAGATGCTTGGGGCGTTCATTCTAGTAAATATTCTGTCATGATTGGGACGCAGGATTATAACGGGGCTATTCAAAAATTATCGACTGTATTAAAAAAATATACAGGTATTCAAAGTTTAATGACTTTTGATAATGATGCCTTATTAGTCCGAAGAATTATGTTTACATTAGGAGAAGAGTTTAACGACGATGAATTAGAGACGTTATTGAAAGATTTAGAAGATCACGGATTTAGAGTTGTATATGTGGAAGAGATGAAAAATCCACGTGAAGTTGAAACGATAGAGTAACATGCAAAAGCCATCTAATTATGTTGGATGGCTTTTGCATGTTACGTGTATAAAATTATTTTTAAATAATGATAGGGTAAAAATTGAGATTGTAACAAAATTTGTGTAAAAGAATAAAAAAAGTAGATAATTTTGATTTTCAAAAAAATCAATTTGAAAATATGTTTTTATTTTTCAACTAAATATGTTACTATATGTGTGATAAAAACAAAGAGGTCTGACAACTATACTCCACGCAATACCACTCTAATGAGTTAAATATTCAAAAAAATCAAAAATCAAAAATTAATAGTTAGAGTAAGAATAAGGGGAATGGAGAAATTATGGAGAAAGACACTGCTTTGTAAGGGGCATATTTTATCAGCTTGAGCAGAGAGGAGGATGCATAGCATATTGTGAAAATAAAGATAAACAATGAAAAAGTGCTATGCAAATGAAAAGTATGAAGGGACGTTTAAGGCCAGGTGATACGGTAGCAATTGGTTTAATGTTATTTGCGCTATTTTTAGGAGCAGGAAATTTAATTTTCCCACCAGTTTTAGGGCAACAAGCTGGAGAGAATGTTTGGATTGCTACAATTGGATTCCTAGTAACGGGAGTCGGATTACCCCTATTAGCTGTAACAGCTGTCGCGTTTGTAGAGGGGGACTTGAAAGCGCTATCTTCTAGAGTTCACCCTTTATTTGCGTTTATTTTCCCATTGATTAGTTATTTAGCAATTGGACCATTTTTCGCGATTCCGCGTACTGGAGCCGTTTCATTTGAAATGGGTATGAAGCCATTTTTATCAGAGGCATTGGTTTCCGAGTGGTACATGCTATTTCTTTTCACTATAATTTTCTTCGGAATAACTTGGTATTTATCATTAAATCCATCTAAATTAGTGGATTGGTTCGGGAAATTTCTTACACCATTGTTAGTATTGATTGTTGCTGTAATTGTCGGAAAGGCAATTATTGATCCAATTGGAGAACCGGCTACGCCGCTAGCAGCATACAAAGAAAATGCCTTCTTTGGTGGATTTATTCAAGGATATTTAACGATGGATGCAATTAGTGCACTTGTATTTGGAATTGTCGTTGTACAAGTTATCCGCTCTAAAGGAATAAAAGAAAGTAGTCAAGTTGCAAAAATAACAGTAGTATCAGGTATTATTGCAGTACTTGGTTTAACGTTAATTTATTTATCACTTGCTTATCTTGGTTCAACAAGTACATCACTTGGGGTATCAGAGAATGGTGGACTTATTTTAACGAATGTTGTAAATGAGTTATATGGAACAAGTGGTAAAATTTTATTAGGGCTTGTTATTATCCTTGCATGTTTAACAACTTCTGTTGGATTAACATCAGCTTGTGCGGGCTTCTTTACAAATTTATTCCCTAAACTTTCGCATAAAGCGATTGTAACAATGGTTTGTGTCTTTAGTTTAATTGTATCTAACCTAGGTTTAACACAATTAATCGCAGTTACATTACCAGTGTTAATGATCATTTATCCAGTTGCAATCGTATTAATCGTACTTTCTTACTTCCATAAATGGATCGGAAAGCGTAATACTATTTATATTGGAGCTATTTTAGGTGCATTGTTAATTAGTTTCTTTAACGGTTTAGAAAGTGCGAATATTAAAATTGACGCGATTTCTAACGTACTACAAATGTTACCTTTATATAAAGAAGGAATAGGATGGTTAATCCCATCATGTATTGGCGGGATTCTCGGTTTCTTCTTCTATAAATCAAATGAATCAAGTGAATTGCAAAAGAAAGGTGCTTAGGCGCCTTTCTTTTTTTAAAAGGGAATTTTTTTATTTTGTCTAAGTAATAATTGGGAGGAATGATAAAATGGCTAATTTTGAAGATTTTTTAAATTTGGATGTAAGAATTGGAACGGTAACACGTGCTGAGGAATTCAAGGAAGCAAGAGTTCCAGCGATTAAACTAGAAATTGATTTTGGAGAGCTTGGAAGTAAGCAGTCAAGTGCTCAAATTACGAAAAGGTACAATCCAGAAGATTTAGTTGGGCAACAAATCGTTGCGATTGTAAACTTTCCACCGAAGCGCGTGGCTGGATTTAAATCAGAAGTACTTGTGCTTGGCGGAGTACCTGAAGCGGGTGATGTAGTATTACTTCAGCCTAATATGGAATTACCAAATGGAACAAAAATTAGTTAATGTAAAGGCAGGGGTAACATGGATATCGGACGAGAATATTTACAATGTGCCATTTCGAATTTTGAAGCAACAAAGAAACAAGGGGAACGGGTGCTTTTACAATTATCATATGAACAGATTGAATGGTCTTCCTATGAAGAAACAAATAGCATAGCAATCATAATTAAGCATCTACGCGGTAATATGCGTTCTAGATGGACGGATTTTTTAACATCTGACGGTGAAAAAGTAGATCGTAACCGAGATGCTGAATTTAAAGGTGGTTATCATTCTAAGGAAGAAGTTCTCGTAGCATGGCATGAAGGATGGGAATTTGTTTTTAAAACGATGAATGTGCTAACGCCGGAACATTTATTACAGACCGTATATATTCGCGGTGAAGCGCAAACTGTTATGCAAGCAATTGAAAGACAAATTTCTCATTATGCTTTGCACATAGGCCAAATGATTTATATCGGTAAAATGTTAAAAGAAAATGATTGGGAATGTTTAAGCATTCCTAGAGGACAGTCTGCACGTTATGTAGAGAAAAAGCGTTCAACATAATAATAGGAAAGAAACCGATATAGAATGGGAAATAAGAAAATAACCAAAATGATAGATGGTTCTGTAATCATAAGAATGCTGCCAAAAATAAGCCCATATATAATTAGAAAGAAATTAAATAGTGTATTCATTGGGATAAATCTTGGGATGCAAACTTGCTGCCGCTTAAAGCAATCACTGTGAAATACATACATGCGGCAGTACCGTGCGGCAGTAATAAGATCTTTCTTTCGTGCAATTCTTTTTTTGCATATATGACAGATGAAGGGTGGTTGCATTTCATTACGCTCCATTTTTCATATTTGTAATTATGTAAGACAAAAGTAAGTATAAAGTGTATATCCCTATATACGCTCCTGCACTTAGAAAAAATGGATTTAGTAAAATGCTATGAATACTTGTCATGAAAACTAAATCTTGTATTAAAACATCATATATACGAATAGAAATAATTGTACCGAGTACATAAAGAGATAAGTACGCTGAAATATGTAACGCAACGCGGATTGTAGGATGCTTAGCAAGCCAATAAAAAATAAATGATAGAACAACGGGTAATGTTCCTAGTAGTAGCTTCAATTCATTTCACCTCATTAACAATATAGCCGGAATTTAGACGGTCTATTCTCTAGAGCTTGTACATAACTTGAAATAGAGAGGGTGATAGTATGAATCGAGGCTTTTTTTATGTGAAGTTTACGAGTGTACGAAAGTTAATATTATTTATTATTGCTACAGTACTAGCGACTTTTTTTCTTATTAGTATGATGGTAACTTCTATGAAAGAGACAAAGTCAACGTATTTATATAATTGGTTAAATGAGTTATCGATGAATGGTTACATGTACGTTCTTGGAAAAGAGAATCATTATTTTACACAGGAATATCGGAATTTAAATCAGGATTTTTCCATTTCTTCGTTTCTTTTTTCTATGGCAACGAATATTCGTTTCAACGATGTACGCAGTTTTGTTGGCAAAGAGCTACCGGGTTTTGGTAAGTACGATACAGAAATTGTTATTGCGGGTGAAGGGACAAATTATTCTAACTTACCGATAGAGTCGAGCGTCCCACTTGAAGAAGTAGTAAAAGAACGGACTGGAGAAGGTGGACAGGCTCAAAAGCCTGATACGAGCAAAGAGAAAAAGCAACCGGCTCAAACGACAGGGAAACGACAAGTTGCGTTTATTTATCATTCGCATAGCTGGGAATCTTATTTGCCGTTACTGAATTTAGCAAATGATCCAAATCCGAATAAAGCGACAAGTTCTGTCACGAATATTTCAATAGTTGGCGATCGATTTCGTGAACAATTAGCAAGTGAAGGGATTGGAGCTACTAACGACAAGACAGATGTCGGTCAAAAGTTGATTAGTAAAGGGTTAAATAGTAATAGTTCTTACAAAGTGTCACGGGAAATTGTACAAGAAGCGATGACAGGAAATAAAGAGCTGCAATACTTCTTTGACTTGCATCGTGATAGTGCTCGGAAGAATGTTACGACAAAAACAATTGGTGATAAATCATATGCGAAGCTTGCATTTGTAGTAGGGAAAGGAAATAAAAACTATGAAAAAAACTTGCAATTAGCAACGGCTTTACATGAGACGATTAGTAAGAAGTATCCAGGAATGAGTCGTGGTGTCATTCAAAAAGGATTCCAATCAGGAAATGGTGTTTACAATCAAGATTTATCCGGGCAAGCGATATTAATTGAAGTTGGTGGCGTAGATAATACAGAGGAAGAACTAAACCGATCGATTGATGCCCTTGCTAAAGCGTTTGGTGAATATTTCTGGCAGGCAGAAAAGGTGAATGGATAAAGTAAAACAAAAATGAGTAGGAGAATTTGAAAAAACGTGAGTATAATGCTTACGTTTTTTTGTCATGATAAGACGTCACAGAATAGACATAATTTGTCATTGTTATAGTAATATCGAAATTTGTCAAATTATACTGGG
Organism: Bacillus sp. EB106-02-03-XG38; assembly: GCF_058792175.1. Taxonomy (NCBI): domain Bacteria; kingdom Bacillati; phylum Bacillota; class Bacilli; order Caryophanales; family Bacillaceae; genus Bacillus; species Bacillus sp. EB106-02-03-XG38. The sequence continues at coordinate 267,935 of NZ_JBYTED010000001.1, forward strand.
AGATTTACAAAGGGATTTTCGGGAAAATAGAGAAAATCTTTTTACAAGGAAAGCTTTTTATTCTAAAACTGATAGGATGATTGAAGTGATTAGGGAGATCCAAGTAGAAGATGCAGCATCATTTTTGCAATTAAGTAAGCAATTAGATGAAGAAACGAAATTTATGTTATACGAACCAGGAGAAAGGAAATTTACAGCCGAGCAACAAGAGCAAATGATTCATCGCTTTATTGAAAATAAGTATGCAACAATATTGGTAGCAGCTGAAGAAGAGAGAATAGTAGGGTTTATTCTAGTGAATGGGAATCATATGCAAAGAAAGAGACATGTAGCAAGTGTTGTAATTGGTATTTTGCAAGAGTATAGTGGTCGAGGTATTGGGACGAGATTGTTTAAAGAGGCTGAGAAGTGGGCAAGATTACATGATGTATGGCGTTTAGAATTAACGGTAATGGCCCACAATACAAGAGCTCAGGCACTATATAAAAAAGTTGGATTTGAGAAAGAAGGTGTCAAAAGAGCTGCTCTTATTATCGATGAAGAGAACATCGATGAGTATGAAATGGCCAAATTATTAAAATAAGAGGTCGTTATATGAAAAAAAGATGGACACTACTTGGTATCGTAGCGATGGTACTTATTGTTGGAGTAGCAGGAGTCAATTATAAAATGTATAAGGATAAGCAGGCGCACGAGGTAAATGTAAATAACATATTTCCGAAAGCGAAAGAAACGATTGCGAATATGGATGGTGATATTGCGGTCATTAGTAATCCGAATTCGATGCTTGTGCTTGTAAATAAAAGTAGGCGTTTGCCAGATGGGTATAGACCGCCAGATTTAGTTATTCCGAAAGTGCGCTACTCAAGTGAAGGTGATCAAGAAAAGAAAAAAATGAGGAAAGAAGCAGCAGGGGCATTAGAGGAAATGTTTCAGCAAGCTGATAAGGAGCGCATTTTCTTATTTGCAGTCTCTGGATTTAGATCTTTTGATCGACAAAAAGCATTAAATACGATGTATAAAAAACAAGATGGAGAAGCAAAAACAGCGATGTCTAGTGCAGTTCCTGGAACGAGTGAACATCAAACAGGGCTCGCAATGGATATTACATCTCAATCTGCTAAGTTTCAGTTAGAGACAATTTTTGGTGAAACGAAAGAAGGGCAGTGGCTTTCTGAAAATGCCCATAAATTTGGTTTTGTCATTCGATATACAAAAGAGAAAGAATCGCTTACGGGCTATCGATTTGAACCATGGCACGTGAGGTATGTGGGAAATCCACAAGCTACATATTTATATGAAAATCAACTGACACTTGAAGAAGTAACGCAGTGAACAATTGAGGGGAGAGAAGGATTATGACGATGTTATATAAGAAAAAAGTACACGCATATGTAACAAGAGAAAAAGAAGGAGTTATGCAACTGCTTGTTTTTAAACATCGTGATATACCTGAAGCTGGTATACAAATACCCGGGGGAACAGTTGACGAAGGGGAAACGTTAGAAGCAGCACTTTTACGTGAAGTACAAGAAGAATCTGGATTACGTCATTTATGCATAGAACGACTCTTAGCCGATTACATCATACATGTGAAAGAAAAAAAGGAATATCAAAAACGCCATTTCTTCCACATAACATTACTAACAGATGTAAAAGATGGTTGGGAACATATTGTAAGTGCTGGTGAGGAAGATGAAGGTTTAGTATTTTGCTACGAATGGATTGATATTGCAAAATGCCCTGAATTAGCCGAGAAACAAGGTGAGTTTTTACATTTGCTAGATGAGGTATATGTAAAGTAATGAAAGTGTCTGAAGCGAAAATTTATTCGTTTCAGACTTTTTTTATTTTTCGGGAAATAAAAAGGTTTTACTATTTGTAAGTTGAATTCTTTTAAAGGGATTGTATTTGTATATACGAGGAGCGGAGAAAATAAACAAGTTATAGATACATGATATCGATAAAAGGCTTTATAGAAGGAGAATGAAAATGGAGATGCAGTTCAATGCACTATTACAAAAAGAATTAACAATTCATGAAATACAAGCAGCGATGGAAGCTGGGCAATTAACTTCAAAAGAATTAGTTATGTATTACCTTCATAGAATCGCAAAATATGACCAAGATGGACCGAAAATTAATTCTATTTTAGAAATCAACCCAGACGCAATCTTTATTGCGGAAGTGTTAGATCATGAAAGAAAGACAAAAGGAATAAGAGGTCCATTACATGGTATACCTGTGTTACTTAAGGACAATATCGAAACGAATGATTCTATGCATACAAGTGCAGGTACAATTGCTTTAGAACAAAATATTAGTAGTGAAGATGCAATTCTCGTTACGAAACTGCGGGAAGCAGGGGCAGTCATAATAGGAAAAACAAATATGACAGAATTAGCAAATGGAATGTCGTTTGAAATGTGGGCTGGATATAGTGCAAGAGGTGGACAAACAATAAACCCTTACGGTACAGGTGAAGATGACATGTTTGTTGGCGGCTCTAGTACAGGATCTGCTATAGCAGTTGCTGCTAACTTTACAGTAGTATCTGTTGGAACAGAAACAGATGGTTCTATATTGAGTCCGGCGGTTCAAAACTCTGTAGTAGGAATTAAACCGACTGTGGGTCTAATTAGTCGTAGGGGAATTATTCCGCTTACTTATTCACAAGATACAGCGGGACCATTTGCTAGAACGGTAACAGATGCGACAATTTTGTTAGGGAGCTTAACTGGGGTGGACGAAAAAGATGTAGCTACTCATAAAAGTGAAGGTATGGCAGAGCAGGATTATACAAAATATCTTGATGTTAATGGCTTACGTGGAGCAAAGATCGGTGTATTTAGCGATGCACCAAAAGATTATTATGAAACCGGTGAGTATGATGAAAATTTGTTTAAGAATACGATTCAAGTCTTACGTAGTAAGGGAGCGACAGTAGTAGAAGATATTGATATTCCGTCTTTTCATAGAGAATGGAGCTGGGGAGTATCGCTCTATGAACTAAAGCATAGTTTAGATAACTATCTTTCTAAATTACCTTCTACTATACCAGTACATTCTATTTCAGAGTTAATGGCGTTTAATGAAAACATAGCAGAAAGAGCTTTGAAATATGGACAAACTAAGTTAGAAAGAAGAAAAGGTGTTCCTAATACGTTAAGAAATCCAGAATATTTAAATGCAAGATTAGAAGACATATATTTTTCACAAGAACAAGGTATTGATTTTGCATTGGCAAAATATAATCTTGATGCAATTTTGTTCCCTTCTTATATTGGATCCACTATATGTGCGAAAGCAGGTTATCCATCTATAGCGATACCCGCGGGATATATGGATAACGGGAGACCGTTTGGAATTACGCTTGCAAGTACTGCTTTTTCTGAGGGGACCTTGATTAAACTAGCATACGCTTTTGAACAAGCGACAAAGCACCGAAAAATCCCTAACTTATCATGAATAAAAATAAATAGGACAGGAATTCCTGTCCTATTTATTTTTATTCATTAAAGTGAAATATCTTTTTGCTTTGTCTTATCATATTTTAATAAGTTAAATGATAAACAAGCAGAGCACAATATAAGGATAGAAGCGAGAATATAAATCGTACGAACACCGAACAAATCGGTAATAATTCCAACGCTAAGCATAGAAAGACCAGACGCTGTCGAGAGGAGTGCATATTTTCGATCTTAAATAGTAAGTTAATAAACGATTTTGCAATAAGCACACCACCTTCTTTAAAAAATATTTCCTTAGTTAGAATAATTATAATTTGAAAATTAAATTTTCGAAAGAATTTAATTTTTTGTCACTTTTTGAAAGGGATTTTCATGTATAATGAAGAATATATTAATATAGTATTTTAATAATACTCATTATAACAGTGAATATGTACAATAGCTTGTAGTAAGCGCCCATGTATTAGAAAGGGCGGATAAACCATTCTTTTCTTCATATACATATAGAAAATGAGAAAGAAAGTGAGGGTTGCATATGGCTGCATGGGTAATTTGGTTTATAATAGCAGGTATTTTATTTATTGCAGAGATGTTGTCGATTACGTTTTACATGCTTTGGCTTGGAATTGGAGCTGTTGTCGGAGGTCTAATAGCTTTGTTTGCTCCCGAAGCACTACTGTTACAAGTTATTGTCGGTGCGATTGTAAGTTTAACATTGACTTTCTTTACGAAAAGAATTTCAAAAAACTTTCGAGAAGCAAAAGGTTTTACTGATACAGTAGATATGCTAGTTGGTAAAAAAGGGATTGTTATGCAAGCGATTACAAATGAAGTGAATGGTATTGTGAAGGTGGATGGAGATACTTGGACAGCTATTGCAGATGATCCAATTGATGCTGGAGAAAAGGTTATTGTTATAAAGAGGAATAGTACTATATTACAAGTGAAAAAGGAGAGTGAATAAATATGGCAGTAGCAATGACATTAACCATTATTTTCGCACTAATTGTTGTTACATTTATCGCATTAACAATTAAGATTATTCCACAGCAAAAAGTTGGAGTCGTTGAAAGATTTGGTAAGTTTCAACGTATAATGCAGCCAGGATTAAATTTATTAATACCGATTGTGGATCGCGTTCGTGTATATCATGACTTACGTATTCAACAAACGAATGTACCACCGCAGAAGGTAATTACGAAAGATAATGTACAAGTAGAGATTGATACAATTATTTTCTATCAAATTGTGGAACCGGAACTTGCGACATATGGTATTTCGAACTATGAATATGGTGTTCGTAACATTACTTCTGCAACGATGCGTCAAATCATTGGTAAAATGGAACTGGATGAAACGTTATCAGGTCGTGAAAAAATTTCAACAGAAATTCGCTTAGCACTTGATGAAGCAACAGAAAAATGGGGCGTTCGTATTGAACGTGTTGAAGTTGTAGATATTAATCCGCCAAAAGACGTGCAAGCATCGATGGAAAAACAAATGAAAGCAGAGCGTAATAAACGTGCAATCATTTTAGAAGCTGAAGCTGCAAAACAAGATAAGGTCCTTCGTGCTGAAGGGGAGAAGCAAAGTAAAATATTAATGGCTGAAGGGGATAAAGAGGCACGTATTCGAGAAGCTGAGGGTATTAAAGAAGCGAAAGAGTTAGAAGCAAAAGGGGAAGCGAGAGCGATTGAGGAAATTGCAAAAGCAGAACAAAATCGAATTGAATTGCTTCGTGAAGCAAATTTAGATGAGCGTATACTTGCTTACAAATCATTTGAATCATTGGCTGAAGTTGCGAAAGGGCCAGCAAATAAAGTCTTTATTCCATCTAATGCAATTGAAACACTTGGTACTCTAGGGGCGATTGGAGAAATCTTTAAAGAAAAACAAGCAAAGAGATTACCTCCTTCAGATACACCAAAAGAACAATAAGAGTGAAAAAGAGAAATGGATTGCCATTTCTCTTTTTATTTTTGAGCTGAATAAAAAATATTAACCTCTTTGCCACTATGGATAGGGCTTTTTGTATGTCTCTTTTGAAAGTATAATAAGTTTAGAGTGCTTGAAATTGTTAAGTGGAATAACTCGATTACTAAAACGGATCGAACAACTTTTAAAGTAATCTGTTTTTGTGAAAAACCAACTATTTTTGTTAAAGAAAATTTAGAATATGATATAATGGGATTTTGTGGATATTAAATAAGGGGGTGGAGAATACATGCAATTACTACTAATAAGACACGGTGAATCCGAAGCAGATATTTTACATGTACATGAAGGACGAGCTGATTTTGAATTAACAGAAAAGGGAAGACAGCAAGTGCAAAGGCTTGTACAGAAAGTGAAAGCAGATTTTCCGCCAGATTTCATTTGGGCAAGTACATTAAAACGTGCTCGTGAAACGGGTGAAACGTTAGCTGAAGGAATTGGATGCCCAATTCAACTAGAAGAGAAATTAATGGAGTTCAATAATGGAGTACAAGCAGGCCTTTCATTTGAAGAAGCAAAAAAGTATCCAGAGCCAAAGTTTCTTCATGACCGTTTTGAAAATGGGGAATCATTTATTGAATTTAGAATGAGAATAGAAGGAATCTTTTCTAAAATCGTGACAGAGAATACATATGATCGGATTGCAATTGTTGCACACGGAGGTGTAATTAATAGTCTATTACGTGCGTTTTTCAAAATGCCTATTTCGATGGATTATTATTTTAAAATGGGAGATACGGGAATCAGCTTAATTGAAATGGATGGCGAACAAAAAACGGTACATTTTATTAATGATACAAATCATTTAGACGGGATGTAAAGATCAATGTATAAAGTAGTGTTCTTTGATGTTGACGGTACTCTTTTAAGTGAGATTGATAGAAGTATGCACGAAAGTACGATAGAAGCGATACAAAGATTAATAGATAAAGGGATTCACGTAGTTATTACTACAGGGAGACCATATAGCTTATGTTCGCAATTAAAGGAACTAGGCATAAATATGTTTATTTCTGCAAATGGTGCACATATTAAGTGTGAGGAAAGAGTTCTACATAAATCAGTACTTTCTAGTGAAATCGTTCATGATATCTCGGAGTTTGCTGCATTACATGGTCACGGTATTTCTTATTTTACCGAGGATTTTGCAATGAACGGAATAGCCTCGGATAATGAGAGTGTAATGCAAGCACTTAGCGAGACGTTGAATTTAGAGAAATATCCTGAAAAAAGCAGGGAATTGTCAGAAGAGGTCTATTGTTTATGTTTGTATGCGGATGAAATAGAATCTCAAAAATTTATTGAAAAATACCCAATGCTTACATTTGACCGTTTTCATAGTTACGTAATAAACGTATTGGAAGATAATAAAGTATCAAAATTAACTGCAATTCAAAAGGTATTAGATCACTTGAACATTTGTAAATCAGAAGCGATTGCTTTTGGTGACGGTGGAAATGACATTGAAATGTTGCAGTATGTAGGATTAGGTATTGCGATGGGGAATGGCGGAGAAGAGTTAAAAACAAGAGCTGATTTCGTTACAAAGAAGGCGAGTGAAGGTGGTATTTCCTTTGCCTTAAAGGAGTTTCGTATTATTTAATAATAATAGCTAGTCAGTTTGAAAAGTCCTGTTTTAATGACAGGATTTTTTGTCTAACAATATTCTTGCAATAAAAGGAAAAATGTGAGTATAATGAAAAGTAGTTAGGTAAGCTAATTAAATAAAGAGAAAGGAGAGTGAAGATGAATGGATTCAAAAAAAGATTCTCTTCCTTTAGGGATTGGACCGTATGCTGAGCTAATAAAAAAGACAGCATCAGCGGATACGGATTCAATCGCAGCAAAACTTGGTTTGTTAATGTTATGGACGTCTGATAATGTTCTTGATGCTGTTGATGTAGATTTAGCTCCGCTTGGTATTTCGGAAAGTAAATTAGATTTTTTACTGTTGTTTATTTTGCGTGAAATGGAATCAAATGGGGAAGAAGTGAACATGAGTCCTTCGGATATTGCGAGTCGATTAGGAATAACACGTGCTTCTGTCACTGGCTTATTAGATTGGATGGAGAAACGAGAGTTAATCGTAAGGTTCCATCATTCTGAAGATCGAAGAAGATTAAAAGTGAAAATTACTCCGAAAGGAAAAGAGCTAGTTATGCACACTTTACCAACTTTTTGGTTATCTTGCGCTTCGTTAGTTGACGACTTTGATCAAGAAGAGCGTCAAGTTTTAGAGAAACTATTAAATAAAATGCAAGTAAATATGCAGGTGAAATTAGGAGAAGGTAGGTAAATAAGTTGATTATAAAGGTCAACTTATTTATTTGAGAATATAATTAGTTTACCTTATTATATGTATAGCTAACTTTTTTGGCAGTCATACTTTTTACGAGGTAATTAAAATAAGTAACAGTTAAAGAAATACCATTTTGCGTATTTTAGAGGTTTTAAATTGATAAAAAATTGTAATAAGGAGAGATATTATGATGGAAATAGGAAAGGAAATAAATCGTGAAATGAATTACACAATAATGACCGTTGTATTATGTTGGTCGGGTATGGTCGTTATGTCTAGCTTATATGTAACAATTCCTTTAATTGCACTATTTTCAGACCTTTTTAATGTTTCGCTAGCGCAATCTGCAGCTACAGCCAGTATATTTTCTATTGGTTTTGCTATAGGTTGCTTGTTATTTGGGGCAATCTCTGATAAATATGGGCGAAAAAAAGTGATCTTCATTGGATTACTTGCTCTGTCGATTATTTCGTTTTCCTTAGGGTTTGTGGATAGTATATTGTGGCTTGTTATTTTTAGGGGCTTACAGGGTATTGCAGCAGCTACATTTTCTCCGGTAGCGTTAGCTTACGTTGTAGAAATGTTTCCAGTAGAAAAAAAGGTTACAACGATAGGATTTGTTAGTACAGGTTTTTTAGTAGCTGGTATTGTAGGTCAGGTAATAAGTACGGTTGTTAGTCAGCATTTTGGATGGCACATGGTTTTCTTTCTTCTTAGTAGTGTCTATATGATTACGGCTGTATGGATTCATTATTCTCTTCCAAAAGGGGAGACGTCTCAATCTTATACTGATATTTTGGGACCAATTAAACAGATGGGGAAAGTTTTTACACATAAAAGCTTAGTATTGAGCTATATGATTGCGTTTGTTTTATTAATGGCTTTTGTTAATATGTATACTGTTTTAGGGAATTATTTGAGCTCTACTACTTATAATTTAAATGCAGAACAAATCCTATATTTTCGTTTAGCAGGACTATTTGGTATGATTCTATCACCAATTGCGGGTCGTTTAACAAAGAGGTTTGAAGTAAGGAAAGTTCTTCAAGGTGGATTACTGGTCGCTGTTTTTAGCCTAAGTGCAATGAGCTTTGTTTCGTATCTGCCTCTTCTAGTCATAATGAGTGTCTGTTTTGTAATAGGTATTGCTATATCTGTTCCGTCTTTAGTCGCTCTAGTTGGACAATTAGGGGGGAAAGTAAGAGGAATAGCAGTTTCTATTTATACTTTTATTTTATTTTTAGGTACTAGTATAGGACCCATCATTTCTATTTATCTTATGAAAATAGGAAGTTATGCTCAAACGTTTATTTTATTAGGAATGATACTTTTTATTGGTTTTATCGCTTCTCTATTTATAAACGATGACCGTGTACTGGATAATGAATGAGTGGAAAATCACTCAAATAAAGCAATGTTAGGATCTTTCATATGCTCACATAATAAAATATGAATTTGCCCGCGATGATGGTAAAAGTGTGCAACAATTTCAAGCAACCATTCAAAGCGTGAATAAGAAATACCCCAATAAGCAGTCTTCATTTCCGCTAATTGTTCATTGGAGAAGGATAAAAAAGTTTTAGAAAGTAAATCGTATCCCTGTATCATCGTTTGTTGCATTTGCGTAATAGTTTCGAGTGTTTGTTCTTTATAGAAAGTATGTAGTTGTTTTTCTGTAACGCCATTTAAAATAAGAAGATCTGCATGGCAAATAAGAGAAAGATGGGTACACATTTCAAATAGAGATCGCTTTGCGTGAATGGGTTGTATTTTTAATTCGGCTTCATTATATTGGTTAAGCATTTGAATAGTAGTATCAACAGCAACTTTAAGGTGGTGCAAGGAAGATTGAACAAACATTGTAATTCTCCTCATCTCCGTTTATAATAGTTTCTTAAGGGTATTATATCATACTCAAAATTCCGAAAATTCTAGTAGTTTGACTAGCATATTGAAAAGTATTATATTGTAAAAGATCATAAGAAACGTGAAATAGAATGGAATGCAATTATTGAGTTAGGAGTTAGACCAATGAGTTTGAAATATGGAAGAGATACAATTGTTGAAGTTGACTTAAATGCAGTAAAACATAATGTAAAAGAATTTAAAAAGCGAGTGAATGATGAAAATATTGCAATGATGGCTGCTGTAAAAGCAAATGGGTATGGCCACGGGGCAGTTGAAGTTGCGAAAGCTGCTATTGAAGCTGGAATAAACCAGCTTGCAGTTGCATTTGTAGATGAAGCGATAGAGTTAAGAGAAGCAGGAATTAACGTACCGATTTTAATTTTAGGTTATACATCAGTAGCAGCTGCGGAAGAGGCAATTCAATATGACGTTATGATGACTGTTTATAGAAGTGAAGATTTACAAGGGATAAATGAAATTGCAAACCGTCTTCAAAAGAAAGCGCAGATTCAAGTGAAAATTGATACAGGAATGAGTCGTATCGGTTTACAAGAAGAAGAGGTTATACCATTTTTAGAAGAATTGAACCGTATGGAATATGTAGAGGTAGTAGGAATGTTTACACATTACTCTACGGCAGATGAAATTGATAAATCATATACGAATATGCAAACAAGTTTATTTGAGAAAGCTGTCAATGCAGCAAAAGAATTAGGAATTCATATTCCATATATTCATAGTTCAAATAGTGCAGGATCGATGGAACTTAGCAATACATTTCAAAATATGGTTCGTGTAGGTATTGGAATTTATGGAATGTATCCTTCAAAAGAGGTAGACCATGCAGTCGTTTCTTTACAGCCTGCGTTGTCGTTAAAATCAAAAGTTGCTCATATTAAACATGCGAAGAAGAATCGTGGTGTAAGTTATGGGAATACGTATGTAACGACTGGTGAAGAATGGATTGCAACTGTACCAATTGGCTATGCCGACGGCTATAATCGTCAGTTATCTAATAAAGGGCATGCATTAATAAATGGAGTTCGAGTACCTGTTATTGGCCGAGTTTGTATGGATCAGCTTATGTTAGACGTTTCAAAAGCAATGCCAGTACAAGTAGGAGACGAAGTAGTATTCTACGGTAAGCAAGGTGAAGAAGAAATTGCGGTAGAAGAAGTAGCTGATATGTTAGGTACAATTAACTATGAAGTTACATGTATGTTAGACAGAAGAATCCCGCGAGTGTATAAAGAAAATAATGAAACGGCTGCTGTCGTAAATATACTAAGAAAAAACTGAATCGTTATGATTCAGTTTTTTTATTTTTGACAAATGAAAAATATCCTATTTGTACCGTGTAGTTGAATGTTCTTAAAACCAACGGATTCCAGTGAAGAAATTATTTCTTCACTGGAATAACATGCTTCCTCAAAAGAAAAGTCACTTCTCGTCCAATTATTATCTATGTCATGTTTAAATAGTATAAAGTTCATTTCTGCTTTTTTATTTTCATTATCATATGTAGAATCAATCGTACAGACATATTCTTCCGCTGAAATATGAAACGAAGCAACCCAATTTTCAAGAAAACCTTTCTCCATATTCATATCAAATACGAATGTACCTTCGCTATGTAATACAGAGTAAACATTACGAAAAACATTTTTTAATTCTTCTAATTTTAAAATATGGTTTAAGCTATCGCCAGTAGAGATAACATAGTGAAATTGCTCATTTATATTGAAATAACGAGCATCATCGACGATAAAGGTTGCGTCTGGCGCGTTTTGACGTGCGTATTCAATCATTTGCGCAGAACCATCTATACCAGTTACTACAAAAGTATTATCAATTAATTTCTTAGTAAGGTGACCAGTTCCGCAGCAAAGATCTAAAATATGAGAATGTGGTGGTGCATATTGTAAAACGAGTTTTTCCAAAAGTAGATAGGAGTGTTCAGCATAATGCCCCCAATGTTTATTATAAATGGATGCGAATATATCATAATCAGAATAAATTAGTTTTTTACACATATGTATTCAACTCAAGATTCATTACATTATAATAGTCATGCTTCGTTTTCATTTCAAAACCACATTGTGTATATAGTTTTAAAGCATTGTTATTTTTCGTTTCGACGTCCAATTCAATTGTTGAAGCCTCTTCTGTAATAAGGGTATGTACCATATAACTAAGAATATCTTTACCATATCCTTTACCTTGATAAGAAGGATGAACGGCGAATCCTGATAGTGTAGTAGATTGTTCTTGCTCAGAAACTGTAATCGTTCCTATCACTTTTTCGTCGATAAGAGCACTGTAAACTTGATGAGAAGGTGAATGCATCATTTTTTGTAACCATATAGCAGTATTTTCTGCTGAATCTCCGAAGGCTTTACTGGAAAGTTCAATAAGATCAAGAAGTGATTCTGAAGATGCAAGAGTGAGCTGTATAGTATTCTTTGTTGTTTTTTGTACTTCTTTTGCTTTGAACTCCATACTGTATTCACTATATAAATAAGGTAACTTCATATGCTTTGCAAATTCTTTCCCAGAAGCAGAATCCCCATTTATAATAAGCAGAGCTTCATCTGCCGATCTTATTCGTATTTCTTTCATTGCGGTTTGTAAAAGAGTAGTGCCTATATGTAGTTTCCTATAGTTCGGATGAACAAACCCTATTAACTCCAGTTTTGTCGGTCTTTCAAAGTCATACATACTTAATGCACCGATTAATTGAGTATTATCATAAAGTAGAAAATCATATATCTCTTCATTATTGCGAGCCGTTAAAAAGTTTACATGTAAATCTGAAGAGTAATCAATTTGATCGTATTGTCCGCAAATATGAGCTAAATCTTTCATTTGCTGAATTTCGTTCGCTGTTAAAGATTTCTTTTGTTCAATATTCATTTCATAATCCCTCTCAATCGTATTTAAAAATAGGATGGATGTTTTAGCCAGGTTTCTAACTTCACACTGCCCTGAACGGATAATAGCCGGTATAAATATCGATAGGGGCGTCTATATTCAGCAAGGTGAGGAATGGGCATAATGGTTTCGTAACCTTGTTTAAAAGCATGAGCTTCTTTTTCGGTAAGTACATATTCTAGTCCGATAAAATCAAACTCCCGGGGAGCAACTGTGTAAGCTTCTGTGTCTACTAAGCCTGTAATAGCAGAACCATCGGATAAAAACTGAGTAGGGTCTATATCAATTAAAACGAGCGTGGATTCTTTTGGTGCTGGTAAGGAAGAAAGTTGTGATTCAAAAATAGGAAATGCATTTTGTATGCTTTCATTATCGGAATAAAACATATTTACAAGCTCTTTACTTACATTTAAAACATGTGAGTGGAATTCATCTAGTGTAATTTGGAAGGAACCTGACACATTTCCTATGTAATTAGCTTTAAATGTATGTATTTCTGCAAGCCCTTTTCCTAGATTGAATAATATAGAATCTGGTAGCCCGATAAAAGATGGAACTGTGTTACCTACTAACTTTTCGGCTACAACGAATTCACGACCATTTAAAATATGTTTTTCTAATATTGCTGGGATAGGAAGATTAGTATGTGCTTGCAACAACGTATGTACAGCTTCTAAATGATGTACGTTCCTTGGATCAATTCCAAATAGGTTTTTACATCCCCACCAAAAATCATTATTTGGTTCTTCAATCATTTTAGAAGAACGAACGATGACTTCTGCATCTTCAGTTCGGACGAGAAACACATCGCTTGCATGGTCTTCATAACCTGGGTGTAAAGTTTGAACAGATAAAATAGGTGAAGTGAATAATTGTTGTAGCATGAAGTTACTCCTTTTCTCTGTAAATTCTATAAATTCATTATATAACAGAATATGTACTATGAGGATAATGATGTGGAAAACATAGAACTTAAATAAATTTATGGTGAGAAATAAGTATGAAAATTTTATTTTTCTAGTTTTATATGAATTATCAAAATAATATTCTGTTGATAAATCTATAAAAATACTCGAATGTAAATCTTGTCTTTTTCAGTAAATGAAGAGTTAAGCGTGCTTTTATGAGAGTTATAATGTAGGTTATGAAAAATATTTCTCAATAATAAAATGAAGAGAAAAATATGAATAAGTAGAATAGATTCCTTTATAATAGTATTAAATTAATTAACATAATTAATTATTAATAATATTAGATAGGAGAGAATATTATGGCAAATGTACTCGTAATAAATTTCCCTGGAGAAGGTCATATAAACCCGACTTTAGCTATTGTAAGTGAGTTAATTCGGCGAGGGGAGACAGTTGTTTCGTATTGTATTGAAGATTATAGAAAGAAGATTGAAGCAACAGGTGCAGAATTCCGAGTGTTTGAGAATTTTCTCTCTCAAATTAATATTATGGAGCGAGTAAATGAAGGCGGGAGTCCTTTGACGATGCTATCTCATATGATTGAAGCATCAGAGCGTATTGTTACTCAAATTGTAGAAGAAACAAAAGGGGAAAAGTACGATTACATGATATACGATAATCATTTTCCGGTAGGACGTATTATAGCCAATGCTTTAAAATTACCTAGCGTTTCTTCTTGTACAACGTTTGCTTTTAATGAATATATTACTTTTAACGATGAACATGAATCAAGAAAAGTAGATGAAACGAATCCATTGTATCAATCTTGTTTAGCGGGAATAAAAAAATGGAATAAACAGTATGGAATGAAATGTAATAGTATGTATGATATTATGAATCATCCTGGTGATATTACTATTGTATATACTTCAAAGGAATATCAACCACGTTCAGATGTATTCGATGAATCGTATAAGTTTGTCGGCCCATCCATTGCTACGCGTAAAGAAGTAGGCAGTTTTCTTATGGAAGATTTAAAAGATAAAAAATTGATTTTCATTTCTATGGGAACAGTTTTTAATGAACAACCTGAGCTATATGAAAAATGTTTTGAAGCGTTTAAAGATGCAGAAGCGACAGTCATATTAGTTGTTGGTAAGAAGATAAATATAAGTCAATTTGAAAACATTCCGAATAACTTTAAATTGTTTAATTATGTGCCGCAATTAGAAGTATTACAGTATGCTGATGTATTTGTGACACACGGTGGTATGAATAGTTCGAGTGAAGCACTATATTACGGTGTCCCGTTAGTTGTAATTCCGGTAACAGGAGATCAGCCTTTAGTTGCGAAACGAGTGAATGAAGTAGGGGCTGGAATAAGGCTTAATCGTAAAGAATTAACTTCTGAATTGTTACGTGAAGCTGTAGAGAAAGTTACGAATGATGTAACGTTTAAGGGAAATAGTCGTAAAGTTGGAGAGTCACTTCGAAATGCTGGTGGATATAATAGGGCAGTTGATGAAATATTAAAAATGAAAATGAATTCATACTCAAAACTTAAATAAATGTTTGGGGCACACTTACTGTAATATGTAAGTGTGTTTTTATAAAAAAATTACATAAAAAATCACTGTAAAGGTGAAACTTTTGTGTATATAAACTCATATCTTTGAATTAGTAATAAAATTACGTTAAAATAATACTAAGAAAATATATAAGTTTTGGGGGTAATGAATGAAGAAAGTATTTGAATACCTATTATTAACAATTGGGTCGATTATTGTAGCGGGTTCATTAGAGCTTATTTTAGCACCTAATGGATTAGTAGATGGCGGGGTAACGGCCATTGCCATTATGGCAAATAAAGTTGCTGGATTACCGCTTTACGGAGTGTTCTTAGGAATTAATATCCCGATTTTATTATTTACTGCAAAAGTAATGGGAAAGAAGTTCTTTATCCGTACATCCTATGCAAATGTAGTTACAACACTCGGATTAATCTATTTAAAACCATTTCCAGCAATTACAACTTCTGAATTGTTAATTGTTCTTTATGGAGGAGTCCTATTTGGTGTTGGTGTAGGGATCGTAGTAAAAATGGGCGGAGCAATAGATGGATCAGAAATGTTAGCAGTTTGGATGAACAAACACTTTAAAGTACCGATTAGTACATTTTTACTTGCTGTAAATGCAGTTATTTTCACATTTGTAGCGATTTTATTTTCAATCGAACAAGCAATGTTCTCATTAGCAATTTTCTATATTGTTACGAAGATGATTGATTTCATATTAGATGGTATAAATCAAGGAAAGAGCGTTATGATTATTTCTGGTAAAAATAAAGAAATTGGCGATCTACTTATGAAAGAATTGCAATTATCCGTTACGTATCTACATGGAGAAGGTGGTTTTTTAGGAGAACATAAGAGAATCATTTACTGTATTACAAACCGTTTTATTTATCCGAAAATGAAAGATCTCGTTCTCTCTGTAGATCCAACTGCTATAATTGAAGCTTCTTATTCAACAGAAACAACTGGTGTTAAGCGTCCAGGAAGGGCAGCAAAATCAGAAAAATAGTAAATAAAAATATCTCCACGTAAGTATAACTTGCGTGGAGATATTTTTATTTAGGAAACCAGGCCTTTTTCAATAGTTGGACAACAGTTTCGATACGATCTTCTGGAATACTACCAAAACCGAGCAATACATAAGAATCGTCCTTTACATTATGAACAGAATCGTATGTGGAGAGAGGGTATAACTTAATACGTTCTTTTGCAGCTGCACGAATAAGTTCTTGTTCGTTCATCCCGTTATGAACGTGAAGTACAATATGGAGTCCGGATTGTTCACCGAGTATATGAACGTTATTTCCCATCTCGTTTGTAATACATTTAATTAAAGAAATATGTTTTCTTTTATATAACGTACGACTTCGGTTAATATGACGTTCCCAATCACCATTTTGAATAAAGGTGGAAAAGGTAAGTTGCTGCAGCGTAGAAACTGTTTGTTTAAACATACCACCAAGTTCTTTATAGACTGTTAAAAGATGAGGTGGTAAAACGATATATCCCATTCGTAAAGAAGGTAAAAAGGATTTCGAGAAAGTTCCCATATAAATAACGCGTTCATTTGAATCTAGTCCTTGTAAAGAAGGAATTGGCTTTCCGATATAACGAAATTCCCCATCGTAATCATCTTCGATAATATAGCCCTCACAATCATTCGCCCATTTTAATAACTCGAGTCTTCTAGATAATGGCATAATGATTCCAAGTGGAAATTGGTGGGATGGAGTGACATACGCTACATTAGAACCCGATTCACGTAAAGTAGAAATATGAATGCCTTTATCATCTAAAGGGATAGGGTGAACGGGAAAATTAGAACTTTGAATCATAGCAGGTATACGGTGAAATCCAGGATTTTCGATTCCGTATTCTTTTTTTGAACCAAGTAGTTGAATTAGTAGCCAAAGAAGAGGTTGCGTACCTGCTCCAATTATAATTTGATCAGGCGAAGAATGTACCCCGCGAGCATGATATAAATACTTTGAAATATGTTTTCGTAGAATGAGCTCACCTTGTGGATCTTCTTTAGCAAATAATTCATTTTCATATTGAAATAAAGTTTCGTGTAATGCTTTTTTCCAGTTTGTTATCGGAAAAGCTTTTTGATCAATAAGCCCTTGGCTACAATCATAATCATATTGTTCGTTTTCTTTATTATTAGCACTATTTGACGTAATTTGCTGTTTCTTTTGAATGACATCAATATCGACTTCGGCAACAAAAATCCCGCGTTTCGGTTTGCTTTCTACATACCCTTCAGCTAGTAATTGTTGATAAGCAGATTCAACTGTAATACGGCTCACATTAAGTTGCATAGCTAAATTTCTGTGAGAAGGTAGGCGTGTACCGGCAAGTAGTGACCCATGAGAGATTTCTCGTTTTATATATTGATAAATTTGTAAGTAAATGGGTGTTTTACTTTGTAATACTAACGGGATAGTCAGATCCATGTATAGACGCTCCTTTTTTAAACTGTCCTTATAAAAAAGAATAGAACTGTCACTTAAGTTAAGGGCAGTTGCTTTCTATAATGATGATATAACATTTAGAAAATTTTATAAATAGTAAGGGGAGAATCATAATGCATATTAAAGAAGTAGTAACAGAAGTGGATTTACATGATGTATTTCCCGTATTACAGCAGTTAAGAACAAAACTATCAAAAGAAGAAGCGGGTTCTTTATTTCAAAAAATGAAAGAAGAAAATTATAAACTGTTTTCGCTACGTAATGAAGAGGATGAAGTTGTGAGTCTAGCCGGTGTAGCGATTTGTACGAATTTTTATAATGAGAAACATGTTTTTGTGTATGACCTTGTAACTGCGGAAGCACACAGGTCAAAAGGATATGGTAAAGTTCTGTTGTCATATGTAGAAAAATGGGGAGAAGAAAAAGGGTGTAGCTCTATCGTACTTACATCTGCGTTTCCAAGAATGGATGCACATCGTTTTTATGAAAGAGAGGGCTATGATAAGGTAAGCTATTCTTTTTATAAAGAGTTATAATACTAAGTAGGTTCCGTGTGTGAAAATATATGGAACCTATTTTCTTTTCTAGATTTGAGCTAGGAACAGGTCAAGTAATAGAATTTAACAAGGGAATGTTGAATTTGGAGAATGTTAGGGGCGTTTATATTTGGAAAAAATAAAGGAATTATCTATACCAAATGATGGAAGAGTCATCGTTATTTCTGATATTCATGGAGAATTAGATCTTTTTAAGGAACTATTACATAAAGTTAATTTTCAAGATGAAGATTATTTAATTATTAATGGTGATCTTTGTGAGAAAGGAAGAGATAGCGTTGGCGTCGTAAACTATGTGATGGATCTAGTAGTTAGCAAGCCAAATGTTTATGTAGTCGAAGGGAACTGTGAAGTTGTAGTTGAGGCGCTTGTAAATGAAAATCCTGCGCTAATAAGTTATTTGTGTACGCGAAAGAATACAATTTTTAATGAGTGGCTAGCGCAATTGAATATTAACGTTCATGAAGAAAATGATATTCGTGAATTGAAAACAAAATTAATGAGCCATTTTTCAAAGGAAATAAAATGGCTAACAGAATTGCCGACAGCGATTGAAACTGAGGATTATATTTTTGTACATGCTGGCCTTGAAGATAGAGAGGATTGGAAAGAGACAGAACGAAAAAATGCGATAGCAATGCCGGAGTTTTTCAATAAATCACATAGAGCACATAAATATGTAGTTGTCGGTCATTGGCCTGTTGTAAACTATTCAGACAAAGCACCGTCTAACAATCCAGTTATTGATCAGGAGAAAAAGATGATTGCGATTGATGGGGGAAATGCGATTAAAGAGGCAGGGCAATTAAACGCATTCATCATTCAGAGGGAACCAACAGGAGATATGTTTTCTTATACATATGTAGACTATTTTCCAGAATATGAAGTGATTGCAGATTTTAATGCGAACACAGAAATGCAGGGCGGGGTTACCTATCCGTATTATTACATAAAGCTGATAGAGAAGGGGCAAGAATACACAATATGTAAGCAAAAGGAAACGAATACATTACTTTCTGTGAAAAATGAATACATTAGGCAACTTGAGTCAGGTGAGTACACAGTGAAAACCGATATTTCTTGTGCACAAATAAGTGTAAGCAAAGGGGACATTGTTTCGCTCATTGATGGAAGCTGTTCAGGATATGATTTAGTTAAAAGAGATGGAATAGAGGGCTGGATAAAGAAAGGTATTTTAGTTGAGATAGAAAAATGAAAAAGAAAATGTTTAGCTGAAGTAGGAGGTATAGAACCTCCTATTTTTTATTACCTTTTTAAATGAGTAGATTGCTTGCTGTCTTTCATAAGTAAGTAAATCGTACTCGGTAAAATGACAAGCGTCATTCCTAAAATAATTACAAGTATAGCATAACCCCTATACGGAGCAGGAACAATAAATGGAAGCGCGGATAGGAAAATACCTGCTATTATCATTGAAATACTACAAATATTTGAAGCTCTTTTTTCAAGGTGCTTATCATTCCATTCCAATGAAACCGTTGATTTACTCGGATCAATTTTGGAACTGAAATAGCCTATTAATATAAATAGAAGCCCTACTGCTATAAATATGAAATGATCAAGGGGAAGAGTGAATCCAAGAGCGATGAGAGCAATGACAATATCAACAAAAAATAAAAATAGTAAAATTATGTTGCCAATCCAAAGGAGATATTTTTGGTTATTCGCTGCTTTAGATAAGGCTAAAAATAAAAAGAATACGAAGGAACATATAATTATATTTACGATAACAAAAGTGCTTTTATCCATTGTTGATGTAGGCGTTCCATTGAAGTCCCATTTCGTAACAATACGTAATGGTAAGAAGAAATAGAGAATAATATTTGTCGTAACAATAGTGAGAAATAAAGCAATACTAAATCGATTATTCATTGAATCACCAGCTTTCTACATGAATAATTGGTATCTTATAACAAAATTATACAATATAATAAATGATATCTGTTTTGATTTTTCAGAAAAAATATTATAATTATATATGAAATAAAGAGGATTGTAGGAGGAAATTATGCAAAACGTAATAGTAAAAGGGGATAAAGTAACAATTCGTACAATTGAAGAATTAGATATAAACCCATTATGGAATCTCGTATTTAAAGAAGAAAATCCAGAATGGAAAAAATGGGATGCACCGTATTTTCCGTTTTCAATGCAAGAATACCCACCTTATAAAGAGAGGATGCAAACGCGTTTAAAAGAAGAACCTCTATCTAATTTAATTATAGAACATAACGGCCAAATTATAGGTACGGTCGGATTTTATTGGGAGCATAAACCGACGCGTTGGTTGGAGATGGGAATTGTTATTTATAATCCAGATTACTGGAATGGTGGATACGGTACAGAAGCGTTAATATTATATCGAGATTTATTATTTGAAAAGATGGAGATTGGTAGAGTAGGGCTCACGACTTGGTCTGGCAATGAACGCATGATGAAAGTAGCAGAGAAAATAGGAATGACTTTAGAAGGTAGAATGCGAAAATGCCGTTATTATAACGGAACGTACCATGATTCTATTCGAATGGGAATAATTCGTGAAGAGTGGGAAGCATTGAGAAATTTAAATTAATTAAGGTAAATTATGAAAATGGTTCTGCCATTTCTTCTAGTATATTAGCAGAATATAATTTTAAGAGAATGGAGACAACGAGATGAAATATGTAATTAGAGAAATGAAGCAAGAAGACATTCATGCTGTACAATCAGTAGCGAGAATAGCTTGGCATGATACATACGAAGGCATTATTCCGAGAAAGATTCAAGACAGTTTTTTAGACGAGGCTTATTCTGATGAAAAAATGAAATATCGTCTTGAAAATACACATTTATTCGTTGCGGAAGAAGAGGGAGAAGTTATTGGCTTTGCAAATTTCTCTCCTGTTAGACTACAAAACGAAGCAGAATTAGGAGCAATTTATTTGTTACCAGATCAACAAGGGAAAGGGATAGGAAGTGCTTTATTACAAAAAGGGTTAACGGTATTAAAAGGAATTCGGAAACTATACATTCATGTAGAAGCAGCGAATGAAAAAGGAAAACGTTTTTATGAAGCGAAAGGTTTTGCACAATTAGAGGAATTTGAAGAAGATTTTGAAGGACATATGATGCAGACAGTAAGGATGGTTTTATACGTATAAGGAGGACTAGAAATGAAGATATTTGATTTTAGTGAAAAAGTAGGAAAACACATAGCAGCCTTTCAATCTAATTTCATAATGTCGAAAATATTAAACCAAAAAGGAAATGTACATATTGGTGCTATGCATTTACGAGAGAATGGAATAATTGGATATCATGAAGCAGTTGTATCGCAACTGCTTCTTATTGTGGACGGAGAAGGATATGTATGCGGAGAAGATAAAGAAAAAGTAAAGGTGGAAGCGGGACAAGCTGTGTTTTGGGAGAAGGGGGAATTTCATGAAACGAGTACGGAAAAGGGATTGATGGCAATTGTAATTGAGTCGGAGGAACTTGAGAAAGGAGTTTTAATGAAAGAAGTGGGTAAATTTGATGATAAAGGTGTGTAAGGAGGGGATTACTATGCGCAAAGTTACACAAATAGTAATCTGTGCAGCAGCAGTACTATTAATCACACTAGCTATGATAACCGGAGAGACGTGGAAAGATAAAATTGTTATTTCGCTAGCTGTTCTTATATTTACTGGATTTTCTCTAGTATGGAACACATTTGTTATAAATCTTATGGAGAAATTCAATAGAAAAAGGGGTAAATAAATGCGACCTTTCAAGCGAATGAGAACTATATATTTAATAACAGTACCTATTATTGCATTACTCTCATTATTTTTTCCACAGTCATTAGGAGATCGAATACTTACTTTCTTTTTTGTACTTGTTTTTGGCGGATTAGCAATTGGATTTACATATTTGATGAATTTTATTAACGAAGCAAAAGATAACAGAGGATAAATAAAAAGTTTCCAGTGGGGAAGGTAGTAAAAATCAAAGGTGTAGATTTGTATAGTTTGAGAAGACGGAAAAGGAGACATAGGATGATAAAAATTGCAAGAGTAGTAATGATTATAGCAATTTTAATAGTAATCATTGCAGGACTAATAACTCCCTTTTCGTTAAAAGAAAAGGGAGTACATACACTAGGTATGGTCGTTTATGGTGCAATCGGGTTAGGTGGACTTACATTATTAGATTACATTATAAAAAAGCAAAGAAAAGAGAAATAAATAAAAATTTTACCAATTGGAAAAGTAGTTGGTGGTCTATTTGTAAAGTTAAAAAACAAGGGGAATAAGAGAATGTTAAAATTATTGGATTTATAGCAATGGCTATTGCAAGTATATTCTTCCTTTTCGATTTAAAAGGGAAAATTACTTCTTTTACTTTTATAGTGGTATTGGGTGCAATGTCTCTTGGGACTACAAACTTAGTAGAATACATAACTAGTAAATTTAGAGAGAATAGAAATAATTAGTTTATTTAAGGAAGTAAGGACCTAATTTATTGTAGGTATAATTCTGTTAATTGTTAATGCCGGTGAATGAAAAATTTTCTTTTCAGTTTTAGAAAGAAGTGTGAAGAAAATTTGAATATGCGTAAAGGTACAAAAATATTTATATGCACTTGTGGATTAATAATGATGATACTATCAATGGTAGTACAGAACACATGGAAAGATAGAATTATAGTTGCTTTAGTTGCGATTTTATTTACTGTAATTTCTCTAGTGTGGAACTCTGTTGTTATTAATATCATTCAAAAATTTAATAAAAAGATAGATAAGGAACAGTAGGATGATGAAAATCACGAAAATTGTAATGATTATAGTAGTTGTAATTTCAATCATTGTTGGACTAATGGGACCATATTCAATTAAGGAAAAGGTAATATATACATGTAGTATGGTTTTCTGGGGAGCTATGGGGATCGGAGCTATTACTTTAATGGATTATATTAGCAGAAGGATAAATAAATGAAACTTGGATTAATGAGTATTTCTGATAGAAGGAGAATTAGACGAGCATTTCTTTTTTATAAATTGAAATGAAGAGAAATTGGTATTTATTACATTATTCTAAATGTAGATGAATACCAATTCAGTTAATATGGCTATAAAGGTAGCTTGGACAAAGAAAAAGGAGTAACTAAATGTTAAAGCAAGGAAGAATTATAATTGTTATTGGCACATTAGTAACACTCATCGCGAGTTTTATAGTGCCAGCAGACAATAAAACAAGATTAACAAATGTACTTGTAGTATTTTTATTTGGTGTAATTGCTGTGGGGTCTTCAGTTCTTTTTGAACGAATTTATCAAAAGATACATAAAAAGTGAAATAAATGAAATTTTTTCGATTTAAGCAGTAGTGAAACTAGAGGGATTAAAACAATTTTGATGATTATTGGTAGAATGGTCGAATCGGCACATAAATGTAATTTTGATTATGTAGACAGCCAAACTAGCAATAGAAGTTCCGGTTAATAAGTAAGAAGTTGAATAAAATCTATTCTTATATTAGATTTTACTGTAGTTATAGGAGAACATGGGTTATGTCATAGGAAATATCATTAATTTTGAGGATTAAGAGAGGAGCAAATTAATATGCAATCATTAAAGGCTGGAAAATATATTACATATGTTGCAATTGCTATATTTCTTGTAGTCGCTATTATGTCTCCTTATGAATTACCTAAAAAGGTTGGCTTTATTATAGGTGTTCTTATTTTAGGGGCATGTGCACTCGGTACTAATAAAATTTATGAAAAAATGTATAGTAAATTTAAACATAAATAAGGTTAATACAAGAGGGGGGAGGGCGTCATGATAATAATACCTATTAAGAGCAATTTCAAGAGGGGTAACCCACAAAGGTTTCAGAGGAGGCTTTTTCTTGAAACCTGAAAAAAGGAGTAATCACACATGTTTAAACAAGGACGTATTTTGATGTATATGTTTACCGTGGTGTTATTTTTTTCTTCATTCTTATTTCCACAGCCAATGGAAAAAGGGTTTTTAACAGCTATTGCAGCATTGATTATTGGTGGAATAGGTATTGGGATTTTCTATCTATTAGAAATTTTGAGTAACAAGTCGAAGAATATATCTAAAAAGAATGTTGAATGACGATGAAGCTTTTCCTGATTGGTTCAGTTGTAAAGATAAAAGATTTAAACCAACCCTTTATGATTATTATTGGCACA
The DNA here is from genome assembly GCF_058792175.1 of Bacillus sp. EB106-02-03-XG38. Classification (NCBI taxonomy): domain Bacteria; kingdom Bacillati; phylum Bacillota; class Bacilli; order Caryophanales; family Bacillaceae; genus Bacillus; species Bacillus sp. EB106-02-03-XG38. The sequence continues at coordinate 292,254 of NZ_JBYTED010000001.1, forward strand.
ATGGTACTTGCTATTGCAGGGTGGTTTTTCCCATTTAATTTATGGCAGAAACTATTTTTCAGTATTGGTATGATTGGTATTGGGATGTTGGCATATGGAAGTTCAGTATTATTTAATCGTTTAGCTAAAAAAATTACAAATAGAGGTGAATAAACAACTAGAAATTTTTCATAAGAGTTGGAGAGAGTCTTACTATAATTAGTAAGTAGGGAATAGTCTCTTATGGTTATGGTGGAGGTTTTTCGTTTGAATGTGAGAAAGAAGAGTGATTATAAAATGCGAAAGTTTTCGAAAATAATGATATGTATTGGTGCGTTAATAATGATTATGCTAGGTATGATTGTATATGATACGTGGAAGGATAGAATCTATTTTTCTTTAGCAGTACTGTTTGTCACTGCACTTTCTTTATTGTGGAATATAGTTGTTCAAAATCTCATGGGAAAAATCAATAAAAAAAGAGAATAAATAACTATGAAACCGTTCCAATTGGAACAGTTATTAAAATAGAGGATATAGAACACCTAATTATGATAATTGGAAGATAGGTAAAAAATAAAATAAGCCATCCGTTTGGACAGCTCATTTACATAATTCTCGTTATTAGTAGCAAGGACAAATTCTACTCTCAAAAGAAATCTACTTTTTCTTTTTATATAATTTTATGCAACTTTTTATGTATTCCTATCCTAGTGTAGGTTTTACGGTTCTCGTTTCTTACTGAATTAGCCAAAAAACTGTATGAAATCTTACCGGCTCTTAACTTGGCTTTTTCCAAAATGAAGGCGATGTGTGCTCTCAGCAGTTTAATCTTGTAGGAAATGCAATGATGTTACTTTGTAATTGCATTATTCGCTGTATATTATCAGTGTGGCAAGCTTACTAGGTAAGTTGTTATCATATAGACATTTGCAAAAATATATTTCATTTTTAGTACCTAGTTGAAGATTTGAAACAGTTTCAAATATTTCTAAAATAATTTGACTTACTAGAGAGTTTCAGTGGTTTATAGGCGGAAAGAAGTGCCTCAGAGTTAGTGAATACAAACTCTTCCTTTAGGTAAGCGAATACTTGTTCATGATCCTTCTTTGTTAATTTTCTCATCATAATGAACCTGCCTTTTTTATTTTTCTGAATATTTAAACTTAAGTTTTTTACAACCAATATGAAATTTTATGTTTAGTTCACAAACTTTCGGAAAAACTAGGAAAGATATGACAAAGGAGGTTATGAACGGTGGATCATCCAATTCAAGGATTAATGAAAGCGGCAATGGAAAATTTAAAAGAAATGGTCGATGTAAATACGATTGTTGGAGAGCCTGTTCAAACGGCTGACGGTGGTGTGGTGTTAACGGTTTCTAAAGTAGCGTTCGGGTTTGGAGCAGGAGGTTCTGATTTCCAAACGAATGATGGACAAAGAGCGAACGGTAACCCTGCATTTGGTGGCGGTAGCGCGGGTGGTGTTTCAATTACACCAGTAGCATTTCTTGTAGTGAATAAAGATGGAGTAAATATTCTGCATCTACAAAATGCGACACATTTAGCGGAAAAAATGATTGAATTAGCTCCACAAACAATTGATAAAATTCAATCGATGTTCCAAAAAGATGAAAAGAAAGAGGGAAATCATCATCCTCAAAACCCAGATGAAATCCTTTAAAAACGCCTGCTTACGAGCAGGCGTTTTTTCTTGTAATCACTATGTAATAAAACACATGAAATTGTAAATAGTTTTTGAATTTTTTTCTATGTTTCTAAAATTTTTCATGTTAAAATATGCTATAGAATTGAAACATATAAAACGAAGGTGGCTAGGTGCTTTGTCTGGAGGATCTGACCAAGTAAAGAATATGATATATATTAATGGTAATCGTCGGGGTCATTGTTTTATTACATCAGGAATTACGTTTAAAGAGTTTGCAAGTAACATCCCTTCACCGCTTCATCAAGTGTTGCTTTTGAAGCATAACTTTGAATGGACAGATTTTCATTATCATACTTTATTTGAATATGTTGAGGAAGAAAATATACATAAGCTAATTCAAGCAGAGATTGATGAATTTGATGAATTTTGTTGGGTAGATTTTGATGATGCAAGCGATTTAGATGAATTAGAGCCAAAAGAAATTGCAGAGCTTTTATATTTGGCTCACAAAAAAGAACCACTTGCAAGAACATTCTTTCCGCTATTGAAAAATAGATTTGTTTATTTTTCACATGATGATGGATGGTACAACAAAGTGTATTATCGTAGAATTGCTGATTTTGTAGGGATGTTAAGTAAAGTCATTCCTTATAAACTCGGTGCTTTCGGTAAGAAACGTTTTTCTTTGTTCCAAAAATCAAAAATTTTCCCAGCAATTTCGAAAGAAGTGATTATGGGGCTTCTTCCGTTAATGGAAGATGGTCTTTATATTGATCTAGCAGGGAAAATTGAGTCAAGAAGAGGTCTTGAAATTCCGGTATATGTAGTTGGTTCGTATGAAAGTACGGATGAGGTACTAGATAATATCGATGAATTGAAAGAAGAAGCAACAGAGACAGGTTGGCTCATTTTTGATAAGAAAGAACAAGAATGGCAATGGGTTGTGGACTAAGAAAACTTGGCGCATGAAGTCAAGTTTTCTTGTCATTTGAAAGGAGTACAAATGAAGAAATATTATACAATTGTGGGTATGATAAGTATTATTCTCGTATCGATTTTACTTATTACTTGTCCGAAAGAATCAGATTTTAAAGTGTATGTAGAGGATAAGTATGCGTTGAAATGTGATGAGAGTAGTTTTGAATGCACACAAAATGTAGATGGTAAAAAAGAAAAGCTACAATTTGAAAGTACAGATGCACGAAATAGTGTATTTTTTATGACTGTAAAGCAAACATTTAAAACAGAAGCTGGTGTTACGAAAGAATATAGCGGAGTAGGAATGTTTGGTACATTTCTTTTTGTTTCAGAAAAGACTTTCTAGTAATAGAAGGTCTTTTTTTTATGCTTATGCTCATATAGATGAAGTAAGACAAGCATAGGAGGGGTAGTGATGAAGAATACATGTATCGTTTGCGGTGGTGAGGAGTTTTTCTCCTCAACTTTGTATGCACGTACGAAACAAGATTGGGCATATGCACCAAACATGTATCGCTTTGAAAAGGTTTTTATTGAGCATAGGGATGAAGAAAATTATCCAGTGTTTCAAGAAATTACAGCAAAACATTGCTGTGGATGCGGTCATATTATGTTGTATCACGAATGAACACACCAAGTATAACTTGGTGTGTTTTTTTAAAACGCTGACAAAGCAAGCGGATAAAGTAAAGTAAATAAAACAGAAAAACTACCAAAACCAATTGCTGTATATCCAAGTGTTCTTGCTCCAAAATTGACAGCTAATAAGCCGACTAAAATTGCAAGAGAACCAAGTGTAACAGGATAAAATGCAATTGAGAAAAGCGAAAGAAATAAAGCGACATAGCCTATCATTGCACCGGTATTTGTACCTTCTATTTCATTTGCAATTTCTTTACGTTTATGTCTAATAGGTATGCCAGCTGGTGATATTTCAGCTGCATACTCTTCGTTTTTTTCACCACTTTTAAAATGATGATTTCTCTTTCTTCGCATGTACATCCCTCTCTTTCAATTGGGTGTACCTATAGTATCTTTCATAAAGGGAAGAACATGAGTATGAGTTAAACCCAAGTAAAGCAAAAATTGGAGAATAAAGATTCCATCGTTAGCATGTATACCTCCTTATGAAGATAAAACAGGAATTTTGGAAAATGATGTAGAATGAAATGAGTGATAAAACGTGAAGGTAGGGGAGTGCATGACGAAATTTAATTGGCATGAATCAGCAGAGAAAAAGTGGGATAGTAGTGCAGAATTTTGGAATCAAAATAGTCAGGAGATGTGGGATAGCGGGAGTAGGAGTACAATTATTCCATTTTTTGAACAATACGTGAATAAGGAAGCTCGGGTGCTTGATGTTGGTTGTGGAGATGGATATGGTACATATAAATTAAGTCGGGCGGGCTATAAAGCAGTTGGTGTAGATTTATCAGAAGTGATGATTCAAAAAGGGAAGGAGCGCGGAGAAGGACCGAATTTATCTTTTATAAAAGGGGATCTTTCTTCCTTACCATTTGAAAATGAGCAATTTGAATCTATTATGGCAATTAATTCTTTAGAATGGACCGAGGAACCATTACGAGCATTAAATGAGATAAAGCGCGTTTTAAAAAGCGAAGGGTATGCATGTATTGCAATTTTAGGACCAACAGCAAAACCTCGAGAGAACAGTTATCCTCGTTTATACGGCAAAGACGTTGTTTGTAATACGATGATGCCTTGGGAATTTGAACAGTTAGCGAAAGAACAAGGTTTTGAAGTTGTCGATGGGATTGGGGTATATAAGCGCGGAGTAAATGAGAAGATGTTAGGTCAACTCCCTACAGAGTTACAACAATCGTTAACATTCTTATGGGTATTTATGTTAAAAAACGTATAAAGAAATGAAAGAATTTTTAGGAGGTAAATAAGTGCAGAAAATACAAAAAACTGATACAATATCATCAGAACCAATTAAAGGGGGACTAGGGTATATGACAACTACTACAACAGTTAAATCCGACATTGAAATCGCACAAGAAGCGAGTATGAAGAAGATTCAAGAAATTGCAGCTGAATTAAATATTTTAGAAGATGAATTAGAGCCATACGGACATTATAAAGGTAAGTTATCTCTTGATATTTTTAAGCGCTTACAGAACGAGAAAGACGGTAAAGTTGTTTTAGTAACAGCGATTAACCCAACTCCAGCTGGAGAAGGTAAATCAACAGTAACAGTTGGTTTAGGTCAAGCTTTTAATAAAATTGGTAAGAAAACAGTAATTGCACTTCGCGAACCATCTCTTGGACCAACGATGGGGCTAAAAGGCGGGGCAGCAGGTGGTGGTTTTTCACAGGTTGTACCTATGGAAGACATTAACCTTCACTTTACTGGAGATATTCATGCGATCACAACTGCTAATAACGCGTTAGCAGCGTTTATTGATAATCATATCCAACAAGGAAACACACTTGGGATTGATACGCGTAAAATCGTTTGGAAACGCTGTGTTGACTTAAATGATCGTGCCCTACGTAACGTAGTAATTGGTCTTGGTGGACCAGTTCAAGGTGTACCACGTGAAGACGGTTTCGATATTACAGTGGCATCTGAAATTATGGCCGTATTCTGCCTTGCAACAGATATTCAAGATTTAAAAGCGCGTCTATCTCGCATCGTAGTTGCTTATAACTTTGCAAATCAACCTGTAACGGTTAAAGATTTAGGTGTAGAAGGTGCGTTAACGTTATTATTAAAAGACGCATTAAAACCAAACTTAGTGCAAACGTTAGAAAATACACCAGCTATCATTCACGGCGGACCATTTGCGAATATTGCTCACGGTTGTAACAGTGTTATCGCTACAACAATGGCAGCAAAATTAGGTGATTATGTTATTACAGAAGCTGGATTCGGTGCTGATTTAGGTGCAGAGAAGTTTTTAGATATTAAAGCTCGTGCAGCTGGCATTAAACCAGAAGCAGTTGTTATTGTTGCGACTATTCGTGCGCTTAAAATGCATGGTGGCGTAGCAAAAGATCAATTAAAAGAAGAAAATGTAGACGCATTAGCAAAAGGTATGGAAAACTTACAGAAGCATGTTGAAACAATTCAAAGCTTCGGTGTGCCTTTCGTAATTGCAATTAATAAATTTATTACAGATACAGATGCAGAAGTTGCATACTTACAAGAGTGGTGCAATGAGCGTGGCTATGCAGTATCCTTAACGGAAGTTTGGGAGAAAGGTGGCCAAGGCGGAGTTGACCTTGCTGAAAAAGTGTTAAAAGAAATTGAAAAAGGTGAAAACAACTACGCACCACTTTATGAATTAGAATTACCATTAGAAGAAAAAATTCGTACTATTGCTCAAAAAGTGTACGGTGCAAAAGATATTGAATTTGCTCCGAAAGCACGTAAGCAATTAGCTCAATATGAAGGAGAAGGGTGGAGTAACCTACCAATTTGTATGGCGAAAACACAATACTCTCTTTCTGACGATGCAACAAAATTAGGTCGTCCATCTGACTTTATCGTTACAATTCGTGAGCTAAAACCATCTATCGGTGCAGGGTTTATCGTTGCGTTAACAGGAACAATGTTAACAATGCCAGGCCTTCCAAAACAGCCAGCAGCACTGCAAATGGATGTAAATGAAGATGGAAAAGCAGTAGGTTTATTCTAAAAGGTTGTAATTCATCTCGTTTATCTGTAAACTATATATACATCAAGTGGCGCCTTTCCATCGAAAGGCGCCTGTTTTTTGGAGGAAATTATGTTTGATCCAACTGCTTTTGATAATTTAAAAGTAATCGTAGAAGGCGCTGTTTATGATTTTGATTTACATGGAGATATTCTTGTAACAGATCGAAAAGATATGATGGACCTTGCTTCATTAAGTCGTATATATCATATTTCATTTCAATTAACAGAACCATTCGAACCGTTAGTAGAAGCAACATTTTCACTATCTGTAGATGCAAAGAACTTGTCTGGTGAAATATTAGAAGTACCACAATTTACACCAGGTTGTGAAATGAAGTTAGCATTTTCATTCCCGATAGAAAAGCCAGAGGTAGCGTGCGAAGAAATTGAAACTTTCATGCATTCTATATGGGGAAAAGAAAGAATGATTACGCAAAAACTTTCATACGAATATAATAAGCAAGCGATTTCATATCATAATAAGGTAGAGGTTCTATTTCAAAAAGCGATTACAGAAGACCATGTTGATGATTTAATAGCTGTTATTTCACACATGATAGAAACGGTGCGAACAATACAACATTTTCTTCAAAAATAGAGATAAAGGAGAAAAACAAATGATAAAAGATATGCAACCATTTTTACAACAAGCTTGGGAGAAGGCTGGTTTTAAAGAATTAACTGAAATTCAAAAACAAGCGATTCCAACTATTTTAGAAGGACAAGACGTTATAGCTGAATCTCCAACTGGAACAGGAAAAACATTAGCGTACTTATTACCCCTTTTACATAAAATTAACCCTGAAGTAAAACAACCACAAGTTGTTGTTTTAGCGCCAACACGTGAGCTTGTTATGCAAATTCATGAAGAGGTTCAAAAGTTTACAGCAGGAACTGAGATTTCAGGTGCATCTTTAATTGGTGGTGCAGACATTAAGCGCCAAGTTGAAAAATTAAAGAAACACCCAAGAGTGATTGTCGGTTCACCAGGACGTATTTTAGAATTAATCCGTATGAAAAAGCTAAAAATGCATGAAGTGAAAACGATTGTATTTGATGAATTTGATCAAATTGTAAAACAAAAGATGATGGGCGCCGTACAAGATGTAATTAAATCAACGATGCGCGATCGTCAATTAGTATTCTTCTCGGCAACAATGACAAAAGCTGCAGAAGATGCGGCACGTGATTTAGCAGTTGAACCACAAGTGGTACGTGTAACTCGTGCTGAGTCAAAAAGCTTAGTTGAGCATACGTATATCATTTGTGAGCGACGCGAAAAAAATGATTACGTAAGAAGAATTATGCATATGGGCGATGTAAAAGCAGTTGCTTTCTTAAACGACCCATTCCGTTTAGATGAAATTACTCAGAAATTGAAATTCCGTAAAATGAAAGCAGCAGCTCTTCATGCAGAAGCAAGTAAGCAAGAACGTGAAGCGACGATGCGTGCTTTCCGCGGCGGTAAATTAGAAATACTACTTGCTACTGATATTGCGGCACGCGGTATTGATATTGATGATTTAACACATGTAATTCACTTAGAATTACCAGACACAGTAGACCAATACATTCACCGCTCAGGACGTACTGGACGTATGGGCAAAGAAGGAACTGTTGTATCTCTTGTAACTCCACAAGAAGAGCGTAAACTACTGCAATTTGCGAAAAAATTAGGTATTGTATTTACAAAGCAAGAAATGTTCAAAGGATCATTTGTAGAAACGAAACCGAAAGCACCAAAGAAAAAGAAACCAGCGTTTACTGGGAAGAAAAAACCTAGATAAATGATGAGGAAGGCGTAACTATTTGTAGTTACGTCTTTTTTGTTTGTAATCAAGTGATAATGGGAATTGTATTAGTGTTTTTTATGTGCCTATCATATATATGCTTCTACTGGGAGTATCGAAAAAAGGGTAGTTTATTTCGTTTATACGAGGAAATAACATAAAAAAAGTCGAATATTAAACTGACGCGAAATAATAAAAAGAAGGTACACATATGGATAGGAAATTAGGAATGTTTTTAAATACAAAACATATTGAAGTAAACGAAGGAATAAAGAAGGCGAGAGAATGGGGGTTAGAATATGTTCAATTATATGCTGTGAATTCGACTTTCAACTTAGCTAACATTTCAAAGGTACAATGGAACACATTAAAAGAAAACTTATCTTTTAATGAGATTCAAGTCCCGTCATTAGCAATTAGCTTCGGAGAAAATGGAATAATAGGAACGGAAGCTGAATGTGCAATAGAGAATTTTAAATATATTACTGATAAAGGGTTAAGGTTAGGTGCTAACATAGTAACAGCCCATATTGGGAAAATCCCTGATGATGAAAATAGTGAGCACTATGATAAAATGATACGTGTTTGTAATGAAATAGGAGACTTAGCGTTCAGATTTGGAGGATTCTTCGCCATTGAGACGGGATCTGAAAAAGCGATAGTGTTAAAGCGGTTTTTAGAAAATATAAATTCAAAAGGATTAGCGATTAACTTTGATCCAGCAAATTTAATTAGCGATATAAATGAAAACTTGATAGAAAGTTTATTACTACTAAAAGATTATATAGTACAAACTCATATTAAAGATTGTACAAAAGTAAAAAGCGGTAGTTCAAGTAAGTATATTGAAGTCGCAGCAGGGAATGGTGAAGTAGATTTCGATATATTCTTCAAGGTATTAGATAAAATTAGATTCGAAGGATATAACATGATTGAAAGAAATGATTATTTTGATGAACTGGATGGGATCAGTCAGTCGATAAATTTTGCAAAGAAGTACATACCAACTCAAAAGGAATAACGATAGTATTTGTAGAAACCTACATAGAATATAAAAAACATTAGGGGGAAATGAAATGATCCATAAAGTTGGACAAATTATGTTATATGTAAATAATCAAGATGATGCAGTAAATTTTTGGACGCAAAAGGTAGGGTTTCATGTAGTAGCAGAGGAAGATAATAAGCAAGGAATGAGATGGATTGAAATTGCTCCGATTAGCGGTGCAGAAACAAGCATTATATTACATAATAAAGAAGTTATTTCGAAAATGAGCCCAGAATTAAATCTTGGTACACCGTCCTTAATGTTCTTCTCAGAAAATCTTGATCAATTATATACAGATTTAAAAAATAAAAATGTTACTGTTGGCGAAATGGTAACTATGCCTTCTGGCAAAGTGTTTAACTTTGCTGATAGTGAAGGGAATTATTTTGCGGTTATGGAAAAGAACAAATAATAATATTGCTATGTGAAAAATCCCCCTCAAATATATTGAAGGGGATTACATGTTTGAAGTGGATTTTTCATTAGAGAGTTGATTAATATAAAATACGCCTTTTTCAATAGCTGTTTCAATGTAACCAACGATTTGATTAAACGTAAATACTTGTAAGTCTTCATGCAAATGTTGCTCAGGATACAACATATCTTCAAAAAGGTACTTTCGAAATTCTAAGACGTTTTCTTTAGTAACTTCTTCAATATCCACGATGTGAGCCTCTTGATTGAGAAGAGAGAATAGCTGTTGTTCTTTATCGTAATGATGAAGCAACTTTGCATTTAACAATTTAAAATCGTTATAGTACATAGGTGCGATAGTTTCATCATTTTCTATTCTATTTTTTAGCCAAGGTAGAAAAAAGCCACTTAGCCAATTATCATCGGCAATGAGATGGGTGTAATAGCCTAAGAGAAAAGGGGAATCCATTTGAGCTTTATATTTTTGAAAAAAAGAATTGAAATCTATCCTTCTCGTATAGTTTTTCGTTGTACCAGCGTAAAAGTGTGAAGTTCCTTTTTCTTCTGCTGAATGAACCGCATCAGGGGCTACACCTCCGAGTATGAAAGAAGTTTTATCTTGAATACATAGTTTTTCGGCAATACCGTTAGCGATAATAGCATGCATAATTCGTGATCCCATGAATGACACCTCGGTTTCAAGTATTCATTTCAGGAGGAGGACTGAACAGTGAGTATTACTTTCCCTGTACTTTTTCTACTTTCGACCCATTCATGTGCTTTCCCTGCATCTTGGAGTGGAAAAGATTTCGTAGCCTTAAGTTGCAAACTTCCGTCACACAAATAACGGAAAACTTCATTTGCAGTTTCTTGGAGCAGTTCAGGACGTTTTTTTCGTGTAGTTCCAAAGCTAAAACCGAGTATAGAGCGGCAACTTGCATGTAAATCTTTCGTTTGGAAATTGCCTATTTCACCACTTGCATTACCGAAATGAATGAGGCGACCGTAATAAGCAAGACATTTTAAACTTCTTTCCGAAATAGTTCCAGAAATAGAGTCCAAAATGATATTCACTCCTTCTTCGTTTGTTAGCTCATTGACTTTCTCTACAAAATCTTCATCTTGATGACAAATAACATAATCAGCTCCGGCATCTAAAGCAATTTCTTTTTTTGCTTCACTTCCGACAGTACCTATAATTGTTCCAGCCCCTAATAGTTTTGCAAGTTGAATAGCAGTAGTGCCAATTCCACCAGCAGCCGCATGAATGAGTACAGATTCACCTTGTTGAAGCCTTGCTACATTTGCGAGTAAATTATAGCTTGTGAAAGATACGATAGGGCATGCTGCTGCAATTTGAAAATCGACTTCATCAGGTAATACGAAAGTAAGATTTTCATTTGCAACAACATATTCAGCGTAAGATCCATTTTGAGGAAAAGCAATGACACGTTGTCCAGGTTGAATATTTTTTACATGAGAGCCGACACGTTCTACAACACCAGCGACATCTATCCCTGGAATAAAAGGTAGTACTTTATTTCCTTTTTTGCCATAACGTGATTTAATATCAGCGAAATTTACACTCGTAGCAACAACACGAATTAAAACTTGATTTTCTGAAATAGCCGGCATATCCACATCTGTATATTTCATCACTTCAGGACCACCGAACGACGTTACAATGATAGCTTTCATTATTTATCCCCCTAAATTTGACTATATAAATCATTTTAAATGTTCACTAGAAATTGGAAAATTATATAATTGTTATGCAAGGTTATAAGTGAAGCTTATGAACTTATTGAATCATTATATTAATTTATATAAAAAACTTTTGAAAAAATCGAACGAAATATGGATTACTTGCCAATATATAGTGTAAGACAAAGGAGGGATGGTATATGAAGGATGAAACAGTGTATACAGATTTAATCCAATTAACTTTATCAGGCAATAAAGAAGCGTATAGCGAATTGTATGATAAAACGATTCAAGAAGTATATAAAACAGCACATTTTTTAATAGATGATAAAGCGGATGTAGATGATGTCGTTCAAGAAATATACATACAACTATATGAATCGCTTCGTAAGTATGATAGCGAGAAGCCATTTCGTCCTTGGTTAATTGGACTTGCGATTAAACAAATTCACTCTTATAGAAGAAAGAGGTGGATGCGACTACGAATTATAAAAAAAGCAGAAGAGCAAAGAAAACCAGTACAAATTGATTTTTCTAACGATGTTGTAAGTAAAATATCAAATCAAAAACTAATCGAACTTATTTATAAATTACCGTATAAATTGAAACAAGTTATTATATTAAGATACTTACACGACTACTCTCAAGAAGAAGTAGCACAAATATTACATATTCCAATTGGTACTGTGAAATCTAGAATTCACGCAGCATTAAAAAAACTACGTCAAAAAGAGCAAATAGAAGAAATCTTTTTAGGAGAGGTAGGGAATGTGAAATGAGTTTAGATTGTAGAGTTAGAGAATCTATACAAGAGGAAGCGAAGGGGATTGTTGCCCCGCCGGAGTTGAAAGAAAAAGTAATCGTTCAAATAAAAATGAATCAAGGGGGGCGTAAGAGGAAGAAACGCCTTATCGCAGGAGTACTTGCAGCGGCTTTTTTAATCCCGACGACCGGTTTTGCGTATCAATCTATTATGGCAGATGGTATATACGGATCTTTTGAAAACTTAAAAAAACATGCTGGAACGATGACATTAGAGGCGTACATGCGTTTTAGTGCAAAGCTATCAGAAGCGAAAGATGAAATGGGTACAAAAGAATATGAAGTGTTTACAAAAGAACTTAAAAAATTAACAAATGCAAAGCTTGCGTACGGAGATTCGAACGGTAATATTGATTATGATGCATTATCACCAGCAAAAAGAGAAGAAATGAAAAAGGTAAGTATGGGCCTTCAACCATACTTTGATAAATTAAATGGTCATAAATCAAGTAGGGAAGTATTAACGCAAGAAGAGTTTGATCGCTATATGGAAGCTTTAATGACACATGAAATAGTACGAGTGAAGACAAAATCAACCGGTGCAATAAAACTAGAAGAAGTACCTGAGGCATATAAAGAAAGATTTATGAAAGCAGAGCAGTTTATGGAGTATGTAGACGAAAAGGTGAGATAAGTAAAAAAGCTCAGAGTCTAAGCTCTGAGTTTTTCTTATTGAAACGTAAATATATTAACCACCTATGCCTTTTGCTAGCAATAGGAAATATGCAACTACTAGTATTATTCCATTTAATGCTGTACCAACTATTCCGAATAACCAATTCTTTGAAGCTATCGCAAAAATAATGCCGAGTAATGAGAGAATAACTAGTATGGAAATAACTAAAGTTAAATTTGCATTAGGCCCTCTTAGAATAAAGAAAGAAAATATGCTTGCGAGAAACATTAAACATGAGATTCCAAAAAATCTATACATAATAATTCTCCCTTGATTGAAATGTAATTTGACTTAGTACGTGATCCCCTTTAGTTTAATATAAATTTCCTTTTCTCATGTGTAGCGACTTTTATAAGTAATATTGCATTTATAAATAAACCGCCGAAACCAATGATATTTAAGTATTGGTCATCAATTATATTTTTTCATATTTGCAGTGTCTTTTTGTATAAAGGAATCTAACAGTGAATAACCAGCTATTAAACTAATTATCGTAACAAAAGTTGTATTTATAAGAATAATATTAGCTAAATAAGGTAAGTACGCACCAAGTGATGAAAAGAGTAGAGCTGGAGAAAAGGAAATGAATAGAGTAGGCACAGTAATAGCGATAAATTTATCCGGTTGAAAGCGCCAGTTTTGTTTACTTGTGTAGCGATTAATGGATTGAAGGAATCGTAATAAAATGCCAACTATAAGAGGGAAGAGTGTAAAGTAGAATAATCTTGGATAAACGTTAAAGGTTGCCTGCGCATCTGTATCTAAATAAAATTGAATTTTCACTCCGACGAATAATAATAAGACGATAAATAATGTAAAGCAAAGGTATAGCATCACTTTTTGCATTGTATTCCACCATCCTTTATTAAAAATATATTCAAAGAAAAAAGAGATATACAATAACTACTGTTGTATATCTCTTCTTTTACGGTTAGTTAATAGTGGAGTTTTCTTTTTCTTGCTTCGTGAAATAATCTATAATGCCCATCGCGCTAATTTCTATATCTAGATGTAAAATGTTATAAACGGAATGATCTGATGGAACGTTTAACTTTGTAAGGTGGGAAGAGATCTTATCCATTAATACAGTTTGTAAAGCTTTAGTAGCTTCATCGAAATCATTATACTGTTCAAAGACCTCTTTTCCAGTATGAACGAAAATAGGTAACCAATGTTCAAGCTGGTTATATACTTCTGTAACATTGGATGATGCGCCGTAATGGCCGAAATAAATACTATCTACATTCATACTTTGAATGTGATTTTTAGAAGCAATCATCGCATCGGGTTGGAATTGTGAAGGAGACGTTGATGGTAAATATAGTTCTACACCAACGTCTGCAAGTTCTCTATAATAAATGCCAATTGTATCACCAGTAAAAATGCCGTTTGTTAATGAATCGTGAATGCTAATATGGTGCTTTGCATGTCCCGGTGTATCGTAAAATGTAAGGATGCGGTCTTCGGCAATTTGTAATGTATCACCATGTTGTACAATATGAACACGTTCTTCTACTATAGGAAGAATGGGATCAAATAGTTTGTCGAAATCTTCTCTGTATACAGCTTTTGCGCCTAAAATGAGTTTTGTTGGATTAATCATATGACGAGCACCGCGAGAATGCACATATAAAGTAGCATTTGGACACTTTTCCATCATTAAACCAGCAGCCCCTGCGTGATCTAAATGAACGTGTGTAACGATAATGTTTTTAACTGCGTTTAAATCAATATGTAATTGTTGTAAGCCTTCTAAAATATACGGAAGAGAAGGGGCTGCACAAGTTTCAATTAAAGTAATATCGTCACCTAATAAAACGTATGTACCTGTTCGTTCATTATGCTGTAGATCGAAATCATCAATCAGATATAGGTGAGAAGATAGTTGCTCTACTTTTTTCATCTTTACCACTCCTTATATAAGGTATGTAACTATTATACGCTAAAAATACAAAAAGGCAGAAAACGAAAGCCTCGTTTTCTGCCTTTTTGTATTGTAATTATTGCTTTTGTTGTTTATTGATAGACATAACGAACAGCCCAACAATACCGCCAACTAATGGAAGCATAATTTCTCCAGCTAAATTAAAATAGGAGCTTAAAAATAAACCATTTACATCGATTACCCAGCCAATCACATACAATAACATCATATATAGTACGAAATAAAACTCGCGATTTGAAATCGTTTCATGTTGTGCAGTTTTCATATTGAACACCATCCTTTTCTATAATAATAGAATATAAACTGTCACATTTTGTTCACAATTTAATTGTAAAACTTTGCATCTTAAAAGTCTAGTAGTTTGTGTCGAATTTTTGAACAAAAATAAAGCGCTATCATTTCTGGTTGTAAGTACGTAATAAGAGCTGTATATTCACGAATGTAGTATAGTATAAACATAGAATGGTAGTGAAGAGAGGGGCAAGGATAATGACAGTTTATGATTTTTCAGCTAAAACGATTACAGGAGAAGATAAATCGTTAAAAGATTACGAAGGGAAAGCGCTTCTTATTGTAAATGTAGCTAGCAAATGTGGTTTTACGCCGCAATATAAAGGACTACAAGAAGTATATGATAAATATAAAGACCAAGGACTAGAAATACTCGGTTTCCCTTGTAATCAATTCGGAGGACAAGAACCAGGTACAGAAGCAGATATTACTAGTTTTTGTGAGTTAAACTACGGTGTGAATTTCCCGATGTTTGCAAAGATTGATGTGAAAGGTGATAAGGCTCATCCTCTTTATACATACATGACAGAACAAGCACCAGGTTTACTAGGTATGAAAGCAGTGAAATGGAACTTTACTAAGTTTTTAATTGGAAAAGACGGGAAAGTAGTAGGGCGTTTTGCGCCGCAGACGAAGCCGGTTGATTTAGAGGTCGAGATTGAGAAGGTACTTGGAGAATAACTAGAAGTTTCACTTTATTAAAAAAAGCCTCAAAGAACAATGTAGTTCTTTGAGGCTTTTTCAAGATTAAATCGCTGAATGGAAGTCATTTGATTTAGGCGGAGAAGCAGCTTTTTTCATAAGGATTTCCCACAAGTGTACAGATTTTTCCCATTCTGCTGCGGCCTGTCCCTTTTGATACATAGCGTTTTCATAACTGAAAGTAAGCTGTTGCATATCATTTGAGCTGTAAAGTGTATCGATATGGAAAGCATATTCTCGGAATGTTTGACTTTCCTCTCGTGGTATACCAGTTCTCGCAAATTGTTTCAAAAGGGCATCATAAGCTTTGCTATAAACAGTATCATCTTTTCGATATTTATAGAAAAGAATGATAAAAAATGTAATCCATTTCATTCTAGTAGCGAAGAGAGTATAGCCGATGATACTTATTGGTATCGTAGAAAGGAACACGTACCACCAAGAAAATTTATTTTTAGAATTTGTAATCTTTTTAGTAGGAGTTTCTTCTGTATCTTCTATTAAACTTTTAAGCTTTGCTTCATTGTTTCTTTGGTGCATTTGCGTGTTTTGAGAATTAGTTTCTTCGCTATTTTGTATAGTAGGAGCAGGGGTATTATTTGTGAAATTATAGGGATTCGTAAATCCTTTTGTTGGTTCGAATGGAATCCATCCGTATCCAGCGAAATATACTTCGACCCAAGAGTGTGCGTTATCGTTTGCGATTTTATAAACATCCTCACCGTCTGCAGAGGCGAGTGTATTATCAAGAGTTCCTTCCGTATAACCTTTTACCCAGCGAGCAGGAATCCCGGCAGAACGAAGTAACACGATCATAGATGTTGAGAAATTATTACAGTAGCCGCTTTTTGTATCAAAAAGGAATTGATCTACATAATCTTGGTTTTTGGCAGGGAATGAGACACTTGTTGTTTCGTATACAAAAGAATGGTCAGTGAAGTAGTTTTCAATAGCCAATACTTTATCATATCGGTTGTCTTTATCGTTTGTTAGATTAGCAGCTAAGTCTCTTACTCGCTGCGGTAATGATTCGGGAAGTTGCGTGTACTTTGTCATGAAATAAGGATTTGTTTCTTGACCTTCATTCGTTTTTACAGCTTTTAAGTTTTCTATGGAAAACTCCGGGACCTCATACGTTACTTTATATGAATGTAAAGTAGTAGAAGAATCTCCGTCCATCGTATAGATTTTTTCTGAAAATGGGTCAATACTGTATGATACATTAGAAGAAGCTGCAACAGATACTAATCCTGCTGGATAGGTAAGGTGAGGGTAACTTTTTTGCATGGTAATTGTCGCCTTAGTTGTCTCTGTTTTTGTATTTTGTTCGTACCAGCTCACGACGTCATTTTTATTTTTAAAAGAAACCTTTTTTTGATTTTCAGAAACTTCCCAGCCTTTTCCTGTATAAAAATCTTTCGTTTCGACTCTCCAATATTGTTTGTTTTCTGTTTGTGCTGTGAAAACAATTGTAGGATCCGCCTTAAAAGGACCGCCTAATCTCGAGTCATCTAAACTATACCCAATTTTAGAAATTCCTTGCTTTTTACTTGCTTCGGACGTGTTGAATTTTAAAAAATCCATTGGGTTTGGCCATTGAGCACCAAATTTTGGAGCGAAGTATGCGATGGTTGCTGACAATACAATAAATATTGTAAGTGGTCTAAGTAATTTTGAGATTTCTCTAGCATAATTTTGTAAGTGTTCCATCTCTTTTATTCGTTCTATGCGAAGAAGACTAAGCATAAAAAAGCCAATAACAACAGCACGAACAATAGTGTAGTTAGCATTATATAAATGCAGGTTATGAAAAACAGTAATATAAATAATAGTCAATAAAAGAAATAAAAATCCACGTTTTTTATGAATCATCCAAAAAGAGATGAAAGCACTCAAAAACCAAAATGATATAAAAAATAAAAGTGTTGGAAAAACTGGAGAAATATCTAGCAAATTCCCTTGAAATAACAAGGAGGAATTACGAGAAATATCAGTAAAAAATTTCGTTAACCAAGATGGATTTATAAAAGCATTTTTATAATACAGGAAATGAATGATGAATAAAATTGTGACAATCTTTATAGGAATCTGCCATCTTGTTTGAAAAAAAGAGAGAGTGAAGCAAATCCCTATAAATATTACAAAAATATCTAATCTACCTACGTTTGTAATACCTATAAGAGGCCTTAGCCATTCTAGTAAAAGTAGAAATGCGCATGCATGCATGAAAAATCTAGTCATATCCAATTGTTTTTTTGCCTGTAATGTTATCATTTGCTCACCTCAAAAAACACGTTTGTATACTGGTTTCCATAAACCACATTTACAAATATTTTTCTTTTTTGTAGAGTTTCTAGAATACTGAGTTCTCGATGTGAGAGTTGATTTGCTTTTTCTTTCACGACAAAAACCATTAATTTTCTATTTTTTATAGCAGCAAAGTCAGCTGTTTTTTGAATATCGGGAGAAAGATCGCTTGTCACGAGTATAATCGTTACAGGCTCATAAATTTTTCTTAATTCCATTTCAACACTCCTGGAGAGCGGGAATGCGCTGTCCGCTTGTACTTTCGCTAAATGACAAAAGATTTGATGTAACTGACTATCTCCATTGTCTAAAGGGAAAAAAGTTCGCTCTTTTCCGAAAGACACGAATGACGCTGGTGAATTTTGTTTCAAGACAGTCCTAACAATAGAGGCAGTAAATGTGACGACTGATTCGAATAGAGGGGATGAGGTTCTGTCCATGAATATCATAATATTATGGCTGCGCTGTTGTTCAAATTCTTTCGTCATAATGTTGTTTGTTCGTGCAGTTGCTTTCCAATCAATCCACGAAAAGCGGTCACCAGGTTTATAGTCTCTCACACCGACAGAAATGGTAGAATCTTTTACTAAATTTATATTTGCTGAAAGAGCTCCTTGTTCGAAATGATTTTCCATTTGTCGATACGTTATATCTACATACTGAGGATAGACTAAAAATGTATCTGGAACTGAGAAAGTTATTTCTTTCTCCATCATACCGAATAGATCGCCAGTTTTGACACGTACGCTTGAAAAAGAGTGCTCACCTCTAGGGATTGTGTCAATTGCATATTGAAACGAAATATTTCGTTTCAATCCTGGAAAGAGTATTACTTTATTCATTCTCGTTTGTTTACAATTTGTAAATTGTGATGGTAGTTCATCTTCTATAATTAAATAAAGTAAGGGAAAAGGAAATTTTCTTTTTATTGTAATGGTGCTTAAAAATGGTTCTCCTGCAACATATTCGTCTTGATTTGTTATTCGTTTTA
Source organism: Bacillus sp. EB106-02-03-XG38 (assembly GCF_058792175.1). Classification (NCBI taxonomy): domain Bacteria; kingdom Bacillati; phylum Bacillota; class Bacilli; order Caryophanales; family Bacillaceae; genus Bacillus; species Bacillus sp. EB106-02-03-XG38. The sequence goes on from NZ_JBYTED010000001.1 coordinate 311,254, forward strand.
CTTCGGCGTTCCGTAAAGCATAGAAGGGGAGTAATAATGAATAAAGACCAATAGGAATCATACTGTAAAACAAAAACCAACTTACAAATCCTCCTTGAAGCATAGCGTATACAAATGTTAAGACTAAGCATAACGGAATGAGTGATAACTTAGTAAAATGATAGAGTGATCGTAGTATTCGTTTCATCAAAGGTTCATCTTCCTTTGAGTCGGTACGGTAGTTCTTGCAACAATTTTTGCGATAACTTGTTCTCCTGTAATCCCTTCAAATTTTGCTTCCATTTTTAGAATGAGTCTGTGAGCCAATACGTAAGGAGCTAAAAATTTAACATCGTCTGGAATAACATAATTTCTTCCATGGATAAAAGCATAAGCTTGTGAAGCTTTCATTAAAGCAATCGAGCCACGTGGACTTGCACCAAGCTGTATAGAACTATAAGAACGAGTCTGACTAACAAGCTTTACAATGTAATGCTTGATTGCTTTGTCCATGCTTATTTCCCGTACGCACTGTTGCAAATAAAGTAATTCTTCTATTGTAGTAATAGCTTGTAAATGGGAGAGAGGATTCGTTTTTTCCATCCGATTTAAAATTTCAAATTCTTCTTCTGGTGTAGGATATCCCATTTTTAGTTTCAACAAGAAACGATCGAGCTGTGCTTCTGGTAAAGGGTATGTTCCCTCGTATTCGACCGGATTTTGTGTAGCCATTACAAAGAACGGTTTTGGTAACGGTCTTGTCATACCATCTATTGTAATATTGCCTTCTTCCATACTTTCAAGTAAGGCTGACTGTGTTTTTGGAGATGTACGATTAATTTCATCAGCCAGTATAAAATTCCCCATAATTGGTCCAGGCTTGAACTCAAATTGGAGCTCTTTCGGATTATAAATAGAAACACCTGTAACATCTGATGGAAGTAAATCAGGTGTAAATTGAATACGTTTGTAATCAGCATCAATAGATTTAGAAAGTGCCCGTACTAACATTGTTTTCCCGACGCCAGGAACATCTTCTAATAGTACATGACCTTCAGCTAAGAGAGCTGTCAAAGCTAAGATCGTTTCTTTTCGTTTTCCGACCATTAACTTTTCAATATTGTTGATTATTTTTTCTATAATGGGATGTAATGAATCAAGCTGGTGCATCGTAATCCTCCTAATGTTATTATCGTTTTCTAATCTATTTAGTGGAAAATAGAATGTATCCATCTAATTGTGGGTAGTAAAGATTTTATCTTTAATTCTAAGAATATTCAGATTATTTATTCTGATTACATCTAGTATAATTGTTTCCGTAACTTAGGGCAATATGGTAAATAATGATTTGTAGTTTTATATAAAATATGTCTGGATATAAAATAGTATCGTTGGAGAAAATAAATTCCTTATTAAATCAGAGTCATCCTTCGATAACGTTAAGATCCATTGGAATTACTGGAGAACAAATCGAAGACAAATTAAAAACGTTCAAATTATAGTCGGTATAGATACGGGCTTTTTTCTTTAAGGGCGGAGGAGATATTCGGAATTTGTATTTGCCAGGTGCCTGAAACAGCGGCGCAAAATTTTAAATTTCAGGGCTTGAAGTCGAGAGTATATTCGTTGTATTTTGAACTCCTTTCATTTTAAAAAAAATAATAACGAAGACTAACGCCTTTTATATTAGTAGTAGCCTTCGTTATTAGTAGTAGCCTTCGTTATTATTTATTATGATATATATTTGTGTTTTATTTTCGTTACACTTTACCTCGTTATTTAGATTAAGTATTTAATTTTTTGTAGTTAGTATCTATCATTTATTAATTTTATTAATGATATTATTTATCCCCTCAAATAGTGCATCTTTGACTACTTCAGTATAATTACTATAATTATCATTTTTGTCGATTATTATATCCATGACTTGCTTTAACTTTCCATCAACTATAACTGTTAACCCTTGTAACTTTTCACCAGTCTGCTCATTTTCGAATTCTTCATTTAATATAGTTACTACATCTTTATTACTCATACTATTATCATCCTTATCCCGTTTAAATTATAGTGAAAATAGATTGTTATTAAACTCATCTATCCAATATTTCTCTGCTGTAGGTATGAATTCAGTGAAATCTTCATATGTACCACTCCAATCTTTTGGTACATAGTTTTCGTATGATGCCGGTTCTGGAAACATTGAATATAGTATTTTATTATCAAAGTTAATTAATAAGATTGGACTAAAATCTAATAGATCTTCTCCTGCATTTTTCCTTTTAATATTTTCAAGTAGTAAATAATTTAATTCTTCTTTAGTTGTTTTATATTGATTAATCCTTACTAAAAATACTTCTACATTTTCATGATCTAATACTTTTATTCCATTTCTTTCTTCCGTTTCGTCATTATCTTCAATGCTTATACCTAAATTTTTATATGCATGATCTAATTTATTATAATCTAAAAACCATAGTTCTTTATCTGTTACATACCATCTAAACTCATTTTTATATATGACGGCTACTATAATGTTTTCTGCATAAAGCGGTTCTATTTTCATAATATACTCCTTTTATTATTATCTTAAAATCCTGCCATTCTTGGTGGATTCTTCTATTGATTCAATCCAAATTGCTGACAATTCATATGGATTTCCTGGCGTTTTTTGTTCAACTATTTTCAGGATAGTTGCCCTTGATATGGTGGATTTAAAGTATTGTATTTTCATTTATTAACTCATCTAACAATTTAGTTATATCGAATTTAACTACTCCCAAATTACTTCCTCTATTATATAAGAAATTTTTTTGCAAGCTCATTATTATCTGTACTTCATCTTAAACTTTGCTAGAAGCAAGGAAGTAATTTAACAGTCAGTGAAGGATGTGAGCCCTCTACAATGATTAGATTTTCACTTTTTTATATGTTTTCCGGAATTTTTGACAATCTCTTGAACTGTGCGAAATGTCACATCTGAATTTTACACCCTCTCTTATAGTAAGGGTATGTAAGAGAGACGTATTAAAGGAGTGAACAGTATGAAGAAGAAACCTTCAGCACTAATGAGACGTTTAAAATATTTTTCACCAATAGATCGTTATAACGATAATCATACACAAGAAACATATGAAGATCGTGAATGGGAGAATGTGTACAGAAAGCGTTGGCAGCATGATAAAGTAATTCGTTCTACACATGGCGTAAACTGTACTGGCTCATGTAGTTGGAATATATATGTGAAAGATGGAATTGTAACTTGGGAAGGACAGGAGCTTAACTATCCAACGACAGGTCCTGGCATGCCTGATTTTGAACCACGAGGATGTCCACGTGGAGCGAGTTTTTCTTGGTACATTTATAGTCCGCTTCGTGTGAAATATCCGTATGTACGTGGTGTTCTTTGGAATATGTGGCAAGAAGAATTACAAAATAACGAGTCACCATTAGACGCATGGAAAAGCATTGTGGAAAACCCTGAAAAAGCACGTACGTATAAGCAGGCGCGTGGTAAAGGGGGATTCATTCGTGCGAATTGGGATGAAGTGTTACAACTTGTTTCTGCTTCATTACTATACACAGTATTGAAATACGGTCCAGACCGAAATGTTGGTTTCTCGCCAATTCCAGCTATGTCGATGTTAAGTCATGCAGCTGGTAGTCGCTTTATGCAACTTATGGGTGGACCAATGCTTAGCTTCTATGATTGGTACGCAGATTTACCACCAGCTTCTCCGCAAATTTGGGGTGATCAAACAGATGTACCAGAAAGTAGTGACTGGTATAACTCTGGTTACATTATGACGTGGGGTTCAAATGTACCGATGACGAGAACACCAGATGCTCACTTTTTAGCAGAGGTTCGATATAAAGGAACGAAAGTCGTTTCTGTTAGTCCTGACTTCGCTGAATCTACAAAGTTTGCGGATGATTGGATTAGTGTGAAACAAGGTACAGATGGTGCACTTGCGATGGCAATGGGGCACGTAATCTTACAAGAATTTTACGTAGATAATCAAGTGGAATACTTCACAAATTATGCGAAGCAATATACTGATTTTCCTTTCTTCGTCACATTGAAACAAAAAGGAGATCAATTCGTTGCTGATCGTTTCTTAAACTCTTCTGATATTGGGCGCGAAACGAAGTTAGGAGAATGGAAACCTGTACTTTGGAATGAGAACACGAATGATTTTGCAACACCTCATGGCACAATGGGGTCACGCTGGGATAACGAAAAGAAATGGAATTTACGTTTAGAAGATGAAGAAACAGGTGAAAAGATTGATCCACGTCTTTCTTTACTTGGAATGGAAGATAATGTTGGAACTGTGCAAATTCCGTACTTCTCTGATGATGGAAACAAAGTATTAGAACGTACAATTCCAGTGAAAAAGGTTATGACAGAAGAGGGCGAAGTGTTCGTTACAACTGTATACGACTTAACGTTAGCAAATTACGGTGTGAACCGCGGGCTTGGCGGACAAGAGCCGAAAGATTTCAATGATGATGTGCCGTTTACACCTGCATGGCAAGAGAAGATGACAGGAGTGAAACGTGAGCTTATTATTCAAATCGCTCGTGAGTTCGCACAAAATGCTGTTGATACAAATGGTCGCTCAATGATTATTGTCGGAGCTGGTATTAACCATTGGTTTAACTCTGATACGATTTATCGTGCTGTTTTAAATCTCGTTCTTCTCGTTGGGGCACAAGGTGTAAACGGCGGTGGTTGGGCGCATTACGTTGGACAAGAAAAATTACGACCAGCAGAAGGATGGCAAACGATCGCGATGGCAAAAGATTGGCAAGGGCCACCGAAATTACAAAACGGTACATCTTTCTTCTATTTCGTAACAGATCAATGGCGCTATGAAGATACACCAGTTGGACATTTAGCATCACCAGTAGAAGGCAACTCTCGTTATCAACATCACGGTGATTACAACGTATTAGCAGCACGACTTGGCTGGTTACCTTCGTATCCGACATTCGAGAAAAATGGAATTGAATTATATAAAGAAGCTGTTGCCGCTGGTGCAACAACGCAAGAAGAAATCGGAAAATACGTTGCGCAAAAACTAAAAAATAAAGAACTGAAATTTGCAATTGAAGATCCAGATAACAAAAATAACTTCCCGCGCAACTTATTCGTATGGCGTGCAAATTTAATTTCAAGTTCCGGTAAAGGTCACGAATATTTCTTAAAACATTTATTAGGTACAACGAACGGATTAATGAATGACGATAGTGATTCGTTGCGACCAGAAGAAATTAAATGGCATGAAGAGGCACCAGAAGGGAAACTTGATTTACTCATTAATTTAGATTTCCGTATGGCTGGAACTGCTCTTTATTCTGATATCGTCTTACCTGCTTCAACTTGGTATGAAAAGCATGATTTAAGTAGTACAGATATGCATCCATTTGTACATCCATTTAATCCGGCAATCGGTTCACCGTGGGAAGCGCGCTCTGACTGGGATATTTTCACTTCTCTTTCTAAAGCCGTGTCTGATTTAGCAAAGAAAATTGATCTTGAACCAATGAAAGAAGTTGTGGCAACACCACTTCTTCATGATACACCGCAAGAATTAGCGCAACCACTTGGCAAAATTAAAGACTGGAGTAAGGGTGAATGTGAACCAATTCCGGGTAAAACGATGCCACAAATTCATGTTGTCGAAAGGGATTATAAAACGATTTATGACAAGATGACTGCGCTAGGACCAAATGCCGGAAAACAGCCGATTGGTACGAAAGGGATTTCTTGGTCGGCGGAAAAAGAATATGAGCAATTAAAGAGCCGATTAGGAGTCGTTCGAACAGATTCTATTGCAAAAGGTTGCCCAGACATAAAAGAAGCAATCAATGCTGCCGAAGCGGTATTAACACTTTCTTCTACAACAAACGGTCATATGGCTGTAAAAGCATGGGAAGCACTTGAAAAACAAACGGATTTAAAACTGCGTGATTTAGCAGAAGAACGTGAAGAAGAATGCTTCACATTTGAACAAATTACAGCGCAGCCAAAAACAGTGATTACTTCTCCAGCCTTTACAGGTTCTGAAAAAGGTGGACGCCGTTACTCACCGTTTACTACAAACGTGGAACGTCTCATTCCTTGGAGAACGATAACGGGTCGACAATCTTTCTACTTAGATCATGACATGATGAAAGAATTTGGTGAAACGATGGCAACATTTAAACCAATTCTGCAACATAAACCGTTCCGTAAATCACGGCCTGAAGTAGAAGGGAAAGAGATTACATTAAACTATTTAACGCCGCATAATAAGTGGTCAATTCATAGCATGTATTTCGATTCATTACCGATGTTAACGCTGTTTAGAGGTGGTCCAACTGTTTGGATGAATAAAGAGGACGCTGCCGAAGCGGGTGTTGCAGATAATGATTGGATCGAGTGCTTTAACCGTAACGGTGTTGTTGTAGCACGTGCTGTTGTAACGCACCGTATACCGAGAGGAATGGCATTTATGCACCATGCGCAAGATCGTCACATTAACGTACCTGGTACGAAATTAACAAGTAACCGCGGGGGAACGCATAATAGTCCAACTCGAATTCACGTAAAACCGACACATATGATTGGCGGATATGGCCAATTAAGTTATGGATTTAACTATTATGGTCCAACTGGGAACCAGCGTGACTTAAACGTTGTAATTCGCAAACTGAAGGAGGTAGATTGGCTTGAAGATTAAAGCACAAGTCGGAATGGTAATGAATCTAGATAAATGCATCGGCTGCCATACTTGTAGCGTAACGTGCAAAAACACCTGGACAAATCGTCCAGGTGCTGAATATATGTATTTCAATAACGTAGAAACGAAACCTGGTATTGGTTATCCGAAACAATGGGAAGATCAGGAGAAATATAAGGGCGGCTGGGAATTGAAAAATGGTGAAATTCAGCTGAAATCCGGTTCGAAAATGAAGCGCCTTGTGAATATTTTCCACAATCCAGATCAACCGACAATTGATGATTACTTTGAACCTTGGAACTATGATTATGAAACGTTAACAAATAGTCCACAGCGTAAGCATCAGCCAGTTGCTCGTCCAAAATCAGCAATTACAGGTGAATTTATCGATAAAATTGAATGGGGTCCAAACTGGGAAGATGATTTAGCTGGTGGACATATAACAGGATTACAAGATCCGAACGTAAAGAAAATGGAAGAAGAAATTAAAACAGATTTTGAAAATGTCTTTATGATGTATTTACCACGTATATGCGAACATTGTATGAATCCATCTTGTGTATCTTCTTGTCCATCTGGTGCGATGTATAAACGTGAAGAAGATGGCATTGTTCTTGTCGATCAAAATGCATGTCGTGCATGGAGATTTTGCGTATCTTCTTGTCCATACAAAAAAGTGTATTTTAACTGGCAAACGAATAAAGCTGAAAAGTGCACAATGTGTTTCCCACGTATTGAAGCTGGTATGCCTACAATTTGTTCGGAAACATGTGTAGGACGTATCAGGTATATTGGGGTAATGCTATATGACGCTGACAAAGTAAAAGAAGCGGCGTCTGTTGAAGATGAAAAAGATTTATATGAATCTCAGCTTACTGTTTTCCTAGATCCAAATGATCCAGAAGTAGCAGCTGAAGCGAAAAAACAAGGAATTCCTGAAGAATGGATAAAAGCGGCACAACAGTCGCCAATCTATAAAATGATTATCGATTGGAAAATCGCTCTACCTCTTCACCCAGAGTATCGCACTATGCCAATGGTTTGGTATATTCCGCCGCTTAGCCCAATAATGAACATGGTGGAAGGGAAGGGGAGTAACTGGCAAGCAGAAGAGATTTTCCCTGCCATTGATAATATGCGTATTCCAATTCAATATTTAGCGAATTTACTCACTGCAGGAGATGAATCACATATTCGTCTTACATTGAAAAAAATGGCTGTTATGCGAACGCATATGAGAGCACTTCAAATTAATAAAGAACCAAATGAAGCGGTATTAAAAGAACTTGGCTTAACGAAACAGGATGTAGAAGATATGTATCATCTTCTTGCTATTGCGAAATATAAAAATCGCTTCGTAATCCCAACGTCTCACCGCGAACAAGTTGCAGATTTATATAACGAACAAGGAAGCTGTGGTTTATCCTTCGCAGGTGGCCCAGGATCTTGCACGACAATTTCTTAAATAATGGGGGCGGAAACATATGAAACAAAGTTTACAAACTGCTTTTTCATGTTCTTCATTCCTTCTCTCCTACCCAGAAATCGGGTGGAGAGAAGCTTTAACTGAATTACAAGAAGAGGTTGAAGTGATTGAACAGGAAGAAGTTAAAGCTTCACTTTCAACATTTATAGAACAAGCATTAAATAAAAAGAACGATCAATTAATTGATGGTTACGTATATACATTTGATTTTGGTAAAAAGACAAATATGTATCTTACTTATATGAACACTGGTGAACAAAGAGAAAGAGGTATTGAATTACTAGAGTTAAAGCAGCATTATAAAAAATCTGGTTTTGAAGTAACAGATAAAGAACTCCCTGATTATTTACCACTTTTACTTGAGTTTTTTGCAAATGCAAATGAGCAAGACAGTGAACCAATTATGAGTAAATACAAAGAGAACATACAAGCATTACACGTTCAGTTAAAAGAAGCAGGTAGCATGTATGAACCAATTCTTGCGGCTGTGCTACTCGCTATCGATACATGGGGTGTACAGACAAATTAGAAAGGAGAGTTGTCAAAATGATGGATCAATTTCTATGGGTGTTGTTTCCCTATATCATTTTTGCAATCTTTATCGGTGGACATATTTTCAGATACAACTATGATCAATTTGGATGGACATCAAAATCTAGTGAACTATTAGAAAAGAAAATGCTACGAATTGGAAGTCTATTATTCCACTTTGGGATTATGTTCGTAATTGGCGGTCATGTTATGGGAATTTTAATTCCAGAAGCTGTATATCGTTCAATAGGTATTTCAGAGCATATGTATCACACAGCGGCAATTAGTTTCGGACTTCCGGCAGGTATTGCTTCTATCATCGGTTTAATTATATTAACGTACCGCCGCGTAACAGTAAAACGTATCATTGCAACGAGTACGAAGGGGGATTATATTGCGCTTATTTTATTACTTATCGTAATGCTAGCAGGGCTTTCTTCAACATTTTTAAACATCGACTCAAAAGGGTTTGATTATCGTACAACGATTGGTCCTTGGTTCCGAAGTCTCTTTATTTTCCAACCGAAAGTTGAGTATATGACGGAAGTACCAGTATGGTTTAAAATTCATATAATTGCAGGTATGGGTCTATTCGCAGTATGGCCATTTACTAGACTAGTACATGTATTTAGTGCCCCAATTAAATACGTAAGCCGTAGTTATGTAATTTACAGAAGACGTATTCCAAATGAATTGAAAAAATAATGTTGTTTTATATGTTTAGTAACTTATAAAGAAAGCCGAGATCTAATTGGAGACCTCGGCTTTCTTTATAAGTATAAGTAATTAAATAAGATGTTAATCAATGCTACAAACAGAAGCAGAGCAATCTTCACAAGCAATTTCACATTTTAAAAACTGTAAATCGTGGATGGTAATCTTTCCTTTATGAATAGAAATTGTACCTTGCTTTTTTAATTCATTTAACATCCGATTCACGCTTTCACGTGAAGTTGCACAGAAATTAGCAAGTTCTTGATTCGTTAAAGGTAAATCGATAAGAATCCCGTTTTCTTTTAACACACCATAACTATTTGTCATTCGAATGAGAGTAGAATACAGGGCACCTTTTTTGCCATGTAATACTAAGTCTCGGAACTTCGTTTGCATTCTTCTTAAATGTTCACTAATCCATTTCATAAATTCAAATACAAGTGCGGGTTTTTGGAGTAATGCTTTTTCTAAGGTTTCACGCTTTATTACTCCTACTTCAACATCTTCAAGGCATTTTGAATTCAATAAATACTTCGCATTGTCCGTGAATAATGTTAATTCTCCAATAATGTCGTATGCCGAACAAATACGGAGTGTTAATTCTTGCCCGTCAGCACTTAGTTTACTAATTTGTACTTTTCCTGAGTGGATGATATAGAGTTCTGTTGCTTCCATACCTTCTTGAAAAATAAAACTCCCCTTTTTAATCTGCATTTTATATTCAACAGATGCAAGTAATTCCTTTAAATCTTGAGATAATGTCATACTGTTTGTCACAGCAATCACCTTTCTTCTTATAAGCAATACATTTCCTATTTTGAGTGTAAATATGCTGAAAATGCAAGAGCTATTTTAAAAATATAGTAAAATTTCAATGACCGTAAGGAGGAGAGACTGAAGATGTGAACAAAATGCGAACAGATTTGTGAAGAATTTTTGAATGGGGAAAGTGATGTGAGAAAAGTCACATTGAATTTGTAGCTTATTTTTTATAATAAAGGCAAATAAAAAATTGAAAGCTTACTAAGGATTGCAACAGAAAAGAAGGGATATAGATGTACGAGAAAATGAAAGATTCATTAGAACGGCCACTTCAAGATTTACGTATTTCAGTTATTGATCGTTGTAATTTCAGGTGTACATATTGTATGCCTGCTGAAGTGTTCGGACCTGATTACGCTTTTTTACAGGAAGAGTTTTTATTAACGTTCGATGAAATAGAAAGATTAGCAAGATTGTTTATAAGTATGGGAGTTGAAAAAATTAGGCTTACTGGCGGTGAACCATTATTACGTAAAGACTTACCGTGGTTAATCGCAAGACTTACAAAGCTAGAAGGCTTAAAAGATATTGGACTCACAACAAACGGAATTCATTTAGCAAAACAAGCTAAGGCGTTAAAAGACGCGGGATTAAAACGTGTAAATATTAGTTTAGATGCGATAGAGGATTACATTTTCCAAAAAATTAATGGGAGAAATGTAAGTACAAAACCTGTACTAAAAGGAATTGAAGCAGCAAAGGCTGCTGGATTAGAAGTAAAGGTAAATATGGTAGTAAAAAAAGGAATGAATGACAGTCAAATCCTTCATATGGCTCGTTATTTTAAAGAACAAGAAATTCAGCTCCGTTTTATTGAGTTTATGGATGTAGGCAGTACGAACGGATGGAATTTTGAACAAGTGATTACGAAGGAACAATTAATAGAGAAGATTAATCGAGTATATCCAATTGAGCCTGTTCCACCTCGTTACTTTGGAGAAGTTGCGAAATTGTATCGATATGTAGGGAGCGATGCAGAAGTCGGATTTATTACTTCAGTATCAGAGTCATTTTGTTCTTCTTGTACGAGAGCCCGTATTTCGGCAGACGGCAAGTTTTTCACGTGTCTATTTGGAACGAAAGGAACGGATTTGCGAACGCTTCTTCGAGAAAATATTTCGGATGCATCACTATTAAAAATTTTACAACATACATGGCAATATAGAACAGATCGATATTCAGATGAAAGAACGGCGGAAAGTACAAATAAACGTCCAAAAGTTGAAATGTCATACATTGGCGGATAGTGAAAGGAGGATTCCAAATGCAAGAGCGATATGCAAGGCAAGTATTGTTTTCTGGAATTGGTGAAATGGGACAAAGAAAAATAAGAGAAAGGCATGTGCTCCTAATCGGTGCGGGTGCACTAGGAGCTGCAAATGCGGAAGCGCTCGTTAGGATGGGAATTGGGAAATTGACAATTGCCGATCGTGATTACGTCGAATGGAGTAATTTACAGCGGCAACAGTTATATACAGAAGAAGATGCGCAGCAGTGTAAACCGAAAGCAATTGCAGCGGCAGAGCATTTAAGAAAGATTAATTCTGAAGTGGTAATTGTACCAATTGTAACAGATGTCATGATGCAAGAAATAGAAGAGTTAACAAAAGATGTGGATCTCATCATAGATGCGACTGACAATTTCGATACACGCCTACTTATAAATGACATTTCACAAAAAGAGAATATACCTTGGATATACGGCGGATGCATCGGAAGTTACGGTGTAACGTATACAATTCTTCCTGAGAAAACACCATGTTTTCGCTGTCTAATGGATCATCCTACGGGCGGTGCAACATGCGATACAGCCGGAATTATTCAGCCAGCTGTACAAATGGTTGTTGCGCACCAAGTGACAGAGGCGATGAAAATATTGGTGGATGATTATGAGTCGCTAAGAGGGACGATGTTATCATTTGATATTTGGAACAATCAATATCTCTCATTAAAAGTAAATAGACAGAAAAAAAGTACATGTCCATCTTGCGGGAAATCACGAACGTATCCAAGTTTAACATTTGAATCGCAGATGAAAACGGAAGTGTTATGCGGACGGAATACAGTTCAAATCCGTTCAGGAATAAAGAAAAATCTTAATTTGACCGAAATTCAAAAACGATTACAAAAGAGTGTACATGTCAAAAAAACGCCGTACTTACTATCATTTGTAATTGATGAATATCGTTTCGTTTTATTTATAGACGGTAGGGCATTTATTCATGGGACAAATGATGTGAAAATAGCAAAACGATTATACGCAACATATATAGGGTGAACAGAAAGTGAGTGTCACCTTATTGAATAGAGGTGAAAACGAATGTTAGAAAAACGTATACCAATTCCAGTGGCGGAAGCAGTTACACGAGTAATGAAATATGCACATCAAGGTGAAATAGAAGAGGTTTCTCTTATAGAAAGTTATGGAAGAACTCTTGGAGAAGATGTTATTGCAGATTATGACGTTCCGCATTTTGATCGCTCTCCATACGACGGGTTTGCAATTCGAGCGGAAGATACAAAAGAAGCAAGTAGCAGTAATCCCATTCAGTTTGAAGTGATTGGTGAAATTGGAGCAGGTTTTGTTTTTACGGAAGAAGTGAAACCATTTCAAGCTGTCCGTATTATGACGGGTGCGGAAATTCCAGCGGGGTGTAATGCTGTTGTTATGTTAGAGCTAACGGAAGGATTTGAAGAAAACAAAAAGACTTATATGAAATTAAAACACTCTTTCTCTTCGGGGGATAACATTTCTTTTAAAGGAGAAGATGTAAAACAAAATAGCATCCTTGTGAAAAAGGGGACTGTTATTAATCCTGGAGTAGTAGCACTTCTTGCTACGTTTGGTTATAGTTCAGTACATGTTGTAAAACAGCCGGTTATTGGAATTGTAACAACAGGAAGCGAACTGCTCGAAGTACATGAACACTTAAAGCCAGGGAAAATTCGAAATAGTAACTCCTATATGATCGCTGCTCAAATTGAACGAGCGGGCGGAGTTGTACAGTATTATGGACAAATCGCTGACGATTTAGAGACGTGTTATAACACTGTAAAAAAAGCGATAAAAGAAGTTGATATTTTAATTACGACTGGTGGCGTTTCGGTAGGAGACTATGACTATTTACCTGCTATTTATCTGAGATTGCAAGCCAATGTACTTTTCAACAAAATAGCGATGCGACCAGGAAGTGTGACAACTGTAGCTGAGGTAGAAGGAAAACTACTATTTGGTCTATCTGGTAATCCTTCTGCTTGTTATGTCGGATGTGAATTATTTGTTCGACCAGTCATTGGAACATACTTGCATAAGAAAAATGCGCATGTATTTCGTACAGAGGCAATTTTACAGAAAGACTTTCCGAAAGCAAACCCATTTACGCGTTTTGTAAGAGGGAAAGTAGAAATTGTAGATGGCCAATTGCAAGCAACACCAGTTGGTTTAGATAAATCTAGTGCAATTTCTTCACTTGCAGAGGCAAATGCATGTATCGTCCTGCCGGGAGGAACGAGAGGGTTTGAAGCAGGAATAACTGTTTCGGTACTGTTATTAGAATCAATTGCCGGGAGTGAGTGGCCATGGGAAGAACCGCTTCGATCATACAAATAATAGAAAAATAGATTGCTAACTTATATAAAGATAAGAGGTGCAAGATGACACATACGTATTATGAAGTAATTGATACACCTATTTCAATTGAAGAAGTTACAAACAAAGTAATTCGTCGTGAGTGTGGTGCAGTTACTACTTTCATTGGTACTGTTAGAGAATTTACGAAAGGACGTCGTACGCTTTATTTAGAGTATGTAGCATATAAAACAATGGCAGAAAAACAGCTTGAGAAAATTGGCATCGAAGTAGGAGAGAAGTGGCCTAGGACATATGTCGCCATTACACATCGCATTGGTACACTACAAATTTCTGATCTTGCTGTTGTCGTTGCTGTTTCTACACCACACCGTAAAGCTGCCTATGAGGCGAATGAATATATTATGGAGCGTATAAAACAAATTGTTCCCATTTGGAAGAAAGAGTTCTGGGAAGATGGTGAATCATGGATAGGTGATCAGTTAGAGAAGGTAGCTTATGAGAATGGTGAGCCTGGAAAGGAGATGAGAATATGATTGCAGTACTATTATTTGCACATTTACAAGAAGAAGTAAGTAAGCCAACATTACACATAGATTGTGAAAATATTACGGTTGCTGAACTAAAAGAAGTGCTCATTAAGAAATACAACGTAGCGATTTCAAGTGAGATAATGATCGCTATCAATGAAGAGTATGCAAATGAGGATGATATCATTCAAACTGGCGATGTCGTAGCAATGATTCCGCCAGTAAGTGGTGGTTGATTCTTCTCAGCCTAATCATGTTAGGACGTGATTAGGCTGGAGGGAATGAATATAACTATGCATACATAGGAGGGAACAGGGTGAAAAGTCCTAATTTTCAATTAAGTTTACAAACTTCTAATCTAGTAATTGGTTTTATGGTATGGGTCATTTTATCATCATTAATGCCTTATATTAAAGTGGATATTCCATTAACTGCGGGACAAATTTCTATGGTAACGGCAGTACCGGTTATTTTAGGTTCTGTTCTTCGTATTCCAATTGGTTATTGGACAAATCGTTTCGGAGCAAGAAAATTATTCTTTATTAGTTTTATTTTATTATTATTTCCTGTCTTTTATATTAGTGTTGCTAATTCAATGATGGATTTAATTATTGGTGGATTATTTGTCGGAATCGGTGGCGCTGTATTCTCTGTAGGCGTAACTTCTTTACCGAAATACTTTCCGAAAGAGAGTCACGGTTTTGTAAATGGTATTTACGGTGTCGGTAACGCCGGAACAGCAATTACTTCGTTCTTAGCACCTGTCATTGCAACTTCAGTTGGCTGGAGAACGACGGTACAGTGTTATTTAGTTTTACTTGCAGCGTTTGCACTTATGAACTTTTTATTAGGCGATCGTAAGGAGAAAAAGGTGAATACACCATTAATGGAACAAATAAAAGGTGTATATAAAAATGAAAAACTTTGGTTTCTATGTATCTTTTACTTTTTAACATTCGGATCGTTTGTCGCATTTACAGTATACTTACCAAACTTTTTAGTATCTCACTTTGGATTAGAAAAAGTAGATGCAGGTATGCGGACAGCTGGATTCATTGTACTCGCAACAATGATGCGTCCAATTGGTGGTTGGCTTGGTGATAAGTTTAACCCGTTTAAAATATTAATCTTCGTATTTATCGGTTTAACACTTTCAGGTATTATTTTATCCTTTATGCCTAGTATGAACGTGTATACATTTGGTTGCTTACTAGTCGCATTTTGTGCAGGGATTGGTAATGGTACAATCTTCAAACTCGTTCCAATGTACTTCTCAGAGCAAGCAGGGATTGTAAACGGACTCGTTTCAGCTTTAGGCGGACTAGGAGGGTTCTTCCCGCCGCTAATTTTAACTTTACTATTCCAATTAACAGGTCATTATGCAATTGGATTTATGGCATTATCAGAAGTCGCACTTGCTTGTTTAATCATTACAGTGTGGATGTATAGTCAAGAAAAGCTGTTAGTGATGTTAAAAAATCATTAATAAAGAAAAAGAACCATCCTAAAGTAATCTAGGATGGTTCTTTTAGTAATAGACTTCGACATGTTTTATTGCTATCTTTTTTAGGGACAGATTTTTTGGTAAGGCTAATGGATATTGTGAAAAAGTACACTTAAAATAGAGAATACAGTTTAGGTCGATAAGATAAAATTATGAATTTGTATAAATAATCCATAATTTTCTTTATGTGTCATGTTTGATATGTTAAAGAAAAGAGAGGAGAGGGAAATGAAATGAGAATTTTTGATGCACATTTTCATATTATTGATTTTAATTTTCCGATCATTGAGAACCAAGGATATTTTCCACCCAACTTTGTTGTAGAAGATTATCAGAATGAAACTCCTAATTTGAATGTAATTGGTGGAGCGATCGTATCTGGTTCTTTCCAAGGGTTGGATCAAGAATATTTATTAAAGGCACTAAAACAGTTGGGTTCAACATTTTGTGGCGTAACACAATTACCTTTTACAGTGAAGGATGAAGAAATACTAAATTTAAATGAAAATGGGATAAAAGCATTACGCTTTAATATTAAAAGAGGTGGTTCAGAAGATTTATCGAAGCTGGATTACTTTGCTAGAAGAGTTCATGATTTAGTAGGATGGCATAGTGAGCTTTATATTGATGCAAAAGAGTTATCCGAAATTGCATCTACTATAGAAAAATTACCAGCTATATCAATTGATCATTTAGGGTTATCAGAAGAAGGTTTACCACATTTATTAAAACTAGTTGATAAAGGGGTACATGTGAAAGCTACTGGTTTTGGTCGTGTCGAATTAGATGTTGAGAATGCCTTAAAGTCGATTTATGAAGTTAACCCAGATGCACTTATGTTTGGAACAGATTTACCATCTACAAGAGCAAAAAGACCTTTTGAGTATGGAGATATCAAATTAATTCAACAGCTATTTGATGAACAAGCTACCGATAACATCCTGTATACGAATGCTTTCAAATGGTATTTTGGGTAGCGGCAGGGTCTACATTTGAATTAAATGTGTACATATTTAGTAAAGCGTTTAATCCAACTAAAATATATTTAGAATGAGGTTATAAATGTTTATTTTTATTATATTAGACGTAATATTACCAATATTAATATTGATGCTAATTGGTGCAATCTTACAAAGAAAGTTCCAATTTAACTTAAAGCAGCTATCTACACTTATTACTTATTGTTTGATGCCAGCGGCTGTATTTGTGAATATATATGATATTAGTATAGAAACAGGTTTGTTGCTCCAGATAATATACTATTTAATGCTTTACAGTCTGAGTGTGATGATGGTAAGTCATTTCATTTCAAAAACATTAAAATTAGAAAAAGGAGAAAGTGCAGCTCTAAAAAATAGCATTTCGTTAATGAATTCCGGTAATTATGGATTACCAGTAAGTCAATTGATTTTCAGTCACAATCCAGTGGGGGTTTCCATTCAAATTTTTATCGTTATTTTTCAGAATATTTTAACTTATTCGTATGGGATATATAACTTACTGTCAGCAACAAAAACTATCGGAAGTATTATTCAATCATTTCTAAGAATGCCTGTATTTCATGCACTCATATTAGGGGTTCTCTTCCAATCTTTCACAATTCAAATACCTAATTCTATCTTTCTACCTCTTAATCAGCTTGCGAATAGTTTTGTTTCAATAGCACTCATATTGCTAGGGGCGCAATTATCCAACATTAAGCTTAATTTTTTCCATCGAGTCATAACATGGGCTTTAATTGGAAGATTATTGATGGGACCATTATTAGCACTTGCCATGATCTACCTACTAAACATTGATGGTATTGTTGCACAATCATTATTTATTGCAAGTTCTTTTCCTACTTCAAGAAATACATCAACCATTGCTATGGAATATCAAATAGAGCCTGAATTACATGCACAAATCGTTTTATTTTCAACACTTTTTAGCATTATTACAGTAACTGTCGTTATTTATTTGTCCTATATTTTGTTTTGAATATACGTTTAAAAACGAATAGATTTGAGGCGGTAAATGATGGACGGAAATCCCATCGATATGAGAGGAAAACAGTCTTTGATATATTAGGTGTAGTTTACAATTGTAGCATGCCTCATAATCAAGCGGCTTAATTCAAAAAAGAAACCGAAACAAAAAGAACAAACGCTTCTAAAAAACGTTTGTCCAAAGGTAATTACTATTTTAGCTAAGAAATAGATTATAATTTGTGAGTAAGAGAAAGCTTTTTTATAAGAGTAGGAAAAATTGATGTTAGTTCCTGCTTCAAACGCTTCGTAAACGATGGATCTTTACCTGAAGTTGAAATAGTGACAACATATTCATCATGTCGGATGACGCCAGGTGTGTGGAACGATGATTCTGTACCATCACTTACAACGTTAACCCACTGGAAATCGTGGGCGGCCTGTTTAACCATCAGATTTACAGCATGTTGATTTGTAGCTGCATAAATAAGGTGAGCATCTTTAATATCATCATTACTAAAAGTTTTTTGCTTCCAAGTAATAAAAGGAAGTTCCTTCATTTCTTCGCAAATTTCTGGGCTGATAACGGTGATAAAAGCGTCTGTATTTTTTAATCCAGACGCTTTTCGATATGCAATTTTACCTCCACCAATAATTACGACAACTTTTTTATTTAAATTAAGCATGAGAGGGTACATGTTATACATACGCACATTCCTCCATTCGTTCTAATAATGTTAATTTCATATATGTATCAAATTGTAGGCAGTTACAAGTTGTAACGTGATCATATTTTTTTGTATACAACTTAATTTTTTGAAGCAACAGTCCGGTAAAGAGAAGATACGGCATGACGTATACATGGGACGCAGTCGATGTTATAGTCTTCAGTTCAGCAGTAAAAGAGGGTGTTCCTTTCGTTAAAAAGGAGCACGATACTGGCATACCGAGTTTTTGTCCGACAGCTACTCCGATTTGTTGTAACTCCCGTATCGGCTGTGGATCACTACTGCCTCGTCCTACGAGTAAAATACTACTACCTTGCATTGGCATAGTTTCATGTATTCTTTTTACTACAAGTTCCACCATATGTGGATGCGTACTAAAAGGAGGTACAACTGAAAATGTTATTTGTGGATATTTCTTTTGTAGTTGTTCTATTTCAAAAGGAATATCACGTTTATAGTGAGCTGCTGCAAATAATAAGACAGGTACAATCATTATTTCTGTTGCGCCCTCTAGTATCGTTTCTGTAGCGGCATCCGAAATAGTAGGTGTTGTTAGTTCTAGAAAAGCTATTTTTTGAATCCGTTCGTTACGTTCTTTCATAACAGATTGAATAAAGTGAATGAATTGTTCATTACCTTCGTGCAGGCGACTCCCGTGTCCCACATATACAATACCTTTCATCGCAGCACCAAATCCTTCTTCATAATCATGTCTTGTAATTGCTCATCTACATGATGAAAACCGACTTTATTCGCATAGTGTAAAGTTGAAACGTCGGTATATGAGAAGGGGAGAGTAAGAATATTGATAAAGCCAAGTCGTTTTATTTCTGATAAAAATGCATCAATTGAGGCACGCCCTTCAAACACAATGCTATCCCATGAGAATTCAGAAAGCATACGAGTATGGACTTCATCGAAGCGATGATCAATTGTATACTCATGAGTCATCATGTAGGAGCCAGCACCAATTTTCTCTTGTATAAAAGCAATTCGATTAATATTTCTGCCTAAATAAACAGTAGTATCGAAGGAAAACTCTGCTTGTTTACTTAGTAACCCATACTGCATAAGTTTTTCTTGAGTTGCAACGTTTATATATTGCAGTTTCGCCTGTAAGGAACGAATATCTTTCTGATGTTTACTACATGATCTCATCAATATTTCAACACTTTCAGCTGAACAAAAAACAAGACGATCAACGTTAAAAATTTCATTGATTTGTTCAGAGGTTAATGTGTATTCTTTCCTTTTGAAAGTAGGAATTTGATAAATTTCTGCACCGGCTTCTTGTAACTTTTGCTTCATTAAACTTGTTTTATTCGTTGCGGAGACAAATAAAACTTTTTTACCATGTAATGGTTTACGCTCTTTCCAAGCTATTTGATCTCGTAAGGAAACGACATCACCAACAATTGTCATAGATGGATTTGAAATATTCTCGTTTTTGACGATAGGAACAATGGTTGAAAGTGTTCCTGTGACAACTCGTTGCTTTCCAGTTGTACCCCATTCAATGACTGCTACTGGTGTATCATCTTTTTTTCCTGCTTGTAGTAAGTTTTCGCAAATTGTAGGTAAGTTTTTTATACCCATGTAGTAGGCAATTGTGTCGCTATTGTGGGATGAATTAAATTTTCTATGATCGCTTAAAGGACCTTTCGCATGCCCCGTTAATAAAGTAACGCTGTTACTGTAGTTACGGTGAGTGAGGGGGATACCTGCATAGCTACTAGCGGCGATGCTAGATGTAATACCTGGTACAATTTCATATGGAACGTTCGCTGCTGCTAAAGTTTCTGCTTCTTCACCGACACGGCCGAAAATAGATGGATCTCCGCCCTTTAAGCGGACAACGATTTTTCCTTCTCTCGCAAATTGGAGGAGGTGGGCGTTAATCATTTCTTGGCGCATAATATGATTCTTTGGCATTTTTCCGCAATAAATAAGTTCACATGTTTCTTTTGTATAACTAAGAAAGAAAGGGTTTAATAAACGGTCATATAAAACGATATCTGCACGCTTTAAACAATCTATCGCTTTCTTTGTAATAAGCCCTTCATCACCTGGTCCTGCACCAACTAAATATACATATCCGTTCATCATCGCACCTCATCAATTTTTATTTAAAAGGAAGCCAGGGGAGGCTTCCTTTCGAAAATTACATGTATAAATAAATGTCACCATCAATAACTTCTACTTCGTATGTTTGAATACAGCCGTCATCAGGTTTTTGAACTTCACCTGTTATTAGTGAGATTTTCCAATCATGCAGTGGACAAAAGACGAATTCTCCAGATACAATTCCTTCTGCTAACGGTCCGTTTTTATGAGGGCAACGATTTTCTACAGCTCGAATATCACCATTTGAAAGGCGGAATAGGGCGATAGACATACCTTTCATTTGCACTTCTTTACCGATTTGAATAGGAAGATCTTCCGCACGCATAACTTTTATTTTTTCTTTCGTTTGTATCATATAAATCACAGCTCCTTATTTCACAGTTTCTACTTCATACATCGCTTTTAATGACTTCGTTTCTAGTGCTTGTCCCCAAGCTTCCATATATGTGCTGCGCGCTGTTTGGAAACGTTCATTTAACGTAGTAACCATACTTGCATCTTGTAGTATTTCTTTTATGTGATCGGAGCCTAAACGTTCTGTCCAGTAGGCAGTACGCTCTCCGTAAATACCAGTTTCACGATAATATTGCATATAAGCTGTAGCAATGCGAAGGACATCATCTTCAGTAGGGACAATCATTACAAAATCAGCTTCGCGTACTTCTGTACCACCATTTCCGCCAATATAAAGTTGGTATCCATTTTCGACACAAACAACGCCAAAATCTTTCGTTAATACTTCCGCACAGTTACGCGGACAGCCCGTTACACCCATCTTCATTTTATGTGGTGTATCTACCATTTCTAATGATTGCTCAAGTAACATACCAAGTCCTAATGAATCTTTCGTACCGAAACGGCAGAAGCGAGAACCGACACATGATTTTACATTACGAAGCGATTTTGAATACGCATATCCCGAAGTCATATGTAAGTCAGCCCATACGTTAGGTAAATCTTGTTTCTTAATACCATATAAGCCGATTCGGCTCGCGCCTGTAATTTTCACAAGAGGAACATCGTATTTTTTCGCAACTTCAGCAATTTTCATTAAATTATCTGCTGTTGTAACACCGCCGTACATACGTGGAATAACAGAGAATGTACCATCGTGCTGGATGTTACCATTCATTCTTTCATTAACGAAACGGGACGATTTATCATCTTCATATTCTTCTGGAATGGCCATACGTAAATAATAGTTCAAAGCAGGACGACATTTCGAACAGCCGTCTTCATGTACAAAACCAAGAACATTTCGTACTTCTTTTGGCGATTTTAAACCTTTCTCGTGAATGGCTGCTACGACTTCATCACGTGATAAAGTTGTACATCCGCACATACCAGCAGGCTGCGCAGAAGCATCAAAAGCATCTCCGAGTGTATGAGATAAAACTTGTTCCACAAGCGGACGACATTTTCCGCAAGAACCAGCGGCTTTCGTGCATCCTTTTACTTCTTCAAAAGTAGTTAACTCTTGTTCTAAAATAGCGTGAACGATTGTACCTTTCGTAACACCATTACATCCACAAATCGTGTCATCAGCACTCATTGTAGCAACGTCAAGTTCACTTTCTACACCAGCTTTGTGAAGAAGGGAAGCTGGTGTATATTCTTGAATATCTTCTTCTTTCTTTAACATGCTAAAGAGGCGTGTACCGTCAGCTGTGTCACCATATAAAACGATACCTACGACTTTATTATCACGAATTAATACTTTTTTATAGGAACGTTTACATTCATTAAAGATTGAAATTGCTTTCGTCTGATCATCTTCATAAATTTGGCCAGCAGAGAATAAATCACAACCAGCGACTTTTAATTGCGTACCGACGATACTGCCTGTATATCCATTCGTTTGTATACTTGTTATATGCTTCGCTAATATTGAGCCTTGTTCATAAAGAGGGGCAACAAGTCCATATGCGATACCATCATGTTCCGCGCATTCGCCAACTGCATAAATGGACTCATCATTTGTTAGCATATAGTCATTGACTACAATGCCGCGATTGACAATTAGACCAGCATCTTTTGCTATTTGCGTATTTGGTCGTATTCCGACAGCCATTACGATTAAATCACAATCTACAACTTCACCATCTTCAAATTGAATGCCCTCAACATGGCCTGTACCAAGAATCTTTACAGTTTTCTTTTCCATTAGAAACTTCATGCCTTGCGCTTCTAAATCTTCACGCAATAGAGAAGCTGCTTTCGTATCTAGTTGTTGCTCCATTAAGCTAGGCATTAAATGAACAACGTGTACGTCCATTCCTAAGTCAATTAGACCTCTTGCGGCTTCTAAACCAAGTAACCCACCACCAATAACAACGGCCTTATTCTTTTCTTTAGCGGTATCCATCATAAGTTGTGTATCTTCAATTGTTCGAAATCCTGTTACACCAGGAAGGGTGGAACCTTCAACTGGTAAAATAAAAGCACTAGAACCTGTTGCAATAATGAGCTTGTCATATGTAAGAGTACGATTTTTTTCAGTAATAATAATTTTTTCTTCTCGGTCAATACTTTGAACTCTTTCATTTGTATACAAAGTTATTTCGTTTTCTTCATACCAACTGTATTCGTTCATAATGATATCTTGCATATTTGTTTTGCCTTGTAAAACATGAGAGAGCATAATACGGTTGTAGTTTGGATGCGGTTCATCTCCAAAAATAGTAATTTTATATGAATCACTATCATGTTTTAATATTTCTTCCATACAGCGTATGCCCGCCATACCATTTCCGATCATAACTAAACGTTTTTTCATTTTCATTTCCCCTTTTATGTGAAATGTTGAACAAAGAATTATATTTCTATTATAGGAAATCAAATAAGGGGGAGATGTGATATTTATCACATTTTTATAATGATTCACAAATTATTAAAATTCGGTTTTATGTGAAGGGGATGTGGATATTTTTCGCAAAATGTAAAAGCAGGACATAAGTATCTACACTCATGTCCTGCAATTGATTTATGCTTTTGTAATGGCACGCGGAAATAAAATATTATTTTCTAAATGAATATGCTCAAATAAATCAGACTCTAGAGCTGCAAGACGTTGGTAGACAAGTCGATAAGTACCGCAAGCGCCTTCTGGAGGAGTAAAGTCATTTGTCACTTTACGAAGTTCTTTTATAATATTTCCAGCATGATTGTGCTCATTTTCTAGTTCATCTACTACTTTACGTAATTTTTCATAATTTTCATCAGTTGGATTTTGTTCAAATTCTAAAATTAATGGGAAGTCTTCCGTTTCTTCTTTAATTAAATGCTGTTCTAATTCCATTTTAAGTTCATGAAATAGCTTATGAATTTGAGCTAAATGAGGCTGATTTGCTCCATGAACGCGTAATACTTTCGTCACATATGGACTTAACTGCGGTAACTCTTCATTTAAATAACGATGATGCTTATGAATTACATAATCAATCAATTCACGATAAGAAGCACTTTTCCAATCAATTTCAGATTCATTTAATTGTTTCGTATTATGATAAAGCGTATTTAACTCTGTAATTACTTCAGAAGCTGATAAATTTCTTTCATGAATTGCATCAATAAGTGGCTTATTACCACCACAACAAAAATCTATTCTATATGATTTAAAAAGATCACTAGCTTTTGGAAATTGTGTAACAATCTCACCAACAATTGAAGTTTCAGTAAATGTATGTTCCATATGAATGCCTCCATAAAGTTTAAATGTAATATCTAAATTAAGAATAGCGATAAATGAAAAACAATGTGGTGATTGAAATCACTTATTATGTGTCAGTTTTGAGAATAATAGGAGTGGTATTTAACAGAGGACATTAATATTTTTAATAGACTGATGAAAATTTATTTGTATATAGGAGAAAATGGATATATTTCCTATTACATTTTTTAATAAAATCCATAAAGTATAATATATCGATTGAAAGGAGGAGATTTGAATGGAATTCCAATTGTTGGTAACTTGTATATTACAAGAAGGTAATGCTTTCTTTTTAGTAACGAAAGTAGATGATGTTATTACGTTGAAAGTACCGATTACTGCGGGAGTAGCAGGTTTATTCTTAGCTTTAGGTGTACCAAGATGTTCTTAATTTAAATCTCTACAGTAGAAAGAGGAGGACAAGCCTCTTTCTACTAATACATAATTATTTTATGTAAACTAAAATGTTATTTTAGTAATAGCACATTTAGAATGGACATGCATATACTATAATGTTTTTTAAGTTATGAAAATTAAAGAGGTGCTATTATATATGAAAAGAAGAACATTTGATATTCCAGTCACATTACGAAGAGAGTGGTTTTTAATAGAATTAGCCCATTTAACGAAAAAATATGGAATTGAAATTGCAACTAGCAAAATGGAAGCTGCACCGTTTTTAAGAGATCAAGTTACGGAATCAAAAATAGGGTCAGGGCTCCAATACGATAAATATGATGATGAGTATATAATTGAGAATTAAAGGGTAAGAGCAAAACAAACTTTTTTATAACAAAATATAAAATAAAGCAGATTCTAAATATGGAATCTGCTTTATTATGAAATACTTCTAGTCAACTATCCTCTTTCTAGTGTTTTTCCTACATATTTTTCTTGTGTTATTCCGAAAGATTCACGAAGAATGCGAGCGTAATCTTTTGATTCTATTGGTCGTTTATTTTTGATGCCTTTAAAGGTTTCTGTATAATTTTTATTTGTTAATGATACGTGCCCATAATCAGTTAATTTACAAGTAATAGCCCCTTTATTAAAAGGAGATTCTTTATGTTCTAAAATCACTTTTTGAATGTTATTCACCTTTTTCTCATCTATTGAATCTAAAGTAAAGGCATAGCCTATTTTCCATTCGTGTGAAGGCTCAGATTGCAAGAAATTTGTAGATTCCCCGTTAGCTCCTTTTCTCATTTCTAAAATGTGTGTACCTTTTCGGGTAGTTCGTTTGCGAATTCGATATTCTCCCGTTTGAGAAGAGATGACTGCTCCGGTAAAAGGGACTGGATGTAAAGGTAGATGAGATGCAAAACCTGCGTCTATAACATAATCTTTATAATTATGATTTAATATGATAATGACATGACCATCATCGGGTTTCCATTTATTATCGTAAAGATCATAAACAGTACCGGCTACTTTATATACTTGAAACCCACAATCCATTAAAAAGTAATACAATAAGGAGTTTAATTCATAACAAAGACCGCCTCGTTTTTGAATTAGTAACTTTTCTACTAAGTTATTTTTTGAGATGTTTGTAATAGTACCAGCCATAATATCGAGATTTTCATAGGGGAGAATCAAGCCCATTTTCAAGAGAATTTCATCTAAATCAGTAAATGTTATTTCTTTTTCAGGAATTTTTAGTCGTTTAAAAAACTCCTTTTGTAAATTGGTCATCATAAAGCATTCTCCTTTCTTTTTACAGAATTTTCTTCTGCTCACCGATAGGTTAGTACTTCTAAAAGTTTAATTCAAGTCTGCGAAAATTATCATAATATATGTTTCTGGAAACCTTACTATCTATTTAGAAATTTCAGTTTAATATTTAATCTTAGGAAAGTCTTACAGCATAAGCTTTTATTCGTTTGTTTTGTATTAAATTAAATAAAAGTACATATCTTCATTAATCTTTTTTATAACTAGGTGGTAAAAAAGTGTTTTTTTACTAAAGTTTTTTCAAGATTTGTATACTTTATATAAACAATAATGATTTAGAGATATTTGGATTTAGTACGGTTAACAATTATTGAGAAACTTTTTTATAGTGTTCTCTCAAAAGGAAGAGATAGAAACAAAGAGAATAACGTGTGTTAAGGAAGAAGGGGTACTAGTAATCTCGTGGGAATAGGGACAAGATTTTGTTTAAGTAAAAAGATTATCTAGTATTAAGAGAGAAGATAAAAAAATATTACAAAGAGCACCTTCTTTCAAAAAAAGTGGGGGGAATAATATGCGATTGATGAGAAGATGTGTTGCCTTACTAATTGTATTTTTTATCATGGTTCCAATGATTAGCACAAATGTGCGAGCAGAAGTTGTAAAAGAGCTTAAAACAGGCTTTCCAGATCAAGAAGCCTTTACACCTGGAGAATGGTTTTTAGGTCAAAAACCTGCTAATTATGATGAGAATAGACCTCCAATTCTCTTTGTGCAAGGAAGGAATGGGAATGCTGATAGTTGGTATGGTAAGACAGTGTATCACGATATGAATGATATGTATGACTATGCTTTGAAAGCAGGCTATCAAACAGTATTTATACAATTATATGATGCTGCTGGAAAAGGGTCAGCTAGTCAATGGGACAACGGAAAATTGTTAGCACAAAAATTAGAAGAAATATATAATCATTTCGGTAAAAAAGTTAATATTGTAGCACATAGTAAAGGCGGTATTGATACACAGGCTGCATTAGTAGGATATGGTGCAAATCGATTTGTCGGAAATGTTATTACACTTGCGACACCACATCATGGATCAAACTTAGCGGATTTATCATATAGTTGGTGGGCAGGATGGCTTGCTTCTATATTAGGTCAAAAAGATGATGGTACGTATTCATTACAAATGGGCGAAATGGCAAAATTTCGTTCAACGATTGATAATAATCCAGCAGCTAAATTAAATCGCTACTATACTGCTACTGGGACTAGCTGGGGACCGGTATTTTCTGCTTTATCTATGGGCGGGTTATATTTGTCATCATACGGTTCAAATGATGGATTAGTAAATGAGTGGAGTGCTAAGTTACCGTATGGAACGCATTTATTTACAGATTCCAAATTTGATCATGATAATATACGAAAAGGGTCTGCTGTATTCGCGCGAATTGAACCATATTTACGTACAGCAAATGTACCGGTTCCAGCTTTAGTAGCATCCAGCACTAGTACAAATGAAAATATAGAACAATTAAATACAACTTCCAATCAAAACATTTTAGGTGGGGAATTGCCACAAAATCAGTGGATAGAGCAAACTGTTACGGTTGATAAAAAGACAGAAGGAATCGTTTCTATATTAACTGCTTCTTCGGATGTAGAAGTACAAATGATATCTCCAAAAGGAAAAATATATACAAATAAAGATAGCGTTATAACTACTGGTGAAGATGAATCTTTCTTTGGTGGCGCGACAATTAGAACATTTAAATTTGATAAAATGGATGTAGGAGAATGGAAAGTTAAAATGATGGCGAAGCAGTCGAAAGATGCATACTTAGTTGTAAGCGATTACAAGAGCGGCGCACCATTTGTACTTCAAATGCCTACTAAAGTTAAAGCGAATAAATCTGAGTATAAACTGAAAAAATCACCTGTGGCACCTGAAATGAAAGGGGATCTTTCCATAACAGTAAGAGTAGTTAATAAAGAAGGAAAACTAGTCTCTGAATTTAATGAATTACAAAATGTGAATAACAATACATTTACTGGTGCTTTGAAGAACATAAAGCAACCAGGAGTATATAACGTTACAATGGATATAAAAGGGATGAATAAAGAAGGACAACCATATAATCGTACAATCGTTAAGTCGGTTTATGTGGAGAAGTAAGAAGTTTTAATATAAAAAGAACCGAACTTTTGCAGTAGAAGAGTTCGGTTCTTTTTCATGTTTACTAGATTAACAGAAAAGCATTATTCAATAAAAAAGATGCTGAAATAGCATCTAAATGTGAAGATGATTATTAACTTAGTTTAATAACTGTTAATTCAACTGCATTGATACCATTATCACAAGTTGCAATACTTTGACGATTGAAACCACTATTATTTTTCAATTGAAGAGTTGAATTAGCGGGTACTGTAACAATCGTTTCACCTGCTAATTGAAGGCATTCGTTATTTGATGAGGTATTCATTTGAAAAGCAAAGTCACCTTGACTATTAGCAAGTGGATTGTCATTTAGAAATATAGTCATGACTGGAATATGTGGAAACACAGGATTTACAGTAGTGTTAATCGTTGAAATGAAAGAAACTCTATAATCACCCGCTTGACTAAATTGTATAGTAGTAGGATTTAGTAAGGAAACTCCTCCTGCTATAGGGCCAACGTGATTAAATGGAAAAGGCTCTCTAAAAGGAACAGTTATAAACTCAGTTTGCCAAAAAGTTCCGTATGCCGGACAGCTTTTTTTATGTGAATGGTCACATGAACATTTTTTATAAGAACTAGAAGAGGAGTTGCACGAGCATTTTTTATATGAGCTGGAAGAAGAATTGCATGAACTTTTTTTATTGGAGTTTGAAGAATGATAGTATGAACCCAATATATTACCCCCTATTATGAATAACGTGTATACTCATAGTATTTTATGCTTGTCTTATATAAAAGGTGATAGATTAGGAGTATAAAGTGCTAATACGATGAAAGAAATATAGTAATAATAGTAGTTGTAAAAATTTTTGAAGAAGAAAAGGTTAATGATTTGGTAAAAATATCAGTGGAATATCATGAAATGTTAAAGTATAGCGGGAATGCTTATTTTAACTTCACATGTAGAAGTAAAACTGTTATCCTCAGTTGCAATGATGTGAGTGTTGAAGAGTTTGTATATTAGAGTTTATGGTTGTTCTCCTTTATTTACGTAGTAGAGCAGGAAGAAGACGAAAAGTATCGAATGAATGTACATATGTAGCATTGTTTGCTTTTTGTGTGAATAGTAGTTAAAGATACGTGGAAATATTCTATACCGTAACGAAGGAGTAATTAAATTATAGAGGGAGCAACTTATATGGAAAATATATTAAAGGTATCTTCAAAATCAAGCCCAAATTCAGTTGCAGGTGCAATAGCAGGTGTACTAAGAACAAGTGGAAATGTAGAAATTCAAGCGATTGGGGCTGGTTCTTTAAATCAAGCGATTAAAGCAATAGCAATCGCAAGAGGATTTGTTGCTCCAAGTGGTATCGATTTAGCCTTCGTTCCAGCATTTCAAGAGGTTACTATTAATGATCAAGAAAGAACGGCGATTAAATTAATTATTGGTCCTAGGAAGAAAAGGTAACTGCAGTAATTTACTATTGAAATGACATTTAACATAACAAACAAAAAAGTGTCACAAATGCTTATAACCTACGCATTTGTGACACTTTTTTTGTTTTATTTAAAATGAAATGGATAACCTTAAAACTGCTCATTCTTCTCCCAAGATTCCACAATATAATGTGCAATCGTCGGGTTGAACCCTTTTCCAACTAAAAACATAATCGCCGCAACTTCTGTTAGAGCGTGTTTGTGTGATGTATGTTTTGCTTCATTTAAACCGTAATCTACCCAAGGTTTTACGAAATCTAGTACAGGTTTCTTTAAAGGTAAAAACTGTGTACCGACAACTTGCTGGATTTGTTGTTGCGTTGGTTCTGTAATCGGTCCAGGCGGTAAGATTTGCGGTTGTGTAATATCAAATGTTGGACCTGGTGGTAAGATTTGCGGTTGTGTAATATCAAGTGTTGGGCCTGGTGGTAAAATTTGTGGTTGCGTAGGATCAATTGTTTGTGGTGCTGGGGGTGAAACACGCGCGTCATAGTTTGGTTGGTACATTCGCGGCTGATATTGTGGTTGTTGAGGCTGAGTTGTGTATGGATTTTGTTGAAATTGTTGTTCATGATTTTGTGGTGCTACATATGGATTTTGAGGGTATTCATAATTGGGACGTGTGTCGTATGCGTTTTGTTGATATTCAGTTTCATGATTTTGCGTTGTTGTGTATGGATTTTGTTGAAATTGTTGTTCATGATTTTGCGGTGCTGCATATGGATTTTGAGGGTATTCATAATTGGGACGTGTGTCGTATGAATTTTGTTGATAATTAGCTTCTTGGTTTTGTTGTGTTGCGTATGGATTTTGTTCATATTGTGGCTCTTGTTCTTCATATTGTTCTGTGTATCTTTGTTCTTGTTGTTGAGGGTAAAATGGTTGTTGTGGATAAGGCGGTTGATTATTATAGAACATACTTATTCCTCCTTCATGATGATGCCTACCACCTAGTGTATGGGCGGACAAGAAAATATGTGATGAAAAAATGCGGGCGTGTTACAATAAGTAACTGGGTGAAGATAAAATGACAAAACAAGAAAAGATTCAAAAAACAATTACTTTTGTAAAACATATTTTAGAAAAAGATGCGAGTGGGCATGATTGGTATCATATTGAGCGCGTACATAAACTGGCGATTTCTTTATCCGAGCAAGAAGGAGGAAATCGTTTTATAATTGAAATGGCAGCATTACTTCACGATGTGGCTGATGAGAAGTTAAATAAAAGTGAAGACGCAGGAATGAAAAAAGTTTCTGATTGGTTAGAAGAGATACATGTGGAAGAAGAGGAAAGTAAACATGTCCTTCATATCATCGCCAATATGTCTTATAAAGGTGGTCATGGAGGTAAAGTGGAGTCTCTTGAAGGAAAAATCGTTCAAGATGCAGATCGCTTAGACGCTCTTGGAGCAATTGGAATAGCTCGCACATTTGCGTATGGTGGGGCGAAAGGGAGATTAATGTATGATCCAACTATTCCACCTCGTGAAGTGATGACGAAAGATGAATATAGAAAAAATAACGACCCATCTTTAAATCATTTTTATGAAAAACTTTTAAAACTAAAAGATTTAATGAATACGAACGCAGCAAAACAAGAGGCGGAAGTTCGCCATCGCTATATGGAACAGTTTATTGAACAATTTATGAAAGAGTGGAATGCACAAATATGAAAATGTTAACTGTGGAAAACTTATCAAAATCATATGGAGAAAAACCGTTATTTGATGGATTATCATTTAGTATTGCAGAAGGACAACGTGCCGGAATTATCGGTGTAAACGGTACTGGTAAATCAACGTTATTAAAAATTATTGCAGGGGCAGAAATTCCTGATACAGGTGATATGACTCATTCACGTGGGTATACAATTAGTTATTTATCACAGCAACCGGAGTTTGATGAGCAATTAACAGTATTAGAACAAGTCTTCCATGGTGATACACCTTTAATTCGTCTTCTTCGTGACTATGAAAAGGCGCTATTACATATCGAAAAAGATCCAAGTAATGAAAAGGTACAGGAACAATTATTTGCAGTGCAACAACGTATGGATGCGATGGGCGCGTGGGAAGCAAATGCGAATGCAAAATCGTTATTAACGAAATTAGGAATTACTGATTTCACAGCAACTGTTGGAAATTTATCTGGTGGACAGAAAAAACGTATTGCGATGGCACAGTGCTTTATTGAAACACCGGATCTATTAATTTTAGATGAGCCTACGAACCATCTTGACCATGAGACAGTTGAATGGTTAGAGGAATATTTAGCACGATATACAGGTGCAGTATTACTTGTAACCCATGATCGTTATTTCTTAGATCGTGTGACGAATCGTATTTTCGAATTAGATAATGGAAAACTGTATAGTTATGAAGGGAATTACAGTACGTTTTTAGAAGCGAAAGCACTTCGTGAAGAACAAGAGCTTGCACAGGAATCAAAACGTCAAAACTTATATCGCCGCGAACTAGCTTGGATTCGCCGTGGTGCAAAAGCTCGTTCGACTAAGCAAAAGGCACGTATTCAACGTTTTGATGAGCTAAAAGGTCAAGAAGGCCCAGCTGCAAAACAATCTGTTGATATTGCACTTAGCGGTAGCCGCCTTGGGAAAAAAGTACTGGAGTTAAAAGATGTAACGAAAAAATTCGGTGATAAAACTGTACTGAACAATTTTAATCATATTGTGAAACCAGGCGATCGTATCGGGGTTATTGGAGCGAATGGAAGCGGGAAATCCTCTCTATTAAATATGCTTGCAGGTAAAATATCCCCCGATAGTGGTGAAATTGAAGTTGGGCAAACAGTAAAAATCGCTTACTATACGCAAGAAAATGAAGAAATGAATTTAAATCAACGTATGATTGAATACATTAAAGAAATCGCAGAAGTCATTCATACGACAGACGGAAAAGTAATTGGTGCATCTCAAATGTTAGAACGTTTCTTATTCCCACCACATTCACATGGTACACCGATAGGTAAACTATCTGGTGGCGAGAGAAGACGTTTATACTTATTACGTATATTAATGGGAGAACCGAACGTACTATTATTGGATGAGCCTACGAATGATCTAGATACACAAACATTAACAGTGTTAGAAGATTATTTAGAAGATTTCCCAGGCGTTGTTTTAACTGTATCGCATGACCGTTACTTCTTAGATAAAGTAGTAGATGAATTATTCATCTTTACGGGAGAAGGAGAAGTACGCGAATTTCTAGGTAGTTATACAGATTATTTAGAAATGGAAAAAACGAGAGAACTTATTGAGAAAGCAGAAGTGCAGAAAGAGAAAAAAGTAGTAGAAGAAGCACCGAAACAACAACGTAAGCGTAAACTCTCATATAACGAGCAGCGCGAATGGGAAACAATTGAAGATACAATTGCAGGGCTTGAAGAAAAACTTGAGTCAATCGGAGAAGAACTTGCGAATGTTGGTTCTGATTTCACAAAAGCACAAGAATTATCTGAAGCACAGCAAAAAACAGAAGAAGAGCTAGAAAAAACGATGGAAAGATGGAGTGAACTATCCGATATTGTTGAAGGATTAAAATAAAAACAAGCTGCATATATTGAAAAGTAAAGAGAAAAACTTTACACTATTGGTAGAACCTATTTTAGGAGGGAAAAAATGAGAACATCTAATCCAATGTTGAAAAAAGAGGCATTCCGTAAAGAGGGAGCAAGTGCTTCTGCGATGACTATTGGCGGAACAGTAGGCAAAACGTTTATTATGCTTATCTTGCTACTTGCAACGTCTGTCTATTCATACATACAGATGATAGAGGGTACGATGAAAATGCCAGTATTAATTGGTGCTTTAATCGTTGCGGCAATCATCGCATTTGCGTCTATGTTCTTCCCGCGTATTTCACCTTTTGGTGCACCAATCTATGCGGCGGTAGAAGGAGTAGTATTAGGTAGTATTTCAGCTGTTTATACAATGAAGTTTGGCGATTCTATCGTTTTAAACGCTGTATTACTAACAATCTCAATTCTATTTGCAATGTTAGTGTTATATGCAACGCGCGTAGTAAAAGTAACGGATAAATTCCGTACAGGCGTGATGGCAGCGACACTTGGAATTATGGTTATGTACTTAGTCGTATTTCTACTAAACATGTTTGGTGTAACGGTTCCGTACATTCACCAGGGTGGTACAATCGGTATTATTATTAGTGCAGTTGTTATCGTAGTTGCTGCATTAAACTTATTACTAGATTTCGATTTAATCGAAAATGGTGTACGTAGTCAAGCTCCGAAATATATGGAGTGGTACACTGCAATGGGACTAATGCTTACATTAGTTTGGTTATACTTAGAAATTCTTCGTTTCGTTTCTTACTTTACGAAAAATGACTAATAAAAAATCCTGCATGAAAAATGCAGGGTTTTTTATTTTCAAAGATAAATTGAGAATGTAGTATTATTGGATGCTGTTAACTTGAAATGAAGGGGATGGAGTATGATGAAAGAGAAGAAAGGGATTATGAAAAAACTATTTTCTAAAAGTTTTTTCATAGAACTAGATGATGCTTTAATGTATCCATCATCAGAAGTTATTACTACAGCAATAGAGGGATATGCGGCTGAATGCAATGCAAGACTAAATTTTGAAAGTAAAGTTAAACCGATTACTTTTTACTTAGAGAATGTAATGTACCGCGTTGAGATAAAAATGGCTCGCGGTGGATATTACATTTCATGCAGTGAAGTATAAAGTGAAACTTTAATCAGTGGGGGGTTCTTCATCCCCCACTGATTATCAGCCCTCACCAATCGGACTTTAATGGGCAGCCCGCCCCCCACCTAAATTCTTTGCTTTCGTTGCATTTTGAGGTGGGGGTATTACTGCCCATTAAAGTGGGATAAATTTTGAAACCTTACATGTTTAAAATATGTAAGGTTTCTTTTTTTCTTTTATAGCATAAAAAATAATATTTTTTACTTTAAAATACATTATTTTACGCTTTTTACCCTCCTTACATTTTTCTTTACAATGAAGAAAAATATGTGAGGTGGTAAAACTTATGATGAATCGAGTTGTATTAATCGGTAGATTGACAAAGGAGCCAGAATTATACTACACAAAGCAAGACGTCGCGTATGCACGAGTATGTGTTGCGGTGAATAGAGGTTTTCGAAATAGTTTAGGTGAGCAACAAGTAGATTTTATTAATTGCGTCGTTTGGAGAAGGTCAGCTGAGAATGTAACGGAATATTGTAAGAAAGGTTCACTTGTTGGAATAACTGGACGTATTCATACGAAGAATTACGAGGATGATCAAGGAAAGAGAATATATGTAACGGAAGTTGTGATTGAAAATATTACATTTTTGGAGAAAAGGCGGGAGGGGGCATCGTAATAAGATGGAGACCTGAGGAATTTAAAGTATGATGGTGGAAAGAAATCAGCAAAATAAAGCATCCGAGTAGGAGGATAGAGTGGTAACATGTTACAATACAGCTAAGAACATGCAATAAAGGAGAGTTTTTTACGTGAAGATTAAAGCAATTGAACCGACGCCAAGTCCAAATACAATGAAAGTTATTTTGAATGAAGTATTACCATCAGGAGCACGTAATAATTATACAAATGAAAATAAAGAACAAGCACCAATGCAAGTGCAAGAAATTTTGAAAATTGAAGGAATTAAAGGTGTATATCATGTAGCCGACTTTTTAGCAGTGGAGCGAAATGCGAAGTTTGACTGGAAAGTTTTATTACAACAAGTTCGTGCTGTTTTCGGCGAAGAGGTAGTAGAAGAAAGCGAAGAACAACAACTTGCTCATTTTGGGGAAGTGAAAGTGTTTGTTCAAATGTTCTTTACAATTCCAATGCAAGTAAAGTTAACAGATGGAACGACTGAAGAGCGTGTTGGCTTACCTGATCGTTTTAAAGAATCAATTATGAAAGTTCAAATGTCTGCACCAAACGTTGTAAAAGAACGTAAATGGGTGGAACAAAGTACACGTTACGGTAACTTTGAAGAAATTGGGAAAGAAGTAGTAGAAGAAATTGTTGCTGCTTATTCAGAGGAACGTGTAAATGAAACAGTTAAAGAATTATTAAACCAGGCAGGGGCTGTTGAAGTAACGATTCAAAAGCGCGAGCCATATAAAGTAACAGAAGAGATGATGAAAGATGCTGACTGGAAAAAACGCTTTGCAGCATTAGAACAAATGGATCCTACTGAAGAAGATATGCCAGTGCTGAAGATGGCGTTAGATGATGAAAAAGTTTCGATCCGCCGTTTAGCAACAGCGTATTTAGGTATGGTAAAAGGTGATGGAGTATTGCCGTTATTATATAAAGCGTTATTAGATCGTTCAGTAAGTGTTCGCCGTACAGCGGGTGATTGTTTATCAGATGTAGGTGATCCGGCAGCAATGTTCGTTATGATTAAATCCCTGAAAGATTCAAGCAAATTAGTACGCTGGCGTGCAGCTATGTTCTTATTTGAACTTGGAGATGAAAGTGCAATTCCAGCATTAAAAGCAGCGCAAGATGATCCAGAGTTTGAAGTAGCGATGCAAGCACGTTTAGCATTAGAGCGTATTGAAGGCGGAGAAGAAGCAAAAGGTTCTGTATGGAAACAAATGACGGAGTCTCGTAAAGGGGAATAATGTATGATTGTTTTCTATGATAGTTGGTGTCCGATGTGTACGGCGGTTGCTGAACGTACGAAAAAATTAGATAAAAAGGGTAAAATGAAATTTGTTTCATTTCGAGATGAAGATGTAGTTGAGAAGTATGAACTCTCTCAAGAACTACAAAGCAAGATGGAACAAAGATTGTATATTTTAAAAAATAATAAGTGGTATGACGGAATTCATAGCATACATGTATTAGCAAAGGCTGTTCCATCTTATTGGTTTGCCGTGCCTTTTATAAAGTTATCTATCGTACTTGGATTTGGAAGTAAAGTATACGATTATATCGCTAACAATAGAAAACTTGTCCCAGTTGGACATTGCCGTGAAGGAGTATGTGAAATCCCTACAAAAAAATGAAATCATCGTAATCTTTCTTTTGCACCTAGTAATAGAGCGTGATATGATGAATTTGGAATGAAAGTTGAAGGAGAGATTACAAGATGTCAAATGCTTATGAAGAATACATGCGCCAAATGGTAATCCCAATGCGCCAAGAATTAGTGCGTTCTGGATTTGAAGAGTTAACTACAGAAGAAGCTGTAACAGAATTTATGGAAAACACTACAGGTACAACTTTAGTAGTTGTAAACTCTGTTTGTGGATGTGCAGCTGGTTTAGCACGTCCATCAGCAGGGCAAGCAGTTGTTCGTGCTGAAAAACAACCTGATCATCTTGTAACTGTATTCGCAGGTCAAGATAAAGATGCTACTGCAAAAATGCGTGAATACTTCGGAGAAATCCCTCCATCTTCACCATCTATGGCATTGTTAAAAGGAAAAGAAGTTGTTCACTTCATTCACCGTCATGAAATTGAAGGTGCAACTATGGACGAAATTATTACGAACTTAGAACAAGCTTTCGAAAAGAATTGCTAAAGAAGGGGGAGAGTAAATCTCCCTCTTTTCTTTATATAGAGGTGAAACAATGATTGTAACAACAGCAGGAAGAACGAATAAAGAAATGACAGATTATGCAAAGCAGGTGGCCGCAGAATTAAATGGTTCATTCGTTAAACGTAACGACATACCAGTACATAAACTGCATGAGCAATATGAACAAGATGTACTTGTTGTAGGGAAAAATCGATTAGCTATTTATCCAAAAGGAACGGAAGAGTCGTTTTTCTTTCATCCAAACTCAGCGATGTTTCGTGTGAAAAGATTAATGCGCGGAGAACACGACCCGTTTGTACAAGCTACGCAACTAGAGGGCGGAATGACAGTGTTAGATTGTACGCTCGGTATGGCATCAGATAGTATTGTAGCTAGTTACATTGTTGGTGAAAGCGGAAAAGTAACAGGACTTGAAGGCAATGAGTATATGGCTTATATTATGGAGAATGGTTTGAAAACATGGTCTTCATCTGTTTCTGAAATTGATGAGGCAATGCAACGAATTGATGTGAAGCAAACGGAGCATTACGCGTTTTTAAAACAATGTGAAGATAATAGTTATGACGTCGTGTACCTTGATCCAATGTTTGAAGAAACTGTTATAGAATCAGATGGAATAAAAGGGTTAAAACACTTTGCTTTGTATCATGATATTACTGACGAAACAATTGCGGAAGCGAAGCGTGTGGCGAGAAAGCGTGTCGTTCTGAAAGATCATTTCCGTAGTTCTAGGTTTGAAAAACATAATTTTCACGTATACAAAAGAAAAAGTGCTAAGTTTCACTTTGGTGTAATTGACCCTTGCTAATTATTTGAAAAGGTGTATAATAAGCAATAATTAATTAAATATACTGTCTGTGATGAAGAGAGTAGTCTTTTTTAGAAGGAAAGCGAGCTAGGGATGGTGTGAGCCTAGTGCGGAAGAAAAAGATGAAGCGCACTTCTGAGATGCTTCTTGAACGAATAGTAGAGTAAGCCGAGGCCCCCTGTCCTCGTTATAAACGGGAAAGTGGTTCGTAATGAACAACAAGGGTGGTACCACGGGTTTAAACTCGTCTCTTTTTAGAGACGAGTTTTTTGTGTTTAAAAAAATAAGGAGGTTATATAGTATGGATTATAAAACGCAGTTTGCGGAAAGTTTATCCGATATTTTTACGAATGAATTAACGCAAAATCAAATTTTAGATTTAATTGAAATACCGAAACAAGATGAATTCGGTGATGCAGCATTTCCATGTTTTTCACTTGCGAAGCAATATAAACAATCACCAGCTATTATCGCAAAAGAAGTTGCGGAGAAATTAAGTGATCCATTTTTTACGAAAGTAGAGGCTGTTGGTCCTTATGTAAATGTCTTTTTTAATCGTGAAACGGTAAGTGATAATGTATTAAAAACGGTTTTAGCGGAGAAAGAAGAGTACGGTCATAATCACTTTGGTTGTGAAAAAACGGTAGTTATCGATTATTCCTCTCCTAATATCGCGAAACCTTTTTCAATGGGGCATTTACGTTCTACAATGATTGGAAATTCACTGAAACATATCGCTGAAAAATGTGGCTTTGAAGTTGTAGGAATTAATTATATTGGAGACTGGGGAACACAGTTTGGAAAGTTAATTACCGCCTATAAAAAGTGGGGAAATGAAGAAGTAGTGAAAGAGGATCCAATACGTGAACTATTTAAGTTATACGTTCAATTCCATGAAGAGGTAAAAGGCGACGAAGAACTAGAAGAAGATGGACGCGCTTGGTTTAAGAAATTAGAAGAAGGTGATGAAGAAGCTGTTGAGCTTTGGAATTGGTTCCGTCACGAATCATTAAAAGAATTTTCTCGTATTTATGAACTTCTCGGTGTTGAATTTACTAATTTTCAAGGGGAAGCTTTTTATAATAATTTAATGGAAGATTTTATTGGGATTTTAGAGGAGCATGATTTGCTTGAAGAGTCAGAAGGCGCATTAGTCGTTAATTTAGAAGAAGAGGGAATGCCGCCTTGCTTAATTAGAAAATCAGATGGTGCGACGATTTACGCAACGCGTGACTTAACGGCAGCGTTATATCGTCAAAACACATATTCGTTTGATAAAGCGTTATATGTGGTTGGACCGGAACAAAGTCTACACTTCAATCAATTTTTCACGGTATTAAAAAAGCTTGGCTACAATTGGGTTGACGGCATGGAACATGTACCGTTTGGGTTCATTTTAAAAGATGGTAAGAAAATGTCGACACGTAAAGGAAGAGTTATTTTACTTGAAGAAGTACTTGAGGAAGCAATTGACCTTGCAAAACAAAATATTGAAGAGAAAAATCCAAACTTAAAACAGAAAGAAGAAGTAGCGAAGCAAGTCGGTGTTGGCGCAGTTATCTTCCACGATTTAAAAAACGAGCGTATGCATAATATCGAATTTTCATTAGAAAACATGCTGAAATTTGAAGGTGAAACAGGTCCATATGTACAGTACACACATGCACGTGCTTGCTCTATTTTAAGAAAAGAAAGTGTAGAATTTGAAACGTGTACGTTTGCATTAGAAGATGATCATAGCTGGAGCGTCGTAAAATTACTGAATAAATTCCCACAAGTAATTGAAGCGGCCTTCAACAAAAATGAGCCATCAATCATTTCAAAATACGTATTAGATGTAGCACAATCGTTCAATAAATATTACGGAAATGTTCGTATATTGGAAGAGAGTGAAGAGAAAGAAAGCAGACTGGCATTAGTATATGCTGTGACAGTTGTATTAAAAGAGGGATTACGTTTACTTGGGGTGGATGCTCCTGAGGAGATGTAAAATAAATAAGGATACGTATCATAGTTGATATGTATTCTTATTTATTTTTATCCCACTTTAATGAGCAGTAAGACCCCCACCTCAAAATTGAGCGAAAGCAAAGAATTTAGGTAGGGAATCAACTGCCCATAAAAGTCCGATTGGTGAGGGCTGATAATCAGTGGGGGATGAAGAACCCTCCTACTTAATAAAGTTTCACTTTATTAAGTTTAAACTTTTCTAGAGTTGCTTCAGGTGTAGGAATGTCCTTATTAAATGGAGAATTGTAATGTCATATATATTAAGGAGGCGTGAAACTTGGAAACATACGATTGGAACAGTAAACTAACATACTTAAAAAACACGAGAGATTTATATTACAATGACGATTATATAAGATTTTTAGTAAATACAGTTTGGAAGATTACTAAGCCAGTACATATTGTTGATTTCGGTTGTGGATATGGTTATTTAGGCTTATTATTAATGCCATTACTTCCAAAAGGTTCAAAGTATACAGGCATTGATAGTGGAGAAACATTACTTGCTGAAGCAAGAGAGTTGTTTCATTTACTACCATATGAGACAGAATTTCTTGAGGAAAATGCTACAGAAATTGAACTGAATGATACATACGATATAGCAATCTGTCATGCCTTCTTATTACATATGAGTTTATCAAAAACGATGCTACAAAAAATGATACATTCAGTTAAAAGGGGCGGAAAAATAATCTGTTTTGAACCACACTGGATATCAAATATGTCTTCATACTTTTTAAATGGAGAGAATCAATCGGAAATTATTAGGTTAGGAGCTTTGCAAAAGTTATTTGAAATTGACACGCAGAGAAGCGGAAAAGATGGAAATATTGGTATGAAAATACCGATGTTTTTAAGTGAACTAGGCGTGAAAAATATTCAATGTAGAGTAAGTGATAAAGTAAACTTTTTAGATTCTAATATGCAGCATAATGATAAACAAAGTTTGTATCATTCATTAAAAGAAGAGGGGATTGCAGGAGATCCAGGTGATAAACAGCAATTTATAGAACGTTTAATGGATAGAGGATTAACAAATGATGATGCGCTAGCTCAATATAAAGCTGAACTCAATTTTTTTAGAGCGTTTCATCTACATTCCTCTTTAGTATATGCTCCGAATATGAAAATTACATTCGGTGACGTAGAATGTTGAAAGATAGCTATATGTTGAGGGGTGTCATTATTTGTCTATAAGTCGATATCCACCGTATAATCGCTGATATATTTAAATTATCATCGATATAATTTTATGTACTGATTTCAGCTTCCAAAAGATAAGATCCTCATGTAACGTTATTTCATTTAATCAAACAAAATATGGAGAAAAACAATCTTTTTTACTATATTTTGTTATAAATTCGAATAATATTAAATAATACTATCCATTATAGGAGATTTTAGTTGAATACCTACAATATGATGTGTAAAATCTAAGCAAGTAGCAGTGCAAAAAATTATTCGAGGTGAATACATGCTAGATTTTAAGCAGTTAGATGCTTGTTTGAAAGACAAGAGATTTATAGATGGATTACAGGAAATAAATAATGAAATTTCATATATAAAAGAAAAGAATACTTTATCTTATTTGAAGAATTGGCTTGCTAATATTCCTTCACATAAGGAGTTTGATATATTAATACGTCTTACTGATGAAGGGCTTATGCACCAATACAGTTCATTCCTCATTCGCTACGCTTATAAAAAATTCCCAAATATGAGAACGCTCTCTTTATATTGTGATGAGTTAATTGATGAGCGGAAAATTCTTGAAGTAGAACAGTTGTTAAAAGATTCATTAGAAGAGGTAAATAAAGAAGAGATAGAAGTTGATCTTTTAGCGAAAACATATTTTACGTTAGTACGATGTTTGTTAGAAATGAAACGAAATGAAGAAGCGCTTATTTATATGCAAAAGGCAGAGGAGTACAGTGCACGTGCCGTATTTGATAAATGGGGTTACGTCTATATGCATACAGGTGAATGGGAGAAAGCAGAAGAACAATTTATAGCCGGCATGCAGCATAAAGATTGTGAAGAGTTATCTACTTATTTATTAGCACAGTTATATGCAAATAAAGGGGAACAAAAACGTGCATTACAGCTAATTGATGATGCAATTGTAAAGTTCCCGCAAGTACCATATTTTCATTTTGAAAAGGTGAAATATTTATTAGATTTAGGGAAGTATGAAGAAGTGTTAGACGTAATAGATAACATAAATAATCAGCTTCCTTATCATGCGTATAAAACTTACTTCGTACATTTACGTGCAGAAGCACTTTACAAAATGAATAAACTTGTAGATTTACAACAGTTATTAAAAGAAGAAAAAAGTTTAAAAGAGTCTTTATATCATAATTTAGAAAAAAATCCAGATGGCAAAAAGGTTCACTTACCGATAGTTCCGATTGTACAAAAGGATAATTATTGTGTGCCGACAAGTTTAGAAATGATGTTGCACTTATGGGGAGAAAAACGTACGCAAGATGAAATAGCAGATTTCATTTTTGATATGACAGGCTCGAAGTTTTCAGATACTGTTTCGTATTTAGAAGAATTAGGTTATGAATATCGTTATTTTAAAGGGAATGAGGAAATATATAAGAGATTACTCGGTGAAGGAATTCCCGTTTTATTAAGTATTGATATTGAGCATGCTTCACATGTGCAAGTGTTAGCTGGGTATGATGATACGTTACAAGCTTTTTATGTTCAAGATCCAAACTTTATCGAACCAGTCATTGTGGAGTATAGTAAGTTACAAGAAAAATATCGTTATACAGGGTGTTTAGCGATTACGTTTGTTCCGAAAGAAAAGAAGGAACAATTATCATTTTTAAATGAGGAAGAACATCATTATTTTAAATCCATTTTTTCTTTAACGGATCATTTAGATGAACAAGATAAAGAGGGGATTCACAAGTTAGTACAATTTTTAAAAGAGACGAGTGATAATCCGAATACGTGGTTGTATACGGTTAAGCACTTAGATGTTGAAGTAGATAACGAGTTTATTATATCTTGTATTGAAAAGTTAATGGAGAAGTTTCCAAACTCAGATTTTGTTAAATTACATGGTGCACAGTGCTTTATTCGCCTTGAAGAATTAGAAAAAGCGGGGCACATGCTTGCGAGTGTTGAGAAGAAAAATAATCGTGCTTTATATCATCTAATAAACGGAAGGTATGCTTTTGAGCAGGAAAGTTATATAGAAGCGATTTCAAGTTTTCGTTCCTCGTTACAATTAGACGCAGATCAGCCGATTGCTTGGAGTTTTCTCGCTTTATCGTATATGTATATCGATCAGTCTGAAAAGGCGTTACAGTTTTCTCAAGTTGCCTTGGAACGTAGTCCAGAACGATTCACTTTAACGAATCACGGGTTAATATTAATAGATTTAGAAAGATATGAAGAAGCGTATGAAATCTTTAATGATTTGTTAAAAGAATATAAAAATGAAGCACATGTATGGTATGAGCGAGCGAGATGTGCGCATTATTTAGGGAAATTATATTTAGCGATAAAAGGGCTTAAAGTAGCAATTCATTTGGATAGTAATGCACCATACATTTATACGAAACTTGCGGAAATATACGAATCTGATTTGAAGGATGAAGAAAGTACGAAAGAAGTTTTATTAAAAGGTATTGAGAATTGTGACGATAAGGCACCTCTATACGTAAAGCTCGGTGATTACCATTTCCAAAATGATAGTCTGGAAGAAGCAGAAACATTGTATGCTCGTGCTTTGGAAGAAAATCATGATGATGTATACTCTCACTTCGGACTT
Organism: Bacillus sp. EB106-02-03-XG38; assembly: GCF_058792175.1. NCBI lineage: Bacteria > Bacillati > Bacillota > Bacilli > Caryophanales > Bacillaceae > Bacillus > Bacillus sp. EB106-02-03-XG38. The sequence continues at coordinate 355,169 of NZ_JBYTED010000001.1, forward strand.
ACACAAGTTTATATGGCAAGAGAACAATATAAGGAAGCAAAAGAATATATTCTCAGTATCGAAAAACAAATTGAAAAGAGTCAAGATTTCCTTATGAACGCAGGGATGGTTTTATGGGATGCAGAGGTTGAACTTGGTGGAAGTGAAGAAGGGTTTAAAGTAGCATTGTCTAAGTTAGAGAGTGGTATAAAGCAGAGCGAATATAATGTAGCAAGTGCGTTAGATGAATATGTGAATCGAATTAAAGGAACAGTATTTGTACAACGAGGTATAGCATTCTTAAGAACGTTACAGAAAGAAAGAAATGAAGTAAGTGAATACGGCTGTTATACAGGTATTTTATATGAATCTATTGGACAGTACGGTCAAGCGATGAAAAGATATAATAAGGCGATAGAACAAAAGGAAACGGCATTACCGTATTACCGAATTGGTGAAACACTTATGCTATTAGGGCAATTGACGGAAGCAAAACAAGCGTATGAAAGATGTTTAGAGCTTGATGGGAATTTCGTAGGTGTACATTTACAGCTTGCGGAAATATACGAAAAAGAAGAAAATCGTTCTAAAGAACAAAGTCATATGGTTCAGGCGATGAAAGAAGAGCCGTTACATATTAATATGGAATATTTGGCACAGCTTTCAGTAGAAATGAATCTACAGGAAGAATTGCTAACTGAGCTAGAACAATTAGCAGACGAAGTACCTGAAATATGGAGATTAGATGCGGTTGCATATGTGTATGGAGCGATGGACGAAATAGATAAAGAACAAGAACAGATTGAATACGCACTACAATTAGATGGTGAGCATACAGAAGTTCTATATCATTATGCAAAAGTACTAGTGAAAAATAGAAATGCGAAAGCAATTGAAATTGCCATGAAAGTGATACAAAAAGATGCAAATAATGAACGTATATTTGATGTATATGTAAAAGCGATAGAACAACATAAGAAATGGTCTAATATACGAGATTTTCTTCATACACTAAAAGTGAAAAAGGCAGAAAGAAGTATGGCATTTATGTATGCTGCATCTGCGGTTACAGAAAGATGGATTGAACGTCAACAAAATGATCAGCCGAAGAAATCCATAATTACGAGAGCTTTTTATCGCATGAAAAACCGTGCGAAAGAAATTTCGATTATTACTACAATCATTGATTTATATGAAATCTCATTAAAGTTAAATCCAAAAAATAGTATGGCAGCACAGCGATTTGCACTATTTTACGAGAATGTGGCGATGAACAACGAGGCGATAGATGTATTGCAAACATCATTAGAAAGTAAATGGGATTACGATGTAGCGAAGCAACTTGTAAATCTTTTCATAGAGTGTGAGGAAGAAGATAGGTTACGGGATGCTTCAGAATTAACGAAGCAAATGGTTCGAGAGTTACCAGATGATTATGATACGCTTCTTTTACAAGCACAAGTATTCTTTAAAATGGGAGAAGAAAGAAAAGCAGAAAAGATTACTTTACAATTAACGGAGCAAACACCGTTTGTAAGTAGAGCGTTTCTTGCTTTAGGAGAAATATATCAAATTCAAGAACGGTTTGAAGAGGCAATTCATGTATTAGAAAATGCTTCTATACATCATCCGAATGAAACAGCAATTCTTCTTTCTTTAGCATCTGCATATCATGGTGCCGGCCAAACACGAAAGGCAGAAAAAATAGCAAATGAAGCATTAAAAATTGATGCGAGTGATTTGTTAGCGAGATATGATCGTGCTTGTTATTTAGCACAGTTAAACAGAAATGAAGAGGCGAAGGAAGAGCTTGAAATTGTACTTCGTGAGGATGAGTCAGGATTTTTTGCTGAACTTATCGAGGATGAGGAAAATTTAGCAGCATTGCGAGAATTTGAAAAGTAATTGTATAAAAATAGGAAAAAAGGGTATAAATAAAATATATTTAGAATTAGTTGACAATTTATTGCAAAATGGCATAAAATAGCTTTTAACAAAGTATACAAATCTGAAGACGAGAAAGAGTAAAATAGTGTACTGTTCCCCAGAGAGCCGGTATGTAGCTGAAAGCCGGTGTGCAGACGTTATTTGAAAATCATCTCCGAGGAGCCGAGGCTGAAAGTGAGTAAGCCCGGACGGATGTCTACCGTTACAAAGAACACGTATGATAGTACGTTGCTAAGTGCTATTAGTGAAGAGCTAATAGAATTAGGGTGGTAACGCGGGTAAACCCGTCCCTACTTTATAGGGACGGGTTTTTTGTGTGCTTTAAAACATTCAAAGGAGTGATTGTAGATGAAGAAAGTAGATGTAAAAGAGTCAGCTGTAGGGAGAGAAACACGTATTCGTAAGCAGTGGAACGAGCAAAGTATTTTCGAGCAATCAATTCAGAATCGAGAAGGCGCACAATCGTTTGTGTTTTATGAAGGACCACCAACGGCGAATGGATTGCCGCATGTAGGTCATGCACTTGGACGGACAATTAAAGATGTAGTTGCAAGATATAAAACGATGGCTGGTTATAAAGTGTTAAGAAAAGCGGGATGGGATACACACGGTTTACCTGTAGAATTAGGTGTGGAGAAGCAACTCGGTATTTCTGGTAAACATGAAATTGAAGAGTATGGAATTGAGCCATTCATTCAGAAGTGTAAAGAAAGTGTATTCACATATGAGAAGCAGTGGCGTGAATTCACTGAGAGCATCGGTTATTGGGTCGATATGGATGATCCATACGTTACGTTAGAGAATCCATATATCGAAAGTGTATGGCATATTTTAGGAACGATTCATGAAAAAGGATTATTGTATAAAGGGCATAGAGTTTCACCATACTGCCCAAGCTGTCAAACTTCACTAAGTTCACATGAGGTTGCACAAGGGTATAAAACAGTAAAAGACTTAAGTGCAACAGTTAAGTTCAAAGTGAAAGATAGTGAAAATGAATATTTCCTAGGTTGGACAACAACACCTTGGACACTTCCAGCAAATGTTGCGCTCGCTGTACATTCAAATATGGAATACGTGAAAGCGAAACAAGAAGGTTATGTATACATTGTTGCGAAAGAACGTGTTCAAGATGTATTAAAAGAAGACTATGAAGTATTATCTGTTCATAAAGGCGAAGAATTAGTAAATACATCTTATATGCCGCCATTTCCAATGAAGGAAGTTACAAATGGCTACCGAGTTATCGCGGCAGATTTTGTCACGGCAGATAGTGGTACAGGACTCGTTCATATCGCTCCAGCATACGGGGAGGACGATTATAGAGTCGTTCAAAGTGAAGGATTGTCATTCTTACATGTTGTAGACGAGAAAGGCGAGTATACAGAAGCAGTACCATTTTTGAAAGGTAAATTTGTAAAAGATTGTGACGTGGATATCGTTCGTTATTTAGCGAAGGAAGGCTTACTGTACCATAAAGAAAAGTATGAACATAGCTACCCACATTGCTGGCGCTGTGATTCACCACTTCTTTATTATGCAGGAGAGAGTTGGTTAATCCGCACAACTGCAATTAAAGATACATTTTTACAAAATAACGATTCTGTTACTTGGTATCCAGACCATATGAAACATGGACGCTTCGGTAAGTTTTTAGAAAATATGGTGGACTGGAATATTAGCCGAAATAGATATTGGGGAACACCATTAAACGTATGGGAATGTGAAAGCTGCGATCATCAATTCGCACCGAAAAGTATTGCTGATTTAAGAAAGCATAGTACGAAAGAAACACCTGTAGATTTAGAATTGCATAAGCCGTATGTAGATGAAGTGCAAGTATGCTGCGAAAAATGCGGAAGTACAATGAATCGTACACCAGAAGTAATTGATGTTTGGTTTGATAGTGGTTCCATGCCATTTGCGCAATATCATTATCCATTTGAAAATAAAGAGTTATTTGAAGAACAGTTTCCAGCAGATGTAATTGCAGAAGGCATTGATCAAACACGCGGATGGTTTTATAGTTTATTAGCAGTATCAGCACTATATACAGGAAAAGTGCCTTATAAACGAGTATTATCACTAGGGCATGTATTAGACGAAGAAGGACAGAAAATGTCTAAAAGTAAAGGAAATGCACTAGATCCAGTTGATTTAGTAAATCAGTTTGGTGCAGATGCTTTAAGATGGGCGCTTCTCGTTGATAGTGCTCCGTGGAATGCGAAGCGCTTTTCTGAAAAAACAGTACTGGAAGCAAAATCTAAATTTGTAGATACGTTAGTCAATGTGTATAGCTTCTACGTTTTATATGCAAATTTAGATGAGTATAATCCGAAAGAAACGTATGATGTAAAGCGGACGAAATTGGATGAATGGGTATTATCAAGATTGCATAGCACAACGAAAAAAGTGAGAGCTGCACTTGATGATTATCAATTTACGAATGCAGCTCGTGAAATCGCGGCACTTGTAGATGAAGTGAGTAACTGGTACGTAAGACGATCACGTAATCGTTTCTGGGAATCTGGTATGAATGCTGAAAAAGCAGCTGCGTATGAGACACTTCATGAAGTACTTGTGACAATTAGTAAATTAATTGCACCGTTTACACCGTTTGTAGCTGAAGATATTCATGTGAATTTAACTGGAAATAGTGTTCATTTAGAGGATTATCCAGTCGTAAATGAATCGCTACTTCAGCCTAAATTAGAAGCAGAAATGGATGCTGTTTTACAAGTTGTTGAACTTGGAAGAAGTAACCGTAATCAGCATTCTTTAAAAGTAAAACAGCCGTTAGCAGAACTTGTATTACTAGCACATAATGAAAATGATATGGATTGGGAATCTTATCGTGATATCGTCATGGATGAGTTAAATGTGAAGGCCTTCCATGTTGAACTCGATGAAACGAAATACACGTCCTATCAATTAAAGCTGAATTTTAAAACAGCTGGGCCGAAGTTTGGTAAAAATGTGAATGCATTAAATGGTTGGCTAAAACAATTATCAAAAGAAGAGGTACAACACTTTGTATCTACAGAAAGAGCAGTTTACGAAGCTGCACCAGGAGAAGAAGTAGTGGTGACGGCTGAAGATGTATTAGTAGAGAAAGTAGCAAAATCAGGATTTTCTAATACGACTAACGGACAATATACAGTTATGTTAGATACGAATGTCACGGAAGAACTGTTACAAGAAGGAGTAGCACGTGAATTTATTCGAGCGGTTCAAGAATATCGTAAGCAACTAAATTTACCGGTTAATTTACGAGTCGATGTTATTCTTGATACAGAGGAAGAACTAAAGCGAACATTAACGAACCATAAAGAGTTGTTGGAAGAAAATTTACTCGTTAAGAGATTTACATTCGATCGCTTAACGAATGAAGACGATGAACTATCATTAGGTGAGACGAAAGTCCGTATTAAATTAAGCGCGGCACAATAAAGAAAAAAAGGAAGTTGGAATGATTTCAACTTCCTTTTTTTATGATGGAAATTAATCCATTCGATTGGCCCCCCTAGTAAATTTCTTTTTCCACATCAAGCTAATTAAAATGCTGTGAAAATTTCTTTCTAAAGTATTGTTTTCATTTTACACATAAATATTGAGAAAATTTCACTCACCCTAAATGGAAAGGTAATAGAATTGTTTATAGAGAATTACTCGTAGATTCAATTTTTATCCCCCCATTTTGTGGGGAATGATTGCCTAGTGGTAATGGGATAAGGTTGAGCTACTTTATTAGGGGGAGTGGTTCTATGTTTAATAAAAAAATGGTGGCAATGGCAATGACTGTGCCGTTAGTAATGGGGACGATTTCTACGGTTTCGGCATTGGAAAAACAGCAGCAAGTAAAGCTAGAAGCTTATTCGCCGCAGAAAAAAGCAACGGAATATTTAAAAGAAAATGCTGCGCAGTATGGATTGAAAACAGACCTTTCAGACTTACAATATATTTCTACAACAGAAACGTCAGTAGCTTCATATGTTAGGTTCCAGCAAGTTGTTAATGGTGCATCTGTATTTTCAAAACAAATTACAGTTACTCTTAACGGAGAGGGAAAAGGAGTACTTGCTGTTTCTGATTATCAATCCGTTAAAGGTGTGAAGGAAGTAACGACAAAAATTAGTGAAAAAGATGCAATACAAAAATCAATGGCATATGTTGGAGAAGCTAGTGAGCAAAACTTATGGGCTCCTACAGAGGAAGAATTCGGATATATTGTGGAAGAAGGAATTGCTCGTCCAGTATATAAAGTTGTAGTCCATTCTAATAACCCGTTTGGTGCGTGGGAAACATTTATTGATGCAGAAAACGGAAAGTTAATTAAAAAGGTTGATATAAACCGAAAAGCAGAAGGATCAGGAAAAGTATTTTTACCTAACCCTGTCGTATCTAGTGGTAGTAAAGTGGGCTTAAAAGATAATAACGATGCAGATTCAACAGCGCTAACGAACCAATTGAAGACTGTTACGTTAAAAGGTTTAGATGGAACAGGATTTTTAATTGGAGAGTATGTAACGATTTCTTCAAAAGCGAAAACGAAATCTACAAATTTACAATTTAACTATACACGCGCGAATGATAGCTTTGAAGACGTGATGTCGTATTATCATATCGATACATTACAGCGTTACATTCAAGGGTTAGGTTTTAAAAATATTAATAATCGCTCTATTAAAGTGAATGTGAATGGAACGACGGCTGATAATTCATTTTATTCTCCGACAACGAAAGCTTTAACTTTCGGTACTGGCGGAGTAGATGATGCAGAAGATGCTGGTATTATCGCACATGAATACGGGCATTCGATTCAAGATAACCAAGTACCTGGTTTTGGTAGTTCGGCAGAAGGTGGAGCGATGGGAGAAGGATTTGGCGATTTTTTAGGTGCAACTTATGAAGATGCAGTATCGACGACAGGGTACGGAAAAGCATGTGTTGGAGAATGGGATGCGACAGCTTATTCTAGTTCAGATCCGACGTGCTTACGCCGATTAGATACGAATAAAGTATATCCGAAAGATATTACAAATGAGGTACATGATGATGGTGAAATTTGGGCACAAGGTCAATACGAAATGGCACAAGCATTTGGACGTGATGTAGCAACGAAAATTATTTTACAATCGCACTGGTCATTAACACCAAACTCTAAATTCAGTGATGGAGCAAAAGCGATTAAGCAAGCGGATGCTCTTTTATATGGCGGACAACATGCTGCTGATATCGATCGTATTTGGGCAGCAAGAGGAATTAGTACGAATTAATATAAAAAGTCGTGGCATTTATAAGCCACGACTTTTTAATTTGCTAATGAACTGGTACTAGTAAAGTAAGCAAAATGAATGGTAGTGTGAATTTATATGTATTTGTTTACTTTTTCTCGTCTTTAAAAACAAAATGCTCTTTAAATTTTCTAGACTCAACTTTCTGACCGTTTCTCATGGAGCGGAAAGGGTGTTCTTGCCAAGTAATGATTACATCAACTACATCTGCTTTTGTAGCAACTGGAAAATTAGCATGTCTAAATCCGGTTTTTCCACTTGCTAAACGACTTTCCTTTAGGGAAAAAAGTTCATATTTCGTTTTCGTTTTTGGCTCATTGCGGAATACTTCGACTTGTACGTTATATACTTCACTGTTGCCAACATTTTTTACTGAAAATTGATATGTTTGAAATTCATCTTTTTTAGCTTGAAGAGTCTTTTTGCTTATTTTTTTCGGTTCATCAATATTCACTTGCCATTGATTAGAGTTTTGGGAGGTTGGTAAAGCTTTTGGAGAATAGGCGTACGTTTCATTTACTACGATTAGGCATAACAAAAGGAGAAAGAAACTTATTGTTTTTTTCATATACACACCTCGCTTTAAATTTGTTAATTAATATGCGAAAAAAATACAAATTTTATGTAATAAAATGGAAAGAGGTGATAATTTGATTCAAATACAATTAAATAAACTGGAAGAGGTAATAGATGGTGAAGGGTTAAAAGAATCATTTCACAATATAGAGATACAAGGTATCTGCATTGACTCCAAGAAAATTAAGAAAGGGAATTTGTTTGTCCCAATTATTAGAGTGAAAGATGGACATGATTATGTGAAAGAGGCAATGGAAAATGGAGCTGTCGCTTCTTTATGGAAAAAGTCTCACGGTACTCCGCCAAAAGGAATACCAGTTATATTTGTAGAGGACACTTTGTTTGCTTTGCAACAATTGGCACAATATTATCGAACAGAGCTAAATGTAAAAGTAATCGGAATTACTGGTAGTAATGGAAAGACAACAGTAAAAGATATTGTAAGCACGATTTTAAGTACAACTCATCGTGTGCATAAAACAAAGGGGAATTTTAATAGTCAAATTGGTTTGCCATTAACAATTTTAGAAATGAAACGAGATACAGAGTTTTTAATACTTGAAATGGGAATGAGTGAAAAAGGACAAATTCGAAACTTATCAAAAATAGCACAGCCAGATGTAGCGATCATTACCATGATTGGACAATCACATTTAGAAACGCTTGGATCAAAAGAAGAGATTGCGAACGCTAAACTAGAAATTATTGATGGGTTAAAAGAAAATGCTTTGTTTTTATATAATGGTGATGAACCATCGCTTTTGCAAAATAAGAATCTACCAAGAATAAATTGTAAGACATTTGGTGAAACGTATACAAATGATTTGTTTCCAACAAACGTGCAATTAGATGAATATGGTGTTCATTTTAAATTAAATGATTCAAATATACAGTACGATGTTCCCTTACATGGAAAACATAATATATTAAATACGATCGTCGGAATCGCTGTAGGTCAATATTATAATGTCACTGCAGAAAAAATACAGGAAGCATTGCGTCAAGTAAATATTACTCATATGCGCTTTCAATTTTTAACTGCTAGAACAGGTTTTACGATTATTAACGATGCATGGAATGCAAGTCCCTCTTCAATGAAGGCTGCAATTGAAACGTTACAGAAATTAAAAGTCTATAACAAAAAAATGATAGTAATTGGGGATATGTTGGAGTTAGGGAAGGAAGCTGAAACATATCATAGAGAAATTGGCAAAATGTTAAATCAAGAGAGCGTTCAATATGTATTTACCTATGGAGAGTTAGCTGAAATTGTAGCGGAAGAAGCAAGAAAGAACTTTGAAACAGGAAAAGTACAGTCATTTAATAATAAAGTAAAATTAGCAGAGGCAGTATTAAAAGTAATAACGAAAAAGGATGTCGTACTATTGAAAGGCTCACGCGGAATGGCTTTAGAGGAAATCGTACAAAATTGGATATGAAAAATGAAAATATATTTAAAAAGGCTTGCATTTAATAAAATGAAGAGATAGAATACTCTGTAAATATAAAAAGTGATGATCAGGAAAAGTACATGATGCAAAGGTCTACAGAGAGCAATCGGTTGCTGAGAAGATTGCGATACCGCATGATGAAAAGACACCTGTGAGTGTTGCTTTGAACGTGATAATTAGTAAAAGCAAACGGTACCTACCGTTATCAGGGCTAAGATGGTCATTATGACAATTTGGGTGGTACCGCGGAAAAATCCGTCCCTATTTATAGGGGCGGATTTTTGTATTCTTTGAAGGGAGGTGAGTGACCGTGGATGATGACGATGACAACAACAATAACGTAAATAAATATAAATTTACTGGAGGGAAATGTAATGAAGCGTTCACTCACAAAAGAATGTACAAAGCAAAGCGGAAAAGTTGTAGTACTTCAAGGATGGGTAAAAAAGATTCGTCATCTAGGTAATGTTAGTTTTTTATTAATAAGGGATCGATCAGGAGTTATGCAATGCGTATTAGAAAACGAGCTAGCTGGATTTAAAGTAGATGTGGAAAGTGTCGTTCAAGTCGTAGGCCAAATAGTGGAGACTTCAAAAACAGAATTAGGAGTTGAAGTACTTGCTCACGAAGTGAAAATATTAAATGGTGCAGAACCACTTCCATTTGAAATAAATAAAAAGAAATTGCAAGTTGGCTTGGATCAACTACTGAATGAAAGGGTATTATCATTAAGGCATGAGAGAACTGCGGCGATATTTAAAGTGAAATCTACACTCGTTCAGAGCTTTAGTGAATTTCTTATAGAGAACGATTTCACGCATATATTTACTCCGAAAATTGTTTCACAAGGGGCAGAAGGAGGAGCGAATGTTTTTAAACTTCCATACTTTCAAAAAGAAGCTTATTTAGCACAATCACCACAGTTTTATAAACAGATGATGGTAGCTGGAGGGTTAGAACGTGTTTTTGAAGTTGCACCTGTTTATAGAGCAGAACATCATAATTCTTCCCGTCATTTGAATGAATATATATCGTTAGACGTAGAACTTGGATTTATTCATGATTTTTATGAAGTGATGCAACTAGAAACGGATGTTTTACGATATATGTTTCAACAAGTGGCAAAAAACTGTGAAAAAGAACTGCAACTATTACAAATAGAAGTACCTGTTATTACAGAAATACCGAAAATTACATTGTTAGAAGCGCAAGAAATTTTGAAAAGTAAGTACCGAAAAGAATCGCCAATTGGAGATTTAGATACGGAAGGCGAGAAGCTATTAGGGAAATATGTGAAGGAAACATATAAGAGTGAGTTTGTTTTCATTACACATTATCCGAAAGAAGCTAGGCCGATGTATACGATGCCGAATAATGAGAATCCATCTATTACTGATTCGTTCGACTTACTATATAAAGGACTAGAAATAACTTCAGGGGCGCAGCGAATTCATAATTATGAAATGTTACTTGCTTCTTTTAAAGAAAAAGGATTACATCTAGATACATTTCAATCTTATTTAATTACATTCCGATACGGTTGTCCCCCGCACGGTGGTTTTGGAATTGGATTAGAGAGAGTTGTATACAAACTATTAGAATTAACAAATGTACGAGAGGCGAGTGCTTTTCCGAGAGATTGTACGCGTCTTATACCATAAGAATAAACCCCTTCTATACTATAGAAGGGGTTTATTCCTTTCAACACATGTTAAAAGGAATAATTTTTTGTGTGAAAATATGTAAATTATATTAAGAACATTTTATAATGAATTGAGAAAAAGAAAATTCATAAGTTATAATGAAATATGAATATAAAAAAAGTTCATATAATAATGTATGGAAGGGTATGAAACATGTTATATCAAACTCAAGCAACACAACAAACACCAGCTTATATAATTTATCTTCTTGATGTAAGCGCATCAATGAACCAAATGATGGATGCAGGCGGAGAAGAAAAAAGAAGAATTGATATTGTAACGGATGCTCTTTCTTTAGCGATTCGCCAAATGGTATTTCGTTCAACAAAAGGTAGTCGTTTGCTTCCGAGATATAAGTTATCTATTTTAGCCTATAGCGATCATGTTTTTGATTTATTGGGTGGTGTGAAAACAATAGATGAGGTAGCAAGACTTCGCCCACTAGAAAAAATCCAAACGCATCGTTTAACTGATACAGCAAAAGCTTTCTCAGTAGTGGAGAAGTTATTGCAAAAGGAACTACCAAATTTACAAGACGGGCCAGCTCCTGTTGTTTGTCATATGACAGATGGGGCATCAACTGGTGAAGATCCAGAATCAATTGTACGAAGAATTATGAATATGGCTGTACCTGATGGAAACGTACTAATTGAAAATATTTTTATTTCAGATGAAATTATGCAAGACCAAATTTCTAATATAAAGAAGTGGGAAGGAATTATGCCAAATACAGAGATTACAGATGAATATGGTGCAAAGTTGCAAAGACTTTCATCGCCTATCCCTCAAAGCTATCGTGAGATGATGACGGAACATGGGTTTCATATTGCAGATGGTGCTGTGATGATGTTTCCTGGGACAAATGCGGACTTAGTATCACTTGGATTTCAAATGTCTGCTGCAACGCCGGTTCGATAGGAGAGAGAAGTATGATGAAATATATTCTATCTCAAGAGAAAGAAACGGTATTGCAAGAAAAGGAAACGAAACATTTTACTTATCGATATAGCTATGTAAGAGCAAAAGAAACGCAGGATTTAAACGAGAGTGGACAAGACTTTCTAGTATTTCTAGATAATGGAACTAGTTTCATATTTGCGTTATGTGATGGTGTAGGGCTGTCTTTTCATGGTGAAATTGCTGCGAAATTTCTTGGTATGAAGTTAGTAAACTTGTTTGAAACATGTCAAGAAAGTGGACTGGATATTGCTACATTATTAAATGAACAGTTAAAAAATTGGATAGAAGAAGCTTCAGAGGAAGTGAGTGCATTTCGATTGCCAGAAGAAACACCGTGGTTACTTCGCGATGTATTAGAAGAAAAGCGAAAACAAGGTAGTGAAGCGATGTTTATCGGTGGGAAAATAGAGCTGATTCCAAATCAAGATAAAGTACAAATAGCGATAGTTACACATGGCGATTCATTTGTACAATTGTTTCAAGATAAAGAGAATTGTTTGAATGTAATGAAGTTTGAGAGAAATATAGAGAAAAGGTGGTCTACGCAGCGGGGCATTATTGGTGGGGAATTGGCGGTTTTTTCAAAGACATTATCTAGGCAAGAAGCTAATCGGATAGTTATTCACTCAGACGGACTTGTGCCGCTTAAGCAGTATAACTTTGAGGAAGTGTCAAAAGAAATTGAGAGGGCACAGAACTCTCCGACAAGCGATGATATTTCATTTTTAGATATTTCTTGGTAACAAACATGATGGAAAAAAGGTGAATAAATGTGGAAGAGATTATTGTTACATACATAAAACAGTCAAATGAAGAAATAGATATTGCAATTCCAAATGACGTAAAAGTGGTGCAAATTATTGAATCGATTTTACATCATGAAAAAATAGATGAAGCATTAAGCGGGATCTATGAAATTAGAGTGGCAAAAGATAAAGAGGAGTGGCATTCTATTGGAAATGATGAAACGTTGCGCGATAATGATGTATGGGATGGACAATATGTAATGCTACATAAAAAAGGAGCAATTATCCCTTCTTTTGAAATGATGCCAGCAGAAGAAGTTTATAATGAACCTGTTAAAAAAGATATGTCTTCTAGTGAAGAAGATTATGTATGGAAAATCATTGAGTAATAGTTTTTGGATGGGGAAGGAGAAATGTTTTGTGCAAAAATCACCGTATTTTCAACGCTCTCCGCGTGTGAAAGTAGATATACCGACAGGGGATGTTATTATTCATGATCCACCGAATATACCGGAGGAGCCGAAGTTTTCAATTGAAACAATGTTACTGCCTGCAATGATGACGGTTTTAACATTGGTATTATATTTTGTAATGATGAAATTTATGAAGATGAATGCAAGTTATATGCCATTAATGATGGTTTCAAGTATTCCGATGTTGGGGTCATATCTATTTACAACGATGGGACATTTCCGTAAAAAGAAAGAACATCGTCAAATGGTTGAACAATTACAAACAAGATACTTAGAGCAAATTCAAAAGCATCGAGTGGAATTAGATACGTTAAAGGTTGAACAAGCAAAATATTTAATTACACAAAATCCAAGCCCATTAAAAAGTGTACAAAGAATTGAAAATCGGGAAAGTAATTTATGGGAGCGTACACCTGAAAGTCCGGACTTTTTAGATATTCGTATTGGAACTGGAGAAAGACCATTCCTTGTAGAATTGAAGGTGCCCGAGCAGAAAGGTTATGAGGAAAATCCATTAGTTACAGAAGCACAAAATGTGAAAAGGGATTTCAATACGATACCAAATGGACACATTTCTATTTCTTTGAAAAAAAACGATGTAATTGGTGTAGTTGGAAATAAAGAAGATAGACTAAACTTTATTCGAATTGTAACGACGCAAATTATGACGCATCATGCACCAAATGAAGTGAAAATAGCAGCATTTTATCATGAGAAAGAGAAAAAGCAGTGGGAGTGGATGAGGTGGCTTCCTCACGTATGGGATGAACAGAGAAGTATGCGCTTTTTATCTGAAAATCAACAAGATGCACAGAAACTAGCTGAAGTACTATTTACCCCACTTAACATGCGTAGAATCTATAATTCCTCTGCGCAAGCGGATGCCAAAGTTCCTTTAATTCCGATGTATGTCTTTTTCTTATCAGCGAGAGAATTATTAGAGGATGACCCTTTAATTCCAATGCTACTTAGAGAAGGTGAAAGTGTAGGAGCTTCTACATTTATTTTTGCGGAACAGAGGGAACGTTTACCGATGGAATGTGATCTTGTAATAAGTTTAAATGGAGAAAATGGTGAATTAGTAGAAACGTTTTCAAGTTCAGCTGAAAATAGTGGAACAACGCGTGCTAGTTTTAAAGTAGATCGACTTTCATTCGAACGATGTGAATTAGGAGCGCGAAGTATTGCTCCAATTCGAATGAAAAGTTCAACAGCAGCCAACATTCCGAAAGTATTAACATTTTTAGACTTGTTTCAAGCTAAAAACATGGAAGAATTACAAGTGCTAGAGAGATGGAAAGAAAATCGATACCCGACTTCATTGCCGGTTCCAATTGGTGTAAGAGAAGGAAGTAAACCTGTTTTTCTAAATATTCACGATAAAATAGAGAAAAAAGGGCATGGTCCGCACGGTCTAATGGCTGGTACAACTGGATCAGGAAAAAGCGAAGTAATTCAGTCTATAATAGCGGCGTTAGCGGCAACCTATCATCCTCATGAGATGGCATTTATGCTTATCGACTATAAAGGTGGTGGAATGTCAAATACATTTGCGGGATTACCGCACATTATTGCATCTATTACGAACTTAGAAGATCCAAATTTAATTGAGCGTGCCAGAATTTCATTAAAAGCAGAATTAGAGCGTAGACAAAAATTATTCATTCAGGCTGGAAATGTCCAGCATCTAGATGAATATTATGAAACAAGCTGGCGTGAAAAAGAACCTTTACCACATTTATTTATTGTTATTGATGAGTTTGCTCAAATGAAAAAGGAACAACCAGAATTTATGGACGAGCTAATTAGTGTCGCTGCAATAGGAAGGACGTTAGGAGTTCACTTATTATTAGCAACTCAAAAACCTTCAGGAGTTGTAAATGACAAGATTTGGAGTAACTCGCGTTTTCGAATTTGTTTACGTGTACAAGATGATGCGGATAGTCGTGAAATGTTAAAGATTCCAGATGCATCAAAAATCAATGTACCAGGACGAGGGTATCTCCAAGTTGGTAGCAATGAAGTATTGGAATTATTCCAATCAGCATGGAGCGGAGCACCTTATAATCCAGATGAAGAGAAAGTTCTTGATATAGTTGATTTTACAGAAGTTAAGCTATCGGGTGAAAGAATAAAAGTGAAAAAGCGTCCAAAACCAATGACAAATAGTCCAAAACAACTACAAGCTTTTATTCAATATGTACAGAGCGTATCAGAAAAAGAAAATATTAAAGCATTACCAGGACCTTGGCTGGATCCATTACCAGAAAAATTATTGTTAAAAGAATTTTATGCTATGGAAGATTGGACAATTAGTGAGTGGAATAAATCAAAAGAATATTTACAAGTAACAGTAGGATTAATTGATGATGTTGCAAATCAAGCGCAATTTCCGCTGAAGTTAGATTTACAAGAAGGACACTTAAATATTTATGGTATGCCAGGAACAGGAAAAACAACGATGTTACAAACGATTATTATGTCTCTAGCAGTATCTCATACACCAGAAGAAGTGAATTTTTATATTATTGATTTTGGTCGTATGTTCTTAGATTTTAGAGATTTACCTCATGTAGGCGGGGTTGTACAAGAGGACGAAAATGAAAAAATGAAACGTCTATTCGGATTTTTAAAGAAGGAAATCACGTATAGAAAAGAGAGTTTTTCTAATATCGGTGCAAAGTCATTCTCTATGTATAATCGAATGGTTGGAAAGAGAATTCCTGCTATCGTTGTAATGGTAGATGGTTATATAAGATTTAAAAATGAATTCGAAAAAGAGAATGAAGTATTAGAAATGTTATTACGCGAATCAAGCACATATGGCGTGTACTTCTATTTCTCGCTTAATCAAACAATTGATATGTTTGATCGTGTTCGTAATAATATACCGATGGCAATTACATTTGAATTGCAAGATAGAGCTGAATATCCTAGTTTAGTTGGTAGACCGAATTTCCCGTTAATTGAAGTTCCTACTGGCCGTGGGTTAATGAAAGGACAACCACCTGAATTGTTCCAAGCAGCACTGCCATTTATAGGTGAAAGTGAATTAGAATACTCACAGCAATTAAAAACGATTATTCAAAAAATGGGCAGTGAATGGAATGGTGAAAAAGCAAAAGAGATTCCAATGGTTCCTAAAGAAATATTTGTAGAAGATTTAGTTGAGCAATTAGAACCAACTCAAATTTCTGCAGGAGTTGAAACAGACGATATCCGTTTGCAAAATTTTTCATTGGACGAAATGAATCATATATTTATCGGTGGAAGAATAGAAGGCGGGAAAACATCATTATTACAAACACTTCTTTTCACTACTACATACCAATACTCTCCAGAAAAGGTTGAGCTATACTTAGTAGACCTTGGTGAAAGACCTACTGGCATATTAGCTCTTGGAGATTTACCCCATGTGAAGAAGAAAGTTACAGATGATATGCAATTAAAAGAAATGTTAGATGAATTGTTAGAGCTAATAAATAATAGAGAAGCAGTAGTACCTTCTATAGATCCAAACATAACAGTGGAGTTTCCATATAAGAAAATAATCATTGCAATTGATGATATTGATCAAATGTTAACTGTATTATCTAATGATTATGAGGCGAAAAATAAAATGGAACTAATAGTTCAAAATTGTAAAAATAAAGGGATTCATTTTTTAACGGCGGCTACAACATCAAGTGTAAATAACTTTTCACATGAAAAATGGTTTGCGGAAATTAGAAAGAGAAGTATAGGTTATTTATTAGGAACGACTCACAATAACGATGTGTATTTCTTTAATATGAAACTTCCACATGCTGAAATCGATCAAGAATTATTAAGTGGGGATGGATATTGCATACGTAGAAAGCCAATAAAAATAAAATGTGCATATACACCATTACATTTACTTCGCACGATGACAGACAAAATTAGTGTGAAATGGTCTGAATTAAAAGTGAAATAATATTAAAATAGGGTTAAATTACTATAAAATAGAATTTTTTTGCAATTTAACTCTTTTAAAATTGTATGAATATAGTTTATAATCTAATTGTTGTATCATTTATGATTTGAAAGGGGAAATTAATAAAATGACAGAAATTAAAATTAGACCAGAAGACCTTGAAAGAATTTCTAATAACTTTAATAACGCAGCTGCGGAAGCACAAAGTCAAGTTAATAGACTTGAAGGCGATATTAAAAGCTTAGATGGACAATGGGCTGGGTCAACACAAGCGAAATTCAGAGGGGAATTTGAAAATTCTAAACAAAAAATGCAACAATACATTCCTATTTTAGAAGGAATTTCGAGAGACCTAAAACGTATTGCTGAGAAATTCCGTAGTACAGATAACACATACTAAGAATAGAACAATTGCAAAAGACCGGGAGCTATTGTTCCTGGTCTTTTGTATGAAAAATTGTCATATGAGAGTAAGGGGATAAAATGGGATTCCGACCGGAAGTAGGAGAAGAAATTAGTCTTAATAAAGATGTTTATCGGTTTGAGAAACATCCAGCAGTAGTTGGGATTGAAATGCCATATGGGCAAGAAGGTAGACAAGGAACAGTCTATCAACTACAACATGAAAATGGTATGGAACGAATTGCATTAAAAGTTTTTAAGGAACGCTATCGTGAGGAAAAACATCAACTAGCATTTTTGAAACCACTTTCTTCTATAGCGGGTCTTAAAGTATGTTCACGCTATATCGTTACTAAAGAAGAACATATATCTGCAATTGAAAAATCAGAAGATCTTGCTAACAGTATTGTAATGCCTTGGATTGAAGGTCCAACTTGGGCTGATATTTTACAAGAGCAACGAATGTTATCAAAAGAACAATGTTTCTTTATTGCAGAAGCATTTCTTACAACACTTAAAATGATGGAAGAAAATGAAGTTGCTCATAATGATTTATCGTCTAGCAACATACTTGTACCTTTCTTAAGTGAAAATCCAATTAAAGGTCAACACTATATCGAACTTGTTGATGTTGAGCAAATGTATGGCCCAAAAACGAAAAGACCTTCGTTATTGCCAGCAGGTTCAGCGGGTTACGCACCGATGTATTTAAAAAGTGGAGTATGGCAAAAAGAAGCCGATCGATTTGCTGGTGCTATTTTATTGGGAGAAATATTAAGTTGGTGTAGTGAAGAAGTTCGAAATAAAAAATGGACGGATGCAAGTTACTTTAAAACGGAAGAAATGCAGACAGAATGTGAAAGGTATACGTTACTTCAACAAGTATTACATGATGAATGGAACGGGGAAATTGCAAAATTATTTAAGCGGACATGGAGCAGTAAATCTTTCGCAGAATGCCCAAGCTTTGCACAGTGGTACAATGTATTTAATAGCGCGAGAGAAAGAATAAAAATTGATGCGGAAAGGCAGTCAGCAGAAGAACACTCTCTTTTTGTATCAAAATGTTTGGAAATTGCAAGATTATTAGAAGAGAGAGGATTTAAACAAGCGGCATTATATGAGTATAAAATAATTTTCAATTCACTCAATCCATCAAAAGCTCTACAAAAAGAACTCGCATATATCATTCAAACTATGGAGAGTCAAGAGCCTGAAATAAATAATAAAATGGTCCTACAACATTATTTGGAATTAGCTACTGAATTGGAACGAGAAAACAATGCAGCATTTGCTTGTTTCGTCTATTCACGAATCGTACAATTTCCAAACATTGACCAGGCGTTAAAACAGGAAATTGAAAGCATTATTGAAGAGATAAAAGAAGAGCAAGGAACACAGTCGCAGCAAGAAGTAGCAGCTACAATTACAGTGCCAAATAGCATTCTACAGAGCCGAAAACAAACGAAAAAACAAGTGGAATATGATGTGGATGATGAAATTTTAAATGCAAAAGCATCAAATCAACCACTCACAATAACGCATGAACAAAGCGAACCGTCGGCTTTTTCTACATGGTGGAAAAAGAATAAAAAGCGAATTTTGATTATTGGTTCAACTGTAGTGGTTGTTATAGGTGGTTCAACGTTATTTTATTTCTACACAACAAACGCTAAATATCAAAAGTTTATGGAACAAGCACGACAAGCTTATGATGATAAAAAATATACAAAAGCTGAAGAAGCTGTTGGACATGCAATTGCTGTGAAGGGTAAAGACGAGGCTTATCTCCAATTAGCAACGATTTACGTTGCTGAAGGAAAAAATAAAATTGCAATCGATTATATTACAAAACTAATAAAAGATAGAGAAATCGATAAAGAAAATAATGAAGCTGCTTATCTATTAGCTTCAGCTAATTTCCGAATTGGAAAATATCAAGAAGCAGTGCAAAATTTTGAACAAGCGTTAGCGAATAATGCAAAAGGAATTGAACCATACAAAAAAGATGCGATGCGAGATTTAGCTGTAAGTCATATGAAAATGAAAGAATTTGAAAAAGCGGAAGATGTTATTGTCAAAATGAGCACGAAGACAAATGAGGATAAGGCAATTGTTTCTTATTTAAAAGGTCAATTATCAACCGCAACGGTACAGTTAGACAAAGCAGAATCTTTCTTTAAACAAGCTATTATGCAAGATTCAAAGAATGCCATATATACAATTGAACTTTCAAATTTATATGTGCTTTGGAATAAAACAAATCTAATTGATAGTGCAAAGAAAGAAATGAATTATCAACAAGCATCTCACATTTTACAAGTAGCGATTCAAAAAGATATGAAAAATATTGAGTTGTTAAATCAACTAGGAATTGTGTATTACGAAGCGGGTCAATTTTATGAAACGCGAGATGGTGCAAAGAGTACTGCTGCATATCAGCAAGCGTTAGAAGCTTACAATAGAGTTGTCAGCAGTGGAACACGCGACATAAATACGCTTGTAAATATAGGGATTTTATACGATAAAGTGGGACAAGGGAATGAAGCAGAGAAGCTTTTCACAGAAGCATACTCACAAAACGATGAAAATCCACATGTGAATTTTGCATTCGGTATGTTTAAAATTAAACAGAAAAAATACGAGGAAGCAAGTCGTTTCTTAAGAAAAACAGTGCAAGCAAATGAAAATGAATCCGAAGTGAAAGCTGCGCAAGAAAAACTAACAGAAATGAAAACAAACGGTTGGATTCAATAAAGATAGGAAAAGGGGAACAGGACATGGAGGAAAACAATAATAACTTAGGGAAAAAAGTCGCTATATCAGTAATGTCAGTAGCTTTATTTGGGACGTCAGGATATCTTGTGTATGACAAAGGCTTTAAGACAGCAGGAAAAGAACAAGTAAAACTAGCAAGTAATACAGAAGAGAAAAAAGATGATCGTATTACAGGGGGCGATTTACAGTCTATGTTCCCCAATTTAGTCGCTGATCCTGCAAAAAAAGATGAAAAACCCGGCGAAAAACCAACTATTAATTTAGCAGACTTAATTGGAAATAATAAATCACCAATTACGCCAGTAACGTATAAACCTGATGAAGTATCGGTGGAAAAGAAAGATCCACAAATCAAATTATCAGATGCACCAACTCCACAAAAACTAGATTTACCAACTAATATGGTTGGACCTGTGGCAGAACCGGGGAAAGCAAATGATAATAAACAGCAGCCAAATGTACAAGAAGGAGACGGACAAAAACTAGACACGGGTACAAAACCAGACACAGGTACAAAACCAGACACAGGTACAAAACCAGACACAGGTACAAAACCAGATACGGGCACAAAACCAGATACAGACATAAAACCAGATACAGGCACAAAACCAGATACAGGCACAAAACCAGATACAGACACAAAACCAGACACAGGTACAAAACCAGATACAGACACAAAACCAGATACAGGTACAAAACCAAAACCAGATACAGACACAAAACCAAAGCCGGATCCAGAACCAACACACCCAACAATTACAGTATCACCAAAAACGGGTGATATTTTAGTTGAGTGGTACGCTGGAAATGGAAAATACTATTCATCTGTTTTCTTTAATGATTTTTATACGAGTCAAAAAGAACTGGATGAAAATGCATTAAATAATTTAACAAACTACTATAGCAAAAAAGAAGACTGGACGCTCGTTAGCCAATTGAATACACCATCAAAATCAAAATCGATAGCTGAACATAAGTTAGCATTAGATAATGTAGAACAAATTCTTACAAGTGGTGAATATTCAAATGAGAGAGCACTATTCTATTTACGTAACCAAATGAATGTATTAAATGAATCGGTTACTACACAAGAAGAATTACAAAGATATTTAAGTGAAAATAAGAAAGATTATATTAAATCTGTAGCAGAAAAAGTTTATCAAACAGCAATAGAAGAAAAAAGAGAGTGGTCAAATACAGGGGATGTAGCATCTTTAGAACAAGCATTAAGTAAATTTTATTTAGTTACATCAGTACTTGAAAGCGTAGATCCTACATTAGTAGAAAAAGCGAATCAAGGTGTAGAAGATATTTTCAACAAGCTATTACAAGAAGAATTACAGAACCTTAATATCCAAACAACAGTAGTGCAGTCTGCAACTGAGATACAAGAAAAAGCAAGCCCTGTAAAAGAAAATACTAGCAGTAATGAAGGAAAAGCAGTTACAGAAGAAAATGAGGCAACAAGTACAACAACTGAGAAAAACCAAAAAGATGCTAAGACTGGAGGTACCAAAAATAACGAGAAAACAAATAATATCGATTCAAGTACTCAAAAAGCACAAGTAAAATCTGAACCATTTAGTCAAGAAATCGATCAAATAGAAACATATTTAAATCCAACGAATCCACAATATGAAAATGCTTTACTATTAGCAAATAAGTATATTGACGGTGCAACAGGAGAACAAAAAGAAAAATTAGAACAGCAATTTAGTGCGGCTGTAGAGGGACTTCGTGGACAAATTAAAGATTCTAATTTCAAAGTCGAAGATGCTATAAATAAAGCGAATTTATTAGCAAATACGACAAGAGTAGAAAAATCCGTTCAAGATGAATCTCATAAGTTATTAATGCCGCTAATGTTTGAAAGAAAAGCAAACGATGCTGCAAATAATGGAGAATATTATACAGCAGTATTAAATATTGCAAACGCAATTCGTACAAAGCACCCATTGGAACGTTCAAGAGAAGAAATGGTTAATTATGCGAATAAATTATGGACAGATACAGAAAATGAATGGAATAAAATGAATGGAACGACAGGATGGCAAAGTGAAGTAGGTAAAACATTATTACCATCATACACATTACTTGCACAGTTAAAAGATATTGATAAAACGATTGGCCAAATTAGTGGTATGAATATGATTGATAATGCATCAAAAAAAATGGAGGGAATTCAACTTGTGCAATTAGCAGGTGATGAAGCAAATAAAGAAGGACAAACGAGCCTGTATAATGCTTTACATTATTATGGTCAAGCAGCTTCACGCGGTGTGGTTGACAAAACAGGATTTTCTAATGTAGCTGGTCTTGTAATTAAAGAAGCAAAACAGTTAGAAAAAACGCAATATAAATCAGCGTTAAACAACTATCAAATTTTATATAAAACACCAGGTATTGAAGAATTAGGAATTAAAGATGGGGTAAAAGCGGCAATTGAGTATTTGAGTACATTTGAAGCTGCAAAGGTAAGCGGGAATAAAGATACGATTGAAGATTTAGCTTCAGCAATTGAATTAACTTACCACTCTATGGAACTAGGATATCCAGAAGCAGATGCAAAAGAGTGGATGAATACGGTAGCTCTAAAAATGTTTAATAAAGGTGCAGGATATATGTCTGCAACTGATACGAATAATGCGTATAAATGTTTTGAATTTTTAACTCGTGATAAATATGAAAAAGCTATTAATGGAGAAATAACGAAACAAGCAAAAGAGAATGTAGAAAAAATTAAAGCTATGAACGTTAAAAAATAATTGGATTTAACATTCGCCATCTTACTTTGCGTAAGATGGCGAAATTATTTCGCATAAGGAGTAAATATTAATGAGTTTAGTAGAAATTTGAATTTTACTAAACTCATTAATTATTCATTAAAGCCACACTATGCATAATACAGAATTTGAAAGGTGGAAAAAAGATGATTAGCAATTTAAAAAGAGAAGCATTAGCCTCATTGAAAGGCCGATGGGGATTAGGGGTAGGTTCAACGTTTCTTAATTATCTCATCCCCGTAGCAAGTATGTATATCATTGGTATAGTAGTATTTCTAATTTTGGGTTTGTTTATAGATATTATAGGACCTGAGAACTTTGTATATTATTCATATGGCGAACCTCAAATTAATTTTGGATTGATTTTATCTCAAATTATTGTATGGGCTATTATTTTTATTCTTTATATTGTTGTACAAAGTGTTATGAGTTACGGCTATTATACAATCACATTACGTTTAGCGAAAAATGAATCTACCACAATAGGTGATTTATTTGCTGGTTTCAATTCAAAAAATATATTTAGAGCTATGAAATTAGGTATCTTACAAACAATATTTATTAGCTTATGGAGTCTTTTGTTCATTGTTCCAGGTATTATTAAATTTTTCTCTTATTCTATGGCTTACTACATTATGTTAGAGGATCCAGAATGTACAGCAAGTGAAGCAATTAAAAAAAGTAAAATGATGATGAAAGGACATAAGTTAGATTTATTTATCACTTGGTTAAGTTTCATTGGGTGGTTTATTTTAGGTTCATTGGTGGGAATATTTACACTAAATCTTCCATATCTTTGGATTACGCCATATTATACTACTACAGTATCACATTTCTACCTAAATCTAGTAAATAGAACTAATAATACAAATGAAGTACCAGTTATCAATATTCAAAAATAAAGGATTTAACATTCGCCATCTTACTTTAAGTAAGGTGGCGAAGTTATTTTAAATAAAGAGTGTAGTTCAATGAGTTTACTAGAAATTTGTCCATTAGATGAGACGTTAGTGGAAGTTTTACAGAATGAAGAAAAAAGAGTTCGTTTTTATGAGATATTACAGAAATCAAATTTATACGTTGTTGCAAATTATTGGAGAATTTTAGGGAGAATACTCAAGATTTAAGGATTGAGTTTAAAATATATGAATCTTAGGTAGTTTGAATTGGAGATGTAATATGAAAGCGAATAAAGCATTTGAATATGTATGTAATCTAATATCTGAAAAGTATTTAGATAATGGTTGGAAATATTCTAAGTCAGGTCATTGGATGAGTAAAAAAGATAAAAATTTCATTTATAAGGTACTCCTTTATACAAGTTGGAATAATATATTTGATAAAAATGTAGTATTTTATGGTGAATGTGCAATTCTTCCTTTAAAATCTAAAGATAAAATATTTCATATTAATACACGTCAGTGCAATGTACCAAGCGATCAGTTATATTGGAACATAGCAAATGAGGAAGAGTGGGAGCGGACAGTTAATGAATTCACTAATTGGTTAAATAGTGTATTTATGCCAATTTTAGAAAAGTGCACAAATGATTTAAATAACTTTGTAAAAGAGGTTGTTGAAAAGGGTTTTTATCCTCAAAAGGGTTATATGATAGATATTAATTTTATATTAACGCACGGGTCGCGTGAATTGGCAGAGGAAGCTATCAAAAGATACTATGCCAGTTTGGAAGAGTCAATAAAAAAAGAATTTAAAGATAACTATGAAAGTATGGTGTGTAGTAATGAAGCAGTTAGTGCATATGGTAATAACATGATGAGAAATTACACCAATTTTAGAACTATCATAGATAATAAAATAATTGTTACTTTATAGTACATCAAATGATTTGAATTAGTAAGCGATAATTGGTAACCCAATTATCGCTTTTGTTTTTAAATAAGGGTACGGGTGAAGGTAGTAAGAGTACTAGTGGGAATAGTAAGCGTTTAAGTGATGTGAAAATTCCATCAGTAAGAAACAATGAGTTTAATAAATGGTTTGATAATCTAACAGTAAAAGAATTTGAGGAAATGTAGAATAATCCTCAGTTGAGAAGTAAAATAGAAGATAGGATTAGACGCTCAGGAGGATACCATGAGTGGCATCTTGTAGCAAGAACTCCTAAATTTAAGCGGTGGGGAATTAGTAGGGATGATATTAAAGAAATGAGGTCTCTGACTAAAGATGTTGAATTTGTAAATCCACCTGGTCGTCATGGAAGAAGAGGCTCGACAAAAATACATAATTAAATGTTAAAGATTATTGATTCTACTTCTGACTATGAAAGTTTTTTAAAGGGCTTAATGAGTGGGCTGAAAATAGAATAAAAAATGGCATTATGTATTTACCAGAAGGTTTGAGGAGATAAAAAATGAAAAACGATGTTTCTTTATGGTTAGGATGCTTTAGTGATTTTGATGAAATCGAAACGTACACTGAAATAAAATATAGTGTAGATGGAGTACATCCAATAACAGGTGGAGTCATGTCTACTACAGCGGTAAATAACGCTATTCAACAAAAAGAGTCATCACAACAACAAGATGAAGATAATCCAGAAGAAGGTACTGATGATCACGGTGATGATGATGGATAGCGAAAAATAAAAAAGGTTTCTCAACAAATTTTAATATACCCCTTGACAGTTACTAATATAACCGATATACTTCATATTAATTTCAAAAGAAAATATATTCTAAATATTTAATTGTGTTGAATAGGAGTAGTAAGGTCGTATATTTGTACAGAGAGCTATGGGTTGGTGTGACATAGTCAAATGACATCCTGAACTCGCCTAGGAGCAGTAAGGTGGAACGGAATCACATTCTTAGTAAATCTTAACGGTTAACCTTCGATATTAGGTTTGTAATCAAACGATTACTACTAAGGTGGATTCATAATGGAATCAATAAGAGTGGTACCGCGTTAAGTAAATGGCTTAGCGTCTCTTTATATAGAGACGTTGGGCCATTTTTTTATTTTATGGAAATAGAAATGGAGGGTTTATTTGGACTGGTTTATAAAATTCTATTATTTATATAAAAAGATTTAATTAGGGGGAAAATAAGATGAAACAGACAGAGCAATGGACTTCGAAATTAGGTTTTATAATGGCTGCAGCAGGATCGGCAATTGGGCTTGGCGCAATATGGAAGTTTCCTTATATAGCTGGGAAGAGCGGGGGAGGAGCATTCTTTCTAATATTTATATTATTTACTGTACTAATTGGGCTGCCGTTACTTATAGCTGAATTTATGATTGGACGTAGTACGCAGAAACAAGCAGTTGGCGCATTTAAAAGTATCGCACCTAATACAGGATGGCACTGGATTGGACGCCTTGGCGTTGGAACGTGTTTTATACTACTTTCGTTTTATAGTGTTGTAGGTGGATGGGTATTCATTTATTTGTTCAGAGGAGTAACGGGGCAACTTATTACTCCAGGGCAAAATTACGGAGCATTATTTACTGAAACAATTGGAAATCCCGCTTGGGCGATTATGGGACATTTCGCTTTTATGTTCATTACGATTTGGGTTGTATCAAAGGGAGTACAAAATGGGATTGAAAAAGCAAGTAAATATATGTTGCCAGCATTGTTCGTTTTATTTGTCGCTCTTATTGTTCGCTCGTTAACACTTGATAATGCAATGAAAGGTGTGAAGTTTTTCTTACAACCAGATTTTTCAAAGATTACTTCAGAAAGTATTTTGTTCGCAATGGGCCAATCTTTCTTTGCAATTAGTATCGGTATTTCGATTATGGTCACGTATAGTTCCTATTTAAATAAAAAAGAAAGTTTACCAAAATCAGCAATAACAATTGTTGGATTGAATTTATTTGTTTCATTATTTGCAGGTCTTGCTATTTTTCCGGCCGTATTTTCATTAGGAATGGAGCCAACAGAAGGGCCTGGATTACTATTTATCGTATTACCATCAGTATTTAGTCAAATTCCATTCGGTGGGGTTTTCTTAACAGTATTTCTTGCACTATTTACATTTGCGACATTAACATCAGCTTTTTCACTATTAGAGACAGTTGTTTCAGCATTAGCAAATGGTGAACAAGAAAAGAGAACGAAATTATCATGGATGATCGGTTTCGGCATTTTCTTAGTAGGTATACCATCAGCATTATCGTTTGGAATATGGAGTGATATTACGATTTTTGGAAAGAATATTTTTGATGCAGTAGACTTCTTATCTAGTAATATATTAATGCCCCTTGGAGCACTATTTATTAGTATTTTCGTTTCATTCAAAATGGAGAAGAAGGTACTAGAAGCAGAGTTTTTTGTAGGTGGTAATTATGGAAAGAAAGTATTTACTTGTTGGGCGTTTTTACTTCGATTTGTAGCACCGCTCGCAATTATCATCGTCTTTTTAAATGTAATAGGTATTATTTAAGATAAAGTGTTATAATATTCAGTGAAAAAGAAGGTGATGATTATAAAGGCAAATTTGATAGAAGTAGGGAAATACATGAATATTAGAGGCAAAAAGCTATACGTTGAAACGCATGGAAACCCTAAAAATAAACCAGTCCTATACTTACATGGTGGACCAGGAGAAAGTTGCTATGATTTTTCATTTCATCAAGCGGAACGTTTAAAAGATTCTTTATTTGTAATTATGATAGATCAAAGGGGTGTTTGTCGCTCAGAAGAAATTACTGAGGACGAAGCTTTTGGATTACATGATTTAATTGAAGACTGTGAGGAACTAAGAAAAGCATTACAAATTGATAAGTGGTCTGTAATTGGACATTCTTTCGGTGGATATGTAGCGTTGTTATATGCGTCGATTTATCCAAGTTCAATAGAGAAAATCATATTTGAAGGGCCAACTTTCGATTTTGCATTAACAAGTAAAGGTTTGTTACAAAAGACAGGTAACTTATTAAAAAAGTATGGAAAAGAAGAAGTAGCAGAAGAGTCTCTTGCGTATTCATCTAGCAATGCTAGTTCAGAAGAGTTGTTAGAAGCTTATATAAGACTAAGTGATGAATTAGAAGAGAGATTTACAATAATAAGGAAGATGTGACAGACGAGAGTTTATATAGTGATGAAGAGTGGGAAGTATTTTCAAATCGCTCCAAGACCCATTTTGATAGATTAAAATTAGAAGGAGTATTCCATACTTCATTATTACCTAAAATAAAAGATATAACAAACCCAATGTTATTAATTGTAGGAAAACACGATGCAGTAACGTGTGAAAAACAAATTGAAACGTTTAATAAAGACGCTCGAAACGGCAAGTGTATCGCATTTGAAGAGAGTGGACATACACCGCATTATGAGGAAGCAGATCGTTTTGCTGAAATAGTCATTGAGTTTTTGAAATAAAATAGAAAGGGAGCTTCGTATAATACGAAGCTCCTTTTTTATATTTTTGGATAAGTAATTGTTATGTTAGGCCATTTGTTTTGCCAATTCTTTTTAGTAACTCTAGCGTTGTACATATGTAATCGTTCTTTTGTTTCAAGAAAATGATCTGTTGGTCTCACTTGTAAGGCTATCACATCTTCAATACCACATGGAGCCGTTAATATGACGTTGTTTAGCTCATCAAGTGTAACTCCTAAAGCCGTTGCCGTTTCAGGAAATTTAGAAATAGCATCAACAGAAGAAGAGTACGGTGGCATATTATTCAATACATGCATACGAGCTTGATTTTTTACAGACCAAGGGATAGTAGCATCCATATTCTTTAATTTCGTTTCTAAAGATTGTTCGTATATCTCATCTTTATGTAGACTATCATAAAAAATTACATCAACATCAGGCGTAGCTGTTTTAGATTCATAGTTATGTAAAGTATCCCAAATTTTAGAGCGAACAAATCCGGCGCAAATCCACCAATCAGGTAATTGTAGTGATTTTGCCATTTGTAATATATTCATCATCCATTCGTCGTTTTCTATTAAGTGAATTATATCTTGCTCTGTTTGGATTGTCATTTGTTATCCCACCTACTTTTTAATTGAGGACTAATTCATTAGTTTTATAATCCATGTGATCCAATAAGCACCTGGTATGAATAATAGTTGTGCTAATAACGTACCGAAAAGTCTAGAAATCATTAACCAACCATACATTTTACTCATTGCTTCAGCACCTTCTTCTGATTGAAGAGCTCGCTCTGTTAAAAGTGCGATACGTGGATCAAGCAGCACTGTTAATAAAATTGTAGCAAAACCATTAATAAGGCCGGAAGCTGTAGTAGCTTTTGTTGCGTAAGCTGGAAGTAAAAAGGAAGCGTATAGGGCTGAAAGAACACCAGCTGTATAAATTGCAGTAGCAAACATATTAATAAGCATAATACGTTTTGGAATACCACCGATACGCAGTCTATGAATCATTTCTAATTTTGGAAAGCGTACGTATTTTTTTGTATACTTTAATTTTTGAATGTTATTTGTTTTCATCATTCGAATGAAAGAACCATTTGTTTCAAAGTTTTGAATGACGTATCCAAATAATTTGGTCAAAGTTGGATACAGTATAATCGCAAGTAAAGTACCGACAGAGGCGGATAATAGAATGAGCCGTATAGTATGTTCTAAATTAATGGAAGCGTCTCGTTTTGCCTCATCGACGATTCCGCCGATTAAAAAGGCTTGTAGCATGTTAGATGTTCTTGATATAAGTAACACCATGCCTACGACAGACAAAGCAACAGCAATTCTCTTTAAACGCACTCCAGCTAATCGAATACTATAAGAGCTTGTTTCAACCGCGTGAATAACAATTGTGAAAACCATTATAACAATTAAGGTAATTGACATTAGATTCACCAGTTTCTATTAAAATAATTGTAACTTTTTTACTTTAACATATGTATTACACTTTGTAACTGAAAGTATGTGACATAGAAGGAAAAATATTTCGAAAAGATAAATAATGATAGTATAGTAAAAGGTGGGCATGAATAAGCCTTCCATATAATATATAAAGTAAAAATGAGTGAGGGGATTAAATTTGTATACAACATTTCTATTTGATTTAGATGGAACATTGACGGATCCGAAAGAAGGAATTGTAAATTCAGTATTGTATGCATTAAAGCAGCTTGGAATTGAAGAATTACATGTAAGTGAGTTGGAATCATTTATCGGTCCGCCCATTCAGCAATCATTGGTAGAGAGATACAATATGAATGAAGGAGAAGTTGAACGAGCTGTTTTTTATTTCAGAGAGTATTTAAAGCAGCGTGGATTGTTAGAAAATAATGTTTATGAGGGTATTCCAAATCTTTTAAAACAATTAAAAGATACCGGAAATCGTTTATTTATAGCAACTTCAAAGCCTACTGTATTTGCAAAACAAGTATTAGAGCATTTTCAACTAACGGATTATTTCCAAGATATCATTGGAAGTAATTTAGATGGTACGAGAATAAAGAAAGAAGAGATCATTGCTCATATTCTACAAACAAATGAAGATCTTAATAAAGAAGAAATTGTTATGATTGGAGATAGAAAACACGATATAATAGGGGCGAATTATAATGGAATTGCTTCAGTCGGTATATTATATGGCTATGGTAGTGAAACAGAATTGAATGAAGTTGGTGCGACTCATATAGTAAATGATATAAAAGAATTACATTATTTTTGTGTAGAAAATAGTTTGGTAAAAAAGTAAATATAGAGACTAAAAATCCCTTTATGACAGATGACGATGAAATCGTTTTTGTTTAAAGGGATTTTTCATATGTAATCGAATACTTATAATTAGACATTTTTAGCATAAAAAATTTGTATGAATAAGAGGAGGAATGTCAGAAATAAAAGATCAGTAGAAGTTTAATAATAAAAGTTTGAATTTTCAGTTTAATGGAGGGGTATAATTGGAGCTAGTTATTATATTATTAGCACTTAGTTTACTAATGTTTGTAGCTTATAGAGGCTTTTCTGTTATATTATTTGCACCGATTTTTGCATTATTTGCGGTATTTTTGACAGAGCCTAGTTTTGTATTACCTTTCTTTTCTAATATCTTTATGGAGAAAATGGTAGGTTTTATTAAGCTATATTTTCCTGTATTTTTACTTGGGGCAATATTTGGGAAAGTAGTAGAAATGTCAGGAATTGCGGACTCGATTGCAAAGACAATTATAGAGTTAGTTGGTGAAAAACGTACGATTTTAGCGATTGTATTAATGGGTGCTATCTTAACGTATAGTGGCGTTAGTGTGTATGTAGTAGTGTTTGCTGTATATCCGTTCGCAGCTAAGTTGTTTCGACAAGCGAATATTCCAAAACGTTTAATCCCTGGAACAATCGTTCTTGGAGCAGTCACGTTTACAATGGATGCGCTACCTGGATCACCACAAATTCAAAATGTAATACCTACAACGTTTTTTAAAACGGACATCTACGCTGCACCGATACTTGGTATTGTAGGGGCAATTTTTGTACTTACGTTAGGTTTACTATATTTAGAGAGTAGACGTAAGAAGGCAAAGGCAGCAGGAGAAGGGTATTTTGGTTTTAACGATGGGAATACTGAAATGGCAGCTTCTTTACAAGCAGAACAAAAAGATATGCCGTTACTGAAAAGTATTGAAATTACAAGAGCACAACAAGTGATTGCTTTTATACCACTTATTTTAGTAGGTGTAATGAATAAAATTTTTACTATTATGATACC
This sequence comes from Bacillus sp. EB106-02-03-XG38, assembly GCF_058792175.1. Taxonomy (NCBI): domain Bacteria; kingdom Bacillati; phylum Bacillota; class Bacilli; order Caryophanales; family Bacillaceae; genus Bacillus; species Bacillus sp. EB106-02-03-XG38. The sequence continues at coordinate 386,878 of NZ_JBYTED010000001.1, forward strand.
GAAGTGGTATCCGAATGGTTTTGATTTTTCAGCTATTGGTATGAAGTCATTTGGAAAAGTAGAATTAAGTGCAGTAGTTGGAATCTGGTCAGTAGAATTGGCACTTATTATAGGTATAGTAACTACGTTATTATTATATTGGAAACGTGTAGTAACAGGATTTCAAGCTGGATTGAATACAAGTATTGGTGGAGCGCTACTTGCAACGATGAATACAGGAGCTGAGTTTGGATTCGGTGGTGTCATCGCAGCACTTCCAGGATTTGCGATTATGAGAGATGGCATTTCTGCCACATTCACAAATCCTCTAGTGAATGGAGCAGTCACGACGAATATTTTAGCTGGAATTACAGGTTCTGCATCAGGAGGAATGGGAATTGTTTTAAGTGCGATGGGAGATAAGTTTATTGCAGCGGCCAATCAATTCGATATTCCATTAGAAGTAATGCATCGTATCGTGTCAATGGCATCAGGAGGAATGGATACATTACCACATAACGGAGCAATTATTACTATTCTTACAGTTACAGGTTTAACACATAAACAGTCATATAAAGATATTTTTGCAATTACTGTTTTGAAAACGGTTGCTGTATTTTTAGTTATTGCATTCTATACAGTAACAGGAATTTATTAAGTCGATATGTTATGAACTAAAATATTAATTAGGGGAAGAAGGGGTGGAGTACTTGCAAGAAGTTGCTGAGTTTCGTATGCCGAAGTCTGTATTATATGGAAGAAATTCGCTTGAAAAACTGGGGGAACAATCTAAAAAGTTGGGGAAAAGAGCATTTATAGTTACGGATACAATTATGGAGGATTTAGGATATGTCGAGAGGTGTATACAACAATTAAATACGAAAGGTATTACTGTTATTACATATAATAAAGTGAATGCTGAGCCTACCAATTTACACGTGTTAGAAGCGTTAACACTTTGTAAAGAAGGAAAGTGTGATTTTATTATTGGTATTGGTGGTGGAAGTTGTATCGATGCAGCGAAAGCAGTTGCGGTGTTATATACAAATGGTGGAGAAGTGGAAGATTATGTCCAAAAGGATATGGAAATAGACAATGATCCGCTACCACTTATTGCAATCCCAACAACTTCTGGAACTGGATCGGAAGTAACAAGTGTAGCAGTAATTACGAATAAACGAACAGATGTAAAAATGATGATGAAGCATCCAAGTTTTACCCCGCAAGTAGCGATTATTGACCCAATTTTAACACGTTCGGTACCACCTCACATTACAGCAGCAACAGGGATAGATGCATTATGTCATGCAGTCGAAGCATATATTTCTAAAGTTTCACAATCACTTACAGATGTAATAGCTCTTTCCGCAATTGAAAGTATTATGAAATATTTACGTATTGCATATGAAGACGGTGAGAACATGGAGGCAAGAGAAGCGATGATGATAGCATCCTTACAAGCTGGAATCGCATTTTCAAATGCATCTGTTACATTAGTTCATGGAATGTCAAGACCAGTAGGTGCGTTATTTCATGTACCACATGGTATATCGAATGCAATACTATTACCGACAGTTTTAGAATATACAAAAGTGAGTGCAATAAAAAGACTAGCGGAAATTGGACGTTGTTTAAATAAAGATATGTATTCCTACTGTGATGAAGAAGTAGCCGATTACACGCTCGGGGAAATAAAAAAACTTTGCTTTGATCTTCGTATTCCAAATTTAAAAGAATATGGAATTGGTGAGGTTGAGTTTGAAAAAGCTATTTCTAAAATGGCATCTGATGCAATTGAAAGTGGAAGTCCAGCAAATAATCCACGTGTGCCATCATATGATGAAATTAAACAGTTGTATCGAGAGTGTTTTCATTATCAATATGAAGATTCTATAAAAATATTAGATAATTAATTTCAGAATATTCTTATAAAATTTCCTTGGAAATAGTTAAAACAAGACTTTATATTTTGAACGTAAAGTCTTGTTTTATTATGAATAATATACATAATAAAATGTAGCGATTAGTTGTTGAAAATAGTATGAGGTAGGTGTTATTTTTCATGAAAACAATAGGTTTAATTGGTGGTATGAGTTGGGAATCAACGTCTGAATATTATCGAATTATAAATGAAGAAATAAAAGTGAGATTAGGAGGGTTACATTCAGCAAAATGTATGATTAATAGTGTGGATTTTGAAGAGATTGAACGATTCCAGTCTAACGGAGATTGGAATGGCGCAGGAGAAGTATTAGGGAATGCAGCATATGCGTTACAAAGGGGAGGAGCAGATTTTATAATTATTTGCACGAATACAATGCATAAAGTAATTGAGAAAATAAAGGAGAATATTCATATTCCAGTCTTACATATCGCTGATGCAACTGCGAAAGAAATGAAAAGGAAAGACATTCAAACGGTTGGTTTGCTTGGAACTAAATATACAATGGAACAAGACTTTTATAAATTACGCATAGAGGAAGATCATATAAAAGTAATAGTTCCATCAAAAAAGGATAGAGATAAGATAAATGAAGTAATATATACAGAATTATGTTTAGGAAAGATAACATCTCCATCTAGGGAGTATTATAAAAGAGTTATAGAAGAGCTAGTACAACAAGGGGCACAAGGAATCATATTAGGTTGTACAGAAATAGGATTATTAATAAAGCAGGAAGACGTATCAGTTCCGATATTCGACACAACTCATATACATGCAGTTGAAGCAGTTAATTTCGCTTTACAAAATAGATTATAATTATATTATGTAACCTAATGCGTGTTTGTGGAAAACATTCAGAAAATATTTTATAATGTAAGTGGTTACATTTAAGGGGGAATGCGTATGTTTTCAGTTCAACCAATCGCATTTGTACATAATGAAAGAAAGGAAATAAAAGATGATGAGTGGGGAGAAGTAAGATCCTATATTACTTTAAATGAAATGTATACAGAAGAAAGTATACAAGGGATTGAAGATTTTTCTCATATTGAAGTTGTTTTTTATTTTCATAAAGTAACTGATGAACAAATTCAATATTTTGCTAGACATCCTAGAAATAATAATGATTATCCTAAAGTAGGCATTTTTGCACAGCGCGGGAAAAATCGTCCGAATCGCATAGGAGCAACAATTGCAAAGGTAATCAAAAGAGAAGGTAAATCAATTATTGTTGAGGGATTAGATGCTATTGATGGCACCCCTATATTGGATATAAAGCCGGTAATGAAAGAGTTTATGCCGACAGAAGAAATTGTACAGCCTAAATGGGCAACGGATATAATGAAACAGTATTGGAAGGGGAATGGAGTAAAATGAGAATATATGAGGCAACAATTGCAGATTTAGATGGACTAGCATCAGTTTTTAATAATTATCGTATGTTTTATAGACAAGATTCCGATATAGACGGAGCAAAAGTATTTTTGCGAAATCGAATTGAGAGAAAGGAATCTGTTATTTTCGTGGCAGTTGAAGACGGTGAATATATTGGATTCACGCAATTATATCCATCATTTTCTTCTATTTCGATGAAAGAATTATGGATTTTAAATGATCTGTTTGTACAAGCTACTAAGCGCGGGGCAGGAACAGGAAAAAAATTATTAGAAGCGGCTAAAGAATTTGCCTTAGAAAATGGTGCAAAAGGTGTAAAATTACAAACAGAGATTGATAATTTATCAGCGCAGCGATTATACGCTGAAAATGGTTATTTGAGAGATAATCGTTATTTCCATTATGAATTAACGTTTTAAAAAAAAATAAAATGAAAAGAGACGTTTTCATTATAAAAACGTCTCTTTTCATTTGTATTACAGTTGATTTAAAATCCAATTTGTAGCATCTTCAAAGTTTTCTGCAATGTAGTTTGGCTCAATATGTGCCCATTTGTCTCGGTACGTATGTAAAGCATCGTATCCAGCGCCTGTACGCACTAATATCGTTGTCGCATGTACCGTTGCTCCTGCAACGATATCAGTCCAGCGATCACCAATTACAGCGCATTTTGTTAAATCAAGGTCGTGTTTTTCGGCTGCTTGTAGCAGCATACCTGTACTTGGTTTACGACATTCACAACCATCACCGTGTTTGTGAGGACATATGTATATATCATCAAAGCCGAAACCTTTTAATTCTTGTGCAAAATCAGCAACAGTTGCTATCCCGTCTGCGACACCTGGCTGATTTGTGAAAGAGAAAATTTTTATATTTTGAGCTTTTAGTTTTTGCAAAGCTGCTTTTGTAAACGGAAATAATGTAAAAGATCCCGGATAATGTATTGTAGTGTCACCACCAATTGTACCATCACGATCAATAAAAATAGCTTCGATGTTTGTCATAGTTTTAGTCCTTTCCATTTATAGATAGTTTAAAAATGCTTTACAAATCGATATCCATTCACTTCATAGCCTAATTTTTTATAAAAAGGATGTGCTTCTAATCTTTTTGTTCCACTGACTAGCCATGTGCCGATACAATTATGTGTCTTTGCTAATTGCTCTGCGTAATCCATTAATACTTGCCCAATGCCTTTTCGTCGTATTGTAGAATCAACGCTAATAATTGAAATTTCCCCATAACGAGTTACATCTTCTAAATTTTCACGTATACGAAACCCAAGTAATCCAAATATAGTTTCTTCTTCCTCATAAACATATAAAAAATCAAAAGGACTCATTTGTACGAATTGTAATCGGTTGTTCATATCCTCATACGAAATAGAGGAACCTTTTAGTTCTGTTGTTAAAGAGCAAAGTGCATCTATATCGTCTATCGTAGCTTCACGAATTTGAAAAGACATATTATCCACTCCAATTAAATGTAATCAAACATTAAGTATTCTGTTAAAAAATATTTATTCCTGCTATGAAAATAAATATTTTATAATGATATATAGATAGTTATATGTTATTCTTTTCCTAGTTTGCATTGGAAATGGAAAGAAGGGGAATGTATGTTAGACGTGAATATCCGCACTGCCGGTTATGATATAGGGGAAAAGATAATTCATGATATTGCCTTTTCAATTGAAAAAGGTGAATTAGTTGCACTTATTGGTGCGAATGGTGCTGGGAAAAGTACGACAATTAAAACGATGCTCGGTTTACTTGTAAATATGAATGGTGAAATATCATTCGGTGAAAAAAAGAACCCTTATGCATATGTGCCGGAGCACCCGACATATTATGATTATTTAACGCTATGGGAACATATTGAACTATTAATGGCTGCTCGCGAGAACGCAGTAGGAAGCTGGGAAAAGAAAGCTGAAGAATTATTACATATGTTTCGAATGGATAAACATAAACATGAGTATTTATCAAAGTTTTCAAAAGGAATGAAACAAAAATCGATGCTCATTTTGGCATTTTTAACTGAACCAGATTTTTATATTATTGATGAACCTTTTATCGGTTTAGATCCAGTAGCTACGAAAGAGTTTTTAAGTTATTTATATAAAGAGAAAGAACGTGGCGCAGGAATTTTACTTTGTACACATGTATTAGATACAGCTGAAAGAATTTGTGAGAGATTTTTACTCATTTCACAAGGTACATTAGTCGCAGATGGACATTTAGAATCTATCCAAACGTTAGCGGAAATGCCAGGGAGTTCATTATTAGACTGTTTTGATGTAATTGTAAGGCGTGAACAGCATGATTAAACAACAATTTTATAAAAGATTGCGTCATGAACTGGGACGGAAATGGAAGTCCATACGTTCTATAACTGATTGGACAGTCGCGCTATATATTATTATTCCAGCACTTATATTTATAGGGATTTATTATCGTTCACTATGGATAGAAGAATTATCGATGGGAGAGACAGTTTATTTTGGGTTAGGTCTATTCGCTTTTTATGTGATTACATATTCGAGAGGAGTTCGTTCATTTTTTGAACAAGCGGATAGTTTATTTTTAATTTCGTATCCCGCTCACATGCAAAAATTAATCCAGTATGGCATGACATATACGTTTATTCGAATAGCGATAACGAATGTAGTGGTAGTAGCTGCTATGTTACCAGTATTGATGAAAAGTATTGGAGTAACGAAAATACAAGTCGTATTATTTTGGGTATTCTTTACTGTATTTCGATTTTTATTGTCGTTATTAACGAGATTTATTCATATACGTGTGGGGAAACGATGGCTACTATAGATTATGAAAAATGTAATGTTTTCTATAAGTTTAACCTTTTTTGGATTGAGTCTGTTTCTTATTTATAAAAATCCATTTTATTCTATACTATGTATCGGTCTAGCAGTTTTTCTAATTATCGTATTGATAAAAGAAAAATTGAATTATAAAAATTGTTTTTTTAAAGAAGTTGAGACAGAGAAAGAAGAAAGTATGCGCTGGACGAGTGGGATTATGCAAGTTGGTGGTCATACAGCTAAACCGAGTAGTTCGAATAAAAAACCATGGATGTTTCCGCGTTCTAAAAAGTTTTTAGGAAAGAAAAAGGAATCTCGTATTGTTGAATCCTTTTTAAAAGAATTTTTCCGTACAAGTAGTGCGCGAATATTTTATATTCAACTTCTATGCATAAGTACAGTCAGTATTATTATGAGTCCGAGGTGGATTGCAGCTATTATTCTTGCATTTACTTTAGTTGGAATTTCTCGTTATGCGCGCGATTATTGGAATGAATTTTCGAAAAAAATGTTTCTTCATTTATATTGTGATGAAGGAAAATTACTATTGTTAAGATGGAAGGCAGATCGCTATTTATTATTTCCAGTACTACTTTTGTATGGAATAGTTATCCTTTCTCATTTTTATTTATTACTAGCTGTAATTGCCGGGATTCTTTTTATAGTATGGATTGGTTGGATTGTATTTTTACCATAAAAAAAGAGCCGGAAAATGGCTCTTTTTCTAATCTGTCACACATTGATAAAGAAAATATGCTAAAACGAGTATGCTTGCGGCGGAATACATGACATCTAAAGACATATGATCGCCTCCTCATTGTTGTTGTATTTTATTGTATGAAATCTTACAATTTCATATTCAAGTGAAAAATATGTGAACGTTAACAAAATTGTAAAGTGCAAAAATTACAATCATTTTGTATAATGGAAGAAACAACCGTTATATAAAATATAATGAGTGAAAGGGGAGGGAATATACATGCCAAATTGGTTTAGAAAAACCTTAGTCGCCTTAATTACCGTATTTACATTTGGTTTAGTGACGCCTCCTTCCATATTGCTTGATAATGCCAAAGCTGCGGACAAGCCTACAAGCACAGCTGGGCAACAAAATTTGGAGAGTACGTCCTATACATATGAAGAAACGAATGACAGGTTAACCACCGATACTTTTATTACGTATGCAATGCAAGAAGCAGAGAAACAGTCGATGCAAAAGTTTGGCACTAAAATTGGTCCAGTAATTGAAGATGAGTTTAAAGATGTAATATTACCGAAAATTGAAGAGGCAATTGCTGAACTTGCCAATGATGTACCAGAAGATTCGCTACAATCATTAGCGATTTCTCAAAAACCAGCTGGTGGGAATAATGAAAAAATCTTTCACGTTTATGACACGAAATCAGGAAATGACTTATTGCGATTTCATGTAAGGAGAGATCATCCACCGCAAGATGGTTACTATTTTAATTTCCACTATCACCGTTTTGATGATGGGTACTCAGGACATCATGAATTAGGAAATATTTATTGGAATACGAATGTACCGCCAAAATGGCTTTCTTAAAAAGAACAAGAGAAAATCTTGTTCTTTTTTTATATGTATAGAAGGGTAAGACAACTACGGTGTTGAATAAAATAGGTTTAGGAAAAACAAGTAAAGGGAGTATGAGAATGCAAAAATATATTGTTTTTGATTTTGATGGCACATTAGTAGATTCACAAAATATATTTGTACCAATTTATAATCAAATTGCTGAAAAGCATGGATATAAAACGGTAAGGGAAGAAGAAATTGAGTATTTACGTAAATTAACGATGCCAGAAAGATGTAAACAACTCGATGTACCACTGTATAAACTACCGATATTAGCACTGGAATTTTATAAATTGTATCAACCTGCTATAAAAGATCTCATTTTGTTTCATGGGATGAAGGATGTATTAGAGGAACTACATAAAAAAGGATACGGAATTGCAGTCATATCATCGAACTCAGAAGAGCATATTCGGGCATTTTTACACAATAATGATATAGAAAATATACAAGAAGTATATTGTTCTAAAAATTTGTTCGGTAAAGATAAAATGATAAAAAGATTTTTAAAATCGAAAAAAATAACAGAGAAAGATATGTTTTACGTCGGTGACGAACAGCGAGACGTAGCAGCGTGTAAAAAGGCTGGGGTGAATGTAATTTGGGTATCTTGGGGGTATGATGTCATTGAAACAGTGAAAAAAGATGCACCAGATTATATGGTCAATACACCAATGGAAATTGTACAAGTAGTACAAGGGGCATATTCTTAATATGAATACACTTCGTGCAGGCATTCATCATATTGAATTTTGGGTAGCGTATAAAACAAATGTAGAAATGTAAGGGGAATATAGATGAAAACAATTACCGCATGGCAAAATAATATACAGATAGTAAAAGATGCAGCAAATATTGAAGAAATTTCTAAAGGTTTCTCACCAGATAAGAAATATATAGTTACGACAATTGATAATGAAAAATATTTGTTACGGATTGGCGATATAAAAGAGTATGAAAGAAGGAAAATAGAATTTCAAATTTTAAATGAAATGGTAAAACGTAACGTACAGGCACAAAGGCCGATTGAAATAGATATATTGGAAGAAGAAGGTGTATATAGTATTTTCTCATATATAGAAGGGGAAGATGCGAAGAAACTATTGCCTACGTATTCACCAAAAGAACAATATGAGATTGGTATAGAGGCAGGAAAAGATTTAGCAAAAATGCATACATATGAAGCTCCTAATGATATCCTTCCGTGGTATGAAAGAGCAATGAAAAAACATCGAAAATATGTAGAGGCATATAAAACGTGTGGAATAAAAATAAAAAATGATGATAAAATCATTAAGTTTATAGATGAAAATGAAATATATTTAAAGAACCGCCCAAATCGATTTCAACACGATGATTTTCATTTAGAAAATATAATTGTACGAGATGGGAAATATGTAGGTGTTGTTGATTTTAATGGCTACGACTGGGGCGACCCACTTCATGATTTCGTGAAAATTGCGCTATTTGCAAGGGATATTAGTATTCCGTATTCAATCGGACAAATAGAAGGATACTTTAATGAGAGAATACCAGAGGAGTTTTGGAAATTATACGCGGTATACGTGGGCATGACAGTTTTCTCATCAGTTGTATGGTCATTACGAGCAGCACCGCATATGTTAGAGGATACGTTAGAACGCCTTACTATCGTTTTAGAGGATCATAAAGATTTTGAGCTATTAAAGCCGATTTGGTTTCAACCAGAAAAGATTGATATGAAATAGAAAAGGTAGGTGTGGTTCACATCTACCTTTTTTTATTTACCATTCTTCGTTTTGAAGTAGTTGTAATGCTAAATTTAAATCAACATCTTCTTGTATATGTTTAGGAGTCCACGGGATATGTATATGCGGTTGTATGCCAATTTCGGACGTTCCTTCGCCTTTATCTATAATAGAAAGCCGTGAAGTAGGGTAGTAAAGAGCGAATGTATCTGCCCATTCCATTACCGCTAAATTAGAATAATCATTTAATCCAGCAGTAGGACGACCTATTACTTTTACTTTCAATGATTTTTTTGCAACTTCTACAAAAGAATCACCAGAACTTCCGCATGTAACGTCTGTTAATATCACTACTCTAGTAGGTGATTTTCTTCCGTGTATTGTTAATGATTGGAGTTCTTTTGGTAATTCAGAAGGATCAAATGTAACGAAACCTTTTTTATAATTCTTTTTTAAATCTTGAATAAATATATCTGTAAATATTTTGGAAAGTTCGTCTAAAGAATCATAATCTTCCATTTCGATGTCTTTCATACGTAAATGAAAGTTTCGTTCTGTATGATTTAATTGCATTGTATCTGAAGAGTTGAAAAGAGAAATTTCTTTTTCTTCAAATAAGTAAGGAAGTAGGTTGAAAAATGCATCATCACTCCCGCCACGATTCAAACGCACGTCTATTATTAATTTTGGAAAAGTATTAAGCTCATCTTTATGTGAGTCTAATAATTTATTAATAGCTTCAGCATTCGTGAAGTCCGTCAAAGTAATTAAAAGTGTATCTTTATTATGCTGTTTAAATGAATAAATAGGCGTGTATTCATTTTGTTTATACTTTTGTAAAGTAATTGTTTGCGTCAATCCATCTTCATCTATAAGTGTGCAATTGGATGATTTTAATAAAACATAATCCCATTTTTCGCGTTCATATGAAGTTTCGTTTAAATACTTTTTATATTTTATTAATAGCTCAGGAATTTTCATATGATCTATTGCAAGAATAGACTGTCCTTTTTTCACTCTTACTTCATGTGAAGTGGATGTAATATATAGGCGGTCTTCGTATCTTTTCACTTGGAAGCCAACACTGTTAAGAGGTTGATTGTTAGAGTACATTTTGAAAAACATATGATTATCTTTAAAGTCTAGTAAGTAATCACGTACAATTTCAGTAAATTGTACTGGTGTCAGTTCTCCGTGTTTCTCTAATTTCTCGATTGTCTGTAAATAAGTAGAAGGATCGTCCCATCCTTTTTTATCAATACAACCGGAATAATCGTGATGAGTAATCGAAACAACTTCTTTGAAAATTTCTGTGTACATTGCTTTTCCTCCTAGCAATTTGATTAGTTGAATAATAGAATTCTGTATTCTTTACGTATTATCCTTTTTTAGATAGAGAAAAGAGGGATGTGTTATCATCCCTCTATTAAAAAATTTATTTAATTTTCTTAAATGCAAGTGGCTGCGTACTTAACATAGCTGGTACATGTAACTGAAGGGATGGGAATTCACCGCTCACATTCATTTCATAAGCGAATAATAAACTCATTTTCATTTGAAATAAATCAACTTTTGCAGAGAAGATGTCGTAATGATGATGCGCTAATTGAATGTCCATCTCCATAAATTGTACAAATAACGAATCATCTCGTTTGTATACTTGTAATGCTCCGTATGCAGGATGTTCGAAAGTACCAGTGTAATCGTCTAACTTGTGAGAAGGTGTAGTCCCTTTCATTTGTTCAGGAATGGATTCAGTTGCTTCTTTCATCATTTCTTTCATTTTTTCAGTATCTTCTACAACACGTTTATGCCAATTAATGGATTCTAATTCAAGTAGTTCGTCATAAATTTGATTAGCAAGATAAGTAGGAAGTAATGTGCCTCCAGCATTCGTTAAAATGACAAGGCCTATGTTTTCTGTTGGTATGAATGAAACAAGCGCTGAAAATCCATCAATATTACCGCCATGATGAATCACCTTTTTACCACGATAAGCGCTTATAAACCAACCAAGACCGTAACTATTTAATGGAGATTCAGGAAGTGATAAAACTGGTTGATCTGGAATGGAGTTATGTGGTGTATACATTTGTTGTAATAATTCAGAGGAGATTAATTCATGGTCTCCAAATTTCCCTTTGTTTAAGTGAAGAAGTACCCAATTTGCCATATCTTCAATTGTAGAATTAATACACCCAGCAGCGCCGACTGTATCGATGTTATGGAATGGAACTTCTTTTATTTCACCTTCATTTTCAACGTAAGGTAAAGCATAATCATCTGTAGTTTGTGAATCTGTAACAGAGAAGTTTGTATGTCTCATATTTAAAGGTTCTAAAATATGTTCTGTAGCGTATTGCTCCCACCTTTGATTCGTAATGTTTTCAACAATGTAGCTAATTGTTGCATACATTAAGTTGTTATAAAGAAATGATGTACGGAACGGTGCATCAAGTGGTAAATGTTTTATTTTTTCAACGAGATCTTTTCGAGATAAGGAAGAGCTGTACCAAAGAGCCTCATGACGACTAACCCCAGTGCGATGGGAAGCCAAATCTCGTCCTGTAACTTGTGAGCTAGCAAGTAGTTCAGATAAAGAGAAGTTAGGTATATATGACTGGACGGGAGTATCCCAATCAAACTTTTTTTGCTGTGCCAACAAGCTTAATGAAAGTGTACCAAAGGCTTTCGTTGAGGAACCGATCGCGAACCGAGTACTCGGTGTAACAGCTTCTTTTTTCTCTATATTTCGATATCCGAAACCTTCTGAAATAATAACTTCACCATCTTTTATAACAGCTACAGCAGCGCCAGGAACATTTAAATCCTTCATCATCTTTTCAATCGTTGTTTGTAAAGAAGTCATAACAGGCGTTTCAATTTTAGACATACCTCTAACCTCCAAATATAAATTTTGTTCTACCGCACTATACTTTCGGTAATAGAAAATGAAAACCTTTTTAATTATGGAAAGTTAATAATTTTGTAAGGATGAATGAAATTATTATTTATTTAGAATTTTATTTTTATTATAATTAATTTAAATTAAGTTTTAGAAAAGATGGTGAAGAAGTGTGCTAACAATAAAGAGAATGCTTTGCGATAATAAAAAAAATCCGATTGGTATAGATTCAAAAGTTGTAAAAATGAGTTGGCAGCTTGAATCGAGTAACCAAAATGTAAAACAAATTGCTTATCAATTGCAGGTTGCGAAGGATAGAGATTTTGAAATATTAATGTTTGACTCCCAAAAAGTAGAAACAGATCAAAGCTTACATATTCCAATCAATTCATTTTCATACAGAGCAGAAACGCGTTATTTTTACCGGGTAAAGGTATGGGATAATTACGGAGAAGAATCACTCTGGTCAGAAGTAGCATTTTGGGAGACTGGAATACAAGGGCAAGATAACTGGAGCGGGAATTGGATTGCTGCGAAAAAAGAGAGCACGCAAGTTATGTCTTTTCATAAAAGCTTTTCTATTAAAAAATTAGTTAAAAAAGCACGTTTATATATCACAAGTTTAGGGTTATACGAGTCTTCTATAAATGGTGAACGTATTGGAGATTGTTATTTTACACCTGGATGGACAAGTTATGATAAAAGGGTATTGTATCAAACATATGATATAACCCATGTATTAAATATTGGGCATAATGATATTTCTACTTTGGTTGGTAACGGCTGGTATAAAGGGCCAATTACTATGCATCATGTGCGTAATTATTACGGGAAAAGACGAGCAATAATTGCTCAATTACATATAACCTATGAAGATGGAACGAAAGAAAAAATTGTAACGGATGAAACATGGAAGGTAACTTCAAGCCCAATTTTGTACTCAGAAATTTATGAAGGTGAAGTATACGATGCTAGGCTTGAAGAAAGTGGGCAAGTGCTAGAAGAAGTTGAAATAATTGAGTATTCCAAACAAATAATTGTTGCACAAGAAAATAAAGCGATTCGCAAAATGAAAATAATAAAACCAATTGCTATTTCAAAACTATCAAATCATGAATGGCTTATTGATATGGGACAAAATATGGTAGGGTGGATGCGTTTTACAGTCCATCATGTTTATATTGGACAAAAGATTGAATTGCATCATGCTGAAATATTAAATAAAGACGGTAGTTTTTATACTGGAAATCTCCGAAAGGCAAAACAAAAAATAGTGTATATAGCAAAAGGAGAAGAGGAGGAAACGTTTGAACCTCATTTTACATATCAAGGCTTTAGGTATGTAAAAATAAGTGGATTAACTCAGCCGCCTCAAATAGCAGATTTTGAGGGGGTTGTATTGTATACAGATATGGAAAAAGCGACTGAATTTGAAACGTCTAATCCATTAATCAATCAACTTCATCATAATGTGGAATGGTCTCAAAGAGGGAACTTTTTTGATGTGCCAACAGATTGTCCGCAGCGGGACGATCGGCTCGGATGGACAGGAGATGCACAAATGTTCATTGGAACAGCTACGCAAATTATGGATGTACAATTGTTCTTTAAAAAGTGGCTCCAAGATTTAACACTAGACCAAAATAAAAACGGAGCTGTGCCTTTAGTTATACCAGATGCGTTTGGAAAAAGAGCAGATTTTAATCTGGATACTTCCGGTGGTTGGGGCGATGCAGCAATTATTTGTCCGTGGGTTCATTATTTACATTACGGAGATGTATCAATTTTAAAAGAACAATATGACAGTATGAAGAAGTATATAGATTACATACGTTCACAAGGTGAGAACGAGTATTTATGGGATACAGGCTATCATTTAGGCGATTGGCTTGCATTAGATACGAAACCCGATATATATGAAGGCGGAACAGACAAGCATTTTATTGCGACGGCTTTTTATGCATATTCAACATCGCTTGTACAAAAAATTGCTGAGATTTTAGGTGAACAAACAGATGCTACGTTTTATAAAGAATTACATGCAAATATTGTTCAAGCGTTTCAAAATGAATTCGTTACACCGAATGGTAGGTTAAGTTCGAACACACAAACAGCCCACATATTAGTACTTCTTTTTGAACTATTGAAAGATGATGTGAAGGAGAAAGTATTTAATCGGTTAATTGAGCTTTTAAAAGAAAGTAAAAATCATTTAACAACTGGTTTTATAGGAACACCGTATTTAAATTTAATATTAAGCAAGTTTAACCGTCATGACCTTGCTTGTAAGCTTCTATTTCATGAAGATTATCCATCATGGTTATACCAAGTGAAAAAAGGTGCCACAACAATTTGGGAACATTGGGATGGTGTGAAAGAGGATGGAACCCTTTGGAATGATAGTATGAATTCGTACAATCATTACGCATATGGCTCTATCGTTGAATGGATATACCGATATATCGTTGGATTAGAAGTGGATGAAGCCGACCCTGCATATAAACATTTTTATATACAGCCTCATTTTAATTCTAATCTAGACTGGGTTTGTATAAAGCGTGAAACAGCATATGGGGAAATTAAAATTGATTGGCGTGTAGAACATGGACAAGCAGTATTAAACGTTGATGTGCCAACAAATACATCTGCTACATTACGAATAGTGGAAGATGATTGGAAGGCAAGTGATATGCCTGAAATGAAATTAGGTTCAGGCGCATATGAATTTAGATTTTGTAAGAACATACAGAAGTAGAATTTTGTTAAGTATAGAAATGTTTTTTTATAAATTTAGTTTGTTCAATCTGTTAGCATTAAATTTATGATAAAATCCATATAGACTAGAGATTTGAAAGAAGGTTTTACTACATATGAAACATGCTGAAAATGAATACTTAAATTTATGCTGCCATGTAATGGAGCATGGTACGAAGAAAGAAGATCGTACAGGGACAGGCACTGTATCTGTATTTGGCTATCAAATGCGTTTTGATCTAAGTAAAGGTTTTCCTTTATTAACGACAAAGAGAGTGCCGTTTCGCCTTGTAGCAAGTGAGTTGCTTTGGTTTATGAAAGGTGATACAAATATTCGTTATTTATTGCAGCATAATAATAACATTTGGAATGAATGGGCATTTAAGAGCTGGGTAGAAAGTGACGAGTATACTGGTCCTGACATGACCGATTTCGGTCTTCGCTCACAACAAGATGAGGAATTTAAAGTACAGTACGATGAACAAATGGAATTGTTTAAAAAGAACGTTTTAGAAGATGATGATTTCTCAAATAAATATGGTTATTTAGGAGACGTATACGGTAAGCAGTGGCGTGCTTGGAAAACGACAGCTGGTGAGACACTTGATCAATTAAAAGATGTAATTGAAATGATTAAAAAAACGCCAGACTCACGTCGTCTAATTGTTTCTGCTTGGAATCCTGAAGATGTACCAAGTATGGCATTACCACCTTGTCATACCCTATTTCAGTTTTATGTAGCAGACGGTAAACTTTCTTGTCAGCTATATCAAAGAAGTGGTGATATATTCCTTGGAATTCCATTTAACATTGCAAGTTACTCGCTATTAACGCATTTAATTGCACATGAATGCGGACTTGAAGTGGGAGAATTTGTTCATACAATTGGAGATGCACACATTTATACGAATCATTTTGAGCAAGTAGAAAAGCAATTGGCACGTGAACCACGTCCGTTCCCGAAACTTACATTAAATCCAGATGTGAAATCTGTGTTTGATTTTGAAATGGAAGATTTAACGATTGAAGGATATGATCCGCACCCAGCAATTAAAGCACCGGTTGCAGTGTAATTGTAGAGGAGATGAAAAGATGATAGTTTCATTTATGGTCGCAATGGACGAGAATAGAGTAATTGGTAAAGATAATAATTTACCTTGGCGTTTACCAAGTGAATTACAATATGTAAAGAAAACAACGATGGGTCATTCGCTTATTATGGGAAGAAAAAACTATGAAGCGATTGGTAGACCACTGCCTGGAAGACGTAATATCATTGTAACTCGTAATGAAGGGTATCATGTTGAAGGCTGTGAAGTAGCACATTCTGTAGAAGAAGTGTTCGAGCTATGTAAAAATGAAGAAGAGATTTTTATTTTTGGCGGAGCGCAAATTTATGATCTCTTTTTACCTTACGTAGACAAATTATATATAACAAAAATCCATCATGCATTTGAAGGAGATACGTTCTTCCCAGAAATCGATATGGCAAATTGGAAAGAAATTTTTGTTGAAAAAGGGTTAACGGATGAAAAAAATCCGTATATGTACTATTATCATGTATATGAAAAGCAACAATAATAATAGAGATTGATGTGAATATTCGCATCAATCTTTTTATTTATATCCATCAATATTGGTTTATAGATGAGATTCGATAGTGCTATAATGAATGGTAGCATGTAAAAATGCTAATATTTTCTAAAGTATTTGTATAGAAAGAGGAGGAGAATCGATTGAGAAAGATATGGGGGATTCTTTTTCTTTGCTTAACATTCATGTTAGTTGGATGTGGTAAAGAAGAAAAACCACAAGAAGCATTTGATACATATGCAAAAGCATGGAATAAACAAAAATTTGCTGAAATGTATGATCAATTATCAGAAAAGGCAAAAAAAGATATTTCAAAGAAAGAATTCACTGAGAAATATGAAAAAATTTATTCTGGCATTGAAGTGAAAGATTTAAAAGTAGAAACAGGGGAAGTAAAAGAAGATAAAAAAGATGAAGGCCCTGTTCCTTTTAAAGTAAGTATGGATACAGTTGGCGGTAAAATCACTTTTGGTCATGAAGCAAAAAT
This sequence comes from Bacillus sp. EB106-02-03-XG38, assembly GCF_058792175.1. NCBI lineage: Bacteria > Bacillati > Bacillota > Bacilli > Caryophanales > Bacillaceae > Bacillus > Bacillus sp. EB106-02-03-XG38. The sequence continues at coordinate 404,084 of NZ_JBYTED010000001.1, forward strand.
GGTGAAAGAAAAAGATGGAGATAAAGAATCTTGGAAAGTAGATTGGACTCCTGATTTTATATTCCCAGGTATGACGAAAGATAGTAAAGTGCGTATGCAAACGACGCAGCCGAAACGTGGAGAAATATATGACCGTAATGGTAAATATCTTGCAGTAAATGGTAAAGCCTCTGAAATCGGAATGATTCCTGAACAGTTAGGTGATGCTGCTCCGCAAACGAAAGAAACGGTAGCGAAGTTACTAAATATGTCTGTTGAAGAAATTGATCAAAAATTAGCAGCTAAATGGGTAAAACCAAATTACCTTGTACCAATGGGAATATTGCCTGAAGGAGCAACTCAAAATACGTACATAGATTTACCGGGTGTTGCAACAAAGCCAGTAAATGTTCGCTCATATCCATTAGGAGAAGAAGCAGCACATCTTACTGGCTATATTGGAAAAGTGAATGCTGAAGATTTGAAAACGCTACAAAAGAAAGGCTATCAAGCTGATGATCCAGTAGGTAAAGCTGGTTTAGAGCAAGTACTGGAAGAAAAGCTACGCGGTAAAAAAGGTGGTCGTGTCTTCGTAGAAGATGCACAAGGAAAAGAAATGAAAAATTTAGCAAAAACAGATGCTGTTGATGGAGAAAATGTAACTTTAACGATTGACAGTGCAGTTCAAAGCGAAATTTATAATGAAATGAAAAATGAAGTAGGGTCAAGTGCAGCCATTAATCCAAAGACTGGAGAAACACTTGCACTTGTGAGCACACCGGCTTATAACCCAAATACCCTTACAAGAGGGGCGTCAAAAGCGCAACGTGATGCGGTAAATAATGATCCAAAAAAACCGATGACGAATCGATTTACACAATTATCAGTGCCAGGATCTGTATTTAAGCCGATTACAGCTGCAATCGGTCTTGAAACGAAAACAATTGATCCAAAAGAAGAGTTGAAAATTGAAGGATTAAAATGGACAAAAGATTCTTCTTGGGGTAATTATTATGTAACACGTGTAAAAGATGCAAATCCGATTGATTTTGATAAGGCAATGAAATATTCGGATAATATTTATTTTGCACAAGAAGCTTTGAAAATCGGAAAAGATAAATTTATGAGCGAAGCGAAAAAGTTCGGATTCGATGAGAAACTACCAATTGAATATGGATTCCCAGCTTCTAAAATCGCAAATGATGGTATTAAAAATGATATTCAAATGGCAGACACAGGTTATGGACAAGGGCAAGTATTAATGACGCCACTCCATCTAGCATTAACGTACGCACCAATTGTTAATGATGGAAACATACCTTCTCCATATATTATTAAAACAGATAAGCAACCAAAAGTTTGGAAAGAGAATGTAATTTCAAAAGGCAATCAGGATATATTAAAAACTGCTATGACGAAAGTAATTAATGATCCAGATGGTACTGGGAAAATTGCTAAAATTGATGGAATGACTCTTGCTGGAAAAACAGGTACAGCGGAATTAAAAGTATCAAAAGAGGCCGAAGGGAAAGAACTAGGCTGGTTCGCTGCATTTGATTTAAATTCACCAGATATGGTCATTACAATGATGATTGAAGATGTAAAAGGTAGAGGTGGAAGTAACATTCCAGCTGAAAAAGTGAAACATGTGTTTCAAAAATAATATGTAATAAAAGGCTATCTCTATAATTTGTAGAGATAGCCTTTTTGTTTGAAAGAATTCTCAATATCTATATACTGAATTTTAAAGAAACAAAATAAATCATTAACTTACGAAAAAAAAGTAGCTATTTTTTATTGACATCACACATAACTTTTTGTATTATACTTACATAAGGTAAGTTATTTACTTTCAAATTATAAATCTCAAATTAAAGATAAAATGTATAAAAGGGAGAGAATACAATGACAAAAGTACTATTTATTACAGCAAATCCAAATTCAGCAGAAGGTTCTTTCGGAATGGCAGTAGGGGAAGCTTTCATCGAAGCTTATAAAAACGAACATCCACAAGACGAAGTTGTAACAATTGATTTATTCAATACTACAGTACCAGCAATTGATGCAGATGTATTCGCTGCTTGGGGTAAATTTGCAGCAGGTGAAGGCTTTGAAACTTTAACTGAAGTTCAACAACAAAAAGTTGCAGCAATGAACACAAACTTAGAAACATTTATGCATGCGGATCGTTATGTATTCGTAACTCCAATGTGGAACTTTAGCTATCCACCAGTAGTAAAAGCATACTTAGATAACGTAGCAATCGCAGGTAAAACATTCAAATATACTGAAAATGGACCAGTTGGCTTATTAGAAGGCAAAAAAGCACTTCACATTCAAGCAACAGGTGGCGTTTATTCTGAAGGAGCATACGCATCTGTAGACTTCGGTCGCAATCACTTAAAAACAGTATTAGGATTCGTTGGTGTAAATGATACTGAATATATTGCAGTTGAAGGTATGAATGCAAACCCTGAAAAAGCACAAGAAATTAAAGAAGCAGCAATTGCTAATGCGCGTGAATTAGCAAAACGTTTCTAATATAGAATACTTAAAAATGTCCAAACACTTGCTGTTTGGACATTTTTTCTTCTTTTTCCTTCGTTTGTCTAGTATAATGAAGGTCGGAATGATAATAGGTGGGGGTTCTGTATGATTCAAACGTTTTTTAAAATCTTTTATTTAATTTTAATTGTAATTGCGATTACACCGAGAATGTGGCGTCTGAAAAGACAAGTAAATACGATGTCGCCACAAGAAAAAGATAATGTTGTGTATAAAACGACAAATTGGTTTGGTAAGAAAATGGTACGAGTAGCTGGATCTACAGTTGAAGTAAAGGGGCTTGAAAACGTTCCAAAAGATAAGCCGGTACTAGTTGTAAGTAATCACCAAAGTAATATGGATATTCCTGTTTTACTAGGTTACTTAAATAAACCAATTGGATTCGTTTCAAAAGCAGAGATTAAGAAGTTTCCAGTTGTACCAACGTGGATGGAACTTATGAATTGTGTATTTATGAATCGTAATGATCGTCGTCAATCACTTCAAGCGATTAAAGATGGAATTGAGCTGTTAAAGAATGGACATTCTATCGTAATCTTCCCAGAAGGGACGAGAAGTAAAGGTGGCGAAATTGGAGAATTTAAGGCTGGGAGTTTTCACCTTGCAGTAAAATCTGGTGTAGCAATCTTACCTGTAACATTAGATGGGACATATAAAATGTTTGAAGCGAATGGAAACCGCATGAAACGAGCTCATGCAACAGTAACAATTTCTAAGCCGATTACACCTGAAGAGTATGCGCATATGGATATTAAAGAGTTAACGAAGCATACACAAGATGTTATCGCATCACAATTACATAATTAACAAAAAAGGTTTCAGCTTATATAAGCTGAAACCTTTTTTATGCTGTAGGTAAGACATAAAAGAGTACGCAGAAAAACATCATCGCGCTACCACCTAAAACGAAAAGGTGCCAAATGGCATGGTTGAAAGGAAGTTTTTCCCAAAGGAAGAATATAGCCCCTACTGAATATAAAATTCCGCCCGCTAAAAGTAGTGAGAAACCGTGCCCAGTTAGATTTTCATAAAGTGGTTTAATTGCAACGATTATGAGCCAACCCATGATGATATAACACAATGTTGATGCTTTAATAAAGCGGCGTACAAAGAAGATTTTGAAGATGATACCTCCGATTGCTAGTGTCCATATTATAGCGAGTAACGTCCAGCCTAATGGTCCACGAAGCGTAATTAATAAAAAAGGAGTATATGTGCCAGCGATTAATAAATAAATGGCTGAGTGATCTAGTATAGTAAATAATTTTTCTACTTTTGGATGGTGGATGCTATGTAACAATGTCGAAAACAAATACAGTAAGAACATGCTTACACCATAAACCGTAAATGCAACAACAGCAGATGCGGTACCATGCTTAGAGGCATGTATAATCAATATGATTAAGGCAGGGATGCTTAAAATGGCACCGATACCATGTGTAATTGCGTTTGCAATTTCTTCTTTCACAAATTGCGTCATTCGTGTCATTTTTTCAGTCATAATGGTAATCCTTTCTACTATCATAAAATAATATGTCGTTTCCCTTACCATATCATACACAAGAGCAATAGAAAATGAAATTTGTATAATTGATTATATTTTTGAATTTTTTTGACAAAAGACAATGGTTTTGTTGACGTTTTCAAACTTTTTTGACAAAATAAAATTATGCAATAGTAGGACAAGGAATCTACTAATAAAGGGGATGGAGAAATGTTTTCAAATATTGGCTTTCCAGGATTAATTTTAATTTTAGTAGCTGTACTTATTTTATTTGGCCCGAAAAAATTGCCGGAAATCGGAAAGGCTTTAGGGGAAACGTTAAAAGAATTCAAAAAATCAACGAAAGAATTGACTGATGATGCATTTCAAGAGAAGGAAAAGAAAGAAAAAATGTAATAAATTTTCCTTGTAATGGATAAATAAAGTGTGGTGAACGAGATGGAAGATCGGGAAATGAGCGTAGTAGAACATATAGTTGAACTTCGCAAACGAGTAATATATACAGTGCTATCCTTTGTACTATTTTTAATTGTTGGGTTTACTTTTACGAAGGATATTTATTTTTGGCTTGTAAAAGATTTACCAATGAAATTAACTGTTCTCGGTCCAAGTGATGTATTGTGGATTTTTTTCTCGATTGCTACAGTATTTGCTATCGTTTGTACAATTCCTTTTGCTGCTATACAAATTTGGTTATTTGTAAAACCGGGTTTACATCCAAATGAACAAAAGATGACAGTAATGTATATACCGGTATTGTCTATATTATTTATTGCAGGTTTATGTTTTGGATATTTCGTTGTAATGCCGTTTTTATTTCATTTTTTAACAACGATAGGTAATGAAATGTTTAATACGATGTTTACGACAGAAAAGTATTTTCATTTTGTTCTTAATTTAACAGTTCCATTTGCTGTAATTTTTGAATTGCCTGTAGTTGTCATGTTTTTAACGAGTATTGGACTATTGACGGCGGAATTTCTAATAAAAATAAGAAGGTATGCTTACGTAGCATTGATTATCATTGCCTCGTGTATATCACCGCCAGATTTTTTATCTCATAGTTTAGTTGCGGTACCACTTATTTGTATTTATGAAATTAGTATTGCTTTATCAAAGATTGTTAGTAAGCGAAAAAAGAAAAGAGAAGAAGAAATCCAATCGAAAAGTGCCTCGTTATAAAGGCACTTTTTTTATTTATTTGTTATACTCTAGCTATAAACGTATACAATATAGAGAAGAAAAAAATTATAGAATCTCCAAAATTTAGACAAACTTTGCGCTTTTATAAGTTTATACTGAATATATTAAGCAATATACGGATAACGAGTCCTCGTCTTATGCGAAATTTAGGATGGGGGATGGATTAGGTGGAGATGAATAGAGTATAAATCTTCTAGCCATAAGGACTACAGAGATTGTCTAAGGATACTTTTGTATTCACAGGAGTCTCCACTTTAAACAACGTGTTACAGCGTAAAGTAGAAGAAGTTCAAAATCCAATGAAAAAGAGGATTGATATTGTGATTACGAAAAGTTTTTATTTCACTCATTCAACAGGGGATTGTATTAAAATATTTGAAATCCCTGTTCTACAGGCGCAGCATCCATTATCGTTTCTAATTCAGTCTCGTCTTCAATTATTTATTGCAAAAATTCAAAAACAAAAACACCCAAGATTTTCGTATTCTTTCCGTGAATATTTACAAAATTGTTTGAAGTGGAATGATTATTTAAATGTATATAAAACAAATACTCTTGAAAAAAATGCATGATATAGAGTGGGGACAGGGTTAGGAGCTCTGTCTTTTTCATTTTAGGTATAAAAATATAATTAATTTGATTAAATTTCGTTCCAAATTGTTGAAAGCAATGGGAATACTAGTATAATAACAAGGAGAGCGTATTGGAAAGGGAAGAATATAATATGCAAAAAATTAAAATTGTAACAGATTCAACAGCAGATTTATCACAAGAGGTAATTGAGAAGTATGACATTCATGTTTTACCATTATCAATCTCTGTAAATGGACAAACATATTTAGATCGCGTTGATCTACAACCGGATGAATTTATTGAAGAAATGATTAAATCAGAAGAACTACCAAAAACATCACAACCAGCAATGGGTACATTTGTAGAAATGTATGACAAGTTAGGTGAAGATGGAAGTGAAGTACTTTCCATTCATATGACAAGTGGAATGAGTGGTACTGTGGCAACTGCAAATAGTGCTGCATCAATGACCGATACAAAAGTAACAGTTGTTGATTCGCAATTTATTACACATGCTTTAGCATATCAAGTAATAGAAGCTGCGAAAATGGCAAATGAAGGACGCTCACTAGAAGAAATTTTAAAACGTGTAGATGAAGTGAGAAAGAACACTCGTTTATATGTAGTAGTAGATACATTAGAAAACTTAGTGAAGGGTGGGCGTATCGGTAAAGGAAAAGCGTTTATCGGTTCGCTACTTAATATAAAACCAATTGCTAGCCTTGAAGATGGTGTTTATAACCCTGTAACGAAAGTGCGTAGCCAAGGTCAAATTGTAAAAACGTTAGCTAAGTTATTTGAGGAAGATACAGCTGGAAAAGTTGTAAAAGCTGTTGCAATTCCACATGCGAAAGCAATTCCATTAGCTGAAAATGTAAAAGCGGCTGTTGAAAAAGTGAGCGGATTTGCTCAATCAGAAATTTTCTTTACAACGCCTATTATCAGTACTCATACAGGTCCAGGTGCAATCGGATTTATGTATTTAGCAGAGTAATAAAAAAGCTACTTGAAATGAATTTTCAAGTAGCTTTTTTATGTGAATAGGAAGTAAGAAATAAGAAGGGCTATACAGGCACTACCGCTAATGATATAGCGAGTCTGTAAATATTCATTCATAGAAAACACCCACTGATTAAAGTTTCACTTTATGATTTTCTATAGTATATGTTGAATATAGAAAATAAGTAGTTACGTTATACGTGTATCGTTTCACTTTTTTCATTTGTTTGCTTATCATTTGTTACGCTATTATAAGTGAAAGTTTGGCCTAAAAAGAGTACATGCAGTTGTTCCCACGGTAACATACGTAAATTCCAATTATTTCGAAGCCTTGTTACTGCCTCACGAGGTGTTTCATCGGCAAGAGCAAAAGCTCCGTAATGCATTGGTATAAAGTGTGTAGCGTTTAAGTCTAAATAAGCTTGCACAGCCTCCTCAGGTGAAACGTGGGATATTTTCATAAACCATTCTGGTTCATAAGCGCCAATTGGCATAAGGGCAATATCAATTGAAAAGCGTTTGCCGATTTCTTTGAAACCCTGGAAATAACCACTGTCACCACAAAAATAAATGGTTTCTTTCGTTGTTTCATTATTAATAATCCATCCGCCCCAGTGAGAGGTATTCATATCAAATAAGGATCTTCTCGTCCAGTGCTGGGCAGGTACGAAGTGAATGGAAACATCACTAACTGTTGTATTTTCCCACCAATTATACTCTTCTACGTGAGTGAATTTTTTGCGAGTAAATAATTTTTTCAGTCCAATAGGTACAAGGTATAAAACATCATCATTTAGCTGGCGAAGCGTTGAAAAATCTAAATGATCATAATGACCGTGCGAAATGAGGACAATATCAATTTTAGGTAGTTCTTGTATAGAAAGACCGGGTTCAGTAAGTCTTGGAACTAATTTTAATTTAGTAGCCCATACTGGATCTGTTAATATATTCAGCCCATTCGTTTGGATAAGGAATGTGGAATGACCAATCCAAGTTACAGTCGTCTTTTCAAAGTTGTTCTGTAGGAATTTACTTTGTTTAACAGGTGATTGTTCTACTAAAAAAGAAAAATCCTTTTTATTTTGTTTTCGCTCTTTTCGCCAACGTATGAAGGAACGAATTGATTTTTTTGTGCTTACATTATCCATATTTTCATAACGTTTTGTCATGAACATCACCTCATTTAAAATCGTTGTAATTGTATTGTAACGAAATGTTGTTAAGGAATACAGTGTATAACATGGATGAATGTTTAAGTAATTGTTAAAAAATAGGGGGGGAGGTTTACAATAGTAACAATAAATTTAGTTTTGCAACTTCTATTTAGAGAAATAATAGTAAAAAATATATTTTGTCTAGTAATTCGCTTGAAATAAAGAAGTAACATACGTAAATTCGTACGATTTCGTGAACAAATGTAGTAAACAATTTTCTCGTAGTGTTAACTTTTGTTATGATAAACATAACCTATTTAAATTTAGGATAGAGAAAAGAGGTTTATTAATGAAGCATTATCAAAAATTAATTGGTCTTATGGTTGTATTTTGTCTCTTTGTACTTGCTGGATGTAGTGGATCAGGTTCAAAGCTTCGTAAACCATTGAATTGGGATTTAGAAACATTCCAATTTACAAATCAAGAAGGAAAGCCATTTGGTACAAAAGATTTAAAAGGGAAAGTTTGGGTTGCAGATTTTATGTTCACAAATTGCCAAACAGTTTGTCCACCAATGACTGCTAATATGGCAAAACTGCAAAAGATGGCAAAAGAAGAGAAGTTAGACGTTCAGTTTGTTTCGTTTAGTGTTGATCCAGACCTTGATAAGCCGGAGAACCTGAAGGCTTTCATTCAAAAGTTTACAGAGGATACTAGTAACTGGAATTTATTAACGGGTTATTCGTTAGAAGATATTACAAAGTTTTCAAAAGATAATTTCCAATCACTTGTAGATAAACCTGAGAATGGTCAAGTTATGCATGGCACATCATTTTATTTAATTGATCAAAACGGAAAAGTAATGAAAAAGTATAGTGGTATTAGTAATACGCCGTATGAAGACATTATACGTGATATGAAGCGATTAGCGGATTAAAAAGAAGGGTGCAGATTAAAGCACCCTTCTTTTTTTACATTAGTCTATGGATAAAATGTCATGTTGTTGTGGTAGTTTTGGTGCCCGAATTTCTAACACGCCATTTTGATATGAAGCTTTCGCTGCTTTTTTATTAATTGAGTATGGTAATTTAATCAATCTGGATGCTTCTGAAACGGAACGTTCTCGGCGATAATAGTTATGAGATGTTTCTTCTTCAGCCTCTTCAAGTATCTCTTCTTTTACAGAGACTTTTAAGTATTCACTTTGTATTTCAATTTGAATTTGTTCTTTTTGTATACCTGGTAGTTCAGCTGTAACAACGAGTTCTTCACCAACTTCATATAAATCTACAGGGAATGTTAATAAACGGTTTCCTTTTTGGAAAAAATGATTTAAATCAGCAATTACATTGCGAAGTGGTGTTTGCTCGAAGAAATCATCAATTTGCTTTAAATAATTGCGAACCGGTGGGCGAGAAGAGTCTTTTTTTTCTTCACTCATGGTTATTCCCTCCTAGAAATCAATTTGCAATATCATATGACAAAAGCGGAGAAAGGTGATTGCCTAATTTTCATGTTTTCATAAAAAATTGTTAAAAATGTGAAATGGAGTGATTTTTTTATAGTTTTTGGTCGCCATATTCAGTTGATTATGCTAGTATAAATAGGGTTGATATAGTAGTATAGAGACAGAATGAAAACTGAAAGAGGGTAAGAAGTATGTGTGGTTTTGTAGGATGTTTATGTGAAAACCCTAGAGAGTTTTCAGAAGCAGAAAAACATCAATTTGAAAATATGAACACGATGATTTTCCACCGCGGTCCAGATGACGAAGGATATTTTCGTGATGAACATGTACAATTTGGCTTCCGCCGTTTAAGTATCATTGACTTAGAGGCAGGACATCAGCCGCTAACTTATGAAAATGATCGATATGTAATTATTTTTAATGGTGAAATTTACAACTATGTAGAATTACGTGAAATGTTACTTGAAAAAGGTGCAACGTTTGCAACGCAATCTGATACAGAAGTTATCATTGCATTGTATGCACATATGAAAGAAAAATGTGTAGACTATCTTCGTGGTATGTTTGCATTTATGATTTGGGATCGTGAAGAGAAGAAACTTTTCGGTGCACGTGATCATTTCGGTATTAAACCTTTATACATTGCACAACAAGGTGATACTACATTCTTCGCATCTGAGAAGAAAAGTATTATGCATGTGATGGAAGATAAAGGCGTTAATCCAACGTCACTACAACATTACTTTACGTACCAATATGGTCCAGAGCCAGAAACATTAACAATTGACGTTAATAAAATTGAACCTGGTCATTATTTCGTAAAAGAAATCGGTAAAGAGATGGAAATCCATCGTTACTGGAAACCTTATTTCAATGCTTCAAGTGCAACGAAAGAAGAACATATCCAAGCAATTCGTGATGTGTTATATGATTCAGTAAAAGTGCATATGCGCAGTGATGTACCAGTAGGTTCATTCTTATCTGGTGGTATCGATTCATCTATCATCGCATCTATCGCAAGAGAAATGAATCCAAATCTTTTAACATTCTCTGTTGGTTTTGAGCAACGTGGTTTCAGTGAAGTTGATGTTGCAAAAGAAACTGCTGAGAAATTAGGCGTTAAAAACCATAACGTATTCATTTCAGCGAAAGAGTTTATGGATGAGTTCCCAAAAATCATTTGGCATATGGACGATCCTTTAGCAGATCCAGCAGCTGTACCATTGTACTTCGTTGCAAAAGAAGCGCGTAAACATGTAACAGTTGTACTTTCAGGTGAAGGGGCAGACGAGCTATTTGGTGGTTATAACATTTATCGTGAGCCAAACTCACTGAAAATGTTCTCTTACATTCCTAGCCCAGGTAAGAGCGTTCTAAAAGCATTAAGTGGTGCTCTTAAAGAAGGGTTTAAAGGAAAGAGCTTCCTAGAGCGTGGATGTACGCCAATTGAAGAGCGTTACTATGGAAACGCGAAAATCTTCCGTGAAGAAGAGAAAGCTGAATTAATGAAGTATTACAATGAAAGTGTTAACTATATGGATATCACGAAACCATTGTATAACGAGATTAAAGATTATGATGATGTAAGTAAAATGCAGTACATTGACATGTTCACATGGTTACGCGGTGACATTTTATTAAAAGCTGATAAAATGACAATGGCAAACTCATTAGAACTTCGTGTACCATTCTTAGATAAAGAAGTATTCGATGTTGCATCTAAAATTCCAACCGAATTTAAGATTGCTAACGGAACTACGAAAGCTATTTTACGTGAAGCAGCACGCGGAATCGTTCCAGATCACGTATTAGATCGTAAAAAACTTGGATTCCCAGTACCAATTCGTCACTGGTTAAAAGACGAAATGCATGATTGGGCTATCAATATTATAAATGAGAGTAAAACAGATCATTTAATCGACAAACAGTATGTATTAAACTTACTGGAAGCACATTGTGCAGATAAAGGCGATTATAGCCGTAAAATTTGGACTGTACTTGCGTTTATGGTATGGCATCAAATTTATGTTGAGCATAAATACGATACGAATAAGTTCCACGAAGAAACGAAACGTGCGTATAGCTTAGTTTAATAAGAAAAACCTTAAGATCGCATATGGTCTTAAGGTTTTTTTCATAAATAGGACGTATTATTGATACAATAATAGTAAAAGGATGGACAACATATGATTACGTTTGAAAAAGTAACTGTAGAAAATGAAAACGTTGTTAAAGAAATGTTTCGCTCACATAGTTTAACTGAGCATCAAGTACAGTATTGTGTGAAAGTTGATGATACATATATCGGTGTAATAGACTATAGTGTACAAGAGGAGAGTGCGATTTTATCTCAGTTAATTATTCACTTTGATTATCAAAGTTACGGTTATGGGACAAATACGTATTTCACATTTGAAACGATGATGAAAGAAAGAAATGTGAAAGGGATAAAAGTATTACAAACGGAATTAACAGAACAAGCGAGATCTTTCATAGAGAGCTTTGGATTTAATGTGGAAGACGGAATATATGTGAAGAAAATATAACGATGAGTAGTTATGCGGGATAAATATAAGGCAGGTGGATGTATGACGATGACTTCTGGTCTTGTATTAATTGGAGGGTGTTTTTTAGTAGCAGAGCTAATTCATATTTTCATTCGGAAAAGAATGAATAAGAAGAGAAAGCCGTATGAATTACAATATGCCCCTGTGTTTTTCCTTTTATTTTGTATGCTTATTACATTACAAAACATAACAAACTTTCCGCCGCTTTTAAATATTTTTTTAAAGTTCGGCTTGCTGTATAGTAGCACTGGAATAGCCCTTTTATTTCTTTTATTTTGCATACGTTATATTCACTATCAATCGTATATATTTATTTTAAATTGGTTAAAGCAAAATGATAGAAACCGTCTTACATAAGGCGGTTTTTTTATTTGTACTTGTAATGGTTTTGTATATAAAGCTCAAAATTTCATCAAAATTTATAAAAATGATTAGAGGATTTAACGTATTACCTGTTATTAGTATGTGGTACTATATATTCTTAATCTATAAAGTGAGTAGGTGTATAAATTTGAAATGCTAATCAACAAGTATATCTTAAGTGCTGACTAATAGCGGAATGGAATTTTTTTAGGAGGTATCGTTTTTGTATGTCTAATATTGATATTTTATTTCTTGAATGGATGACAAGTTTGGAGGGAAGTGTACTCACAACATTTTTAAAACTTGTATCTAGTATTGCAAATGAAACGCTGTATTTAGTTATTATTTCAATTTTATATTGGTGCGTTTCTAAAAGAAAAGCATTTCATATGATTGTTATGCTTTGTTTCTCTGGCTATGTAGGGATAATGGTAAAGGAGTGTATGAAAATTCCAAGGCCGTATACATACGATGGAGTTCAAGCTTTATATGAAAAATCAGCCGCAGGTTATTCTTTTCCAAGTACACACGTCCAGTTGGCTGCAACGTTTTGGAGCTCATTCATGATTTTATGTAAAAAGAGAATCATTTGGATCGTTGGTATTGTTTTTATTATATTGGTTGCTACCTCTCGTTTATATTTACGTGTACATTGGCTCAGTGATATAATGGGTGCCGTTTTAATTAGTGTTATCGTTGTTTATTTATATACGAAAGTAACAGCGAGGTTAAGTGATAAGAGATTCATATTGTTACAACAAATTGTATTGGCTGTTTCACTTATTATGTATTTTATGGCAGATCAAATAGATCATTTAAAATTACTTGGAGTTTTGACAGGTTCTACGATTGGTATCATTTTAGAGAATCATTTTATTAAAATGAATGAAAATAATAATTTTAAAATACAAGTGGTAAAAACGGTATTAGGTCTTAGTTTCTTGTTCATGATACAGCTTATACTAAAAAAATTAATACCTGATATGTATTATTTACGTTATGTGCTGACTGGAATTATAATTACTTTCTTATGTCCGTTTCTTTTTCATATGTTACGGTTAAAAAATATGGATAACAAATAAGTAATAGTTTGAATAAAAATGAGGTCTAAATTATATATATTGAAAAAGTTTTCTGATATATGTATTGACAATGTATGATATATACATTAGTCTTGTAAATGTAATTGAAAATCATTTTCAACTAGGAGGATTTATGACACGCACTAAAAATATTCTTATGCTTTGCGTTATGTTACTAATGGTCATAATTGTAGGGTGCAGTAAAGAAGAAGAGAAGAAAGATAAAGGTACATCAGCTAAAGCCAAAGATTCATATACGATAAAACATGCAATGGGCGAAACGACAGTAAATGGTACGCCAAAAAGAGTTGTCGTTTTAACAAATGAAGGTGCTGAGGCACTTTTAACTGTTGGAGTAACGCCAGTTGGAACGACAAAACCAAGAGCTGGTGATGAATGGTATCCTCATTTAGCGAAAGAGTTAAAAGATACGAAAGTAGTAGGAACTGAGCGTGACATTAATTTAGAGGCAGTAATGAAGCTTCAGCCAGATTTAATTATCGGAAATAAAATGCGTCACGAAAAAATATATGAGCAGTTAAAAGAAATCGCGCCAACTGTATATGCTGAAACATTGCGCGGTGATTGGAAAGAAAACTTTACGCTTTATACAAAAGCTGTAAATAAAGAAAAAGAAGGGCAAAATGCTCTTAATGATTATAAAAAACGTATTACATCAATAAAAGAACAATTAGGAGATAAAGTTAACTCTAAAGTTTCCATTATTCGCTTCGTCCCAGGTGATGTTCGTATTTATCAAAAAAATTCATTCTCAGGCGTTGTGTTAAATGATATTGGGTTTAAACGACCACCACTACAAGATAAAGATGAATTTGCGATAAAAGGAATTACAAAAGAGCAAATTCCAAATATGGACGGGGACTATTTATTCTATTTCACATCTGATAAAGATGGGGATAAGAATAATGAAGGAAACACGTTAGCAAAAGAATGGACAGAAGATCCGCTCTTTAAACAGTTACAAGCTTCTAAAGATAATAAAGTATTCCAAGTAGATGAAGTGATTTGGAATACAGCAGGTGGTATTGTAGCTGCAAATCTTATGTTAGATGATATTGAAAAATATTTTCTGAAGTAGAAGAATGGCCCGGTACATCACTTTAAATGGGTGATGTACTTTTTTATTTATAAAAATACAGAAAATTCCTTCTTTTGATCATGGATAAGTTGTACAATTAAATCAATCATGGAATAAAGGAGTGGGAATAAATGAAAGCTACTCATAAAGATTGGATTTTGTTTAACGGAAGAATTGTAAATACGAAGGAAGAACAGCCGATGATTCCATTAGAGGAGAGAGGCTTTCAATTTGGTGATGGTATATATGAGGTATTTAGGCTATATAATGGGAAGCCACATTTGTTAGATTTACATTTGGAACGATTCTTTAATTCTATGGAAGAAATACAACTAATTCCACCGTTTACTAAGGAAGAGTTAGTGGAAGAGTTACATGAAATGATTGAAAAAAATCAATTTCAAGAAGATGGGAATGTATATTTGCAAATATCAAGAGGTGCTCAAGCACGTAATCATGTTTATGAGTCAAATATGCAACCAACTTATTTTGCAAATATTGTTTCGTTTCCAAGGCCAATTGCTGCTATGGAACGAGGAATAAAAGTTACTGTAGAAGAGGATATACGTTGGAAGTTTTGCCATATAAAATCTTTAAATTTGCTACCTAATATTATGATTAAAAATAAAATAAACGAACAAGGATATCAAGAAGCGATATTAGTACGTGATGGAATTGTAACAGAAGGCTGTCATTCAAATTTCTTTATGGTGAAAAATAATAAATTGATTACACATCCAGCTGACAATTTCATTTTACATGGCATTACACGTCACTATGTTATTTCATTAGCGAAAGAGTTACATATTGAAGTAGAAGAAAGAGAGTTTTCACTACAAGAAGTATATGAGGCTGATGAGTGCTTCTTTACAGCGACACCGCTTGAAATATTCCCAGTTGTTCAAATTGGTGATGAACAGTTTGGTACCGGCGAAAGAGGAACAATTACGAAAAAACTCCAAGTTGCATATGAAGAAAGTATTAGCTTGTTTAAAGTTACGAACTAATATTGGAGAAAAAAGCTGGTATTCCTCCAGCTTTTTTTCATGATATAATTCAAACATAGGACAAGATTTGAAAACGCTGTAAAAAGGGGATTTAATGTATGAATTATGAAGATTTTAAAGAAGTAATTCACGGTAGACGAAGTGTTAGGAAGTTCACAGAACAAGAAGTATCCATTAGTGATATAAAAGAAATTATTGATTGTGCTCGTTATGCACCGAGTGATACGAACTCACAAACTTGGGAGTTCTTAGTCATTATGAACCGAGAGAAAATTAAAGAAATTGAGCAAATGACTTGGGATGCATTACATAAACTTGCGGCAAAAGCCACTGAAAACGGAGAAGAGAAAGCAGGTAAATTACTTACCCGTTCTTTCGGACCATATGCAACAGCTTTCTCAGAGGCACCAGTACTAATCGTGTGTTTGGCAACACCATATGAATCAAAATTTCGCGAAAAGATATTTGATCCAATTGCTTTTGTTCCAGATTCAGTTTGGGAAGAAGAAGGAATTAAGAGTAGCTGTTTAGCAGCACAAAACTTAATGTTGGCTGCACATGCCAAAGGACTTGGTACTTGTCCAATGACAGGACCGGTATTGTTAGCTCAAGATGAACTACGACAATATTTACAAATTGAGCCTGAAAAACAAATAAACATGGTTATTTCTCTCGGTTTTCCGAAAGATAAGCCAAAGAAACTTCCAAGAAAAGAAGTAGATGAGATTACAACATTTATTTTTTAAAGCTTAAAATAAAAAGACATTGAATGAACAATGTCTTTTTATTTTGGACAGGTATGTAATTCATTTGTTGGGCTAAAATGATAGATAAGAGGGAATTACTATTTATTTCATAAAAAAAATTAATGTTCTATTAAGGAAAGTATGATACATTAATCGTGAGCGATATTCTATTTGTTCATGAAAGTGTTGAAAATAGTCTTAAAATTAAAAAGTTATTTTTGTATAATAAATTATAATGAAATGACAGGGGGGATGAATTTTGAAAAAATTCATAATCACTGGATTGTCTGTATTGTTATTAGCTGGTTGCGGTGCTCCACAAGAAAAAGAGAATGCGCAATCAAAGCAGGAAGAACGAGTTGTAAACGCAAGTAATGAGAATATAGTTGTATTTCCTAAAGGAGCAGTGCCAGTTGGTGAAGGAAAAGTAAAAGTTATTACACCAGATGGTACTTCTGAAAATGGCAATATACCAGCTGTATTCATTAAAAAGGATACTTTAATTCAACATGTTGAATTAGAGCTTTCTAATTTTCAAAATGATAAAGAAACATTTATATTTGTAGATCAAGTGTATGCAGATAAACATCAAGTAACTAGTACAACACAGACAACAGTACAATTAAAAGAAAAGACACTTGAGACTGGTATTCATACGATTACTGCAGTTCAGTATGAAAACAATGACCCAAAAGGAAAGGTTATTAGTTTAAATCAAGTAACATTTGAAACAAAACCTGCGTCTTAAGTAAGGATAAAAAGCACATTACTCAAAAAGTAGTGTGCTTTTTTGTTTGGACTAGCGGATGTAATAGTGAATAACTTGTTTCGTTTTCTAATACGATTAAGTAGGAAGAAATCAATTGTTTCTACTATGACAGAGAAAGAGGCTGATGATGTGAGTCGGTGTCTTCGTATCGTTTTGATTATTTTAACGATGTCAGTCATTTCGTTTACGATCCAAGAGGTGACTAAAATTACGCTTGACTATCAAATTCACGACTTGTTAATAGGAGCTATTTGTTTTACCATTATTTATCTAGTATATGATAAACTCGGATTAAGGTAAGTTTTACATGAAAAATGTAGGTATTTTATTTGAAATGTCGAATAGTACATATGATGTCGTAATAACAAATTTTCTATTGTTTACTGTGAAACAGAAGAAGGGGAGATAGTAGTTATGAAACGAGCTCTTATTAATATTGATTATACATATGATTTTGTAGCTGAAAAAGGTGCTTTAACATGCGGGAAACCAGGACAAGAAATTGAGAAGAAAATTGTCCATATAACGAAAGAATATATTGAAAATGGAGATTATGTTGTCTTTGCGATCGATAAACATGAAGAAAACGATATATATCATCCAGAATCAAAATTATTCCCACCTCATAACATAGCTGGTACAAATGGAAGAGATTTATTTGGTGAATTACAGGATGTGTACGAAACATATAAAAATGCAGAGAATGTATATTACATGGGTAAAACGCGATATAGTGCATTTGCAGGAACAGATTTAGAGATGAAGTTACGAGAAAGAGGAATAGAAGAAGTACATCTTGTAGGGGTTTGTACTGATATTTGTGTTCTTCACACAGCCGTAGACGCTTATAATAAAGGATTTAAAATTGTAGTATTTGAAAAGGCGGTTGCATCTTTTAATGCGCAAGGACATGAATATGCACTAGGACATTTTCAATCTTGTTTAAACGCAGAAGTGAAGTAAAAAAAGAGGCCTTTAAAAAAGGTCTCTTTTTTACGTTTAAATAGAAACGATATTTTGTTCGATTAGTTTTTTTATAAACGGACTTATTTTTTCTGGTAACGCATTTAAATCAAAAAATTGTACATCTAATGATTCGAACGCATCAGCTTTTAATTTGCCGCCTGTAATGTCTTTGCAAAGATATGCGATTGTGATAGGATAAAATTCATCTCCGTTCGGTAATTTCACAAAAAATTCTTTTCCAGAAAATACGCTTATTAATTGTAAGGTTCCTATTTCAATCCCTGTTTCTTCAAGCACTTCTCGTCTTCCGGCTTCTTCTGTTGATTCACCGAGTTCAACGAATCCACCAGGGACACCCCAAATACCATTTCGTCTTTGTTGAAGTAATATTTGTCCTTGTTCATTGAAAATAGCTACAGCAACTCCTGCTAGATTGAGTGGTCTCGATCCGATAACTTCTCTTAGCTCTTCGATATATCCCATTATTAGTAACCTCCGAGAGTCAGAATGTTTTTAAATGAACTATTCGGCGTTGTGTTAATATTCCCCTTTTTGTATCGGGGAGTGTTGGGATAAAAAAACTACATTTAATAAAATTTCAATTGTCAGCTCCCTTTAGGTGATGAAAAAGGGTATATTTAAAGAAGAATGTGTAACAAGTTTTAAGGAAATCAAAAATGAAAACAATAAACTAGTTTTTCATGAAATTTTCATTAGTTAAGGGTGTGGATGAATGAGCGTATTAACGTATACGGAAGAATTTTTTAATTATGTAAGAGAGTTTTTACTTTTAAGATTTTTACTATTTGCTTTAGTTTTAATCATTATCTCTTTTGTAATTAACCGCATTATTGATTGGTTTTTTAGGAAATCAAGCTTTTTTGATGAAGAGGTAGAGCAAACGATTCAAAGTGTGATTCGATCTATTTTTAGATATATCATTATCATCAGTCTAATCATTTATTTAATTAGCCAGTTTGTAGATATAAAAAGTATCATTGCAGGTGCAGGGATAGCGGGAGTTGTTATCGGTTTTGCTGCACAGCAGATGTTAAAAGATGTTATATTAGGCTTTGCACGATTAGCGGACAAAGAGTTTCGTGTTGGCGATTTTGTTACTTTTAACGGAACAAACTCAGGAACAATTGAGGAAATTAGTATTCGTTTTATGCAAATTCGTGAATGGTCAGGAAAACTTCTTACGATACCACACGGAGAGATTAGAACGATACAAAATTTTAATAAAGGATGGATGCGCGTAATTGAACGGATTACGGTAAGTTATCAGGAAGATCCTACAAGAGTTAAGGAATTGTTAGAAGAAGTTTGTGTGAACTGCAATGAAAAATTCGCAACAAACCTTTATAAAGTAGAAGATGAAGCTGTGGAACCGTTTAAATACGTTGGTGTTACAGATTTAAATCCAAATCTTAAATACGTTGGATATGAATTTTGTATTACAGGCTTAATAAAGCCAGAAGATTATTTTGAAATTTCGAGACAAGTAAGATTTGAATTAATGTCTATGTTCCATAAGAATCAAGTGCAAATGCCATCAGCAAATATGTTCGTTACTACTGAGAGTTTACAGTATAACCATGGTGGACAATCTGTATCGGACAGCTAAAGTAGAATAATTGGATAGAAAAACAATAATAAAATAATCAATATAAAGAAAGAACTGAAGGAATTCAGTTCTTTTTAATTTGTAGAATTTAGAAATTTCTTAATGTTATAATGGTAGATGGTGATGAAAATGAATTTTGAAGAAAAAGAGATGCATCGTTTAGAAGCATTAAAAGCAATTGCAGAATTATTAAATGAAGCAACAGACTTACAAGACATGTTAGAAAAAGTGTTACATACATTGTTACAAGTTATGAATTTGCAAACAGGGTGGATCTTTTTTATTGATGAAAGTGGAAAGCACCGAATGCTTGTAGATGAAAAGTTACCGCCAGCTCTTACGTGGCAAGAGAAGAAGCCAATGTGTGAAGGGGACTGCTGGTGTGTAGAGCGTTTTGTGAATGGCAGATTGGAAAAAGCGACAAATATTATTGAATGTAAGCGAATTGAGGATGCGATTGAATGTAATTGGGGAGAGACCGAAGATGTAACGCATCATGCGACAATTCCTCTTAGGTCTGGATTGGAGAAATTTGGTCTATTAAATGTGGCCTCGCCTCAAAAAACACATTTTTCGGAGGAAGAATTAGCATTATTAGAATCGATTGCATTTCAAATAGGAACGACAATACAACGTATTCAGTTAGTAGAGAAAGAACGTAAATATGTAGTAGTAGCTGAAAGAAATCGATTAGCTCGTGATTTACATGATTCAGTAAAACAATTGTTATTTTCTATTATGCTAACAGCAAAAGGTACTCTAAACATGACACAAGATAGAGACTTGCAAGAGATGTTGAGTTATATTGGAGAACTATCACAGGAAGCATTACAAGAAATGACACTTTTAATTTGGCAATTAAGACCAGAAGGATTAGAGAAAGGTTTAGCAGAGGCGATTAAAAATTACGGAAAGTTGTTAGGGATTCACGTGGAAGTTCGAATTGATGGAATGGTTTCAATTGGAGATGAAATAGAAGAAGTTTTATGGCGTATTAGCCAGGAAGCTATACATAATTGTAAAAAACACGCTTCATGTGAAAAGGTAAATGTTCTTTTAAAAATAGAAAATAATCAGTTGTATTTTTACATAGAAGATAACGGAATAGGATTTATACAAGATCACGTAAGAGAGTCAGCGCTCGGTTTAAAAAGTATGAAGGAACGTATTCAGTTAATGAGGGGATCATTTCAAATAAAAACAGAGCTGAAAAAAGGTACGAAAATTGAAATTCAATTGCCAGTTTGAAGGGGGGAAGAAGCTTGAAGATTAAATTACTGTTAGTTGAGGATCATCATATTGTCCGAAGAGGACTTGTATTCTTTTTGAAAACGAGAGAAGAATTTGAAATAGTTGGGGAAGTGGAAAATGGTGAAGAGGCATTAACATTCGTCCGAACGGAAAGACCAGATGTAGTATTAATGGATTTATCAATGCCGAAGATGGATGGTATTGAAGCAACAAAACGGATAAAAAAATATGATGAAACGATCAAGATACTTATACTAAGCAGTTTTTCAGAGCAAGATTATGTTTTACCAGCATTGGAAGCTGGAGCGGATGGTTATCAATTAAAAGAAGTACAACCTGAGCAACTTGTAGCTTCAATTATCGCAGTACATGAAGGGAATGCGAATTTTCATCCGAAAGTAACACCAGCACTCTTGGGACGGTCAGCAGTTAAGAAAGAAAAAGAAAATCCTTTTTCCATTTTAACGAAAAGAGAGCAAGAAGTACTTCGTGAAATTGCAAAAGGGCGAAGTAATAAAGAAATTGCAGCAGAGCTTCATATTACAGAACAAACTGTGAAAACACACGTTTCAAATGTTTTAGCTAAATTGGAAGTAGATGATCGTACACAAGCTGCATTATATGCGGTGAAGCATGAGGGGAATCGTAAGTATGAATAATGGTGTACCATGTTATGGCAGAATATATAGAAGTGTATAGAGTTAGCCCGCTATTTGCGGGCTAACAATCAGTGGGAGATGTACAAAACTCTCGCTGATTAAAACTTCAATTTTTAGTAGTGCCAAATAAAGGTTTTTCTTCTTTCGATAATTAGGTACAATAAAGCTACGATGGAAGGGGAAGATATGCTATGCCGGGTACAAGAAGTGGGATTGGAAAGATTCAGGCTTCGTTAAACGGTTTATCACCGAAATTGCGAAGTATTGCCGAACATATATTGAAACATCCACAAGATGTTGTACATAAATCTATTACAGAATTAGCTGAAGTTACGCATAGTTCTGAAGCTACGATATTCCGCTTATGTAAGCACCTTGGGTTTCAAGGGTTTCAAGATTTAAAGATTACATTAGCTCGTGAAATTGTACATACTCCTATGCAAAATATTCATGAAGAAGTATCTGCGGAAGATAGTATGATAACTGTTGCTAAAAAAGTTTTTCATTCGCATATTACAGGACTGCAAGATACTTTACATTTGCTAAACGATACAGCACTAGAGAAAGCTGTAAAAGTATTGCAAGATACAAGCCGTATTGAGTTTTATGGAAATGGTGGTTCTGGTATTATTGCGATGGATGCATATCATAAATTTATGAGAACGGGTATTTCTTGTATTGCTCATACAGATTCCCATTTTCAAATTATGGGTGCGGGTTTACTTACGAAAGAAGCAGTGGTTATTGCAATTTCTCATTCTGGTAGCAATAAAGGGTTACTAGAAGCGTTAGAAGTAGCGAAAGCAAGGGGAGCTCACATTATTGCAATTACGAGCTATCAGAAATCTGCATTAAGTCAACTTGCTGATATTACATTATATACTTCAACACGTGAGACGGAATTCCGCACAGAAGCCAGTTCATCAAGATTAGCACAGTTAAGTTTATTAGATACTTTATACGTTGGGTTATCGTTACAGCGTCAAGAAGAAACGTTGCAAAATTTACAAAGTATACGTGAAACAATTTCGATGAAACGAATATAAAAAGTCCTTCAGATGAAGGGCTTTTTATATTGGTCAGTATTCTGTTATTAAAATTTGATGACTATAGAGTTTACTGTTTTGAAAAATCTGTATTAATGGAGTCTTATATTCCCGCGTAGAGCTCTAATAAACTATATACATAGATGTAATTTCAGTTTTTTCTTCAAATAAATTTTTGGTTAATAATTCAAATATTGTTCAATATTTAACAATAAGCTTTTAAAATTAAATGTTATGATGAACGTGTAATGATGATTGAACATTTAAATTTGGTGCAATAATTGGCCAAAACAGTGCAGGTAGAAGTTGTGAGATGAACTCATTAAAACTCTAAAACACTAAAGGGGAGATCACATATGAAAGCAGTAGTAGTAAATAAAAATAGTAAAGCGAACATTGAAGTTATTGAAAAAGAATTACGTCCGTTACACTCAGGTGAAGCGCTAGTAGATGTAGAGTATTGTGGAGTTTGTCATACTGATTTACACGTTGCAAATCATGATTTCGGAAACACAGATGGCCGCATTCTTGGTCATGAGGGTGTAGGTATTGTTACGAAACTTGCGGATGATGTTACTTCACTAAAGATAGGTGACCGTGTAAGTATCGCATGGATGTTCCAATCTTGTGGGCGATGTGAATATTGCGTAACTGGTAGAGAAACATTTTGCCGTGAAGTTAAAAATGCTGGTTATTCAGTAGATGGTGGTATGGCAGAACAATGTATTGTTACAGCAGATTATGCGGTGAAAGTACCAGAAGGATTAGATCCTGCCCAAGCATCATCAATCACATGTGCGGGCGTAACTACATATAAAGCGATAAAAGTATCAGACATTAAACCTGGTCAACCTATCGTCATTTATGGTTGTGGTGGATTAGGTAACCTAGCTATCCAATATGCTAAAAACGTATTTGGTGCAAAGGTAATTGCAGTAGATATTAATGACGATAAATTAGCCTTAGCAAAAGAGGTTGGTGCTGATATGACTATCAATCCAATTTCTCAAGGTCCTGCTGATAAGATAGTTCAAGATGAGTTTGGTGGTGCTTATGCTGCTGTAGTAACAGCTGTTTCTAAAGTAGCATTTAACTCAGCAGTTGACGCAGTACGCGCTTGTGGTAAAGTCGTTGCAGTAGGTTTACCAGTAGAAACGATGGATTTAAACATCCCGCGACTTGTACTAGATGGAATTGAAGTCGTTGGTTCTCTAGTCGGTACTCGTAAAGACTTAGAAGAGGCGTTCATGTTCGGTGCAGAAGGAAAAGTAGTGCCGGTCGTTCAAACATGTTCTCTAGATAAAGTACAAAATGTATTCGAAGGAATGGAACAAGGTAGAATTCAAGGACGTATGGTAATCGATTTTAAACAGCATAATTGTGATTGTAAATAATCCACTTTAAATATAAAAAGCATGAGTCTAGCTAAAGATATGTAATAAAATTAGACGGCAGAAAAAAACTGATCCCTGCATTCAACAGGGATCAGTTTTTTTATCAATGCAGATTCATGAGAGATGATTAAAGGTTCACCTTATCTGCAAACGAAAAAGAATCTTTACTTTTAACAAATTTCTTATGATCTGGAACGGTTTGAATTGCTACAACTTGCGAATCTCTTGCTTTCAGTGCATCTTGAATCCCGATTGTCATAAGCTTAATAAATAGAATCGTAATAAAGAATGAAGCGAGAGAATAAAAAATAATCCACCACGAAAGATTCATTTCATAACGATTTAATCCAATAAGACCAGCCCAATCATTAGATAGAGAAACAGGTTTGAGCGCTCCATCATAGAGTTCCCGCATTTGGATCCCGCCAATTATAATATCAAGCAACGCTAAATGGATAACGAGTATGAGCGCTTGGACAATATGTTCCATGAATAACACAAATAAGCGATCAAGTAATAAGACTCGTAAGTGTTTTTTGATAATATGAAAACGGCTAGCCCCTAGTAATTGAGAACTTAAAATGTAATCTTGTTTCATAAATTCATCAACCTCTGAGGATATATATAAAGAAAGTGTAGGCAGAGCGACGAATATAAGTACGAGTACTTGATAAAACGCAAATGAAATATTTGGATCTAATCTATCAGCATTTGATACGATTACAATATTAACGGGTGTGATAAGTATAAATGCGATAAATAAAGTAGGAATATAGTAAAAAACTTCTGAGCATGCCTGGAAAAATCTCTTGAATTTTGAAGCGTATAAACTTAAGAGTATTCCTATACATGTTCCGAATAAAATTCGAAAGAAGCTTATTACCACTGCTAATAAAATGGTGAACTTTGCGCCTTCTATAATTTGTAAGAAAACAGACTCTCCAAAACGATCCGATCCAAAAGGCGGTATTAATGATGGTGGAAAGGGAGCCTTTCCAAGCAATTCGTTATTGTCATTGTAAAGTAACTGGGGAGCTTTTGGGATGGTATCTTTAAAGAACCAACTATAAATAAAACTAGCTGAAACAAGTATGAATAAATAAGTAAAGCCGATTAAAAAGCGTTTTGATTTCCAAATAGATCTCATAAAGCTGCTCCTTTCAATTGCTTTTGCCATCTATTCATCATGAAAGAGATGATTTGAAAAATGGCGTAAAACGGTAAAATAATCATGACAAGTATGATAAATGCAGCTGGTGGTGAAATAAACGCCTTTTTAAATAAAAATTGAATAATGCCTTGCATATTAAAAACGAATTCTAAAATGAATAAGTTAGACAGTAAGAAAACAAAAATCGTTTTTAAATGGTGGAAGAAGTGGATAGATATATTTTTGAATAAATGAATACAAAGTATATAACTTGATGAAAGGCCTTTACCATATGCAACCTCTACGTAATGTTTTCCATGTTCTTCTTTTATGTATAACACCATCATTCGAAACATTTGTAATGTAGGTAAAACAGATAAAGATAAAATGGGGAGTAAATAAGCTCGATTTTCATTATAGGAAATAATGGTGAAAGGAGCTTCTCCGAATTTCTGAAGTACCCATATGAAAAATATTTGCAAACAAATCATCATCATCATATCAGGGACAGCTTCTAATATGAACACTATTCGGTTTATCCATTTTTTTATATAATCTTTTGCTAAAAAATAAAAAAATGCCATGCTAGATGATAAAAAGAGCGCAAGCAAAAAGGCTAAAAATAATATAGTAAATGAATATAGATAAGGTTCTAAAACAGTTGGAAATAATGGTGTTGTTTTTAAATGACCATATTTTGGATCTGATCCTATAACCAACAAGGATTCAGGGGAGAAAACCTGTTTTAACATAGTAACGATCTGGTCAAAAAAATAAATTGGTTGAAAGGTAAATCCTTGTTGAGTAATAAATAAATAAGGTAAATTTAATAAGAGTAACAGTGATAAAACAATGGATGAAAGCTTAATTGTGAATTGAGATATTTTATGTAACATTAAATCCCTCCGACATCTTTTTACAATATTATACAATAAATTTTATAATATTGTTTTATTTTTCTGAAAAATATAAATACTATTAGATTGTATATTATGGAACATATATTTACAAGTTAATAAAGTGATAGTAGGATACACGCTCTAAGACTATTAAGATAAAAAGACGAGTGAACTTAATACAATAAAAACGAGCAAAGTGCAAAAAAAATTTCCATTGCAGAGGTAGTTGCTGTACAACTCCTTTTTCATGCAAATGAATAGAACGTATGGAAGGACTCTCTATGTGTTGTTAATGAAAGAAAAAGAGTGTGTTGCATAGCGAATATAACGCAAATTTAACGCGGAGAAAATCTAAATTTAGTATGTAGTGAAATGGAATGAGGGGATTTATTTTTTTGCGATGAAAAAAATTTTCTTTTTAAAACTTGATTTAAGAAAAAATATTTTATATACTAATTCATGTAAACGGTTTACTAAATCGTATTTTGCTAGAAATGAAGGGAAGATTCGCATGGAAACAAGGGGGAGAGTAATCGGGATTGATATCGGTACCACAAGTACAAAAACGGTTGTGTTCACAGAAAAAGGAAAAGTCGTTGCATCACATGCAGTTGATTATCCAATTATTCAGCCGAACGTCGGATGGGCTGAGCAAGATCCTGATGTAATATGTGCTGCTGTATATAAAACTGTAAGCGTTGCCATCGAAAAGGGTAACGTGTTACCGGAAGATATTTCTTCAATTGGTATTAGTACTGCAATGCACGCATTAATTGCAGTAGATGAAAACGGTGCGCCGTTAACGCGCTCTATTATTTGGGCAGATAATCGAAGTACGAAACAGTCAGAAAAATTATTACAACATATGAATGGTCATGACATTTATAGAAGAACGGGTACACCAATTCATCCGATGTCGCCACTTTCTAAATTATTGTGGATGAAAGAGGAAGAGCCAGAATTATATGCGAGCACATATAAATTTATTTCCATTAAAGAGTATGTTATTTATCAATTATTTTCACGTTACGTAGTGGATTATTCAATAGCATCAGCTACTGGGTTATTTAATTTAGAAACATTAAACTGGGATGAAGATGTTTTAACGATGTTACATATGTCATCAGAAAAGTTATCAACACCTGTGCCAACTACATATATTTTATCGGGTATGAAACCAGAATTAGCACAAAAGATGGGGATTCGTGAAGATACTCCAGTTGTTATTGGTGCAAGTGATGGTGTTCTTGCGAATGTAGGAGTTGGGGCAATATCTCCTGGTTCAGCTGCAATTACGATAGGAACAAGTGGTGCAGTTCGAACAATTTCATCTAGTGTTAATACAGATGAAAAAGGTAGAACATTTTGTTACGCATTAACAGACGAGCACTGGGTGATTGGTGGGCCAACGAATAACGGCGGAATATTACTGAGATGGTTACGTGATGAATTTGGTAGCCCGGAGCAAGAAGTAGCAAAGAAACTTGGCATTGATCCGTATGATTTATTAATTAAATATGCGGAAAGTGTACCAGCTGGAGCGGGTGGATTGCTATTTTTACCGTTTCTATCTGGAGAGCGTGCACCGTACTGGAATGCAAATGCTCGTGGTACATTCTTTGGAATAAATCTTCAGCATAAACGAGAACATTTTATACGTGCAGTCATGGAAGGTGTTTGTATGAGCGTATATTCTGTTGCACTCGCAATCAGAGATTGTACAGGTCCACTTACTGAAATACGTGTTTCAGGAGGCTTTGCGAAATCTGCATTTTGGAGACAAATGTTATCCGATATGATGGGAAAAGAATTGCTTGTTCCTGAAAGTCATGAAGCATCTGCGCTTGGGGCAGCAGCAGTTGCTTTATATGCTGTAGGAAAAATTGATTCTCTTGAAGAGGTAAAGCATTGGATTGATATCGTTCATCATCATGTACCGAATAAAGAAAATACGGCTATATATTTAGAAATGTTTTATATGTATGAACGACTTTACAATCGCTTGAAAGAAGAATTTGATTGTATAGCTGCTTTCCAACGTAAACAATAGGGGGATGGGGAGAAATGGTAGTTGGAATCGTACTAGCGGCAGTTGTCATACTACTTTTACTTATTACAATAGTAAAATGGCATCCGTTTGTCGCGTTAATTTTAACAGCAATTGGTGTAGGACTAGCAATGGGAATGCCGTTGATTGGAACTTCATCAAAAGATCCAGGGATTATTGATTCTATTAAACTAGGGCTTGGTAATACGTTAGGGTTTTTAGCGATAGTATTAGCATTAGGAACAATGCTTGGGAAAATGATGGCCGAATCTGGCGGTGCTGAACGAATTGCTAACACATTAATTGATCGTTTTGGGAAGAAACGTGTTCACTGGGCAATGATGTTCGTTGCATTTTTAGTAGGCATTCCAGTGTTTTTCCAGGTTGGATTTGTACTATTAATTCCATTAGTATTTACAATTGCGTTAGAAACAGGGGTATCACTTATTACAATTGGTATACCACTAGTAGCAGGTTTATCTGTTGTACACGGACTCGTTCCACCGCATCCAGCAGCGATGGCAGCAGTAGGTATTTTTAAAGCAGATGTAGGGAAGACAATTTTATATGCTTTAATCGTCGGACTTCCAACGGCAATCATTTCAGGTCCGCTTTACGGGAAATGGATTGGTGCTCGTATACATAAAGAAGTACCATTAGAAATAGCGGAACAATTTATTGAAAGAGATAAGAAGAAGGAGCTTCCTAGTTTCGGAAATACATTGTTTACAATTTTACTTCCAGTATTTCTAATGCTAGGTGCATCGATTGCGGAAGTAGCGCTAAACAAAACAAGTCAACTTGCACAAGTATTGCATTTTATTGGAGATCCAATAGTCGCCTTATTAATTGCAACGGTATACTCTTTCTTTAGTCTTGGTTATGGAAAAGGTTTCTCAAAAGATAAAGTATTACAATTTACAAATGATTGCCTTGGGCCTATTGCGAACATACTGTTAGTTATTGGTGCAGGCGGCGCATTTAATAAAGTATTATTAGATTCTGGAATTGGAACGACAATTGCAGAAATGGCGAAAGAATCTCATATTTCACCAATATTATTAGCCTGGGGAATTGCGGCACTTATCCGAATTGCGACTGGATCTGCTACAGTTTCTATGATGACAGCGGCTGGAATTGTAGCACCAATTGCAGCAAGTACACCAGGTGTAAATGTAGAACTATTAGCACTTGCAACAGGTGCAGGGTCATTAATTTTATCACATGTAAATGATTCTGGATTTTGGATGATTAAAGAATATTTCGGGATGACTGTGAAAGAAACATTATTAACATGGACGGCAATGGAGACAATATTATCTGTTGTAGCACTTGGACTTATTTCGTTATTAAATATATTTTTATAGAATGGGAGATTGATTAATATGAAACTAGGTTTAATTGGATTAGGAAAAATGGGATTCCCATTAGCGGAACACTTATATGAAGACAAACATGAAGTTGTTGTATATGACGTAAATAAAGAGCTTGTTGAAAAGGCTGGGGCTTTAGGGAATACTGCTCGTTATACATTAAAAGAAATGATCGCTGAACTAGAAGCTCCTCGTACAATTTGGGTAATGGTACCTGCGGGGGAAGTTGTTGAGTCAGTATTAAAAGATGTATATCCATTATTAGAGGAAGGCGATATCGTTATTGAAGGCGGAAATTCATTCTATAAAGATACGTTACGCCGTGCTGAAGAAGCGAAAAGCTTTGGTTTACATTACATAGATATCGGTACATCAGGCGGTGTAGAAGGAGCAAGATACGGTGCTTGCTTAATGGTTGGTGGAGAAAAAGAAATTTACGATCAATTAGAACCTTTATTTAAAGATTTAGCAGTAGAGAATGGGTATTCTTATGCAGGCCGCGTCGGAAGTGGTCATTTCTTAAAAATGGTTCATAACGGTATTGAATACGGAATGATGCAAGCAATCGCTGAAGGATTTGAAGTGTTAGATAAAAGTGATTTTGACTTCAATTATGAAGATGTTGCAAAAGTATGGGCAAACGGATCGGTTATCCGCGGTTGGTTAATGGACTTAACTGAAAAGGCATTTGCAGATGATCCGAAACTAGATGGTATTAAAGGTGTAATGAACTCTTCAGGAGAAGGGAAATGGACTGTGGAAACCGCACTTGAACTTCAAGCGGCAGCACCAGTAATCGCAATGTCATTATTTATGCGCTACCGTTCTCAAGAAGATGATACATTCCACGGAAAAGTAGTTTCAGCTCTTCGTAATCAGTTCGGTGGACATGAAGTTGTGAAAAAATAGGAAATAATTTTGAAAAGAAACTTGTGCAAAGGCGCAAGTTTCTTTTTTTTATAGTGTAAGAAATTTCTAATTTATAAATACCAATCAATCATTGTTTTTTTATCGCATATGATGGCTTCAATATGTATTGATTGAACAATGTGTTCTATATTTTCGTCTTTCGCTAATAAAAAAGTTGTAAAGGAATCAAACATACTCATGAATGCATAATCCATGTTTTCATCAGTAATAATGAACTCACTACAGAAAAGGTCCCAAATATTTAAAGGGGTTGTATCATTTATCTGTAATGATTCGTTTGTATCAAAGATTGGTTCAGAGAAATATAGATTTTTTGCACCTTTCGAACCAAGGAGTTTTAGTAAATTCTGTAATAAAAATATAGATGTATAATCTTCCGTTGGATAATAAAGGTCTTGTTTAAATTTTGAATGTAGCTTTTTAGCTAAGTCATCTCTTTTATATTCTTCTGAAAAGGCATTAATGGAAGTTAACATGGCTATTGCTAGTTCTGTGTATGAATTTAGTCCACTATAAGACATCATTTCCTTCCAAGAAACGGATTTCCCATTTTGAATGATTTCTTCAGCACTTGGATATATGTGCTCGTAAGGTTTTTTTCTTACTGAGTTTTCCCACCCTAAAGGCATTTGGACAAAAGGATGAAGTAATATAGCAGCAGACTTAAATTTGCTTGGTAGTTGTTCTAAAATTGGTGATTTATCATCTAGCCAAATGTAATCCAACAAAATAACCCTCCCTCTTAAACTATGAATTATACGACTTTCCATATTAAGTACTGTATGTTCATTTTGTACTGATTGTATCAAATATATAGTGAAGCATGAAAGATGTCCCAATATAAAAATAAGAATAAATAAAATGAAGTTTTCATAAATAGTAAAAGGATGATTATGTCATCAGTGTAGCTATGAAATGGTGTTACATATGAAAAGAGCGTGTTAATAAAATATGAGGTGGTTAAATGGGAAATGAGAAAGTGAAGAATGCAGGGGAAGAAAAAAAGTTATGTCTTTGTATGATTGTTAAGAACGAGTCTAGAATTATGGAAAGATGTTTAAATGCTACAAAATCAATTGTAGATTTTGTTTCTATTTGTGATACGGGATCAACTGATAGTACACCTGAAATTATTGAAAATTGGTGCAAAGAAAATGATATCCCTGGAACAGTTCATCATGAACCATTTAATAACTTTGGTTATAACAGAAGTTTAGCAGTTTCATTGGCGCAACAAACATATCCAGAAGCAGATTATTTATTAATATTAGATGCAGATATGATATTAGAAGTTGATCCGGGGTTTGATAAGACTAGTTTAGCGGAAGACCATTATCTTACATTGCAATATGATATTCACATTAAGTATTGGCTTACACGCCTTTTGAAAGCTTCTTTACCATGGAAATCTGTCGGTGTTACTCATGAGTATTGGGATATAGACCGTTCTAAAGTTGGTGCGAATTACAATACAAGGGTAGCTAGGTTAGAGACGCTTGTCGTTAACGATCCTGGGGATGGTGGTAGTAAAGCTGATAAATTTGAGAGAGACGAGAGGTTATTGTTACAAGGTTTGAGTGATCCAGAAACAACGCCAGATTTGCATATAAGATATTTATTTTATTTAGCCCAAACTTATTTTCATTTAAGGCAATTTGAAGATTCGATTAAATGGTATAAAAAACGAGTGGAGGCAGGAGGATGGGTTGAAGAGGTGTTCTATTCGTTGCTGCGAATAGGATTTTGTTATGAACAATTAGCAAACAATGCAGCAAATAAACAACATGAAGTAACAGAAGCAGAGGAAAAAGAAAATGCTAAGGCGCAAGAAGAGCAATATACAGCATTAGCTATTCTTTATTTTCAAAAAGCGTGGGAATATAGACCAACTCGGGCTGAGCCATTATACCAACTGGCAAGAATGTATCGATTAAAATCTCAAAATAATATTGCTTTGATGTATGCCCTGCAAGGGAAGGAAATTCCTTTTCCGAATAATGATCTTCTATTTGTAGATTATCATGTGTATGATTACTTATTTGACTATGAAATTTCTATAAGTGCATTTTATATACCACATAAAAAACATTTAGGTGCAGTATCACAAAAATTTTTGGAATCGAAAAAAGAAGAGCTACCGTTGCATATAGCAAATATGGTTGAAAGTAATGCGAAATTTTATTAAATACATTTTCGGTTAAAGGAGTAGTGGAGTAATAATGGAATTAATACGATGGGCGCTAGAACTAGGGGAATCTGTGCATGGAAATACGTATGAAGAATTGATGCCACTACTAGATTATTATTATGATCGTGATCATTTAAAAGCGTATTGTATCGCAAATCTTCTTTTAGACATGGACGTAGCAGATGAGCATCGGCAAAAAATTGAATTAAGAAGGTGCATTGCTGCTTATTATGCTGGAATGTATAAAGTAGCAAAAAAACATGCAAGTGAGCTTTTACTTAAATATCCAGATGTGGATTTATATAAAAATAATTTAAGACTTATGGAAGCTTATTTGAATAAAGAATATGATTATTGTCTTTTTATATGCCCAAAGACGTATGGTAGTTTTATAGATGTCGCGCGATCTTTGAAATGGCGATTGGAGCAGGAGGGAAATACAGCAATTATATCTGAAACAATACTAGAAAATGTGAAAAATACAATTGTTTTCGGAGCGCATACATATGCACATAACCCGAATCTAATTCCGAAAAATGCAATTATTTATAATTTAGAACAGCTATATGAAGGAAGTCCTTATGCGCATCCCCTTTATTTAATGTTATTAAAAGATAAGGAAATTTGGGATTATAGCAAACAAAATATAGAATGGTTAAAACAAAAAGGAGTAGGAAAAGAGATAAAACATGTGGAAATGAACTATGCTCCAACTTTAGAAATAAAAAGGGATGCATTTGAAGATGGGATAACTGAAGACATTGATATACTGTTTATAGGTGCTCTTAACCCGAGGCGGCAAGCTATTTTTGATCAATTAAAAGCGATTGCCCCGCATTTAAATATTGTTTTTAAAAATAATGCGTGGGGAATTGTCAGAAATGAGTTAATTGCTAGGTCTAAAATTATATTAAATATTCACTTTTACTTATCGGGCATTCTGGAAACACCTCGAGTTTCTTATGCAGTGGCAAATAAGAAATTTATTATTTCGGAAAATAGCAATCCAGAGGACGAGATAGAGTGGCCAGGAATTGTGTTTACTCCGTATGAAAAAATAATAGAAAATATTATGAAATATGTAGCCTTACCAGAAGAACGTATCAAACTAGCAGAGAAAGCGTATACTCATTTTGAAGCAAAAGGAAGCAAAGGCATACTGAGTCATAAAGAGGAGGAAAAGTAATTGTGAAGAACTCATACTTTCGTATGAGTTCTTTTTTACGTCTATCATACTATTTTATCAAGCTAGTTCTCTCTTTATATTGTGTTTTGTATAGAAATTTCTGATAATATATAAGTATAACTGGAAAACAAAGGGGAGAAATAATTATGAAACTAGTCGTTATTAATGGTACACCAAGAAAATTCGGTAGAACTCGTGTAGTGGCAAAATATATTGCTGATCAATTTGAAGGGGAGTTATACGATTTAGCAGCAGAGGAACTGCCTTTATATAATGGGGAAGAATCACAACGTGAATTAGAAGCGGTAAAAAAATTAAAGGCGTTAGTGAAAACTGCAGACGGTGTAGTACTATGTACACCTGAATATCATAATGCAATGAGTGGAGCGTTGAAAAATTCGTTAGATTACTTGAGTAGTAGTGAATTTGTTCATAAACCTGTCGCTTTACTTGCAGTTGCAGGAGGCGGTAAAGGTGGAATTAATGCATTAAACAGTATGCGTATTGTTGCTAGAGGAGTATACGCAAATGCAATCCCAAAACAAGTTGTGCTGGATGGACTTCATGTACAAGACGGTGAACTGGGAGAAGATGCAAAACCATTAATTCATGATTTAGTTAAAGAATTAAAAGCATATATGGGTGTATATAAAGAGGTGAAAAAACAACTAGGAGTGGAGTGATATGCCATCTCTGTATAAAGATTCACGCTTGTATTTCATTCTAGGGGCCAATAGTCTATCAGCTATTGGTTCCGGTATTGTGATGATAACGATTCCGTGGTTGTTAATTAAAGAGAGTGGGGGAGAGACAACGTTTGGTTATGTATCTATCATCTCAACCCTTATTATGTTTTTGTTAACACCTTTTATCGGGCAAAGTATTGATCGTTTTTCAAGAAAATCTTTACTATTATGTAATGAAGGTATTGGGATAGTCGTTATAGGAATGATGGCAATATGGGGATTTACTGGGCAACCTTATCATTCTATTCACTATATTCTCATATATATTGCAGGGTCATTTTACTATTTATTATTTTATCCTACCATATTTGCTTTCAACCAAGAGATATTTCAAGCAGAACACTATAAAAGTTTAAGTGGAACAATGGAAATACAAGGACAGTTAACGCAAGTTATTTCAGGAGCGGCTGCTAGCTTCCTTATTGAAATTATTTCTTTAAAATGGATTTTGTTAGTAGATCTGTTAACTTTTATAGGAGCATTCGTCCTTTTCTTATGTATACCGTACGTAAAGAAAAAGGAAGTGAAAAAGAAAGTAACATTTAAGAAGCAATTGTTCGAAGGGATTCACTTTATGCAAAAGCGTCCAAAGCTCTTTTGGTTTTTACTTGCGACGTATATGCCGTTTATCGGTGTTATGATGGCAAATTATTTAATCCCGGTATATATTTCAGATATATTAAAAGCTAGTGCTTCTGTATACGCAATAGAAGGTATGATGTATGGTGTGGGAGCGGTTCTTGCGGGAATAAGTATTCCAATTATGATGAAATATATCAAAATAGAAATTTCAATCGTCATGACGATGTTCCTATATGTAATTTCAATTACCGCAATGATTATTGAACCTTCCGTAATGTTGTTATATGGACTTGCAATTTTTCATGCAATTGGAAATGCGGGTACAAGAGTGGCGAGAAATGTATTAATGATGGAGGAAATTCCAAACGAAGTAATGGGACGTGTAGACAGCTTATTTCGATTAACTGGTACAGGAATACGAATTGTATTATTAATGCTGTTTACAGCTGGAGTATCTAAAACTGGGGTAATGCTCCCTTTTTACGTATTAAGCTGCATATTAATCGTATCATTAGGAATCGCTATATATTATGTGCTTTCACAACGTAAAGTAGGGACGAATGTTTCTAATAAATCAATCGTATAAAGTGAAACTCTAATCAGCCCTCACCAATCGGGCTGCCCGCAAATAGCTGGATAAAAAGTACTTCTGCCTTCCTATCTTTTTCTATATAATAAAAAGAAAGGGAGTGTAAATGTATTTATGAACAAATGGATTTTGCTTATCATCTTATTACCACCACTATACGTTCTTTATATGACCTTTCGAATGAAGAAAGTGGCTCGTGAAAAATTGAGCTATCACTCTCCGTACGTTCTTATATTAGGCGCGAAATTATTTGGGGATAAACTGTCTTTATCTCTTCAAAACCGTTTGGATGTAGCATTGGAATATTTAGTTTCCCATCCTACAGTGAAAGTAATTGTTTCAGGTGGTCAAGGAGAAGATGAAGATATACCGGAAGCTCATAGTATGAGAAATTATTTAATGGCGCGTGGTATAGATGAGAGTCGTGTATTAATAGAAGATCAATCTACAAATACGTATGAGAATTTAAAGTTTAGTATGGATTTATATGATGTGAAACATGCGGTAGTTGTAAGTAATACGTATCATTTGTATAGAACGAAAATAATTGCAAAGCGTTTAGGAATAAAGATGGAGGCACTAGCTGCTGAAACGCCAATGCGCTCTAAGAGAAAAATGTATGTACGTGAATATGCCGCTATTATGAAAACAATATTGTTAGACCGTTAGAGCTCAAATGTGAGCTCTTTTTTTGTAGAATAATGCGTATCATTTGAAATGAATTCCATATTCCATCAAAATAAAGGAAACAATGATAAAGGAGTTGTATTTGTGATTCAGTTTAATCAAGTGTCAAAAGCATATGAAGATGGCACAAAAGCAGTGGATTCATTGCATTTAGAAATTAAAAAGGGAGAATTTTTTGTCCTTATTGGTCCGAGTGGTTGCGGGAAAACAACGACAATGAAGATGATTAATCGTTTAATTGAAACGACAGAAGGCTCGATTTTAATCGATGGAAAAGATATTCAACAATATAATATTAATGAATTACGCTGGGATATAGGATACGTGTTGCAGCAAATTGCTTTGTTTCCGCATATGACAATTGCTGAAAATATTGCCGTTGTTCCTGAAATGAGAAAGTGGAGCAAAGAAAAAATAAAAGCTCGTGTCGATGAGTTGCTACAGATGGTCGGGCTAGATCCAGACGTATATCGCGATCGTATGCCTGATGAATTATCAGGAGGGCAAAAGCAGCGCGTTGGTGTCGTAAGGGCATTAGCCGCAAATCCGAAAATCGTTCTTATGGATGAACCATTTAGTGCATTAGATCCTTTAAGTAGAGAGCAACTTCAGAAGGATATCGTACAATTGCAAAAGAAGATCCAAAAAACAATTGTATTCGTAACACATGATATGCAAGAAGCATTATCACTTGGAGATCGTATTTGTATTATGAAAGAAGGAAAAGTAGTTCAATTAGATACACCAGAAGGAATTATACATAATCCGAAAAATGAATTTGTAGAAGAGTTCATTGGAAATCGTGGACGACCTTGGTATGAGGGGAAAAGTATAGAAGATGTATTGCCACTTGATGAGAGTATACGGGTAGAAGGGGATGCACTATCATTACATTCTTCTTTACAAGAAGCTTTAGTTCGTGTGCGAGCTGATGAAGTTGTTCCAGTTGAAGCAAATGGTCAATATGTTGGAGCTTTAACAAGCCGTCATATTGTCAATTATATTGTTGAACAAATGAAGGAAAGAGGCTAAACAGTGACTGATTTTATACAAACGTTCCAAGAACGAAAAATAGAATTACTAACTGCATTAAGTGAGCATTTACAAATATCGCTTATTTCATTATTTTTTGCAGTAATAATTGCGGTACCGCTTGGCATTTTTTTAACGAGAAAAGAACGAATGGCTGAATTTATTATAGGAACTTCTGCAGTTATGCAAACAGTGCCATCACTTGCATTACTCGGCCTTTTAATTCCGTTAGTAGGAATTGGAAAACTTCCAGCCATAATTGCGTTAGTTGTGTATGCACTATTACCTATTTTACGCAATACATATACGGGAATAAGGGAGTTAGATGAATCTTTAATCGAAGCAGCAAGAGCTATGGGGATGAATAGCTGGAGGAGACTGTGGAAGGTAGAACTTCCTCTTGCATTACCAATTATTATGGCAGGTATTCGTACGGCGATGGTATTAATTGTTGGAACGGCTACATTAGCAGCTCTTATAGGTGCTGGTGGGCTTGGAAAACTCATATTGCTTGGTATTGATCGGAATGATCATGCACTTATCATTTTAGGGGCCGTACCAGCCGCGTTACTCGCTTTATTCTTTGATGTAGTACTTAGAGTGCTTGAGAGTCCGAAACGCTCTTCTAAGCGTGTTATATTGACGATATGTATGATTTGTATCATGATTGCTGCTCCTTTTCTTTGGAACACACAAAAGAAAGATCTTGTTATTGCTGGCAAACTTGGGTCAGAACCTGAAATTTTAATTCAAATGTACAAGCAGCTTATTGAACAAAATACCGATTTACACGTAGAATTAAAACCAGGCCTTGGAAAAACAGCATTTGTATTTGAAGCATTGAAATCAGGGGAAGTAGATATTTACCCAGAATTTTCAGGAACAGCTTTATCTACTTTCGTGAAAGAAGAGCCAAAAAGCACAAATCGGGATGAAGTATATGAGCAGGCTCGCGTTGGAATGGAAAAGAAGTATAATATGGTGATGTTGAAGCCGATGGAGTATAACAATACATATGCACTAGCTATGCCGAAAAAAATAGCAGATCAAAATAATATAAATACAATTTCTGAATTAGGAAAAATGGCACAAGATGCTAAAGTAGGATTCACATTAGAATTTGCGGATCGTGAAGACGGTTATAAAGGAATGCAAAAATTATATAACTATAAGTTTTCAAATGTGAAAACGATGGAACCGAAACTACGTTATAGTGCAATTCAATCAGGAGATGTTAACGTAATCGATGCATATTCAACAGATAGTGAACTTGAGCAATACGGACTTAAAGTGCTAAAAGATGATAAAGGATTATTCCCACCATACCAAGGTGCACCGTTATTAAGAAAAGAGACATTAGAAAAATATCCTGAACTTGAAAAAGTATTAAATAAATTATCTGGAAAGATTACAGATGAAGAAATGCGAAAAATGAATTATGAAGTAAATGTGAATGGAAAAGGTAGTGAAGAAGTAGCGAAACAATTTTTACAAAAAGAGAATTTACTTCGTTAAATTTACAAGAAATATACAAATTTATATGTATGAAATGACCGTTCATTACAAAATGAACGGTTTTTTTGTGCATACTTATACATTTTTTCAAAAAAGTATTCCATTTTTCTTCATTTTCTTTTAGAATAAGTAATGTTTTCCTGAAAAAATATAAGAGAAACGTCTATTAGAGAAAAAGGTGACTTTAATAGTTGAACGAACATAACACCTAGAATGACAGATGGGGTGGTACAAATAGAAAAGAAGTTAGGGTTTTTTCCATTAATTGCATTAGTAGTCGGAACAATGGTTGGTGGCGGTGTATTTAGTTTACCGCATGATTTAGCAGTAGGAGCAAATAGTGGCTCTATAATAATTGGCTGGTGTATTACAGCGATGGGAATGATTCCACTCGCGCTCGTATATCAAACGTTAGCAAGAAAAAAACCAGAGCTTGAGGGCGGAATTTATAGTTATGCACGTGCTGGTTTTGGTGAATATATTGGATTTAACAGTGCATGGGGATACTGGTTAGCAGGAATTTTAGGAAACGTTGCAACAATTATGTTACTGTTTAGTACGTTAGGTTATTTCTTCCCAATTTTTAAGGGCGGAAATAGTGTTGCATCTATCGTAGGTGCATCAATTTTACTATGGACACTACATTTTCTAATTTTATTTGGAATTCGTGAAGCTTCTATTATGAACGTTATTGCAACGATAGGGAAATTGGTTCCAATCGTATTATTTATTGTTGTAATGGTGACAGCGTTTCGCTGGGATACATTTACACATGATTTTTGGGGAGAAGGAACTATTTCAGTTTCCTCTATACTTGGTCAAGTGAAAAATACAATGCTTGTAACTCTTTGGGTATTCATCGGGGTTGAAGGAGCGGTAGTATTATCTGGAAGAGCAAAAAATAGCCGAGACGTCGGTAAAGCGACAGTATTAGGACTTATTTTAGTAATGTCTATTTATATTTTAATTTCTGTCTTGTCAATGGGAGCAATGACAAGAGGAGAACTAGCAGTTTTAGAAACACCGTCAATGGGACATGTATTAGAACATGTTGTTGGAACGTGGGGTGCAGTGGCGATTAACATCGGGTTAGTTGCTTCACTTGTAGGTACATTAATAGGCTGGTTTTTACTTGTTTCTGAAATTTCTCACGTAGCAGGAAAAGATGGCGTGTTTCCGAAAGTTTTTACGAAAACAAATAAAAAACAAACGCCGCATATGGCATTATGGATCTCAAATGGCGTTGCCCAAGTTATATTTATAATTGTCCTGTTTTCAGAATCAACATATCAAATTATGTATTTCATAGCGTCAACATCAATTTTAGTACCATATTTATTATCAGCGTTATTCCAATTCAAATTAGTTATTACAAACGAACTAAAAGATGCAAAAGTAAAAAACGGATCGTTAGCGTTAATTGCTTCTATTTATTCTGTATGGCTTCTATATGCAGCAGGTTTGAAAAATTTATTACTCGTTTCAATCGTATATGGAATCGGGATTATTGTTTACATGTATGCAAGAAAAGAAAAAGGAAATCGTTGTTTTAGAGGTATTGAGAGATATGTAATGTGGGCAATTGTTATTGCAGCTATCACATCAATCTATATGTTATTGACTGGAAATATAAAAATGTAAAAGTCCTTTTAAATAAAGGGCTTTTTTCTTTGCCTAGAGAATATTTAATACATAAGATATTCAGGAGGGATGAAAATGGAAGAAAAAGAACAGTTGACCAGAATTGTTGATTTAGCGAGTGAAGTAAGGAAAGTATTAGTGCAAGAATCTTTTTTTAATCATCATCCTGAACTACGCGGAGTGATTGAAAATTTAGCGAGTGCTGTAGAAAATTTAGCGGAATTACAGCAACATAAAGATGAAAACGCTGAAGATCGTTTACGATATGTACTTGCTAAAATGAAAATTGCTCATAATGCCATTTTACAAGAGAAAAATGCATTTCCATCTCATTAATATACGTTTTCATTTTGAACCTGGCGGATAACGTCAGGTTTTTTGTTTCTAGTTTTTCTTTTCTTTCATACACTAAGAATAGTATGAAAAAAGAAGGTGACGAAGGTGAAATTACATAAAGCTCTTCAGCCAAGTTTTATAAAACGAATGTACTATATGAGGTTTATCGGAAAGTTTATAAAAGCAGAGAAAGAGAAGAATGGAGAGAATTTCTTTGTACAATGCCTATCGCCAATGCCATTCCCGTTACAAGAGCAATTAAAAGATGAACCATATGTATTTGAAGGGTTATGTAGTAATAAAAAAAATGAAAAGATCTTTTCAGAATTAAAGAAAAGAAAATTAGAAAAACAATTGGTTATGTTTCGACTCTATTATGAAAGAGGGCATATATACGCGGAATTAATTTGTACAGAAGAACCGCGAGAAATCGCAAATGGTTATAAAATGATTCCAGTACCTAAAGTTTCCAATTATAAAAAAGGGGAGTCTTTAGAAAGAAAACTTAATAACGGTTATTTGTCATTTCTAATGCCTAAATATCCGAAAGACTTTGAGCCTCCCGAATTATTATGGCACGATGGAAGGCTGTA
Organism: Bacillus sp. EB106-02-03-XG38; assembly: GCF_058792175.1. Classification (NCBI taxonomy): domain Bacteria; kingdom Bacillati; phylum Bacillota; class Bacilli; order Caryophanales; family Bacillaceae; genus Bacillus; species Bacillus sp. EB106-02-03-XG38. Next base: position 445,599 of record NZ_JBYTED010000001.1, read on the forward strand.
TGGAAATATATCTTTAAAGTCATCAACAATTAGTTCAATCGCATATTTTGAACAACAGCGGGAATGTAAGTATATAGACGTTAATGACTGGGTGAAGTATGTAGAAATAGCAGTAGAAGATCAATTATATTTTGTAAGCAATCAAGTGTATGAGCAATTAAAAAAACGAATGAATGAAGAAGGTAAGCATGTAGAAATAGAGGAACTAAAAGTACAAAAGGATGAATGGGAATGGGATGAGCGTGAAGCCGTCTTTTTGCAATATGTAAAGAGTTTTGTACGTAATAAAGGGCTATATTTAGATGAAACGGACATTTATAATTTTCATATAAGTGCAAAAACCAATATGTTGACGATTCTTGGTGGTATACCGGGCGCTGGGAAATCACGTTTTGTGCAAGCTTATGCAGAAGCACTTGGATTACAATACGGGGAAGAATTGGTTTGGATCCCGATTTCACCTTCGTATCAAGAACCGCATGATTTACTTGGTTATCTTCACCCTAATGGTACTTTTATTGAAAGTGAAACAAAATTAGTTAGGGCGTTAATGAAGGCAAAAGAAAATCAAAATCAGCTGTATATAATCGTTTTTGATGAAATGAATATGTCACATATTGAGCATTGGTTTACTCCATTTCTATCTGTGCTTCAACTTGAAAAGCAAAATCGTATTTTAAATTTATATGAAGGTGTACAAGAAAAAGAAAATCCAATTCCACCATCAATTGAAATTGGAGAAAATATTATATTTGTAGGTACTATAAATTTTGATGAAACAACGAAAGAGCTCTCAGATCGATTATTAGATCGGACAAATTTAATAACGTTACAAAAGATTCCGTTTTGTGAGATGTGTATGGAACAAGAGAAAGTTGTATTACAACCTCCTCTGAAAGTAACTGCAGGAGAATTTCGTATAAATTGGATCAGGAATAAAACGATGATTGAAGTGTTTTCTGGAGAAGAGTTAGAACTGTTAGATAAGTTACATGCTGTATTGTCATCACACGATGCGTCAAAGGGAATTTCATTTCGGTGTGCAAACGCAATCGCTTCTTATTTGCAAAATATACCGTATCAAAATAACCATTCTTATATGATCAGTAGAGAAGAGGGATTTGATTTACAAATTAAGCAACGTATATTGACGAAAATAAGAGGGACTGAAATGATGGTTGGATCGTTACTTTCTGAAGAAGTAAAAAGGGGAGCGACATTAGTACCTCTTTTGCAATCTTCACTTGCAAACAGAGTATCTACATTTGAACACTCTATAGCATATATAAGAGAAAAGCGTAGAGAACTGGAGTTGTATGGTTATGCAAAATGAAGGGCGATATGAAACAGAAATCGTTGATACGAAAGAAACGCTCCCTTTTGTATTAAAGTTAATCATTGGAACAGAGGCAAAAGGGGAGTATATTTTATTAAATCGTCTTTGTACATCTACTACAGCATTAGTTCAATGTATTTATAAAGTCCAAGAATTAAAACCAATCAGATTGCAATACCATTATGAAAATCCAATGAATATTACTTTTGTATGGAATAAAGTATATGAGGGACAGAAGAATATAAAAGAGACAAAATATGAAATAAATGACAAAAAACAAAAGATATTAATATATGAACATGGAAAAACAGAATTCTTTTATCCATGGCGTTGTGGTTTATATCATTTTGAGGTAAACATAGAAGATCGAACGTATTATGGTGCTTTTCAAATCGTTCCAAAAAATTTTTTTAATGATCAATTTGAAATGATTCAAGATTATGTGAAGTCAATTTTAAATGAGTTGATTTTAGATAGAGGTTATTATAAAAAGACTTTCTCTGTGCTAAGTGATATTGAAGATTCTTCTTATTTAGTGTTACTTAGAAAGTTGCCACAAAAAATGAAAAAGATAAAGCAAATTTTTAAGAAAATAGAATCAAGTTCAAAGTTTATACATGAATATAAATGGGAAGAAAAAGAGCGGAAAGCAACGAGAAAAGGAGCCGTAGTCGCGGAAAGAAAACCGTATGCAAAATATTATAATCGTAAGTTTATAGAACAAAAAAATAGTAAGGAAAATGCATTTCTTAAATTTAAAGCGATGCAATTTTATCTTTATTTACTTGAAGCGGAAAGTTTTTTGCGTCAAACAATTGAAATATTAGAAAGAGCAAAGAAGAAGAAATCAGAAGAATTTCAAGCTGTAAAAACGATTATACAAACAATTGAGCGTAATGGATCAGTGACCGATAGAGAGAAACAAAAATATAAAAATATACATTTACTAAAAGAGGCGGATTTACGAAAAAGTTCCATGAAGATACAAGAATATAAAATATTAGCGCATTTTGTACATGAAAGTGTACAATATTTTCAAACTTTAATGCATTCTCCATTTTGGAGAGAAGTTTCTGAAACGGGTAAGATGAACTCATATAATTTACCAATACCACATAAACAACTACTACAGCATTTAGATTTACTTCCACAATACACAGATCAATCTCCATCTTTATTGTTTGTTTATAAACCAACATTTTTAGTGTATGAATATTACGCTTTTTTTATCGTTATTTCTATGTTAGAACATATTGGTTTTGAGGCTAGAAATTCCATTCGTGAACAAATACAAGAGCATTTTTATGTAGATGGATTGCAAGATGGAACGACAGTAGTTTTACACCGAGATGATATGAGAGTACATGTCGCATTTAATGATTTAATTGAAACACATCCTCTTATTGCATTAAGTAAAGGGAGTAATTTTTATAATGGAGAGGACACGAAGAAGCCAGATATTCGATTAGACTGTTATGTAAAGGAAGAAGAGAAATATGTATATCAATCTTCTATTATTATTGAAGTGAAGTATAGCCCAATGTACAATATTTTTCAGCACGTTGGAAATACGAAAGCGACTGAGCAAATGTATAAGTACTGGTCTATAAAATATGTAGAAGAACAAGAGGGAAAGCGAGTCTATCATCGAAGGGCTATTTATGAAGTCATTTGTGTATATCCAGGAAGTCATATGCATAGTAAAAAAATTGAGTCTGGATGTGGTGTGTTCTTGCAATTATATCCATACAAAACGAAACAAGGGGAAGAGAAATTAGCTGGAAAACATGGAATGGTACAAATTTTTGAGAAGTGGTTAAAAAGCATGAAAAAGTAAAAGAAATCCTTTTTTATAAAGGATTTTTTTAGGTTAAGAAGAATTATATGCAGTATGGAAGACAGCTCTTTACGATATGAATTTGATAGTAATATAAATAAGTTGTTAGCAGAACGCTACATGAGTAATAAAAGAAGATTAAGATGGAATTTAATTCATTTTGCAGAATATAATAAGTCATAAATATTTTTAGTTGCATACGAAGATTTGTTCTTATATGATAGATAGTGAAAGCGTTATCAAAAACAGAGCGGCGATGGGAAAGGTGGGGAAATATGTTCCAGCGTGTTCAAACAAAGGAAGAACATTTTTGGTTCGAGCAACTATGGGGAGATTTTTGTGAAGAAAGAAACTTAATGTTCGTAGAACGTAATTTAAATCCATCACGATTTTTATTAATAGAAGATGAACATCATATCGGTACAGTAGAATGTATTAAGTATACGGTACCAGAGCAATCGAATTCTGAGTTTTTCTATCCGTTTTCTAAAAATGATCTAGTGAAAGATTTGAAAAATGTATATGAAATAGGTAAGTTAAGTATTGCGAAAACGTCTCGTGGGAGAGGACATTTCAAAAGACTAACAGCCATTTTATTTATGCATGCATTAGAAACGAAAGCAGAATGGTATATTGCAGCAGTTACAAAAAGAATGTACATGTATTTATTAACACTCGGTTTTCCAATTGAACCGATAGATAAGCCATTTCAGTTTCATGATACTTTACAAGGTGTACCAGTACGAATTCATGCCCGAAAAGGGGCTACACATTTGTATTCTTTAAAAGAATTTCGAGATGTAATTCAAGGAAATGCTCATGCACAAGCATTAATCGCAGAATACAGTAAGAATATTATGTTAACCAAATAAATCAAAATGAATATGTATAATAAAGAGAATCCTATTTTAAAATGAAATCTTTCTTCATGAAAAAAAGACCCTTATTATTGTAATAAGGGTCTAAAAATCATAATCCAAAAATACTAAAAATCATTTTACGGCGCTTCGGTTTCTTTTCACGTTCATATGTTGGTTTTGTATCGGGAGTAATATATATTGGTTCTTCTTTCTTGAGGGTAGCTTCTAGCTTTTGAATTCGCTCTAACATTTCCTCCATTTCACGACGATGTTGTAAAAGTTGGTACGTAACAACATCATTCGCCTTATCTTGCATTTGTTCTTCCATTCGATCTAGCCTTCTCGTAATTGTGTTTAATTGAGCTGCTAATTGCTCAAAATCATGAGAGGATATGTTTTGAACAATTGTATTTACTTGAGTTTTTAATTCTTCAACATCGTTTGATGCTGTTTCTTGAGTAGGGTTAGAGTTTTGGCACTGTTCTATTTGTGAAAGATGGTATTCTAACATTTGATCTAAATCATCTTGTGTAAAAATAAAATGACCATATTTATTTTTTTCTATCGTAAGATTTAATTGTTGTGCAATCCGGACAACAGCCTTCGGGCTAACACCTAATTTTTTTGCGATAAATGGTGTTTTATATTCCAAAATAATCCCTCCTATATATATCCTGTTGAATGATTTCGATCTATGAAGAAAGTTCCCTTCTAGTGTGACAAAAGAAGTGTGGAATCGGCAAAGAAAGTGCTTTTTCACGAAATGAAGCTACGAAGAATATATCGTGTATATAAAAACGTTTCGCCTTAAGATTTAGAATTATTTGACTGAAGGAAAAGAATTAGATTATCATAATGATAAATATCTTTTTTATGTATGCATATAATATATAAAAAGGTGGTTGCTAATGTAGAATTTTGTTAGAGTATTAGAATGCTTACTTCACTTGAATAAAATTAAGTAGGAGGTGGCTTCCTTGCTTACAATGTAAGTAAGGAAAAGTATTTGGACATATATAGTATAAGTATAGTGATTGTTTTAATTGCCTTAACGGCATTTTTCGTTGCAGCAGAATTTGCAATTGTTAAAGTGCGAAGTTCACGAATTGACTATTTAATTGCAGAAGGAAATAATCGCGCAGCATCTGTCAAAACAGTCATTACAAACTTAGACGAATATTTATCTGCTTGTCAGCTAGGTATAACAGTTACAGCTCTGGGAATTGGGTGGTTTGGTAAACCTGCGTTAAAGCAAATGTTTGACACGATTTTTGTAAATTTGAACATTTCTTCCCAACTAGCAGACATTTTTGCTGTAATTTTAGTGTTTTTGTTTATTACATTTTTACATGTTGTAATAGGGGAATTGGCCCCAAAGACATTTGCGATTCAAAAAGCTGAACAAGTAAGTTTATTTGTTGCTAAACCGTTAATTTTCTTTTATCGTATGGCGTTTCCGTTTATTTGGCTATTAAATGGATCAGCCCGAATGATTACGAAGTTGCTAGGGCTGAAACCACCGAAAGGGCACGATGAGGTTCATTCAGAAGAAGAATTACGGTTGTTAGTTTCAGAAAGTTACAAAAATGGAGAGATTAATCAATCTGAATATAAATATGTAAATAAAATCTTTGAATTTGATGATCGTATAGCAAAAGAAATAATGGTACCCCGAACTGAGATGCATATTATTAGTAAAGAAATGCCTGCTGAAGAAGCTTTGCAAAAAATGTCTCGGGAAAAATATACGAGATACCCAGTTGTTGATGGCGACAAAGATCACGTAATAGGTTTTGTAAACTTTAAAGATATTTTCACAGATTTTGTGCAGCATAAGGCGGTAAGTAATAAGAAAGTAGAGCAATATATGAGGCCGATTATTTTAGTTATCGACTCTATCCCAATACACGACTTGTTTTTAAAAATGCAAAAAGAAAGAACGCATATTGCTATATTGATAGATGAATATGGTGGTACGTCTGGACTTGTTACTGTTGAAGACATTTTAGAAGAAATAGTTGGAGATATTCAAGATGAGTTTGATACAGATGAACAGCCAGAAATTCAACAAGTTAGTGAAACGAAAACGATATTAGAGGGAAAAGTGCTCGTAAGTGAAGTGAATACGTTGTTAGGATTAACGATCGATGATAATGGAGTTGATACAATAGGTGGATGGATTTTAACGAAGAATATAGAAATTGCTGAAGAGGATTTCATTGAAATTGAAAATTATAAGTTTTGCGTGAAAGAATTAGATGGACACTATATAAAGAGACTAGAAGTTACAAAAAATGTAGAATCCATTGTTGTATTAGAAGATGAAAAGCAAATTTCATTACAAGAACAAATTAGTTCGTAGACTCTGCTATATGGCAGAGTTTTTTTGAGCATAATGTTTTTGGCAGAATAAGGGCTATGATACAATGACATAAGTCAGACCTTTCACTAGGTGAAGTATTGTTGTATACATATATTTGGAAGGGGAAGAATTATGAAAAAGCATTTATATATAAATGGAGATTGGAAGTCTGTAAACACGTATAAACCATTGTACGCACCATATTCTGAAGAAACATTAGCGGAAATTGCACAAGGAACGGAAGAAGATGTACAAGAGGCTGTAACTGCTGCAAAAATTGCAATGAAAGAAATGAATAGATTATCTGCATATGATCGTGCGACTATTTTAGAGAAGGTTGCACAAAAAATGGATGAAAGAAGAGAAGAATTTGCACAGATTATTGCAAAAGAGGCTGCAAAACCAATACGTGCTGCGAGAGGAGAGGTAGATCGTACCGTTCAGACATACAAGTTTGCAGCGGAAGAAGCAAAGCGTATATACGGCGAGACACTGCCACTTGATGCAGCACCTGGTGCAGATGGGCGTATTGCATACACTATACGAAAACCAATCGGGGTTATAGGGGCAATTACACCATTTAATTTCCCATTAAATTTAGTGGCACATAAAGTCGGCCCTGCAATTGCTGCCGGAAATACAGTTGTGTTAAAACCAGCTGATCAAACACCGTTATCGTCTTACGCTTTAGTTGAACTATTTGAAGAGGCAGGATTGCCAAAAGGAGCTTTAAATATTATTTCTGGTCCTGGTTCAACTGTAGGAGAGGCGATAGTTACAAATGATGATGTTGCTTCCATTACTTTTACTGGAAGTCCGAGAGTTGGAATTGGAATTAAGGCAAAGGCTGGGTTAAAGCGAGTTACGTTAGAACTAGGGTCAAATGCTGCAGTTATTATTGATGAAGATGTAGAATTAACAGATGAATTAATTGAACGTGTAAAATGGGGAGCATTTGTTAATAATGGACAAGTTTGTATTTCGGTACAACGTGTTTTTGTACAGGAAAAAAGAATGGATGAATTTCTTACAAAGCTAAAGAAAGCGATGGGAACAGTTGTTGTTGGTGATCCACTGCTTGAAGAAACGGATGTATCAGCTTTAATTTCGAAAAAAGATGTAGAGAGAATTGAAATGTGGGTGCAAGAAGCTATTAAGGAAGGTGCAACTGTTTTATACGGTGGTAAGAAACAGGATGCAAGAATCTTTGAACCAACTGTATTAACAAATGTTCCAGAGTATGTATCTGTACAGTGTCAAGAAGTATTTGGCCCACTTATGACAGTAAATACATTTAAAGAATTTGATGAGGCGATAGAGCAAGTAAATCATTCACGTTACGGTCTACAAGCAGGCATATTTACAAATAATTTGTTTAAAGCTATGCGTGCAATTGATGAGCTAGAAGTTGGCGGTGTCATGGTAAACGATATTCCAACGTTCAGAGTAGATCATATGCCTTATGGTGGTGTGAAAGAAAGTGGAACGGGGCGTGAAGGAATTAAATATGCAATAGAAGAAATGACCGAAATGAAATTAGTATGCATTAAAAAATAAAGTATAGAAAACTTAAATATCGAAATAAAAAACGAGTATGAAAATGTTTACGATTCCATACTCGTTTTTTATTGTTTGTTTTACGTTTTTCAGAATGATTTCATTTAATCAAGTGTACCTTTTACTTCATTTCTTGTTTGAAAATAGCATCTTCTACATAAATTTGTTCTTTGTCGACAGCAGTGCTATGAGATAATACTAAACCAATTGGTGTTTCTATACCTTTATTTTGAACAATTGTAAAAGGAACATTTTTTTCATTTGCTAATTTAATGTATTTAGATAAATGTGGGTAAGCAATGCCACCATTTAGGAATATTTGTAATGATTGAGAAGAGCGCATGCTACTAGCTACTTCAGAATATACATTACTTTGCATTACTTGACCGATAGTTAAAGCGATTTCTACACGCTCACGTAATGTAGTTAAATACATATTACGTTCTTCTGGTTTGTTCTGCTTTTGGCCGTAAATGCCTTCTTGGAGATAATCTTCCACATTTTTATTTACCATATTTTTCACACCTTTCATTTTCTATTGTACGAAAGAATGAAGCAGGATGCAAAAAAAGTCGCATCGAATATAAAAAACTTTGAATAAAAGGAAGGAAAATGGTATGTATCAATCTAAACAATTAATAAAGTGATAAAAAATTTTATCAACACATATTAACAAAATGTGACAATAATCTATTAACGAATCGTGATTTTTGTGTTAATATTCAAAATATAAAGGGTGTTCGTCGCATGGAAATGGAGGGAATGGAGGTTTTTCCAATCGATAAGGATATAAAAGAAGTATTTTGTTCGCACTTGAAAAACAACAGGCACCAATTCGTTGAGAACTGGAAAAACAAAATGATAATTTCCGATAAAGATCCATTTAGACTAGAAGCAGTTCAAAATGGAGAGGATTTATTAGAGTTTATTATTGAACTTACTATGGAAGAAAAAGATATAAATTATCTTCAGCCATTATGCGAGAAAATAGCTATTGAACGTGCAGGAGCAGATGCGAATATAGGTGATTTTGTTTATAATGCAAATGTGGGAAGAAATGAGCTTTTCGAAGCGATGTGTGAGTTAGATGTTAGCGCGCGCGAATTGAAACCAATTATGGCCCAAATACATACTTGTTTTGATAAATTAATTTATTACACTGTTTTAAAATACTCGGAAATTATTTCAAGAAATTTAGAGGAAAAACAGCAGTATATTAATGAAACACATAAAGAAAGGCTGACGATTTTAGGGCAAATGTCAGCTAGTTTTGTACATGAATTTCGAAATCCACTTACGTCCATTATGGGGTTTGTCAAATTATTAAAGGCAGATCATCCTAGTTTATCGTATTTAGATATTATTTCGCATGAATTAGACCAATTAAATTTTCGTATTTCACAATTTTTACTCGTATCGAAAAAAGAAATGTGGACTGAATCAGAACGATTTTGGCTTAATGACTTGTTTCAAGATATTATACAGTTCTTATATCCGAGTTTGGTCAATGCAAATGTTTCGATTGAAAAGAATTTGTCATATCCAATTCCTCTTACTGGTTATCGCAGTGAAGTGAGACAAGTATTTTTAAATATATTAATGAACTCAATTGATGCTCTTGAATCAATGAAAGAAGAACGAAAAATTATCATTGATGTATTTGAAGAAGATCAATCCATTCGCATTGTAATAAAAAATAACGGACCAATGATTCCAGCTGAAAATGTAGAAACGATTTTTGAACCGTTTGTAACTACTAAAAAGTTAGGAACTGGTATTGGGTTATTTGTATGTAAACAAATTGTAGAAAAACATAATGGGTCCATCATGTGTCGTTCAGATAAAGATTGGACAGAATTTCAAATTGCATTTCAAAAATAAACAGTCTACACCAAATGAATGGTGTAGACTGTTTTAATTCGTAAGTATAACGGCTTCTAATTTAGGGTCTTTCGTTGAATAACCTAAAAGTGAAATGGTATAAATAATATTCGGTTCTACTTTGAAATTTGGTATAGTCAGCAAAACACTTGGATTATCTGCGAGTGAAACTTCAATATCTGCTGTACCAGGGCTAACTTCTAAAAAATCTGTTATTTGTTTAAAGAGTACATTTTCAAATAAATGATCTCCGCCTTTTAAATTTACATTTACAACAGGGGTATCTGGAGAAAAATGAGCAAAGCGTATTTTTGCCTGGCCAGCTGGTAAATGAGTATTATCGAGCATAGGTTGTAATTGTAGATGATGATCACTATTTATTGCAGCAAAAGTATAAGAGTGATTTCCCATTATCGGTACTAAAGCTGAAAAGATGGGGGTTTCACTTTCGACTGGAACAATATCTATGCGGTACTTACCTTGTACTAATGTTAAATAGGGGCTAAATTGTTTGAATGAAATATTTTTAATAACCTTTTGCCCATTTACTAAAATGTCAACAGCAGGTGTATTGGAAGCAGAGTGAAAAAACCTGATGTGTGACGGTAAAGCAGCTTCTTGTGAATCTCTTTTTTCATACGCCTGTACAAGTTTCGTAAGCGCATCGTAGTATTTCATATATAGTTCTACATATTTTTTCGGATTATGAAATTGATAGTAACGAGCGAGCTGCTCGTAACGTGCAGCTTCTTGTCCATATTTTTCGATCTCAGATTGAGACATGAACATTCCTCCTTTGTCATCATTAAAACTATATGCTTAGCAAGAACGAGGTTATGCGAAAAAATTTGTTTTTAAAGGAGAAAGGTTGGAAATGAGTATTTTTACGGATAAGTATAGTTTAAATGAACGAGAGTTATAAATTTCTTGAGGAAACAACAATATTTACTCCATATGAGCTGATGAAGTTTGTATTTCGAAATGAAAACGTAAGAGTGAAACAAGTGAAATATCAAAAAAATGTCTCAAATCCTTAGAAAACTAGGGATTTTTTAAATTATAGGCGAATACACATACAAAGTGATAATTGTCCTACATAAATTGTAAAGGAAAGGTAGTTTGAAATTGAGGAAAGGAATGATATCTTGGGATGGGGATATCCCGCAAGGATTTGTGAATGGAGTTATGGACGATTTTGTGCTTTAGGCTGTAGGATGAATATTGAATTTGTAACATTATTTTTTCTATTTACGTTGGTAAGTGACAGTGTATTAATCGATAAAAGAGCGTCGTGCCGAACTGATTAATGTGGTTAATCGGTTCTTTTTTTATTGTTTGAACAATGGAGAATGCATGTGAAATATAGATTACTATAAAAATAATTTCTATGGATTTAGTGGGATTAATTGTCGAGATTTGTTTGAAAATATGCAATACAAAGTAGGAGAATAGGAAGGAGTTTAAAGGGAGTTTCGTCGAAGTTTACACAATGTCGGCATTTGAGGGAAGCTGGCATTATGTTAGAAAAATATTTAATGAAGCGTTAATTTTATATAAGGGAGGGTTATTTGAGCGTATAGATAAGGATTGGTCTTCGTTTTAAGTTCTGAATTTTCTGTTTTTAAAATAATATTTAGCACTCATTTGTATATTTTATAATAGTTTTTTGATAAATTCACTGCTTTTGCAGAGGGTTCTTTTTTATGAAAGAAACGTCAATTTTCTTCATATATATATACAAATTGGAGAAATGGGGGAGCGCTATGCGCGATTACTTAATTAAACCACTTGTTGGTCAGCCGTATCCAATGATTTCACATGGAAAAGGTGTGTATTTGTATGATCAAAACGGAAATAAATATTTTGATGGCTCGTCAGGGGCAATTACGGCAGGTATTGGGCATGGCGTAAAGGAGATTGCGGACGTTATAAAAAAGCAGGCAGAGGAGATTGCATTCGTTTATAGATCACAGTTTACGAGTGAACCTGCTGAAAAATTAGCGAAGAAATTAAGCGATTTAAGTGTAGGAGATTTGAATTGGAGCTTTTTTGTGAATAGTGGTACGGAAGCAAATGAAACAGCTATGAAAATTGCAATTCAACATTTTCAAGAGCGAGGTATTCAAGGGAGGCATAAAATTTTGTCACGATGGATGAGTTATCACGGTATTACGATGGGGGCCTTATCAATGTCTGGGCATCCACTGCGCAGACAACGTTTCGTGTCAATTTTGGAAGATTATCCAACTATTCCAGCTCCATATTGTTTTAGATGTCCAGTGCAAAAAGTATATCCAACTTGTCAGCTGGCTTGTGCAACTGAACTAGAAAGATCAATTGAAAGAATTGGCGCAGAACATATTGCAGCTTTTATCGCCGAACCGATAATTGGAGCAGCTGGAGGTGCAGTTGTTCCGCCGAAAGAATATTATAAAGTCATTAAAGATATTTGTAGTCATTACGATATTTTATTTATTGCCGATGAAGTAATGACTGGACTTGGTCGTACTGGCGCATGGTTTGCGATGGAGCATTGGGGTGTAGAACCAGATATTATGACTCTCGGTAAAGGTTTAGGAGCTGGGTATACACCGATGGCAGCGACGATTGTAAGTGACCGTGTTATGGAGCCGATTTTACGAGGATCGCGATCTGTAATGAGTGGGCATACGTTAAGTGCAAATCCATTATCTGCAGCAACAGCTTTAGCTGTTATTGAATATATGGAGAAACATAATCTACCTGAAAAAACAGCAGAAAAGGGAGAATATTTAATAAAAGGACTACAGAAAGTTCAACAACAATCGACAATCATAGCTGATGTGCGCGGGAAAGGGTTGCTAATCGGAGTAGAATTGCAACCGTTTACAAAGGCGTCGGAACTTATTTCAGTTGCAGCTAAAAATGGTCTCCTTTTATACCAAGCTGTTTCAGGGCAAGCAGGAAAAGAAGATAGTGCACTGCTTGTGGCACCGCCAATGACAACTACATATTCCGAGTTAGATGAATTACTGTCAATTTTTGCGAAAAGTGTAGAAGAAATGATGCAAAAAGGAGGGCATAGTATCGCATGACAACTATTACGAATACATTCGGTAAATTTAAAGAAATAGAGGAAGTAATTTCTTTGTTCCATGATGATATGACATTAATGTTTGGGGGATTTGGGGGGATTGGATCTCCTCCATCTTTAATACAGGCAATTTTAGAAAAAGGAATTACAAATTTAAATTTAATAGGGAATGATACGGGATTTCCTGATGTAGGAATCGGTCGTCTCGTTACGAATGAAAGAGTAAAATCATTAATTACTTCTCATATCGGTTCAAATCCAAATGCAGGAAGACAGCTAAACGAAGGAAGGTTACAAATTGAGTTTTCTCCTCAAGGAACATTAGCAGAGCGTATTCGCGCTGGTGGTGTAGGGCTTGGTGGCGTATTAGTTGATGTAGGTGTTGATACGATTGTAGAAGAAGGAAAACGTACAGTTGAAATGAATGGTAAGACATATTTAGTTGAAACAGCATTAACTGCTGAGGTTGCGATTGTATATGCGAAAAAAGCGGACCCATTCGGTAACCTTGTGTTTGATAAGAGCGCCCGTAACATGAATCCACACGTTGCTATGGCCGGGGATATAACGATTGTAGAAGCAGAAGAAATTGTTCCACTTGGAAGTCTAGATCCAGAAGAAATTGTTGTCCCAGGAGTATTTGTAAATTATATCGTACCGTCGGAAGGAGTGAATTGGAAATGGGTATGGGCGTAGAAGTGAGAGATAAAATTGCTAGACGTGCGGCGAAAGAAATACAAAATGGTATGATCGTAAATTTAGGTATTGGTATACCATCGCTCGTACCAAATCATTTGCCTGACGATATAAATGTTATGTTTCATGCGGAAAATGGAATTGTAGGTATGGGACCTACGCCAAGCAAAGGAAATGAAGATGAAAACTTATGTAACGCAGCAGGTTTGCCGACTTCTCTTATTACTGGAGCGAGTTATTTTGATAGCTGCACAGCGTTTGGGATGATTCGAAAAGGTTTGCTTGATATTACGATTCTTGGTTCATTACAAGTGAGTGAGAATGGTGATTTAGCAAACTGGATCGTTCCAGGAAAACGCGTTCCTGGTATTGGGGGAGCGATGGATTTGGCACAAAAAGCAAAGCGGGTCGTTGTTGTGATGAATCATGTCGATAAATACGGAAATGCAAAAATTGTTTCGGAGTGTACGTTACCATTAACTTCAAAGAAATGTGTAGATTTAATAATTACGGATATGGCAGTTATGGAAGTGACGCCGAGAGGACTTATTTTACAAGAATTAATGAGTCCATACACAGTGGAAGATATAAAAAAACATACAGAAGCGGAGTTTGAAATTGGCTCTAACTTACTAGTAATTGAATGAGGGGAGATGTAATATATGGAGCAATTAAAAAAACAAGTTTGTGATTATATTGAGAGTCATGAAGAGGAAAGCGTAAAATTTTTAAAACGATTAATTCAAGAAAAGAGCGTATCTGGTGATGAAAGTGGTGCGCAGGCAATTGTAATTGAAAAATTACGTGAGTTAGGTTTAGATCTTGATATTTGGGAACCGTCATTTTCTAAAATGAAAGACCATCCATATTTTGTATCACCGCGTACAAGTTTTTCAGATAGCCCGAACATTGTAGCAACTTTAAAAGGAAGCGGCGACGGAAAATCAATGATATTAAATGGGCATATTGATGTTGTACCAGAAGGAGATGTAAATCAGTGGGACCATCATCCTTATAGTGGTGAGAAAATAGGAAATCGTATATATGGCCGTGGAACAACGGATATGAAAGGCGGCAATGTCGCACTTATGCTTGCGATGGAAGCGATAATTGAATCTCGTATTGAATTAAAAGGAGATATTTATTTTCAAAGTGTAATAGAAGAAGAAAGCGGCGGGGCCGGAACATTAGCGACTATATTACGAGGATATAAAGCAGATGGTGTTATTATTCCAGAACCAACAAATATGAAGTTTTTCCCGAAACAACAAGGGTCCATGTGGTTTCGTCTACATGTGAAAGGAAAAGCAGCACACGGTGGAACACGTTATGAAGGGATAAGTGCAATTGAAAAAAGTATGTTTGTTGTAGACCATTTGAGAAAGTTAGAACAGAAGAGAAATGACCGAATTACAGATCCGTTATTTAAAGGAATCCCGATTCCAATTCCAATTAATATTGGGAAAATTGAAGGCGGGAGCTGGCCAAGTTCTGTTCCTGATTCGTTAATTTTAGAAGGAAGATGTGGTATTGCGCCGAATGAGACTATAGAGGCGGCAAAAGAAGAGTTTGAGAATTGGATTGCTGAATTAAATGATGTGGACGATTGGTTTGTTGAAAATCCTGTAGAAGTAGAATGGTTTGGTGCGAGATGGGTTCCTGGAGAACTAGAAGAAAATCATGAGTTAATAACAACACTCGGTCATAACTTTGTTGAAATCGAAGGGAACAAACCGATTATTGAAGCATCTCCATGGGGGACTGATGGAGGTTTATTTACACAAATCGCAGGTGTACCAACGATAGTATTTGGCCCAGGAGAAACGAAAGTCGCACATTATCCAAACGAATATATAGAAGTTGATAAAATGATAGCTGCCGCAAAAATTATTGCATGTACATTATTAGATTGGTGTGAGGTGAAAAAATGAAATACTATGAATCTTTTAAAGAGCAGACGAACGGCTATATAGTAGAAGGCGTTTTGGACTATTTTAATAAACGTATTCGAGTAGACCACTACACAGGAAATATTGAGAGGATTATCCAAACAATTGATGAATTAGCAGAGAAACATTCTTTCACTAAATGTATTGTTAAAGGAAAGGGAGAGCATGTTTCAACATGGCTCTCTTTCGGTTTTTTATTGGAAGCAACGATACCACATTATTTCCAAGGTCACGATGCATACTTTTTCGTGAAATTTAATAATGATGAAAGACGAAATAGTATACATTGGACTGAGGAGGATACCATCTTAAGTGGTGTAAAAGCAAAAGAAGTAAAAGAAAAAATAGTCCCAGAGAAATTTCTATTAAGAAAAGCGACAGAAGAGGATGCAGAAGAATTAGCAACTGTATTTGGAAAAGTATTTGAAGTGTATCCGACTCCTTTAAACGAAGCGAGTTATGTAAAACAAACGATGAAAGAGGACGATACAATTTACTATGTGTATGAATTCGAGGGGAAAATAATTAGTACAGCATCTGCAGAAATGAATATAAAAGAAGGAAATGCAGAATTAACGAATTGTGCTACTTTACCCGAATATCGTAAACATGGGTTTATGAAAAGCTTATTAATTAAATTAGAAGAAGAACTACAAGAAAGATCGATTTTCTGCTCTTATACAATTGCTCGATCGCTTTCTTTCGGAATGAATGCGGCTTTTCATCAGTTAGGTTATACGTATTCAGGGCGAATGGCGAACAATTGCTACATTTTTGATAAGTTGGAAGATATGAATATATGGGTGAAAGATTTGTCTAAATAGAACGGTGAAAATAGAACGGAATCGTCATGCTTATAATCGCACATAGGTATGCCGAAAATTCGGCATGATATTTGCTGAATTTTCGGCAAGAGGGGGGATGACATTGCTAGCAGTTTCGACACAAGAAGTCATTGAAGCGATTTTGGGCAGTATTGATGAGGCTATACATGCAGTAGATGAAAATGGAATTACAATTTTCTATAATACTGTAGCTGCAAAACACGATGGATCAAAAATTGAAAAAGTGTTAGGGAAACATTTGTTAGAAGCGTTCCCTTCTTTATCTAGGGAAACAAGTACATTGATGAAAGTATTAGATACAAAAAAACCAATTGTTCATCAAGTACAGCATTATCAAAATTTAAATGGAGAAGACATTTGTACAGTAAATACGACGTTACCTATTTTTATAGATGGAAATATTGCTGGAGCTGTTGAAATTGCAAAAGATTATTCCACAGTACAAAAGCTTACGGATACAATCGTTGATTTGCAGTCGAAAATAAAGCGGTCATCTAGAAAAAAATCGACCAAAAAGCATGTTGCATTTGAGACGATCGTGACGAATGATGCAAGGTTTAAACAGACGAAAGAATTAGCACAAAAGGTAGCCCCAACTGATGCGAATGTTTTAATATATGGGGAAACAGGAACAGGGAAAGAGTTATTTGTACAAGCGATTCATGAAGCATCTAAACGGAAGAACAAACCGTTTATTGCACAAAACTGTGCAGCTTTGCCAGAGTCTCTGTTAGAAAGTTTATTGTTTGGAACGACGAAAGGTAGCTATACTGGGGCAATTGAACGAGCGGGATTATTTGAACTTGTAGATGGAGGGACATTGTTTTTAGATGAACTGAATTCAATGCCACTCGATTTACAAGCGAAAATGCTACGTGTATTAGAAGATGGTGTTATTCGTCGTATTGGTGATAATAAGACGAGAAAAGTAGATGTTCGCGTTATTACCGCAATGAATCAGCCGCCAGAAATATGCTTAAGAGAGAATAAAATTCGCACTGATTTATACTATCGATTAAATGTCTTTTCATTATACATTCCGCCGCTCCGTGAAAGAACTGAGGATGTATTATTATTAGCATCTTATTTTTTGAAAGAATATAATAAAAGTTATAAAAAAGGTGTACTTCAAATGGATAAGGAAGCGGAAGAAAGATTACAAGCTTACCAATGGCCTGGAAATGTTCGGGAACTAAAACATACGATTGAACATGCTGTCATAATTGCGGAAGGGAATACGTTAACAGCTAATTGTTTACCACGTACATTTCGGAAAGAGAATCTTCCGAAGAAGAGGGATATATTGCCTCTTAGAGAAGCACTTCATCAAACGGAAAAAGAATTAATAGATCAAGCGTTAATTGAAACGGAAGGAAATATACTACAAGCTGCAAAAATGTTAGGCATTCCTCGTCAGACGCTGCAATATAAACTGAGTAAGTACGACAAAACCGCCGAATAATTGGCGGTTTTTGTGTGTTTGCACCAATAAAAGAGCGTTTACATATATAAAAAGTAATGAATATGATAGTATGTATGGATTTCATACAGTGCTCAAAAATATTTTTTCGCTTATGTAATAGGGTTCTCCGTACATTTACTTATCAAAAAAGTAAAGTTGGCATAACTATTGCTTATATAAAGGATGAGCGTATAAAAAGGGGGAATAGCAATGTTACATGATGTATACAAACCAAATCGTCACTGGAAGGATATCGAGTTGTGGAAGGATGTTACTGAAGAACAATGGAATGATTGGGTTTGGCAATTAACGAATACGATCAAAACTTTGGATGACTTAAAGAAAGTGATTAATTTAACACCTGAAGAAGAAGAAGGCGTTAAAATTTCAACGAAAACGATCCCGTTAAATATTACACCGTACTATGCTTGGCTAATGAATCCTGATGATCCACGCTGTCCGATTCGGATGCAATCTGTACCGATTTCGGAAGAGTTGTATAAAACAAAATACGATTTAGAAGATCCGCTTCATGAAGATGAAGATTCACCAGTTCCAGGGCTAACACATCGTTATCCTGACCGCGTCTTATTCCTAGTAACGAATCAATGTTCTATGTATTGTCGTTACTGTACACGCCGTCGTTTTAGTGGACAAATTGGAATGGGTGTACCGAAGAAACAATTAGATGATGCAATTGCTTACAT
The DNA here is from genome assembly GCF_058792175.1 of Bacillus sp. EB106-02-03-XG38. Taxonomy (NCBI): domain Bacteria; kingdom Bacillati; phylum Bacillota; class Bacilli; order Caryophanales; family Bacillaceae; genus Bacillus; species Bacillus sp. EB106-02-03-XG38. Next base: position 464,164 of record NZ_JBYTED010000001.1, read on the forward strand.
TCGTGATACACCACAAGTACGAGATGTATTGATTTCTGGTGGTGACGGTCTTCTTATTAACGATAAAATTTTAGAATATGTATTAAAAAATTTACGAGAGATTCCGCACGTTGAGATTATTCGTATCGGAACGAGAGCACCAGTAGTGTTCCCGCAGCGTATTACAGAAAACTTATGTAACATTATTAAAAAGTACCATCCAGTATGGTTAAATACACATTTCAATACTTCTATTGAAATTACTGAAGAGTCGAAAAAGGCTTGTGAAATGTTAGCGAATGCTGGTGTTCCAGTCGGAAACCAAGCAGTAATTTTAGCTGGTATTAACGACAGCGTGCCAATTATGAAAAAACTAATGCATGACTTAGTAAAAATCCGTGTGCGTCCATACTACATTTATCAATGTGACTTATCTGAAGGTATTGGTCACTTCCGTGCACCAGTATCTAAAGGTCTTGAAATTATTGAAGGTTTACGCGGCCATACGTCTGGTTATGCAGTACCAACATTCGTTGTTGATGCACCAGGAGGAGGCGGTAAGATTGCGCTTCAGCCAAACTATTTAATCTCACAAAGTGCGGATAAAGTTGTACTTCGTAACTTTGAAGGTGTTATTACAACGTATCCAGAGCCAGAAAGCTACATTCCTGGAAGAGCAGAAGGGTACTTTAAAGAAATCTATCCGAACTACGAAGAAAAACGTTCAGATGTTGGTATCGCAGGCCTTATGAGTGATAAGAAATTTAACCTCGTTCCAGACGACTTACAGCGTATGAGCCGTCGTAAAGACTACGAAGATAATGAAACGCATGCATCATTAAAAGATAAACGTGATAAACGCGACCAATTAAAAGATAAAAAATATCAAGCACAAATGGCTAAATTAGAAGAAAACGACAAAAAAACTGAGGGTGATGCAGTATGAATTGTATGTGGTGTGACAGTACAGAAGCGAAAGAAAGCTTGAATACTGTATATTGGGAATTACCAGATGGTACGAAAGCCATTGAAATCCAAGAAACACCATGTATTTCTTGTTCCTCATGTGGTATGGACTATCAAGCAGATCAAACAGTGAAAGAAATAGAAGACCAATTGTTTCTAATTTATACGAAAGATTTACCAAAACAACTAACATATGAAGAATTAATGGGAAGGCCACGACTATTAAAAAGAAATTATTTCGACTTTTAACCAGCTTTTAAGCTGGTTTTTTTCTTTTTTGCCTTGTATAATGTACCCAAGTTAGAAAGGTAGGGAATATTTTTGAAAAAGACATTTTACCACTATATGATGAAGCATCGAGCAGCTTTATTTAGTAATGAAATTTCGAATTTAGCAGAGGCAATGTATGATGATTTAAGCTTTCCGAAGCAATCTGAAGACTATGATGAAATTAGTTCATACTTAGAATTAAGCGGAATGCTAGAAAGTATGTCTATATTTGATGAAGCTTGGGATTTATACATACAAGAGAGATAAAAACTATATGATGGTATTTTTGATGAGAAGCTAGTCTATTTGCTAGCTTTTTTTACGTTGTAAATAAATTTTCATATGTTGATATTTTTTATTGAAAAAATTTATGAATATACGCTTCTGTGATAAGCGTTTTTATGTAGGTTGCATATACTGTTATCAAAATCACGACGTCAAAAAAAGGAGAGATATAGATGGCAAGGAAAAAGCAACCTAAATATAACGTAGGGGACATAGTCGTGATTACACTATATGGAACCGTTGGTAAAATCACAAATATGAAGGTTTTAGATGGAGTTTATGTATACGAAGTCAATAATCACGATGGCTTTTACGTAGAGCAAACGTTGCAGCACGTTTCAGAGCAAGATATGAAAAAAGGTGAAACTGAGTGGATTGAATTGAATTATAATTTCACTTTTGGTGATCTCGTGCAAGTAACAGGTTATGATAAAGATGTGTTTCGAATTGTTGGTTTTCGTACAGAAGTATGGAGATATAAAAATGACGCATGGGAAGATACAATATATGAATTGTCACGAATTACGGATGGTGAATGGTTAGAAGCGGATGAGTCAGATTTAACGTTACTTGCCAATGCTCAAACGGCAAATGCTATTTTGAAGAAAATGAAACAAGATAAAGCTGGTATGAATAAATTAGATTTAGGAAAATTAAAGTCAATTAACAACTCAAAAAAAGTGAGTGTTAAGACAAATCGTCAAGAAATCATTGATGGATTACTTGATATTTATAACGATTATCAATTGTTATTCGATACATTTAAAGATGAAGAGTACAAAATTGTTATGGATGTTGTTCATAATTATTTAGTTAAATTGACAGAGAAAAAATAGATAACTAGAAAGAGAGAATGAATTGAACAACAACATATGCAGTATAAGGTATGCCTACAATTATTAAAAAAATAAAAAGCCATTTAATAAGAGAGTCTGCCCATTGATCTTCATGCATGAACTCTTCTTTTGTTTGCCCTACTTCTTGCTTTTCCTCATATTGGTATTCCATAATAAAATCCCCCTTTTTGATAGCTTGTACTACCATCGTATGTATCTCGTCCCAAGGATATGACCTATAAAAAAAGAAAAACTATTTTTCTAATCTCATATACATATTTTTGAGATTTTTTCATAAAACAGAAATAAAGGAGTGATGCTCATGAAGGAAATTGAAGTCGTAATTGATACGGAAGAGATTGCGGAGTTTTTTTATGAGCAACTAATTGAAAGAGGATACGTCCCAAAACGAGAAGAAATTGAAGATCTCGCAGACATTACATTCGAGTATTTATTAGAGAAATGTATGATTGATGAAGTGTTTGATGAAGAGGATGAGTGAAAGTAACGACGGGCTTAACTCGTCGTTTTTTTACTCTTTACAAACTTGTCACAAATGAAGTCGGAAATTATTGGTATAATTAAAAGAAAATTTTACTCAAGAGGTGAAGGGATGTTCAAAAAAATTATTGATTCTTTATTAGGAAAGAAAAAATATCGTTCGTATTCTAGTAGTGATTATCGCCATAGAGGTCGCTCTTATTCAAGTAGCGATTATAAACGACGTTCATCTGGTTATGGGCATCATCATTATAAAAGAAAGCGTAAAAGCCGTAGCTTCTTTTCAAGTAGCTGATGAAATGGCGTCGTATACTCGCTTTATTTGATAGACCACTACGAAAAAATACAATCGTTGCAGAACGTTATAAAATTGAATCAGTAATTGGAATGGGCAGTTATGGGGTTACATATGTCGTTAATGACTTACAAATAAATAGATATAAAGTCTTAAAACAATTAAGACAAAGTAAACAAAGATATGAGTCTGGGAGAAAATCATTTGAACAAGAGAAAATGATTTTACAAACATTAAATCACCGTGCAATTCCTAGTTTATATGATCATTTCATATGGGAGAAAAAAAGCTTTTTTGTGATGGAATATATGCCTGGTAAAAATTTCGAAGATTATATTTTCTTAGATGGGCATGTATATACAGAACGTGAAGTGTTTAAAATTTTATATGAAATATTAGAAATTGTATCGGTGTTTCATAGTGAAGGTATTATTCACCGAGATTTACGCATTCCAAATGTATTAATGAAAGAAAATGAAATTAGTATTATTGATTTTGGATTGGCTAAATTGAAAGGTGAGGATGATGAACGAGCTACAACTTATGAAGGTGAACAAGCTTTGATGCGAGAAGTTCACTTTCGTAGCGATTTTTATGCGCTCGGTCATTTTTCATTATTTTTATTATATGCAGGCTATGAATCTAATGAAAAACATGAAAAGCCATGGTATGACGAATTAACTTTGGAAAATTGTAACCGTGAAATGCTTATGCGCATGTTACAAATAAAAACGCCGTACTATGAGAATGTACAAGATTTAAAAAAAGATGTAGCTTTTGCTTTAGAAAGGATGGAGGATCCATGTTTCAAAAGTTTTTAGCAAGCGTTGGTATTGGCAATGCAAAAGTAGATACAGTTCTTGAAAAAGATGAGTATATTGTTGGAGAAGAGATACACGGGAAGGTTCATATAACTGGTGGTTCAGTTAGCCAACAAATTGAAAGCATTTACTTAACGTTATCAACATCGTATGTACGTGAAGTGGATGATAAAAAAGTAACAGCAACATATGATTTAGAGCGAGTTCGTTTGACAGAACCTTTTTCTGTTGAGCCGAATGAAAAAAGAGAAATTCCATTTTTATTTAAAATGCCGTTTGAAACGCCGCTTACTCTTGGAATGAAAACAGTTTGGGTGCATACGGGCCTTGATATTAAACGCAGTATAGATCCGAGTGATCGTGATTACATTCAAGTGTTGCCAAATGCACTATTAAATAGTGTATTAGAGAGTGTAAATCAATTAGGTTTTAAAGCGCGTCATATAGAATGTGAAGAGTTACCGTATCGATTACGTAAGCAAGTTCCATTCGCACAAGAATTTGAGTTTGTTCCGGTTTCTGGAGAGTATTATGGGAAATTAGATGAACTAGAATTATTAATCTTACCAAGCGCTTACGATCGCCTAGAGATTATTATGGAAGTAGATAGAAAATCTCGCGGATTAGCAGGTTTATTTGCAGAAGCGCTTGATCTTGATGAGAAAGTGATTCGCTTTACAGTAACGAATGAAGATATTCCAGCGATGAAAGAAAAAATTAACAATTATATTTTTTAATAAACTATGCATAAAAAAGAAATGGAGAGGAAAACTAAAACAACCGCTCCATTTTTTTGCATAGTGAGGTTATGTATGTGAAACGATATCGACATTTATACTTGTTAAGTTTTACGCTACTCATTTGTTTTGTCGTATTATCACTTTCGTATCATACCGCTTGTATTGAGAAATTTGACAATATAGTCGCACATTTTATTCAAAGTTTTCGAAACGATTATTTGACAGCTTATTTTACTTGGGTGTCTTTTATCGGTTCCAAAAGAATATATTTTCCGTTACTCATCATTCTTGTAATGTATTTTCTCGTTAGAAAAAAGTTGCTTAGTGCATTACTTCTAACAATTAATTATTATGGATCTCGTTATTTAAATAGTATGCTTAAACTATGGTACGAACGAGCAAGACCGGATGTAACGCAGCTTGTTACGGCAACTGGTTATAGTTTTCCGAGCGGTCATACGATGAATGCTACTGCTTTTTTAGGATTTATTGCATACGTTACAATTACAGAAGAACGTATTACATTGCATAAAAAATTGTTGATTATTTTTATAGCGAGCTTTGTTGTATTATCTATTTCAGTTAGCCGAATATATCTTGGCGTTCACTATCCATCTGACATATTAGCAGGATGGGCAGCTGGCGGTAGCTGGCTCGTTTTATGTGTTATATTTCATAAAACGTTCATTAAAAAAGAACCTATGTCATAATAGGTTCTTTTTCCATTGGTTCAACATGAATGTGTGCATGGTAAATGCCAAACTTTTTGCGAAGCATAGCTTCGATGTTGTCAGTAATACAATGACTTTCAACAACATCCATACGAGCATCTACCTCAATTGTAATATCAACGTACGTTTGATTCCCATACATACGAGCGCGAATATCTACGATGTTTTCCACGCCGCCAATATCTTCAATCGCATCAGCGTACTCTTCCATCTTATCTGGATCGATTCCATCCGTTAACATATGTGAAGATTCTACGAAAATCTCCCATGCAGTTTTACAAATAATAAGACCGACAATTAAAGCGGCAATAGGGTCTAAAATAGACATTTGGAACTGTGAACCGACAATACCTACTACTGTACCAATACTTACGAGAGCATCTGATAAATTATCCTTTGCAGCGGCTTCTAATGATTTACTTTTTGTTCGTGCTGCAATCTTTTTCGTATACAAATACACACAGTACATAACGACAGCAGAAAATAAGGCTACCCATGCAGCAAGCACATTAGGCGCTGTTTGTTTCGGATTTAAAAAAGATTGAATGGCACTAATAACAACCTCTAATCCTACCGTTGCCATAATAAAAGAAGCAACAAGTGATGCGATTTGTTCTGCGCGCGAATGTCCATAAGGATGATCTGGATCACGAGGTTTACGAGAGATTTTTAGACCAATTAATATCGCTAAAGAAGCACCGATATCCGTTAAGTTATTTAAACCGTCAGCACGTAATGCGCTAGAGAGGGTAATATAACTGATGATGATTTTCATAGAGGATAAAAATATGTAGGCCATAATGCTGACAATTGCACCTTTATCAGCTTCTTTATGAGAAAGAGTATCCATTTTAATCACTCACCTTTCTACAAGGAATTTCTTTCTATAAATAGAGTATCAAATGAAACTCGTGTGGGTCTATACAAACATTGTTGACGTTTTTTAGCTTTTTAAGAAGGGGATAACAAAGTTTCGTGAAGGAAAAATATGTTGTAAAGTGCAAAGTTAGAGTGTAAACGCGATTTTGATCGAGAGATAGGTGAAAGGGTACATGTATTATGATGAATCAGTATACTACACTGCTGAAAGATGATTGGGCAAAATAAAAACCCTCTAGAAAATATTTTTCAGAGGGTTTTCATCTTAGTATGCTTCTAAAAACTCAGTAACTTGCTCTTCAGTTTTTGCGTTAGCACTATGTAAGTGGCCTAGCTTCTCGCCATTTTGATATACAAGTAAACTTGGAATACCCATTACTTGATACTCTTCAGCGATACTTGGGAACTCATCTTTATTAATAGAATACCATTCAAACTTATTGAATTCTTCCATTACATCTCCGATAAAGTTGTCCATACGTACACAATCTGGGCACCATGTAGTAAAGAACTTAACAACTACTGGCTCCTCGCTTGCGATGATGTCTTTAAATTCCTGTTCTGATTTGATTTCTTTCATGTTTGGTTCTCCTTTTTCACTATCAATATTTTTGGTTGTTTAGTTGGTGTATTTGCTGTGAAACGAAAACTTCTAACGAGAGCCTTCTTTCCCAATAATTCGTTTGCAAATTGATCCACCGCAGTTTCTTGAAGTTCTGGTACAACATGGAAGTAATTATCCAATTTGATACCTACTCTGTTTAGTCCTAAAGTCCGCTTGTGATCTTTGAATGTACAACTTAGATACTAAAAACGAATATTAGGGACCTCACTTTTCTTTATAAGCTTTTTCATGAGCTGTGTCAAACTTCTGAATTGCTTGGGTTACCTTTATAAGTAGGGTAAATCAAGTTGTATTCATGATAGCCATCGCCATAACTTTCTTTTCCTCACATATTTATATGAGATGTTTATGAAACGACTGAAATGTAAAGTCAGATAAAACAAGCAATCTCTTTCCGGTACTTAGAGGAGGTAAACGGTGGATGATCATTACTCATAAATTTTATAAGTAATAAAACAACAAACAGGAAATTCAAAAAAGATGTAAGGAATGCATATATAATATTAGAGGAATCGTTATAAGAACTTATTTGTGAAGTTGTGAGAGAAGAAATTAGGGTGGTGTTAGCTGAGTTCCGGCAATAATCACAACCAAATAAAGTAACGTTGGCGAAAGGAGTGTGACTAACAGGATGGGGATGCAGATGTGGTAGAAAAAGACCATTATATTATTCTTTCAGAGGGGAGAATTAGAATGGTGAAATGGATAAAGAAATTATGTTCAAAAAACGCCCACCCTGCATTGTTTGTGAGAAACAAGAAGGTGAGCTTCACTTAAAAGAAACGAATTGAATTTGTGAAAATTGTGCCCCAGGTTACGCAGGAACAAGGTAGTGAAAGAGATACCTATACTCTTTTACACCTTATTCCATAAATAAGAAAGTTGGTGGGCTTCTGATTCAAGAGCTATTAAATGATCATTATTAATAGAGTTATTCGTATACATTCTGTTCTTTTGGATGTTAAGGACTGTATAATTCACATCTTTATATTCATTTGAAAATGTTGATTCATTTAATAATGTCAGTGTTGAGTTGATGTTATACTTATCAATGCGCTCTTTTTTCCCTTTGAAAAATAGTTTAATAAGATGCGGCTCATCATTAATGAGCAAACCGAGTTCAGGTGACGAGCGGACGATTAAACTATCTGATAACCAATGTGATTTACCTGGATCAAACCAAGAAACGTCTTTGTTTTTAATAAATTTTTTGTACTGCTTTATAACATCAATGTAGTTTTGCTTTTTCTTCTGATCAACAGTTTGTACTAATGTTTCAAAACAGTCAAAAGGTAGTTCATTTTTATGAAATTTAATAATAGTTTCTCGTAATTGTTTCCAGTAATCAAAAACTGGTTGATATTCAGGTTGAGATTTTAGATTCTTTACAAAATTCGTTTTAGCTGCACTACTTTTTAGTGTGAAATCTAAAAATTGTGTAAGTCCCACTTTAATTTCCGCCATGTTACACCCCCTTTCTAAACATTACCAATTCGATATTGGAAATGGAAATCCTGCATCTTTAAGACCGTGAACTAGATGCTAGAGAAACCGATTTTCAAACGATTCCTTAAAGATATGTGTAATCATGGAATATTTTCTAAAGGGAGGTAACTTGCAATGGGTTCAAAACGACTAAACAATCTGCACCCACTAGATGATAATAATACGCAAGAAGCATTGGATAGTTTGTTAAAAGCAGTGGATAAAGCCTTGGAAGAAGAGGGCGAAAAACCAAAGAAACAAAATAATGAAGATGAGTGAAGCGCACTATCGTTAAATTGAGGAATAACGTGCTTTTTTATTTTCTTTATAAAGCGCATGCATATTTATTGATTTACAGATGGGTGTTACGCGAGCATAGTCTTTTTGATGCATAATAAAATGGTTATAAGGCGGAAATAAAAAATGTAATTATACGAAAAAAGGTCCTGTTGTTTCCAACAGGACCTTTCCTAAAATGGCAAAGAGTAACTCTTACCTTACTCTTCTCGTATATAATACCTGAAAAAGATAGATGTGTATACAACAATAAATTCCAATATAATTATTCGAATATAGTGTTAAAGAATAATTATATTGGAATTTAAAATATGGAATTAAATTACAAACGTTGATTTATCAAGTGATTAGAATGAATTTCTATTGGATTGCAGTAAATAAAATGATATTGAGATAATAAGATATGTAATTGTGCATATCGGACTTTTTAAAGTGAACAAGGTTATAAAATATATAAATGTTACGAAAGTTGAGGAGGTGAATTATGGAAATTCGTTTGCTTTTTACTGTAATAAATAAATTCATTTGAATAGAATCGAAAAATAGAGATTTGCCTTAGTCATTTATGAAAGTTAAGAATATGTATAAAAAAAGGAGTAAATACACAGGTCCAATTTTTGTAATGATGGAGGGAATGGTTGTGGACATAACTCAAAGTATGGCACGGATTGTGGTTAATGGGAGAGATCTTCCGTTTAATTCAGTTAGAACTTCTGTATGGAATCAAGGGCCTGTAAATGATTTAATTGTTTCAACAAATCAGAGAATCGAGGAGTTTTATCAATTTATGTGGTCACAAGTGCCAGTCACGCTTGCGATGTATTTTCTACAGGGGGCTGACTTAATGAGGTTTGCCAGAATTATTGGGATTAATCAAAGTGTGACGGGAGAATATATATATCATTTCTCTTGGGGGTAAGAAGAATAAAAAGTAGCTTAATAGCTGCTTTTTTATTTTGCAAAGGAATTTAATAGGTAATGAATAGGAGGTTAGAAAAATAAGATTAGACCGTGATATAGGTAATAAGGGGGACCGCTATGAATATAAAATTTTTAAGGAACATAAAAAAAAACAGAGAGACATATTTTTTGTCTCTCTGTTTTTTTTATTCACAAATAGTTCCAGTTGCTATACCAGTTGGAGCAACTCCTACTGGAACCGTATCTATAACCGCATTTGTAGCAGTATTGATAACAGAAACAGTATTGCTACCTTGGTTTGTAACGTAGGCGAGAGTGCCATCTGGTATGATGGTTACTTGATCCGGGGATGAAGCAACAGGAATTGTATCAATAACAGTATTAGTCGCCACACTTATTACCGAGACATTATTACTAACTTTATTTACAACGTAAATACGAGTGCCATCCGGTGTAATATCTATACCAACCGGTTCAGAACCTACGCTAATTGTATCAATAACAGTATTAGTAGCGGTGTTAATAACAGAAACAGTATTGCTGTTTTGATTTGTTACATACGCACGAGTACCATCTAGTGTAAAGACGATTATTCTAGGGCGAATGCCAACTGGAATGGTAGAGCTAACTGTATTTGTAGCAGTATTAATAACAGAAATATTGTTGCTTAATTCGTTTGCAACATATGCAAGGGTTCCATTTGGTGAAACCGTGATTCCTTGCGGATCGTTACCAACAGGGATGGTATCAATAACTGTGTTAGTAGCGGCATTAATAACAGAAACATCATCACTCGCGTGGTTTCCAACATATACAGTTGTGTTATTTGGAGAAACAGCTACGCCAATTGGATCAGCCCCAACAGGAATGGTAGCAATAACAGTATTCGTAGCAGTATCAATTACAGAAACTGTATCAGAAAAAATGTTGGTAACATAAGCACGAGCACCATTTGGTGAAACTGTTACTTCAAGAGGTGCATTACCTACAGTAATTGTATCAACCACTGTATTTGTTCCGGTGTTAATTACAGATACTGTATCATTTGTAGGGTCATCTATAGCTCCTGCGTTTGTAACATAAACAAGGAAATTACATGCAGGTCCAGTTGGTCCGGTTGGCCCAGTTGGCCCAGTTGGCCCAGTCGGTCCCGGTGGACATTCACAATCTCCAGTCGGTCCTGGTGGTCCTTCTGGTCCTTGAAGCCCTTGCACACCTTGAGGTCCAGTCGGCCCTTCCGGTCCTTCCGGTCCTTGAATGCCTTGCACACCTTGAGGTCCAGTCGGCCCTTCGATTCCTTCTGGCCCTTGAAGCCCTTGCACACCTTGAGGTCCAGTCGCTCCTTCTGGTCCTTCCGGCCATTGAATGCCTTGTATACCCTGAGGTCCAGTCGGCCCTGGTGGTCCAGGAACTCCCATTCCAGTTCCAGAACCAGTGGGTCCTGGTGGCCCAGGCGGTCCTTGAATGCCTTGCACACCTTGAGGTCCAGTCGGCCCTTCCGGTCCCTCTGGTCCTTGAAGCCCTTCCACGCCTTGAGGCCCAGTCGGTCCTGCAAGTCCTTCCGGTCCTTGAAGCCCTTGCACACCTTGAGGCCCAGTCGCTCCTTCTGGTCCTTCTGGCCCTTGAATACCTTGCACACCTTGAGGTCCAGTCGCTCCTTTAGGCCCTGGAAACCCTCTAGGCCCAGTCGCTCCAGTAGGACCGGGTGTTCCGGTAATGTTTAATAGAGAACTATTCAATATACCTTGCAAAATTAAGTTGAATGTTTGTTGTAACAATGGGTCCGATATATTGGAACAACTAATGAGCGAAGATAAATTTTGGAATAGAAATTGGAATAACGCAGAGATTTGAGTAAGAGATGCAGTAGGTAAGGAATTGATTAATTGAGTTATAGTTCGTATAACTAAATTTCTATTTGGAGTATTTGGTTGCACTGTAATGATTAAATCATTTAATGCCTGCAATGCAGATTGGAGTATTTGTATAGTTGTCGGATTTGGCGTGGTAAAGAAAGAAAGGATAGCTTGGTTTAATTGGTTAATTAGGGACAATAATTCTTGTTGCTGAGAAAATGAGAAAAAAACAGGTGTACAACAATTACTTTGATCGCAAGAGGATATAGAAATAAAACAGGGGAATTGGAATTTTTCGCAAGGATCGTTTGAGTTTTGATTATTTTTCATAATTACCTCCTTTTAAAAAATTTAAATAGTAAGTACATGTGATAATCAATATTTGTTTCTAGATGTAAAGTGCTTATGAGTATAAGTTATATGTGATATACCCAGGAATGTTTTGTAAAAGTATATGTAAACAAAATAAAGGTGTTCTTATGAGACTAGTAGTATTGTAAAGATTTGATGATAATTATAAGTTTAATTGAATTAGGATCTAATACAATTCCATATAGAATTTTACGTAAGGTTATTTAATAATTGAAACGAGTAAGTGAAATAATGGAATGTTACTAAAAGCAAGTGTACTAGTTTTCAGCACTTCCTAAAAAAAGAATCATACTATGGTTTGTAATAGCTTATATGGAAGCGAGTTGAAAATAATGTTTTATTCATATTTTGCTACTCCAGCTGGTATGCGACCTGCGTATGGTACATCAATAACATTTAGCGGAGCACAAAGTACAGTTCAAGCTGTTCAACAAGCGTTACAAATGCAACAACAAATGCAAATGCAGCAACAAGGTATCCAGCCGTATTATTCATCCATGGAGTATTTTTACCCAGTGCATCAAATCACACCGTATGGAAGTTCTTTTCTTACTATCCCATATGGAACTGTATTTAATCTATAAATTGAAAGTTTAATCAGTAGGGGGCAGATATCCTAAATTGATTATTAGTCTTCATCAATTGGACATATATGGGTAATCCGGCTCCTACCTAATTTTCTCGCATGTGCCAAATTTTTTTTGAAGGGTCTTATTACTCGTAAATGGCGAAGTGTATATGCAGGCGTCAAATATTCCCCACCTACTAATTGCAAATAACCAATGTGATAATCTCCGTACATACTATAAGTGGAGTTTTTTGATGAGAAGCTACCGATTAAAAAAGAATGTGAATTATATTATCATGACAAATGATGGTTAATAGCTTTGTATGAAAGGGTAAACGAACATTTACTTACGCGAATCAGGTCGAGACGCAACAATGAAGTATATCATGCAGTACGATTATTCTATGATTATTTAACTACAAGAACAGCCAAATATCAGAAATGTTTTTTCACTGATTTTGAAGGATATATACAGTCATAACATCATATATTTTGTTTATAATTGTAAGTAGTTATTGAAATGTATGAATGATGTTTCTTTTTTTATAAAAAAGGAAAAATAATGCAACTTTTTATTTTGCTTATTCGTGTTATATATGAAAGGAGGAGGGGGATGGAGATTGAAGAAATATATAAGGTTTATATAAACGATGTGTATCGGTATTTATTTTCCCTTTCTCGCAGCCATCACGTAGCGGAGGACTTGATGCAAGAGACTTTTTATCGAGCGTATCTTTATTTAGAAGACTATGAAAATCAAAAGGTAAAATCATGGCTTTTTAAAGTGGCATATCATACGTTTATTGATTTTGTTAGGAAAGAGAAAAAAGTAACTTTTGTAGGAACAGTGGAATTAGAGACAATACAAACTGGGGAATCTACAGAAGAGTATGTAGTCGCAAAAAATAGTTATGAAAAATTAATTCAGATTATTCATTCTTTGCCGGTGGTGGAGGCACAAGCTATTTTATTATGTGACGTACATCAATTAACGTACGAAGAGGGTGCTTCTGTATTAGATTTAAAGTTAAATACGTATAAAAGTCACATATTTCGTGGGAGAAAGAGATTAAAAGAATTGTTAAAGGAGGAAAAGAGTCAAAATGACAAATGATAAATTTCATTCTGAACAAGATGATTATAAAGAATTGTTACAAGAAGCTCTTCATCAAAGACCGGATTCCCTTCCTGATGAAAAACAGGAGCAAGTGTTGAAAATAGGTAAAAAAAGAGCACGTATTACGAACGTTTTAATTGTATTTACATTTTTATTGCTTATTCAACCTATTCTATATATATCTACACTTTTATATTATACATTGGCACCTACAAACGCAATGGAGATACGAAATGTAGTAAATCAAACGTTAAGTGTAACAGAACCAAATGTTTTTTTGAAAGATAGGGATATGGAGCAAACATTGTTACCGCTTAGTTTGCAATTGCATTTTGATTTGTATAAAAGAGTAGGCAAGAAAGATATTCGAATAGGGGAAGAGAAAACAGATTATGTATTTAATAGGGCGACAAAAGTAAGTCGTGAATATACAACAGATGAAAAAATTCCAGAAATCCCATATGTAGATAACGAGGTATTGTCTCACCCTAAAAACTATAATACGTCGTACAATAGTAGCGATGAAGCACAAGTATTAAAAGGCCTTCCACAAGAATCTGTTGTAGAAGCATTTGTATCTTTTAGGGAATTATTAAGTGTACAAGAGGTAACAGAAATGTTTCCTACTATTGATATTGTGTGGTATGCCGTTAATACAGGATTAGAGGAGAAGCAAATGAATGATGAGGGGATGTATGTAGCCCCGATTGGTTTTCCATCAGATATGATTTCAAGGCCAAGTGGTGCTTTTGTAAGTGATTCACCTCATGAGGAACAATTCATTGATGTTTTAAAGTCATTACAGAAGCATGAGAATTTAGCAGTGAAGCTATCTAGAGCGAAAGTATTAGAGTTGTCAAAGCGTATTTCTTTCCTTGAAAAAAATGGGGTGAAAACATACGGCGCAGTTGTAACTGGGCCTAAAGTAGAAATTCAAAAATTGATGAGCCACGAAAAAGTTAGAAACTTGAGAGTAGGTGAAGTGAGGTTATGGAATTGGCATTCTTAAAAAAAAGAAAGAAACATATTTATAAACAGGAAACGTGGATGGGGACTATTTCATTAATTATTGCCTTTCTAGTGTTATTGTATTTGAACATTATATTGCTTATTCAAGAAACATTCATAGATAAAGGTTTTCTACAAATAGTGGGTATTGGAGTGGTGTGCTCAGTTGTAGGTATGATCACAAAAAGCAAAAGTCGAAAATATGCATTGTGGGCATGTAGTTTATTTATTTTTATGCTGCTGTTTGCTTTATTTGGATTTATATTCGGTTGGATGATAAGCTTTGGGCCATAAATATGCGGGAAAGAGCGAATGTAGATTCGCTTTTTTTATGTATTGGAAGTAAAATTCATAAGAGAAGAATCTATCAAATTTGAATAGAATGCACTATACATCTAGATTGTGGTTTTATTAACATATTTTCGCTTACTCGTATATGAATAGGCGACAAGTATAGTGCTAAAATAATAGCTCGTCCAAACATTGCGAATCCCTCTTACATAATATGTAGTAATAAACATGAAAGGGGAACTAGTATGTCTTGCTATAACTATTGTAAGTATTGTAAAGAGTATAAAAAGAAACAGCATGATTGTTGTAAGAACACGAGTAAGTGTAATGACAACAAGGAAAAGCTTGTTAGGGCATCAGCATTTAGAGCTAGAAATACGGTGGATCAAGCGGTTCCTGCCAATACTTTTGTAAAGGTATTGTTCCAAAATGAACAATTTGATTTAGCAAATGAGTACGATGCAGCAACGTCTATTTTTATTCCGAAGACGAAAGGCGTTTATTCTATTATTGGAACGATTGGCTTTTTTCCAAACGATCCTAGCTTAAATTATAGAGCTCGTGTAGAAATTCGTGTGAATGGAAATGCGGCAATAGCTATAGATAATGACTTTTTCGGTCCAATAAGTTTTGGAAATGTAGTAAGTGTTTCGACAATCATTCAATTGAATGAAGGAGATCAAGTTGAGATTTATGCGCAAAGTAGCATAGACGGATTTTTAAGTCCTTTAGAAGACGGTGCACATTTTGAAGCGGCAAGATTCCCTTCTCCAATAAAATAAAGTCGAGTATAGAGAAGATAAAGAATAATCCTCACCAAAATGGTGGGGATATTTGATTATATTGAAAATAGTAATAGTTTGTCCAAACAATTCTTAACTATGTTACATAGTATGTAATAATAAGTTTAAAGGGGGAATTACTACGTCTTATTATTACTGTAAGTATTGTAAAGATTACAAAGAGAAAAATCATGTTTGTTTTAGAAAAAATAGTCAGTGTGATAGAAAGTATGTAAAAGTGAATTGTTGTGATGATAAGAAAGAAAAACTTGTTAGGGCATCAGCATTTAGAGCTGTTAATACAATGAATCAACCTGTTACTGAAAATACGCCAGTTAAAGTATTATTTCAAAATGAACAGTTTGATCTAGCAAATGAATATAACCCAGCAACGTCTATTTTTATTCCGAAGACGAAAGGGGTATATAGTGTATTAGGGAATATAACATTTTCTCCAAATGATTTTAATGTAAATTACAGAGCTAGAGTTGAGATTCGTGTGAATGGAAATCCAGCAATAGCAATAGATAATGATTTCTTTGGGACTGGGGTGTTTTTTAATAATGATGTTTCAGTAACCTCTATTCTTCAATTAGAAGCAGGAGATTCAGTTGAAGTTTTTGCTGAGAGTAGTGTTGCTGGAGTAATTGTTCAAAATGTGAATGGTTTGAATACGGTTCATTTTGAAGCGGCAAGATTTCCATCTCCAATTAAATAATGAAGAGAATAAAATACTTTTCAGTAGGTTTAGTGAATCCCCTTTACCAAATGGTAGGGGATTATTATTGTTTTTCTAAAATATATAAGTAAACAGGTTAAATGTAGTTTATTTCAGGAGCATTTCGGATGATAGGAAGTAAGGGTGAGAGAGCTATCTTATTTTGAGTATTAAATTTTTTACAGATAATAAAAGAGTATAACGAAATTAGTAACATGATGATTACATTTACTAGTTATTTTACGTGTTTTCTTTACTATATAGAAATTACATATTTAACGTAGGGTTGTGTAGGTACTGTTATTGTATGGAAAGGAAAAATAGTAAGGAAATTACAATATATAAAAATAAAATAAATCCTAAGATGAGTAGTATTGGATGCAACTTGAACATGTTTGACCTCCTTGAGTATATAAAGATTTTAATACATCTATAGTCAATTTAGAAGGGAAATATATTAGATAAATATAAAGTTTGAATGAATACACTAATGTAACAGAGGAGTATATATAATAAATAATGAAGTATTATTGAGTTCACATTGATTAAATTGTTTGTAAGTAAGCAGGAGGGGATTACTTTTGAAATATAAAAATAAACAGGCTTATATGCACAAGATGAGGGATAAATAAAAAAAGAGCATACATAAACAGTACGCTCTAAAGAAAGATAGGTTTTATGAGTGGATAATCTCCATACGATAATATATGTTCAGTTAATAAAAACGTGTGAGAAATCAATAGATTATCAATGGAATATCATGAAATGAGTAATTGTGGTCTTTACCGAAGTTGTTTAGCTAACTAAATAGTTAGGATTATGAATAGTACAGTTTAACAACCAGATAGTGATTGTACTTCCGTTTTGTATTTCTTATAGTCTGGATATTGCGTAATAGTTTGACACTTAGGTGTGGAAAGTTGATTAATTATAGAAACATTTGTAATTACCTCGTTAAAAGGGCCGAAAAATGTAATTTTTAGTTTTGAATTTGGTGGAACTTTGACCACGATAGGTTTTTTTTCCATGAAATCAGCTCCTAAGACGCAGTATTGTATACTGCGTTTTTGTTTAGTTTGTAAAGGCGTATGAATATATAATATGAAATTTTTAATTGAGTTGATAATGATATGGAGTTTTATGGTGTGATTAGATTATGAAAAATTAGTAGAAATGCAATTAAAAGATTGTATATTTTTAAAAAAATATAGATACTCTCTTATTTATATTATAGATAGCTAGTTAGGCATAAGGAGCTTTCGCCAAAACTAGCTTTGAATATAATAATAAAAAGGAGATGAATTGTATTGGGGTATATTATCGATATTTCAAAATGGAATGGAACGATTAATTGGGATACTGCGGCATCTCAGCTAGATTTAGTTATCGCTAGAGTTCAAGATGGTTCGAATACAGTAGATTATATGTATCAACATTATGTGAATGAAATGAAGAAACATAGTATCCCATTTGGTAATTATGCATTTTGTCGCTTTATATCTATTGCTGATGCAAGGAAAGAGGCACAAGATTTTTGGAATCGTGGTGATAAATCTGCTAAGTTTTGGGTGGTGGACGTAGAAATTCAAACAATGATGGATATGCAAGGAGGGACACAAGCATATATAGACGAATTACGCCGTCTAGGTGCGAAAAAAATAGGGTTATATGTGGGGCATCATACGTATGTATCATTTGGAGCGCGTAATATTGAAGTAGACTTTCTATGGATTCCTCGTTATGGAGGGAATAAGCCAGCATATCCGTGTGATATTTGGCAATATACTGATTCGGGAAATGTTCCGGGTATTGGGAAATGTGATTTAAACCAATTAATAGGAAATAAGTCGCTTTCCTGGTTTATAGGTTTGGATCAAATAAATCAATCTATTCAATCCGGCAAAGAGGATAAACAGCAATCAAATGGAATAGGTATTGCAGTTTCAAAATATCCTGATGGATATGGTATAAACGTATATGAAAATCCTGTAAATCCCCAGTTTACAGGTATAATCACTTCAAAAATTCCATATGTAGTCTTACATGGTTATTGGGGAGGCGCAGATGAAGATATGATTTGCTTAGGCAATGATAAACAATGGGTATATGTAAAAAATTTTGATGTGAAATGGTTTTATGCCTCTTCAAAATATCCCGTTGGGTATGGAGTTAACTATTATGCAGAGCCTGAATGTATAAATAATAAAGGAAGTATAGATGGATCGAAACCTTTTCGTGTGTGGGGGAGAGTGAAAAATGCGATAGATATCGGGCAAAATAATTGGATACTTGAAGAACATGTAACTATTAATTTACTATAAATAATTGCATGTTTTTAAGAATACGTAAAGGGTCATATTACAGATACATAGTAAGATGACCTTTAATATTTGAACAAAAAGTACATGATACATAGTTTATTCAAATGAAATGAATTACATGTAGAAAACACATTGTTTACACAACAACACTGTATAGTTATTCTTATATAATAATAAAAGCGAGGTATTTTGAATTGAAAAAGAAAAAGTTATTTTTAGGAACAATTATTTCATGCGTAGTATTGGCATTATCTGCATGTGGTTCCTCAGGCAACGTAGTAACATCAAAAGTAGGAAATGTTACAGAGAAAGAGTTAAGCAAAGAGTTAAGACAAAAATATGGGGAAAATACTTTATATCAAATGGTGTTAAGTAAGGCATTGCTAGATAAATATAAAGTTTCAGATGAAGAAGCAAAAAAACAAGTAGAAGAAGCAAAAGATAAAATGGGCGACAACTTCAAATCGACTCTAGAGCAAGTTGGATTGAAAAATGAAGATGAATTAAAAGAAAAAATGAAGCCAGAAATTGCATTTGAAAAAGCGATTAAAGCTACTGTCACAGAAAAAGATGTCAAAGATAACTATAAACCAGAACTGAAAGTAAGTCACATTTTAGTGAAAGATGAAAAGACTGCTAAAGAAGTGAAAGAGAAAGTAAATAAAGGTGAAGACTTTGCGGCTTTAGCGAAGCAATACTCAGAGGACACTGGTTCAAAAGAACAAGGCGGAGAAATAACTGGTTTTGCTCCAGGGCAAACGGTGAAAGAATTTGAGGAAGCTGCATATAAATTAGATGCAGGACAAGTAAGTGATCCGGTAAAAACAACTTACGGTTACCATATTATTAAAGTGACAGATAAAAAAGAATTGAAGCCATTTAATGAAGTGAAAGATGATATTCGTAAAGATTTAGAACAGCAAAGACTACAGGACACGACAGGTAAATGGAAGCAACAAGTAGTCAATGATTTATTGAAAGATGCTGATATTAAGGTGAATGATAAAGAATTTAAAAATACATTTGAATTTCTAGAAAAGAAATAATGACTGTAATTAGAAAAGGGAACCTATATAGGTTCCCTTTTCTAGTTAGTGTGTGAGTTATAAATAGATAGTAAGACAATACAATATTACATATAAATATTAAGAATTACAATGGGAATTTATGTATTTTTAAAAAGTGAAATAATCATTACTTTATAGAATATTGATATTATAATGTTTTGTTTGATTAATTTTATTAAATATAAAGCAAATTTATTAACCTTATCCCACTATTTGTAGGCAGTATCATTTGCGTGGGCTAATTATTAGTCGGAATAAACAAAACTTGAATTGATTTAAGTTTTACTTTACAGATGTTGATAAACATAATTTGCAGAATAAAACATACAATAATATTGATGCTAAATGAAGGGGAAAGTAGAGCATTCTATTAAAATGGATGTTCTTTTTAGTATGGAATTTTCAGAGGAAGAATGAACATTGTTACATTGATTTTTGAATAGATAAATATATTACGTAGGAGGAGAACATGTGAAAGTAATCTTTCAAAGAGAAGGCGCAGGGAAAATTTTTGAATCGCATGATGAGGATGTAAGTAACTTATTAGCGATTTTAAAAGAAACGAAAGGGATTAAGATCGGGATGGTTGAGTATGAAGTATTAAAGTACGAATTAGAGTATTTTCGTAACCCTAAAAAAGCAGTAACAGAGAGGGAGTTACATATAATAGTACAACCAAAATATATTGAATAATTAGAAGTAATTATTTATAAGTCATATACAGTATGTACGAAAAGAGAGTGCTTAAACTACTCTTTTTTCATAGAAATTTTGTGAGTTCGTTCTGTATAATATATGCTTTCGTTTATAGATGGTTAATAAACTCGAAAATTAAAACTTTTTTGTTGATTTGTGAACGTCCTATTAAATAAGAAGTGAAAGGCTCATTTGATGAAGAAAAAATAAATGATTTAAATTATAAAAATATAAATAAATCTCTTCTCAAAAGAACGTAGGTTCGTGTATAATTAGAACGAATGTTCTTGTTGTGTGGATAGTATACGATTTAGAAAGAACGCGAAACATTATTTACGGACAGTTAATTTTCAATTTACTTTCCTCGCCTGTAACGCATATTGAGGTATGAGCTTTATTGTCTATTCATGTGGGATAAATATGAGTCAAGCAATTATGAAAGAATAATCGAAGAACAACATGTATGAAATCAAATGGATAAATGATCAAGGAGATTAAGAAATGAATATTGTAAAAGTGCAAAAAGAAGAAAGAGAATGGGTTCCATTTACAGTCATGTCGGAACAGTTGTTAAGTATGCGAAAGGTTGTTGGGGAAAAGTTTAAAGTACAAAAACCGCTTTTAACAAACGAAGCGAAAGAGAACATTTCAGATAAATTATTAACGTCGTTATTGTCTGAGAAAGAAATATTAGTGACATATTTTGAAGATGGATACATACTAACAAGCTATATGACAGTTGTACATATAAACCCGCTAAAGCGCATTGTAATATGTACTGACGCTTTTTATAAAACATACGTATTTAATACTGGGGATATTATTGAAATAACATAAAGGAAGCTGAAATTTAAGTTTTAGCTTTTTTATTTTTGTTAGATGAGGGATAGAAATAATGAAACGAAAAAGCAGCTAGCTTCAGACTAGCTGCTAAGCCCCAGGGAAAGGGAGAAAAAGATAGGGTACTCCAAAAATCAATAATAGCTGTGTAACAGCCTGATTATAGTATAGACAAATTCAAAATTTCTAAACCAGAACGATAAAAAATAGGATTAGGCTGTACCCACTTGGTTTTGATCTGCAAGGTCAGAATCAAACGTATTAGTCGCGCTCACGCCATTAAAAGTATTAACAACAAAACCGACGTTTGAAGCACCGGAACCATTATAAGCCTTCGTATTTTCTTTCGGAGAAACGTTGTAGAAATCACCTAAGTTAAATGATCCGTTACTGTTTTGTACAACTAAATTTCCTACAATTGATGGCATACATTTTCACCCGCTTTACAATCATTTGTTAACACTACTATATGTCCGTATAGTCCAAATGGTTCATGTAACAAAAATTGTGGAATAGTAAATCGTTTGAAGTGTAGTTTAATCCTACAATAAAAGTATGTTAAAATTAATGTAAGGTTGAGTAATTAAAAATAACAATTGTATAATTAATATATACGAAATCAAAGGAGGCAAAATGTAATGAATAATGTTATAAAAAAAGTAGATTTAACAGATGCAAAATCAAGTAATCTTGTTGCACTTATTTATAGCAATGAAGTTATATTGGTTGAAGAAGCATTTTGTCCAAATGAAATAAAATTAAAGTTTAATGAAATTGCAATTTTATCTGCCATTAAAACAGCACATATAATGAAAGTATCCATTAGAAAAGAACTGGAAGCAATTTTTCATGACACTGGTGTTTTATTTGTGAAGCATAGTGTTGAGTATGGTAACAGTCAATCTATTACTATGCATTTTGAGCAATTTAAAAAGTTGCAGCATGAGATTGAGAATTTAAAGAAAAGTATGTAATCAGACTAGATGAAGATTCTTTCATAGAGGTGAACTGTTCTATGTTGAAAAAATGGTTTGAAAATTTTTTGAATGAAAATCACTGTAAACATAAATATATTTTTATTAAGATGCAGGATAATGAAGATTTTAAAAGTGGTAAGCTAGGTGTAGCTTATGTGTATCGGTGTAAGAAATGCGGGAAAGAGAAGCTGAAATTTAAAAACAATAACGAAATAAATAATGATTTTTTTGATACATAAAAAAGAGTAACCGTTATCGTTACTCTTTTTGCTTATATAAAAACTCCTTCTAAAGTATGAAATGAGTTGATACTTTAGTAATTAGCTGAATAAAAAAGAAGATAATAAAATATTGTAAAGGAGGAGAGAGGCTTGAAACGAAATAACAGTGGGAAAAGTGTAATTATTACAGGAGTGACGCAAGGGTTAGGTCGAGCAATGGTTGATCGATTTCATGAATTGGGATGGAATATATATGGGTGTGGACGTTCAAAAGATAAAATTGAAGAATTGAAAAAATATTACGGTAATACACATGATTTTCAAATAATTGATGTTTCAGATTCTCAGCAAGTAAGTGATTGGGCAAATTATATACTACATAGAAATAGAGCACCTGATTTGTTAATAAATAATGCATCGATTGTTAATAAAAATGCGCCACTCTGGAAAGTAACTGCTCAAGAATTCGAAAATGTAATGAATGTAAACGTAAACGGTGTAGTAAATGTAATTAGAGCATTTGTCCCAGCAATGATAGCTAGGAAAGAAGGAATGATTATTAATATGAGTTCTGGTTGGGGAAGAGAAGGAGAAGCTGAGCTTGCCCCATATTGTGCCTCAAAGTTTGCAATTGAAGGCATCACGAAATCTTTGGCACTGGAATTGCCTTATGGTATGGCTGTTGTTGCTTTAGATCCGGGCGGAAGTATTAGCACCCCGATGCTATATTCATGTGCACCACAGTATGTAAATGAATCACCCACACCTGAAATGTGGTCACATCATGCGATTCCATATATATTAAAGATAACAATAGATAAAAATGGAGCTTCATTGACATGTCCAGAATGTACGTAAATATATATTGAATTGTCATATTTTTAGTACAATACACTTTGTCTAAAAAAGTACCTTTAAGGTGCTTTTTTGTATGATTAGCACATTATAGAATGCACAAAATTACATATAGAAAATAAATATGAGTTAAAGGATAGCATTTATGTATTTCGAAAGTAGTAGAAAATTTTTAAATGGGTGATAAAAATGAATCCAAGCGGTTTAAAAGTAACAGGAGCATGGTTTCAAGTAGGGGGAAATTTTACAGCGGCAATTGGGACGACAAGAGGATTTATCGGAGAAGAGAAAGTTGAATCAGATCTTGTAATTGTAGGAAGCTCATTACAAGCCCTCGGATATATATTGCAAATTATAGCGAGTAATGAAACTAAAGATGAAGGTGAAAGAGAAAATCAAAATACGTGTTTGAAAAATAAAAGTGAAATGCTTGATAAAATGGGCATTGAGTTATTAGCATTAGGGAATATATCAAATGTAATAGGAACATATATTAATATAAATAAACAATTGAAAGAGAATGATTATCTTATTATTGTCGGGAACAGTTTACAATCGATTGGTGCATTTTTAGGAGTGGAAGCGGCTTTGCTTGAGATGAAAGCAGTACAGAGAATTATAATATTAGGTAATTCTCTGCAAAGTTTAGGTGCTGGACTTCAAGCATATCAAGGTATTATTAATATATTAAATAACGAAATTGAAAAGGAGGACAGTGTGATTGATAAGAAAAATGAGAGAATAGTAGCACTCATTGGTGTTTGGATACAAGCGATAGGAACGGCTATTTCTGCGATTGGACTAACTTTAATAGAGAAAGAAGAAAGGTTAGATAAAATAATTATATGAAATTGTTTATATAAAGGAGATGTGTAAAATTTCAATTTTACATAAGTAGAAAAGTTGAAGTGGTAGGTTTTTTAGTATTAGAATAGAATATATAGCAGTAGAAAAGATAGTAGTGGTAAATATAGAAAGTATAAAAAATTGGTTTTATTTGCGTATGAAGTGAAGAGTGATTAAAAATACAAAGCAAGGAGTTTTCAAGAGATGATGTATTTGTTGGCAATTCTTCTTCCGCCTGTAGCTGTATTATTTTGTGGAAAACCATTTCAAGCAATAATTAACTTCATATTAACATTAATTTTTTGGGTTCCAGGCGTTATCCATGCGATATTAGTTGTACATGATAAAAAAGCAGATCGACGATTAAGAAAACAAATTCAAGCATATGATGAAATGAATAAGAGAAATAGAAGATAGTTGAGTCGTGAAATGAAAAAAGAAAGGGGGATTACCTCCTTTCTTTTTTCGTTTTGTTTAAGTTTAAATTTTAGTATAGCGGAAAGAATTTTTAATATAAGTATTGTGATAATTAGTTTTAGAGTGTGCGTTTAATAAACCGGTGTAAATGTTTTCTGGCACGTTAAAGAAATCATACATTCCATTCTTTAATTGAATACGTAAAATCATAGAAAATGGATTATAACCAACAGCAACTAAACTTTTTGAAATCACGGGAGATAGCTCCATTATTATGCAACTCCTCACTTTTCATTTTTAATAATTTCTTGTAGGTGTTGAGGTTGTAGTGTTGAAATTCTTATAAATAAAGAGGTATTATACTTATATGCAATATATTAAATGTTCGTTATACGTAATTATAAGGAAGTTCACACGAAGTACATATTGTTGTGCTATTTTTATTTCACCTTTGATTTATAAATAAGAAAATATTGACCATTTGAAAAAAAGGTATATTATTTATACGAGGTATTAAAAATTCACTTTTTACATTCTATGCTTAAAGGGGCAGCATTATTAGGAAAAATAGAAGTGAAAATAGTTTGTATAAGAAGTATTCTAAAAATTATAATCTGTGAATTAGGAAAATATTGAATGCTCCAGGTCAATACACTTTCTTAATTAATTACAGTTTAGAAAGTGACCTCAATATTTTTTAGTAAATCAACGGGAGAATTGAAAGGCAGGAGAAAGTAACATGTCAGAAAATTATCGTTCTCGAGAGGAGCGACGACAAGTTAAAAAGAAAAAACAGCCAGCTTCTAAAACACAAAAACCAAAAGGTAAAACATCGTTCTTTCGTAAGTTTTTAATTACTTGTTTATTACTTGGTATTGTTGGTTTAGTGGCGGGGGTTGCTACCTTCTTCGTAATGATTAAGGACGCACCTAAACTTGAGAAAGCAAAACTTGTTAATCCGTTATCCTCAAAAATTTATGATAAAAATGGCGATTTGGTATATGAATACGGGAAAGAGAAACGGACGAATGTTACGTATGATCAAATTCCTAAATTGGTAGAAAATGCATTTTTAGCAACAGAAGATGCACGTTTTTATGAGCATAGTGGAGTAGACTTTAAAGGTACTACCCGTGCTGTTTTGGTGAGTCTTAAAGGAGATTACGGTTCACAAGGTGGAAGTACGATAACGCAGCAGGTTATTAAAAACTACTTCTTATCGATGGAAAAAACATCAAAACGTAAGGTTCAGGAAATATATTTAGCGTATAAGCTAGAACAACAGTATTCAAAACATGAAATTTTAGAAATGTATTTAAATAAAATTAACTTAGGAAACCGTTCATATGGAATCGCAACAGCAGCACAAAACTACTATGGTAAAGAATTGAAAGATTTAACATTACCAGAAGTTGCGATGCTTGCAGGTTTACCGAAAGCACCGAATAACTATGATCCAACGAAAACAGAAAATATTCAAAGAGCAACAGAAAGAAGAGATGTTGTACTTAAATTAATGAATCGACATGGTTATATTACGAAAGCAGAAATGGAAGAGGCTTCGAAAGTTGAAGTGACAAAGGGACTTAAGACAGCAACGGAACTTCAAGCAATGCCACATACTGCATTTATGGATGCAGTAGTTAAAGAGGTAGAAAAGGAAATACCAGATGTTAATATTGGATCAGATGGTTTAGAAATCTATACAACATTAGACCCGAAAGCACAGCGATTTGCTGATAAGATTTTAAATGAAAATATTATTAATTATCCAAATGATAAATTCCAAGGTGCTTTCACATTTATGGATACGAAAACAGGTGAGGTTCGTGCTATAGGTAGTGGTCGCGGTGAAAATAAAGCAGTATTTAAAGGGCATAATATGGCAATTGAACTAGATCGTGCAGCTGGTTCAACGATGAAGCCAATCTTTGATTACGGTCCTGCAATTGAATACTTAAAATGGGCTACGTATCATCAAATTGATGATTCTCCATTTAAATATTCAAGTGGACAAGAACTTCGAAATGCGGACAGAAGTCATTTAGGTCCAATTACTATGCGTGAAGCGTTAAAAATGTCGCGTAACGTTCCAGCAGT
Organism: Bacillus sp. EB106-02-03-XG38; assembly: GCF_058792175.1. Taxonomy (NCBI): domain Bacteria; kingdom Bacillati; phylum Bacillota; class Bacilli; order Caryophanales; family Bacillaceae; genus Bacillus; species Bacillus sp. EB106-02-03-XG38. The sequence continues at coordinate 490,847 of NZ_JBYTED010000001.1, forward strand.
TAAAACTGCAAAAGAAGTAGGACTGAATAAATCGAAGGAATTCTCTGAGAAATTAGGTATTACATTTAATAAAACACCGATGGAATCTACAGCTATTGGTACAAACGAAGTATCACCAACTGAAATAGCGGGTGCTTATGCGACATTTGGTAATGGTGGAAAGTATGCAAAACCGCATTTTGTTAAGAAAATAGTTTATCCAGACGGCAAATCACAAAGTTTTGAGCAAAAGCCAAAACAAGTTATAGCTGACTCTACAGCATATATGATTACTGATATGCTCCGTTCAGTAGTAACATCAGGTACTGGTACAGCAGCAAATATAAGTTCTTTAGATGTAGCTGGTAAAACAGGTACAACAAACTATGATTCAAAACAACTAGCGAAATATAACATTCCAGAAAGTGCAACCAGAGATAGCTGGTTTGCAGGTTATACGCCGCAATATACGATGGCGGTATGGACTGGATATATGAAAGATGGTAAAGACGAGTATATTAGTAGTAAAAATACGAAAATTGCACAGTTGATCTTTAAAGAAATGATGAGTCAGTTTGCTACTGACAAATCACGCTTTAAAATGCCAAGTACTGTTATTCAAGAAGGTAGTGAGTTACGTATAAAAGGTGAAAAACGAGATTCTTCTCCAAATACGAGCGTACAGGATACAACAGAACAACCTAAACAAGATCAACAGCAAAAAACTGAAGATGAGAAAAAGCAAGAAGAATTAAAGAAACAAGAAGAACTTAAAAAACAAGAAGAAGAAAAGAAACAAGAAGAACTTAAGAAGCAAGAAGAACTTAAGAAACTAGAAGAGCAAAAGAAACTAGAAGAAGAAAAGAAACAAAATGAACAAAATAATGGAAATGGCCAAGGAAATACGACACCTCCAGCAAATAACGGAGGAGGCCAAGGAAATACAACACCTCCAGCAAATAACGGAGGAGGCCAAGGAAATACAACACCTCCAGCGAATAACGGAGGAGGCCAAGGAAATACGACACCTCCAGCAAATAATGGAGGAGGTCAAGGAAATACGACACCTCCAGCAAATAATGGGGGAGGCCAAGGAAATACGACACCTCCAGCGACCACGCAACCAGATACTGGCGGAAATGCAGGAGAAGTCCCTACAAATAATGGACAATAAGAAAATTTTATAAAAATGTTAAAAAGCACTTAAGATTTGTAAACATTACATTCTTAAGTGCTTTTTTCGTTTAAATGTTAAAAGTACCATAGAAATTTTGAAAATATATAGAAGGGAAATGATAAAAAACTTGAGCCTGAGGTAGTGGAGGATAACTGTGGCTTTGAAAGGTGGTACTACTTGGATGTGCGCCATGATGCCAAAATGAAGGAGTAACTTGACCAGGAATTTGATATTGTTGCCAAGTTGCGGGAAGTTCAATTCCTACATCGGAACTAGCCGTATGAACGGCTGGAATGTGTATCCCAGGAGTCGAAGGAACTACGGCGGCTATTCTTGAAGATACCCACATAAGAATAATCACTCCTAAATTGTGATAATAAAGTAGTATATTCTTTTCAAATACATAAAGGTACATATAGATAGGACTTTAGGCTAAGGTATACATATAAAGTTGTAAGACCAATTTAAATGGATGGTGGACCATTTAATATAAAAAGATACGTCTATTTACGGAGGGAAAAGGAAATTAGAAAATGTAAAATGGAGGTGTTAATTGCAATAACTTATGTGTTTATGGAGGAATTTTAATGGAACGATTATGGACGAAATCATTTATTCAAATGACTTTCGCAATGTTATTTTTATTTACAGGATTTTATTTACTTGTACCAACGCTTCCTCTCTTTATTAAAGAGATAGGTGGTAATGAATCACAAGTTGGATTTATGATGGGGATGTTTACAATAGCAGCAGTTGTAATACGACCGATTATTGGAGGAATGTTAGATCAATACGGTAGAAGATCTTTTATTATTTTCGGACTCATCTTTTTCGGGATAACGATGTATTCTTATAATTTAGCGTCATCTATTATTCTTTTAGCTGTTTTACGTGTGATTCACGGAGTAACATGGGCTGTTTCTACAACAGCTGTTGGAACAGTTATAACTGATATTATTCCAGATTCGCGCCGCGGTGAAGGTATGGGATGGTACGGGATGGCTATGACAATTGCGATGGCAATCGGTCCAATGATTGGATTATCGGTTGTACAACATTATTCATTTCATGGTCTATTCTTGTTAGCAACTATTTTATCCTTTATGGCAGTCTTATTATCACTCATGACGAAAATGCCATTTACACCCCAAAAAGAAAAAGGGAAAATACAACTGTTTGAAAAGTCCGTTTTATCCATTACGATTGTTGTTTTCTTTTTATCATTCGCATATGGAGGGATTACGACGTTTTTACCGCTATTTGCATCGTCAATTGATGTGAATCCTGGGACATTCTTTCTTGTATATGCAGTTGCTTTAACAATTGTAAGGCCAATTTCAGGGAAATTATTAGATAAGTATGGAGAAATATTTATCATACTCCCAGCACTATTCATTACAATTATCGCAATAGTTGTATTAACACTTTCAAATAGTTTAATGGGTGTAATTATCGCAGCTACATTATACGGTGTTGGATTCGGTTCAGCACAGCCAGCATTGCAAGCAGCGATGCTTACAATTGTTGATCCGAGTAAGAGAGGGGTTGCCAACGCTTCATTTTTTACCGCATTTGATTTAGGGATTGGACTAGGTGCGATTTTACTTGGAGTCGTTTCGCAAATGTTTGGTTACCGCATTTTATTTGCAGGTAGTGCAATTTCAGGATTACTTGCTTTCATTATTTTTGTCTTTTTTGTAAAACAGCGATTAGGTAAAAAAGAATTTGCGTAAACTAGAGGAATAAAGATGAAAATTTCAATAGAACTTACGAATTTGAAATGGTTAAAGGATAACATAGTAATAGTTCAATTCAGCTGGACTAATCTTTAGGGATTTTTTCTGAGAAAGCAGATGGGAAAATCGTATCAGTTGAGAAAGAAGACATTCTATTTTTGGGGATGTTTATAATCTTTGGTACTTTAAAAACTATCATTTAGTTGAATGCTACTATAAGGCAACGGAAGAATTTAATTTAATTACGTAAAATAATAACTTTTTTAAAAATAAATAAGTTTTATATGAAAATTATATTGAAGAGATAGTGAAATAAATATCATGTAGAAACGAGTTGTATATGTATACAACTCGTTTTTTTTATTTTCTTAAAAAAAATGGAGAAATGATATATTTAAAGGGATTTTTTGAACCATCCTTATATTTTGTTTTAATAAAAAATAAAAAGAAGTCTGTCCTTTCTTGATAAAATATGAAAATTATTTTTAAAAAATTGTATTGTTACATTCGAAAAAGTATAGGAAACTTATCATTATAAAATAAATTGAAATCTTCTAAAAACTCTGATACATTGAAATAGAAATGTAGTTTCACAATATTGTAAAGGCTTACAGTTATGTGCACGAAGATCTATTAGGATTGGAGGAAATAATGATGAAAGCTGAAGAAAAATTTTCCCCGGGATTAGATGGTATAGTGGCAGCGGAGACGAAGATTTCGTTTCTTGACACAGTGAAAGGTGAAATTGTAATTCAAGGGTATGATTTAATCGAACTCTCAAAAACAAAAGAGTATTTAGACATTGTGCACCTTTTATTGGAAGAACATCTACCGAATGAGGATGAAAAAGCAACACTTGAAAAGAAATTAAAAGAAGAATACGCGGTACCTGAAGGTGTATTCAACGTATTAAAGGCGTTACCGAAAGAAACGCACCCTATGGATGGATTGCGTACAGGTGTTTCCGCATTAGCTGGTTACGATAATGATATTGAAAACCGCTCGTTAGAAGTAAACAAAGATCGCGGGTACAAATTATTGAGTAAAGTGCCAAACATTGTAGCAAATAGCTATCATATTTTAAATAATGAAGAGCCAATTGAACCACTTAAAGAATTAACATATAGCGCGAATTTCTTCTATATGTTAACAGGTAAAAAACCAACTGAACTTGAGGAAAAGATCTTTGATCGTTCCCTTGTTTTATATAGTGAACATGAAATGCCAAACTCTACATTTACAGCGCGCGTTATCGCATCTACACAATCCGACTTATATGGTGCTTTAACAGGTGCGGTTGCATCTTTAAAAGGCAGTTTACACGGCGGTGCGAACGAAGCAGTTATGTACATGCTTTTAGAAGCTGGTAATGTTGAGAAGTTTGAAGAGTTGTTACAGAAGAAACTATATAACAAAGAAAAAATTATGGGCTTTGGACATCGTGTGTATATGAAGAAAATGGATCCAAGGGCACTGATGATGAAGGAAGCTTTAAAGCAGTTATGTGATGTAAAAGGTGATTATACACTATATGAAATGTGTGAAGCTGGAGAAAAGATTATGGAGAAAGAAAAAGGAATTTATCCAAATCTTGATTATTACGCTGCTCCAGTATATTGGATGCTTGGTATTCCAATTCAATTGTATACACCAATCTTCTTTAGCTCTAGAACAGTGGGACTATGTGCGCACGTAATTGAGCAGCATACGAACAATCGATTGTTCCGTCCACGTGTAAATTATATTGGCGAGCGACATGTACTTAGCAAGTAAGAACAACTGGGGAGTTGTTAGCGCCGCCCGCCAGATGGGTGTTTGACCGACACCCATCATTAATAATAACGAATTTTCGACAGAAAGGGAAGGATAGCATGATTAAAACAAATGAAATTAAACAAAAAGATGCATTATTAGAAGAGATTACGGATTATGTATTAAATAAAGAGGTAACTAGTGCAGAAGCATTTAGTACTGCTCGCTATGTATTATTAGATACACTTGGATGCGGAATTTTAGCACTACAATATCCAGAGTGTACGAAATTATTAGGTCCAGTTGTACCAGGAACGGTTGTGCCAAATGGTACACGTGTACCAGGTACGTCTTATGTACTTGATCCAGTGAAGGGTGCATTTAATATCGGATGTATGATCCGTTGGTTAGACTATAACGATACTTGGCTTGCAGCAGAGTGGGGACATCCATCTGATAACTTAGGCGGCATTTTAGCAGTGGCAGATTATATTAGCCGTGTTCGTATTTCAGAAGGAAAAGAACCGTTAAAAGTGCGTGAAGTATTAGAAATGATGATTAAAGCACATGAAATTCAAGGTGTACTTGCTTTAGAAAACAGCTTAAACCGCGTTGGTCTTGACCATGTATTATATGTAAAAGTAGCAACAACTGCTGTAGTTGCAAAAATGCTTGGCGGAACACGTGAAGAAATCTTTAATGCATTATCACATGCGTGGATTGATAATTCTAGTCTTCGTACATATCGTCATGCTCCAAACACAGGCTCACGTAAATCTTGGGCAGCAGGTGATGCAACGAGTCGCGGTGTTCATCTTGCAATGACCGCTCTAAAAGGTGAAATGGGTTATCCAACAGCATTATCTGCACCAGGATGGGGATTCCAAGATGTATTATTCAATAAACAAGAATTAAAATTAGCTAGACCATTAGAGTCTTATGTAATGGAAAATGTATTATTTAAAGTTTCATATCCAGCAGAATTCCATGCACAAACTGCTGCAGAATGTGCTGTGAAATTACATCCAGAAATTAAAGAAAGATTAGATGAAATTGACCGTATTACAATTACAACTCATGAATCAGCAATTCGTATTATTGATAAAGAAGGTCCATTAAATAACCCAGCTGATCGTGATCATTGCTTACAATACATTACGGCAATTGGTTTATTAAAAGGAGATATCGTAGCGGACGATTATGAGGATGCAGTAGCAAATGATCCACGTGTAGATGAATTACGTAATAAGATGGTTGTTGTTGAAAACAAGCAGTACAGTTTAGACTATCTTGACCCGAACAAGCGCTCAATCGCCAACGCTGTTCAAGTTCATTTCAAAGATGGCACTGTAACAGAAAACGTGGAATGTGAATATCCACTTGGTCACCGTTTCCGTAGAGACGAAGCAATTCCAAAAGTTGTTCAAAAATTCACTGCAAATATGGCAGGTCATTATTCTAATAAGCAACAAGAACAAATTCATGAAGTTTGTTTAAATGAAGAAAAACTAGAAAATATGAATGTAAACGAATTTGTAGATCTATTCTTAATTTAATAATAGGGGGAATCTAGAATGGCTTGGGTTGTGGATAAACAGTCAACACAAGAAGAGCTTGCGAATCGCTTCCGAGCTTTAGTAGAAGCAAATGAAATTTTACAAATTCCAGGTGCTCATGATGCAATGGCAGCTCTTGTTGCGAAAAATACAGGTTTTTCAGCTCTTTATTTATCGGGAGCTGCTTATACTGCAAGTAAAGGGCTACCGGATTTAGGAATCGTAACGTCTACTGAAGTAGCAGAGAGAGCAAGAGATTTAGTAAGAGCTACAGATTTACCTGTTCTTGTTGACATTGATACAGGGTTTGGTGGTGTATTAAATGTAGCGAGAACTGCTGTAGAAATGGTGGAAGCGAAAGTAGCAGCTGTCCAAATTGAAGATCAGCAATTACCAAAGAAATGTGGCCATTTAAATGGTAAGAAACTCGTTACGACAGAAGAATTAGTTCAAAAAATTAAAGCGATTAAAGAAGTTGCGCCGAGCTTATATATTGTAGCACGCACAGATGCTCGTGGTGTAGAAGGATTAGATGAAGCAATTGAAAGAGCGAATGCATATGTAAAAGCAGGTGCAGACGCAATTTTCCCAGAAGCGCTACAATCAGAAGAGGAATTCCGTCTATTTAATAGCAAGGTAAATGCACCTTTATTAGCGAATATGACTGAATTCGGAAAAACACCGTATTATAGTGCAGAAGAATTTGCCAATATGGGCTTCCAAATGGTTATTTATCCTGTAACTTCACTTCGCGTAGCAGCGAAAGCGTATGAGAATGTGTTTACTTTAATTAAGGAAACTGGTTCTCAAAAAGATGCACTTTCTAATATGCAAACGAGAAGTGAGTTATATGAAACAATTTCATATCATGATTTTGAAGAACTAGATACTGGAATTGCAAAAACAGTATTATCAGAGGATCAATAGATAAAGCAGCGAAGGCGATGAAAATACATCTTTGGCAAAATAAAATGCTTGATGTGAAAAATCATCGCCTTCTATTTTCAAAAAAGATATTCCACTCATCGTAGACGAGCATAAGCAAAAAGCTATGAAAGCCGAATGATAGGGGGATATATATGGAGAAAACGAAGTTACCATGGGATGAATTTTTTTCACTCAATAAAGATATAAATCATACTTACTTTACACCAGAAGATTTTTCAGGTGATGAAGATTTAATCGCAAAAACGACAGAACAATTCGTTAAACAAGAAATTGTTCCACAAATGGAGAATATTGAACGACATAACTATAAAGTTTCTCGTCAATTATTTGAGAAAGCTGGGGAACTTGGATTATTAGGCATTGAGGTACCAGAAGATTATGGCGGGTTCGAGTTAGGAAAGGCTGTCTCAGGTCTTGTAGCAGAGAAAATGGGTTACGCTGGTGCGTTTAGCGTTTCTTTTAATATACACGCTGGTGTCGGTACATTGCCTTACATATATTACGGAACGAAAGAACAGAAAGAAAAATATTTACCGAAAATCGCATCGGGAGAATGGATTGGGGCTTATGCTTTAACTGAGCCAAATGCTGGTTCGGATGCATTAAGTGCAAAAACAAGCGCCGTATTGAATGAAGAGGGAACAGCTTGGAAGTTAAATGGTGAGAAGCAATGGATTACAAATGCTCATATGGCAGATGTATACGTTGTTTTTGCGAAGACAAATAAAGGAATGACAGCGTTTATTGTCGAAAGAACATGTGAAGGTGTATCTATTGGATTAGAAGAAAAGAAAATGGGGATTAAAGGTTCTTCAACAGCGACTCTTATTTTAGAAGATGTTGTCATCCCTGCTGAAAATGTTTTAGGGGAAGTTGGGAAAGGGCATCACGTAGCCCTTAATATTCTTAACTTTGCTAGACTTAAACTTGCTTTTGGAAATATTGGAACAGCAAAACAAGCAATTGGTTTGTCGGTTCAATATGGAAAAGAGCGAAAACAGTTCCAAACGGAATTAGTAGACTTTACGATGATTCAAGAGAAAATTGCAAATATGATCATTGCTACATATGGAGCAGAAAGTGCAGCTTATCGTACAGCAGGTGTAATCGATGAAGCAATTCATGAGAGCGATGAAGATCTTATGAAGAAAATGTCCCAATTTGCAATTGAATGTGCACTTAATAAAGTGAACGCTTCTGAAACACTTGCTTATATCGTAGATGAAGCTGTACAAATTCATGGTGGTTACGGTTATATGCAAGAGTATGAGGTAGAACGATTATATCGTGATGCTAGAATTAGTCGTATTTTTGAAGGAACGAATGAAATTAATAGATTAACAGTTGCCAAAATGTTAATGAAGCAAATCGAACAATTAGAAGATACTGAAGTAGAAAGTGATGTAGCAAATGTCGAAAGAAACCATCGTTACATTTTATTAGCGAAAAAATTGTTGAAACAATCTTTGAAAACGCTCTCTAAAACTCCGGGTTTAAAAATTGATCAAGAGCAAGAATATTCACGTGTATTATCAAATATGTTAACGGACGTGTACGTCATGGAATCAGCATTTTTACGTACGAGTAAAGCCATTAGTAAAAATGGTGAAGAGAAAGAGCGTACGAAACAAATGATAACTGACGTTATTTGTGAAGAAGGCTATCGCAAAGTAGAAGAAGCGGCGAATTCTATACTTTCAGCGGCTGTTACAGAAGAACAACATAGACAAGTGATTTTAACTGAAATTCGTCAATTATTAGTGCCTTTATACACGAACGTATTTACGAAGAAGAGAGAAATTGCGAAAGCTATTATAAATCGCGGGAAATATATTGTGTAAATAGGAGGAAAGCGATATGAAAAAGATTGGTTTTATCGGTTTAGGTAACATGGGTCTTCCGATGTCAAAAAATCTAGCTAAATCAGGTTACACAGTATATGGCGTGGACTTAAATAAAGAGGCAGAAGCGTCCTTTGAAAAAGAAGGCGGAATTATCGGTCTATCAATCTCAAAACTAGCAGAAACATGTGATGTAGTTTTTACAAGTTTACCTTCACCTCGCGCTGTTGAAGCGGTATATTTTGGAGCAGAAGGATTATTTGAAAATGGTCACTCGAATGTAGTTTTCATTGATACAAGTACGGTATCGCCGCAGTTAAACAAACAATTAGAGGAAGCTGCAAAGGAAAAGAAAGTAAACTTTTTAGCAGCACCTGTGAGCGGCGGTGTAATTGGAGCCGAAAATCGTACATTAACGTTTATGGTTGGTGGATCAAAAGAGGTATATGAGAAAACGGAATCTATCATGGGCGTACTAGGCGCGAATATTTTCCATGTTAGTGAGCAGATTGATAGTGGTACAACTGTTAAATTAATTAATAATTTATTAATTGGTTTTTATACAGCTGGTGTGAGTGAAGCTCTAACATTAGCGAAAAAGAACAATATGGATTTAGATAAAATGTTTGATATTTTAAATGTAAGTTACGGTCAAAGTAGAATTTATGAGCGCAATTATAAAAGTTTCATTGCATCAGAAAACTACGATCCAGGCTTTACTGTGAATTTATTAAAGAAAGATTTGGGGTTTGCAGTAGATTTAGCGAAAGAAAGCGAACTTCACTTACCAGTAAGCGAAATGCTATTAAATGTATATGAAGAAGCAAGTGAAGCTGGGTATGGTGAAAACGATATGGCTGCTTTATATAAGAAAGTTAGCGAACAATTAATTTCTAATCAAAAATAATAGACTTATAAACATCATAAAAAAGGAGAGAGTATAATGATTACAACTGAAATTAAACGAGTAAAAAATCATATTAATGGTGAGTGGGTAGAATCTACTGGTACAGAAGTAGAAGCAGTTCCAAATCCGGCGACTGGAAAAATTATCGCATACGTTCCACTATCTCCGAAAGAAGATGTTGAAAAAGCAGTTGAAGCGGCAAAAGCAGCATACGAAACATGGTCTAAAGTACCAGTTCCGAATCGTTCAAGACAATTGTATAAATATTTACAGCTTTTACAAGAAAACAAAGAAGAGCTTGCTAAAATCATTACGCTTGAAAATGGTAAAACATTAACGGATGCAACTGGTGAAGTACAGCGAGGTATTGAAGCAGTGGAACTTGCAACATCTACGCCAAATTTAATGATGGGACAAGCTCTACCGAATATTGCTAGCGGCATTGATGGATCGATTTGGCGCTATCCAATTGGAGTTGTTGCTGGTATTACACCGTTTAACTTCCCAATGATGATTCCATTATGGATGTTCCCACTTGCAATTGCATGCGGTAATACGTTCGTATTAAAAACATCTGAAAGAACTCCACTTTTAGCAGAGCGACTTGTAGAGTTATTCTATGAAGCGGGTTTTCCAAAAGGAGTATTAAATTTAGTACAAGGCGGAAAAGATGTTGTAAATAGTATTTTAGAAAATAAAGATATTCAAGCTGTTTCGTTCGTTGGATCTGAGCCAGTAGCTCGTTACGTATATGAAACAGGTACGAAACATGGGAAACGTGTACAAGCGTTAGCTGGTGCGAAAAACCATGCGATTGTAATGCCAGATTGCAATCTTGAGAAAACAGTGCAAGGTGTAATTGGGTCTGCATTCGCAAGTAGTGGAGAGCGCTGCATGGCATGTTCAGTAGTAGCAGTAGTTGATGAAATTGCTGATGAATTCATCGACGTACTAGTAGCAGAGACGAAGAAATTAAAAGTAGGTGATGGTTTCCACGAAGATAACTATGTTGGACCATTAATTCGTGAATCTCATAAAGAGCGTGTATTAGGCTATATTAATAGCGGTGTAGCAGATGGAGCTACTTTATTAGTAGATGGCCGTAAAATTAAAGAAGAAGTTGGAGAAGGTTACTTTGTAGGTGCGACAATCTTTGATGGTGTAAATCAAGAAATGAAAATTTGGCAAGATGAGATTTTTGCTCCAGTATTAAGCATTGTACGTGTTAAAGATTTAGAAGAAGGTATTAAACTAACAAATCAATCTAAATTTGCAAATGGTGCGGTAATTTATACGTCAAATGGTAAGCATGCACAAACGTTCCGTGATAACATCGATGCTGGTATGATCGGTGTAAACGTAAACGTTCCAGCACCAATGGCATTCTTCGCATTTGCAGGAAATAAAGCTTCATTCTTTGGTGATTTAGGTACAAATGGTACAGATGGGGTTCAATTCTATACACGTAAAAAAGTTGTAACTGAGCGCTGGTTTTAATAAAGAGTAAACAGTCAAATCAGCTATTAAATGAAAACCACCACCACTATTAATAGTGGTGGTGGTTTTCATCTTGTTAATTATTTTTTTCAAAAGCTAGTTTAATACCAAATCCAATTAGGACGACTCCTGTTAGCCCTTGAATATAACGTTGCGTCTTTGGTTTTTTCATAAAAGCACTAATTTTATCAATTAAAAATATATAAAATGCAAACCAAATGACTGTTAAAACGAGGTAAGTAAGGCCCATTACAAGAAGTTGAATAAATGTATTATGATTTGGATTTAAAAATTGCGGTAAAAATGTTAAAAAGAAAACTGCAACTTTAGGATTTAATAAATTTGTAAGAAATCCTTGGCGAAAGCAAGAAGTGTGTTCATCTTCATTATTCAAAGGTAAATCGTTCGTATCAACACCTTCTTTATTTCTTACTGCTAAAAGGGCTTTAATACCAATATAAATTAAATATAGAGCTCCAACGTACTTGAAAATAGAGAATAAAAGAGCTGACTTTACAATAAGTGCGGATAATCCGATTACTGCAGCTAACGTATGAATTAAAAGTGCAATACATGTACCGAACACTGTTTTTACTCCGCCCACCTTACCGGCAACTAATGTGTTTTTCGTGGCCATTGCTGTATCTGGACCAGGTAAAATAATTAGACAAATAGACATAATGATGAAAAGAAAAAAATTTTCAATCATAGTCGCTCCTCCTTTTTTATTTTTAGAATATTTGATTAAAAATAGTGTAGCACATATTTCGATTTAATAAAATTAAATTTTATTAAAAAATATTAAATAGAAAAGAGGCTATATAGTCATGTAATTACACGACTATATAGCCTCAGGTTTATCCCAAATGAACGGGCGAGTGGTTATGCATTAAGTAAGTTAAAGAATCGATTTACATCTTCTTCTGAAACATCACTTAACTGCTTATATTTATAATTTGGGTTTTGATCTTTATCAACAACAACAGAGCGTACTCCTTCGAAGAAATCTGCATGTCTCATGAAATTTTTAGCAAGTACAAGGTCGGTAGCGAAACATTCTTCAACGGACTTACCTTGTCCATCGATAAACTGTTTTAATGTTACTTTTAATGAAACAGGGGATTTGGATAATAGTGTTTCTTTCGTTTTTAAAGCAAAGGAACTTTCGTCTTTCTCCAATGAATGGATGATTTCTTCAATTGTATCGAAAGCAAAATGAGCATTCATTTCTTCTAATGAAGGAGCAAGCTCGCTTTCTAAGTTTGGAACAGTTGCAAATGTACGAATAACTTCTTTTAAACTAGTATGTACATCATCTTCTTTATGCCAATTTACACTTTCAAGTTCAGTAAGGAAATTTGGTATTGAATCAGATGTCATAAAATAATCAGCAGCGTTTATAAATAGTACGTCAGCAGCTTTTAAAATAGATGCTGTTAAAGCAACATATCGGCCAGCAAACCCTGGAGCTTTATTTAAGAAATAAGCAGCACCGACATCTGGGAAGAAGCCGATATTCATCTCGGGCATTGCCCATTTCGTACGCTCAGTTACAATTCGATATTTCGCACCATTTGTAAGACCGACACCACCGCCCATTACAATTCCATCTAAACAAGCGATAATCGGTTTTTTATATTGATAAATATATGTATCAATTTCATACTCTTCTTCAAAGAAACGTTCCGCATGCTGCAATGCAGCTTCATTTGAATGTGCTTCATAAAGAGTTTTAATGTCGCCACCTGCACAAAAACCTTTTGTGCCAGCGCCTTTTACTACGATAAGCGCAATTTGCTCATCATGTTCCCACTCTTTCAGTTTTTGCCCAATTGGTTGCAACATGTCATAAGATAAAGAATTAAGTGCTTTTGGGCGGTTTAAAGTAATTGATGCAACGCCGTTTTTACTAACAGAAAATAAAACGTGTTCAGTCATAATTCATCCTCCCTTACATATCTTCTTATTCTTAATTCTTGATACGTACTGAAATGTCCTTTATAAATTTTGTCTAAAGTTGGCGGTACGTGTTCATTTCGACACTGCATATTTTGACGAGTTATATTTGCAGGATTTTGGAGGTTGAAAATGAATATTACAACATTACTGTAATTGTAATTATTTGAAGTTACCATGATAAACAAGCTATTATATAAGTGTAATTGTACAAAATCACTTCAGAAAGAGTATTTGAAGTGATAATAATGTAAAAAAATTGCTTTTCATTAGAAATAGAGAAAGGAGAAATCGGAATGCCAGTACCTTTACTATTGTCGGTGATTATTTTGTCTTCTTTAATGATAGGAATAACTCAGTATTTTCATCATACAGATACGACAGAGGAAGTGAAGGATAAAGTACGGCTTGTATTTCCGATTTTTATCATATCTATTTCTTTTTGCATTCTATTAAATAAAGATGGGTACATTGTCGCAGTATTTTCATTTTTTGTAGCCATCGTTTTAATTACAGTTTTATATTATGTAATGAAAGACTTTATACAAAAATAAAGATGTCCCATGAGACATTTTTATTTTTGAAACTAATAAAATTTCACATACCGTATTGTATGTAAAAATAGCAAACATATAACAATAGAAAAGTAAGCACTTCATCGTGTATTTACTTGTCAATCTTGCATAGCCAATATACTATTAATAATGTAGAGATTAGAAAAAGGGGTTGTATCTAACATGAAATTTGAGATGCACACAAAAATTATTTCAAATGAAAAAGAAGTAAGAGTACATATAGAAGAAAACATATTTCAATTAACATTGGATGGTTATCACTTATTTACAGTGCAAGAAATATTACCTTTATATAAATCAAATGAAGAAAGAATTGGTAGTGCAATGATACAAAAGTTAGAGTGGGAGAATGGAAAAACGACAATAAACTATCAACTCGTATCACTTAAATCAGTAAATTAAAAGGAGAAAGAAAATATGAAGTTATTTCATACAGCGGATTGGCATTTAGGAAAACTTGTTCATGGCGTGTATATGACTGAAGATCAAAAGATTGTATTAGATCAATTTGTACAAGCTGTTGAGGAAGAAAAACCAGATGCTGTAATTATTGCAGGGGACTTATACGACCGAGCAATTCCACCTACAGAAGCAGTAGACTTATTAAATGATGTTTTACAAAAAATTGTGATTGATTTACAAACGCCAGTTATTGCAGTTGCAGGAAACCATGATAGTCCAGATCGTATTCATTTTGGAAGTAGTTTAATGAAGAAACAAGGATTATTTATTGTAGGTCAATTTCAATTTCCATATGAGCCAATTATATTAAATGATGAACATGGAGAGGTTCACTTCCACCTCATTCCATATGCGGATCCAAGCATAGTTAGACATGTATTGAAAAATGAAGACGTACGTTCTCATGATGATGCAATGCGTATTTTTATGAATGAACTTTCTGAAACGATGGATCAAGAAGCAAGACACGTATTTGTTGGTCATGCATTTGTAACTTCTGCGGGCGAAGCAGAGGAGAATACAAGTGACGCAGAACGACCACTTTCAATTGGTGGTGCTGAATACGTAAATAGTCATTATTTTGATAAGTTTCATTACACAGCGCTTGGGCATTTACATCAAGCGCATTTCGTACGTAATGAGACAATTCGATATTCAGGTTCACCACTTGCATATTCTATTTCTGAAGAAAAACATAAAAAAGGATATTACATTGTGGAACTGGACGGGCAGGGTGAAGTAACAGTTGAAAAAAGGTTACTTACACCACGCCGTAAAATGCGAACAGTAGAAGCGAAAATAGATGAATTGTTACAACATCCAGTAAGTGAAGATTACGTGTTTGTAAAATTATTAGATGAAAATCCTGTCTTGCAACCAATGGAAAAAATACGTTCTGTTTATCCAAATGCAATGCATGTTGAAAGATCTATTCAAAGACGAGAGTTCACAGAGTCAAACGAAGTAACTGTGTCAAGACATAAAACGGATGATTTATCTCTATTAAAGGCTTTTTATAAAGAAATGAAAGGCTTAGATTTATCAGAAGAGAAAGAACGTCTATTTGTAGAAGTATTACAAACAGTGCAAGAACGGGAAGGTGAACGAGGATGAGACCGATTCAGCTAATTATGACGGCATTTGGCCCATATAAACAGAAAGAAGTAATTGATTTTGACGATCTTGGAGATCATCGTATTTTCGCCATTTCTGGGAATACAGGGGCGGGAAAGACAACGATTTTTGATGCGATTTGTTATGTGTTATACGGTGAGGCAAGCGGAGAAGAACGTAGTGATACGAGCATGCTTCGCAGTCAATTTGCTGATGACAATACGTATACAAGTGTAGAACTAACCTTTCAGCTAAAAGAAAAGCGTTATGAAATAAAACGCCAACTTGGGCATAAAAAACAAGGGAACAAGACGATTACGGGACATGCAGTAGAATTATATGAAGTGATTGATGATGAGCAGGTTCCAGCTGTTGATCGTTTCCATGTAACGGATGTAAATAAAAAAGTGGAAGATTTAATTGGTTTAAGCAAACATCAATTTAGCCAAATTGTAATGTTACCGCAAGGGGAATTTCGAAAATTATTAACTTCTGAGACAGAAAACAAAGAAGAAATTTTGCGTCGTATTTTTAAAACAGATCGTTATAAGTTAATGCGTGAGTTACTTGATCAAAAACGAAAACAATGGAAAGACGTCTTACAAGAAAAACAGAAAGAGCGAGAGTTATATTTCCGTAATGTTTTTAAATTACCAATTCGTGATGGATCATTATTAGAGACATTAGTCGAACAAGACCATGTAAATACGCATCAAGTAGTAGAGGCATTACAACAAGAGACAGCTGCGTATAAGGCAGAGGTGGAGCAATTACAAGTAGAACAAGATGTTCAAACGAAACAATTAAAGGATGCTGAAACACGTTTTCATGCAGCGAAATCTGTAAATGAGAAATTTATAGATTTACAACAAAAGAATGAGAAATATAATACTTTACAAGAAAACCGTACAGTGATTGAAATGAAAGAAACATCTTTTATACGTGCGGAACAAGCTAAGCGCTTATTACCATTTGAGCAGTGGTACGAAGAGGCAATGCAAAATGAGCAGAAGGTTGAAAGTTTGTTAAAACAAATAATCGCCAAAAAAGAAAATATAACGAAGAGCTTCGAACTTGCTCAGGAGAAATATGAAGAGGTAAAGAATAAAGAACTTGAGAGAGAAAATGCAAAAAAACTCATTCAAAGATTAGAAGAGTTACAACCGATTATTGCATCATTAGCTGAGAAACAATTGAATTTACAAAATGCAGAAGTTCAAGTAGGGAAATTAAAAGAAAGTATGCAAAACTTAGAGCAACAATTAGAGGTGCATACAAATCAAAAGCAGTTAATGTCTAGTGAATTGCAACAATTAGAACGAGCACTTGAGCAATATGTAGATAAAGTAGAAGAACTAACGAATATGAGAGAAGATGCTAAAGTATTAAAGCAAGCATATGATGTTTGGCAAGAAAAACAAAAATTCGAGAAAGAAAAAGAAGCGGCATATAATAACATGCAAGCGGCAGTGAACGCATATGAAAATGTGGAGCGTCGCTGGTTAAGTGAACAAGCTGGTATATTAGCTCTTCATTTACATGATGGTGAATCTTGTCCAGTATGTGGTAGCACGGACCATCCGAAAAAAGCTACAGAGCAAAGTGATGCGATTGACGAAAAGGAGTTAAATGATTTAAGAGACGGGAAGAATATCACTGAAAAATTACATGTACAATTAGAGGAGAAATTGAATTTCTATCATCTTCAATATGAGCAAGTAATAGAAGAGGTTAAGAAGCGAGGCTATCGTTCAGAAGAATTAGCTGAAACATATAGCGCGCTTGTTCAAAAGGGAAAACAATTAGCAACTGAAGTGAATACGTTAAAAGCAAGCGAAGAAACGCGTAAGCAAACAGCTGTGAATTTAAAAAGCGTAGAAGAAAAAGTAGATGCAATTCAGAAGCAAAAGCGTGAGATAGAAATAGAGCAGCACCGTATAGAAATGGAATGTATGCAGCTTCGTACGTCATATGAACATGATAAGAAAAATATTCCTGAAAGCTTACAAACAGTACAAGCTTGGAAAATCCAGTTTGACCAAGCTATGCATGAACTCAAATTAATGGAAGACGAATGGAAGAAAGTGCAGGAAGCGTATCAACATTGGCAAAATGAAAATATACGTATTCAAGCAGAACAAGAAGGTGCTTCAAATCAATTCGAAAGTGCAAAATTGAAGAAAGAAGAGACCTTCGCGCGCTTTATGAAAGAGCTTGAGCAGTGCGGGTTTACAGATCAATCCACGTATAAAGAGGCCAAATTAAGTGATGCCGAGATGGATATGTTACAAAAAGAAATTCAAAGCTATTACTCATCTCTTGAAGTACTTGCAAAACAAATTGAAGAGTTACAAGCTGAATTAAAAGATAAAGAGTATATGGATATTTCTGCTTTAGGTGAACATATAAAAGATTTAGAAATTAATCTTGATATCATTAAAGAAAAACGTCAACGTGCGCAAAATGCGGTAACATATATTTCTGATTTACATGAAAATATTAGACGTATCGATGAGCAAATTCATGAGGAAGAAAAAGCTTACCAAGAACTCGTTGATTTATATGAAGTAATGAAAGGTGATAATGAAAGCCGTATATCATTTGAACGTTACATCTTAATTGAGTATTTAGAACAAATTGTTCAAATTGCAAACGAACGATTACGTAAATTATCAAATGGACAATTTTATTTAAAACGAAGTGAGCGAGTTGAAAAGAGAAATCGTCAAAGTGGATTAGGATTAGATGTATACGACGCATACACTGGCCAAACACGTGATGTAAAAACATTATCTGGCGGTGAGAAATTTAATGCATCGCTTTGCTTAGCGCTCGGAATGGCAGACGTCATTCAAGCATATGAAGGCGGTATTTCCATCGAAACGATGTTTATCGACGAAGGCTTTGGTTCATTAGACGAGGAATCATTAACAAAAGCTGTTGACGCCTTAATAGACTTACAAAAGTCAGGCCGATTTATCGGTGTCATCTCACACGTTCAAGAGCTGAAAAACGCAATGCCAGCTGTATTAGAAGTAACGAAGCAGAAGGATGGGTGTAGTCAGACGAGGTTTGTGGTGAAGTAAGTTTAATTGTAATTCATATTTAAAGAATTGTTTACGAGTTTCTAGTATAGAATTTATGATAAAACAAATGCCGCCTCTTTATAGAGACGGCATTTGTTTGTTATTCAGAATGAGGCAATGCACCTACGAGTTATCTGTAGAAGGCGGTGTATTCTCCAGACGATTATAGGTTTTAAATGCCGAAATTGCCGATATAACTCCACCTACTAAAAATAAAGCTGATCCACTAACTAATATAATACGGCTGACATATGTGTCGCGCGCTTCTTCAACTTCTTCTTGTAGATTTGTTGGCATTTGAACTCCCCCTAATCAACATTATTTTTTAGATAGTATATACAAATGCCTAAAATATGTTAAAATCACTGGATAGTGTTATGAAGAAGTATATAGTTAGATGTGAATTATTTGAAAAATCTTCATTATAAATTTATGCTAACTTCACATAGAGCACATATTAACATTGTATTATGTATATGTACCAAATAAATAAAATGAATTGTATTTCGTTCTGTTTTCAAAAATTTAAAATTCTATTATTTTTATATAAAGGTTTCACATCAGAGTTTTAAAAATTTTGGAAATAGATAAAAATAATAGGAATTCATATAAAAGGGGAATGTCTTATGACAACATATACGAGTGAGATGAGAAAAACTTTAGTTTCAGAAGAAGATGTAGATATTTTAAAAATTATGGCGCACCCAATCCGCTTACAAATTGTAAATGAATTAAGCACGAGAAAAACTTGTAATGTAACACAATTAACAGAATTACTGAATATTCCACAATCGACTGTTTCGCAACATTTATCAAAAATGAAAGGTAAAGTGTTACGAGCTGAGCGAAGAGGGTTAGAAATTTATTACCACATTAATAATTTAAAAGCGAGTAAGATTGTAAGTGTTTTAGGATATATAAATTAATGAAGTATTTTCATATAAAATAGCCGCTGCTTATGAGCAGGGGCTATTTTGTGTTGTTTTATGTATTCGCATTTAAAATTTTATAGTTTTTGTGATTTACAATTGTTCGTTCAAACTCAAAAGTACCACCGCTTACATTTGTAATTTCAACTAAGACCGATTCAGTATAAAGTTTTAGTACAGATCCTGTAATCTTTAAATTATTTCGTTGAAAAAGTATAGTATCCCCTACGTTTGCTTTCATAGTACCTCCTCATTAAAGACAGAAATATTTTTTTATTATATATATTAAACCACTTATAGATATATTAGTGAATATTTAGTTTTGTTTATCAATAAAATATTTTTTATTTTATAAAAAATAAAGTACATCGTAGTGTAAAAATATTTTTATAGGAAAATTAAAATATAAAAATTGTATAATGTGAGACATAATTTTTATAAAAAAAGATGAAATAACAATTGTAAGTCGTATTGAACAAAATATTATAAAGGCTACTTTTGTATTTTATAAGTAGTTTTTTGTATTTCGTCCTTCGTTTTCTGTAACTGATTCCATGTTTTTGACGCTCTGTCTTGTAAGTGCTTACATAAGCGGAAACATCTTATACAATGAAGGTGTTAAATCAAAAGAGGTGACCAAAATGAACATGAAAAAACATAATTTAGCGAAAAGCATTGAAATAGAAAGAGGAGGCGGAAAGGTATGAAAAAATCAAATGTTAATCCATGGCTTGTTGTCCTCGGTACAGTCATCGTACAAATGGGGCTTGGAACAATATATACGTGGAGTTTATTCAATCAGCCTTTAGTTAGCAAATACGGTTGGAGTCTTAACGCAGTTGCTATAACTTTCTCAATTACGAGTCTATCCTTAGCATTTTCAACTTTATTTGCGAGTAAATTACAAGAAAAATGGGGACTTCGTAAACTTATTATGATAGCTGGATTAGCATTAGGACTTGGATTAGTACTTAGTTCACAAGCTTCTTCATTAATATTGCTGTATGTACTAGCAGGAGTTGTTGTAGGTTATGCAGATGGTACAGCATATATTACTTCATTATCCAATTTAATAAAGTGGTTTCCAGGGCGTAAAGGTTTAATAGCTGGTATTTCTGTCTCGGCGTATGGTTCAGGTAGCTTAATCTTTAAATATGTTAACGCACAGTTAATTGAATCAGTTGGTGTATCACAAGCATTTATATACTGGGGTTTAATTGTTACAGCTATGATTGTCCTTGGAGCTTGTTTAATCCATCAAGCTGCTGATCAAGGTGCAGTTCATGAAACAAAAACTCATGAATATACAACGAAAGAAATGTTAGGCACAAAACAAGTATACTTATTATTTATTATGTTATTTACATCATGTATGAGTGGCTTATACTTAATTGGTATGGTAAAAGATATTGGTGTTCAACTTGTAGGACTTAGCGCAGCAACGGCAGCTAATGCGGTGGCTATGGTTGCAATCTTCAATACATTAGGTCGTATTATTCTAGGACCGTTATCAGATAAAATCGGTCGTTTAAAAATCGTTACTGGTACTTTTGTTGTTATGGCGAGTTCAGTCTTAGTTCTAAGTTTCGTAGATTTAAATTACGGTATTTACTTCGTATGTGTAGCAAGTGTAGCGTTTTGCTTTGGTGGAAATATCACAATTTTCCCAGCCATTGTTGGTGATTTCTTCGGTATGAAAAACCATAGTAAGAACTACGGAATTGTGTATCAAGGATTTGGATTTGGAGCACTTGCAGGTTCCTTTATCGGTGCACTTTTAGGTGGATTCAAACCAACATTCATGGTGATCGGCGTATTATGTGTCATATCATTTATTATCGCAATATTAATTCAAGCACCTAAACAGAAAAAAGAACAAGAAGAAGAGTATCGCAGCGTAGCATAAGTGAACGAATCTTCTGACTATAAGTACGAAAAAGCATCCTGCTAAATAGGGTGCTTTTTTTATGAATTATTTTAAGGAGGATATATTTTCTTTGGAATCTTTGAGGTGTAAAAATGAGTGGAATAGCTGTTTGGATTATATTGGAATATTAAAGGTGATATATTATATTTGAAATACGTATTAAATCTTAAATTATAAACGCGTCATGAATCGGTAATTGTAAGATATATTTTCTCGGTATTTTCAGAAAAATGTTGAGAAAATATATATTTGAATTTTTGGTAAGGCTTTATACTTGAAGGCATCTACACTTAATCCTTTTCAATTTTAAAAAGAGGAGTATGAATTAAATTTTTAATGTAAGTACTTAGAAATGCTTTTAGATGTAATTGTATGGAGAAGTAGTAAAATATTTTATCTGAAAAATAAAAATAGGTTGACAAGTATATTGAGAAAGATTATCATTTCGGTGTAACAACATTAAATGAAAAACATTATCAATAAATATTAATTTGATGAAAAGTACACTTGACCTATTAGTTTAGTAAGTGTATTATTTTTTACATCGATAATGATAATCATTATCATTATTTGCTTAATTAGATTAATTTTTAAAGGAAAGGATAGAGGAAATGAACTTAGGGGAATTTGATGGAAAAACGGTTTTAGTAACAGGTGCAGCCCAAGGTATAGGTAGTGTTGTTGCAAAAATGTTTTTAGAAAGAGGAGCTACAGTTATTGCGGTTGATCTAAATGAAGAGGGATTAAACGAACTCTTAAATGAAACACATATGAAAACGTTTCGTTTAGATGTGAGTGATAGTACCGCAGTTGAACAGATGGTAAATGATATTGAAAATGAAATAGCACCAATAGATATATTAGTAAATGTTGCAGGGGTTTTACGTATGGGAGCGATTCACTCTTTAAGTGATGAAGATTGGAATAAAACATTCTCTGTAAATTCTACAGGCGTTTTCTATATGTCCCGAGCAGTAAGTAAACGTATGATGCAAAGAAAGTCAGGGGCAATTGTTACAGTTGGTTCAAATGCAGCAAATACCCCGAGAGTCGAGATGGCTGCGTATGCTGCATCAAAAGCTGCAACGACGATGTTTATGAAATGTTTAGGACTAGAGCTTGCGGCATACAATATACGCTGCAACTTAGTTTCTCCAGGTTCTACTGAAACTGAGATGCAAAGATTACTATGGGCTGATGAGAATGGAGCTAAAAATATAATTGCTGGTTCTCAAAATACATATAGACTCGGAATTCCATTACAAAAAATTGCACAACCTTCAGAAGTTGCTGAAGCAGTGTTATTTTTAGCTTCAGATAGAGCAAGTCATATTACAATGCACAATTTATGTGTCGATGGCGGTGCTACGTTAGGAGTTTAATAAAAATTCAGGAGGTTATTATACTATGAATGAACATACAGCTGTAAAGGAATTGTCAGAAAAACTTTTAGAAGATTATAAGACTGAATCTTCATTCTTTTTTGCTTCACCAACTCGAACGATATTAGCAGAAGGAGAGTTTACTACAGTAAAGCATCGTGAAATTGAAAGCTTCTCAGAGCTTGTGCAAGCGACATTAAGTAATGCGAAACAAGCTGGAAATCCAAATCCTATCGTTGTGGGTGCTTTGCCATTTGATCGTAGAAAAGAAGTCCAACTTATCGTACCAGAATATAGTAGAATTTCTGAGCGTTTACAATTGGATACAACAAATCAGCTTGAAACAAATGAGAACGCAACATTTGAAATGACGCCAATGCCAGACCCTGAAGTTTATATGAATGGTGTGAAGCAAGGAATTGAAAAAATACAGGATGGTGATTTAAAGAAAATCGTTCTATCCAGATCGTTAGATGTTGAATCTTCCGCAAAGATTGATAAGCAAAAACTTCTGCGAGAATTAGCAGAGCATAATAAGCACGGTTATATATTTGCTGTGAATTTACCAAAAGATGAAAAAGAGAACAGTAAGACGCTAATTGGAGCAAGTCCTGAATTACTTGTTTCACGTAATGGTATGCAAGTTATTTCTAACCCGTTAGCTGGTTCAAGGCCACGTAGTGAGGATCCAGTAGAAGATAAAAGAAGAGCAGAGGAATTACTTTCTTCGCCAAAAGATTTACATGAACATGCGGTAGTAGTGGAAGCGGTTGCCGCTGCACTTCGTCCGTATTGTCATACATTACATGTTCCAGAAAAGCCATCAGTTATTCATAGTGAAGCGATGTGGCATTTGTCTACAGAAGTGAAAGGTGAACTTAAGGATCCAAATACTTCTTCTTTACAATTAGCAATTGCCCTTCATCCTACTCCAGCAGTTTGCGGAACGCCGATGGAAAAAGCAAGAGAGGCTATACAGCATATTGAGCCATTTGATCGCGAGTTCTTTACAGGAATGCTAGGATGGAGCGATTTAAATGGAGATGGAGAATGGATTGTTACAATTCGTTGTGCTGAAGTACAAGAAAATACACTTCGTTTATATGCAGGAGCTGGAGTTGTTGCTGAGTCAAAACCAGAAGATGAGTTAGCAGAAACATCAGCTAAGTTCCAAACAATGCTAAAAGCTTTAGGGTTAAGAGATAGTTCACTGAATGAAAAATAGGGGGAAGAAAGAATGCTAGTAGGTTATACAGAATGGCCAAAAGAATTTGCCGATCGTTACCGAGAAGAAGGATGTTGGCTTGGTGAAACATTTGGAGGAGTGTTAAGAGAGCGGGCTGAGAAATATGGAGATCAAATCGCGGTTGTAAGTGGTAAGAAGCATATAACATATAGTGAACTTAATAAAAAGGTAGATCGTTTAGCAGCAGGTTTACTGAATTTAGGAATAAAGAAAGAGGACAGAGTTGTAATCCAGTTACCTAACATTATCGAGTTTTTCGAAATATGTTTTGCACTATTTCGAATTGGAGCGCTTCCTGTCTTTGCACTGCCGTCACATCGAAGCAGTGAAATTAGTTATTTTTGTGAGTTTGGCGAGGCGAGCGCTTACGTTATTTCAGATAAGGCTCTCGGTTTTGATTATCGAAAACTAGCAAGAGAAGTGAAAGAGAAAGTGCCAAATTTACAACATGTAATTGTAGTGGGAGAAGAAGAAGAGTTTGTGAACATAAATGATCTGTATATGGATCCCGTCTCATTACCAGAAGTTCAGCCAAGTGATGTTGCATTTCTCCAATTATCAGGAGGCACAACAGGTCTTTCTAAATTAATTCCTAGAACACATGATGACTATATTTATAGTTTACGTGTTAGCGCTAAAATTTGTAATTTGAATGCAGAAAGCGTCTATATGGCAGTTCTTCCAGTAGCACACAATTACCCAATGAGTTCTCCAGGGACATTTGGAACTTTCTATGCGGGTGGAAAAGTGGTATTGGCAACTGGTGGTAGTCCAGATGAGGCCTTTGCTCTTATTGAAAAAGAAAAAGTTACAATTACAGCGCTTGTTCCGCCATTAGCAATGATTTGGCTTGATGCTGCATCTTCTCGTAATGCCGATTTATCGAGCTTAGAGGTTATTCAAGTAGGTGGTGCTAAGTTTAGCGCTGAGGTTGCAAGACGTATACGCCCTACATTTGGATGTACGTTACAGCAAGTATTCGGTATGGCGGAAGGATTAGTGAACTATACAAGATTAGACGATCCGGAAGAAATTATTATTCATACACAAGGTAGACCAATGTCTGCACTCGATGAAGTACGAGTTGTTGATGAAAATGACAACGATGTACAACCGGGCGAAGTAGGTAGTTTATTAACACGAGGTCCATATACAATTCGTGGTTACTATAAAGCCGAAGAGCATAATGCACGATCATTTACAAAGGATGGGTTTTATCGCACAGGTGATCTTGTAAAAGTAAATGAACAAGGATACATCATTGTAGAAGGAAGAGATAAAGATCAAATTAACCGTGGTGGTGAGAAAGTTGCTGCGGAAGAAGTTGAAAATCATCTATTAGCACACGATGCGATCCATGACGTAGCAATCGTATCTATGCCTGACGATTATTTAGGTGAACGCACCTGTGCTTTTGTTATAGCTCGCGGACAAGTTCCGGCAGTAAGTGAATTAAAAATGTTTTTAAGAGAACGTGGTATAGCGGCTTATAAAATTCCAGATCGAATTGAATTTATTGAATCATTCCCGCAAACAGGAGTCGGAAAAGTCAGCAAAAAAGAACTACGTAAAGTCATTGCTGAAAAACTTATTACAGTAAAACAATAATAAAAATCGGAAGGAAGTGATTAGATGGCTATCCCATCTATTTCAGTATACAAAATGCCAGTTGAATCCGAACTACCAAAAAATAAAGTGAACTGGACGCCAGATCCAAAACGTGCGGTTCTTTTAATCCATGACATGCAAGAATATTTTCTTGATGCATATAGCGATAAAGAATCGCCAAAAGTAGAACTCATTTCAAATATTAAGGTAATAAGAGAAAAATGTAAGGAACTTGGTATACCAGTTGTTTATACAGCACAACCTGGTGGGCAAACGTTAGAACAACGAGGTTTATTACAAGACTTTTGGGGTGACGGTATACCTGCTGGACCAGATAAAAAGAAAATTGTTGATGAACTTACTCCTGATGAGGATGATATATTCCTAACAAAATGGAGATATAGTGCATTTAAAAAGACAAATCTATTAGAAATTTTAAATGAACAAGGAAGAGATCAACTCATTATTTGCGGTATTTATGCGCATATTGGCTGTCTTTTAACAGCTTGTGAAGCATTTATGGATGGTATAGAGCCGTTCTTTGTAGCAGATGCAGTTGCTGATTTTTCACTAGAGCATCATAAACAAGCATTGGAGTATGCATCTAATAGATGTGCAGTAACGACATCAACAAACCTACTGTTAAACGATTTACAAAGTGTAAAAGATGATGAGAGTGAAGGAATCACTATACAGGAAGTGCATGAACTAGTTGCACAACTACTTCGTGAGCCAGTAGAGAGTATTGATATTGATGAGGACTTATTAAATAGAGGGCTTGATTCGGTCAGAATTATGAGTTTAGTAGAGAAGTGGCGTCGTGAAGGGAAAGAAATTACTTTTGCAGATTTAGCAGAACATCCAACTGTTGCAGGTTGGTACAGTTTACTATCTTCACAAACAGCACAGGTGCTGTAACAAATAGACTACATAATAAAGGGGTAGTAAAGAATGCCTAACAGTCAAAAGATTCGTCATTCGTTATCATCTGCGCAGTCTGGTATGTGGTTTGCGCAACAATTAGATCCGCTTAATCCAATTTATAATACTGGGGAATATGTAGAAATAAACGGAAATATTCATCAAGACATTTTTGAATTAGCTGTACGTAAAGTTGTAATGGAAACAGAAGCACTTCATGTTCGCTTCGAAGAGGATGAAATTGGCCCATGGCAAGTTATTGAGAAATCGTCAAATTTCCATATGCATTTTATTGACGTTCGTAAAGAAGGAAATCCTGAAGAAGCTGCTAAAGTATGGATGAAAAATGATTTATCTATGCCAGTCGATTTGAAAACAGATACATTATTTACTGAAGCACTTATTCAAGTTGAAAATAATCGTTTCTTTTGGTATCAGCGCATCCATCACATTGTGATGGATGGCTATGGATTTTCACTTCTTAGCCAAAAAGTAGCGAAAGAGTATACAACACTTATAGAAGAAACAAATAAGAAAGAGAAGCCATTTGGTTCTCTCTCAAAGATTGTACAAGAAGATATTGAGTATCGTGATTCTAAACAATTTCTGGAAGACCGCGCTTTTTGGCTAGAAAAGTTTGCAGATGAACCAGAAGTTGTAAGCTTAGCAGAACGAGCACCGAGAACATCAAATGGATTTTTACGAGAAACAGCTTATTTATCCAGTTCTAGCACGAAAACTTTACTAGACGATATTAATATTTCGCTAACAAGTTGGCCAGAATTTATTGTCGCTGTAACAAGTATATATATGCATAAATTAACAGGTGCAAATGATATTGTTTTAGGTTTACCGATGATGGGGCGCCTAGGTTCTGCATCTATTTATACACCGAGTATGGTAATGAATTTAGTACCACTTCGTCTCACTGTAACACCAAATATAACTGTTGCGGATTTATTACAGCAAGTTTCTAAAGAAATTCGAGACGTACGTCGTCATCATAAATACCGTCATGAGGAATTAAGAAGAGACTTAAAGTTACTAGGTGAAAATCAAAGGTTATTCGGGCCGTTAGTGAATGTTATGCCTTTTGATTATGGGCTTAACTTTGCTGGGAATCGTGGTATTACACATAATTTATCAGCAGGACCTGTCGATGATTTATCGATAAATGTTTATAAACGTTTCGATGAAAATGAGTTAATGATTCATTTTGATGCGAATCCGGAAGTATATAATGGCGCGGAACTAGCATTGCATAAAGAAAGATTTATGAATGTATTAGAATTAGTGATAAATGATTATGAAAAAGATGCGTCGATTGGAAGCATAAACATTACTCTTCCTGAAGAAAATCAAAAAGTTTTATTCGAATGGAATGAAACTAAAGAAGCTGAAGAGTTAATCCCTTTACCTATATTATTTGAAAAACAAGTACAAAAAAATCCAAGTAAAATAGCGGTTACGTGTAACGGATTAGACTTTACGTATAATGAGCTAAATGAACGAGCAAATAAACTAGCACACTATTTAGTAGAAGAAGGAATAGGTCCAAATCAGTTTGTAGCTTTAGTATTTCCAAGATCAATAGAAATGGTAGTTAGTATGCTAGCAGTTTTAAAGGCTGGTGCAGCGTATTTACCGATAGATCCTGAATATCCAGCTGAACGAATCAATTATATTGTAAATGATGCAAAACCAGTGTGTATCATCACACATTCATCTGCATTAGTTATAGAAAATGATATGAAAAAAATCGAATTAGATAGCGAAGAAACAAAAATAGTATTAAAAGCATATTCTCATATGGATCTACCATTTAGAAATGATGAATCACTTTTAAACCCAGCTTATACAATTTACACTTCAGGCTCAACTGGCAATCCAAAAGGTGTAATTGTTCCTATGAAAGCTTTAAGTAATTTTTTATTGGCCATGGACGATATGTTTTCATTACATGAAAACGATCATTTAGTAGCAGTTACAACATTTGCGTTTGATATTTCAGCTCTCGAAATTTATTTGCCTCTTATTAGTGGGGCAAGTTTAACAATCGCACAAAAAGAAGTAATTCAAGAACCTTCTGCGTTAACGGCATTGTTGCAAGAAGAAAGAGCGACAATTATGCAAGCTACACCGACGCTTTGGCAGGCGTTATTAACGGAATATCCAGAGAAGCTACAAGGACTAAAAGTGCTTGTTGGTGGTGAAGCACTTCCATCTCATTTAGCAAAAACATTAAAAGAATTAGGTTGTACTATTACAAACTTATATGGACCAACTGAAACGACGATTTGGTCTACTGTCATGAACATCGATGAAAGAGAAAGTGGTATACCTCCTATTGGAAAACCGATTTGGAGTACAGATGTATATGTATTAGACGCAGGATTACAACCAGTCCCACCTGGAGTAATTGGTGAATTATATATTGCAGGGGAGGGGCTTGCAAACGGCTATTTAGGAAAACCAGAGTTAACGGCTGAACGATTTGTTGCAAATCCTTTTGGAGAACGAGGGAAGCGCATGTACCGCACGGGTGATCTTGTGAAATGGCGTAACGATGGTGTGCTGGAATACATGAGCCGAGCAGATCATCAAATAAAAATCCGTGGTTTCCGAATTGAATTAGCTGAAATTGAAATGGTATTGCAAAGGCATGAAAATATTAAGCAAGCAGTAGTAATGGTACGAGAAGATCGCCCAAATGATAAACGAATCATTGCGTATATCGTTGCCGAAGAGAAGGATCCTATTAACTTTTTAGAAATCCGTTCTTATATTTCAGAAAGTTTAGCGAATTATATGGTACCATCAGCGTTTGTGTTGTTAGAAGAATTACCATTAACACCAAATGGAAAGGTTGATAGAAAGAAGTTACCAGCTCCTGATTTTAATGAAATGAACAAGGAGAGAGTTGCTAGAAATCCGAAAGAAGAAATATTATGTGATTTATTTGCAGAAGTACTTGGTGTTTCTCGCATTAGCATTGATGATAATTTCTTTGAAATGGGAGGCCATTCGCTTCTTGCATCTCGTTTAATGGCAAGAATTCGTGAAACGTTAAGTGTTGAATTAGGAATTGGAAAATTATTCGAATCGCCAACTGTTGCTGAACTAGCGAAGCAACTGGATGGAGCAAAAAGCGCAAGACCAGCTATTAAGAAAGTAAGCAGACCAAATGAAGTTCCACTTTCATTTGCACAGCGTAGGTTATGGTTCTTAAATTGTTTAGAAGGTCCAAGCCCTACTTATAATATTCCGTTAGTCATTCGTTTGTCTGGAAAGTTGAACGAGGAAGCATTGCAAGGTGCTTTTTATGATGTAGTCGAGAAACATGAAACACTGAGAACGATTTTCCCTAACGTATTAGGTAGTTCCTATCAGAAAATTTTAGATATGGAAAATTTAAATCTAGAAATGATTAAAACAAAAACATGTAAAGAGGAATTAGAAAATGTGCTTGCAGAGGCGGTAAGGTATAGCTTTAACCTCGATGTTGAACCAGCAGTTCGTTTGCAACTATTTACAGTGAATGAAAACGAACATGTATTGCTAATTCTATTGCACCATATTGTAGGGGATGGCTGGTCATTACAACCGTTAACGAGAGATTTTACAACGTCATATAAAGCTCGATGTCAAGGTGAAAGAGCACAGCTGGAAACACTTCCAGTGCAATACGCAGATTATGCACTTTGGCAACAGCAATTGTTAGGTGATGAAACTACAGAAAAGAGTCTCATTTCAACACAATTAGAGTTTTGGAAGAAAGAGCTAAAGGGACTACCTGATCAATTGGAGTTACCTACAGATTACCAGCGTCCAGTTGAAACGAGTTACCGAGGAGAAACAATTCATTTTCATATAGATGCAGGTATGCATAGTAGGTTAGTAGAGCTTGCACGGAAAAATGGAGTTAGTTTGTTTATGGTATTGCAAGCAGGACTAAGTGCGCTATTTACAAGATTAGGTGCAGGTACTGACATACCAATCGGAAGTCCGATTGCTGGAAGGAACGATGATGCACTCTCTGACATAGTCGGTTTATTTGTAAATACATTAGTGTTGCGTACAAATACATCAGGAGATCCAAGTTTTAAAGAATTATTGAATAGAGTGAAGCAAGTAAATCTTGCAGCTTATGAAAATCAAGATGTTCCATTTGAACGACTTGTTGAAGTGTTAAACCCAGTACGTACTCGAAATAGTCATCCGCTGTTTCAAATTATGTTAGCTTTCCAAAATACGCCAGAAGCAACCTTTGATGCTCCTGATATAGAAGCGAACCTTGAAATTCAAAGCGTCGGCTCTGCGAAATTTGATCTAACATTTGAAATTAGCGAGAGTAACGGCGTTGATGGTAATCCAAACGGTTTACACGGATTATTAGAGTTTAGTACTGATTTATATAAACGTGAAACGGTGCAAAAATTAATAGAACGATACATTTTGTTATTAGATGATGTAGCAGAGAATCCGGATCAATCAATTGGTAGATTAGAAATATTAACGTTAGCAGAGAAAAATAAAGTGTTAGAAAAGTGGAATGGTGGTTTTCAAATTGCACCAGAAATGACATTGCCACAATTATTTGAAAAGCAGGCTCATATAAATCCAAATTCTATTGCTGTTGTCTTTGAAGATAAGAAATTAACATATGAAGAGTTAAATAGAAAAGCAAATAAAATAGCTCGATTCCTAATAGCAAAAGGGATTGGTCCTGATCAACTCGTTGCTTTAGCGATGCCAAGATCATTAAATATGGTTGTAAGCTTATTAGCTGTTCTTAAAGCTGGTGCTGGATACCTTCCGTTAGATCCAGATTACCCAGCAGACCGTATTTCATTTATGCTACACGATGCGAAACCATCATGTGTTTTAACGAATTCAGAAGTGGAAATTGAATGTAATGAGGCACTAAAAGTTTTAGTTGATAATGTAAAAGTAATAGCAGAGGTTGAGAAATATAGTGAAGACAATATTGATGAAGTGGAACGAATTAAGCCATTATCTCCATCACATATTGCTTACGTTATTTATACGTCAGGGTCAACGGGCAGACCGAAAGGCGTTATGATACCTCATCAAAATGTAGTGAGACTTTTAGGAGCAACTGATCATTGGTTCCAGTTTGACGGAAATGATGTTTGGACGATGTTCCATTCCTATGCTTTTGATTTCTCGGTTTGGGAAATTTGGGGACCTTTATTATACGGAGGGCGTCTAGTCATAGTACCACATACTGTAAGTCGTTCGCCGAAAGAATTTTTACAACTTCTTGTTAAGGAAAAGGTTACTGTTTTAAACCAAACTCCATCAGCGTTCTATCAATTGATGCAAGCGGATCGTGAAAATGAAGAAATTGGTCAAAGATTATCTTTACGATATGTTGTTTTTGGAGGAGAAGCACTTGAGTTAAGTCGATTAGAAGATTGGTATAGTCGACATCCTCAAAACGCACCAAAGCTTATTAATATGTACGGTATTACAGAAACGACAGTACATGTTAGTTATATTGAGTTAGATGAGAATATTGTTTCTTTACGCGCGAATAGTTTAATTGGTTGCAGTATACCAGACCTTAAAGTATACGTATTAGACAACTATTTACAACCAGTGCCACCTGGAGTAGTGGGAGAAATGTATGTTGCAGGTGCTGGGCTTGCTCGTGGTTATTTAGGAAGAGCAGGATTAACGGCTGAGCGCTTTATCGCAGATCCATTTGGTAAGCCAGGTACAAGAATGTATCGCACAGGAGACTTAGCACGTTGGCGTCAAGATGGGACGCTAGATTATATAGGACGTGCAGATCATCAAATAAAAATTCGTGGATTCCGAATTGAATTAGGGGAAATAGAAGCGGTCATAATGAAGCACCCTAAAGTTGAGCAAGTAGCCGTTATTGTACGTGAAGATCAACCAGGGGATAAACGGTTAGTTTCTTATATCGTTTCATCAAATAATGAAGCAATTGATACGAATGAAATGCGTCAGTTTGCTAGTGGTAGTTTACCAGATTATATGATTCCATACGCTTTTGTAGTAGTAAATGAGTTACCTTTAACTCCAAACGGTAAATTAGATAGAAAGGCATTGCCAGCTCCAGAATTTATCGCATCATCTTCTAGTCGTGGTCCAAGAACACCACAAGAAGAAATGTTATGTGACTTGTTTACAGAAGTGCTAAGTGTACCTCAAATTGGAATTGATGACGGATTCTTTGATCTTGGTGGCCATTCACTCCTTGCAGTGCAGCTTATGAGCCGCATGAAAGAAGCGCTTGGAGTGGAACTAAACATTGGCACTTTATTTGCAGCACCAACCGTTGCGGGATTAGCTGAGAGACTTGAGATGGGAAATGGTCAAAGTGCACTCGATGTGTTGCTTCCATTACGATCGGGCGGAGAACAATTGCCACTATTTTGTGTACACCCAGCAGGTGGATTAAGTTGGTGCTATGCAGGACTTATGAAATCTTTAGGAACAAATTATCCAATCTACGGTGTCCAAGCACGTGGTATCGCTAAAAATGAAGAACTTCCAAAAAGTTTAGAGGAAATGGCAGCGGATTATTTAAAACACGTTCGTGAAGTACAGCCTCACGGACCATATCGTTTACTCGGTTGGTCACTTGGAGGAAATGTTGTGCATGCAATGGCGGCGCAACTGCAAAATGAAGGGGAAGAAGTAGACTTACTCGTTATGCTAGATTCTTATCCTGGTCACTTTTTACCGAATACGGAAGCACCTACTGAAGAAGAAGCATTAATCGCATTACTTGCTTTAGGGGGATACGATCCAGATAACATGGATGGTAAACCACTTACGATGGAAAGTGCAGTAGAAATACTTCGTAAAGATGGAAGTGCATTAGCAAGTCTTGAAGAAGAGACTATTTTGAACTTGAAAGAAACATATGTAAATTCGGTAGGATTGTTAGGGAAATATGTACCGAAAGTTTATAACGGAGATATTTTATTCTTTAGATCTACTGTTATACCAGACTGGTTTGATCCTATTTCTCCAAATACGTGGCTAAATTATTTAGATGGGCAAATTGTACAATACGATATTGATTGTAGACATAAAGATTTATGTCAACCAGGACCACTTACAGAAATTGGACAAGTATTAGCGAAATATTTGCAGGATAAGAAAGGGGTAAGTACAGTATGACGAATCCATTTGAAAATGATAATTACACATATAGAGTATTAAAAAATGAGGAGGGCCAGTATTCTCTCTGGCCTGTCTTTCTTGACGTACCTATTGGTTGGAATGTTGTACATGAAGAGGCTAGTAGAAATGATTGTTTACAATATGTTGAAAATAACTGGGAAGATTTGAATCCAAAAAGTAATCAAGTTGGCGAAAAAATATTAGTAGGAAAACGATAATGAAGGCAAAAATAAATCCAAAAGTAGTTGTAAGCATCGTATATATAACAGCGATGTTTATGGCTGCAATGGATGCAACAATTGTGAATGTAGCACTCCAAACGATAAGTAAAGAACTACAAGTGCCGCCATCCGCAATGGGGACAGTTAATGTTGGGTATTTAGTTAGCCTAGCTGTTTTCCTTCCAATTTCCGGTTGGTTAGGAGATCGCTTCGGTACAAAAAGGGTATTTTTAATTGCTCTTTTCGTATTTACAACTGCGTCTGCATTATGCGGAGTAGCGAACGATATTACTTCATTGAATATTTTTCGTATTATGCAAGGTGCTGGCGGGGGGCTTTTAACACCAGTTGGGATGGCGATGTTATTTCGAACATTTTCACCAGAGGAGAGACCGAAAATTTCTCGATTTATTGTGTTACCAATTGCTGTGGCACCAGCAGTAGGACCAATTATTGGTGGTTTTTTTGTAGATCAAATGTCTTGGCGCTGGTCATTTTATATTAATGTACCATTTGGAATAGGAGTGTTACTATTCGGTCTACTATTTTTAAAAGAGCATATTGAAAAATCAGCTGGTCGCTTTGATTCTCTCGGTTTTATTCTTTCAGCACCAGGGTTTTCGATGCTTATCTATGCGCTCAGTCAAGGACCATCAAAAGGATGGGTTTCCCCAGAAATTATAAGTACTGGGATAGCTGGGATTGTATTCGTTGTATTGTTTATCATTGTAGAACTTAGAGTAAAGCAACCGATGTTAGATTTACGCTTATTAAAAGAGTCAGTCTTTAGAAAAATGAGTCTTATTTCATTGTTTTCATCCGCTGGTTTGCTAGGAATGTTATTTATTTTTCCGCTTATGTATCAAAATGTAATAGGAGTTTCCGCACTAGAATCAGGTCTTACGACATTCCCGGAGGCGATTGGATTAATGATATCGTCACAAATTGTACCATGGTCATATAAGAAATTAGGAGCTCGTAAAGTAATTTCTATTGGCTTAATTTGTACGGCGATTATCTTCGTTTTATTAAGTTTTGTAAATCACGATACGAATCCATGGCAAATACGGGCATTATTGTTTAGCATAGGTATTTTCTTAGGTCAGTCTGTTGGAGCAGTCCAATTTTCTGCATTTAACAATATAGCGCCACCTTCTATGGGGAGAGCGACTACTATATTTAATGTGCAAAATCGATTAGGATCTGCAATAGGGGTCGCTGTTTTAGCTAGTATACTAGCCGGTTTTGGAAACAATAGTGTACAAAATAATGCTCATTCAGATTTCTTACCATATCAGGCTGCATTAATTGGATCAGCAATGTTTTTACTTGTAGCATTACTATTTTCTTTACGGATTTCAGATAAAGAGGTAATGTCAAAGAAGAAAGAAAAAATGTTATCTGTATCAAAAAAACAGAAAGCACTTGTCAATGAATAACAATGGATATTCGTTGCATAAAGGAGAGTTTACATGATAGAAAGTAAAGTTGTAGATTCTATACCAACTCTTAATGAGAATGATTGTCAAATATGGTGGGGAAGAATTTCAGATTTACAATCATGGCATTACAATTTACTAAATGACGTTGAACGAGAGAAAGCAAATTCATATCACCATTCGGCAGATCGTGCACGATTTATAATAGGTTGTGTAATTAGTAGATTAGTTCTTGGAAAGATACTTTCTATGTCGCCAGTTCAAGTACCGATTGACCGAATGTGCCCAGTATGTAAGTTACAACATGGCAGACCACAATTACCGGAAGGCATGCCGCAGTTATCTGTTTCTCATTCGGGTGAGTGGATTGTTGTTGCATTTACAAAATCTGCACCTGTAGGCGTTGATGTTGAACAAATAAGCCCAAATGTAGATGTTATGAAAATGGCAGAGGGTGTATTAACGGACATTGAAATAGCGCAAATTATGAAATTACGAGATGAACAGAAAATTGAAGGTTTTTTAACATATTGGACTCGAAAAGAAGCAGTGTTAAAAGCCACAGGTGAAGGACTAATGATTCCACCAATGGATATTACCGTGTCGGCTCCAAATGATCCTCCAAATTTGTTGGTTTTTAAGGATAGAGAAGAGTTAGTAGAACATACAATGATGGAAGACATAAGACCAAGTATAGATTGTTTGGCTTCCATTGCAATATTTAGTAAAGAAGTAACTAAAATCACACAGTTAGACGCAGTAGCGCTTTTAAATTATAAATAGGTTTAATAAAATATCTTATAGAAGAGGTGTTCCTCATGTTAGTAGCGGAAAATAGAACAAATGAATTCACTTATAATGTACAAGCAATTAAAAGTATTTTATTTTCTAGAGATACATCATCTATTCATGCTTTAGAAAAGCTTTTGAATGATACAGTCCAATTTGATGTTCTCGAACAAGAGGTAATTGATAGACAGTATATCCCGAAAGAAGCAAAGAATTTCTTCGATAAAAACGGAACATTTCTTTACCGTGTATCCAATGTTAGTTATAAAGGAAAAGTATTATCTGAAAATCTCATTTTTGCGGATACTTCGTTTTTACCAAATATAATAAAGAGCGAGTTAGAGAGTGGAAACATTCCAGTTGAAAAACTTATAGAAAAGATGGAAGTAAGAAGGAACGTATTATATGAAGGATATCAGCCATCTGGAAATATTATTGAATTGTTTGATGGATGTTCTGTTACAGCGAATGTGTATCCAACTAGAAAATATCAAATTGTAAGTAACTGCAAATGTATGTTTTATATTTGTGAAGTGTATCATGCAGAAAATATAAAGGAATTACTTATTTAAAACAAGAAACCAGCCTATAAAATGGCTGGTTTCTTGTTTATTTCACAGCTTCTTTTAACTCTTTACCTGCTTTAAATGCTGGGACTTTACCAGCAGCGATTTGAATTTCTTCACCAGTTTGTGGGTTACGTCCTGTACGAGCAGATCTTTCGCGCACTTCAAAAGTTCCAAAGCCAATCAATTGAACTTTATCGCCAGATTGTAATGCAGTAGCAATTGTGTCAAAAACAGATTGTACAGCTGCAGAAGCATCCTTTTGAGAAATATCAGCTGATTGTGCTACATTTTTAATTAATTCTGTTTTGTTCATGTTTTCACCTCATAAAAAATTTTTTGGAATGAAAGATTTAGTATAATAGATAGTAAAGATAAAGCTATTTATATTGTTAGAAAGAATGCTATATAGTTATGTTAATTTCGTTGCAAGAAACTGAATCCCTGCTAATAATTAGGGATTAATTAAGAATTGATGCATAGAAAGCATTGTAATATGAGGATGAGGGGGAGTATACGGATGATTTTTCGTGAAAAAGATGAGAAAGAAAGTATATTAATTCGTCAACATGATCACGGTTTTTTAGCTGGGGAAATTGCGAAACATATAAAAGAAGATCTTTTTGAAGATGACGCATACTTAAAAGCGGCTATTGTTGCAATATATGAGCATGATAGAGGATGGATAGAACTTGATAAAGTTCCAATTTTGAATGATGCTAAACATATCCCATATACATTTATGGACTGTCCAAGTTCATTACGCTTTGTTTTTTATACGATTGGCTTGAATGAAATTGAAGATTCAAATCCATACGGAGCATTACTTTGTAGTAAACATTTTTTATCATTTCCATTAAATGAGGAAGATGAAGAGATGATGTCATTTTATACAGGGGAATTGGAACGACAAAAAAGAATTTTGAAAACGTTAACAAAAGAACAGTTTGCGATGTTCGATAAACATTATAGATTATTAAAGTTTTGTGATGAACTTTCTTTATACGTGTGTATGAATAAACCTGGTGTAGAAAAGAAAGATGAAATTGATTTGTTTAAAAATGGTTTTGAAGGAACAGAAGTGTTTAATAGTAAAGAAGATAAACCTATTCAAGCTGAATGGGTGGACGAGGAAACAATTCGGATTACACCGTTTCCATTTCAAACTGAATTTCATACGTATGTAAAATATAAAACTATAAATAAATATGTAGTTGAAGAAAAAGGGATTGCAAAAGCTGATAGAGAATCAGAAATGAAGAAACAAACCATTCGTTTCATACAATAAGGAGGCGATTTAGATTGAAAGAGTACATGTTAAAACAGGTGGATTACCATGCTTGGGCTAATACACAATTGTTTAATCGAATAAAAGAATTACCAAACTATGAGACGATTTTTACTGAACAGATACAGAGTGTTTTTCCATCAATTAAGGATACTTTTGCACATATTTATGTAACAGATCAAGTGTGGTTGCACATATTGCATGGTAAAAGTATGAATGAGGCAATACAAGACCGAGAAAGTTTACGAACAGAAATCGAAAATAAATCGTTTCTTGAATTAGAAGAAATGTTTGACAACATGGCAAAACAATATATAGACTTTTTAATTACAATAGAGGACGTGAATGCTGTATTTGTTATCGAGAATCCATATGTAGGGAAATTAGAAACATCAATTTTAGAGTTAGTACAACATGTCGTAAACCATGGGACATATCATAGGGGAAATATAACAGCGATGATTCGTCAACTTGGTCATTCATCGACAATGACGGATTTTGTGCTGTATTTACATATGGTTAAAAAGCAGGGAGAGTAATATAGTTTATAAGAAGGAGAGGCTTTAGTTGTAGAAGTCTCTCCTTCTATTTTATTCCGCATTAATGGTAGATCGACTGATTAAAGTTTTACTTTATTTCTTAAGAAGCTTTATTTTCTTGTAATTGCTTCGCATATTGTACAGCCTTATATGCATTGACTCTACCGTTTTTCCAGTACGTACCTGTACCACTAATTTTATCTGTAGTAGACTCAATAATTTGACGAATTTGTGTATTGCTATATCCTTGATTTGCTAAAAGAGCAGCAACTCCTGCGACATGAGGTGTTGCCATAGATGTACCACTTAATGATTGATACGTGCTTCCTTTATATGTGGAATATATATTTGAACCTGGTGCTGCAACATCTACCCAGCTACCATAAGTAGAAAATGAAGATTTCTTATCTGATTGATCTGTAGAAGCAACTGCAATCACTTCGCTGTAATAAGCAGGGTAATTAGCTTTTGTATTTCCAGCATTTCCAGCAGCTGCAACTATAACAGAGCCTTTATTCCATGCATATTGAACGGCTTGTTGTAATGCAGTACCACCATTTGGAGCTCCTAAACTTAAACTAATTACTTTTGCACCCGAATCAGCAGCTTCTCGAATACCTTGCGCTACAGCATCGAGAGTACCACTTCCTTGATTATCTAATACGCGAACAGCATAAATGGAAGTTTGTGGGGCAACACCAGCAATTCCGACGCTGTTATTCGTAAGTGCTCCAGTAATTCCAGCGCAATGTGTACCATGACCATTACCATCATCAGATGTATTGTCGTTATCAACATAATCATGCCCGTAAATTACTTTCGAAGCCAAATCCGGGTGTGAGCCTTGAACTCCTGTATCAATAACGGCTACTTTTACACCAGGATCACTTCGTTGGCTATCCCAAGCTTGTGGAGCTTGAATCTTTTGTAATCCATATTGATTTTTAAAATATGGGTCGTTTGGAGCCCAAAAGGCGTGAACGTAATAATTCGGTTCTGCATATTCCACATCTGGATTATTTTTATAACTCTTTATTTTTTCTTTTACAGTACCTTTTGAAAATTGAACGACTTCAAAACCTAACTTATCATCTTTAGATATGACATTAGCTCCGACAGATTTATGAAAAGATTGCACATTACTTAAAGATGCATTTTGCTTGAACTTAACGATTAATTGGTTAGGAACGTAATCAGTAGATGATGTTTCAGCGCTTGAAGTATTTGTGTTAAAGAAGAAACCGCCAATAATAAATGACAAAACAGATAGGAAAACAATGATTTTGTTTTTCAAAAGATTTTTCCTCCCTTTTCTTGGATGAGTTTTTCAGCGACACTTTAATGCCGCATTCCTTTTCAACTATATAGTTAGACCATACGATTTATGACATTTATGTGAAAAACTTTTGGAGGAATAAAAAGGAGTAAACATTGATATAAATATATTTTTAATGATAGTAATTAAGTAAAAGAGGGGATGAAAAAAGGAATGCTCATCATGTATGAGTCATTCCTACTTTCATAGATTAACTTGCCTGTTTTTTATTATTTTCTTTCAATTTCTCTGCTTGTAAAAAGCGATTTGTTTCAGCAACAACAATACCACTTAACCCAATAAGACCAATTAAGTTTGGAATCGCCATAAGTCCATTTGCAATATCCGCAAATGTCCATACGATGCCTAATTTTAAATTCGCACCAATAGCAATCATGACAATAAAGATTGCTTTATAATATTTAACGGCACTTTCTCCAAATAAATAAGCCACGCATTTCTCTCCGTAATACGACCATCCTAAAATAGTAGAGTAGGCAAATAATATAATCGCGATACCGAGAATCATACTACCAGCATTGCCAAATACAGATTGGAACGCAAGTGTTGTAGCTTCAACGCCAGTTTTACCAGATTTCCATGCACCTGTAGTAATTAATACAAGTCCTGTAATAGTACATACAATAAACGTATCTAGAAAAGTACCTGTCATTGAAACTAAAGCTTGTTTTGCAGGTGAATCTGTTTTTGCCGCCGCCGCGGCAATAGGGGCACTCCCTAAACCAGCTTCGTTCGCAAATACGCCGCGCGCCATTCCAATTTGAATAGCTGATGCAACTGTTGCACCGATAAAACCACCAGCAGCTGCAGTACCATTAAACGCACCAGAAAAAATAAGTGAAAATGCTTCAGGAATTTGATCGTAGTGATAGAAAATAATGATAAGACCAGCAATGATATAAAAGAAAGCTTTAATAGGAACTACATATCCTGTTACTTTCCCGATTTTTTTTACACCGCCTAAAATAACGATAGCGATTAAAAATGACATTACTATACCAGTTAAAGCAGGAGGGAAAGAGAAATTAATTCGCATTGCCTCTGCAACTGAATTAGATTGCACCATATTCCCGATACCGAAAGAAGCAGT
Organism: Bacillus sp. EB106-02-03-XG38; assembly: GCF_058792175.1. Taxonomy (NCBI): domain Bacteria; kingdom Bacillati; phylum Bacillota; class Bacilli; order Caryophanales; family Bacillaceae; genus Bacillus; species Bacillus sp. EB106-02-03-XG38. The sequence goes on from NZ_JBYTED010000001.1 coordinate 531,898, forward strand.
TGTACCGAATATAGCGAATAAAACTGCAAGCCATTTCTTACCTAAACCACGTTCTAAATAGTACATAGGCCCACCTGAATATTCGCCATTTTCATTACTAACACGGTATTTCACTGCAAGAATTGCTTCGGCATATTTTGTTGCCATACCGAACAAAGCAGTAATCCACATCCAAAAGATTGCACCGGGTCCACCGATTGTCACAGCAGTTGCAACACCGGCTATATTTCCCATACCAATCGTTGCCGCCATAGCTGTCATAAGTGCTTGGAAGTGGCTAATATCCCCTGAGGAAGATGTATCTTCTGATTTTTTAAATGCTAGTTTGTGAGCGTATAATAGTTTACTAAATTGTAAACCTTTTAAACGCACTGTGAGAATGATACCAGTACCAACGAGTAACAATAACGTTGGTAATCCCCACACATAGTGATTGATTTGTTCTAATACTTTACTTACTGTCTCCATCTGTATTCTCCTTTTTTAGAAAAAATAAAAACCACTTCAAGTAAATGAAATGGTCTCTGGAGAAACAAGGGATAGAAAAATAAACCGATACAAATCGGCTTTTTCTTTCGCTTGTCTCTGTCCTTTTACCTGAGAGATTATCCGCTAAAGTAGCGGATTTGCTCCTTCGGTGCTCGTTTTCCTCCGCGCTATATAAAGCGAAAGGGAGTCTCTCCAGAGATTCGTCCCCATGCAGTTCTACTTGTAACCAAGACCTGAGAGTTTCAAAGTTGGTTTTACAACTTTTTGCCCCGTCGGTAGATCAATAGATCTTCTCCTGAATGGTTCATCCGAATTATAAAATTTATAAGAACATTGATTGTAAATCAATAAAAACATTATAGACAGACAAAATGTGAAATGCAATCTTTTTTTATTTTAAAATAGTAACCAGTTTTATTTTTTTGCAAGTCTTAACTTAACTTCAACTTCATTTAACGTAGATAAAGAGAGAACAATATGTTGGTCTGCAAGTCCTAAAGCATGTTTAGTATTTTCAATTGTTTCATTGGATGGAGTAGAGTTATTTGCTCCGTCGATAATTAAATCGGCTGCGTTTTTCATAAATTTAGAAGCAGTCTTAAATTCGGTTGTGAAATAAATTAGTTGTTCTTGTATTTGTACTTCCGATATGTTTTCTTTAATTTTCACAGTGTCTATTTCGTTCATAATTTTTTCGTATTGTTTGGAAATAGCAGTCATTGTGACTAATAGTTTATCTCTGTCTACTGAATCTCCGTTCGTGTTAATTTCTTCCCAGGCAGGCAACCAATCTTTTTCGATGATGTCATTATAATTTGTAGTTAATTCATCAATTTTTGGTTGTAATTTAGTTTTAAAACTTTTTGTATCAACTGTTTCTACGGTAGTTTTTGCGTTATTATTTTTATCTTTAGTTGCGTAGAAAATCGTACAGGTAATAATAAAAATAGAAATAACTATTGTCCATTTATTAAAAAATAATTTCTTCAACGGGTAATACCTCCAAAAATAAAAATCTTTTAATTGTAATATACAACAATGATATTGTTAATAATAGAGAAAATAGTTTGGAATTGATTTTAATTATATTTTTTCTATACATAAATAATTAAGATTAGTAAAATGATGAAAGTAATATGTGAGAAAAGAGGTTTTTTAGTGAAAATGAATAGAAGAAAACTAGTTTCAAATATTTCAACGGCTGTGTTATTAGTTGGTTTATTTACACTAATATATTTAGACAAAGAATCTAAAATTGAAGATTTTCCAGTACCAATTTCAGCAATCCATATTAACGATGAAAAGGAAGAGGATTATAAATATATAAGTGTAATGCCTATTACAAAGGCCAGTGGATGGGAGAACTTAGGGGAAAACGGGCATACTGTTAGTTTTAAAAAAGGGGAGAGAAATGTAACTGTATTACATTATCCGGGAGAACTAACGTATTATTTATTTGAGAAAAAGATGAATAAGGGAGACTAGCTAAAGATGTAATTCATTAAGAATTACATCTTTTTTTTATTCTGAATTATTTGAAATAAAATCAGATAGATGGTTTGATAGATGTAGTGATAAATATGATTCGTTTTATATGTGGATAAGGAGTACTAAAGAGATCATAAAATTATTATGTAAACTGAAAGTTGTAAGTGGAAGATAAATTATAGCCTAAGGGGGAATTAAAAATGTTACTAAAAACAATCTACTGTAGAGTGGAAGAAGAGAAAAAAGAGTTATTTTCAAAAGCACAAGAAAAATGGCAAGATATACGGCATCTAGATGGATTTCATGGACAATTTGGTGGATGGAATAACGATGAGGCATGTGTATTTACTTTATGGGAAGATAAAAGTGCATATCAATCATTTATAAATGGTGCTCACGATACTATTTATGTAAATAGTAATCAAGAGGATACGTTTCTTTCATGTGAAATTGAACTATATCAAACGTTGTTTGATATAACTGATATGCCTTTAAAAGATGTTGTTATAGAAGGATCATTCGTCAGAGTTGCTATATGTGATGTAAAGGTAGAAAAGGAAAAGGAGTTTTTACATAAACAAGAAACAATTTGGAATAAAGGGATAGAAAATGCAAAAGGGATGTTAGGTGGAGTTATTGGGAAGTCTTTAAAAACTGGAAATCATTACATAGTGTTAACTTATTGGAAAGATGAAATGGCGCATCAAAATTATGTAGAAGAGATTTTCCCTGAGTTGTATAAACTAGCTAATATTCATGAGGATTTAGAAGATATAAGAGGTAAACAAGCTATATGTAAGGAAGAGTGGCTTGTATATTAAGTGTACAAAACGTGCATAAATGAATGTATAATAAAGATATTTTCTTATAAACGAGTAATTAATAGAAGACGTTATATACTCTTTCATGTTAATATATTTAAGTTATAATAGAAGGCTTACCTTTTGTATTGTACGGTAGAAGCAGTGTGAGCTTGAAATTTTGTTTAGAAAAGGATGTGCCTAATTTGCGTATCAATAAATTTATTAGTGAAGCTGGAAAAGCGTCTCGACGTGGAGCAGATAAATTAATTAATGAGAGAAGAGTAATTATTAACGGTAAGGTTGCAAAAATTGGTGACCAAGTAAATCCAGGTGATGATGTACGCGTAAATGGAGAGCAACTTCGTATCGCTCGAGACCACGTATATATTGCTTTAAATAAACCAGTAGGTATTACATGTACGAGTGAGAAATCTGTAAAAGGTAATATTATCGATTTAGTGAATCATCCATTACGAATTAGTCACATTGGACGTCTTGATAAAGACTCAGACGGTTTAATTTTGTTAACGAATGATGGTGATATCGTTAATGAAATTTTACGTGCTGAAAACAAACATGAGAAAGAATATATCGTTTCAGTAGATAAGCCAATTACACCTGATTTCTTAGAAAAAATGGCAGCTGGTGTGAAGATTTTAGGAACGAAAACACTTCCTTGTGAGATCACACAGTTATCAAAATATGAGTTCAAAATCATTTTAACACAAGGGCTAAATCGCCAAATTCGTCGTATGTGTGAAGCTTTAGGTTATCAAGTATACACGTTAAAACGTACGAGAATTATGAATATTGAATTGAATAATTTACCTGTTGGACAGTGGAGAGATTTATCGAAGAAAGAGAAACGACGTCTATTTTCAGACTTAAATTACGAACCACAAGATTGGTAAAATTGAGAAGGGGAAACCAAAAATTTATTTTTGGTTTCTTTTTTAAACACTTGCAATAATAAAATGAATAGGATATAGTAAATAACAATTAATGGATGTACTTATAAAAGCAAAGAAAAGGACACGAGTTATTTTGCCCGGTTATACAGAGAGGGAAGGAAAGCTGAGAACTTCCTAACGCAGAAAAATAACTTACCACCTTAGAGCTGCACTAGGGAAATACAGTATCTAGTGCCGTGTAAGCGACGTTATCGCAAAAGAAGCCATTATGTTTTTTGTGATGGGAATCTGGGTGGAACCACGAATATAAGCATATTCGTCCCTAATTTTTAGGGATGAATATGCTTTTTTGCATTCAATTTTATAATAAGCGAAGAAAAGGACACGAGTTATTTTACCCGGTTATACAGAGAAGGAAGGAAAGCTGAGAACTTCCTAACGCAGAAAAATAACTTACCACCTTAGAGCTGCACTGGGGAAATACAGTATCTAGTGCCGTGTAAACGACGTTACCGTAAAAGAAGCCATTGCAAATTTACAATGGGAATCTGGGTGGAACCACGGGTAAAAGCACGCTCGTCCCTATTTTAGGGATGAGTGTGCTTTTTATTATGGAATGGAGAGATGAAAAATGAAAGAACAAATGATTGAAATTAAATTTCCAGATGGTAGCGTGAAAGAATTTGTAAAAGGAATTACTTTAGAAGAAATTGCTGGATCCATTAGCAGTAGTTTAAAAAAGAAAGCTGTCGCAGGAAAAGTAAATGATGGATTATATGATTTACGCCACAATATTGAAAAAAATGCGGAAGTAGAAATCATTACTATAGATTCAAATGAAGGAGTAGAAATTGCAAGACATTCCGCTGCACATATTTTAGCGCAAGCTGTAAAGAGAATGTATGGTAATGTAAACCTTGGTGTAGGACCGGTTATTGAAAATGGATTTTATTATGATATGGATCTCCCGAATAGTGTAAACGTAGAAGATTTAACGAAAATCGAAAAAGAAATGAAAAAGATTATAAATGAAAATGTAAAAATAGAACGAATTGAAGTTTCACGAGAAGAGGCAGCAAAACTGTTTCAAGAAATGAATGATCACCTGAAATTAGAATTGTTAGAAGCGATTCCTAGTGGGGAAAGTGTAACACTATATAAACAAGGTGAATTTGTAGATTTATGTAGAGGACCACATTTACCGTCAACAGGCTATTTGAAAGCATTCCAATTAACTCACGTTTCTGGTGCATATTGGCGAGGTGATAGTAACAATCAAGTGCTTCAGCGTATTTATGGTGTTGCGTTCTCTTCTCAAAAAGAATTAGAAGAGTATTTACATTTCGTAGAAGAAGCAGCAAAAAGAAATCATCGTAAGTTAGGTAATGAGCTAGAGTTATTTATGTTTTCAGAAGAGGCTCCAGGAATGCCATTTTATTTACCGAAAGGACAGATTATCCGAAATGAATTAGAAGCATTTTTAAGAGAAATTCAAAAAGAGTATAAGTATCAAGAAGTACGTACTCCGTTTATGATGAACCAAGAATTATGGGAGAAATCAGGACACTGGGGACATTACAAGGATAACATGTATTTCTCAGAAGTAGACAATAAAAGCTTTGCATTAAAACCGATGAACTGCCCAGGTCATATGTTAATGTTCAAAAATAAATTACACTCTTATCGTGAATTGCCAATTCGGATGTGTGAGTTCGGTCAAGTACACCGACATGAATTTAGCGGGGCATTAAATGGATTATTAAGAGTACGTACTTTCTGCCAAGATGATGCTCATTTATTTGTAACACCGGAACAAATTGAAGATGAAATTAAATCCGTAATGGCGCAAATTGATTACGTTTATAAAACTTTTGGATTCGAATATGAAGTAGAGCTTTCTACTCGTCCAGAAGATTCAATGGGGGATGATAAGTTATGGAAACAAGCAGAAGCGTCATTAGAAAATGTATTACATTCATTGAATTATAAATATAGACTAAATGAAGGTGACGGTGCATTTTACGGACCGAAAATCGATTTTCATATTAAAGACGCTTTAAATAGAAGTCATCAGTGCGGAACAATTCAGCTAGATTTTCAAATGCCAGAAAAGTTTGATTTAAATTATATAGATGAGAAGAATGAAAAGAGAAGACCTGTTGTCATTCATAGGGCAGTTTTAGGATCTTTAGACCGCTTTTTAGCGATATTAATTGAGCACTTTGGAGGTGCGTTCCCGGCATGGGTGGCACCAGTTCAAGTGAAAGTCATTCCAGTTTCGAATGCAGTCCATGTACAATATGCAGATGAGGTTGTGGATAAATTAGCACAAGCTGGCGTTCGTGTCGAAAGAGATATACGAGATGAAAAGTTAGGATATAAAATAAGAGAAGCACAAATGCAAAAAGTTCCGTATGTTCTTGTTATTGGGGATAAGGAAATGGAGAACGGAGCTGTAAATGTACGTAAATATGGGGAAGAAAAATCAGAAGTTGTTGAACTAAATGGATTTGTGGGGAGTATGAAAGAGGAAATAAATAATCGAAAATAGAGTTTAAAGAGAAAACACATCAATTCATTATGGTGTGTTTTCTTTTTTATCTTACAAAAATGTAAGGTAAATGTAAGAGAAATCGAGGGAACGAGTTATAGAAAAATGAGAATATGAAGTAGGAAATAGGTTCATGTTACGGGTGTAACTCTTAATGAATGAATAATTAAAAAATTCTTAAGGATTTACATGAGAAAAAGATGAGAAATATGTGGGAAATTTAATTTATACAAAAGGGATGGAGTGAAAGAGATGTCAACAAATGTAGTTACTGTAGAAAGTGTAGAAAAAACGTATGGGAAAAGAAATGAGAATCAGTCCAAAGCATTAAAGGGTGTATCATTAAGTATTAAAGAAGGGGAATTTGTAGGGATTATGGGTCCTTCTGGATCTGGAAAAACGACACTACTTAATGTAATTAGTACACTGGATCAAGCGACAGGTGGGAGTGTGACAATAGCTGGTACAAATATTACTTCTATGAAGGGGAATGCATTGTCAGATTTTCGCTCTCAAAAATTAGGTTTCATTTTTCAAGATTTTAACTTACTTGAAAACTTATCAATTTATGAAAATATCGCTTTACCACTTTCTTTGCAAGGCGTACCTTCAAGTGAGATTACTGGAAAGGTGAATGAGGTTGCAAAGAAGTTAGGGATTACTGAAATTTTAACGAAATATCCAACTGCTGTTTCTGGGGGACAAAAGCAAAGAACAGCGGCAGCACGAGCTTTAGTACATAATCCAGCAATCGTATTAGCAGATGAACCGACAGGAGCGCTTGATAGTAAAAATGCAAAAAGCTTATTAGAAGCGATGCAAGATTTACATGAAAATCACAATGTAAGTATTTTAATGGTAACGCATGATGCATTTAGTGCGAGTTATTGTGAGCGTATATTATTTATTCAAGATGGTCTTTTATATAAAGAGCTAAAGCGTCAAGGAACGCGAGAAAATTTCTATCAAGATATTTTAGGTGTGCTCGCTCATATGGGCTCAGCTGCTGAGTCTAAGTAAGGGGGCGAGACTATGTTATTTAAATTATCACGTCATAGTATGAAAAAGATGTTAAAAGATTATATGGTTTTACTTATTGGTCTCGTTATTAGTATTAGTATTTTTTACATGTTCCAAACGATGGCGATGAATAGTGAATTTACGAAAGATAATAGTCTTATTAGTAGTATTAGACTCGTATTTTGGGTAGGTGCAATACTATTATCTTTCATTACTATATTTTATATTATATATGCTAATTCGTTCTTACTCACATTAAGAAGGAAAGAACTCGGTATGTATATGATGCTCGGCGCGAAAAAGAAAAAAGTAGCGCAGTTATTATTTATTGAAACGTTCGGTATGGGTATTGTCAGCATTATTATCGGTATTTTAGTAGGGATGTTACTTGCTAGTGTAGCAGGAAACTTTTTAATGAATGGTATGGAGATTTCTGCAAAAGGTAGTTATTCATCTATATATACACCAGCAATCTTAGTTACAGCTATTTTCTTCTTAATACTATTTTTTATTACTGGTTTAATGAATAGCATCCGATTATTACGTAAAACAGAACTAGAGTTAATTCGTGAAGATGAAACACTAGATGAAGTGAAGAAAAGTAAAACTCGTATTATTATAATGACTGTACTTGGTGTACTGCTAGTAAGTATAGGATACTACTTTATGATCAATGTAAAAATATATGCTGAATTAGGCTTTATAATAGCGACAATTGTTACAACGCTTGGAACATATTTTATCTTTAGTTCATTGCTCCCATTTTTTGTGATGAAAATTAAAGGGAATAAAAAACGAAATGAAACGGGTTTAAATAGTTTTACATATGCACAGCTACGCTTTCGAGTAAATAGCTTATCGAGAGTACTAGGTACGGTAGCGATGTTAATTGCATTAGGCGCAGGTGCAATGACAGCAGGTATGGCGTTTCAAAAAAATGTAGGTATTATGACAGACTTCTCACGTGTATATGATGTCGTAATTCATGATCCAAATGATCAAGATGAAGCAGCGTTAAAAGAAATGAAAATTGTGGAAGAAAGCAAGTATAAGTATAAAGTAGATGGAGAAGCAGTTTATTATTTACGTAACGACTTAACTGCGAAACCACCACTTGTTTCCGATCACTTTGATACAAAAACTTTAAAAGAGCCTGCTCGTAAACGTGTTGCTGAACCTTTAACGGAACCGGTTTATACTGCTTTGGAAGCTCCTGAAGTAGCGAATAAGTTTCCTCATATGCCAAGGGATTGGGAAGATGCGATTGTACGAGAAATACAAATTACACATAATCAATTTAATGGAAAACCAGTAAGAATTGCAGATGAAGAGCATTATAAAGGGATTCAAGGAACAGAACATAGTGTAACATTAGCAAAAGTAGATGATATGAAAAAATATAAACCGTTGTTAATTGAAATAGACAAGAGACAAAAAGAACAAATTGAAAAAACGACAGGTACAAAAGTAGACTTATTTACGAAAATGACAATTTATCAATTTATGAACAGTTTCATGAGTGGAACAATGTTTATGGGATTTTTCCTCGGAATTGCCTTTTTAGCAATGATGGCAAGTTCGCTTATGTTCAAAATATTAACAGGTGCTTCTCGTGACGTACGACGTTATGAAATGTTACGAAAAATCGGTGTGAGACGTAGTATGTTAACGAAAAGTATATATAAAGAAATTTCATATTTATTTATCTTCCCGGCAATCATTGGGATTTCCCACGTATTAGTAGGGCTAAACTTATTTAGCTTCATATTAGTTGATCCGTTTGTAAAGGTGTGGATGCCAATTGGGATTTTCTTAGTCATTTATTTCATCTATTACTGGATAACAGTTCAACTTTATAAAGGTATGGTAATGCCGAAAGAAGAGGTAGCTAAATAGTTTAAGAACAGAGTCTTTGTTGAGAAAACAAGGGCTTTTTTCTTTATTTTTAATACATTGTAATTGAGTCTTTCTATGAATTTTATATTGAAAATTAAGAAAATATTAAGGGGTTATATAGCAGAAAGTTAAGAAGTATATGGGATATTTAGAATGTGCAAAAGATCAAGGTGAAATTGTTGTACATTTATATTTTTTTGAGATAGTTTTACTGAACTAAATTGATGTTTTTATAAATTTAAAAGAAAGGAAACTACTTATGAAGAAGATAAAAAAATTAATTAAACTCATTGGTGTCATCACTATACTATTATTAATCGTAGCACTAATATTTCCTACATGGACCTCGCAAATAAAAGGAAAAAACAGTATAAGTACATTAGAGCAAGTAGAGATAAATGGAAGTGGTCATGAAATTATGATACGCGGCAAAGATAAGAACAATCCGGTAATTCTTTTTGTACATGGTGGACCAGGTACTTCAGAAATACCATATGCGCAAAAATACCAAAACTTATTGGAAGAGAAATTCATAGTTGTTAATTACGATCAAAGAGCGAGCGGGAAGTCGTACCATTTCTTTGAAGACTATTCGAATCTTACATCAGATCTTCTAGTAGAAGATGTATTAGCCATGACAGATTATATTTCAAAACGTCTAGGTAAAGAAAAAGTAATATTGGTTGGTCATTCTTACGGTACATATATTGGAATGCAAGCTGCCAATAAAGCTCCTGAAAAATATGAAGCTTATGTTGGCATTGGGCAAATGAGTGATACAGCAGAAAGTGAAATGGATAGTTTAAATTATGTGATTGAACGGGCACAAAATGCCCGGAATACAGATGAGCTTTCCTATTTAAATGGGTTGACTGAAAAAATTAAAAATGGTGATACATACACTCCAAGAAATTATGTTGCGAAATATGGTGGAACATCAAGAGGCATTGAAAATCCAGATGGTGATAACATCGGAATGTTACTCAGTAATGAATATAACTTGTTAGACGTAATTCGTTATAACGTTGGATTAACACATTCTCAAACGGTCTTATTAGAAAAGGATTTAAAGAATCCATTGCCTAATAAGGTGACTAAAATGAAGATACCGTTTTATTTTCTTATGGGGAAATATGATTATAACACTTCATTACAGGCGGCAAAAACATATTTTAATACGATTGAAGCAGGGAAAAAAGAATTTATTACTTTTGAAAAATCCGCGCATTATCCGCAATTTGAAGAGAAGGAAAAGTTTTATGAGTGGATGTCCGATACATTTGTAAAATAAATAAAGTGTATCCAAACTATAGAGAATTAAAAAAGTTGCGAGATATATCATTACAAAAAGCGAAGTTAAATAAAAAAGACACTTGTATAAAAAACAAGTGTCTTTTTTATAATGTTCTCTATGCAGAAGGAAAAGATTGGATAATGATCGAAAAATATAATGTAACTTCCAAGAAATGACTAAAACAAGACTATTTTGTCGAGAGAAAGGATACGAAGTATGAAAGAAATGCTACAGTTATTTCGCAATAAAGTGTATGCACGTTTTTTTCTAGCAAATATTTTAGAGCGACTCGGTTCTATGATTGCTGGAGTTTCTTTAATGTTTTATTTGCTAGATCAATACGGAGAACAACCAGTTTACGCAACGATGACACAAATTATGATGGCATTACCTGCATTAATCTTTTTTCTATTAGTAGGGACAGTAGTGGATCGTTTTGATAGACAGCGTATATGCACGGTAAGTAACATATGTTGTTCGCTCTGTAATATCGGAATTCTAATTTCGCTTTATTACGGGATGATTATACTCGTCTTTATATTTTTATTTTTAGAAAATGCATGTATACAATTTTTCTCTCCATCAGAACAGTCGATGATACAGGGAGTAGTTGAATCCGACCAATACGGTGCAGCAGCAGGTGTGAATCAAATGGTGAATAGTTTGTATGCTTTGTTTGGTGTAGGAATTGCAACGATGGTGTACTGGACTTTTGGAATATACGGGAGTATTTTAGTAAATACGCTCACTTTTATTATGAGTGGTATTTTAATTCAAACGATATCTATTCCAGAAAAAGTACGTTTGCCAAACGGTATAACAAAATGGAAAGAAGTTAATTTGAAGATGTTAGTAACAGAGTTTCAAGAAGGGATCAAGTATATATATCAAAATGATACTTTAAAAAAATTACTTTTAGGATTTATCGTGTTTGGACTATTAAATGGTATTTTAAGCGTATCCACAACTTACATTTTAAAATATAAATTAGCACCAGCAACGTATGAAAGTTTAGCGATGGTGGGCGGTGTAGTTGGAGGGATTTCATTACTAATTGGAAGTATAGTAGCGACAAGTGTAGGGAAGAAATATGCACCCAAGCCTATTATTGTCTTTGGTATGGCGGGCTCAGGAGTCTTTTTCGGTATGTGTTACTTTGTAAACCACGTATGGTCTTTTTATGTATGTATAGCTTTTGCAACTTTCTTTTTACCGTTTATTAATGTTGCAATCATGGGGTGGATGTATGAAATTGTAGAAGAATCATTCATGGGACGTGTTCAAAGTTTACTTAGTCCATTAACGACAGGATTCCAGCTGTTATCCCTCGGTGCGATAGCGATGTTGTTCCCGAAATGGATTCGTGCAGATACGTTATATATTATTTTATTTGGTTTATTATTTTTTGTTACTTGTTTATATCAAGCTATTTTACCTAGTGGGAAGAAGCAGGTTCAAGGTATAGCTGAAGAGATGTAATATATCTGTTTTTTGTTTCTGAATATTCTATCGAAGGGTAAGGGGAAATCTTTATGTTGATGCGAGTTGCTAAATGGTGTGGGGTTACTTGTTTACAACTAGTAGCTGCAGTTTTATGCATAATCTGCCTAGGTGCACTGCCACGTTTATTTAAGGGATTGCAAATTGATTTAATCGGTTTTTGGAACACGATTGTATTTCTTGGAGGGAAGTTACTTCAACCAGGTGAAATTACATATGGATTTCGGGACTCAAGAAAATTATTTCCGCAAATATGGATTCATTACATTGAAACGATGATTGTATTTCTATCAGCGTTTTTACTATCTTTGCTTATAGCGTATATAATTGTCGTTTGGGTATTGCAGCGTTCTCAAATGAAACAAAGAATATGGAACGGGGTTTTTCTTACGCTTGAGAGTATACCAGATATATTACTTATTTTATTATCACAACTTCTTGTCGTAATTCTTTTTCAAAAAACAGGATTTATGCCGGTCAAACTAGCTGGATTAGGGGAAGAAAAAATACGTTTGTTACCGATTATATGTCTTACAATACCAACAACATTATTGTTTATTAAACTATTGTTATTACGATTTAAAGAAGAATTAGAGAAAGAATATAGTTTGTTTGCTAAGAGTAAAGGGTTAAGCTTACGGCATATTTTGACACATCATATTTCAAGAAATGTTTTGTTAACAACAATCTATTATGCGAAAACAAATATTTTATTTATGCTTTCAAACTTATATATTATCGAATGGATTTTCAATACATATGGTATGTTTGTTTTTGTAAAAGAAAATTCGAAATTAGAAATATTTACAGTGAGTCTAGTTATATTATACGTACCGCTTTTTATACTATTTCGCATATTACATACGCTCTTACAAAATGTGATAAAGGAGCGTGTGTAACATGTGGCAAGTTGTGAAAAGAGATGTGAGATTTTGGATAGGTATTACTTTTTTAAGTGTACTAATGATTATTAGTATTGGATATACGGTGTTTTTTGATGGGAATATTCGTGAACTTACGATGATGTATAACGAAAAAGGGGAACTAAAGGCAGCTCCATTTTCACCATCAAGTAAATTTTGGTTTGGAAGTGATGTGAAAGGCCGCGATCTTGTTCAATTAATAATAGAAGGTGCAAAATGGACAGTTGGAGCGAGTATAATTATAGCGATTTTACGAGTTATAGTTGGAGGGGGAATTGGTTTACTTCTTGGTATGTATAGTAAACGTTCTTTTCCAGTTATTTCATCCTTTTTTGATCCTTTTAGCATTGTACCGATGGTTATGATTTCTTATTTTATGTTAAATGAAGTTTTAACGTTTGATAGTGGAGCAGAAGTTGTGCCGTTGTATTTGCGTGTGACATTTCAAATTATAGTTCTTGTATGTCTTGCTGTACCAACGGTTATGTTGTATGTAGCACAAGAAGTAAAACGTATTAAAAAAGAAGAATTTATGTTGGCAACTACTGTGCTCGGCGGAAGTAAGTGGCATAGGTTGAAGCGACATATATGGCCGCATATGTTACCATCATTTCTTTTATTAGTAGCCCAACAATTTGTGAGTGTACTATTGCTTCTTTTGCATCTTGGATTACTTAAGTTATTTTTTGGAGGAACGATATTATTTGGATTAGATGCAGATAGTGTAACAAAAGAATGGACTGGCCTAATTGGTCAAAACTTCCGCCATTTAACTACACATACATGGATAGTACTTATACCAATTGCTTTCTATAGTATGACGATCTTGTCAGGCAATCTAATTAGTAATAGTATGCAAGATGCGATTAAATTAGGAAATGTAAAAATACCTAAGAGCAAGGATAAAGAAGTAAAGGAAGAGAAACAAGTAAAATCTACTACTGTGCCTGATTTTTCTTTCTATAGAGATATACAAAAATAAAAAAGATAGCTGAAGACACATCGTTTTCAGCTATCTTTTTTCGTTTCATTTAGTGGTGTCCAGCAAATAGAGTAAACATTATTATTAGTAAAAATCCACTAGTTGCCCACATGAAAAATGTAAGGAAAGAGAGCTGCTTCTTTGCTTTCCAAAGCATTTCATGAATTGTAACATAGCCAAGTGAACCGATAGCACTTCCCATAATAAGCCCTTGTAAATGTATGGCTTTGCCTTCCATCAAAATGCCAAAAACAGTACCGGTACCGAGAATAAGTGAAAGTAATAAAGTCGTTAGTAAAAATGAAATATATTTATGCTTTGTAAAGAGAAAGGGGATAATTAAAGCTAATCCTTCAGGAATATGGTGAACGACAATTGCTATTAAAAAAGGAATGGCAGAGTCAGCATGATTAATAAAAGCTGCACCTAAAGCAAAGCCACTCGGCAAATTATGAATAAATATAGCAAAAGAAAGAAAAAGGAAAGTTTGCCACGCTTGTTGATCTTTTTTACGTATCATTGGATGATGACAATAGTTATCTAATAGGCTCATAACTAAAATACCGATAGCTATACCGAGTATAGGGCCGATTATTTCATAGCTTGCAAATGTTTCAGGAATAATTTCAAGTGATAAAAGTCCAAGTAAAATTCCGCCGCATAATGCGTATAAACGATGCATTTTTTCTTCAATTAGCTGACGGGTAGCAATGCCGACCGCACCACCTAATAGTAATCCACCGAATGAAAAAAATGTAACTATCATAGGAATCCATAATCGTTCCATCGTATCACACTCCGATTCGTCCACTTATTTTTAGCTTACGAAAAGGAAAGTTAGATTAGTCCAAGTAATTGTGTTTGATTATAGAGAAAAAACTAATAATTCGTTATAATTTATATATTAAATATAAGTGGAAAATGAAATGGGGAATACGTTTGCAAACAAAATGGAGTCTATCTGAATACGAAAATCCAAAACGATATGATATAGAAAATAAAAGTCTGTCAGATTTTCCGTTTTTACTATCATGGGCACAAAAACTAAATATACAAAATGAATGGATTCTAGATCTTGCCTGTGGTACAGGAAGGGTTACAATTCCATTTATAGAAAATGGATATCAAATGATTGGTGTAGATATACATGAAGGCATGCTTGCTGAAGCAAAGACAAAAACCACGGATTGTAAGAAGGTAAAATGGTTACAACAAGACTGTTTACAATTAAGCATGAATGAAACAATTCCGTTAGCATTTATGGTGGGGCACGGATTCCAGCATTTCCTTACGAATACAGATCAAGATCAGTTATTAACATCTATTCATCACGTATTAGCTGAAAATGGTATATTCATATTCGATACACGTTTTCCTTCAAAAGAAGAATTAATACAGCCATCTACAGAAGAATATTGGACAACTATTAGTGATGAAAAGGGAAGAAAATGTGATTTATATACTGAAATGATATACGATTCAATTCAGCAAATACAGCATTACATAACAACAAGAAGGTTTTATGAGGGCGATGCTCTAGTAGAGGAAATAAAAACAACGATAGATCTGCGTTATACGTACCCGCAGGAGTTAGAAAGATTATTAGTAGCGAATGGCTTTGAATTATTACATATATATAATGATTGGGAAGGCAATGAGTTAGGGGAAGATTGCTATTCTATGGTAGTAGTCTGCCGGAAGAAAAAATAGTATTATTTTAAAAATATGAATGTGAAAAGCCTTTAAGGAGAGGAAAAAATGACTTGGTACTTAGATAATGTTTATGAATTAAATAAAGAAGCGCCCTATACATTCTACCTTCCTAGCTCAGAAGTTTTAGAGAAATTAAAGGTTGGAGATTTGGTAAAGCTAATTTTTGTATCTAAAAATGAGGAAGAAGATGGATTTAATGGTGAAAGAATGTGGGTTGAAATCATTGAAAGAAATGAGAAGAAGTTTGTAGGGGAACTGAGCAATGAACCATATCGCTTAGATTTAAAAATAGGTGATAAAATTTCATTTGGGATTGAAAATATATGTGATACGGAATATAACGATTCATCTTCAAAAGATTGGGATTTTTATTTTGATACGAAGGTAATTGTTAGTAATGATGTACTTGAAAAAAGAGAATTTAACTTTATGCTTAAAGAAGATTCAAGAGAAAAAGGTGACTCTGGTTGGTCAATTTTAAGTGGCTATGAAAGTGATGACTATGTGAATGATCCTAAAAACTTTCAAATTATTTCAATTGGAGTCATATTGAATATAGATGATACTATTTTGAAATTTCTTGAGGAACCACCTTTATGTGCATATGAAAGGAATGATAAAGGTAGTTTTTATAAGATTGAAGACTATGATTGGGATACTTATTTAAATGGATAGAAAAAGTTATTACGTTTTAAAGAAAGCAATATAATTTCACTCTATGTGCTTGATAAAGATTCTACAGATAATAATTCAAGAGATTAATAGTAAATGGAGGAACAAATGATGCAACAAATTAAAAAAATAGGAAACTCATTTTGGTATATGACACCAGTTTCTGAAACAGATAGACCTATATTAGGAATGGTTGTTGGACAAGAAAAAACGTTAATGATCGATGCAGGGAATTCAGAGGAACATGCACAATTATTTTTAGAAATGTTAAAAGAAAAAAACGTATCGAATCCTGATTTTGTAGCACTAACGCATTGGCATTGGGATCATATTTTTGGATTATCTGTATTACAGAATGCATTAACTATTTCACACGCTGAAACGAAAAAAGAAATGCAGGCAATAGTATCTTATGAATGGACAGATGAAGCGTTGGACGCACGCATAAAAGAGGGTACGGAAATTGCATTTTGTGCGGATTGCATCAAAAAAGAGTTTGAAGAAAAAGCGAGAAATATTAAAATTATTCTTCCAACCTTAACGTTCCAGGATCAAATTGAATTAGACCTTGGCGAGGTGACCTGCGTGTTAAAACATGTGGGCGGAGATCATGCACATGATTCAGTTGTTATGTACATAAAAGAAGAAAAGATATTGTTTTTAGGAGACTGTATATATGCAGATATTTTTTCTTCGAAGTGGAACTATACGACGAAAAGAACGTTTGCATTAATAGATGAATTAGAAAAATTTGATGCTGAGACATATATTCTCTCTCATGGGGAAGCGATAAATCGAGAGGAGTTTTTACAAGAGATTCGTATGTTAAAAACAGTAGGAACTTATACTGAAATACATAAAGGCGATGAAGGAAAGATAAAGGAAGCGTATAAACGAGACATAGATAGAGAATTAAATGAAGATGAACTAGAAACAATAACGTTTTTTGTAAATGGTTATGAAATGAATAATCAATAAGACACGACATGAATCCAATATAATTAATTTGCACAAAAAGAGTATTGAAATTTAATTCAATACTCTTTTCAATAGTTAAATATGTAGTTTCAACCAAATTCTAAATGGGGAATCATTATCTGGAGGGGTGTCATTCTATTTATTTTTCGTATAGATAGTGGTTCAAGTAGAAGCTTTCTTTGCTAATTCAGTTATATAGTTGAAAAATCCATTGTGGTTTACATCATATACTACATTTACAGGTCGCCCACCATAAAATTCCACTGTACGCCCCTGGCTTGGTCCGTATGTATGAACGATACTATTAATCGTTTGAGTTTTTGCGAGGTTAGTGTTTCCGACAAGAGCAGTTGTTAGTACATCCCACAAGTAGTAAGTAGAGTTCGTTGAAAAGTGAACGAGGGGAGGAACCATCGCATAGCATTGGCCAAGGAAATCTAAACCAATATACTTTCGTTCTTTTGCCCAACGTTCACGTATGTCTATAGTTAATGGAACTTGGTTTGTACTTTCTAGTGTCACTAAGTCGATTTCAATTTTTGATTCCCATACACGAGCTACTGCTTTAGGGTCCCAAAATGAATTCCACTCAGCTGTTCCATCATGCTCTGGTTCATGTACATTGCCTGCGGTAAGAAATGTACCCCCCATCCAAACGAGACGTTCAATTTTATCTTCGACTATGGGAGCTTCATATAATGCACGAGCAAGGTCAGTTAGGGGTCCCGTAAATAATAAAGTTGTTTTTCCTTCTGTTTGTAGAAGCGTTTCTATTAAGTGATGATGTGCAGGCTTTGCTGCTACAGGTGTTATAACTTTTCCAGCCTCATTTAAAATTGGTAAAGCATCTACATAAAATGCATGCATCCGCCAGTCTTTTGGAAATGGATTTTTCGCACGGGAATTTGATGCGGCTACTTCAATATATTCTTTGCTGAAGCGATCAATAATTTTGCGACTTGCAGACATTGCTGGTTCCAAATAGCAATCAGCAGGGATAACTGAAACACCTGCAAGTTTGACATTATCCATCTGAAGTAATAAAAATAGTGAAATTAAATCATCTACACCACCATCATGATTGAAGTACACTTTTTTCATCATTGTAATCTCCATCCTATTTGATTTAGTTAGAAATTAAACATGAATTGAGGAAAAGTCATCAATAATTTCAACTACTTCAATTTCGCCATTAATGAGTAGTTCAGGGAGTTCGTTATTCACATTTCCTTTCCAATATTCTCTAGCTTGTTCCATTTTTTGAGAAAAAGGAATAGCATCTTCTTTCGGTAAAAGATTCCCGTCACCTTCAAAAGAACTTCCGATTACTCGTAGTTTAACAATCTGCAAAACTTCTCGATTGTAAGAATCAAATAATGCTTTCCATTTTAAAGCATCTTCATAGCTTTTAGCGGCATATAAACAAGACAACCTTGATGGATAATCAGGATATTCTTGCAGCCTAACCATTTCCACAATCGTTTCTCTAATGGCTCTAATTGTTTGATCCATGTAATTCATAACTACTGTAGCATTTTCATTCTTTATATGTAATTCTTCATTTGTATAATGTTCTTTTAAAATTTGTATAGAATCCTCACCACTAGAATTCAAATGTTCTCTTTCAAAAAAGAAGTGGAATAGCGTATTAGTTTGATTTTTATTAAATTGAATGCTTTGTCCGATCTTCACTTTTTTCCTTGTTACGATATGATATACGAAAAATCCTTGTTCATTCATGGTTCTCCTCCAAGTAGTAATGTTTAAATTTAGTAATTCAACATTGAAATATATAAAACCTTTATAAGTAAAAGTAAGAATTTGAGTTGAAAGTAAAGAAAATATATGAAAACGTTTTAAATTTGTTCACAAAATGTTCACTTACGAAGAGGTTTCCAATATCGATATAATGACAAAGACTCAAAGAGAAAGGATGATGAATTTTGCCATCAACAAGAAAGGAAAATCTCCAATTTGGTATGATGATGTGCCTTGGGATGGTTATCGTAATGACGTTTTACAATTTACTAATGAATGGATCAGGAGGGCCAATTTATATTAAGGAGATTGCATTAGAACTACTAATTGGATTTATTATTGCGCTATTAATTGAAATATGTATCGTTGGACCTTGTGCGAAAAAACTTGTCTTTACGTTACCATTTGATAAATCGAAAAAAGTAAATATTATTATTGCGATGGCGACAGCTATGGTTATTGGAATGGTTTTCTTCATGTCATTTTATGGAATGGCTATAACGTATTTTCATAATGGGTTACATGGTGAATCATTCGTTTCAATGTATTTCAAGATTTTTATTAAAAATTTCATTATGGCGTATCCATTACAATTAATTATTATGGGGCCGCTTGTGCGTTTCTTATTTGGAAAGTTTGTTTTGAAGAAGAAATCTGTTAATGTAGCGTAGTCGTAATTACTAAAATTATATATATAAATAAAAAATAAAAGCGCATCTCAAATATTTTGAGGTGTGTTTTTTTGTGGGCATTCGCAGTTATTTTCTTAGTTGTTGTGACATTTGTCCTTTTGCTTATATAGGATTATAGCTTTTAATTAAGTCAGAAATAAAAGATTAGGAGATGATTTTTTGAAAGGCATTGTATTTGCTGTATTTGCTGGCGTATTTATTACACTTCAAGGCACATTTAATGCGAAACTTAGTTCACATATTGGTATATGGTCGACGAGTATTATTACGCATTTTATTGGATTCCTTATTGTAACAACAATATTTTTGTTAAAGAAAGAAGAGAAAGTAACGGATTTAAAGCGTGTGAAAAAAATATATTTAGCAGCGGGTGCATTTGGTGTATTAATTATTTGTGCGGAAACGCTGGCGATATATTCACTAGGAGTTACATTGACAGCAGGTACACTTATGGTTGCACAATTGTTAACAGCAACTTTTATTGAGATGAAAGGATTATTTCAAATGAAAAAGATACAGATGGAGAGAGATCATATTGTCGGAACAATAGTAATGATTATAGGTATTGTTGTATTTAATATGTAAATAAAAGGGGGAAACGAAAGTGGAGAATAGATCAGATTTAATTATTCATTATTTAAAAACAAATAAAAAGCTTGAGGCTTTTTCAGAAATAGATACAGCTTATTTTCAATTAAATCATTATGAAAAAGGTGAGCTTATTTGCAATATAGATGATGAAATGGATCGTTTATATTTTGTTGTTAAAGGTAAAGTAAAAGTTTACACGATTACACCAGAGGGAAAGAAACTGATCCTTCGTTTTATTAATCCATTGGCGGTTGTTGGTGATATTGAATTCATACAAAATAGTAAAGCGCATAATGCTGTTGAAGCTTGTTCAGAAGTTGTAGCAATCTCTATTTCTCATATGGTTATTAGAAATAAGTTATTACAACATCCTAAATTAATGAATTTCTTACTTGAAAACATTGCGAACACATTAAAAATATCGACTCGTTTTACAGCTCTTAATTTACTTTATCCAGTAGAAGTACGTGTAGCAAGTTATTTACTTTCTATTTCCACTGACAGTAACGGGAATATGTATAAAGAAGATTTGGATGCGACTTCTGTATCAAGTATTGCGGATTTTATAGGTGTAAGTTATAGGCATGTAATTCGGGTTTTACAAAAATTTTATAAAGAGAAATTAATTGAAAAGAACAATGGAGTTATTGTAATTAAAGATTTTTTGAGAATGAAGGAAGTTGCTAAAAATAATATATATGAGCAATGAAAAGGGGAGAGGGAGTATGATTGGATTTAGTTTAGCTATAGTAGCAGGAATATTAATTAGCGTACAATCTGTTTTTAACGCAAAGGTAAATGAAAGTGTAGGACAGTGGTTAACAACAACATGTGTTCTTGGAATAGGTCTCATAAGTTCTATTCTATTTTATATTATTGCAGAAAACAGTATTAGCATTAAAGTGTATACTACAAATTACTTGTTTTATGTAAGTGGATTGTTTGGCATCGGTTTAATTATTTGTATCATGGGTGCAATCAAGAGTTTAGGACCAGCGTATACGGTGCTCATTAGTCTTATTACTCAATTAGTTGTTGCTCTATGCATTGATACATTTGGATTATTTGGAATAGAGAGGGTTCCCTTACAAATAAATAAATTAATTGGAATTGTTCTATTAATTGTAGGGGTAGGGATTTTTAAAAATCTATTTTCGAATAAGAAAGATATTAATATAAATGAGGATAGAGCTTAAATACATTACAGGGAGAGTTTTGAATGATTAGAGTAATAGTAGTGAATACTCTTTTTGTGAAGGTATTACATTTATTTGAGGAAATCGTAAGTTATCAATTAGCACAGTTGAAAAATAAGTAAAGAAGCCTTAGATAAATTGTGATCTTATATATGCACTTATTCTTTTGAAGTTATGTGAACTATCGTAATAGGATAAGTATCTATAAAGTAGTCTATGATTAAAATTAAATATTACCTAGTATATTTAACTAATGAATACAATGTCTTTTTCAGTTATTATGCTGTAAAAAAATTTATGGTAAAATCTAAAACATAATGAAATAAAGGGGTAGTATTATATGGGTTATTTCTCAAACAGTTTATTAGTGTTGTTTGTCCTGATCGTCTGTAGTTGTATGATTTTTGGTTAATAATATAATGATGGATTTATATAAAAGAAGTTAACTGAGGAGAAGTTAGCTTCTTTTTATTTTATGTTGAGAAGGAATTATATTGTTGTTATGGAAGTTTGTTTATATTTTATAAAATTACCCTTTTTATAAAATATAAACAATCGATAGAGTTAGGAGTATTTACATGAATAATAGTATAAATTACACAATAGAACACCCAACAAATTTCAATGGATTATTAACTGTATATGAATCTTTAGGTTGGAATTCTCTTCAATTAACGGTTAACGAATTAGAACAAATGTGTAAACAAAGTTGGTATGCAATGTATGCTTTTGATGATAAGAAGCTAGTAGGGATGGGGCGTATTATATCAGATGGTGTAATTACGGGCGTTATTTGTGGTGTTTGTGTATTGCCAGAGTATCAGTACATTGGTATTGGAAAAGAAATAGTAGAACGATTAATCCAGCACTGTGAACAAAACAAGGTTATTCCCCAACTTATGTGTGTGGAAAAATTACAATCTTATTATGAATCTATAGGGTTTCAGGCGTTTTCTGTTGGCATGACAAAACATATTATAAGATAGTAGAGCTTTATATTTCCAGTTTAATCGTACATATCTTCAAACTTCAGTATAAAGGAGAGTTGCTATATGGAGATTGCTAAAGGGGTAGAAATGTTACAACTTGAGTTTCAAGAATTTATTATTCACCCAATTCTTTTATGGGATGATGAAATGGCAGTTTTAATAGATACTGGTTTTCCTGGACAATTTGAAGATATACAAGTAGGGATGGAAAAGGTTGGGGTATCATTTGATAAGTTAAAAGTGGTGATTTTGACGCATCAGGATATAGATCATATAGGTAGTCTTCCGGAGTTATTGCAACGCTGTGGAAGTAATATTAAAGTTTATGCGCACGAGTTAGATAAGCCATATATTGAGGGAGATTTACCTTTATTGAAGGATGAAAAAATTGAGAATCCACCACAAGGAAAAGTGAGTAATACTGTGATTGACGGGCAAGAACTTTCGTATTGCGGTGGGATACTAATTCTACATACTCCAGGGCATACGCCGGGGCATATTAGTTTATATTTGAAACAAAGTAAAACTCTTATTGCAGGAGACTCGATGTATAGTGTGAATGGAAAGTTAGGAGGAATTCACACCCCAACAACTTTAAATATTAAAGAAGCACAGCAGTCTTTGAAAAAGTATTTAAATTTAGATATTGAATCTGTAGTTTGTTATCATGGTGGATTAAGTAAGGAGAATATAAATGTTCAAATTCAAAAGTTGTAAAGGTGTGAAGGGAAATTTTTTTGTTAAATAGTGCTAAAATATAATTTAATTACGAGTATATAAATAATAAAAAAGCATGTTTGAATTTTTTCACACATGCTTTTTTATTAAATGAAATTTAGTAATATTAACATCCTAATCCGTTCCAATAAAAAGAAACGATTTCTTGCGCTAATTCATCTATATTTGTAAGAATAGGATTGTGATTTTCATCTTTAAAGTTCCCAATTGATAATAAAGATACGAAAGCATGAGCCGCAAACTTAGCATTTCCTTTTGGGATTTCTCCAATTTGCATCGCGTTATCGAGTGCTTTTTCTAGCACTTCATACATGCTATCTTCAGCATTTTTTAATTGTTTCAATTGTTCTTCAGATAACGATAGTTTTGCATCTTTCATAAAATTTTTCATATCAATATCCATTGTTGCGTGTAAGTAGACTTTAGCGAAGTCCAATAATCTTTCTTTTAAAGTCTTATTTGTAGAAAGGATTTGAGACATATTCTCGCGTATACGTACCATCATTTGAATCATAGTAGCGGTAAATAAATCTGCTTTTGTTGAATAGTAATAGTATACGGTTGCTTTCGTAACACCACAAACTTTTGCGACTTCATCCATGGAAACGACTTGATAATTTTGAGTAAGAAATAGCCGAGTTGCCACTTCCAAAATGGTTTCTTTTGTAGATTTTGTATTTTTATTTTGACGAGGCCTTCCAAGAGGACGTTGTTTTTGTTCCAAATCTATTCGCTCCTGACATGTATTGTTGAGATAATTATAACACAAATTTTTATTCATTCTTGATTAATTAACCGACCAGTATATATAATTAAAAGTGGAAGAGAAAAGAAAGGTGGGTTTTTATGAAAAAGCACCCGTTACATATGTTAGGGAGGCTTGTAGCAGGGAAACATACACAATGGATAACTTTATCGGTATGGATTCTTATTACATTAGTACTTTCATTTACGTTACCACAAGTAAACAGTACGAAAGAACCGAATCCGAAAAATTTACCTGAAACAGCTATGTCGCAGCAAGCGGAAGCAATTATGAAAAAAGAGTTTCCGAATAATGCAGGGAATCCTTTATTAGTAGTATGGTATAGAGATGGTGGATTACAGTCGCAGGATTATAAACTCATACAAGACGTTTATAAAGAGTTAAAAGCTAGTCCTTTAAAGGAACAATCAACATTACCACCATTTGATACAATCCCGGAACAAGTATTATCAAAAAGTGCATCAAAAGATGGTACATCATTTGTTACACCAGTATTCTTTAACAAGGCTGCTGGAACAGATATATTAAAAGGAAATCTTGATGATTTAAGAAAGATAGTGAATAGTAAGGTCGATGAAGATCCATTTAAACAAAAAATAAGTGATTCTGGATTACATGTTCGATTATCTGGACCAGTAGGCATTCAAACAGATGCAGTTAGTTTGTTTAGTCAAGCAGATGTGAAATTATTAATTGCAACTGTACTACTCGTATTAGTCCTATTAATTTTACTGTATCGTTCACCAATTTTAGCAATTTTACCTTTACTTGTTGTTGGCTTTGCATACGGTATTATTAGTCCTACACTTGGTTTTTTAGCTGATCACGGATGGATTAAAGTAGATGCCCAGGCGATATCAATTATGACAGTATTATTGTTTGGTGCTGGAACGGATTATTGTCTATTTTTAATTTCGAGATATCGGGAGTACTTGTTAGAAGAAGAAAATAAATATAAGGCATTGCAACTTGCAATTAAAGCTTCTGGCGGAGCAATTATAATGAGTGCATTAACTGTTGTACTTGGATTAGGAACATTATTACTTGCTCATTATGGTGCCTTTCATCGATTTGCAGTACCATTTAGTGTTGCTGTATTCATAATGGGAATTGCTGCTTTAACAATTCTTCCTGCATTTTTATTAATTTTCGGTAGAGCGGCATTCTTCCCGTTTATACCGAGAACAACTTCGATGAATGAGGAATTAGCAAGAAAGAAAAAGAAAGTAGTAAAAGTGAAAAAATCAAAAGGTGCCTTTAGTAAAAAACTTGGTGATGTTGTAGTACGAAGACCGTGGACAATAATTATGCTCACTGTATTTGTATTAGGTGGATTGGCATCATTTGTACCACGTATTCAATACACATATGACTTATTAGAATCGTTTCCTAAAGATATGCCTTCCCGTGAAGGGTTTACGTTAATTAGTGATCATTTCTCAGCTGGTGAATTAGCGCCAGTAAAAGTTGTTGTTGATACGAAAGGAAAAGGGCTTCCTATTAAAGAAGAACTAGAGAAATTTTATTTCGTAAAAACTGTGAAAGATCCAAAAGAGGGCAAAGAAAATAAGCAAATTAAAATGTATGAGGTTTCTTTAGCTGAAAATCCATACTCAATTGAAGCATTAGATCAAATCCCTAAATTGAAAAACAGTGTAGAAAAAGTATTAAAAGATGCTGGGGTTAATAATGCAGAAGATCAACTATGGATTGGCGGAGAAACAGCGTCATTATATGATACAAAGCAAATTACGGAACGTGATGAAGCAGTTATCATTCCAGTAATGATTAGTATTATAGCTTTATTATTACTTGTTTACTTACGATCAATTGTTGCGATGATTTATTTAATTGTAACTGTTGTATTATCGTTCTTCTCGGCATTAGGAGCAGGGTGGATATTACTTCACTTCGGTATGGGGGCACCGGCCATTCAAGGTGCAATACCGTTATACGCATTCGTATTTTTAGTTGCTTTAGGTGAAGATTATAATATCTTTATGGTTTCAGAAATATGGAAAAATAGAAAGACACAAAATCATTTGGATGCAGTAAAAAATGGTGTTATACAAACAGGTAGTGTCATTACATCAGCAGGTTTAATTTTAGCAGGAACTTTTGCAGTATTAGGTACACTTCCAATTCAAGTTCTCGTTCAATTTGGTATAGTAACTGCAATTGGTGTACTACTAGATACGTTTATCGTTAGACCGTTACTTGTACCAGCAATTACAGTTGTTCTAGGACGCTTTGCTTTTTGGCCAGGAAAGCTTTCAAGAAAGAGTGAAGAAGTACAAAAGGTGGATGCATAGTTAAAAAAGCCAAGGATATTTTCCTTGGCTTTTTTCTATGTAGTACATTAATTTTTTGAAGTCAAATCTTCAGTTTCAGCGTGATCAGCATCTTCAATAGCAGTTTCTGGCATTCCATATAAGCCGTTCATTGCTTGTTCTTCGATATTAAGGTTTGCAGTAGTATTATTTTGAATAGGTGTCGTGTTTTCGATAACATTTTCTTTTTTATTTACATTTTTGTTATTCATGTATGAATCCTCCGAATTTCTTTTGATTTATGTATAGTATGTGGTTGGATTTCAAGAAATATGTGAATAGATTTTTGCAGGTGTTATATACTTAAATAAAAACTTGAGGATAAATATAAATTGTAAGGAGTGAATAGGTGTGGTGAAAACAAGAAAGTTAGCCTTCTAAAATAAAATGAAATTTTAGGAGGCTATTAAAATGAGGTTTCATATAATTGACAGAGAAAATTGGAATAGAGAGCAGTATTTTGAACATTATTTAAAGTTGAAATGTACGTTTAGTATGACTGTGAATGTTGATATCACGAGGTTATTAAAGGGATTACGTCAAAAGGGAATAAAATTTTATCCCGTTTTTATATATTTAATTTCTAGAGTAGTAAATAATCATAAAGAATTTCGAACATGTTTTAACGATGAAGGAGCTTTAGGATATTGGGAAGAAATGATCCCAAGTTATACAATCTTCCATAAAGATGATAAATCTTTTTCAAGTATATGGACGGATTATTCTAGTGATTTCTACATTTTCTATAAAAATTATGAAGAGGATATGAGATGCTATGCTAATATTCATGGTCTCTTCACGAAAGAAAATATTCCGCCAAATGTTTTTCCGATTTCTAGCATACCTTGGGCTAGTTTTACTGGATTTAATCTAAATATTAATAATGATGGTGATTTTCTATTACCGATTATAACTTGCGGGAAATATTTTAATGAAGAAAATAAGGTTATGTTACCAGTTTCATTGCAAGTACATCATTCAGTTTGTGATGGATATCACGCGAGTCGATTTATTGAAGATTTACAGAAGTTAAGTAATAGTTGTAACGAGTGGCTTAAGTAATATCTAATTTTTAATTATACACAATTGAATATGAAAAAAAGAAGAGAACATGTTTATATAGCATGATCTCTTTTTATTTATTAATACTAATAAATAGTGGAAGATATAGGGTTATTTGTAGTTTAATAGTAAATAAGTTGATTGGTTTTAATTTTCTGTATTTTACATCTATATCGTTCACAAAACTTATTATTTTGTAACAATGAAGGGGAAAACAAAAATGACAATAATATCTATAGAAAAAGCTACAATTTTAGATGCTGAAAAGTTAACAGAAATAATGACAAAAACATTTGATGAAGAAGCAAAACGATGGCTATCCGGTCAAGGTAATGCTAATGACTATAACATCCAACCACCTGGCTATTCTTCAGTAGAAATGATGAAATATTCGA
Source organism: Bacillus sp. EB106-02-03-XG38 (assembly GCF_058792175.1). Lineage (NCBI taxonomy): Bacteria > Bacillati > Bacillota > Bacilli > Caryophanales > Bacillaceae > Bacillus > Bacillus sp. EB106-02-03-XG38. The sequence continues at coordinate 559,635 of NZ_JBYTED010000001.1, forward strand.
TTGAAGAGCTGGATTCTTTCAAAGTGATAGTGGATGAAAAAATAATCGGGGGAATTATAGTCACAATCTCCGGTAAGTCATACGGTCGAATTGATCGTATTTTTGTAGATCCTGTTTATCAAGGAAAAGGAATTGGGTCATTTGTTATTAAATTAATAGAAGAGGAATATCCGAACATAAGGATTTGGGATCTCGAAACATCCAGTAGACAAATAAATAATCATCATTTTTATAAAAAAATGGGCTATGAAATCATTTTTAAATCTGAAGATGAGTATTGTTATGTAAAAAGAATTACTGTAGATTCAGCTGAAGAGGAGCTGATAAAAAATAAAGATATGCAAAATAGCCAATACGAAAACTGTAATCTAGTAAATACAGAGTATTATCAAGTGAATTTAAAAAACAGTTCCTTTGTTGGTAGCAATATGATGAATATGAAGATGGGTAATTGTAATGTGAGTCAATCAAATTTTAGAAATATAAATTTTAGAAATTCTTCATATGCAGATTTAAATCTTTCTGGTAGTAAATTTGATTTTGTGACTTTAGGTGGAGTTCAATTTAAAGATACAAGTCTCGGAGAAGATAAAGATCCTATTTCATTTAATAGTTGTGATTTAGAAGGTAGTACGATTAGTAATTGTAATCTGAAAAATATTGAAATAGAAAATTGTGATATATCCGGTATGAAAATAAATGGTATTCCAATTGAAAATCTATTTGAGTTATATAATAAAGTAAAAAGTTAACCTGTATTTGGTGTAGATAAGGTATTCGTAAATCAGATGATACACTGAAATAATTGTGTAAAAATAACATAAAGAAACATAGAAGAGAAGGGATTTCACTAGAGGTCTAGAATGGAAAGAAAAATGTACTGTAATGAATATGGAGGGAAGAAATTATGGGGATCAAAGTAAGAGCGGTAGAAATTCAAGATGCTAGAGCCATTCATCGTATATGCATACAAGATGATGTTTTACCTTATATGGTTTTCTTACCTAGCATGCGAGTAGATGCGATGGAAAATAGAATTCGAAATTTAGCGCCAAATCAATTTGAATTTGTTGCAGAGTATGATGGAGAAGTTGTTGGATTTGTTGGGTTAACCCAAAGTCCAGGACGTAGATCTCATTCTGGTGATTTGTTTATAGGGGTAGATAGTGAATATCATAATAAAGGAATTGGAAAAGCGCTTCTTACAAAAATGCTTGATTTGGCTGATAATTGGTTAATGTTAGAGAGAGTAGAATTAGGTGTTTTAGAAACGAATCCGAAAGCGAAATCTCTATATGAGAAATTTGGGTTTGTAGAAGAGGGAGTAAAGATAGGGAATTTGAAAGCACACGGAAAGTTTATTAATGAAATTATGATGAGTCGTTTTAGACCGGATGGTTTGATCGTACATAATGGATAGTGAAAAGCATGACAGTATAATGTCATGCTTTTTTTGTTAGTTGCGATTCGGCAGTTTTGGTTGCATTAAAAATAATGCTAAACCAATAAAAATAATTGCAATTCCTAGTCCTTGTTGTAAAGAAATGGTCTCATTTAATATAAAGTACGCTAGTATACAAGTTCCAATTGTTTCTCCTAAAATACTCATAGAGATTACAGTAGCGCTCATCCATTTTAATAACCAATTAAAAATTGTTTGACCTAAAATTGTAGCAACAAACGCTAAGCCAATAAAGCACAACCAAGTTTGCGTAGAGTAATGGATGAAAGATTCTTGCTGCATGTATGCAAATATACCAAGAAAACAGGCGCTACTTCCATAACTAATTACTGAATACGGTATAAGTGATACATTTTTACGAACATGTTGACTAATGAAAAAGTAAGCTGTAATAATTCCGGCCGCAATAAATGCTAAAATGTCCCCGTATAAAGCTTCTCCGCTAATTTGGAAGTCTTGCCATCCAATGACGATACTTCCTGAAATAGCGATAAGGCAACCGATAACTGCTCCTTTTGTAAATCTCTCTTTAAAAAGAAAGTAACCACCAACCATTGAAAATAAAGGTTGTAGCGTTACGATTACTGTAGAACTTGCTACAGAAGTATATTGTAATGATTCAAACCAAAGTACATAATGTGCAGCTAAAAATAATCCAGATATGAATCCGAATCCCCATTGTCTTTTTGTTACTGTTTTTAGCTCGTTTCGCTTATTTTTATTAATCAGTAATAAAGGTAACAGAATGAGTGCAGCAAATAATAATCGATAAAAAGCAATGATAGCCGCAGGAGCATCTGCTAATTTTACAAAAATTGCTGAAGTTGATAGGGCAAATACGCCGAAAAATAAGATGCAATATGAAAGAATAGGTGATTTCACAGTTTGTCCCTCCAATAGAACTTTTATTATAATGAACTAAATACGATATAATGTACAAAGGTTAGTATATAAGTCCCTGAGACGTTAGGGAAGGATTATTTGCCTTTGTTTATTATGTCAGCACAAAAGTAATGAAACATGCAATATGATGGACGAAAGGAAGTTTTTACAATGATACATGATAGACTCGGACAAACTGTATTAAGTTATCGCAAGAAAAATAATATGACGATTCGTGAATTTGCTGATTATGCCGGGATTAGTACATCATTAATTAGTCAAATTGAACGAGGAAATGCGAATCCTTCTTTAAGTGTATTGGAATTAATTGCAAAAGCATTAAATGTACCACTTTTTACACTTTTTATTAATGAAATCGATACAGATTCACTCATATCTAAGAAAAAAGATCGAAAAAAAGTATATCGGGAGAATAATAATCACATTGTATATGATGTATTAACACCGGATTTTATGAAAGCGCGTATTGAAATGTTAATGATGGATTTAAATAAAAAAGCAAATACAACGGAAAGTCACTATTCACATGAAGATAAGGAAGAGATTGCTGTTGTTATGAAAGGGGAAGTGTATGTGGAATTAGAAGGAAAAGAATATTTTTTAGAAGAAGGTGATGTTGTACGAATTCCGCCAAATGTGAAACATCGTTTTTTAAATAAAAGTGATGAATCTAATCATATTTTATTTGTATTGACACCATCTTTAGGATGAGTATAAAGTGATGGAGGATAAAAAGATGGAAAATAAAACTGTCTTAAGAGATGGCCTTTCAATTATTTCTCAATGCAAAAGACGAACAAATGATATTTGGCATGCACATTTCGGAGCAGCTGCAATTGCTAGTTATTTCTTTTTGAAAGATAACAATATGGATGAAGAGATAACTCGTAATATGTATTACCAAACAAAAAGGATGCTGAACAAGCAAAAATTAGGTGAAGTCATTAATGTTAAAGAAGAAATTGATTTTCAAAGTGCTGAAAAAATCATTATTAAATCATTGGAACAAACAATTGATGAACTTCATTGGGTGGGGCATAATGTCATTTATGCTGCATTAAGTTTATTAGCTATAAAAGAGTTACAAAAATGGGGAGATAATCAAGAGATTGAAGGGATTTTTAATCTTATATTATCATTTCAAAAAACAATTCCAGGCAGATCATGGATTGGTTTTACAACAAAGGAAGTAAAACAATTACATATAAATGATGAGATAGTAAATGAATTAAGAAATCCGAAACAATTGTCTACATTTATTTTAAACGAGCTCTCGCAATTTCATATTATTTATAGAGCAGAATCACATCATGATTTAATTGGTCATTTACTTACTTTTTCTCATGCAATAAATATAATGTATGACTTAGGGCATAGAGATATATTCTACCGAGCGTTGCGTCCACTGTTAAAGCTAGTATACGTATTACGTGCTAGTCAAAATCTTATGCCGAATACTGAAATAAACTTGCACTCACCTATAGATTGTTTACCTTTAATCGAATCTAAACGTGCTCATATATTACCGACAGAAAATCAATTTTGGCTAAAAGACTATGGTGCATTTGATTGGGATTTCGGACATGTCTTTAAATTTTCATATAGTTACTTTGATCATATTAAGAGAGCTCCAAAATATAAAGATATAACATTAGAGAAATTCCGATTTATTATTAATACGTAGTGAAGTTTAATGATTTATATAAAGGGCTCAATTTAAATTTTCTTGTTGATAGTATATTATTTTTATATTTGTAAGATTTTACATATGTATTTTACTTTTACTAATTATGTAAATAGGCTATACTATAATACATACATTTTAGTATTGGAGAGAGAAGTAAAACGACATGGAATTAGTGAAATTGGAAAAAGTAATTGAAATAAAGAAAGAAGAACTTTTATATTTAGTATCGGATTATGGAATTCAACATGAAAAAGTATTGGCATTAAGCCAAGAATTAGACAAACTGATAAATTACTTTATGTTTTTAAAATAGAAAGAACTATGACATGATGTGAAAATGTTATAGTTCTTTTTTATTTGGAAATTCAAATGTATATTTTATATACTTATAATAAATGGAATATTCCGTTTCTAAGGAGGGGTAAATATGATTTTACATACTCATATTTCAGGGGAAGGGGAACCGATGGTACTTTTACACTCTGGTGGTATGACAGGTTTAGTAGAATTTGAAGAGCAGGTAGCATTTTTTCGAGAAAAAAATTATCAAATCATTCGTCCTGATTTAAGAGGCCATGGAAAGTCAGGGGGGACATTGGAGAATTATTTCCTAAGTTCCGTAAAGGATTTATATGATACGTTAGTACATTTACAAATTGATAGATGTCATATAGCTGGTGTTTCCCTAGGAGGATTAATCGCTTTATTATTTGCAAAAAACTATCCATATAGAGTAAGAACATTAACTTTTTCAGGTATCTTTCCAGTTAAGAGAGAAAATTGGGAGGAGTCTCAGGAGTATGAAGCGAATTGTCATCAGCAACTGATGGAAAATGAAGAAGTTGTAACGTATATGAATCAAATTCATGAAAAAAGTGATTGGAAAGCATTACTTGAATCATGGCAAGTTAAAGATTGGTACCCATTCGAAGAAACTGGTGATGTAGCCAATCTTCAAGTACCTACACTTTGTATTGCTGGGGGAGATTCAGAAGATGAAGTTGTAGCTGCTACAACGTTCAAACAATTAAATAACAACATTCATATTGCTGTTATTCCGTTTGCCGGTCATTTAGTACATAATGATCAACCAGGAGTCTATTCGAATATATTGTCTAATTTCTTACAGAATGCGCAAGCGGCTAGTCGAATATAAGGACTTTTGGGTATAATAAGAAAGGAATTATTAATTGTATCGGTTAGGAGCGCAGCACATATGAAAACAGTTGTTGTTATCGGTGGAGGTATAACGGGACTTTCTACTATATTTTATTTAGAAAAATTCAAAAAGGATAATAATATAGAATTAAATTTAATCCTGGTAGAAAAAGAAGAGTACTTAGGTGGTAAAATCCATAGTGTAGAAGAAAAGGATTTTATTATGGAATCAGGAGCGGATTCTATCGTTGCTCGCAATGAACATGTTATGCCGCTTGTAAAAGATTTAAATTTAGAAGAAGAAATGGTATATAACGAAACGGGTAATTCTTACATATATTCTGATAATACTTTACATCCAATTCCTTCTGATACTATATTTGGGATACCGATGAGCGTCCAGTCATTATTTAGCAGTACGCTAGTATCAACGAAAGGCAAAATTGTTGCTTTAAAAGATTTCATAACGAAAAATAAAGAGTTTACCAAAGATACTTCACTTGCTGTATTTCTAGAAAGCTTTTTAGGGAAAGAGTTAGTGGAAAGACAAATCGCCCCAGTGCTTTCAGGTGTATATTCCGGTAAATTGAATGAACTTACTATGGCATCGACATTACCGTATTTACTGGATTATAAAAATAAATATGGAAGTATTATTAAAGGTTTTGAAGAGAATAAAAAACAGTTTCAATCAGCAGGAAACAAAAAGTTCGTATCATTTAAAGGTGGACTATCTACGATTATTGATCGTTTAGAAGAAGTGCTGACTGAGACAGTTGTTAAGAAAGGTACTGTAACGACAGCTGTAAGAAAACAAGGTGATCACTATGAAATTTCCTTTGCAAATCATGAATCAATCCAAGCTGATTATGTTGTCTTGGCAGCTCCGCATGATATCGCAGAATCTTTATTACAGTGTAATGAGTTAAATCAGCAGTTTCATACATTTAAAAACTCATCTCTTATAAGTATTTACTTAGGGTTTGACATACTAGATGAACAATTACCGGCAGATGGCACAGGATTTATCGTAACGGAAAATAGTGATTTACATTGTGATGCTTGTACATGGACAAGCCGGAAGTGGAAACATACATCTGGAAAACAAAAGCTATTAGTACGAATGTTTTATAAAAGTACCAATCCAGTATATGAAACGATTAAAAATTATAGTGAAGAAGAATTAGTACGAGTCGCTTTATATGATATTGAAAAGAGTCTCGGAATTAAAGGTGAACCAGAAGTAGTTGAAGTTACAAATTGGAAAGATTTAATGCCGAAATATCATTTAGAACATAATCAAGCGGTCCAAACATTACAAGAAAAAATGACGGATCTTTATCAGAATGTATACTTAGCTGGTGCTTCATATTACGGTGTCGGAATTGGTGCGTGTATTGGAAATGGAAAGAACACTGCAAATGAAATAATTGCAACATTAAATGAACAGTCAAAATAGAATACATATATAAATAAAGCGTCCTTCCAATATTAGAGGGACGCTTTATTTATCCCGCTTGCAGTAAGACCCCCACCTCAAAATTCAGCGAAAGCAAAGAAGTTAGGTGGGGGTTGGGCTACCCATAAAAATCCGATTGGTGAAGGCTGATAATCAGTGAGTGATGAAGAAACTCCCCACTGATTAAAGTTTCACTTTATTTCACTTGAATGGAGATTTTTTTATTAGTTGTATTATTTTCAGTAATCGTTAATGTTATGTCCCCGGACTCTTTGAATGAATGGGGAGAGAGTTGATAAAGTTCTTTTATACCGTGTTTCTCTTTTAATGTATTAGCAGGAAGTAACGTTATGTTCGGTTTCCATGATTCTTGTTTTCCTGAAGGATAGTTTACTATTATTTCTGGATTATTTAATTGCATTTGTTCCCAAGAAGCCAAACGTAGTTCAACTTCTGTATCTTTTTTTAGTAACTCTTCTGAGAAATATCCAAGTTCTCCAATGTTACCGAAAATAGTAAAGTTTTGATTTTGTAGTGTGATATCTAAATATTTAGGTTGATATGTTACTGCGTGGTAGATTCCATAGGTAAGTGAAAGAGTTGCAACGATTAAAATGCTGATTGAAAATGTTTTAAAGCTATTGCCTTTAAAACTAGTCATCATGAATGAGTTTGGAGCAAACTTTTTTGCAAATAAAAATATGAGTAAGATGAGTAAGAGGGATAAACCGATGAATATATACATAGAAAATATACACCTCCATAACAAATTATATTTTAACTATATTTTACCATAAATGTATTGGGTAGGATGTTATTTTAGAAGGGAAAAGTGAGCAAGGAATCGAATTAATAAGACATATTATTATGAGCGGAGTGATGGAGATGAAAATAATACAATTAATTTTAAAATTATAGAATAAAGAGATACTCATACTATTTTGATCATCTCTTTATTTTTAAATTATATAAAAGTAAGAAGGGTTGCTCTTAGTTCATATTGAATTAAGAGAATAAGCTACTCTTGAAATAATTGATTAATGGGACATTAAGGACTTTCCTAATTATTAATATTTTTTCTGCTATAATGAATAAGTAGAAAGAAAGGAATGATTCTATGGCATTTCCTATATTAGAAACTGAACGTTTGCGTTTAGTTGAAATAGAACAATCTTATTGTCAAAAAATATATGAAATCTTTTCATTAGATGAGGTAACATGTTATTACGGTATGAATTCTTTTACGGAGTTTGGACAAGCTTCACGTATGATTGAATCTTTTTCAAAAAATTATTTTGAGAAAAAGGCGATACGATGGGGGATTGTATTAAAAGAAACTAATACTTTAGTAGGTACAATTGGATTAAATAATTTACAACTATGGAGTAAACGATCTGAAATTGGATATGACTTACATCCTCGTTATTGGGGGAATGGTTATGCGTCAGAAGCGGCCGAGGAAATTATTCATTATGGATTTCAAGATTTAGGCTTATTTAGAATTGGAGCTATTACATACCCTGAAAATGTTACTTCTTGTAAAATGTTATCTAAAATAGGGTTTCATAAGGAAGGGCTATTACGTGGATATATTCATCAAGGGAATAAGCAACATGATGCACTGCTGTATTCTATAGTTCGAACGGATGTAGAAGAAATAAATTTATAACAAAAAACCCCTCTTATAAAAGAGGGGTTAAATAAAAGTTAACCTAACTTAGGTAATAAACGTTCTCCGCTTTTCATGCTACTTTTACATAAAGGGCATTTAGGCTCTTCTTCAAATGAAAAGTTCTTTCTCATCCATCCTAAACAATCCTCTGCTTCACATTCCCAAACAGGTGTTTGTTCTGGTGGTACTTCTGCTACATCGTTCTTTCGATTGCGATACATGTAACCACTCCTTTTATGTAAAAATTTTAGTTATATATTAAAAAGGTTGTTAACCGTGCTGGTAACAACCTTTTTATTGTTTGAATTATAGCTTTACAACGTTTTTAGCTTGAGGTCCACGGTTACCGTCTTCAACTTCGAAGCTAACTTCTTGACCTTCGTCAAGAGATTTGAAGCCGTCGCCAGTGATAGCTGAGAAGTGAACGAATACGTCGTTACCGCCTTCAACTTCGATGAAACCGAAACCTTTTTCGCTGTTAAACCATTTTACTTTACCTGTTAATGTCATGGTAATGCCTCCTAAAATTTAAAAAGATTACAATATGATCGGCCTTATTTGAATGAAAAATAAAAGTTCACATATTATCAAAAACCAATAAGTAGTACAAAATGTTCCTGATTGATACTTGATAATATGCAAAGAAAATATAGTGTTAAATTGACCTTAATTACTATCTTACAACAAATGGTGGGAAATAGCAAGTGCTGGTAATACCAGTGAATAATCTTGGTGATAATAGTAAAACGCACAAAGTCATCTCTTTTATTTATATATTATTCCTAATTTGGGTTTATGCTAAACTAAGAACATTTTTATTGAGAATTTGTATTAGAAAAACGATATATATTATTGAGATATTTGTTAAGGAGGCGGGAATATTGCAATTTACTCAATTTAAAATAATTGAAGCAGCTAAAGAAGGAAGAAAAAAAGTTCATCCAGTATTCGCTGTTATACTTGCAATTGTATTTTTAACTTTAGGTGAATTGTTCATGTTATTTATGTTGTTTTTACCGAATACAGAAACACTTTTAATGAAGGCAATTTATAGTGATATTGAGATGATATTGACGTTTGGCGGAGCTATATTTTTTGTTTTTTTATGGATTAGATTTGTAGAGAAAAGATCTATTTCATCTATTGGCTTTTGGAGAAACGAGTGGATTAGAAAATATTTGAGAGGTGCATTATTAGGTTTTGTTTTCATTTCAATACCAGTCTTGCTCCTTCTATTAACAGGAAATGTACAACTACAAATGCAACAAATTACACCAACAGCTATACTTGGAATTACAGGATCTTTAGTTGCTTTTTTAATACAAGGTGCAACAGAAGAAATCGTTGTTCGAGGCTGGTTATTTCCAGTCCTTTCTGTTAAAAGCCGTATATGGATCGGGATTGTTGTTACTTCTTTTTTATTTGGCTTTCTTCATTTACTAAATCCAGGTATTACAATTCTTTCAATATCGAATATAATATTAGTTGGTGTATTTGCAGTTTTTTACGTTTTGAAAGACAGTAGTCTTTGGGGGATATGTGCATGGCATTCCATTTGGAATTGGGCGCAATATAACGTATTCGGTTTTGCAGTTAGTGGAATGACAATGTATTCTACACCACTTTTTAAACCTGTAACAAACGGATCGGAATTCCTTCATGGAGGTTCGTTCGGGATTGAGGGTAGTATTATAACAACAATCATGCTTTCTATCGCTTCCATTGTTCTATGGAGACAGTTATGGGGGAGAAAAGTGAAACAACGAGATCTAAATTAATGAAAGTGGGAGAAATTATGGGGATTATAGCGTTTGAGGGAGCAAGCGCGGTTGGTAAGAGCAGCACGTGTCGTGAGTTAGAAAAAAATTATGGTGCGTACATTATACCTGAAGTGAATGTATTATTTGAAAGACCAAAAAACGAACATAGAACATGGTATTTTGAAAAACAAGTAGAGCGTTGGAAAATAGCAGTGCAGAAGTCAGAGCAATATGAATTAGTAATACTTGATGGCGATATTTATCAGCCGCTTAGTTATAATTGGTGTTTCCATTTTGATATATTTGATCAGCCATTATCTTTAATAGAAAACTTTTATAAAGAAAAGCTGATCAATAAGGAAATTGGTTTTCCTGATCAATATTTTTATTTATATACAAATGATGAAGAACTGAGAAAACGGAAAGAATGTGACGAGACAAAAAGAAGAAGAAACTTTGAAAAACATTTACATATATCAAAATCGTTTCAACGTTATTATGAAAATTTAAATACCGTTACAGACGGGTACTGTAAACTGATTGACGCGAAAAGTGTAAAATCGAATGAATTAGAAATTGTAAACAGTTTGAACAGTTTACATGTGTGTGAAAAGAGCCGTTTTGATGTTTCGCGGTTAGATGCGATTACGAAGTGGTTAAAAGAACAACGTGCATAAAAACGACGAGTGCCTTATAAGACGCTCGTCGTTTTTTTATGTATTATATATGGAATTTAAAATTTGTAAGTTTGCTTTTTCATTTTTTTTAATGGCATTTGTATATTTAGCTAGAAAGAGCTGAGAAGGATAAACTGGTAGTTCACCACAGATATCGATACCATAGACATTTTTATTCTTTATAAGAGAATGAATACATTTTAAAAGTGTAGAGAGTTCCATTTTTCCTTGATCCCAATTCGTAATAGTTACTTTTGAGTCTAAAACATCTTTATCGACGCTTACATATATAGTGTTTGTATGAATATGCGAAAGTATTGTATGTGTAGATACTTCGTTTGGCGAATCTATTGGGAACACTTCTACGCATGAATAATCATTGGAATGAATTGTTAAAGAAGAAGGTCCAATCATAATTACTTTCTTTAATTTTGGGTTATTTTGAAGAGCGAATGATACCCAAGACCCGCAAGAAATAAGAGTATGGTCACTTTCTGCTTTTAAGTTCATATCAGTGTGATGATCAAATAAAATAAGGCTAAATGGCTCATCTATTTCTTTTAGTAGTAAATAAGATACATAATGATAATTTCCAGAACCGATAAAAGTGATTCCTTTTTGCTTTCTACGATATAACTCCCTTTTTATATGCATTAAAGAAGGGGTCTCGCAATATAGGTTTGCGTGCTCTAAATGACTAAAATCAATATCTTCATGTGAATAAGAATGAAGTTTATTTTGTAATAAATACGTATCGTCAAAGTTTAAAAAAGTTAATCCGCTATACAATAAACTCATATTTATTCATCTCCTTTATAGGTAGGCTATCATATATTTTTATAAATAAAAAACGAAATGCTTAGAGGTGGATTTGAAATAGATGGGTTATTTTGACAGAATAATCTTTCAATTTATAAAGAAAAGAAATATAATATGAGGAAATATGTATGTGTTTCAGGAAATAGAAATTATGTAATAAATGAAAATGAGACTTGAAATGGAATTGAGAAAAAAAGTAGGTAAAGAATAACTAGCAGCAAAAGCTCAGTTAATTCAATGAATAATTAATATTTCAAGTTATTATTTGTGAAAGGAGAATAAATGTAAGTATGAAAAAGATTATTATTTCAGATCTTGATGGGACTTTATTAAGAAGCGATAAAACAATTTCAGAGAAATCTATAAATATTTTAAGGGAATGTAAAAATAATGGGGACGAATTGATTTTTGCTACAGCAAGGCCGCCAAGAGCTATAAAACAGTATATCCCCAACGTGTTAAAGAGTGAGATTATAATTTGTTATAACGGGGCTCTAGTTCTTAAAGGGAATGATATTTTATATGAAATGAAGATTTCTAAAAATATCATTTTAGAAATCATAGAAATAGCAAACAAGTATAATCTTCATGAGATTTGTCTTGAAATAGGTGATAAGTTGTATTCAAATTTTGATGTTACTGATTATTTTGGTAATATACCATGTGAAATTATGGATGTAAGAGATTTAGACTTTGAAAAAGCTTCTAAAGCAATTATTTGTACGACAGGCACAATAAACCAGAAATTTATTAAAGAATTGCCTGATGAATGCAAGGCGGTCATTACAGATGACGGGACATTGTGTCAAATTATGCATGCAGAAGTTTCAAAATGGAATAGTATTCAATATGTACTACAGCACTTAAATAGAGACGTATCTGAAGTTATTGCCTTTGGAGATGACTACAATGATATGGAAATGATAGAGAAGTGTGGGATTGGTGTAGCGATGAGCAACGCTGTTGAGGAATTAAAGGCAGTCGCTAAATTTATTGCTAAAAGTAACGATGAGGATGGAGTTGCTATATTTTTAGAAAGTAAAAGTTATGTTTATGTTAACTAGTATGAAAAAAATTGTAGTAAGCAGCGAAAAAAGAGATGCTGCATCTGTTTTTGATAAATAGATATTATGAATGGGATACGTGGGAGGAAACAAGCAAGATGAAAACATTATTTAAAATAATAGGTATTATAGCTGGTATGGCGATAATCGGCGTAGGTGTAACATATGGTATGCTGTATTATTTGAATAACAGTAAACCAGCTGCGAAAAAGGCATCTCCAGCCGCTCCAGCAGCAGAAGTACTAGCCGATAGTAATGTAAAAGCTGAAGATGCAAAGCTTTTAGAAAATGGCAATCATTCATTACCGAATAGCGGTTTTAATAAAAATTTCAAGTGGACAGATGAGAACATACAGACAGCATTACATGAAATGGCTCATCAAAAAACGAAAGCGGATCAAAAGTGGGGCTATATTTTTATCACACAAGAACGTATTGAAAGTTTACTTGATATTGTAAAGAGTAATGATTTAGTACAAGGAAATACATATGCAGACATTTTAGAGAGATGGAAACAAGGGAAATATGAAAAGATGGACGCGGATCACAATAAGATTTGGAAATTACAAAGCGGGAATTTAGGTGAAGGGAAAGGAGTACTGTCAGAAGCGGAACAAAAAGAATTGATCAATCAATTGTTTATGCAAAAAGGTACATATTCAGGCAGTAAATTAATTGCAGGTGGGGAACAGACTAATAAATAAGATAATATTGGAGGAGAGTAATTGCTTTTTAGGCAGTTACTCTTTTTTGTGTGCACTTTTATTCTTTCTCTAGCAAGGAAAGAAACGATTGTAAAACGGGTGAAATCCATCTAGATTTATGATAGATTACATGGCTTTGAATAACTGCTGGAGTTTCTATAGGTTGAAAACAGAGTTTCTCTTTTTGACAACTTTCTTGTACAACGATGTAAGGAAGAATTGAAATTCCTAACTCACACATTACAGATTGTTTAATGACTTCAACGTTGGAAGTTTCAAATGTTTTAGCTGGAACATTTCCGCTTTGACGTAAAAAACGATCTACCATCGGTCTGTAGCCGCAGCTTTGCTCTGTAAAGATAAATTGGGTATCGTGTAGTAAACAAAATGGATTAGAGTGTGTAGAGTGATGGGGAGGTAAAATCCATCCAAATGCTTCATTACAAAAAGTACGTGTAATAAAATCATTAAGTTCCATACTTTCCCCAATTATGAAAATAACATCTGTTTCTCCTTCACGTAGCTTATTCATTGCTTGTTCGTTTGTATTTGTTTCCAATACGATATTTACTTTCGGATTTTCCTGTTTGTAAGTACGTAATAATTGTGGTAATCGGTACACTGCTAATGATTCGTTAGATGTAATCGTTAATGTTCCCTCTAAATTATCACTATTTTGAGGAATTTCTTGTGCTTTTTCATAAATAGCAAGTAACTCTAGGGCATAAGGATGAAATTGATGACCTGCTTTCGTAAGAAGTACTTTTTTCCCTAATCGATCAAAAAGAGGGAGATGTAAATCGTTCTCTAATGCTTTCATATGCGCTGTTACAGTAGATTGCGCATAACCTAACGCATGAGCAGCTTTAGAAAAACTACCATACTTAACAATGGCACAAAATGTTTTAACATGTCTCATTTCCATAAGCGATCCCTCTTTTATTATCATGATTTGTGAATGATTATATCACGTATTTCAATTTTCCAAATGATTAAATTCTTTATAAAATGAAAATGTAGAAATATTCATTTAAGTGATATTGGAGGAGAAAAGATGATCAAAAAGGGCTATCATGTAGCTGTTATTGGGGCTACAGGTGCAGTAGGGCAAAAAATTATTGAACTGTTAGAGAAAGAAACTAAATTTAATATAGTTGAAGTTACATTACTTTCGTCAAAGCGATCCGCTGGTAAGGTAGTACAATTCAAAGGACGAAAGATAATAATACAAGAGGCAAAAACAACAAGCTTTGAAGGTGTAGATATTGCCTTTTTTAGCGCTGGAGGAGAAGTATCCAGGCAATTTGTCAATCACGCAGTCTCTAGTGGCGCTATCGTTATTGACAACACGAGTGAATACAGAATGGCACATGATGTACCACTCGTTGTTCCTGAAGTGAATGCGTACACCTTAAAGGAGCATAACGGTATTATAGCAGTTCCAAATTGTTCAGCATTACAGATGGTGACAGCTCTTCAGCCAATACGAAAATCATTTGGTATAGAACGAATTATCGTTTCCACATACCAAGCTGTATCAGGCTCAGGAATTCATGCGATTCAAGAATTAAAAGAACAGGCTAAGTCAATGCTTGCAGGTGAAGAGGTTAAGAGTACTATATTACCTGTGAAGAAAGATAAAAAACACTATCCAATTGCATTTAATGTATTGCCTCAAGTAGATCTATTTACAGAGAATGATTTTACATTTGAAGAAGTAAAAATGATTCAAGAAACGAAGAAAATTTTGGAGGATCAAAACTTGAAAATGGCAGCAACTTGTGTGCGTGTTCCAGTTGTTTCAGGGCATTCAGAATCGGTTTATATTGAACTTGAAAAAGAAGCGACCGTTGCAGAAATAAGAGAAGTATTGCTGGATGCACCAGGTGTTATATTGCAAGATAACCCTAGTGAACAGCTGTATCCTATGCCATTATATGCAGAGGGGAAAATCGATACATTTGTCGGGAGAATTAGAAAAGACCCTGATACGCCAAAAGGGTTCCATCTTTGGATTGTTTCCGATAATTTATTAAAAGGGGCTGCTTGGAATTCGGTTCAAATCGCAGAAACGATGGTGGAAGAGGGGATCATTTAGTATTAAGAAAACTAGGAAACTGTTAATGATTACAGTTTCCTAGTTTTTATTTTATCCCAGCCACATTTGATTTGAATGACAGTAAAAAACATCAAGAATGAATAAAATTCATTTGGTATGATATGGATATATTCAATGTGAGGGGGAAATGTGATGTATGAAGTAAAGGGGTATTTTTCATCATTAAAAGGAAGTTATTATGATATTGGAAAGCAACAAGGAGAGTTTGTGAAAAATTATCCGTACCTCATTCCGCAATTTATACAACAAGAACATGTGGTATCAGATAACTATTGGGCTGAATCTAGAAATATATTACATCAATATTGTCCTGGGATTAATGAAGAAATTGAAGGTTTTTGTGAAGTATTGAAAATTTCTTCTAAACATATGATGTATTATTATCAAACCTTATTAAAGGCAGGATGTAGTCATTGTGTTCTATTACCTCAAAAGACAGATTCAAAGCACACATATGTATTAAGAAATTATGATTTGTCGCCAAAAATAGATGATATGCGTTTTTGCTCAACACATGTTGAAGGTGCATATGTGCATAGTGGCTTTTCTACTCAATATTTCGGACGAACAGAAGGAGTTAACGAGCATGGGTTAGCTGTTACATTTTCAGCATGTGGTCAACCAGTAGGAAATATTGAAGGCTTACGAAAGCCAGTGTTAAGTGGTTTACAATGTTTTGCGGTAATTCGAGTGTTACTAGAGAAATGTAAAAATGTGCAGGAGGCGAAATTACTAATAGATGAAATACCAATTGCAAGTAATATTAATCTTATTATAGCGGATCCTCTTGACGCAGCGCGCATTGAAATATTTGACGGATATAAATCAATTATCACAATTGATGAGGAAAGCCGAGATTTTATCGTATCAACAAACCATGCGATCAGTTTACCTATTCAAAAATTGAATACTAGAAGATTAGAACAATCTATAAACAGATATCACACGTTGTACGATCATTTAAATCGAAATGAACAAGTGAGTATGGAATCTTTAAAAGGATTAGTAGAAAAAGAGTATCCTACTGGGCTGACAGTACATAATTATGAAGAATGGTTTGGAACTTTGCATTCTGTCTTATTTGATTTGCATAATCGTACAATGAATATTTGCTTCGGTTCTCCAATTTTAAACGACTGGTACTCATTGAAAGTTGGAGAAAGTCTATCTTTTTCTAAGGTGAATGTGAAATTTGAAAATAAAACATATGCTGATTTTTGGAGAGAAGAGCATAATAAATTGATTCCAAAAGAATAAATGAGATAAAATGGTAATAGAAAAGTGTATATACGGGAGGGAATGCCATTGCTAAAAGTTATATTACCGATTGTTCTTATCTTATTTGTTGCCGTTTCAATGTATATTACTTATGAAAAAAGAAAAAAAGCAGGGGTAAAGGGCTTGAAGAGTGCGTTAACTTCAATTTGTTTCTTTACATTAGCAATTTTGAATTTGTTTGCATATTGGTTTAATTTTGGCGGGATTTTTATTTGGTTCATTTCAATTGTTTTATTGTTAGTGGGGGCGTATTTTACGAAATATATCCCAATATCTAAAAAGGTACATTGAAATTTATATGAATTTACATGTTATGTTTTATAATATTGTAAAAAGAGATTATTCTACTAGGTCGTTGTGAAACGGTTTTATAGGATAATCTCTTTTGTTCGTTTAGCTTTGTAAAGAACGTACTGTTCTTTTTAGTTGCTCAATAAATTCTCGAGTTGCAGCACACATATATTTATCTTTTCTGTAAATAAGTCCTATTTCAATTGTGGGAGTAGGATTTTCTATTTTAATAGCTTGAATGTTTTTATTTTGTAAAAAATCTATATATGGTTTTGGTAACACTGTAATTCCCATTCCTTTTGAAACCATTTGGATTAAAGATTCCATCGTACTAATTTCTAAAATTGGTTTTGGTTTAAAGTTGAATTTTTGACAATGAGATGTAAATAGTTCGGTTAAAAAGAAATTTTTAGGTAAAAGAATGAAAGGGTAGTTCTGTAATTCAGCAATAGATACATGATTACGTTCAGCTAATCGATGACCGGTTGGTACGACTAATGTAAGTTCACTTTTGTATAGGGGGATAGAAATAATCTCCTTATCTTGCACTGGGAGAAATGTAATACCAATGTCTAGTTCATTTTGCAATAATTTTTCACGAATTTCTCCGGTGCGAAGCCCTAATACAGAAAGTTCTATATTGGGATATAAATGATTGAAATTTAAAATAGCTGGTGGTAGTAAGTAATTTACGACGGTTAACAAAGATCCAATTGTTAAGGTACCTTGCTGTAATCCGTTTAAGTCTTGAATAGCGGAACGGGCTTGTTCAACTTCATGAAAAATCTTTTTACTATGTAATAATAAAATCCGTCCTGCGTCAGTTAAAGATATTTTTTTACCGATGCGATCGAAAAGCGGCATTCCTATTTCATGTTCTAATGCACGTATTTGCTGACTGAGAGAAGGTTGTGAAATATTTAATTTCTCAGCTGCTTTTGTGAAATGTAATTCTTTTGAAACAGCTAAAAAATATTCAAGTTGTCGTAATTCGATTGGGATCACCTCAAGTTTAATGATAGGTTATACCTATCATTATTATATAAATAATTGGATTGAACAATGGTTTTTCAGGTTTTATAATCATCTTTATATAACAGAGATAGTTGTGAAAATAAATCGAGAGTGAAATTCATGTGACACCTGTAAAGGAGGAAAAAGAATGGCTAATGAATATCAAATATTATCTTTAAATATAGGGTTACCAAAAGAGGTTACATACGGCGGAAAGGTAATTCATACAGGCATAAATAAGAAACCAGTAAAGGAAGCGGTGTTTTTATCATTTGTAAAATTTAATGGGGATGGCCAGGCGGATTTAGTGCATCATGGAGGAGTAGATAAAGCGGTGTGCGTATATTCGGGAGAACATTATGGATATTGGGAAAAAGAGTTGAATCAAGATCTTGTATATGGGGCATTCGGAGAAAATATAACAATTTGCGATATGCGTGAAGAGGATGTTTGTATTGGTGATACATTTCAAATTGGAGAAGCAATTGTGCAAGTAACGCAGCCAAGACAACCTTGTTTTAAATTAGCAAAGAAATACAATATTCCAAAGTTACCATTATATTTTCAAGAAACAGGATATACAGGGTTTTATTTTCGTGTATTAGAAGAAGGTTGGGTATCACCTGTTGATACGTTAAAGTTAATAGAGTCTGATCCAAAAGGTGTTACAGTAGCATTCGCTAATCGTATCATGCATAAAGAAAAACAAAATGTAGAAGGGCTAAAAAGGATTTTAGAAGTACATGCACTTTCTACAAGTTGGAGAAATACATTTGAAAAGCGAATGAGGGGAGAAGAAATTAACACAAAGGAGAGAATAGAAGGAAAAAAATAATAAAAAATATTTTTATAAATGGTGTATTTCTATGAGTAAAAACGAAGTAGATAGCACTATTTTTATATAATAAACTTATTAATATTCAAAAATCTTAATATTGTTTTATTCGACTTATTTTCGAATAGTCAAAACATAAAATTAATTAGACTCTTTTTTTATATTTTATGATAGTATATTGATTGGTAAGACCTATTACATTAAGAGCAGGTCATATAACTAAATCTAATTTGATGGAATTAACGTATGGAGGGACAACATGGGGAATGTTGAAATTTTTGAAAAACTTCTTTTAGCAGAACCGAAAAGAGAGCAGTTATTTCCTTTATTTGAAGAAGTGTTTGGAATTACAATTCAAACGTTGAATGATTTTTCAGAGAGAGGTTGTTGGGATGATACATACAAAGCTTTATCATTTTTACATGACGATAAAGCGATTGCAAATGTTGCGGTATTTTCGCTACCATTGCTAGTAAATGGTGAAAGAATAAATGCAGCGGGCATTCAATCGGTAATGACACACCCTAATTTTCGAAGACAAGGACTCATGACACAATTAATAAGTAAAATGATAGAAGAAATCGATAAGAAATGTGAATGTACATTATTGTTTACAGAAAAACCTGAACTATATGCATCATTTGGCTTTAAAGTTGTGCAGGAGTATTTAATGACTATTCTATATAATAAAAAGAATAATAATGATTTCTTACTTAGAAAGTTAGATTATTATATGGAAGAGGATAGAAAGTTAATACATGAAATTATTGATAGTAGCCAAAGACTTTCAAATAATTTTTCAACATTAAACTTCCATCCTTCGTTTTATTTGAATATATATGATTCAGAATGGAATGAGAAATTGTATTATTCAGAGAAACTAGATGCTCTAATTGTGTATGAAGTAGATAATGAAAAGTTGAAACTATATGGAGTATTTGCACCAGTAATTCCAGTTTTAGATGAAATATGCGGGGAAATCGCCGAAAGGTTTACAGAAATCGAATTTTACTTCTCTCCAGATCAATTAGGGATTGAGGATGTACAATTTACAGAAGTACAGTCAAGTAAGTGTTTAATGGTTCGAAGTAATAAAGAGTTAGATTTTAAAGGTTATAAATTCCCAGTATTAGCGGAGTTTTAAATGTTTGTATAAAGGTTTTATTATGGAGGAACTATGAATATATCATATATACCTAAACATGTTGAGCAGCTCACTATAATGAATGTCCCTGAATATTATAAAATTAATGACAAGCAGGCGTTTATTGTCCGTTCGAAAGCAGAAACAGATTTTTGGCTTAAAACACATTATGGTTTTGAAGTCATGAATGGTCATGTATTTTATAATGAAATGGTGACAGACTTTCAAGCTGAAGTACAATTGTGTATGAATCCAAATTCAAAATACGATCAAGCAGGTCTTTTTGTTATGATTTCGGAAAAGTGTTGGCTGAAAGCTTCATTAGAATATATTCCAGATGGTCCATCACATTTAGGAGCAGTCGTAACAAATAATGGATATTCCGATTGGTCCACACAAGACTTTCCAACAGAATTAGCTAACGAGCAACTTCGTTTTCGAATTGTTCGTAAACGTGGTGATTATACAATATATGTGAAGAAGATCCACCAATGGGAACAAATAAGAATCGCTCATTTGATGGAGGATACAGGAAATGAGCCTGTTAAAATAGGTTTTTACACGTGTAGTCCTTCTAAAAATAATGGATTTGAGACTGAGTTTTTAGAGTTTACAACTGAAAAAATATAGATGAAAAACCGTATTCTTTTCATTAAGAATGCGGTTTTTATATTTATATAATACAAAGCACATTTATTGACCGAAAAGTCATTAATGCGTATCATTTAATAATGTTAAATATTAATTTACATAATATAATAGGAATAAGAAAGAAATTACAAAATACATCGCTTAAATAAGGAGGGTATGAATTATTAAATGGTAATTTCATAGGAAAAAGGAGATTATGTATGAAATCATTTCGCAAGTTATTACAGTATTTAAAACCATACATGTTCTTCGCTATTATTGGACCGCTATTTATGGTACTTGAGGTTGCGATGGACTTAATTCAACCGACTATTATGCAACATATTATTGATGTTGGGATAGCAAACCGTGATTTGAATTATGTAATAAAAATGGGGCTTCTTATGATAGGAGCTGCAGCACTCGGTTTAGTTGGAGGACTTGGGTGCATGATGTATTCTACAAAAGCAGCAGTTAATTTCGCTACAGACATACGAAAAGATGTATTTGCGAAAATAGAAACATTTTCTAGTGAAAATCGTGATTCATTTGGAACTGGGAAATTATTAACGATTGTGACAAATGATATTACTTCAATTCAATCGGCGATGACGATGACATTACGTGTTCTTGTTCGTGGTCCTTTGTTATTTATCGGAAGTATCATAATTGTTTTTGTAACAGCACGTGAGTTATTTCCTATATTACTCGTAGTCGTTCCAATTTTATTGCTTGCGATTATATTTATTGCAAGTAAAGCGAGCGGAACGTTCAAAAAAGTGCAAGAAGCATTAGATAAAGTGAATACAAAGTTGCAAGAAAATTTATCTGGTGTACGTGTTATTAAAGCGTATGTAAGACAAAAATATGAAATCACTCAGTTTGGAAAAGTGAATACAAATTTAACGAAGATAAATATTCGAGCAGTGCAGCTTATTTCTTTAATGATGCCAATCATTATGTTAGTTGTAAGCGGCGGGATTGTCGCAACATTATGGATCGGTGGAGAAAAAGTATTTAATGGAACGCTTCAAGTAGGAGCTATATTAGCGTTTATTAACTATTTGAATATTATTTTAATGTCACTTATGTCTATCAGTATGGTATTTATGCAAATTGCGCGAGCATTTCCATCTGCGGATCGTGTACAGCAAGTTTTAAATACTGAGGTTGATATTACGACCGAAACAAATGCGGTTGCACCTCAGCAAATCGAGGGACAAATTGCCTTTAAAAGTGTTAGTTATAGTTACACGAAAAATAATGAATATGTTTTAAAAGATATTTCATTTAACATATGTAAAGGTGAAAAAGTAGGGATTATCGGTTCTACAGGAAGTGGTAAATCTACTTTAGCAAAACTTTTACCGCGTTTATACGATGTTGATCAAGGAGAAATATGCATTGATGGAATAAATGTTAAGACGTATGATTTACAAAAACTTCGTGCTTCAATCGGGTTTGTACCTCAAAAGGCATTATTGTTTTCAGGTAGTATAGAAGAGAACTTACGTTATGGTAAAGAAGATGCAACGAAGGAGGAACTTGAAGTAGCAGCTTCAGCAGCTTGTGCGACTGAGTTTATTAATAAGCTAGAAGATTCATATCAATATCATTTAACACAAGGTGCAACGAATTTATCAGGCGGACAAAAACAACGTGTATCAATTGCAAGGGCACTTGTGAGAAAGCCATCTATTCTTATATTAGATGATTCTACATCTGCAGTAGATGCTAAATCAGAATCTAACATTCAATCGGCATTAAGAACAGAATATAAAGGAACAACAACATTATTAATTGCCTCTAAAATTTCTTCTATTATAGATGCTGATAAAATTCTCGTTTTAGATAACGGTGAATTAGTAGGTGATGGTACACATGAAGAGCTGTTAGAACAATGTGAGGTATATCAAGAAATTTATCTTTCCCAAGGCGGTAATTTACATAAAAAAGGTGGGGAAGAACATGCGTAATTTCCAAGGGCAATTTGCAAATAAAGGTGGGCGTAACGCGCCTAAGATGGGTAAAGCTAAAAATACAAACGGAACTGTAATGAGAATATGGAACTATATGGGCTATCAAAAGGCTGCTCTTACGTTCGTTATATTTTTAGTATTTATTACGACATTACTTGGGTTATTAGGTCCGTATTTAATGGGAGTAATTATCGATCAATATATTGTACCGAAAGATTTAAGCGGTACGGCGAGAATGTGTTTGTTACTTATCGCAATTTACGGTGTAACAGTATTGTTAACATGGTTACAAACATTTGTCATGGTTAACGTTGCATTAAAAACGATACAAAAAATACGACAAGATATTTTTGAGAAAATCCAAACTCTTTCTTTACGGTTCTTTGATGTACGTTCTCAAGGGGATTTAATGAGTCGTGTGACAAATGATATAGATAATTTGAATCAAGCGTTAACACAAAGTGTTATACAAATTATTTCATCAGCATTAACCTTTATAGGTGTAACAATTGCGATGTTCGCATTAGATTGGATTTTAGCAATTGTTACACTAATTACAGTACCTATTATGTTTTTCGTTACAAAAAAATTAGTTGCTTATAGTGGTAAAAACTTTGCAAAGCGTCAAAAAGATTTAGGAGAATTAAATGGTTTTATTGAAGAAGCTATAACTGGAGCGGATGTTACAACGTTATACGGGAAAGAAAAAGAAACTGTACAAAATTTCAATAAAATTAATGAACAACTTAGAATGTCTGCTACAAAGGCGGATACATTTTCAGCTTTTATTTTTCCAAGTATGAATTTTATAAATAACTTAGGTATGGGGCTTGTTATTGGGACTGGATCAGTAATGGTTTTAAATGGAATGACAACAGTAGGTGTCATTGCAGCTTTTATTAATTATTCTCGTCAATTCTCAAGACCGCTTAGTCAATTCGCAACTTTAATGAATACGATTCAAGCGGCAGTTGCTGGTGGAGAACGTGTCTTTGAAATTATGGATGAAGTACCAGAAATCCAAAATAAAAAAGATGCGTTCATGGTACAAAATTTACAAGGACATGTTGCACTTGAGAATGTTACATTCGGTTATGAGGAAAATAAAACGATTTTAAAAGAAGTGAGTCTTAAGGCACAACCAGGGGAGACAATTGCATTAGTTGGTCCCACAGGATCGGGTAAAACAACAATCATTAATTTACTAACTCGCTTTTACGATATACAGCAAGGGCAAATTCATATCGATGGAAAAAATATAAAAGATTATGATATAAATTCTTTACGAAGTAAAATAGGGGTAGTTTTACAAGATACGTATTTATTTGCCGGGACAATTATGGATAATATCCGTTATGGTCGATTAGATGCTAGTGATGAAGAGGTAATCAATGCCGCTAAGGCAGCATCTGCACATTCTTTTATAAAGCATTTACCGAATCAATATGAAACAAAAATCGCTTCAGAAGGATCGAATTTAAGTCAAGGACAAAAACAACTTCTTGCGATTGCAAGAGCGATTTTAGCAGATGCAGATATATTAATTCTCGATGAAGCAACATCAAATATTGATACGAGAACAGAATTACAAATTCAAGAAGGGCTAAACAATTTAATGAGAGGTCGAACAAGTTTCGTAATCGCTCATCGACTGAAAACGATTGAAAAAGCAGATCAAATCCTTGTTATAAAAGATGGAAGTATTATGGAAAGAGGGAATCATGAATCTCTTATGGAAGATAGAGGTTTTTACTTTGATTTGTATACGAGTCAGTTTAAAATTTAATACAACCTTTAATATGGTGCGGTTTCTCTAGAACGGAGAAACCGCATTTTTATGTTTGTAAACATTATTATCCAAATAATTGTTCACTAAATGTTTTAACTGCGTATTCTTGTATCCAAGGTAAAAGATGCGTAAGCTTATGAAAACACCTTTATGACTCAATCGTTCACTTGTAATTTTAGGATGTAAAATTGTTCCAAAAAAGTGTTGCATGAGTATGATGTAAATTATGAAATTGATTTTTTAAACAATTGAGACTAATCGTTTGGGAATTGAAGTTTCTGTATTTAATAGTAAAATAATTGATTTTTGATTATATAACGGCAATGGAACAAATAGAACGAATGAAAATAACCTTAATGTGTGTTTCACGTTACATTTATATGTTTTAATGATTTGATAAATAATGCGATTTGAATTTTATTAAAAAAGACACTGTTTCCAGTGCCCCAACCTACTACGAGAGTTTTATGAGGAAACTTAAATAGGTGAATTTAAGTTTCTCTATAATATATGAAACTACAATTAGAAAATCACTTATTTTTTAAAGGAGTTAATGGGTAATTGTACGTGCTAAAATCTTTATTAAAAATATCCTGTACTAATTGGATAGTTTCATGATTATAAAAACTATCGTATGTTGGGAGGCGTGGGAATAAAGGATCGGTAATATCAGCATCTGCAAAATCACCTCTAAAAATCGCCCTGTCCTTCTGATGATGCCATGATTTGGTTAGTATGTGTAAAGGAGAAGTTTTTAATTGATATGTTTGTTCTAAGCGCACAATTTCAGTAGAGAAATTTTCAAGGTAGATATACTTGGTAACAAACTCCTCCTCAGCTGGTTCATATTGCTGCATTAAATGTGGATCTACGTGTTCTAAATCTTTCATTTGCATTTTTAAATAGTAGAGAAAGATTTTAAATGAAATAGGCTTATTACAAAATTCATTACCATAATAAAAATTCCGAATAGGATTCCATGCTGGGTTTTCTATGTGAGGGGGGGCAATTAGTGAAAAGAATGAACTGACAGCTCTTGTATAGGGGTTTCTCACTAATTTATAGGAATCTTTTCGATTTGTATATAAAGCTGTAGCTAGTTCAATAAAGTAGTTGGAGGAGTTTTTGTAAATTTCATTTTCATAATTATGGATGAAGGAATCGTATTTTATGGCTTGTTTAAATAAATTTATTTGATAAAAAAACCAATGTGCAAGTGAAGTACAGCCACTTTTCTGACTCCAAAATAAAATCAAAGGGAAGTTAGAGTTAAAGTGCGGAACGCGTCCGTATTTAATAATATTTGCAAATGACATGGTTAGCCTCCATTCAGTTATGTTAATTATTTTTAATTTATGAATAAACAACTCGGCATATGAACAAGAGAAGAGGAGTAGAATAGATAATTTAATAACAATATAACTTTGAAATGAAAGCGTTATTTTATAGGGGTATGAAAAGAGTACACAAAAAATGTGTACTCATAACAATTTACATTATTTTAAGGACCATGATATATCATCAAGGGCTTTATAAATATAACTATACATGCGGTAAAAGAGCTACTTTGGATTGTATTTTTGTTTCCAATTTATAGTGATCACCCCTCATGCAAATAGTTTAATTATATTATACAGTTATTAATTTGAACGTTAAGAATATGTGATGTAAATTAAGGTGGATTTAAACAAAATAGTTATTTTAATTAGAAAACAGTTAGCTTTTGCTAACTGTTTCACTCATTGGGAGTTCTTTGTATGTAATTTAGAGAAAGAAACTAGCCATAAAAAATCTTACAGAGAAAGATTACAATAAAAATTTCATCTTGTAGTAAAGGGGAATGGATATGAAAAAGTGACCAGAGGATAGAATCGAAGCTTATAAACGTTATGCATAACAATCAATAAAAAATATTGATGACTACGAATAGGAAGCATCATATCACATAAGGAAACATCAAGAGTATTTAGATTTAGTGGCTGATCAAGAAGGAAGTAACTTGGACAACTAAAGGAGCAAGGCTGGGAATTGTGTGGTGGGGAATGGGTGAAAAAAGAATAAAAGAGCAGCTAGCAAAAGCTAACTGAAATATAGAACTTAAGTTGTTTGAGCATGTATTAAATAAAAAGCGCAGGTAATTAACTAGGTTAAATTTATGCAGGAAATAATGGTGATTAGTTGCTGAAAACCCGCGATGTATGAAATATTAATTCCCCTGCATAAATTAGTTTTCGTTATGGAATTTATAAAATAAGTTTCTTTTGAGGTGGTTTTGTGGAAGTTCATAAAAATAAAAAAATTCTCTTTAAACATTTCTTATAGCTAAGAATACTTATGTAAATATGGGATATAGATTTGATTCTTGGAATGAGGGGATCGATGTGGATATAACACAAAGTATGGCAAGAATAGTTGTTAATGGGATAGATCTTCCGTTTACTTCAGTTAGGACAACTGCATGGATTAATGGACCTGCGAATGATTTATTTGTTACGACTAGGAAAAGAGTAAATGAGCTTTATCGATTTATGTGGTCACGGGTGCCAGTTATGCTAACGATGTATTTCCTTCAGGGTGCTGACGTGATGAGATTTGCTAGGGTTGCAGGAGTTGATGAAAGTATAACGGGAGAATATATATATCATTTTATTTGGTGATAAGCCGAAATTTAAGTAGCCTAATAGCTGCTTTTTTATTTTACATAGAAAAAGGAAGCATAGGAGGCTCCTTAATTCGAGTCAGAAGTTGTGTAGTTTTTCGTGATAATATCTTTTATGTTGATAATTAAGGATTATAAGGAACCCAACAGTTAGGATAGATACTGTTTAGCCAGTAATATGCATTGCCTGATATAAATTTAATATAGAAGGAATTGAATTTATAATATACTATGAGTACTGAACAGACAGTAGAGAGTACTAATAGCATACCATTCCAAAACTTTTCATGGTGTTCACCTCGATTTTGATTTTTAGGGATTTTTATATAATTATACATTTAAATGAAAGAATTTATAAAAGGGAATTACTATAAGGAGGAATTATTACGAGTTTCTTCCTACTAAAATAAAGGTGATGGGTGATATGAGGTGAGCAGGAGAAGCATAGAAAGAGATAAGGTGTTTAAAATTTATAAGGAACATGATGGTGAAATAACAAATCGTAAATATGAGGATATAACTTTGATTTGTATACTAGTCAGTTTTAAATTTAATATAGTGCGGTTTCTCTAGGAAGGAGAAACCGCATTTTTATATTTGTAAAGATAATTAGAAATATAGAGTTGAAGTTTTTAAATTCACGGATTGTTAGTAAAAACAAGCAACTTCAGTGCTAGATGGAAGAATTAATTTACGTGGAATTGTAATAATTTCAAGAGCCATCTGTGCTGAATAGAGAAGTATTGGAGTTAATTCTAAAGCATGAGTTAATAATAATAGAAAGCTTGTTAAGATTGTAAAGCTCCCCCAAAAGAAACTTTTTGAAGTGTTACGGAAATCTTTTATTAAGGAAAAGAAAGAAAAAAATGCTGTAACAATGAGTATCAAAAATTTATATTTATCTGCCATTAAACTCCTCCTAAAGAACAGTAATTTATATTATAACGTATTTTTCTGTATTACAATAAAAAGATTTCTAAATAAATAGTTTAAATAGATAAATGTTGTAACTTAAAACATTTGTTTTAGAGAATAGATTAGTGCCCTAATTAGTGTTTGCTTGAGCTCTACAGGATATTTGACCAGACAATAAGACGAGCTTTGAATATATTAATAAAAAAGGATGTGGAACAATGACTAGATATAGTTTACATGGAGGTCACAATAGTATTGTACAAGGTGCAAATTATGGGAATCGGAAAGAACACATTATGGATCGACAAGTTAAGGATGCAGTTGTTGCTAAATTAAGAGCTTTAGGGCATACAGTTTATGATGACACTGATGAAGTAGGGACAACACAAGCGCAAAATTTAAATAACATCGTATCTAAAACAAACTCACATGATGTAGACTTAGTAGTTTCATTTCACTTAAACTCATATGATACGAAAGCTAATGGTGTTGAAGTTCTGTACTATGACCAACAAGCTTTATCAGCAAAAATAGCAGCGCAACTTTCAAAAGATATTGGCTGGACAAATCGTGGTGCTAAGGAACGAAAAGACCTTTATGTATTAGCGAATACGAAAGCACCTGCAATTTTAATTGAACTTGGATTTATCGATAATGAAGCAGATATGGCAAAATGGAATCCAGATAAGATTGCAAATTCAATTGTGTATGCTTTAACTGGGCAGTCTAGTGGGACAACTCCGCCATCTAAACAAAATATCATTCAAACAGGAGCTTTTTCCCCTTATGAAACACCTGATGTGATGGGAGCATTAACATCTCTTAAAATGACGGCCAAATTTATCTTACAATCGGATGGTCTAACATATTTTATCTCTGAACCAACTTCAGATGCGCAGCTTAAAGGAATGACGGATTACCTTGATCGAAAAGGTTGGTGGTATGAAGTTAAGTAAAGGTTTAAGTTTGAGGAACAGTATATTTAAAATACAATCGGCACAAAAAAAGAGGATTACTTTTAATGAGTAATCCTCTTTTTAAAATTTTATCCCGCATTAACAGGAAGTAAGATCCAAAAAAAATTCAGCGGAAGCAATGAAGTTAGGTGGGGGACGGGCTGATTAAAGATTCACTTTATTTCGTATGAATTAGATTAGATAAAGGAGACTCCTGCCTTGAAAATTAATAAGTATTGTATGAGAGAGTTTGATTGGACATCTCAGCTTTATTTTTAACACGTAGTATTAAATGAAAATTCAGAATTTTAATTTAATTGGCTAAAATTGAAATAGCGCTAAACATTAATAAAAGGGCCATAATGATATTAAATGATTTCGTATGCTTTAATAAAAGTTTTTGAAACATGGAACCAAATAAGCTCCAACTAAATGTACTCATTAAGCCGACTAAACCTAGAAATAATGAAAAAAGTAGATAACTCGAGTATGAATTATAGTAAGGGAGAATAAAAGTTGATACTACAGTTAGTCCGAATAGTATTCCTTTAGGATTAACAAACTGGATGAATATCCCAACTTTGAATAAATTTTTATTATATTTTTCATCGGGATCTGCACTAGTTTTACTAGTGAGTATTTTAAAAGCTAAATATAGCATATAAGCTACACCTAAAATTTTTAAAGGAAATTCGATTATGGGTAAGATATTGATGAGTACAATATTAAAGAAACTACATAAGGAAGTGAGGATGAAGAAACCGAAAGCGACTCCGAAGCAAAATTGCATACTTCTTTTTAACCCATGTTGATTGGCGTATGTCATAGCTAAAAAATTGTTAGGTCCGGGTGTGAAGCTACTTATAAAAACAAATAACAAAAAAGAAAATATAGGCATTTCAAAACCCCCAAAATATTTAGTGTGTGTTATAATGACCGAAAAGAACAATATAACGTGTACTTTTTATTATACATAACGGTCGTTATATTGTATATAGTGTAGGGGTGTTTCTTATGGAAGAAATTCAACTTATTTTAGCAAAAAATTTAAAAACAATACGTGAAAAAGAGAAAATGAGTTTAGAAAAGGTCTCTCAATTAACAGGTGTAAGTAAAACGATGATTGGACAAATTGAACGAGGAGAGTCAAGCCCAACATTAACAACGATATGGAAAATCGCTAATGGTTTAAAAGTGTCTTTTACTTCTTTAATCAATAATCCGCAACCAGATACGAAAGTTGTTTTACGAAATGATGTACAAGTATTATCAGAAGACAATGGGAGATATAAAGTGTATCCTTCTTTTCCTTTTCAAGATGATAGGAACTTTGAAATCTATACGATTGAAATTGAAACAGAAGGAAAATTAAGTTCGGAAGGCCATAAAGAAAGGACCGAAGAATTTATAACGGTGTTTGAAGGGGAATTGACAATTGAAATAAATGATTGTCAATATAAATTAAATTGCGGGGATGCAATTCGCTTTAAGGCAGATAGACCACACTTCTATCATAATTCCGGAAGAACACTAACTCGGTTAAGTATGACCATTTATTATCCAACTTCATAAACTTGCGATTACTTCAAGAATATAAAGAAATGTGTGTTGATAAACCATCTATAAGAGATGGTTTTATTTTATGAATTCATAAAAAAAAGACACTCGTTTGAGTGTCAACATAGTATTGCTCTCGCGTATAGGATTGGAGTATGTTTCTCAAAAACGTATTGAGATGGTTCGCATTTGAGAAACTGTCTTCTTATTCAATGTAACATTGGCAGGAAGAAGTGTAAATTGATAATGTATATACGGAAAATTTAGTATAGATAATTTCCACTGTTAATATAGTACAAAGTGTCTCTAATTGCATAAATATTGTCGTGAGGTTATTGAAATAGTAACTTTAGGACTGACGAAATAGTTACTGTTTTAGAATTTCAGAATGATTATTATAAAAAGAACGAATCATTTTTTAATCGATTCGTATAATTGTTAAAGAGGCACCTGTTGAACCGCCTCCAATTAAATTAATTACGGATAATACGCCGAATAGTTGAAGTGAAATTGTATTACCGGCAATTAAATTGGTTATTAAATTATTATTATAATTTGAAGTTGATAGTGCGGGTGAAACAATAGATCCGGGAAGTGGAGTTGAAGAGTTTAATAGAAGTCTTGTACCAGCAAGTAGTGCAGTTGTCGTAATAACTTGATAGGTTAAATAATATCTCCCAGTAACAGGAATTGTAAAAATATCATTTGAAGCGTTCACTGTAAAATTACCGAGACTTTGGTTATTAGAAAGTGGAATATTTGTTCCACCTAATATGACTGAAATGGGACCACCTAACGTATTATTAGCGAAAATAGAGTTTGTTGTGATAATAGGCCCAGTAATACCTGTAGATCCAGTAATACCTGTAGATCCAGTAATGCCTGTAGGCCCAGTAGGACCTGTAAGTCTGTATGGAAGAATAATTTCAAGAGCCAGTGATAATAGTTCTTTTTTTATTTTTTCATTCTTATCTTGAATATAAATCACCTCATTTTTAAATTAGAACGTAACCGATTTAGTATTTTGAAATGGAACTATCATTTTATTATATTAATACTACTAGTTAGAGCAACGGTAAAGAGTTTATTATATGTAAAAGTCATTTTAATATGAAAAAGTTATAGAATTTTTCTAAAATGATAGATGTTATATTTTGTTAATTAGTAAACGGAAATATGGAATGAGGTATTAAATTGAACTGCAATGACAAATTATCGTTGAATAAAGGTATGATAAGATCTGAAAATATTGGACCTACCTTTCCAGCTCTTCCGCCAATTTATATTCCAACGGGAGCAACAGGTCCAACGGGAGCAACAGGAACAACAGGAGTAACAGGTCCGACGGGAATAACAGGAGTAACAGGAACAACGGGAACAACGGGAACAACAGGAGTAACAGGTCCGACGGGAATAACAGGAGCAACAGGAACAACGGGAACAACAGGAACAACAGGAACAACAGGAGTAACAGGTCCGACGGGAATAACAGGAGTAACAGGAACAACGGGAACAACAGGAGTAACAGGAGTAACAGGTCCGACGGGAATAACAGGAGTAACAGGAACAACGGGAACAACAGGAACAACAGGAGTAACAGGTCCGACGGGAATAACAGGAGCAACGGGAGTAACAGGTCCGACGGGAATAACAGGAGCAACAGGAACAACGGGAGTAACAGGTCCGACGGGAATAACAGGAGCAACGGGAATAACAGGAGCAACAGGAACAACAGGAACAACAGGAGTAACAGGAGCAACAGGAGTAACAGGTCCGACGGGAATAACAGGAATAACAGGAACAACGGGAATAACAGGAGCAACAGGAGTAACAGGAGTAACAGGAACAACGGGTTTAACGGGGGCAACGGGAGCAACAGGTCCGACGGGAATAACAGGGGCAACGGGAGTTATTGGTCCCATAACAACAACTAATTTATTATTTTACACTTTTTCAGATGGAGAGAAACTTATATATACAGATTCAGATGGGATCGCTCAATATGGTACAACTCACATATTAGCTCCTGATGAGGTTTCATATATTAACTTGTTTATTAATGGAATACTTCAACCACAACCATTATATCAAGTTAGTACTGGTCAGCTAACATTATTGGATAATCAACCCCCATCACAAGGTTCATCAATTATTTTGCAATTTATCACTATTAATTAAAAAAGACAGATTCTTAAATGAAAAGAATCTGTCTTTTTTCTACTTTAAATTAGCTAAAATTAAGTGACGATAAATTCAATTGTAATTGGAATTCCACCGTCTAATGCATCTCCACCAGGAATTGTGATAGCGCCAGTAGGTCCAGTAGTAACACTGGAGTTCACACTAGGTTGAAGAATGCCGTTTACATATAAGTTGTAATACGTAAAAGTCGGAAAAGCAGTTGCAGTAGTACCGGCATCATTTAAACAAGCAGTTGCAGCAATTGCGAAAGCTGCTCCAGTTCCAGTTCCAGCACTTAGTGTAGAGGTGAATCTTCTAGATGCCATAAATGGTTGAATAATAGGCAATTAATTCTCACTCCCTAAATTGTTTTTTGGAACGAAGTATACAATAACTTGTCCACTATATTGTATGAGAGTTTTTGATAATAGAAACGGCTTTATGATAATAGAGGGAACACAATTTAAGTAAAGGTATTATTGTTATTTATTTGAAAAGGTGGTGTTATTACTTGTTAGTTATTGGTTATATGCTAATACTTAGTTTTAATATTTAAATTAAAATGTGCTTTTGGACTTAAGAGATAAACGTGGAAAAATAAAATAAACTCTTAAGTTTAGGTGTTTAATCTAAGCAGTCAATTATTAAAAACATATAATTAATATGTGAGTCATGAACATAATTAAATATCGTTTTAAAGTTTAATTATAATTCATGTTTCCTATTTTAAGTGAATGAAACCTATGCACGATTTTATAGTTCTTATTAATAGGAAAATACTCAATTATAAAATAAGTAAGGAGGAAATTAATGTCACATAATAATTGTTTTGGTCATAACAACTGCAATAATCCGATTGTTTTCACTCCAGATTGTTGTAACAATCCACAAACGGTTCCGATTACTAGCGAACAATTAGGTAGATTAATCACTTTACTAAACTCTTTAATTGCGGCTATTGCAGCGTTTTTTGCAAATCCAAGTGATGCAAACAGATTAGCTTTACTCAATTTGTTTACGCAACTATTGAATTTACTAAATGAATTAGCACCTTCTCCAGAAGGGAATTTCTTAAAACAATTAATTCAAAGTATTATTAACTTACTACAATCTCCAAACCCAGACCTAGGTCAATTACTTTCTTTATTACAACAATTCTTCAGTGCTCTTGCACCATTCTTCTTCTCTTTAATTATTGATCCTGCAAGCTTACAACTTCTATTAAACTTATTAGTTCAACTAATTGGTGCTACTCCAGGAGGTGGCCCAACAGGTCCAACAGGTCCAACAGGTCCAGGAGGCGGAGCAACAGGAGCAACAGGAGCAACAGGCCCGACAGGAGCGACTGGAGCAGGAGTAACAGGCCCAACAGGTCCAACGGGAGACACAGGTCTAGCAGGAGCGACAGGCCCAACAGGTCCAACGGGAGACACAGGAGCAGCAGGCCCAACAGGTCCAACGGGAGACACAGGAGTAGCAGGAGCGACAGGCCCAACAGGAGACACAGGCCCAACAGGAGCAACAGGCCCAACAGGTCCAACGGGAGACACAGGTCCAACAGGAGCAACGGGAGCAACAGGATTAACAGGAGCAACAGGAGCAACTGGTGGCGGAGCTATTATTCCATTCGCTTCAGGTACAACACCATCTGCGTTAGTTAACGCATTAATAGCTAATACGGGGACACTCCTTGGATTTGGATTTAGTCAGCCTGGTGTAGCTTTAACAGGTGGAACTAGTATCACATTAGCATTAGGTGTAGGTGATTATGCATTTGTAGCACCACGTGATGGGGTTATTACGTCATTAGCAGGTTTCTTTAGTGCAACAGCTGCATTAGCTCCATTATCACCTGTTCAAGTGCAGATACAAATATTAACTGCACCTGCAGCGAGTAATACGTTTACAGTACAGGGCGCACCTCTATTATTAGCACCAGCATTTGCTGTAATAGCGATTGGTGCTACAGCATCGGGAATCATACCTGAAGCTATTCCAGTAGCTGCTGGAGATAAAATACTGTTATATGTTTCATTAACGGCAGCAAGTCCAATAGCTGCAGTTGCTGGATTTGTAAGTGCAGGTATTAATATCCAATAACTTGTGGTAATGTATTCTGTATATAGCCTTTTCTAATTTTATTAGGAAGGGCTATATTTTATGGGAAGATAGGTGATACATCAATTAAGAAATTCCTCATTGTTAAGTTGGTATAAAAGGAAAATTAAAATGTATGATTTACACTTTATTGTTTATAGAATAAGTTATGCAGTTTAAAAAATTACCTATAAATAAAAAAGATGAATTCTATTTTTAATAGAATTCATCCATTACATAAACGGTATACAAGAAAAGTAAGGTATTTATCATGAGCGCTGAAATGTTATAGTTCAAATTGGTAATAAACTATTTGTTTTTATTACAGTTACATCCTTTTTTCTTTACATAGCCTTGATTGGCTAAATCTCTTTGCGACTGGGAATTGGAAGATTGAGAATTGGAAGACTGAGAGGATGTTGATGAACTACTATTTTTATTATAGGAGTTATTTTTTCGGTAGTTATAATTACTCATAGTACTATCACCTCCAATTAAATATATAAATATTATATGTATGTACTCTATTAAATGTTACGAAAAAAATAGGAATGGAGGAAATACAGTAAAAAATCTCCTACGTATTTTCCGAGGAGATTTTTTATTCATGATATAAATTAATATCCCCAGTAAAGAGGGAAATAATATGAATCTTGATAATATAAATTTTGTTGTGGACTAGGAAGCTGAGTTGGTGTGTCTATCATTCCGCGGTTTTGATTGCAGTTTGCTGGAGGACCAATTACTGTAGTGGATTGAATAGGGGATACTGCTTGTTTCCATTGTTGTTCATCAATACAGTAAGTATGAGCCATTATATTAGCGGGTGTTAAGCGTAACATATCAGAACCAAAAATAACTTCTGGTGTTGGGGCGTTGAAAATAGCTAATAAATGAGTACCATCTGCTGTAGCGACTTCATAATGCCACCACGCTTGTGGAATGTTGGCGACTTGCCCTGGTTGTATCGGTAAGTTTAATATTTGATTAGTAAAAGGATTCAGTAAAGAAACAACAGCAGACCCTGAAATACAGTAAACAAGTTCAGCTGCGTTTTGATGAATATGTGGCTCCACAACATTTCCTGTATTTAAATAAATATCTAATAAAGAAGTATTTTCTAACGTATTTAATTGTTTCACGCCAAGTACGTTTATATAATTTTGGGTATCTTTTTTAAAAAAATTACTTTTACTTAAATCATAGGTGAAATTAGTTGAGGGGGAAGTGTAGTCGATACTAGAAGTCATTAGTATTACCCACCTTTCTTATATTTTCATGCAATTTGAATTTAAGATATGAGTCTAGTTATTGAAATGTGAAAGCATTGCTGCTCTTGGTTTGTAAAGTAATAAAATTGTTCATTTGTATGCAATAACATTACAATAATTTCATTGCGAAAAAAGGTGCTATTAATTACAATTAATGTAAAATATAGCGGTTTTTTGAAATTTGGAGTACAAGGGGAGTGTAGAAAATGAATCATACTATTGTAAAAGAGTTGGAAGTTGAATTGAAAAATTACTTTAAACCGTTTTTGAATGCGCCTGCAACAATAGAAGAAATTCAAGATGTTGAAAATGAAATGGGAATTGTGTTTCCAGATGAATTACGAAATCTTTATCTTGCACATAACGGTGAGGATAGATCAGGACCTGGGTTATTTTTTGGTTTACCATTTCTCTCATTAGATCAAGTTTTGGATGAGTGGAGAATATGGAAAAGAATTGAAGAGGTTGATTTTTTAAATTTTGATGCATTTTCAATACCAGCAGAATGCATTAAGGAAAGATATGTGAATCACAATTGGATACCTATTAGTAAAGATTATGGTGGTAACAACATAGGAATAGATGTTGACCCGGATGAAAAGGGAAAAGTGGGACAAGTTATTAATTTTGGACGAGATGAAGAAGTGAAATATGTAATTGCGAATAGAATTTCAGACTTGTTACTATTTATTGTACAAACGTTAAAAAATAAACATTTCACTATTCACCAAGAAGAAGACTATTTATATTGGAGTTATGGTGCTAACGATAATATACATTTTTTAGATGCTTTATTTAATATTGAATTACCTGTTTTACATCCTCAATTAATATTTCAATCTGAAAAAAACATTAATGATTGGTACGATAGTTTAGATGAGAATTGGAGAAATATAGTGGGTCCATCTGAATGTGCAGGCAAGTTTATGAGGGAGAAGAGATTATATTTAGGTGGAAATGGATTAGTAGATATAAGTCCATTACTGATATGTACAGAAGTGAGAGAACTAATTTTATCTGGAAATGAAATTCAAGATTTAGCAGGATTAGAACAAATGAATGCTTTAAAGAAGTTATATTTAGTAAATAACCCAGTTCAAGATTTAACGCCAGTATTACACTTGCAGCACTTACAAGAAATGAATATAAAAAATACGAAGATAAATAATCTGTCGGAACTTGTAGAAATATCAGCATTAAAGAAATTAGACATTTCACATACTAGTATTCAAGATTTTTCATTATTATCGAAGTTTCAAAATTTAGAATCACTTACAGTACATATTTCAAATTGTGAGCAGCTCTATGCAATTTCAAAAGTAGATTCTTTAAAGTATTTATATATTTTAGGTTTAGAAAATGTTAGTGAACTGGATTTACTTGTTTTGCAAAATTTAAAAAAATTAATATCAATTGAATTTGAAAATAGCACCTTTGTTAATTTAAATTGTTTACAACACAATTCATCAATTCGAAATATAAAGTTGACAGATACAAAGGTAAAGGATGGAGCCGCATTAGGTAATATGAAAGGACTAAAGGAATTAGAATTAGATGGCGCAACAATTGATAACCTTGAAACGATTTGTTGTTCTCATTCATTAGAAATATTTACAGGTTCGTTTGAACAATTTCATATGTTAAAAGACTCATTTGATAGAAAAATAGATTTTTCAAAAATAATTGGAGGAATGAATGAAGAAGAAAGAGAAATTTGGCATCAGCATGTAATGGATTAGAAAATAAATTATGTATTACTGAATGTCACATCCCTCGTTAATCGTTCGTCTTGTATGTAGAACGGATAAGGAGGGATTTTGTTATGAAAAATTTTGATGTAGCAATTGTTGGTGGTGGGCTTGCTGGATTAACAGCATCTATATATTTAGCGAAAGCTGGAAGGAAGGTTATTGTATTAGAAAAATCCAGTCACTTCGGCGGTCGCGGGAAGACTATAAATAAAAATGGCATTTGTATGAATCTTGGTGCACATGCTTTATATAGAGGTGGAGAAGCGTTTAAAACTTTTAATGAGCTAGGTATAAATCTACCAGGTGGAGTTCCATCTACAAAAGCACATGGAATATGGAAAGGGGATGTTTTTACCATCCCAACAGATTTTCGCTCTATTTTATCAACACCGTTACTTTCTTGGTCTGCAAAAGTACAGTTCTCTCGTCTAATGATTCATTTA
The DNA here is from genome assembly GCF_058792175.1 of Bacillus sp. EB106-02-03-XG38. Lineage (NCBI taxonomy): Bacteria > Bacillati > Bacillota > Bacilli > Caryophanales > Bacillaceae > Bacillus > Bacillus sp. EB106-02-03-XG38. Next base: position 597,909 of record NZ_JBYTED010000001.1, read on the forward strand.
GGGAATTTAGATGTAGGAAAAGTTTCAAAAATGAGTCTATCTACATGGGCGGAAAAGGAAATTAAAGATCCAATGGTTCGAAATATATTTTATGCATTATGCCGTACAACAACATATACGTATGCTCCTACAATACAATTAGCATCTTCAGTACTAAAGCAAATACAGCTTTCTATGAAAGAAGGAGTACTTTATGTAGATGGGGGGTGGGAGACGATAATAACAAATTTAAGGAAGATAGCGAGTGATAGTGGTGTGCAATTTCTGGCTAAAAAGCATGTTTTGAAAATAGAGCATTGTGAAGGGAAACAAAGAATACAATGTTTTGACGATGAAGTATTTGAAGCAGGTGCAGTCATTGTAACAACTCCGCCGAAAGAGGCTTGTAAAATTATAAAAGGTGCAGAGGGAACAAGTTTGCAAAAATGGTGTGAACAATCTATACAAGTGACCGTGGCAGCGTTAGATATTGGTTTAAAACAATTACCGAATCCTATGCATCATTTTTCTTTGGGATTAGATCAACCAATATTTTTCACAAATCAATCGAGAGCAGCTAAATTAAGTGAAGATGGATCGATTGCAGTGAGTCTAATTAAGTATCACAATCCTGTGCTAGAACTAAATCATATTCAACAAGATAAAGAACAGTTAGAAAGTACGATGGAATTGTTACATCCGAACTGGAGAAGAGAAGTTGTTGCAAAGCAATATTTACCGAAAATTACGGTAGTACATGATTTTCCTCATATTGACCGTGTTGAAAAACCAGGCCCTAACATACATGAAATGCCAGGTGTTTACGTTGCAGGAGATTGGGCAGGGCACGATGAAATATTAGCTGATGCTGCAGTAGCAAGCGGCAAACGTGCGGCGTTACACATTTTAAAGCAATCCGAAAGTGAGGCAGTTCATCATGGAAACGGAGCAGTTATATGAAACGTATCAACCATTATTATTTTCATTAGCATACAGAATCCTTGGGAGTGTTATGGATGCTGAGGATATCGTTCATGACGTTTTTATCTCGTTAAATAATATAGAGGACGTTCAATCTATAGAAAATATGAAAGCATATTTATGTAAAATGGTAACAAATCGCTCAATTGATAAATTACGCTCGGCAGCACATAAACGGAACGTATATGTCGGAATGTGGTTACCAGAACCATTTGTGGAAGAGACTGATGACCCATCAGAGTCATTTGTAATGAAAGAATCAATTTCTACAGCATATTTATTACTTTTACAACAATTGTCTGAGGTAGAGAGGGTTGTTTTCATATTAAGAGAGGTTTTCGATTATGACTACGAAGAAATCGCTTCAATTGTTGATAAGAGTAGTGTGAATTGCCGGAAAATATTTCAACGAGCACGAAAAAGTATTTTAGATAAGCCGAAGCAGTCAAAGTTAAGTACGAAAAAAATGGCTGCTTATGTTGAAAAGTTTGTATCATCATTACAGTGTGGGGATGCGCAAGGCATGTTAGAAGTATTAAAAACAGATGCGATATTGAAAGCAGATGGTGGGGGTAAAGTTACAACTGCAGTTCATCCAATTTACTCTGCAAATAGAATTATACGTTTATTCTTTGGGATTGGGAAGAAGTTCCCGCCAGTGTACAATGTTGAGTATAAGATAGTAAATGGTGCCCCAGGCGTTATTGTTAAAGTGAAAAATAAAGTGACTTACGTGCTTTCATTTACATTTGAGAATGAAAAAATCGCAAACATTTATATGATGGTTAATCCTGAAAAACTTATACATTTAAATGAATAGTATAAAAAAGACGCATTTCTTTAGAAGTGCGTCTTTTTTATTATTTCTCTAACATTTCAAGAGGTACATCTTTTTCGCCAGCTACCTCAAATTTAATTTCCCCGTCTTCTTCATAAATACGTGAAATAATCGGTATAGTAATCATTAATTTTTTATGCTGTTTTCGCTTTCGAGCAGCATCTAAGCTAATCACGTTCATTGTAAGCATCCTTTCTTCTAGAAATATAAAAACAAAAGAAAATGCGTCCGGAAAGGGCGCTTAATTGAATTTGAAATACCGATTCATTTAATTGGGGTTTATATGATTTAATAACTGCAATTGAATTAAAAATAGTATGAATGGAATAATTGCACGTAGAAATTAACTTTACCAAAAAACGAAACAATATGCTATAAAAAAATTAAAATCTTTGTCATATAACAAGAAAAAGATTTTCGTTTCGCATATAATGAAAGTAGACGGGCAACAAGAGCTTTTTCATCATATTGCTTTGGAAAGGCGATGAAAAGAATGGATACGTTAGATTCATTATTATTTCAACTTGAACAATATGGAGAAGAGCATGATCGAAATAAAAAAACAAGGGAAGAAAAATTACGGAATATTTCTCGTGAGATGGGACAGTTTTTATCAATTTTAGCAAAAGGGTGTAGCGCAAAAAGAATCTTAGAAATTGGAACTTCTAATGGTTATTCTACATTGTGGTTAGCTAACGCGGTAGAAGAAACAAATGGAAATGTAACAACTGTAGAACTTTCTTCAGAACGAGTTGGAGAGGCACTTGTTAATTTTGAAAAGGCAAACCTTATACAAAGGATTGATGTTCATAATCAAGAAGCAGGGGCATTTTTAGATGCGCAACTAGATCATTCATTTGATTTTATTTTCCTAGATTCAGAGCGTACGCAATACATGTGGTGGCTTGAGCACATAAAACGCATTTTACAACCAAAAGGTATTCTTGTTGTTGATAATGCAACTTCTCATGCAAGTGAATTAGCCGAGTTTAGAAAAATGATGGAAGAAGATGAAATGTTTGAAACGGTGTTATTGGCATTTCAAAATGGAGCATTCGTAGCGCGCAGGAAGAAATAGACTTGAGCGTAATATAATTATCACATTGAAAAAGGGTGTATGTCAAAAGGTTGAGTACAGTGGGATAGGAAGAACATCCTTTATAAACGTAACATACGAAGAATCCGCCTTCAGCATGTTGTTCTCTAGGTCTTAAGTCTGAGGAAAATTATGTTGATTACAGGTATACTTATAGTAAGAAACAGGGAATGACTGCATAAACAGGCATTTCTAAATAAATCGATTTCAAGCAATCAGAATGAATATGAAATACGATATAATAGATGAAATATAGTGCACATAAATTCGCACATATAAATAAAGGAGCGATTTTGTTGACTGAACTCGAGAAAAAAGAACCTGTATCAATTGTGAAAGATAATAATGTAGAAATAGTGGTTGATACAGTTATAAAAGATGCGGAATTAGAGGAACTGAATAAAGAAGCTGATCTTTATGTACAAAAGTTAAATAGCGAGCAAAATACAGATTTATCAAAAGTATTGTCTCAGCTAGGAGATTTAGGGGATAAAGAGCAACAAGCAGCAGGACAAACGTTGTCAGCATTAAAACGTCCTGTCACAGCGATGATGAATGGAAAGAACGAAGAAATTCCAAATACATTGTTAGAATTACGAAAAGTGGTATCAGAGCTTGATCCGAACTCACTAAAAGCAAGTGGTATGAAGAAAATTATGTTTAAAGTATTCAAGAAAAATCCACTTGAAACATACGTACACAAATACCAATCTATAGATAAGCAAATTGAGGAGATTATAAGATCCCTACTTATTGGTCGTGACAACTTACAAGAAGATACAGTTGGTCTTGAAATGCTTAAAGAGCAATCGCACGATAAAATTCACGCGCTTGATAAGCAAGTATACTTAGGGAAAAAACTTGCAGGCATGCTGGAAGCTGAGAAACAAAATCCAGAACGTCAAAGAGATATTCCATTAATTAATGATGCGTTAGAAAAGATTTTAGTGCGTACGCGTAATATGCAGCAAGCGAAAAGTGTTTTATTACAATCTATCGCATCTGTAGACATTATTAAGAAAAATAATGAAAAGTTAACGGAGGCAATTCGTAATGCAATTACGATGACACAAAATGTTGTAACAGTCTCTGCTGCTATCCAGCTAGCATTAACAAATCAGCGTAAAACAATTGATGCAGTGAATGCGACAAATGAAGCAATTGAATCAATGGTATTAAGCAATTCTCAAGCATTAAAACAAAATACAGAAGAAACAACAAAACTTCTTGAAAATCCTGCCATTAGCATGGATAAATTACGCGAGTCATTCCAAAACGTATTCGCTGCAATTGAAGCTTCTGAGAAATCGTCAGAACGTATTATCGAGTCAAGTAAGAAGTTTGTTATTGAACTAGACACATTTAATGATGAAATGAAACAAAAACTCATTCAGCGCCCAAGAAAATAGCAGACTTTTAGAGGAGGTGAAAAAATGAGTTTCATTCAAACCGTATTAGTACTATTAGGTACATTGCTTTTAATCGCATTTACTGTCGTGGTATTAGTTGTATATTTCGGACGTAAACTGTATTTTTCATGGACGAAGCCATATAAAAGAGCACACGATTCTTTAGATAAGTTATCGAATAAATCATTACCGTTTCTACAAGAATTTACACAACACCCACTCTTTTATCGCTGGATTCGTACGGAAGGAAAGAAAGAACAGCATACATTAAACACTCTTTTCTGTGCATCGGGTCAACGTACGAGAGAGCAAGTATTCTCGATGTTACCGAAAGAAAAACAGAAAAAAGTACATGTAATGGCAAAAACAACGAAAAAGCTTACTAATGAAGATATTGATGTAGCGACGATGAAAGTAAAAGATTTTTTAAGACAAGAAACGCAGCAAACTGTAAAACCGACAGATTTATCGTTTTATAAATTGTATTTTTATGATCGATATCCAGATGCATTAAATACAATTCAAGCGTATAAACGCTCAATAAATCCTTCATTACAACGAACGGTTGATGATATTACAATTTCAGTATTAAATGCTTTGCCGTATTATCAGGAGCAGCGTATGTTCGAACAACAACATAAACTTGAAACGTTCTTAATGAAAGATTTAACAGCTATGCTGTCGTTAGTTGTACAATTACCACCTTCACAACGACCAGAAAAAGAAGAAGAATTAAAAATCTACTTACAAAATTTCAAAAATGAAATGGAAGTAGTTGAACGAGATATTCGTGACTCAATTGATCATGATTTGAATGTGAAGATGAGAGCAGCGACTGAGAAGTTTAAGAATAAATAAAAAAGGCGCCTTAAAGCTATAATACTTAGCTTTTAAGGCGTTTTTTATTAGCTGTTATTTTGCTTTAACGGTAGTATGACTAGATGCAACACTTTCATTATGCAATCGATCAACTGCAGTAACAACATACGTATACGTTTCTCCAGAAATAGCTGTTTTATCTACATAAATTTCTCCAAGTTTTGTTTTTCTTACAGTAGTAAGTAAATGTTTTGGATTTTCTATATCCACTTCATTTTTTCCATTCACTCGGTAAATGGCGTAATAAGCAGAGTCATTCTCTCTATCATCAATGATACCGACAGCAATACCTTCATCTCGTGGAATTGCACCTTTTAAAGTTGGTTGTTTAGGTGGATCATGATCAAGCCAAGGCATAGGCGGGATTAATGCAGAATGTTTATATATATCTTTTGAGAGTCGATCTTTAACTCCTAGTGGATTGTTATTAATATCTTTTAAGCTAAAATGCATACTCCCTTTTATTTCAGGATATAACCGATTTAATGCAATTTGTCTTGGATATTCCTCAGGATTAGACCAAGCGGGGACAGAGTTATTATTAATTTTATAGGCCGCTTGACCGATATATAGGTGAATTGGTTTACTAGTTGTTTCTTTTACCCACCAATCTACTAATATGTCATATGCAGCTGGTGTGAAACCAATATTCCAATATATTTGCGGTGTAATGTAATCGATATAGCCTTTTTGTATCCATTCACGTGTATCAGCATAAAGATCATCATAGTTTCTTTGACCTGCAGTTGTGTTAGATCCAGTTGGATCGTCAGCTATATTTCGCCATACGCCGAATGGGCTTATGCCAAACTTTACGTATGACTTTTCTTGTTTTATAGCAGTATTTAAATCTTTTACAAGTTCATTTACATTGTCACGTCGCCAATCTTCTATATTTGTAAATCTACCGTTATTATATGTTTCGTACGTTTTTTGATCGGGGAATTGTTCACCCGCCACTTTATATGGATAAAAATAATCATCCATATGCAATGCATCTACATCGTAATTTTGTACAATTTCTAAAGCACCTTCAGTTATAAATTTTTTTACTTCTGGAATGCCAGGGTTGTAATATAACTTTCCTCCATAGGGTACAACCCAATCGGGATGCTGTTTTGCAGGGTGATTATCCGATAATCGATTTATATCAGTGTGATTCATCGTTATTCGGTATGGATTAATCCATGCATGGAATTCTATATTTCTTTTATGTGCTTCTTCAATCATAAATGCGAGTGGGTCATAACCAGGATTTTTTCCTTGTGTACCTGTAATGTATTCAGACCAAGGACCGTAATTGGAATGGTAAAAAGCATCAGCGGTTGGTTTTATTTGTACAACAACTGCATTCATACCAGTGTTTTTTACATCGTCTAATAATCTAATAAACTCTTGTTTTTGATTTTCGATAGGTAATCCAGTTTTTGAGGGCCAATCAATATTAAGAACAGATGCGATCCATACAGCACGTAATTCATGTTTTTTGTACGTAGTATTTACTTCAGCATAAGTAGAGTGAGGAGAAATGAAAGAGAAAGGAATAAAAAAGATGACGATACAACACGTCATTAATAAACGTTTCATAATCATTTATACGCCTCCCTATTATATGGTTAACTAATATGATATCTGAGTTGAGGTTGTACTTACAATTGAGAAAAATACATATTGAAACATTAATTTAATAGGAAAAATATTTTTACTGAAATTTACTTTCATTATAACTAAATCGTTTCATTACTTCATATGCTTGTTAGTAAAGTGAAACTTCCTTTCATTTGAAGGGGAATAAATTATAAGTATAGGAGGATTAATAAATGAAAGTATTGTTCGTTTGTTCTGGAGGAATGTCCAGTGCAATTGTTGTAAACGCTTTAAAAAAAGAAGCGGAGAAAAAAGGTGTAAACATGGAAGTGCATGCGATTGGAACAAATGAGGTGGAAGAAGAAGTGAAGAACGGCTGGGATGTTGTAATGGTTGCACCTCAAGTAAGACATCGATTTGATTCAGTTAAAAAATTTGCAGAAGAGGTATCTATCCCGTGCGGTATTATACCGCCGCAAGCATACACGCCACTTGGCGGACCGACTTTATTAAAAACTGTAAATGATTTAATTAGTTAGGAGGAAGCGTTATGAATAAGTTTGTCACGTTTCTTGATAAAAATTTATCTGGACCGATGGCAAGGCTATCTGAACAGAGGCATTTACAAGCAATCCGTGATGGAGTTATTTCAGCATTGCCATTTATCATTGTAGGAAGCTTCTTTTTAATCGTAGCATTTCCACCATTACCGAAAGATAGTTTCATATCAGTTTGGGCATTAAAAAATCAAACGAGTATATTAATACCATATCGTTTAACAATGTTTATTATGTCTTTATATATAGCATTTGGAATAGGATATAATTTAGCGAAAAGTTATAAGCTAGATGCTTTATCAGGGGCACAGCTTGCAGTATGTTCATTACTATTAACATTAACGCCTGAATTAATTGATAAAAAAGGATTTATGCTTCCGATGACAAATCTCGGAGGTCATGGACTATTCGTGACGATGATTGTTTCTATTTTATCAGTGGAAATTTTAAGATTTTGTAAGAAGAAAAACGTAACAATCAAAATGCCAGAACAAGTACCACCATCAGTAGCGCGTTCGTTTGAAGCACTTATACCTGCGGCTTTCGTTATTATTATTATGAGTCTTATTACTGTTGTTTTTAAAGTGGATGTACATTACGTTGTAGATAAATTAGCAGCACCGTTAGTTAAAGCTGGTGATAGTTACTTTGGTGTTATTATACCTGTATTTTTAATTACATTTTTCTGGTCTTTCGGGATACACGGTGTATCCGTTGTAGGTACGGTAGCAAGGCCGCTTTGGGATGTGTATTTAGGGAAGAACGGTGAAGCTGTAGCAAGTGGGGCAAGTCATTTTCCATTCATTGCACCGGAGCCGTTTTATCAATGGTTTATTTGGATTGGTGGTTCGGGAGCAACGTTAGGACTTGTGTTAGCTATGATTGTATTTGGACGATCAAAATATTCAAAAGCACTATCGAGAACTTGTATAGTACCTGGCATTTTTAACATTAATGAACCAGTTATATTTGGTTTACCGATTGTATTGAATCCAATCTTAATTATTCCTTTCGTTATTACACCGCTAGTAACAGCTACTATAGCTTACTCTGCAACTGCAATGGGATTTGTAACACCAACGCATATTATGCCGCCTTGGACCTTGCCAGCTCCAATTGGAGCCTATTTAGCTACAGGAGGAGATTGGCGTGCAGTTGTATTAGTTTTAATAAATATAGCAATATCATTCCTTATTTATCTACCATTCTTTAAAATGTACGACAAAAATATGCTTGAAATTGAAAAGAATGGAGACGGAGAATCTGTTAATTCATAAGTTTTATACTGTATGTATGAGTGATAGGTATTTTGCCTATCACTTCTTTCACATGAAATTCAGAGAGGGTGAGATGGTATGAATATAAAATTTAGCTATAAAGGTGTATTTTTATTGCTGTTTGGAGTAATATGTGCGAATTTCCTTTTTGTACCTTTATTAAGAATGCTACATCTACCACAAATGCATAGTGTATGGCTTGTTACAAGTATTGCAGCAAGTATTTTGCTTACAGTAGTTGTTTCTTTTATTGATGGATCGTTTGCATCAAAAACTCAGTTGTTTTTTAGATTTATATTATTTTCGATCGGTTGTACGTTTGTAACTTACATCATTGTTTTTTAGTAATGGGAGGTCATGCATGTTATGTATATTGCGGGGATAATGTCCGGTACTTCATTAGATGGAATAGATGTAGCGCTCGTTCATATAGAAGGGAATGGTGTAGAGTCTAAGGTCGAACGCATCCACTTTACTACAGTTCCATTTTGTAATGATATGAAAAATGAAATACAACAAGCATTATCAATAGAGAATTCAAATGTACAACTCATTTGCAGTTTAAATTTCAAACTCGGTTTATGTTTTGCCAACGCTGTAAAGGAAGTTTGTAACGAGGCCAATTTTTCTTTGAAACAATTAGATTTAATAGGTTCTCACGGACAAACGATTTATCATCAGCCAAAGCAAGATGGTAGTATGATCCCATCCACATTACAAATTGGAGAACCCGCAGTTATAGCGTATGAAACGAATACAACGGTTATTTCTAATTTTCGAACGATGGACATGGCGGCAGGGGGACAGGGTGCACCACTAGTACCATATTCAGAGATTATTTTGTATCGCCACCAAACTAAAAATAGACTACTACAAAATATTGGCGGGATCGGTAATGTTACCGTTATACCAAGTAAACTAAGTAAGAAGAGCGTTATAGCTTTTGATACTGGTCCAGGGAATATGATAATGGATGAAGTATGTCAAAGATTATTTCAGTTGCCATATGATCAAAATGGTAAGATTGCAAAACAGGGAGTAGTTGTAGAAGAGGTTTTGACATATTGTATGAACCATCCATTTTTGAAAATGAATCCACCAAAATCAACAGGTAGAGAACAGTTTGGAGAAGAATTTGTCAGTGAGTTATTGAAGCGGTTTGAAAAGTATAGTAAAGAAAATATATTGACGACTGTCACAATGTTTACAGCAAGTTCAATTGTTCATCACTATAAGGAGATTATTTTGCCGTATTATGAAATCGATGAGGTAATTCTAGGTGGTGGCGGAAGTTATAATGATACGCTTGTTGAAATGATAAGAAATGGATTGAAGGAAGAAAAGTGCACAGTATTTATTCAAGAAGATATAGGCTATTCTTCAGAAGCGAAAGAAGCAATCGCCTTTGCGATTTTAGCAAATGAAACGTATCATCGTAATCCGAGTAATGTGCCGAGCGCAACTGGGGCTAAGCAATCTGTAGTTCTAGGGAATATAACATTCCCTCCAATTTGAAATGAATGAGGCGAATATATGAGGTATATGATTGGAGTAGACGGCGGAGGAACAAAGACAGAAGCAATTGCATTTGATAAAGACGGAAATGAACTTGTAAGAGCAACAAGTGGTTTTGGAAATATATTAATAGATTTTGAAGAGGCTCTTGTGCATATTATGGAGGTGATTGATCAATGTCAGAAAGGTGTATTAAATGGGCATTGCGTTTGTATTTGTTTAGGATTAGCAGGTGTAAGTGGAGTAAATACGAATGAATTAACATTACGTCTAATAAAGAAGTACGGAACACCAATTGAAGTTTTTAATGACGCAATGATTGCACATGCAGCTACTTTGAAAGGGAAAGATGGAATTTTAACGATTGGCGGTACAGGTGCGATTTGTATTGGAAAGAAAGGAGAAGTGTACGAGTATAGTGGGGGATGGGGACATATTTTAGGAGATGAAGGAAGCGGATATTGGATTGGGTTACAAGTTTTAAAGAAAATGGCAAAGCAATTTGATCAAGGGGTTACACTTTGCCCATTAAGCTTAAGGGTTCAAGATGAGTTTCAACTTTTGACGTCGTCCCATATAAAAAGACTAGTTTATAGTTCTACAAAAGATAAAGTTGCAGCAATCGCACCATTGATTATTGAGGAAGCGAGAAATGGGAATGAGGATGCACATGAAATTATAGTGCAAGCGGCTAAGGAATTAACGAGAATTACGGTGAATATTTACAATAGAATGCAGTTTGATGTAACAACTTCAATTGCAGTAAGTGGCAGCATACTGCGTTTCGTTCCTGAAATATATGCTGAATTTAAGAAATGCTGTGAGAAAAGTATAGGAGACGTTACATTTGTACCACATTCAGAACTAGCAGTGAAAGGAACATATTATTTAATGAAGAATAAATATTTTAAAATATAACTGCATGAGAATTTTTGTATGATTTGTAAATATATGATGTTAAAATGTATAAAGGGATGTGGAAAAAAGTACAATATACTTAGTTTTTGAATATTGTATATGTATTCCTATGTAGAAAGTGAATGATTACATGATTAATAGTATGCAGTTTTTGTATTTGGTGGCTTCTTATTTATTTGGAAACATATTGACCGCTTATATAGTAACGAAATGGAGACATAACGTTGATATTCGGGATGAAGGAAGCGGGAATCCTGGCGCAAGAAATATGGGGCGCGTATACGGAAAAGGATATTTCATCGCTACATTTTTAGGTGATGCAATTAAAGGGGCAATCGTAGTTTCTATTGCAAAATATCTTTTTGGAGATTCTACATTTGTAATGTTAGCTTTACTGGCTGTTTTACTTGGACATATATATCCAATTGTATTTAAGGGCAAGGGCGGAAAAGGCATATCAACATTTATCGGAGGATTAATCGCATTTGATTATTTGATAGCGCTTACCCTTGTTGCTGTTTTCATTATATTTTATTTAATCTTTAAAGGGTTTACTAAGCCAGGGTTAATTACAATCGCTTGTTTGCCAGTATGCATGATTTTGTATTCTTATTCTATTGTTACGACTATTTTAAGTGCTCTTATCATTGTACTTATTTTATATGTAAATCGAGAATGAAATGAATTTTTAATAAGTGGAGTAAATCTCCACTTATAATTTTTATTAAATACATAAAGGAGAAAAGCCATGGGGTTAATATATAAAGTTGCTGATCAAGCTTGGGAATTTGAACATATACATAAATTGAATTACAAAACATTTGTAGAAGAAATTCCGCAACATGAAGAAACGAAAGAGCGTGTTCGTATAGATCATTTTCATGAAGAGAATACATATTTAATTTGTTTAGATGATGATAAGTTAGTAGGAATGGTCGCATTGCGAGGAAAACGACCATTCTCATTAGATAATAAAATTTCAAATTTAGATTTTTATTTGCAAGAACATGGAGAAAACGTATATGAAATTCGTTTGCTTTCAGTTGAACGTGAATATCGAAATGGAAGAGCATTATTAGGTTTAATTCGCTTTTTACATCGTTATTTGCTTCTAAATGGATATGAATTAGCACTCATTTCTGCGACGACACGTGAACTGCCTTTATATGAGCAAATGGGGTTCAAATCTTTTCATTCGTTAGTTGGTACAGAAGAAGCGGCTTTCCAGCCAATGTATGTTACTCCTGCTATGTTTGAAGCATCGAGTGTTGGGGGTATTATGACGAAAGAATATACGTTTTTACCTGGTCCAGTAGATATTGAAGACAATGTTCACAAAGCATTTTCTGCAAAGCCTATTTCGCATCGTTCTAAGTCATTTCAAGTGACGATGGAAAATGTGAAAAAACGTTTACTGCAAATGACAAAAGCAAAACGTGTGCAACTTTTGTTAGGCACAGGTACATTAGCGAATGATGCCATTGCTTTACAGTTACGTTCTTTAAAAGGGAAAGGACTAATATTAACAAATGGGGAATTCGGTAATAGATTAGTTGGACACGCAGCGCGTGCGCAATTACATTTTGATACGTATAAAAAAGAAATGGGAGAACCGTTTATTTATACCGAATTAGAACAAATAATGGAAACTGAAAATTATGAATGGCTTTGGTTTGTTCACCATGAAACATCTACCGGAATGTTAAATGAGTTAGACGAGCTAAATATTTTATGCAATAAGTATAAAGTGAAATTATGTGTAGATTGTATTAGTTCAATTGGAGCGATACAGATAGATTTAAAGGATGTATATTTTGCAAGCGGTGTTAGTGGAAAGGCAATTAAATCGTTTACTGGATTATCTTTCGTTTTTCATAATCATAATGTGAAAGTAAACGAGACTTTACCGGCCTATATGGACGTTGGCATGTACGAAGAAAATAAAAGTATTCCATATTCTCATTCATGGAATTTAATTTATGCATTGCAAGAAGCATTAAAAAGATTCGAAGATGAAATGGTATTTGAAAAAATAAAAGAGACGTATGCATATATTGAACAAGCTATTACTACTATGGGTTTAAAACTTGTTTCACCTAAAGAACATGCTGCGCCAATTATATTTACGATTCAATTAAATAAAGGTCTTTCTTCTAAATTGGTAGGTGATGCGTTAGCGTTACAAGGATATATCGTCCATTATGAATCAGCGTATTTACAAAAGAATAACTGGATCCAAATTGCATGCCTAAATCATTACAAAGAACGTGATATGAAAAGAATGTTGAATTGTTTACAACTGTGTGTATTACAGAGTGAGGTACATATATAAAGTGAAACTTTAATCAGTGGGGGTTTTGTTCATCCCCCGCTGATTATCAGCCCTCACCAATCGGACGTTTACGAACAGTTGATCTCTCATTTAACTTCTTTGCTCCAACTGAATTTTGAGGTGGGAGTTTTACTGTCCGTTAACGCGGGATAAAGACTTTTTCTTAATATAGATGGTTTCGTATAAAGGAGTTGCTACATACGAAAACTTAGGAATAGATCATTGGAAGAGGTGTTAGTATGATAACTAAAAAACTACCGTTACAAATAGATGATATAAAAAAAGCTCAAAACATTTTAGACAGAAATGCTCGTAAAACGCCATTAGTAAAATCATTTTATTTGACTAGTAAAACAGGTGGAGAAATTCACTTGAAATTAGAAAATATGCAATTAACGGGTTCTTTTAAATTCCGTGGTGCATTTAATAAAATGTCACAGTTAACAAATCAGGAAAAAGAGAGAGGAGTAATTGCTTGTTCCGCTGGTAATCATGCACAAGGAATTGCTTTATCAGCTCATTTACTCGGTATTAAGAGTAAAATTGTTATGCCGATTTCTGCACCTCAGGCGAAAGTTGATGCAACTAAAGGATATGGATCTGAAGTGGTTTTACATGGTGAAACTTTTGATGATGCGAAGGCAAAATGTGAGGAGATTATTAAGGAAACAGGTGAAACATACTTACATCCATATGACGATGTAGAAGTAATGGCTGGTCAAGGTACAATAGGATTAGATATTCTTGATGATATGTGGGATGTAGATACTGTCATTGTACCAATTGGCGGAGGTGGAATTATTTCTGGAATTGCTGTTGCATTAAAATCTTTTAATCCATCCATTAATATTATTGGTGTCCAAGCGGATAATGTTCATGGGATGAAGGCATCTTATGACAAAGGTACGATTGTAGAACATTATGAGGCACCTACTATAGCAGATGGCTGCGCAGTTAAAATACCAGGCGATTTAACGTTTGAAGTTGTAAAAGAATTAGTAGATGATATTGTAACAGTATCAGAAGGTGAATTAGAAGTAGCGATGAAAGACTTATTACAACGCGGTAAAGCTGTTGTAGAAGGGGCTGGCGCATTAGCTACTGCTGCTCTACTTGCAGGGAAAGTGGATTCATATATTAAAGGGAAAAAGGTAGTCGCGGTTATATCTGGTGGAAACGTAGACTTGCAGCGCATTTCCAGTGTTTGTGAGCAATTTTTTGTAGCCAATGAAGTGAAATAGTATTTGAAAAACATAAATTTTATGGAATAAGAGCTAAGACAACTAATCTTAGCTCTTATTTTTTGTATACCGTGTAGGGCATGTTATAATACACATGTTTTATTTTCCGTATAGTGAATTATTATATTTTATCGTCTACTTTCATAGATAACTCAAATAATTATATCAATATTGTCGAAACGGAAACAGAAATTTAATATAATGGTTTTAAAGTATGAATGAGCTGTTAGGAGGATAGACCATGAACAAGGAAGAACAGGTCATGAACGGTTTCAGGGAATTATATAATAAGATGGTTTGGCTTAATAAGGATAAAATGGAAGAAGGTCTTAAAGGTTTTAAGTCTTCTGAAGTACATTGTATTGAATACATTGAAAACAATGCCGATTCTAACGTGACACAACTTGCAGAGGCTTTTTATGTGACTCGCGGTGCAATAAGTAGAATGACTAAGAAGCTCATAAACAAAGGCCTTATCGAAAGTTACCAGAAATCAGAGAATAAAAAAGAAATCTATTTTAGGCTTACTGAACAAGGGAAAGAAATATATATAATTCACGAGGAGTTGCACAATGAGTTTCAACAGCGGGATAAAGCTGTATTTGAGCAAGTAACCGAGGCAGAATTCGACAGTATTATTAACTTCGTGGAAAAGTATAGTAGGCATTTGGATGCAGAAATAAAGAAACAGGGTATACATATTAAGTCGTAAATTTTCCTGTTAATGCCAGATATATTTAAATAATAAAAAGGTAGCCTGTTCACGGGAAGGCTACCTTTTTATTATTTATTTTTTGTTGACTAATCAACAAAGTAGAGTTATTATTTTGTTGACAAAGCAACAAAGTGTTTTGAGAGGAGAAGTTAAATGTCTATATTTAGATCACAAAATGAAAGTGAAACTGAAAAAAACATAGATAAACATGCTTTAATATTCGGTCTTATTTCTGTATTTCTTTGTGGTATAGGTTTCAGTATCATTATGCCTGTTGTTCCATTCTTAGTGCAGCCTTATATTAGTAGTCCGGAAGAACAGGCTTTAGTTGTTACGGTACTGACCTCTGTTTATGCGGTCTGCGTGTTTTTCGCGGCTCCTGCACTTGGAGCTTTGAGCGATAAATATGGCCGTCGTCCATTACTTTTAATATGCCTTTTCGGTTCTGCAATTGGGTACTTAGTTTTTGGTATAGGAGGGGCTTTATGGGTACTATTTGCTGGACGCATAATAGAAGGAATAACAGGAGGGAGTATCAGTACAATTTTTGCATATTTTGCAGATATCATTCCCTCAGAACAGAGAACGAAGTATTTTGGGTGGGTGAGTGCAGTGGTTGGTGCAGGAACCATTATCGGACCAACTCTTGGGGGATTACTTGCAAAGTTTGGTCATTCTGTACCTTTATATTTTGGAGCGCTTATAACTTTTTTTAATGTCTTATATGGGATGAAATATATGCCGGAGAGTCTTGACAAAAATAATAGGTTAAAAGAAATTACTTTTGTAAGGTTAAATCCTTTTGCACAGCTGGCGAACATACTTTCTGTGAAAAATTTAAAATGGTTACTTATCTCAGCGTTTTTACTTTGGATACCTAACGGATCTTTACAAGCAATTTTCACACAATTTACGATGGATACTTTTAGCTGGAAGCCTGCACTAATCGGACTTATGTTTTCAATTATGGGATTTCAAGACATCATTTCACAAGCTTTTATAATGCCAAAGCTTTTAATTAAGCTTAGGGATAAACAAATAGCAATACTTGGGATGGTTTCGGAAATTATTGGCTACAGTTTTATTGCAGCATCAGCTTTATTTTCCTTATATCCTCTTCTAATCGTTGGGATGTTACTGTTTGGTTTTGGTGACTCAATTTTCGGGCCTTCATTCAATGGGATGCTTTCAAAGTCTGTCGATTCTAGTGAACAAGGAAGGATTCAAGGTGGTAGCCAATCTATTCAAGCTTTGGCAAGAATGATTGGTCCAATTATTGGAGGACAAATCTATATATCACTGGGTCATGCTGCACCTGCTTTTATGGGGATGATTCTTATAGTAGTGGCAATAGCAGTTTTGTATAGGAGAACACATGTAACTGCATAAACTACATGCACTAATATTGTCTATATTCCTTTATTGAAATCAATTGAATAAGAACGAATAATAGGGTGTCGGAACTTAAGAACAAGTGCTGGCACCCTAATTTTCTAAGGCGAGAGAGTTAAGAGAATTTCTGTTGTTTCTGACACGATTTATCCTGCAAAAGCGCAATTAATGCTACCTTAGTTAAAGATTGGTTGTAGTTGAAACTAGAAAAGGTAGGGTAAATGACTAACTATTTTAATTCACGCCTGAGCTGAAGTAAATAATGACTCCATTTTCATTCTACTCTTCTCTCGAATTTCAGCGTCGGCATGGCGCATTACAAATTTATGCGCTATAGCGATTGCTAAAACATCATCTAATAAGCCAATCCCAATAATAGCAGCTATATCTGGAATGAAGTCGATTGTTAATACGTAATAGGATAAAGCGGCTAATATTATGAATTTCGTTTTAGTAGGTAACCCTTTTTTTCTCATTGTGTAGTATAAAATAATACTTTCATATACGCTTGATTTCCCGAGGTTTGCTGAGCTTTTTTTGAATTTTTTCCAAAGTGTCTGTTTCTCCATATAAACACTCCTTTTACAAAAAAATAGATTTTTTAAAAGGATAGACAAAGAGGTGAGAGAATAATCAATTTTATAGTTTTTATTAATGTATATTTCCATAAAAATAAGGAATTACCTGTTCAAATTAATAGAATGTTGGTTATGTAACGACTTACAGTGTATGTGTTCGTTCCAAGTAAAGGTACTACGCAGATAACGTTTGGTGGTAATACGTATTAAAGTTCATTTTTTTATTAATCCCTGCATTCGGAAAATGTTGAATTACTTCTAAATAATCTAAGGGTACAACTATTAATGAGAACTTTTATAATTCTTGAATAGCCCCTTTACTCGCTGGTGATTCATAAGCTTCTAATGTGATTCTGGTAATAATTGCACGATTGGCCACTTCATCTAGCAGTTCATGTGTTACTTTGTTTTGAACCATTTTCTCTCACTTTTCTCCCATCTATTTGAAAGTTGTCACTTCGATGATGGCTTTTTATTTTATCAGATAAATCCGATGAGTTTGAGTTTTAGAATTTTATCGTGGTATTATTTATGTAACAAGGGGATGTTGTAAGAAAAAATACAATTTTTTGGGGGAATGAGAATGGGAATCTATAACTATGAAGCGAAAGAGGATTTGCAAGTAGGCGAAGTTTTTTTAGAACGGGATATTTATGAAATTATAAATTTTTACAAGAAAGGGTCAATAGTTTTATGTGATTCAGTATCTCGTTTCAGTGCGAATTCAGACAGAATGTTTAAAGTGATAAATAGGATAGAAACATATATGCATAAAAATGAAGACTATACATATCAGGTTTCGGATAGGCCCAAGTTGATTTATGTAGTTGAGCAGGTAAGATAAGGAAGCATCCATAACGGATGCTTTTTCTTTGTTATATGGAAATTATACATTAAACGTGAAATTGAACAAAATGGACATTTGGATGCAAATTATTTGGTGTTATGTATAGAAAAATATATGTGGATGATTTAGTTATTATTAAATATTTAATAACAGGTATGGGGGAAGAAAAATGAAGATAATAGAACTACCAATTGAATTTGAATTTAACGGGGCAAGACAATGTATTTATCCGAGCTTAATTATAATAAACAATGAATTAACTTTAGTAGATACAGGTTATATAAATTTTTTACCTTTAATTGAAGTCGCAATTTTAAAATATGGGTATGAGATGAAAAACTTAAAAAATATAATTATTACTCATTATGATGACGATCATATAGGTTCTTTATATGATTTCAAAGTGAAATATCCTCACATTAATATTATTGCTAGTGAAATAGAATCCAACTACATTAATGGTGAAATAAAATCGGAGAGACTAGTTCAAGCTGAAGACATGTTACAACGTATGCCAATTAAAGAGAAAGAATTTGGTGAGTGGTTTATACAACAATTAAAAAATATAAGACATATTTCTGTCGATGAAAAAGTATATGATGGTCAAATGATTTTGAATGATGAATGTCAAATAGTAGCGACGCCAGGACATACTTCGGGGCATATTTCATTATATTTTCCGAATTCAAACTGTGTAATTACAGGGGATGCGGCCGTTCAAGATAATCATGAATTAGTAATAGCTAATCCGAATTTTTGCTTAGATTTAGAAAAAGCGGAAGAGTCTTTAAAGAGAATTAAAAACCTTAAAGCAGCAAGATATTATTGCTATCATGGAGGAAAACTCATTTTATAAAATATTAAAAACCGATCTTTCTTATATTGAGAAGATTGGTTTTTTAATTCATAGATTCCGCAATTCTAATCAAATCAGAAACATTGTAGTTCAATCCCTTCTCTTACATATAACTGCATTAACTTTTTATCATTTTTAAGTAAAGCATGTTTGAATTCACTTATTACATCTGTTTGAGATTTCGCCATTATAATTGTGGTGGATTGAAAATATAGTAAGAAAAATATGCAAAATATCTTTATGAATGTTGTGGTCAATTTTATCACCCTGTAACTATATTTCCGTAAATTTGATATATATATATGTATAGGAGGGGGAGAAGATGAGTTTACTGCTTGATGTAATAATGGCTATAATTACATTTCACCCTCGAAATGACATGAAATTAAAACATCATATTGCCAAATTAAGCGAATTCGAGTGGTTTCGAAAGTTACACGAAGATACAAAGTATACAAAATTAATTTGGAGTAATAGAAAAATTTAAAAGTGTATTTTGTCTCCTACTAACATGGAAGCATTAATAAAATCAGAGAAAAAACAAATAGAATTTGTCCAACTAGTACACGATGAATATAAAAAAAGAAGATAAGAATTTTTTTATTTTTCATATTTGGCGAAACAAATGGTACAATGAAAGCTAATGTGAAAAATAAGGAAAAGAAGTGGTCTATTTGAAAAACTTTTTAGAATTAGGAATTAGTGAAACTTTTAATTATACATTACGTGAAAATGGAATTACAGAAGCAACACCAATTCAAGAGCAGGCAATTCCTGTTATTATGTCAGGTAAAGATATTATTGGGCAGGCGAAAACAGGAACGGGTAAAACTTTAGCATTCGTGTTACCGATTTTAGAAAAAATCGACCCAGAGTGTAGTGATGTTCAGGCTTTAATTGTTGCACCAACAAGGGAACTAGCACTGCAAATTACAACTGAAATTAAAAAAATGCTTGTTCAAAGAGAAGATATTAATGTACTAGCGATTTATGGCGGGCAAGATGTAGCACAACAATTGAGAAAATTAAAAGGCAATACACATATTGTTGTTGCGACACCAGGACGATTATTAGATCATATACGTCGTGAAACAATTGATTTAAGTAATCTTTCAACTATTGTACTAGATGAAGCGGATCAAATGCTCTATTTCGGTTTCTTATATGATATTGAAGATATTTTAGATGAGACACCTGGTAGTAAACAAACGATGTTATTTTCAGCAACGATGCCAAAAGATATTAAAAAATTGGCGAAGCGTTATATGGATGAACCGCAAATGGTTCAAGTACAAAGTGAAGAAGTAACGGTAAATACAATTGAGCAGCGTGTCATTGAGACGACAGATCGTGCAAAGCCAGATGCACTTCGTTTTGTTATGGACCGTGATCAGCCATTTTTAGCTGTTATTTTCTGTCGTACAAAGGTTAGAGCAAGTAAGCTGTATGATAATTTAAAAGGACTAGGTTATAATTGTGCTGAACTTCATGGTGATATACCTCAAGCGAAACGTGAGAGAGTTATGAAGAGTTTCCGCGAAGCTAAAATTCAGTACTTAATTGCAACAGATGTAGCAGCTCGTGGACTTGATGTAGATGGTGTAACGCACGTATTTAACTTTGATATTCCTGAAGATGTAGAAAGTTATATTCACCGCATTGGCCGAACAGGACGTGCAGGTGGATCAGGTCTTGCAATTACGTTCGTTGCAGCGAAAGATGAAAAACATTTAGAAGAAATTGAAAAAACGCTTGGTGCACCATTGCAAAGAGAAATAATCGAACAACCGAAGATAAAACGTGTAGATGAAAATGGAAAACCGGTACCAAGGCCGGCTCCAAAGAAATCAGATCAATATCGTCAAAGAGATAGCCGTGAAGGTTCAAGAAGTGGTTCAAAAGGTGGCCCAAGAAACAACTCAAGAAATAGTTCGAGAAATGAGAACAATCGATCGTTTAATAAGCCAAGTAATAAGAAAAGCAGTGCAAAACAAGGTCAGCAAAGACGTGGCCGTTAAATAGTTATTATTGAGAAGAGTCGCAGATCGTTGCGGCTCTTTTTTTGCTTGTATGCACAAGGGTGATGTCGAGAAAAAACAAAAATTTCATTCACCGTATTTAAAATAAATTTTAAAACTTATAGGGAGAAATTGAAAAGCACAACTGTCATCATTTTTGGGAAATTGCTTATTACGATGATAAGAGAAATATGGTTCGAAGCTATGAGAAGGGGGAATATGCGGTATAAGAAAAAAGGACTAGCAGTCGTAGCTGCCGTCCTTTAATAGGAGAAAAATTATTCTGGATTAGAACTACGAATAACCAGAAAACGCGCTTTAAATCAATGTTGCCAAAGATGTAATAATCTATGCAACAAAAAGCTTAGTCGGAATTCAAAACACCAAAATGGCTTGCATTGGTAACAGGCTCAAAACTAGTATATGTAAAATGAAAAATTCCATGCAAAAAGCAGACAACAATTTTGGTTGTCTGCCAGTGAGTCGAATGAGTTAGCTAATTGTGATAAATTGCATCCCCATTACGAGAAGAGTGAAGCTGCTAGTTCAAACAGCTTGTTGGTATTATCTTCGATATATTAAAAAATATACAGAGAATGCAGATAAGTGAAGAACCTACTGCCTCTACTACAGTAACAAAAAAAGAAGTACCAGCCGTGGATTAAGCGGCTTGAAAATAGTATGGATTGATTTTGGAAAAATATTCAAGGGGAGAGAAACATGGAATGTTTGATAAGTGGTAACTATGAAATTAATCAGCTAATAAGTAAAACAAAAGAGAAAAACAATGAGTAAATATAGCAATAAAAAGGTTGAGCTAGATGGCTTTATCTTCGATTCAGAAGCCGAGTCTAGATATTATGAGTTGTTAAAAGAAAAGCAAGGTGCAGGTGAAATATAGGCAATCGAATTGCAACCATTGTTTGTTCTACAACCTGGTTACAAAAAGAATGGCAAACGGTTTGGTGCAATTACATATAAAGCGGAATTCATGATCTATTTGCCAAACGGTCATGTAAAAGGTGTAGTAACTGACACCTTTAGTATTGAAAAGAAAATGTTCGAATATTATTTCCCACATTTGCCGCTTGTCGCATCTTGATTGTATAACGTTATCAGAACAAAAAGTGTGAATGACAGCAATCTTAACAAATTTTAACGTTGTATTTATATATATTGATTTTATTATGGATTCCTAAATTAATGTATAGGAGGAGTTACGTTATGTTCTGGTTAGGAAACGTTATAGGATCCGTATTAGGTTCGTTTGTTACTTTTGATTTACTGATTTACTCTATTTTGATTTTAGAGCAGAGGAAACTAAAATAGCGGTGATGCCAAAAAATTATGATGGTAATAAAGTTTAATAAAATTTGTTTATAATTTATATTAAGTTTCAGATATCGAATTTGCTTAGTAACAAAAAAGTCTCTCCAATCAGATTTGAAGAGACTTTTCTTTTACAAATCATAGCAATTTAGCTCTTGTAAAATTAGGATTTAAGTTCATTCTAAGATGTTTATGGAGTACCGATAGTTACCGCCAGCAATGCGGCAATTCTATCTAAAGCTTCCTGTACTGTAGTAGGAGGAAGAGGAGCCCAGTTTGCTGGATTATTAGGTGTGTAAGCTAAATCGAAAGCATCATCAACTCTAATTAAAGATGTATTTGTTCCTATAAGATTTATTCGGGAACGAATAGGTAATGAATCAACTGTCGCTCTGACTCTTGTAATAACATTATTAGCGCCGTTGACAAATAAATTTCCTGAATTAGGGCTGGGATTGAAGATGTTTTCTGTAATAGCAAAGCTGGTTAAATTTAAGGGGTCAATTGGAATATGACCAGGTAGCACATTAATAATGACATTACCATTTATTCCTCCACCAACTAAGTTAACTTGGGTATCTGTGGTTGCTTGCGAATTAATAGTAATATTGCCACTAGAAACAAACGAAGCAAACATTGCCATGTTAATTCCATTTTGAGTATAACCAGCGGATAACATTGAATCACGGATATTCACTTGATTCACAGAAGTCGATAAAGCTGTAAATATAGGAGTAGGGGTTATATTAACGCTAACAAAGAATAATTTACCTGAAACACTTTGTGCCGTTTGAAAGTTAAAATCAAGAGGCGCACTTAGTAATGTCAGATTAACAAACCCAGATCTAGGATCCTGGGAAAAATTCAAATCAAACCAAGACGGATCATTTATATCGAAAGGAATTTGTAATCTAGTCAATAAAGTACTAGTTCCTACTAGTTGAACGTTAGCTTTTAAATGAATTAATGGTTCGATATAGTTGCCAGGTCCAATAGAGATAGCATAACGTTTAGTTATATTTAAAGGATCCGGAAATGGTGCTATAGCATCTGTTATTGATGCCATTGCTGCAGTCACTGTTAAAAATGGTGCGCATTCAGAACCATCAGCAGTAGCGTCATTACCAGCTTTGTTTACATAAACAATTTGAGTGAAAGGTGGTAGGGGTTCTATACATCCAGGTCCAGTAGGCCCAGTAGATCCAGTAGGCCCAGTGTCCCCAGTAGGTCCGATGCCTCCGGTAGTCCCAGTGTTTCCAGTGGGTCCAATGCCTCCGGTAGGTCCAGTGCTTCCAGTAGGTCCAGTAGGCCCATCGGGTGGTCCAGTGGGTCCAGTGGGACCAGTGGGACCAGTAGGCCCATCGGGTGGTCCAGTAGGCCCGGTAGGTCCAGTAGGTCCAGTATGTCCAGTATGTCCAGTAGGTCCAGTAGGAAGTGTGAATGGTGGAATAGCTGGTAAAGTAGGTCCGAGTAAATCAGGATTTATTAAAGCGGAAGATAATAAATCGTCCATAATAATTTCACCTCTAAAAAATCAGTATTTCTAATAATAAATGCGGAAATAGAGAAAAGTGAAATGGACAAGTGAAAAATTAGACAACGTAATTTTCGCAGAAGTATTATTTAACTGAAAAGAGCACCAACAAAGAGTGTGGTGCTCTTGGACCAAGGACTATATTTTGTATTTTTTAAGTTCATATAAGTATATGAACTTAAAAATAAATAGTGAATTTATTTTCACTAAAATTCTTATTTAAATAAAGAAGCCCTAGGATTAGGGGTTCAAACCTTGGTATATTTCAAACGATATTAAAAAAAAGAAAAGAACCCTCTATATAAAGAGTTCTTCAGGTGATTTAATCTATTAATTGCACTCATGGTAATATTCATCACATGCATCGTTATTATCGTTACAGCAGATACAAAATGTTTTTTGAACAAATAAACTAACTATACTAGTAGGACCTTCCTGTCTTGTAAGAGTAAGACTTTGAAAATCTTCAACTTGAAATATTTTTGTTTGAACGGGTTGCAATGTAGTAGTAATTGGTATACTAGATTTTCTTGTTAGAATAGTTACTTGAACGGGTGCACTCATACCAACAACAAATAACTGGATTAATGTTTTATTGTGATTGTTTGTAAAATCCTCAAATACAGTTTGTGGAGTGGTAGTTTCAAGGAAAATAGATACAGGTATATTTCCATTTGCATTTTCTTCAGAACCTGCAATTGTATGCGTCTCAATAAAGCAGTTGTTTTTTTGATTGCCTGAATTTGACTGTTTTTTATAATACTTTTTACCATCTTTATAAAAGTAATCAGCCATATGAATGTAAAGCTCCTTTCTTTGAGATGTCTATATAGTTTATTTAATATAGCGAAGTAGTGCTTGTACAACATTATAAAATCCGCTCTCGTAATTACTAAAAGATGTTATTTGAAAATTAAAGAGCGCCATCCAAGGCGCTCATGGATAAAAACAAATATTGAAAAAGAATACCACATGATATCGTATGTATGCTTCTAAGGGGTGTGCAAATTTAATATAAAATAGATATTTCAAAGAAAAAGAGCAGCTAGTAACAGCTAGCTACTCGGTAGATTAAACGTAGAGATTTTTACATTTATACTTTCAAAGTGAGATAGGTAATTAATGTTTTTAATTAGATCGGATAACCAGGAATTTTTATAGCAGAAAATTCAGGACTTCCGACTTGAGCTGATGTTACAGTCTTACTAAATTCCAAAATATACTTAACAACACGATAATGAAGAAAGATAGCTCATCAGAATTTGTTACAAGTACAGTAAACGTAAACATTATGCTGTATTAAGGACTTTTGCTTTAAGAGCGCGAGGTCCAAAAGTACTAATGTTATCATTTATATTGGTACGTTGCGTAAATATTACAAGTGTATACTGGTAAGTGCGTGGTGGTGGAGAATCTACCCATGTAACGGAAGGACTAAACTCAAGACGATTGTTAAAAACTAGAGTTCTAGTTAATCCAAAAACAGTTTCTGTTGACTCTGTAACTAAATTTAAATCTCTAGATAATCTAATAGTAAGGCTTCCAGCAAAAATATCTGCATCTTCTTCTGGTAAAAAAGCTATCGTTGCGAAAGCATCTAAGTCAACGATTTGACCAGGCAATACTGTGATAGGCGGAAGTGTTAAAGTTAGAGAAGCCCCGGGATTTACGCTTTCAATACTTACTCTTTCATTACTGCCTGTAAAAAAACATCAACTATCCCTTGCTCTCCTTAGGGTCCAGTAATCCCTTGAGATCCAGTGTTTCCAGTCGGTCCGGTTGAACCAGTCGAACCTGTAGGTAATTGAAAAGGTTGCATAGGTGGGAGTGTCGGTCCGATTGAACCTGGATTTAATGCAGCGGAGGATAAAAAATCGTCCATTATAATTCACCTCTGAAAAGTTCGTATTACTAATAGTAAATGCGGGAGTAGAGCGATGAGTATAAAGTAATTATATTAAAGCTTGATTTTCATAAAAAATAAAGCACACATATAAGTGTGCTCTTATGAACGCTTTAGATTTGTATGACTAGATAGTCACCATACAATAAAATATGCTTGTTTGATATAAATGTGAGTCAAATCTATAACATATATTTTGGTGTGTAGAAAAAACATTAAATGTTAATTAGCCAAACATATTGTTTTTATTAACGAATTTGTGCAACTGTTAACGCTGCAGAACGAATATCTACTGTACCAATTACTTCAACGGGTACAATTTGAATTAAATCACCAGGGTTTAAGTTAATTAGAATGACACCACTGGATACATCGACTTCACCGGTTCCGATAATATTAGAACGGACTGCGGTTCCAGATCCTGCAATAATATTTGTTGATGTGTTGAGTGTCAAGAAAAAGCGCGCTGCTTCCGGGGCTACTGGAACATTATCGAGGCTGATTGTTAATGTATAACTGATTTGATAAATACCAGCTACTTGAATGCTAATTCCAGTTCCAGTACTAATTGTATCATTTATTACAGGGACAGTAATATTAGGGTTTGGACCCGTACTAGGTAATAGTAATGGCGTGAATAGTGTTGCAAATTGAGGTGAAGTAGCATTGAAAGCAAAACCGAGAGCCGGTAGTGTACTAGGGGCTTGTGCTCCACAATTAAAGTTTGTGAACTTATGACTAGATGAGCGCATATTTTCACTCCTTTCTTTCATTTAGATTGCGTGAGTAATAACCTTACGTTTTGGACAAGCATAAGACAATATATGAAAATTTATAGTGAATAGTGCAGAGGTGGTCCTGTTATGGTTAAAACTATAAATAATCTTAAATATTATATACAACAGGCAGTTAGTCGATAAAACTAACTGCCTGTTGTACAAAGGAAACACTGCGCTTACAGAAATAGTTTGTAACCTAAAGTTGAAAAAATAGTATGAAGAGGTTTAAAAATGTTAATCAGAAATGAAAGAAAACATAATAAAAAAGAGCACGCATATAGGCATGCTCTTTAACAAGAAAGGTAGATTTCTATAAGTGGATTGTCTTCATACAATAACATATGCTTGTCCAGTTAAAAGGTGAAAAGTTTTAACAAAATAGTTATTTAAATAAAAAAGTAGTAGATAATATGGAGAAGGGATTAAATAAATAGTAATTATCGTAGGCGCTGCCATTAACTTGGTTAGCGTTTTTTGTTATTAAGGAAAGATAGCGAGAAAATAAAAAAGAGAGCTAATGCCCTCTTTTTTATTGGTACGGTAATTAATCGCAGATTGGTATTCCAAGCACTCTTAAAGCTAATGCTACTTGAAGAGAAATCTCTAATCTAGCAATTTCGATACCAGCTACTGAAAGAACTAAAAAAGGTTGTCCGTTTACAAACACAACGCAACTATCCATGGTTACGCCTCCTTTCTAACAATCTACTATAGTATATGAAGAAAACGTTAATATGTAATAGTTGAACTGATGGATTTAATAGAATTAATAGATTAACCTATTTAAACAAAACAAACGAACACAATGAACGAAAAAACAGCGATGTATGAGATTTGTATTTTATTGCATATAATTTTAAATAAAATGTGAAACTTTTCAAAAATAGATATTTTTATTTTGTAAAATAAATCTAAGTTGATTTGAAAAGGGGATATGAATACAATAACAAGCAGTCAAGGCCAGACGCAGATGATGCATGGCATGAAAATGTGTTTGAAAACGAATATACAAGGCAATATAAAGATCTTGAAGATTGGAAAAAATAAAAAAGCATTTTAAACATTTCTTATAGCATCGAATACTTATGTAAATATGGGAAACAGATTTGATTTTTGGAATGAGGGTATCGATGTGGATATAACACATATTATAGCGAGAATAGTGGTTAATGGGAAAAATCTTCCGTTTACTTCAGTTAGAACCTCTGCGTGGATTAATGGACCTGCGAATGATTTAATTGTTACGACTAAGCAAAGAGTGAATGAGCTTTATCGGTTTATGTGGTCACGGGTTCCAGTTATGCTAACGATGTATTTCCTTCAGGGTGCTGACGTGATGAGATTTGCTAGGGTTGCTGGAGTTGATGAAAGTGTGACGGGAGAATATATATATCATTTTATTTGGTGATAAGACAAACTTTAAGTAGCCTAACAGCTGCTTTTTTATTTTGAACAGAAAAAAGCAGCTGTATTGGCTACTTTTCACAATACTACCTTATACTTATTGGTTTTCCGCTTAACATCCATAAAATCTAATAGTGCTGCAATAGCGCAAAGACCTTTAAACCAAAGTAATTCAGAAGAAAATAGTCCGCCAAAGAAAGCGACCGAGAGTACAAAACAAGTACTACCAAAGAATCAAAGCATGAACTTTAATTCTTTTGATGAATATTTATAGTTTTTAAATCTTTCCCACATATGTATCAACTTCTAATCTTATGATGTTCTATAGTTTACTTGATGATATCTCGCATGTTTCAGACAAAGAAAAGTAGGAGCTTTTTCTTTGTCTGAAAGTTCTAGAAGATATATAATAATTTTCTGACTATTAAAATTTGGAGGAATACAAATGAAAAATGAAACGTTGCACAAGCAAGAAGATATTATTAAAATGCTTGATTCATTATTAAGACCGGCAGAACCATTTTGGAATGAATTTTATGCGAATAGAGAAAAAGATGTTCCATTTTTTGCAAATATTCCAGATGAAAATCTAGTTTCATATATAGAAACAGGATGGATTTCCAGAGGGAAAGTGCTGGAACTTGGATGTGGTCCAGGAAGAAATGCTATATATTTAGCGACTGAAGGATTTGGAGTAACAGCAGTGGATTTATCTATAGAGGGCATTAATTGGGCGAAAGATAGAGCAAATGAAAAAGGAATTGGAATTCAATTTATTTGTGATTCGATTTTTAATTTAGAGGCTCAAAAGGAATTTGATTTTGTATACGACTCTGGATGTTTGCATCACATTCCACCACATAGAAGAATAAATTATGTGGATTTAATTAAAAACTCATTGAAATCTGGTGGTTATTTCGGATTAACATGTTTTGCAGCAGGTGATTTAGATGAGCGAAATGGATCAGAAATAACGGATTGGGACGTATATAGAGGGTGGAGTTTACAAGGTGGACTTGCATATTCTGAAGAAAAATTAAGAGAGATATTTAAAGAATTTGAAGTGATTGAAATTAGAAAGATGAAGCAAATTGACCAACCAAATACTATGTTTGGAGAATCATTTCTTTGGACAGCATTATTTAAGAAGAAATAAACAGGGATTTAATTGACAAACTCATCTTTTTTATAGACAATACATTTATAAGAATGTACGTTCGGTTCTGGCTGGCCGATGTATATTTTACATAAATACATAACAAGGGGCGGTCTCTATATGAATAAAACAAATCAAAAAATCACTACGTTTTTAATGTTCGAAGGTAAAGCTGAAGAGGCGATGAATTTTTACACATCGCTATTCGATCAATCAGAAATTGTAAGTATCTCTCGTTACGATGAAAATGGACCTGGTAAAGAGGGTTCTGTTATTCATGCAACGTTTACGTTAAATGGTCAAGAATTCATGTGCATTGATAGTTATGTAAAGCATGGTTTTACATTTACACCATCTATGTCTCTTTATGTAACTTGTGAGACAGAAGAAGAAATTGAAACGGTCTTTCATAAGCTAGCGCAGGATGGATCTGTACTAATGCCTTTAGGTTCTTATCCATTTAGTAAAAAATTTGGTTGGTTAAATGATAAGTATGGTGTGTCTTGGCAGTTAACGCTTGCCGAATAAAAATTTAATAAGAGAAGCGTAGCCTATTTATAGCTACGCTTTTCTTATTAAGAATTTTGCTTGCCGAATCTTTCACCAAGTTTAGCTAACAATTCAGGCTGATCCCCTTGGCTCATTACAATTTCAATAAAAATAAGTCGATTCTTATTTAAAGTTATATTCGTTAAGACTTCTGCTAACTCTATTTCATTTTCCACTTTCCATGTTAGACTTTTTTCTTCTGATCCGAATATGTTTGCAAGTTTCGTGTAATCCCACATTTGTATGTCATTATACGGTTCGTTTTGTCCGTGAATTGCACGTTCAACAGTGTATCCATTGTTATTAATTAAAAATATAATTGGTTTTAAATTTTGACGAAGTATAGTCGATAACTCTTGAACAGTTAATTGGAAAGAACCATCACCAATAATTAAAATGTTACGCCGCGATAAATTAGCGAGCTGTGTACCGAGTAGAGCAGGTAATGTATAACCAATTGATCCCCATAAAGGTTGCGTTACATATGTAGTGTTGCTTGGTAAAGGGGTAGTAGTACTACCGAAGAAAGGTGTTCCCTGCTCTGCAATTAAAACATCGTTTTCTTGTAAGAAATGGTATATTTGTTGCCAAAAACGTTTTTGTGTAACCATTTGTGCTTTTGGATTAAACTCTTCAGTAATCGATAGTGATTCTGAAATAAATGACTTAATTTCAAGTGTTTCCTCACTGCGATGTTCAATTAAATCACTTAACTGTTCTAAAACATCTTTCATTACAACGGGTCCATATTTTTTATCTATAATTTTCACAGTATAGGGATGGATTTCTATTACTTGCTCTTTCGTAAAACCTTGTGTAAAGCCGCCTGTAATGGTATCAGTTAATTTTATGCCAATACTAATAATACAGTCAGATTCATCAATTTTTTTTCGTAAGTATGGGGGACTAACGTCACCAGTAAAAATTCCTATAAATTGAGGGTGTTTTTCAGGAAATATTCCTTTCCCCATACTTAGCGTTGCGATAGGAAACCCAGTTTTTTCTACGAATTGATACAAGTATTCTTCAGCATGAAAACGAGCCACTTCAAAATCCGCTAAAATAACTGGTTTTTTAGCACTGTTTATTTTTGAAGTGGCATGTAGAAGCATTTTATCCATCGCATCTTTATTACTTACAATTGGTTTATGTAAAATTGGTTCCGTAGGTTTATTTATTGGTTTATTATACACATCAATCGGTAATTGAATATGAACAGGGCGTTTCTCACTCCAACATGCACGTAACACACGGTCAATTTCTTCAGCGGCATGCTCAGGTGTTAATTTTGATTGTGCCACTGTGATTTCTCTATACATATTGGAAAAATGATCGAACTTTCCATCACCTAATGTATGATGAACGAGTGCCCCATTTTCCATTACTGTCGTTGGTGGTGTCCCTGTGATTTTTATAACAGGTACGTTTTCTGCGTATGAGCCAGCAACACCGTTAATGGCGCTTAATTCTCCGACACCGAAAGTGGTAATAAGAGCAGCGATTCCTTTTATACGAGCGTATCCATCAGCAGCATATGCCGCATTCAATTCATTACAATTGCCAACCCACTCTAACTTTTCATGTGCTACTACATCGTCTAAAAAAGCCAAATTATAATCACCAGGGACACCAAAAATATGCTCGATTCCTAATTCGCTTAGTCGGTCTAATAAATATGTACTTACAGTATATTGCGTTTTCAAATGAATCATCTCCTAATTGTTCAATGAATATTTCAATAGACGAAAGAAGTTCAAATGCGTTCATTAAAATATTGATTACTGGATTGTGGTATAATTTACATACAGGGGGAAAGTAGATGACACAACATAAAGAAGAACAGATGAATGAAGCGTTAGCGTTATTTTACTTTGCATATAAAACATTTACTGAAAAGCCAGATGAAATTATAAAAGAGTATGGCATACAACGCGTACATCACCGAATTTTATTTTTTATCGCACGCTTTCCAGGGATAAGTGTAAATGAGTTATTATCACTGCTAGAAATAAGCAAACAAGCTCTTCACGGACCACTACGACAACTTGTGGAAAAGGGATTAATTGAGAGTAATGAAGCGACACATGACCGCCGTGTGAAACAGTTATCATTAACAGAGGAAGGTACCGATTTAGAGAAAAAATTAAGCGATGTACAAAGACAACAAATGAGTGCTATTTTTTCAAAATTTGGTGAATCGTGTGAAGAAAATTGGCATCAAGTTATGCATGAAATGGCAAATAGCCGATCAGGTTTTGATGCTTGGATTTCGAAACTGGAAGTTGCAATCGATCAAAAATGATAAGAAATACATCTGTTTTATAGTTTGAAAAACAACAAATTTTATCCGTACATTTGGCAACTATGGATTGGTCATAGAGTGAATGGATAAAAAGATACATTACTAGATACTTTATACGTGTACGCAATGGAACAATACAATTCACATTTCCGAGAGGGGAATTATTATGATAAAACTTGTACTTATTCGTCACGGACAAAGTTTATGGAATCTTGAAAATCGCTTTACAGGATGGACAGATGTAGATTTATCAGAGAGTGGATTAAGTGAAGCGAGAGAAGCAGGAGCGATATTAAAGAAAAATGGATATACTTTTGATGTTGCTTATACGTCTGTATTAAAACGAGCAATACGGACGTTATGGATTGTACTTCATGAGATGGATCTTGCTTGGGTGCCAGTACATAAATATTGGAAGCTAAATGAAAGACATTATGGTGCATTGCAAGGGTTGAATAAAGATGAAACTGCGAAAAAATATGGTGAGGAGCAAGTTCATATTTGGAGAAGAAGTATTGATGTAAGACCACCTGCTCTTACTGAGGATGATCCTAGATATGAAATGAATAATCCAAGATATAAAACACTTAAAAAAGCTGAGTTTCCATTGACTGAATGTTTAGTGGATACGGAGAAAAGAGTACTTGAATATTGGCATTCAGAAATTGCGCCTTCATTAAAAAGTGGTGAAAAGGTGATAATTTCATCGCACGGTAATACAATACGTTCGCTAGTGAAATACTTAGATAACCTTTCAAGTGATGGTGTTGTTTCATTAAATATTCCAACGAGTATACCACTCGTGTATGAATTAGACGATAATTTACGTCCAATTCGTCATTATTACTTAAGTATGGACGGAGAAGTACCAGAAGGGGAAATTCCGAAACATATTTCTCCCGCTTTAATGGGCAGTAAGACCCCCACCACTGATTAAAGTTTCACTTTATTTTTAACATGAAAATTTGAAACGCATGCTTGTCTACATATACAATGTAGATTCAGGATAAAAGACGTGGTACCTTCTAATGTATATGCGATATTGCTAAGTTTAGAAGCTTGTCCACGTCTTTTGTCATAAAGAGAGCTGCTTGTGCATGTAATGATATCGTGAGTAGTTTTTGAATGGAGGGTGATGTCATTGGTGATCTCTAACATTCGAATCGGCTTATTTATTTTAGCAATCGTTTTTCTAGTTCTTGTTATCTTTTACTGGAGAAATGAAGAGTTGTATGAAGAGAAGAAGCAACGGATTAGAAAGACTTGGTATGGGTTGTTTATAGTATCAGTCACCGTGTATTTCATGATAAAAGGAATTGATTTAACCCTCTGGAAAAATCTTTTAATGTTCACTGCAATGGTTATTTTCGTTGATATTGCATTTATTTTAACACCTAATATTTCAGAGATATGGGGAGCGAAATTTAGCGATATCGGCAAGACTGTTCAATCGATAAAACGGTCATTAATTGCTTCTAA
Source organism: Bacillus sp. EB106-02-03-XG38 (assembly GCF_058792175.1). Classification (NCBI taxonomy): domain Bacteria; kingdom Bacillati; phylum Bacillota; class Bacilli; order Caryophanales; family Bacillaceae; genus Bacillus; species Bacillus sp. EB106-02-03-XG38. The sequence goes on from NZ_JBYTED010000001.1 coordinate 631,359, forward strand.
AGCAAGAGGAGAAATATACACAACAATTATTCAGAATGTGAATCCAGCAGTATTCGGTACGATGGAATGGCATACGGAAGAAGAATATACAAAAAGCTTAAACGCATTTTTAGATTCGTATGGAGAAAAGATTGGGGCAAAAATTGTTGTATTTGAAGCGGCAAAGGAATTAAATACAAACTTTCGCGGTATCCGCTCACAATTTAGTATTATCGTTCCATTTGAACCTATTGAGCAATTGAATGAGCAGAAAGCGGTGCAAGTAGAAAATGTCGGAATTATACCAGCAAAAATAGTGAGTGATGTTTTTATTGTTATTGATGGGAAGAAAAATAATCTGCAAGATCGGGATTTTGAAAATGTATATAATTTAACAATACATCATAGTTATTTTAGTAAATGAGGACAGGATTTTTTCTGTCCTTTTCACTTATACATAAAGACAAAGTAAATTTAGACAATCTTGTATAAAATCGGACAATCATTCCTACACTAGCACGTAGAGGTGATTGTAGTGATAAAAGATTATGACAATGATTTTTTTAAAGAAGATAATGAAGATACAACAGATTTCTCGTTAATAAAAGGAGATACATTGCAGCAAGTAGAAGAGTTAGAAGAAGAATTAAAAAGAAAATGATACTTGTACATGTTGCGTACATTTGCGATCTAATATAAATAGAAGGTTGTATCTTTTTGAAAAGGGGGAGAAGAGATGGCTGAAGTAAATGTACAAAAGTCTTCGTTTTTTAAAGAAAAAAAAGAAGAACCAAATACAGATTTCTCTCTTGTGAAAGGTGCATTGACTCAAAATGTGGATCGATTAGAAAAATTTGTAGAGGCAATTCCATATAAGTATATAAAAGAGGGTACTGTAAAAGAGAATGCGTAAAAACATTCTCTTTTACAGTATCTCTTTATGATTTGTTTATGCGTTATTTCTTTTTTGTTTAAAAATGATTTTATACATATAATACCCAAGGGCTGCAAAAATGAATCCAATAGCAGCACCAACTATTTGTTTCATAAACAATAAGTATAACGAAGCAATAATTAGTGTAAATAAGATTAAAATTAATACATACTTTGAAATAAATTCTAACCCTTTGTACACTAGTAGAATGACACCTGAAAGAATGGTGATGATAGGTAATATGTAATATCCTATTTTCGAAAAAGCCTTCTTTTTTTTGCTAGAATGCTGTTGTTTATTCAATATAAATATACTCCCGTCTTAAAGGATTAATCTTTTATTAGTTTTGCTATTTCATTTTCGAAAAGATTTTTGGTTAAATAGGTTATATCAAAGGAATTATTTATTATATTTCCAGTTAATAGCCATTGGGTGTTTGGTGATTCAATAACAAAGAATCTATTGTCAGAAATAACCTCATTCTTTTCGGTTGTATCTAGACGCATAATAGTGTAAATAGAATGTGTTGATTTTAAATCTATTATAAAATTTTCAGCATATAAGGAATTAAATTCATTCTCTATTAACATTGTTTTCCTTCTTGAATAGACAAAGGGAAAAACTTTTCAATATTTTGTCGATATGGTTTGGAAGAGTTCCTACAATGTTACTTCCTTTTTCCTCTTGCTGAAATACTAGCTGTAATTGATTCAAGATATGAGATATCTTGTCGAAGGTTAGTAAATTGTTCTTGCTCTTGAGTACTTTTAAACTTGTTAGTAGAAGCTTCTAATAATTCTGGAGTCACAATAATATTCAATATGGTTAACCTCCTTGTGTAAAAAATTATTTTAACCAAAAATATATTAGATTATAATCCCATTAAAATCTACTTTTTATAATATCAAATATTATTATTAAATAGTAGATTAATATTGTTAATTTTATGATAATTAACAAAAATAAAAAAGAGAGAATTCCAGGTAGGAATTAAAGGTACATCAGATTTCTCGTTAATAAAAGGGGATACGATACAGCAAGTAGAAGAGTTAGAAGAAGAATTAAAAAGAAAATGATACGTGTACACTCTTTCTGCTTTTGCTATATAATATAAATAAAAGCTTGTATCTTTTTTGAAAAGGGGGAGAAGAGATGGCTGAAATTAGTGTAAAAAAGTCTTCATTTTTTAAAGAAAAAAAAGAAGAACCAAATACAGATTTCTCTCTTGTGAAAGGTGCATTAACGGAAAATATAAATCGGTTAGAGAAATTAATGAATAATGGTACTTCAAAATATATGAGAGCAAAAAAAGAGAAAGAAAATGCATAGTGCATTTTCTTTCTCTTTTTATATGCAATTTAAATGTTTAACGAGCGGATATTAAAGTATGAAATAGAAAGTGAAAATAATGAATCATGTTATAATGATAAAAGACTTACATATTATTTTGTTATTTTGAGAGGAGCTTAAAAATGTATTCTACTTTAGAACAATTAACAAAGCACCCTGTATTTTATCATTTTGCAGAAATTTCAAAGATTCCTAGAGGATCAGGTAATGAAAAGGAAATTAGTGATTATTTAGTTGGCTTTGCAAAAGAGCGTAACTTAGAAGTGATTCAAGATGAAGCATTAAATGTCATTATTAAAAAAGAAGCAACTACTGGTTATGAAAATGTACCAGCTATAATCATTCAAGGTCATATGGATATGGTATGTGAAAAAAATCAAGCAACCGTACATGATTTTGAAAAAGATCCAATTGAATTACGCATCATTGGGGACATGTTATATGCAAATCAAACGACTTTAGGCGCTGACAATGGTATTGCAGTTGCGTATGCGATGGCTTTATTAGATTCAAAAGACATTCCGCATCCAGCACTTGAAGTAGTTATTACCACTGAAGAAGAAACAACAATGGGTGGGGCTTTCGCTGTTGATGCAAATCACTTTGATGGTAAGATTTTTATAAATATTGATTCTGAAGAAGATCATAAATTACTTGTAAGTAGCGCAGGTGGTGCGAAAGCTGTTGAAACAATTCCAGTAATATGGGATGAAGCGCCAGCGAATACAGATGCATACCGTCTATATGTTGGTGGTTTAAAAGGCGGACATTCTGGTATGGAAATTGATAAACAACGCGGTAATGCAAACAAAGTATTAGGACGAGTATTACGTGATGTATCAGCAAATATTCAATTTGATATAAGTGAAGTTCATGGCGGATTAAAAACAAATGCAATTCCGCGTGAAAGTGTAGCTACAATTGTATTACGTACAGAAGATGTAGCGAAAGTAGAAGAAAGACTAGAATATTGGACAAGAGTATTACAAGAAGAAATGCGTGCTGTTGATCCAGATGTTCACGTTACACTTACAAAATTGGATGAGAAAGTAGAAAAAGTATTTGCTAAAGAGACACAAAAGCAACTTATTTCATCATTATTCTTAATTCCAAACGGCATCCAAAGTATGAGCTTGGATATTAAAGGTCTAGTAGAAAGTTCAACAAATTTAGGTGTTATTGAAACGTTGCAAGATGAAATTAAATTACGTAACGAAGTGAGAAGTTCTGTAAGTAGTTTAAAACAACACGTTGCAGATGAAATTAAATGTATTGCCGAATTAGTCGGTGCAACATTTGAAATAGAGTCAGAGTATCCAGAATGGCCATACAATCCAAATTCACAAATTCGCAATTTGTTTGAAAAAGTGCATCAAGAAAAATACAATAAAGATATTGAAATCTTTGCAGTGCATGCAGGTATTGAATGTAGTGCATTCGTTCAAAAGATGCCTGAATTAGATGCAATTTCATTCGGTCCAGATATATTCAATGTTCACACTCCAGATGAGCATATTAGTATTTCTTCTGTTGTGAATAACTGGGGATTCTTCGTTGATGTAATGAAGGGTACGAAAGAGTTAGCTAAATAATAGTAATGAAATGAAAAGTAGCCTATAAAACTTTCTAGGCTACTTTTTTTGTATAGCGTTTTATTAGAAATTCATTTTTACGTTATTATTTAATTTTTGGATTTATTTCTAGAGGAGATTGTACCAAAGGCTGCTCCAGAAATTGCTCCGATTAAAGTCATAATAATGGCACTCCATGCTGTAAATGACATCTTTACACCTCCAAATAATAAATTATTGTTTCTGAGCCTTTTGAATAGAAATGATAATTGCAACAACTATTAAGAAAATAAGTGGAGACCAAGAATAGAAAGACATGTAATATTCTCCTGTCAATATTAATTTTAAATATTTTTATAGATAAATTATCGCATTTTTAAAGATTGAACATATAGAATATGCAATATTTCATATTAGATTGTAGAACTTAATAAGGTGAAAACAGTTGTTGAATAAAAAATATAATTTATAAAGAAAGTAAGGTTTTTTAAACCTTAAAAAGGGCAAACAATCAAAAAGCTCTTCTATCTTATATAAGGTAGAGGAGCTTTTAAAATAATTTTTGTTTAATAATAGTATCCAATATTTATTAACTGGTGAGATAAAGGTATATTATTTTGAGATTTTAAAGCTTCCTCCATAATAATAATTTTCTCCAAGCTTCATAACAGCTACATATGTTCCAGGAGTATAAGCCTTAGTAATAGGAGTTACAAATCTACCATAACCATGTTTTAAACCGGAGTCATATATGGTTTTATATCTATGTAAGTTTATTTCGGCATTTTCATTTCCACTCAATTGATATATTTTTACTATACCAGTATCTTTACCACCAGTATATATAGTAACATCGAATGTATCTCCATGTTTTAAATCACCAACTGCTAACTCTTCTATAAAATCTGCATTATGATGTAATAAAAAATAGTTTTGCCACTGCCAATTATCTAAATATGGCGATATTTTTTGTGTAAGTTGCGATTGTGCAGACACAGGTGTGATTGTATAAATTGTACTCGATAATAAAACTCCTCCAACAGTCAATGCACCAATAATTGTTGATTTTTTTAAAAGTTTCATCTTCTAAACCTCCTAGTTAATAAAGGATTCAGAAATCTTTTTTGTGAAAAACTAGCTGTGAAATTTAATGGATGATAATATCTTCTATAATCATATTAACATTTATTGATTTATCTGACAAATCAATAAATAATAAAACTAAATCGAGGGGGTTAAGGCAAATATAAGAAAGAAGTTAGATGTATAGTTAAGAAATCTTTATTAGATGTAATTGGGATTTGTTATTTGAAAATTCGATTGTTTTAATGTTTAAATTTCAATTCACACTTTAAGCTTCAGTACATAATTTTACAATTTGACTTATGTAATTTATCACGTTATGATTTTTTTATTATAAAAGAAAGGCTTGAATATAATGATTCGTCGTTTGAGAAAGCTAAAAAATGTAGCAGTCGTAGTAAGCTTCTAAGTGAATTACAAGAATCTACAATACTTAGAAGCGAGGAATAAAGGTATGAAGCATCTATTATATAATCATTGGTCAGAAACAAAGTATATAAAAGATATAGTAACAAATCCGCTCATTGAGGTAGGAGAGTACTCCTATTATTCAGGCTATTATGGTCATCAAAATTTTGAAGATGGTTGTGTAAGGTATTTGTGGGGAGATGCTAAGTCCCGAGCACTTTTCAATCCAATTGAACAGATGGGATGGCATCTTGATAAACTCATTATTGGGAATTATGTTTGTATTGCCAGTGGAGTAGTCATTTTAATGGGTGGTAATCATAATCATCACTCAGAATGGATTACAGTCTATCCATTCGCTGAGCAAATTGAACATTCATATGAACCGAAGGGTGATACAGTCATTAAAAGTGATGCTTGGATTGGAATGAATGCTATTATTATGCCTGGTGTTACAATTGGTGAAGGTGCAATCGTTGCAGCAGGATCTGTCGTAAGTAAAGATGTTCCGCCGTATACAATAGTTGGTGGAAATCCTGCTAAGGAAATAAAGAAACGATTCACTGATACAGAAATGAATATGCTAATGGAAATGCGTTGGTTTGATTGGGATAGAGAATTAGTTGAGAAGGCAATGCCTATATTATCTAGCTCATCTATTAAACTCTTATATGATTTTTATAAAAAGGAAGTAAAAAATAGATAAGTCTGTGAAAAAAACTACATTCTATATAGGATGTAGTTTTTTATTATAAAAAATTAATAGTCTAGACTAAGGAAAATTCAACTTTGGTATGAGTATAGCAAATAGCTGAATTAAATAATTTAAATTCTTGATAGGTAATAAACGAATGTTTAGCTGCCAGATTGCTTTGATATTTAATTAGAACACACGGGTTTTATTTTTTAAAAATATGGAACAAATGTATTACTTAGATTGTCTATTAAGTATAATCCTGAAAAATATGAAAGTGGTCCTAATGTCTTATATTTAGAATTTGATAACGTTGTCTATTTTTTGAAGGATTATGTTAAAATAATGGTTTTTTTGAGTACAAAGATATTGGAGGTAACAGAAGTGAAAGGTATGTTTTGCAAGAGATTTATTGCAATAATAACAGTGCTTACACTATTTTGTAGCATGGTTGTTACATCTGGGAGAGCATCAGCGGAAACAGTTTCTGCTATAGAAGTAGAAGCAGGATCAGCAATTTTAGTAGAAGCAAATTCCGGGAAAATTTTATATGAAAAAAATGCAGATGAATCATTAGCAATTGCTAGTATGACAAAAATGATGAGTGAATATTTAGTTCATGAAGCGGTGGAGAAAGGAAAACTTAAATGGAATCAAAAAGTTAAAATCTCTGAATATGCATATAAGATTTCGCAAGATCGTTCATTATCAAACGTTCCATTAGAAAATGGTGCCTCGTATACGGTCAAAGAGTTATATGAGGCAATGGTAATTTATTCTGCAAACGGTGCAACAATTGCTTTAGCTGAAGAGATTGCTGGAAAAGAAGTTAATTTCGTAAAAATGATGAACAATAAGTCAAAAGAGTTTGGAATGAAAAATTATAAATTTGTAAACTCAACAGGTTTAACAAATTATGATTTAAAAGGACATCACCCAGAAGGGACAACTCCAAACGAGAAAAATAAAATGTCCGCAAGAGATTGTGCGATTTTAGCACAACGTCTTATTCAAGATTTTCCGAAAATATTAGATACTGCAAAAATCCCCAAAAAAACATTCCAACAGGGTGGTAAGTATCCTATTGATATGACGAACTTTAACTGGATGTTAAAAGGTTTAATTAAGCAATACGAAGGTGTAGATGGGTTAAAAACAGGAACTACCCCAGAAGCTGGTGATTGTTTCACTGGTACAGTAGAAAGAAACGGTATGCGTCTAATATCTGTAGTGATAAAAGCAAGCTCTCATGCAGCACGTTTTGATGAAACGAAGAAATTAAATGATTATGGATTTGCAAATTTCGAAATGAAGAAGGTTTATGGAAAAGACTCAGTAGTAAAAGGCCATGAAACAGTGCGAGTAGCAAATGCGAAAGACAAAGATGTAGTTGTTCAAACGAAGCAAACTGTTTCACTTCCAATACCAAAGAGCAACAAAGACGTATATAAAAAAGAATTTAAAGTATGGAATGAAGAACAAGAAGCACCTATTAAAAAAGGTGTAACAATTAGTAAAATGATTATCTCGCCTAAAGATAGTACAGATCCAGGGTTCTTATTAGGTAAATCATTACAAGTAGATCTTGTAACAAAATCGGATATAGAACAAGCAAATTGGTTTACACGTTTTATGCGTAACATCGGATCTTTTTTTAGCGGTATGTGGGATCGTGCGGTTGATATAGTAAAAAGCTAATTTTATAGTCTGAAACAAAAAGTTTCAAAGTATTATAGATTTTTATGTTGATGGCTTGGAATTGAAGAGGGCATTATTTTTTCAAGTTTTGTCCGTCGGAATTTTTGTAGAAATATAAAAAAATAGCGTTTATTTTGATTTTTAATTTAAAGTACTCTGGTACAAGGATAGTTTAATAAAGTTACACAGGATGAAAGGTGATTCATTATTCAATTAAATTACAATGAAAATAGATATACGTTGTGAACTATTATATAGTGTAGATATGAATAACAAAAAGGGGGAGTACATATGTGGAAGCGATTTGTAGCGATTGGTGATAGTTTTACCGAGGGCATAGGGGATGAAGTTGAGGGAATTGCATTAAAAAGCTGGGTAGATCATTTTGTTCAACTTTGTGTAAAGGATATAGAATATGCTAATTTTGCAAAGCGTGGGTTAGTAACTAAAGAAATACGCTCACAGCAATTGGAGAAGGCATTAACGTTTAATCCAGATTTGGTAAGTCTAATCGCAGGTGCAAACGATGTTTTAAAAGGCCGTTGGAATCATCAAGAATATAAGAACGATATGGAATTTATGATAGATACATTAAGTAAAACAGATGCGGATATTATTATAGCAAATCTTCCGGATTTTACAGTTCGGCTTCCTTTTTCATCTGAAAAAAAGCAAGCATTAAAAGAACAATTATTAGAGGCAAACGAAGTTATCCTTTCACTGAGTAGGGAGTATAAGCTTCATCATGTTGACTTTTGGAATCATTATTTAGTTAATGATAATACGGTTTGGTCTAAGGATTTAATTCATCCAAACTCAAAAGGATATGTGAAAGTTGCTGAATTAATTCATAGTAGTTTACCTGTACATGACTCTTCTAAATAAGCTTTAAAGTGAACGAATCCCCAGTCGCATACAGCATATGGGTTTCGATGCGGAATAGAAGATATACAGCGTCTATAAATTAAACTTTAAGTAATTCTTTTTTATTGTATACACTTTGTTATTTTTTGTTGAAGGACCCTTAGAATAAGGGTCCTTTTTCGTGTTAAATATTTACAAAAAGGATGAGAGCAAGGAACCTAAACAAAAAGATATTTTAAATAATAGTGTTAAATAGATCCGCTTCTATTGTTTGTAAGAACCTTAAAATCTTCTCCTTCGAATGTAACTTGATCATAAATTAATTTTTTGGTAAATGTGGAACAATTTCATTACTTACACTGTCTATTAAGAGTTACAACATTTTTTATTTAATTTATTAAGAAAGGAATAAACATTTTTAACTAAGGGAGAAGATTGAATTGAAAAAATTATGGATGCTGCTTTTCTTTTGTTTTGCAGTTATATTGGTGGGATGTAATAAAAACGAATCGCCAAAACAAGCATTTGAAGAATATATAAATTTATGGAATGATAGAGAATTTGCAAATATGTATGATCGTTTATCAGATCATGTCCAAAAAACGATTTCTAAAAAGGAATTCACAGAGAAATATCAAAAAATTTATGAAGGTATTGGCGTTAAGAATTTAAAAGTTAAAACGAAAGGAGAGAATGCTAAAGATAAAGAACTTTTTCTTTTTGAAGTTAAGATGGATACGGATGGAGGAAAAGCTTCATTTATCCATGAAGCAAAACTTGTGAAAGAAAAAGAATCTTGGAAAATAGATTGGACACCAGATTTCATTTTTCCAGGTATGAAAAAAGATTACAAAGTACGTATGCAAATAGAACAAGGAAAACGTGGAGAAATATACGATCGAAATGGGAAAGGTCTTGCAACGAATGGTAAAGCGACTGAGGTTGGAATTATTCCAGAGAAACTAGGCGAAATGGCGGCTCAAACAAAAGAAATAGTAGCACAGTTACTGGATATGTCTATAGAAGAGGTCGATCAGAAGCTTACAGCAAAATGGATAAAACCAGATTCCTTTGTACCAATTGGTATTTTAAAAGAGGGAACTAGACAGAACGATTATATTGAATTAGAAGGAGTATCATCTCGCCCAGTAAATGTTCGTACATATTCATTAGGAGAAGCAGCGGCACATTTAACTGGCTATATAGGAAAGGTGAATGCAGAGGAGTTAAAATCGCTTCAAAATAGAGGTTATCAAGCTGATGATTTAATAGGTAAGACAGGTTTAGAGAAAGTACTGGAGAATACATTACGTGGTGAAAAGGGTGGACGCGTATTTATAGAAGATGAGAATGGGAAAGAGATTAAAAACGTAGCAAAAAAAGAAGCGAAAGCAGGGGAAAATGTTACGTTAACAATTGATGCTGCAATTCAAGGGAAAATCTATAATGAGATGAAAAATGAAGCAGGATCTAGTGCAGCGGTCAATCCTAAAACAGGTGAAACAATCGCGCTTGTAAGTAGCCCTGCTTATAATCCAAATACATTAGTTAAAGGAGCATCAAAGGCCCAACGAGAAGCATGGAATAACGACTTGAAACTACCAATGACGAATCGTTTCACAAAAGCATTTGTACCAGGTTCCGTATTTAAAACGATTACAGGTGCAATTGGTTTGGAAACAAACACAATAAAACCTAAGGAAGAATTTAATATTCAAGGATTAAAGTGGACAAAAGATTCCTCGTGGGGAAATTATTATGTAACACGTGTGAAGGATGCAAGTCCAATTGATTTTGACAAGGCAATGAAGTACTCTGATAATATTTATTTTGCTCAACAAGCCTTGAAGATGGGAAAAGATAAGTATGTAAATGAATTTAAGAAATACGGATTTCATGAAAAATTACCAATTGAATACGAATTTCCTATTTCAATCATTGCTAGAGATGGGATAAAAAATGATATTCAACTAGCAGACACGGGATACGGACAAGGGCAAGTATTAATGACACCACTTCATTTAGCATTAACATATGCACCGATTGTAAATGAAGGGAATATTCCGTCGCCTCATCTTTTAAAAGAAGCAAAAGTAGAAGGGAATTGGAAAGAAAATGTGGTTTCTAAAAAGAATCAAGAGATATTAAAGAGTGCATTAATAAAAGTCATTAATGACCCTGATGGGGCGGGAAGAATTGCTAAGGTTGATGGTATAACTCTTGCTGGTAAAACTGGTACAGCAGAACTGAAAGAGTCGAAAGAAGCAGACGGAAAAGAACTTGGATGGTTTGCAGCTTTTGATGCAAATGAGCCTGACATGATTGTTACTATGATGATCGAAGATGTAAAAGGAAGGGGGGGGAGTAACGTACCAGGTGAAAAAATAAAACATATTTTCCAAAAATAATAATTAATTATAAAGTAAAATCTTTTACTACATTCATTGTTTGCTTAACACAAAGGTATAAATCATACAAAACAAAGTACAATTAAGCTTCGAAAAAGCGTTCTTCTTAATTGAGAATGCTTTTTTGTTATGAATGTAGAAAGTTGATATCTTATCTTTATTTTCATTTTTGAAAGGGTGACATTGCTGATAGTAAATAGAAGAGTGAAACAAATTACAATGGACAAGTTTTAAACTAAAAAAACCAGCTATTTAGTAAAACATAAATAGAACACAAAAATAAGTATGCTCTAAGAAAAATAGGTGATACAAATAGAGTGTTGTGTGAAATTCACAAATAATAATCAGATTTTTACGAGTGTATTGTTAACATTTTATGCTTTATTTCTTTTTAGGATCCTGTCATGTAAGAGAATGTATTGGTGATTATTTTATGAAAGTAATTGCACACCTTTACATTCTCAGGAGGATTTTTCTATCAAAAAAAGATAAACAATGGAACAAATGAAACTTGTATCATGTCTATATATTGAAACCATATTAAAAGTGAGGGTAGTTTTATGTTTATTCAAATAAGTTCGAGGTGTGGAAATGGAGCAGAAGTTTATTGAAAAATGTAATCATGATGAGCTTGACTATGTTATAAAAGATTATTGGCAAGATGTATGGAATTATTCATTTATTATTACGAAAGATCCACACTTATCAGATGATATCACGCAAGATGTATTTATAAAGGTATTTAAAAATTGGAATTCATTTCGAAAGGAGTCATCTATTAAAACGTGGATATTAAAAATTACAAGAAATACGGCAATAAACTATTTGAAATCCTCTTATTTTAAAAGGATATCTTTAATAGGATTTTTTAGTGATGATAAACAATCTCCATCGGCAGAACGAGAATTTTTTAAGCAAGAGGAAATGAATGAAGTGTGGGAAATTGTATTAAAACTACCTAAAAAACACCGTGAAATAATAATTTTAGACGCGAAATATGAATTATCTTATGAAGAAATGGCCGAAACACTAGGAGTATCCATTGGAACTGTAAAATCAAGATTAAGTCGAGCGAGAAGTAAGGTTTCAAAATTAATAGGGGAGGGTAGTAGTGATGAACAATAAACAAAATCCTGACTGGTATAAACAATTAAAAAAAGGCCCAATGGAGAATCGTAAAGATGAAGAAGAGTTTATTTTTAAAATAAAGCAGTCTATATACGAAAATAATGAAGCGGATCTTGTAAAATATAAAAGACCGTTTCGAAAAAAAGCATTACCTATTGTAGTTGTTTTTGTTTGTACAATGTTATTTGTTATCGTGCAACAACCTTGGCTAGATGATAATAAATCACCGGTACAAAGTAGCACTCAAATTAAGCCTAAAACAAAAGATGAGTCTGATCAAGATCCAACATTAAAACAATTTATGAATGATTTATATCAAAGTACAAATGCAAAAAATGAAAATGACTTGTATAGAGCGTTAAATGATGAAGTTCTATTTAAAGGGAAGAGTTATAAGAAGGATGAATTGGAGTTTGATGAAGATATTTTTCATGAGTTGCAAGTTGCCCTTACAATGGGGGGAGAATTTACAAATGATACAAAGCAAGTATACAAAGTACCAAGTGGATTGACAGAAAGTAACGAATCAAAGCAAGCGCACTTTATATATGCAACTGTTACTGGAAATAAAACGAAAATATTAGCTGAACCAAATCGAGAATCACGAGTTTTATATGAAGTATCTAATGAAATGGTAAAAGCTTGGATTCCAGAAAAAGTACAGAATGATGGATATATAAAAATATCGACAATTAACGGTAATACTGGATATGTACAAAAAGAGTACGTTTTAACGGATATTAAATATTCATTTATGTTCGAAAAGAATAATGAAGGAATATGGAAAATAAAAAATATTGATTCTATATGGTAAAAGAGGAAGGTTCATTTTAATGAACCTTCCTCATTGTTTTTATTCTCTTTTTGAAGAGTATTCCAGTACTCTAAAATTTCTGATGTAACGAGAGCTGCAATGTTTTTTTCTGAATTGCTACCAGGAATAACGACAGAAACGGCAATCTGTGGATCTTTGGTAGGAGCATATGCAATGAAAAGAGAATGATTTATCATTCTTTCTTGCTCATTCGGAAAACCTGTAATACCTGTTTTACCTGCGACGTCAAAGGGTAGTTTTTTAATCTCTTCTATATTTTGGCTCATTCCGCCTTGCACGACATTCCAAAAGTCCGTCGGATAATGATTTGAACTTTCTAAAATTGGTTTAAAATTTTGTATTTCCTTACCATTTGGACCAATAATAGCACTTACGATTTGAGGCTTATATTTATCACCTTTACTTGCCAAAGTTGCTGCATATTGAGCAAGTTGAAGAGGAGTATGCACTTCATTTCCTCCCCAAGAGGCATTTAATAACGCAGAGATTCCATTTTCAAACTTATTAGAAGGATGGAAGTCATATTGTCCGTCTTCTTCATAGGGTAAATCAATACCAGTTTTAGAACGTAGGCCGAATTGCATTAAATAATCTGTCCATATATTTGCCACTTTTTCTATATTGCCATTATTTTGGTTGAATAAGGGCAGAGCTACTTTTGCTGTCATAAATGTGTTAGATGAATTAATGATAGCCTGCCTCGGTGTAATCTCACCTACTGGCGTTCCAGGTGCATTCGTAATGTTATTTTGATTATCGTACTCAAAAGTACCCTTGTCTAAATAAGTATCTTCAGGTTGAAAAAGCATTTCGTTTAACCCAATTAAAATAGTAAGAGGTTTTATAGTAGACGCCATATTTACATAGTATTCACCATACTTTAGTTTTTGAATTGTTTTATTTTGCGAAAGCGATATAATGTTGTCTATTTTAGGTGATATATGTGTATTTAATATATTTGGATCAAAAACTGCCGAGTTTGCCATAGTTAAAATTGCGCCAGTTTTTACATCAGTTACCACAACATAACCAGCATTAACATCAGTTATTTTCTTGATTTGAGATCTTAATGCTTCCTCTGTTTTTTGCTGTAACTTAGAGTCTAAAGCTAGCCGGATATCTTTTCCTTTTTGTACTTTTTGAATGTTCCATAAGAACTTTTTATTATTCATTTTAAAAACAAGGGTTTTACCCGGTCTTCCTTTTAAATCATTTTCATATTGCAGCTCAACCCCACTTTTTCCAACAGGCACCTGCTCTGAATTAATGTCATTTTCTACATAACCAATTACTTGTGAACCAATTTCATGCTTGGGATAATATCGGATCACTTCATCTTTAATTATTACATTATTGGGTTTGTTCTTATTTACGAATGTAAGTTCACTCTCATTTATGTCAGAGTATAACGGTATATCATTCATAGTTTGCTTTTTACAAGAGTGTTGTAAGTGTAATTGTATGTCTTTTGCAGAAATGTCATGTTGAAACTGGCTTGAAAATTGATTGAAAAAAGCTAATGTGTTTGATGTATCTAGTTTCGATATCTTTTCATCATTAAAAGTGCAATATAGAGACTTAACTTTCTTATTTGTAGCTAGTATTACACCATTTTGATCAAGTATTTGGCCTCTTTCGGCTGAAGAAGTTTCGATAGTAATTGAAAAGAAATGGCTTTTAAACAAAATTATTAATATAAAACCTACAATAGAAAGAATCGCTATAACTCTCCATCTTTTTATTTTTGTATGTAACATAAAACCCTCCCTTTTTAGCTTATTCCATATTATAGTTAATTATTTTTTTTGTAAATGTGGAACATCTTTATTATTTAGATTGTCTATTTAGTATTACAGCATGAAGAAAGGAATAAATAGTATGAAATTTTACTTTTAAGATTGGTCGTTATACAGTGAAGCATTTCTAATGCAAGCGACAAAAATAGAGAGGAAACAAGACAGGAGAGTTTTGAATTACGTAGCAAAACGAGAAGAAATGGATGCTTACAATGGTTTAGTGAAAAAGTCGAATCTGTATTTATCCCGCTTTAATGGGCAGTAAGACCCCCACCTCAAAATGCAGCGAAAGCAAAGAATTTAGGTGGGGGATCAACTGCCAATTAAAGTCCGATGGGTGAAGGCTAATAATCAGTCGGGGATGAAGAAAACCCCACTGATTAAAGTTTCACTTTATAATCGGCCATCGTTACGTAATTTATAAGCAAATATATGGAGGATTTATGGAAAAGCAAAAAGGAAAGAAGACATATATATCTATTCGATTAAACCTAATGTTCCTCTGCATATTTTTATTATTTTCAGCTATTATTATGCAGCTTGGAAAAGTGCAAATCGTAGAAGGAGAGGCTTATAAGAATCAAGTGGAAAACAGTCAAAATGTAACAACTAGTATTCCAGTTCCACGTGGACAAATACTAGATCGCGAAGGGAAAACAGTTGTTAATAATAAATCTCTTCGTACGATTACGTATACAAGGGCAAAGGGAATTTCTAGTGAAGATATTTTAAAAACTGCAAAAGACTTGGCAAAAGTACTTGAAATGCCTGAACAAGATATAAACAAATTAACAGATATCGATAAAAAAGATTTTTGGATGCAGTTGAATACGAAACGTGCGGAGACAAAGATTACGAAAAAAGATATTGAAAAGTTTAAAGAAAAAGGTATAGAGGGAAAAGAGTTAGATAAAAAAATAGAAGACTTAAGACGAAGTCGCATTACAGAAGTAGAATTGGCAGAATTAACAGCACAAGATTTAAAGGTGTTAGCAATTAAAAGTAAAATGAGCTCAGGTTATCAACTGACACCACAAATTATAAAAAAAGATGTAACAGATCAAGAGTATGCGCGAATTAGTGAAAATCTTGCGGAGTTTCCTGGGGTAGATGCAACGGTTGATTGGGAACGCAATTATGTAAATGGTGATTTATTTCGTTCTGTGTTAGGTAATATTACGAGTAGTGAAGAAGGTCTGCCAAAAGAAAATTTAGATTCTTATTTAGTACGTGGATATAACCGTAATGATCGTGTAGGGAAAAGTTATATTGAACAACGATATGAAGATGTGTTACACGGTACAAAAGAAGAAGTGAAAAATATTACAGATAAATCAGGAAATATTATAAACACAGAAATAATTTCTAAAGGAAAAAGTGGTAATAGTTTAACATTAACGATTGATATGGAATTACAAAAGAAAGTGGAAGAAAGTTTAGAGAAAAATTTGAGAGCTTTTAAGAGTTCAGAGACACTATTGGACCGAGCTTTTGTCGTTATGACGAATCCGAATAACGGACAGATTTTATCTATGGCAGGCAAAAGAATTGTAGAAAAAGAAGGGAAAATGGAAATCGAGGATTTGGCATTAGGTAATATGACAACTTCGTATGAACTAGGGTCAGCTGTAAAAGGTGCAACTTTATTAACTGGATATGAGACAGGGGCAATACAACCAGGAGATCAATTTTATGATGCACCGATGAAATTTAAAGGTACACAAGCTAAGAAATCGTGGAATGTATCCGGATTTGGTAATATTAATGATTTACGAGCTCTACAAGTATCGTCGAATGTATACATGTTCCAAACAGCTTTAAAAATTGCGGGCGTTAATTACGTACCAAATGGTTCATTGGATATAAAACAAGAAGCATTTAATACGATGCGCTATTATTTTAAGCAATTTGGCTTAGGTGTTCCTACAGGTATTGATTTACCGAATGAAATAATTGGACAAACTAGAAAAGTAGATAGTCAACCTGGTTTTTTACTAGATTTTTCTATCGGCCAGTATGATACGTATACGCCATTGCAATTAGCGCAATATATTTCAACAATTGCTAATGGCGGTTATAGAATGCAACCTCAAATTGTACAAGAAATACGAGAGCAATCAATAAAAGAAGAGGTTGGCAAAGTTATTCGTTCTATAGAGCCTGTCGTATTAAATCGGATTGATATGAAGACAGAGCATATTGATCGAATAAAAGAAGGGTTTAGATGGGTATTCCAGGAAGGTGATGGAACTGGCGTGAAGCATTTCAAAAATGCTTCATACAAGCCAGCAGGAAAGACAGGAACAGCTCAAACTGTATATGGTGGAGATGATCCAATTGGTAGAAATGCAAAAGGAGAACGTATGGAATGTTACAACTTAACGTTAGTTGGATATGCTCCCTATGATAATCCAGAAGTAGCATTCTCTGTAGTAGTTCCGTGGCTTCATAATGATAAAAGTGGAATTAACTCTATAATTGGAAAAGAAGTTTTAGATGTATATTTTGATTTGAAAAAGCAGCGTATGCAAGGTGAAGCTGCTAGTACAGATAATCCGAATCAAAATCAGTAAAACTTGTACAATTCTCTAAGTGAAAAAGATTCTGTTTATTTAAAGGTCTTTATAAATACAAATGAGATTTGAAATAAGAGATAGCGGCGATCATTGTTGTTATCTCTTATTTTGATAATGACCCTCATACTAGTTAAAAAATTTTAAAAGTTTATGGAACAAACTTGTTTCGGTGATTGTCTATTATGAGTACGAAAAAAATGGTTAAGAACTCGAAAGGAATGATGATTTTGAAAAACAAGAGGATGCTAAAGATAGGGATATGTGTTGGTATATTAGGTTTAAGCCTTACAAGCCTAGAAGCTTTTACAGGAGGACCACTGCAAGTTGAAGCGAAAGAAAAGAAGGGACAAATAAAACATAAAAATCAGGCGACGTACAAAGAGTTCTCTCAACTAGAGAAAAAATATGATGCTCGATTAGGTGTGTATGCTATTGATACTGGTACAAATCAAACAATCTCTTATCGACCTAACGAAAGATTTGCCTTCGCATCGACCTACAAGGCTTTAGCGGCAGGGGTATTACTACAACAAAACTCTACCGAGAAGTTAAATGAAGTTATTACTTATACGAAAGAAGACTTAGTGGATTATTCACCTGTTACAGAGAAACATGTAGATACTGGAATGACACTAGGAGAAATTGCGGAGGCTGCTGTGCGTTACAGTGATAATACCGCAGGAAATATTTTATTTCATAAAATAGGCGGACCGAAAGGCTATGAAAAAGCGCTCAGACAGATGGGGGATCGGGTTACTATGTCTGATCGTTTTGAAACAGAATTAAACGAGGCTATTCCAGGAGACAATCGTGACACTAGTACAGCGAAAGCAATTGCTACAAATCTTAAGGAGTTTACAGTCGGAAATGCACTTCCAGACCATAAGCGCAACATTCTTACAGATTGGATGAAAGGAAACGCTACAGGAGACAAACTTATTCGCGCGGGTGTACCAACTGATTGGATAGTTGGAGATAAATCAGGGGCTGGAAGTTATGGAACACGAAATGATATAGCTATCGTTTGGCCGCCGAATAGAGCACCAATTATTATCGCAATTTTATCTAGTAAAGATGAGAAAGATGCTCCCTATGATAATCAACTTATTGCAGAGGCTGCTGAAGTTATAGTTAATGCTTTAAGGTGATAGTATTTGAATTGTACATTTGTAAAAATAATGTTATTAAAAGAATAAAGTTAGAAAACGATTCTTTTTCATGTGAAAAGAATCGTTTTTGTATTCTTAATATGAAAAGGATAAAAGTAAACAACTTCAAATATTTAATATGTATTTCATCTGGAATTTCAAATGTTGCATTTTATTAACGTAAACAATTTCGCAAATATATAATATAATTCAGTTAAAATAAATAAGTGTTTTATAAAAATAAAAGGAGAGAATATGAACAAAAAGTCTAAAAGAATCATATTATTTATTGTGACTTTAATAGGTATAAGTATCTTTTTACATGTACAGAACAATTTAATAAGTATAACTGAAGTTAATATAAAATCTAGTAAAATTCCTTCTACATTTAAAGGCTTTAAAATTCTACAAATTTCAGACTTACATAATAAAAAATTTGGCGACAATCAAGAAACTTTAATTCAAAAAGTAAAAGGTGAAAATCCAAATATTATTGTTATTACAGGTGATCTAATTGACAGGAAATCATACGATGCAGAAGTAAGTATGGAATTAATACGAGAGCTTGTAAAGGATTATCCTATCTATTTTGTGACAGGAAACCATGAAAAATGGTCAGGAAAATATAATGATTTAGACAAAGAATTAAAGAAGCATCATGTTATTGTTTTAAGAAATGAACATGTATCAATTCAAAAAGGAGAACAAAAAATAAATTTACTTGGAATTGATGATCCGGCATTTGTAGCTGGAAACCGTGATGAAAGAAATGTTGTAAAAGATGAAATTTTAAAAGCAAAATTTGAAATGAAGCCACATACATATAATGTATTACTATCCCATCGACCTGAATTTCTGGTAGAGTATGCTAATGAGAAAATAGATTTAGTGTTATCAGGGCATGCTCATGGAGGACAAGTTAGATTGCCATTTATCGGAGGTTTAGTTGCTCCGAATCAAGGTATATTCCCTACATATACAGCCGGTTTATATGAAAAACAAAATACATCTATGGTAGTGAGTAGAGGCTTAGGCAATAGTGTCATTCCGCAAAGAATTTTCAATAGGCCAGAACTTGTAGTCGTACAGTTAAATTGAACTGTACGATTTTTTGTACAGAGAAAAATAGGGCGTATGAAATTTATCCCGCTTTAATGGGCAGTAAGACCCCGACCTCAAAATTCAGCGAATGCAAAGAAGTTAGGTGGGGGGGGCTGCCCATAAAAGTCCGATTGGTGAGGGCTAATAATCAGTGGGGGATGAAGAAAACCCCCACTGATTAAAGTTTCACTTTATACAAGTTAACATTACAATTTTGTTAAAAATTTTCTACGTTACATAAAGTAACAAAATTTGACCCGAAGAGTTTGTTATAGTGTAAATAATCAAAAAACTTAAAAATTAGTCGAGTGAAAAGTGTGATAAAAAATCTGTATAAAAACATAAAGGGGTGTACACATGCATAAAGAATATGAAATTGAAGAGTATACGGCGATTGAGGAACAAATACATTATTATTGTAAATGTTTATTAGTAAGTCATCCTGATCAAATTATAAAGTATTTAGAAAAAAGGTTAGAAAAATATGCAGAAACGTTACAATATGCCCATTTATATCCCGACACAGTTATATTACCGTTACAGCAGTTAGTTATCGAATATTCTTTAGATGTTGCTAGAATTAGGAAATATATGAATTTAAAAACGTAAAATAAAATATATAATTTAAATGAAACAGAGTCGACTTTAGGAAATGAAATTCTAATGTCGACTCTGTTTCATTGTTTAATATTGTTGATTGAAAATATATACTAATCAATGAAGTTTGACATATACTTACGCAAGAGTAAAATAATAGTGAGTACTCACTCATTTTTAAAAAGGGGGAAGAAAACATGCAGCAACCTGCAATTATTTTACGAACCGTTTCAAAAAGCTTTGGCAAAAAAGAAGTGTTACACAATCTTTCATTGCAAGTTGAAAAAGCTGAGATATTTGGTTTAGTTGGGCCTTCTGGTTCAGGGAAAACGACACTTATTAAATTGATTGCTGGTATTAATGAGCCGACTAAAGGTGAAGTGTTTGTTTACAACACGAACATGCCTAATTTAAATGAAATGAAAAGAATTGGTTATATGGCTCAGGCTGATGCATTATACGAAGAATTATCAGCATATGAAAATGCAGATTTTATGGCAACAATGTATGGATTAAAGGGAAAGCATAAAAAAGAAAGAATACAAGAGGTTTTTGACCTTGTTCAATTATCACAACATATGAAAAAACAAGTACAGCACTTTTCAGGCGGGATGAAGAAGCGTTTATCTTTAGCAATAGCCCTTCTTCATGAACCTGAAATATTAATTTTAGATGAGCCAACAGTTGGGATAGATCCTATTCTTAGAAAAACGATTTGGGGAAAATTTCATGATTTAAAAAAGAAAGGCACTACTATTATTGTAACAACGCACATTATGGACGAAGCTGAATATTGTGAACGCCTAGGGTTAATTAGAGAAGGGAAGCTAGTAGCGACTGGAACACCTGAAGAATTGAAAAAGCGGGTATCTTCAGGACGGATTGAAGATGTCTTTTTGTTGGATGAGGAGGTCCTATCATGAGAGTTACTGGTGTAATCATTCGTATTATTCGCCAATTTTTTCGAGATAAGCGTTCGTTAGCGATGATGTTTGGAGCCCCCATGTTATTACTTTGGTTATTGTCACTAGTGTTTACTCAAAAAGACTATGTACCGCATATTGCTGTTGTTGATATGCCTGCTAAGGTAGTAAAAATAATGAAAAATCAGGAAGCAACGATTTATGAATATAGTAAAGAAAAGGCAATGTCTGAATTGGAAAAACAAAAGGTAGATGCTGTAATACGTTTAGAAAATGGGAAAATGAATATTGTATTAGAAGGTAGTGATTCATCAAAAAATCGTGCTGTACTTCAAATATTACAAAAAAGTACAGGGAAGAACGATGTTTCAATTATGAAACCTGAAGTAAATTATTTACATGCTTCTAAAGACTTTACAATGTTTGATGGGCTTGGGCCTGTATTAATCGGTTTCTTTACATTTTTCTTTGTATTTATTTTATCAGGGGTGTCTTTCGTAAGAGAACGTTTAAGTGGTACTTTAGAAAGGTTATTATCGACTCCAATTAAAAGATGGGAAATAGTTGTAGGATATATTATTGGTTTTGGAATCTTCGCCTTTATACAATCCATTATTATCGTAAGTTTTTCCGTTTATATTTTAGATTTATACGTTGCGGGCTCCATATGGCTAACTTTACTTATTACATGTATGCTTTCTTTAACGGCATTAACTTTAGGAACGTTTTTATCAGCATACGCAAATAATGAATTTCAAATGATTCAGTTTATACCGCTTGTCATTGTGCCACAAATATTCTTTTCTGGTTTGTTTCCAATTGAATCGATGAATAAGTGGCTCCAAATGCTCGGGAAATTATTTCCGCTCACATACGGCGCTGACGCAATGAGACAAGTGATGATTCGAAATCAAGGATTTACAGAGATTGCATTAGATTTAACTGTTTTACTATTTTTCTCAGTATTATTTGCAATAGGAAATGTATTTGCATTAAAGAAACATCGAAAAATATAATGATGATACAAAGGGGCATTATAGATGAAGAAAGATTGGCTAGAAGAATTAATTACTGCAACAAATACGGATAAACGAAATGAACGTCAAATGCGTATACTAGAGGCGGCTGTTGATATGTTTGGTGAAAAAGGATATGCATCAACTTCAACAAGTGAAATTGCAAAGCGTGCTGGTGTAGCGGAAGGAACAATCTTCCGCTACTATAAAACGAAAAAAGATTTATTGTTAGCAGTCGTCATGCCAACATTAACAAAGTTTGCTGCACCATTTTTCGTACAAGCCTTCGCAAAGGAAGTATTTAAGTCGGAATATAAATCATATGAAGCATTTCTAAGAGTTGTTATTCATAATAGATTTGAATTTGCAAAAAAGCATTTTCCAATGATTAAAATATTAATTCAAGAAGTGCCATTTCAGCCAGAACTAAAAAATGAAATACAACATTTAGTAGAAACAGAGTTATTTTCACATTTTAAAAAGTTAATTGTAAAGTTTCAAGAAGACGGGGAAATTATTGAAATGCCGCCATCTTCAGTATTAAGACTTACTTTATCGGCTGTATTAGGTTTATTATTAACAAGATTTTTATTATTGCCAGAAGAAAAATGGAATGATGAAGTGGAAATTGAAAATACGATTCAATTTATATTGTATGGAGTAACACCACGGAATTAATCGTCGAAGTATGAATTACATATGTTACATTTAAGCAAAATAATAAATCGCCTTTAAAAAGGCGATTTATATTTGTTATATTTTATGATAAATAAGTACTTGTTTACGAAAAATATTCCAGATTAACGTACTTCTTTGTCTCTTCTTCTAAGACCTAATAATCCTGCAAGTCCTAATAAACCGAGCCAAGCCCAATTATTATTTCTATCACGATTATCATTTAAATCATTTGTCGTATTTACATTTCGAGTTCTCACATCATTATTAACTCTGTCTAAGTTATTGTCATTAACTCGAGTTGAAATATCAGTGTTATTGACTCTATTCATATGATTTCCATCGTATTCAGCATGGGCAGATGTACCTAAAAACATAATAAATAGTGCTAAAACACTTAAAATAGATGATAATTTTTTCTTCATAAATTTCCCCTCCTTTCTTACGTATTACATTCTCCAACTCTTTTGTGCATTATTCATTTGTAATAGTATCAAACCATGATTTTAATTCGAACATCTTTACGTCGTAGAGCTAAATAACTGTTAAAATGGTATTGGATATGTGCATTAAAATATAAATAAAACAAACTTTGATTACGATACTAAACTTAGTACAATTTATATAGTACGGACTAGTACAAAGGAGGTAATGAAATGCGACAATTTGCAAAACCAACAATTGTTGTTAGTAAATGTTTAGAATTTGATGCTTGTCGTTATAATGGTGAGATGATTCCAGATGTAACAATACGAAATTTGCAGCCATTTGTTACATTTATACCTGTTTGTCCAGAAGTCGAGATCGGATTGGGCACTCCTCGTGAAACGATACGAATTGTAGAAGAAAATGGTGTGAATAAGCTTGTGCAGCCGTCGACGCGGGAAGATGTAACTAAAAAAATGGAGCAATTCTCAAATGATTTTTTACGAACGATACCCGACGTGGATGGTTTTATTTTAAAGAATCGTTCGCCAAGTTGTGGTACGCGTGATGTGAAAATTTATTCTGGTTTTGAAAAGGCACCAGCAAAAGGAAAGGGATCTGGTTTATTTGGCGGAGCAGTAATAAAAAATTTTTCGCATCTTCCAATTGAAGAAGAAGGTAGATTGTCGAATTTTATTATTAGAGAACATTTCTTTACAAGGCTATTTACAATCGCATCTTACAAAATGATTAAACATAATAAAAATATGAAAGACCTTGTATCGTTTCAGTCGGACAATAAATATTTATTTATGGCATATAATCAGGTAAAACAAAAGGAATTGGGACGAATAATTGCAAATCACAAAAATGAAATGATTGAAGTGGTATTTGAAAAATATGAGAAAACTTTATATGAATTATTTATGCGCACACCCCGCTATACATCGAATGTAAATGTTTGTGAGCATATTTTTGGATATTTTAAAACAAAATTGAAAAAACAAGAAAAAGATCATTTTTTAGATCTGATACAAAAATATAAAGAAAAGAAAAGTCCGCTTAGTAGTATACTTGCAATTTTAAAATCATGGGCTCTTCGATTTGATGAAAAGTATTTATTACGACAAACATATTTCGAACCATACCCTGAAGCTTTAGTAGAGATTTCAGATTCGGGTAAAGGTAGAGATTATTAAACAATAAATTACATATTTCGACAAAAAAACTCCTATGTTGTTGTAGAACAATGTAGGAATTTTTTTGTGCATTAGTACAGAATCTGTTTTAAAATTAGATTATGACAGAATTATAACAATTATCTAACTAATGTTCTTGTCTTTTAATTTGTAATGTTTGTAGTAGAAACTCGCACGCTGTCGAAACTCAATATTCGATAAGGGGTGTGTAGCGGAATGGAATTTACTCTAACTCGCGAAAAACAAATGATTAAAGAAATGGTACGTGACTTTGCTGAAAAGGAAATCGCACCGAAAGCTGTGTATTATGACAAAACTGCGGAATTTCCATATGAAACATTTCAAAAAATGGGCGAACTAGGATTATTAGGCATCCCATTCCCTGAAGAGTATGGAGGTTCAGGTGGCGATACTGTATCGTACGCGTTAGCAGTTGAAGAAATTGGTCGTGCTTGTGGTGGAACAGGATTAAGTTACGCTGCAACAATTTCATTAGGTGCTTCTCCAATTTATTATTTCGGTACAGAAGAACAAAAGCAGAAATATTTAGTTCCAATGGCATCAGGTAAAACGTTAGGTGCTTTCGGATTAACTGAGCCGAACGCAGGATCTGATGCAGGTGGTACACAAACGAAAGCGGTATTAGATGGAGACGAGTATGTTATTAGTGGTGAAAAATGTTGGATTACAAATGCAGAGTATGCAAATACAATTATTGTAACCGCTGTCAACGGTGTTGAAGACAATGGTAGAAAACGCATTTCGGCATTTATTGTACCGACTACAAGTGAAGGATTAACAATCTCAAGTCCTTACGATAAGATGGGTGTTCGTGCTTCTAATACATGTGAAATCGTACTTGATGGTGTACGTGTACCGAAAGAAAATATTCTTGGTGATGTAAATAAAGGATTTAAACAATTCTTATATACACTTGATGGAGGACGTATTTCGATCGCAGCATTAGCTGTTGGTATTGCGCAATCTGCATTTGAACGTGCACTGCAATATGCGAAAGAACGTCAACAATTCGGGAAAGCAATCTCTAACTTTCAAGCAATTCAATTTAAATTAGCTGATATGGCGACTGAAGTAGAGCTAGCTCGTAATTTAGTACATAAAGCAGCTTGGCTAAAAGATAATGATAAACCTTTCGGTAAAGAAGCGGCTATGGCAAAACTTTTCGCATCGGAAGCAGCAAGCCGTATTGCAAATCAAGCAGTACAAATTCACGGTGGATACGGTTATATGCGTGAATATGAAGTGGAACGACATATTCGTGATGCGAAACTATTAGAAATTGGTGAAGGAACTTCTGAAATTCAACGTCTCGTAATTGCTAGACATTTAGGATGTAGATAAAAGGGAGGAATCACTATGTTTCAAAAAATATTAATTGCTAATCGCGGGGAAATCGCAGTTCGTATTATGAAAACTTGTCAAAAACTTGGCATTCGCACTGTTGCTATTTATTCTGAGGCAGATGAAAATGCCCTACATGTAAAAATGGCAAATGAAGCTTACTTAGTAGGTGGGCCGCGTGTCCAAGAAAGCTATTTAAACCTTGAAAAAATTATTGAGATAGCTAAGAAGACAAATGCTGAAGCAATCCATCCGGGATATGGATTATTATCTGAGAATCCATCTTTTCCGGTTCGTTGTAAAGAAGAAGGAATCGTATTTATCGGACCATCAGAAGAAATCATTACGAAGATGGGAAGTAAAATCGAATCACGTATTGCAATGCAAGCTGCAGATGTCCCAGTAGTTCCAGGTATTACTACAAATATTGAAACTGCTGAAGAAGCAATTGAAATCGCTAAACAGATTGGTTATCCATTAATGTTGAAGGCATCCGCAGGCGGCGGAGGCATTGGAATGCAGTTGATGGAAACTGAGCAAACGCTCACCAAAGCATTTGAAAGTAACAAAACAAGAGCGCAAAACTTCTTCGGTAACGGAGAAATGTATTTAGAACGCTATATAGCAGATGCACACCATATTGAAATTCAGCTTTTAGCAGATACACATGGTAACACAGTGTATTTATGGGAGCGTGAATGTTCCGTACAACGCCGAAATCAGAAAGTAATTGAAGAAGCACCTTCACCATTTTTAGATGAAGGTACACGAAAAGCGATGGGTGAAGTTGCTGTACAAGCTGCTAAAGCTCTAGGATATACAAATGCTGGTACAGTTGAGTTTCTAGTTGATGATCAGAAAAACTTCTATTTCTTAGAGATGAATACGAGATTACAAGTAGAGCATCCAGTTACAGAAGAAATTACTGGTTTAGATCTTGTAGAACAACAACTTCTAATTGCATATGGTGAGAAATTATCGTTTACACAAGATGATGTAAAACGTAGTGGTCATGCCATTGAGGCACGTATTTATGCAGAAGATCCGAAAACTTTCTTCCCATCACCTGGGAAAATTACAGATTTAACGCTTCCAACAAATGTACGTATTGATCACTTTTTAGAGAATCAAGTAACGATTACACCTTTCTATGATCCAATGATTGCGAAAGTCATTGCTCATGGTGAAACTCGTCAAGAAGCAATTTTGAAATTACATGATGCTTTAGAAGAATTAAAGGTAGAAGGTATTAAAACGAACACGCCAATGTTAATTCAAGTTTTAGAAGATGATGTGTTCAAAAGCGGTATTTATACAACAGGCTTTGTAACAAAACAACTTGTTAAAAAATAAGATTTAACAATATTAAGGGGGAAAAAATGATGACGAAAGTATATGCATCGATGGCAGGAAATGTATGGAAGATTGTTGTAGGAGTAGGAGATACAGTAGAGGAAGAGCAGGATGTCGTCATTTTGGAATCTATGAAAATGGAAATTCCAATCGTTTCAGAAGAAGCTGGCACAGTTATGAAAATTAATGTACAAGAAGGCGATTTTGTAAATGAAGGAGATGTATTACTAGAAATTGAATAGGGAGATATAGGGGGAAGCGAATTGAAACTACCTAATTTTGCTGTCATTAAAGAAGTCGGGCCACGTGATGGCTTACAAAATGAAAAAAAGATTGTTGGCACAAAAGATAAAGTAAAATGGATTCAACTACTTACAGAGTCGGGATTATCGTACGTTGAAGTTTCCTCATTCGTTCACCCTAAATGGGTTCCTGCATTAGCAGATGCAAATGATGTGTTTTCTGAGCTGAAAAGGGATCCAAATGTTACATATGCAGCGCTTGTTCCAAATCAAAATGGTTTGGAACGAGCTTTTTTGCAAAATGTAGATGAGGTGAATGTTTTTTTATCAGCAAGTGAATCTCATAATAAAAGTAATATTAATAAATCAATTAAAGAAGCATTAGTTGTAATTGAAGATATAACAAAACAGGCATTATTCGAAGGAAAAAAGGTAAGGGGCTATATTTCTACTGTATTTGGCTGTCCTTATGAAGGAGATATAAGCGTCGTAGCAGTTGACGAATTATGTAATCAACTATTTTCATATGGCATTTATGAAGTATCTCTTGGTGACACGATTGGTGTAGCAAATCCGTTACAAGTAGAGAAAGTATTAGAACATTTATTAAAGAAATATGATGCTTCGCAGTTTGCAATGCACTTCCATAATACATATGGAATGGCTCTGGCGAATGTAGTTAAGTCATTAGAATATGGTATTACTACATTTGATAGTTCTTGTGGTGGTCTTGGTGGATGTCCATATGCACCAGGAGCATCAGGCAATGTTGCAACTGATGACTTAGTTCATATGCTCCATAAGTTAGGGGTCCAAACGAATATTGATGAAGAGAAGTTATTGAGAGCGAGTCAATTTATTCAAAGTAAATTAAATATCCAATTACCGAGTCATGTGTATAGAGCGCTTCAACATAAAACGATAAGTAGGTGAGAAGATGCTACAATTACAAAACATTTCAGTTGATTATATAACACCTCACGTTGTAAAGATTTCATTATATCGTGAAAGACAAGCAAACTCATTATCTTTAGCGTTATTAGAAGAGTTACAAAACATATTAACTCAAATAAATGAAGAGTCAAATACTCGTGTAGTTATTCTAACAGGCGCTGGTGAAAAAGCATTTTGTGCCGGAGCTGATTTAAAAGAACGTGCTGGCATGAATGAAGAACAAGTTCGTCATGCTGTTAGTATGATTCGTTCTACTATGGAAATGGTTGAACAATTACCACAGCCGGTGATTGCTGCTATAAATGGAATCGCACTTGGTGGTGGTACGGAATTAAGTTTAGCTTGTGATTTTAGAATTGCTTCTGACACTGCAAGTCTTGGTCTTACTGAAACTACACTTGCAATTATACCAGGAGCAGGCGGTACGCAGCGTTTACCAAGATTAATCGGTGTTGGTAGAGCGAAAGAATTAATTTATACAGGCAGACGCATTTCGGCGCAAGAAGCGAAAGAATATGGCCTAGTAGAATTCGTTGTACCGGCTCATTTACTTGAAGAGAAAGCAATTGAAATGGCAGAGAGAATTGCTAGTAATGGTCCAATTGCTGTTCGATTAGCTAAAGAAGCAATTTCAAACGGTATTCAAGTTGATTTACATACCGGATTACAAATGGAAAAACAAGCGTATGAAGGTGTAATCCATACGAAAGATAGATTAGAAGGATTACAAGCATTCAAAGAAAAACGCACACCAATGTATAAGGGGGAGTAAATATGTTAGACCAAAAACAACAATCGAATACATTTGAAGAACGAGTTGAAACGATTAAACAAGGCGGCGCACCAAAATATCATGAACAAAACAAAGCAAAAGGAAAATTATTCGTTCGAGATCGCTTAGCTCTTTTATTTGATAATGGTGAATATGTAGAAGATGCATTATTTGCAAATTGTGAACAAACAGGATTACCTGCTGATGGTGTTGTAACAGCAACGGGAAAAATACATGGTCGTACGGCATGCGTAATGGCAAATGATTCTACGGTAAAGGCTGGATCATGGGGCGCACGTACAGTTGAAAAGATTTTACGTATTCAAGAAACGGCAGAAAAATTACGTGTTCCGTTATTTTATTTAGTTGACTCTGCTGGGGCGCGTATTACTGATCAAGTTGAAATGTTCCCAGGGCGCCGCGGTGCAGGAAGAATCTTTTATAATCAAGTGAAATTATCAGGTAAAGTCCCGCAAGTATGCTTATTATTTGGACCTTCTGCAGCTGGTGGTGCATATATTCCAGCCTTTTGTGACGTTGTTATGATGGTAGAAGGAAATGCATCTATGTATTTAGGATCTCCTCGTATGGCTGAGATGGTTATCGGTGAGAAGGTAACTTTAGAAGAAATGGGCGGAGCTCGTATGCATTGCTCTGTATCAGGATGCGGAGATGTTTTATGTAAAACAGAAGAAGATGCAATTACACAAGCAAGACAATACATTTCATATTTTCCAAATAACTACTTAGAAAAGACTCCATTGGTTACACCTCAAGAACCGAAACAATTCGATAAAACGTTAGAACAAATCATTCCAGAAAATCAAAATGCTCCTTTCAATATGAAAGATCTTATTAATAGAGTTATTGATGAAGGTTCTTTCTATGAAGTGAAAAAATTATTTGCTCAAGAACTAATTACAGGTTTAGCACGTATTGATGGTAAGCCAGTAGGTATTATTGCAAATCAACCGCGAATGAAAGGCGGCGTATTATTCCACGATTCAGCTGATAAAGCAGCGAAGTTTATTAATTTATGCGATGCATATCATATTCCGTTATTATTCCTTGCAGATGTACCTGGATTTATGATTGGTACAAAAGTAGAACGTGCTGGTATTATTCGTCACGGTGCAAAAATGATTTCCGCAATGAGTGAAGCAACTGTACCGAAAATTTCTATCGTTGTTCGTAAAGCATATGGTGCTGGTTTATATGCGATGGCAGGTCCAGCCTTTGAACCAGATTGCTGCCTAGCATTACCAACAGCTTCTATTGCGGTAATGGGTCCAGAAGCCGCGGTCAATGCTGTATATGCAAATAAGATTGCAGCTTTACCAGAAGAAGAGCGTGATAGCTTCATTGCTGAAAAACGCGAAGAGTATAAGCAAGATATTGATATTTACCATTTAGCATCAGAGATGGTCATTGATGGTATTGTTCATCCAAACAATTTAAGAGAAGAGTTAAAAGGACGATTCGAAATGTATATGAGTAAATATCAAATATTTACGGATCGTAAACATCCTGTTTATCCAGTTTAAAAGCCCTAATTAGGGCTTTCTTGCTCAAAAAGTCAAGGAGGGGAAAACATTGAAACAAGCAGTTTGGTTTCCAACAGAAGAGTATAAAGAAAAAACGCGTTTGTATGGTTGGATGAAATCATTGGGCTATGAAGATTATGAAACGTTTTATAATAAATCTATTGAAGAAACAGCTTGGTTTTGGGGAGAAGCTGAAAAAGCGGTTGGCTATCAATGGATGAAACCTTATACAGAAGTGCTAGATTTAGAAAATGGAACGCCGTTTGCACAGTGGTATAATGGCGGAACATGTAACGTTGTAGAATCAGTTTTATCACGCTGGCTTGCAGATGATGAAACAAGAACACAACCAGCACTTCAGTATGAGGGGGAAAATGGAACTTCAAAATCATTTACATATGAAGAACTTGATAGCTGGGTAAGTCGTGTTGCAAACGGTTTGAAACATGCGGGTATTGAAAAAGGTGACCGAGTAACCATTTATATGCCGATGATTCCAGAAACAGTTGTTGCAATGCTAGCTGTTATGAAAATCGGAGCAATTATTTCACCAATATTCTCAGGTTTTGCATCTGATGCAGTCATGACACGTGTGCAAGCGGCAGGATCTAAAATGATCATTACTGCAGATGGTTTTTCACGCCGCGGTAAAATAGTTTCATTAAAAGATGAAGTAGATAAAGCTTGTGAACATTGTCCAACTGTTGAAAAAGTTGTTATTGTGCGTCATGCGGGAAACGAATTTACACCACATAATTATGATTTCTCATGGAGTACATTAGAAAAAGAAAAGCCATTTGTACATGCTGAAGAAATGCATAGTGATGATCCATTAATGCTCATTTATACATCAGGTACAACTGGGAAACCGAAAGGAACAGTACATACACATGCTGGTTTCCCTTTGAAAGCTGCATTTGATGCAGGATTTGGAATGAATATCAAACAAGGTGACCGCGTATTATGGGTAACTGATATGGGCTGGATGATGGGACCATTTCTACTATTCGGCTCTCTCATAAATGGAGCAACGATGGTTATGTATGAAGGTGTACCTGACTTCCCAGAGGCAGATCGTTTATGGGAGACAGTTGATAAATATGAAATTACACATTTGGGTATATCACCAACATTAATTCGTGCGTTAATGGCAAAAGGTGATGAATATGTAAATAAACATTCGCTTAAGAGTTTAGAGGTATTTGCTTCAACAGGTGAACCTTGGAATCCAGACCCTTGGATGTGGCTATTTGAAACGGTTGGAAAAAGTAATGTGCCGATTTGTAACTATTCAGGCGGAACTGAAATTTCTGGTGGGATTTTCGGAAATGTCCTTATTAAACCAATTGCACCGATAAGCTTTAACGCTTCTTTACCAGGAATGGCAGCGGTTGTGCTCGATGCTCAAGGTAATCCAATTCGTGATGAAGTTGGAGAATTATGTTTAGAGAAACCTTGGGTTGGTATGACGAAGAGTTTCTGGGAAGACGATGAACGTTATGTGAACACATATTGGTCACGTTTTGAAAATAAATGGGTTCATGGTGACTGGGTAATTTATGATGGTGAGCAGTATATTATTACAGGACGCTCAGATGATACGTTAAACATTGCTGGAAAGCGTATTGGACCTGCTGAATATGAATCAATTCTTGTAAAGCATAATGATGTCATAGAAGCAGCCGCGATTGGTGTACCTGATGAAGTTAAAGGTGAAGTTTGTCATTGTTTTGTAGTATTAAGGGACAATGTAACATTCACAGTAGAGTTAAAGAAGGAATTAATGAGTTTAGTAAACTCTCATATTGGAAAAGCATTATGTCCAAAAGATATTCACGTTGTAGAAGATTTACCGAAAACACGTAATTCTAAAGTAATGCGACGCGTCATTAAAGCTGCTTACTTAGGAAAAGAATTAGGCGATTTATCATCACTTGTGAATCCTGAGGTAGTTCCGTTTATTCAGGGGTTACAGTCTAGCAAATTATAAGATATAAAGTATGTATAATAAAAATTGGCCTCTAATTGTTAGAGGTCAATTTTTATTTTTTTGCATTGCGCTGAATAGAAAAAGGAAATTATTAATGTGAGGATCCTCAGTATATACACTGGGAGTTCATACAGCAATACATTTGTTTTTTATGTATATAGTTTAATTTAGTACATGCGTTTGTTTTTTCTTTCTATGCTTTTGCCTCGTACACTTTGAAGCTAGTGGACATACTATATTAATAGAAATGATTAGGGGGTGAGATTTTGGGATATCGTTATAGTAATTCTAGAAAGAAGTGTTCATGTAAACAGGATGATTGCTGGGATGCTTTCGAAGAATGTAAAAAAGAACAAGAAGAACAAAATAAAGCATGCGATTGTTGCTGTGTACAAGGAATTAAAGATGAGCTGAGAAAGTTAGTAAACAGATCAGTGCGCATTACAACAGGAAGTAATAATTATGCTGGAACTGTTTCTTCGGTCACTTGTGATGTTGTAAAGCTTGCTAATAGTGCTGGGGTAGTTACAATAATTATTTCAGTTTGTAAAATTGAAGCGATTGAGCCATTGTTGACATAAGGAAAAAGAGTAATCTCGCTTTTTTGGTAAAGCCATTCTTAAGAATGGCTTTATTTTAATTTCATATAAAGGAGAATATATTATTTATATAGAAATAGGTTTGAGGCTTTAAAGTATGCTGTATGAAAGGAGCATAAAAGTGATTAAACTAGAAACCTTTAACAAGTCTGATTTCAAACAATTAATGGGTTGGATTGACTCTGAAGAGTTTTTAATACAATGGTCGGGAAATGCATTTGCATATCCTCTAAATGAACAACAATTAGAGAATTATATAGAAAGCTTAAATACACTTGTATTTAAAGTAATAGATGAAGAGTCTAAGAAAGTAGTTGGTCATATTTCACTTGGGCAAATAGACAATATTAATAAGTCTGCAAGGATTGGAAAAGTGCTAGTTGGTGATACGAAAATGAGAGGACGTTCTATAGGGAAACATATGATGAAAGCCGTATTACAAATTGCATTTGAAGAATTAAAACTACATAGAGTAACTCTTGGTGTTTATGATTTTAATACGTCCGCCATTTCTTGTTATGAAAAAATAGGGTTTGTAAAAGAAGGTTTATTACGCGAGTCAAAAAAAGTAGGTGAAACGTACTGGAATTTATGGGAAATGAGCATGTTAGAATATGAATGGAGTGGTAAAAAATAATAGTTTTCTATAATTATATTATGTTAACTTAATGGGGTGTGTTGGGGAATTATGAATAATAAAACGAAAATCATTACAATTGCAGCTGTTTCAGGAGGAGGTAAAACTACTGTTACAGAAAAATTAACTCAAAAGCTAACAAATTCAAAAGCACTTTATTTTGATAGCTATCACTTTAAAAACTGTCCTACTGATATTTGTAAATGGATTGATGATGGAGCAAATTATGATGAATGGGTGCTTACGCCATTAATTCATGATATTCAGCATCTTATAGGTGAGGCTAATGTAGATTATATTATTGTAGATTATCCTTTTGCATACTTAAATAGTGAAATGCGAGAATGTATTGATGCAACTATATTTATCGATACGCCTTTAGATATTGCAATGGCTAGAAGAATCTTGCGAGATTTTAAAGAGGATACAATAGATGAAATACATAATGATTTGAAACATTATATGACATTTGCGAGAAAAGCTTATTTAGAAGCAATTCATACTGTTAAGCCGAATTCGGATATTATATTGGATGGCTCTTTATCTGTTGGTGAAATAATTGATCATGCTGTTGAGGAACTTGGCCTGAGAGAAGTGATTGTTAATGATTAAATGTATAGAGGAATATGTACAAGTTGATGATTTTAAAATGTATACGAAAAAGTTCCAAGGAAAGAAGCTGCAGCCAGTTATTATAATGGAGGCAAGTTATGGCGATTATTCAAAGACATGGGATCATATTGCTGAAGAGTTGACGGGATATGGGACGGTACTTACATATGATCGAGCGGGATTAGGGAAAAGTGAGAAGAGTTCCAAGAGAGATATTAGTTCTGAAATGGTAAAAGATTTAAGGTGTTGCTTAGCGCAATTACAATTGAAACCACCTTATATTTTTATAGGACATTCTTTTGGAGGTATAAATGCACGTTTATTTGCCACTTTTTATCCCGAAGATATGTTGGGAATCGTTTTGGTGGATTCGACACCAGAAAATTATAAAGAATCATTTTTACCAATCATGTCTACTGAATTTCAAGAAGCTTACTATAAACAATTTGTATATGAAAGTTCCTATGAAGAGTTTACATTTAGTTTAAGTGAAGTAGATAGACATTGTAAATCAATGAATGATATTCCACTTGTCGTGTTAGCGGCAGGTAAAAAAGCTTTTTATTCACCAGATGCACAAATGAAATGGTTACAATTGCAAGAAGAATTATTACGATTATCAAGCAATAATAAATTTGTAATTGCAAAACAAAGCGGTCACTATATTCAAAAAGATGAGCCTCAATATATAACAGATGCTGTTAAGTGGATAATAGAGGTTGGGGAGAGATAAATATGTACACTTTATTTCAATACAATTGGCAAGTAAGGGACGACTGGTTTAAGTGGTGTGAGCAACTTTCAGAAGAAGAATTACTCCGCAAGCGTGTAGGTGGTGTAGGAAGTATTTTAGAAACATTATTCCATATTGTCGATGTTGAATACAGCTGGATTAGCGCACTTCAAGGAAAAGAAGATAATGAACCGCAGTATAAAGATTATAAATCGATCCAACAAGTGAGAGCGTTATCTGATTTATATAAACGAGAATTAGGAGTTTTTTTGCAGTTTTGGTCATCTAGCCTAGAATATAAGATATTAAAAGCTTCGTGGACAGATAAAACATATACATACGGTGAAGTTTTAAGACATGTAATTGTACATGAAATTCATCACATTGGTCAGCTATCTATATGGGCGAGAGAGCTAAATCTTCAGCCTATTTCAGCAAATTTAATTGGAAGAGGACTATAGACTTGAAAAACGGCTTGCACTATAAATGCAAGCCGTTTTATATATAAGAAGATTTCCTAGTTGAAATCCTCGGATTTTTTCTGGCGTATATGTAAAAACATTAAAAATGTAATAATGAAAAAAATCAATAATGTTTGTATGACTAAATTTTGAAATTGAAGTAATACTGTCCAAGAGGTAACAGCATCTTTAAAAGCTTGGAGTGAGGAGTACGAGGATGGATCAAAACCGTACTGTAGTAGTTTTTTTGTTTCAATAAAGGTACTGTTTTCTTCATTTGAGTCTAATATTACAGAAATAAGTCTAGTATCTCCTCGATGTGCCGTACTGACAAAACTATAATTACCATTAGTTGAAAAACTAGTTTGTAAGCCGTCAACACCTTGGAGATTAATGTTTTTATTAAGGGAATAAATCATCTTATTTGTATTGAAAACTTTTGAATCTTTGAAGGTAAATTGGTAAGAGGTTAGTTTCGTAATATTCAATACATCTGGAAAGTCTTTTACTAATTGTGTTGCTAGTTTCGCTACATCTATCGCTGTTGTATTTGATTGTTTATTTGTATCGTTATTCATACCAGTAGCATTTAGAAACGGGGAAGCTTGTGATAACTTTAGTTGTTTTGCTTTTTCATTCATTAAAAGTGTAAAGTTATCTTCGTTTCCAGCAATGTGTTCTGCAAGGGCAAGTGCGGAACGATTATTCCCTGTCAAAAACAATGCGTGAAGTAAATCACGAACTGTCGTTTTATCTTTCGAAGTTACTTGTATAGGGCTCGTTTCTGCTCGGAAAACTTCGTTACTTATTTTTACTAATTCATCTAAGTGTATTTTTCCTTCATTCAGTTGTTCCATTGCGATATACTCTGTCATTAATTTAGATAAAGTAGCTGACTGTATAGAAATATCTTCATTTTTTTTATAAACAACTTCACCTGAATTAGCATCTATTAAAATAGCTGATTTAGCTTGAATAATTGGACCATTTACATAAAGATAAAAATATAAAACGATAAGTGCTGTAATAACAAAAGATAATAATAAAATAGTGAATTTTTTCAGGAATTGCATAAGCGATCCTCCTAATATGACATCGATAATAATATTGTAAAAAGGAATGCTTAATTAGGAAGAAAGAAAAGGTAAAGAATTTCTAAAGAATTATAAAGGATTATTAAAATTTGGATGTTAATGGAAAATGGAAGGTCCAATTCCTTTTATGATAAGGAATTGGACCTAAAGTTAAGCTCTATTAACATTTATATTGTTGTAGTTTTACAGTGAAAGTTGTTTTTTTATCATCACTATATACTTCAATTGTTCCTTTATGCAATTCAACAATACTTTTTGCAATTGCTAATCCGAGACCAGATCCACCAGTGTTCGTAGAGCGAGATTTTTCAACGCGATAAAAACGTTCAAAAATATGAGGTAAATCTGTACTAGGAATAGGTTGGCCGTAATTTGTTATATCTATAGTAATCATATTATTGCTTTCATAGGCAACAAGGTCGATATATCCACCGTCGTTACCATAAGCGATCGCATTAATAATTAGATTTTCAAATACGCGAACTAATTTGTCTCCATCAGCTAATACCATGAGTTTTTGAGATGGGAAAGAAGGGCGACATTCTATATTAGCTTCTTGAACCTGAATGCGGAATTGAACAGTTAATTGTCCAAGCAGCTCTACAATGTCGATAGGAGCAGAATATAAACTTAACTCTTTATTTTGAACACGTGTATATTCAAACAAATCATTCATTAATGCATTAAGGCGTGTTACTTTATCGTAAATGACTTGTATATAATGACGTAATTCCACTTCATCTCTATAATTATCATGGTGGATTAAATTCACGTATCCAACTATAGAGGTAAGAGGAGTACGTAAATCATGCGATACATTTGTAATCAATTCACTTTTTGCTTGTTCTGCCTGTCTTTCTTCATCAATTGAGACTTTCAATTGTTCAACAATGTGATTAACCCCAGTTGCTAACTCTTCCAGGTAATTATGATGTACGATAGAAACTTTATGATTGAAGTTGCCATTTGCAATATAACGAATCTCTTCTATCATTTTTTTAATACATGTTTCATAGTACAGTTTTCTTTCATGACGATAAAAAATGTATAGGTAGGATGAGAAAATAGAGAATAAAAATAAATAAGTGACAATCATCATCCAAAGTGATTCCTTTATTCCTTTATATTTTTCATAACCAAAAATTCTAATAAATTCTTTGCCTAGTTCGCTTAACGTAAGTGAACTTTCAATTACACTTGTAACAAGACGATATATAATTAATTCCGTAATAGGAGTAAGTGTGATAGCTAACATGAACCAAAAAATTAACTTCCACTTTGGGATATCTTTTAATATATCAAATGCTTCATTTCTCAATTTTATAGCCTACTCCCCAAACAGTATGAATAAACTTCTCTCCATTCATTCCTGTTTCAAGTTTATCTCGTAAATTACTAATGTGAACCATTACAGTTTTATTTGAACCATAACCATCTTCATTCCAAACTCGTTCAAAAATTTCTTCGGAACTAAATACTCTCCCCGTATTACTCGCAAGTAAATATAAAATATCAAATTCAATAGATGTAAGCTTAATATATTCTCCATTGACCTTAACTGTATGATTATGTTTGTGTATTTCAGCAGAACGAATACGAATAATACCATCTTCTTTTTTAGAGGAAGTGGCATTTTGGAAAGATGATCTTCGTAGCAAAGCCTTCACTCTAGCTACTAATTCTAATGGATTGAATGGTTTAATCATATAATCATCTGCACCAGTCATAAGACCTAATATTTTATCCATATCTTCTGCTTTTGCACTTAGCATAAGAATAGGTACAGTATTATTCTCACGAACCTCTTGGCAAACTTCTAATCCATTTCGTTTGGGCATCATAATATCCAAAATCATAAGGTCAACTTCATATGTAGAAATCATTTGTAATGCTTCATCACCATCGTATGCTTTATAAATGTTATAGCCTTCATTTCGCAAATAAACAGCAAGTAATTCAACAATTTCTTTATCATCATCAATAATTAATATGTTTTTATTCATTATGTAGTTCCTTTCCTTACAAATCATTAACATTACTATAATATCAAACATTTATGTATTTTGTAGCAATGATTCCACATAAAATTTCATGTAACGTATAAAAAAGGGATTAAAATATTCTTAACGAATACAAATATAAAGGATATTTAAATACAACGTTATATTCAAAATTAGGGAGAAGGGGACATACGATGGTATATAAGGATATATATTCATTTACTCCAACTGGAAAAATTGAAAATGATATAAAAGCTTTTCTATTAAAATACAGTAAAGAAGTTACATATAAACATTCAATTCGGGTTGCAAATGAAGCTCGTAAAATTGCGGTTAAGTATCATGTAAATGAAGAAAAGGCAGCAATTGCAGGATATTTACATGATATTAGTGCAATCTTTCCGAATGAAGATCGGATTGTAGTTGCTGAAGAATTTGGAATAGGGATATTGGAAGAAGAACGGAAATTCCCAATGATTATTCATCAAAAACTTTCGAGAGTAATCGCTAAAGAGATATTTAAAGTGGATAATGAAGAAATTTTGAATGCAATTTGCTGCCATACTACACTACGTAAACATGCAACGAAAATGGATTTAGTGTTATTTGTTGCTGATAAAATAGAATGGGATCAAAATGGAGCACCACCACATTTAGCAGAAGTAAAAAAAGGATTAGAAAAATCTTTAGAACATGCTGCTTTTGCATATATTTCATATTTGTGGGAGAGAAAAGATAAGTTGAAAGTTTTACATCCTTGGTTAGAAGAATCATATTGGCAGTTAAAAGAAATTGTAGAGTAGAAAGGGTATAAGAATGCAATTAAAAGAATATATGAATCAAACATTTCCTGGGGTTACATTAGTACCACATATATACTTTCAGTGGGAAAATCGTTTGCATTTTCATTTTGGGAAAGGGAAAGACCCATTTGTCGAAAGAACCGATGATGTAAATATGGAATACTTCACTCAACTTTATACATATAATAAATACTTATTTGAAGATATATTTTCAAAAGAAGATGGAGTGTTTTTAGTAACAAATGTTTATCGATTTAAAAAGGAAAATGTGAAAAATCCGCAGAAAATAAATGTATACAATAGTTTTATTAAAAAGAGGGATTTAAATTTCAAGTTAAGACAAGAAACATTACCTTTTTTATTTGAAGACGAAGAAGCTGATTTATATTGTACATATCAATTTTCGTTAATATGTTTTGCTAGCGATATAAAGTATATGCCGCTTATTCAAGCTGCGAATCATGAAGATTTTCCGGGTCTTTAGCCTCGTTTTGGGCGCAAAAAAGAAATTTCTTATCCAGATGTGTTTCTTATAAATGTAACGAAAGATATTATCATGTTTATTTATGATGATAGAGGATGTGAAGTAATTACGAAGAATAAAGAAACAATACGAAATGTATATGAGAAATATAAAGAGTGGATTCCATATTATGAACGAGAGAGTATAGATAAAGTATTTACATGATAACAATAGGGGAAGTGAAGCGTGTTATGAAACGTATTGCAATCGTATCTGCATGGGAACCAGAACTCACGTATTTACATCAATATTATCCAAGTGAACGTATTGAAAAACGAGCAGCTTGGGAATTTCATTTTCATACTATAAATGATCTGGAAATTATTTCAGTTATAACTGGTGTTGGTAAGGTAAGCTGTGCTAGTTGTGTACAATTATTAATTAGCGAGTTTCAGCCTGATGAGTTGTTTATGACAGGGATATGCGGAAGCTTATCAAATAAGGTGAAAAATGGTCATATTGTAGTAGCTCTTAATGCAATACAACACGACGTTACTGCTGCGGGTTCGGGGGAAGATGTTTTTAATTTATATAATGGTAGAACAGCACCTATTGAAACAACAAAGTCACTTGTAAGAAGAATAAAAAAGGTCCGATCTTATGATCCGATTCATTTTGGTACATTTTTATCTGGAGATCAACGTATTCGTAGTTCGGAAATGAGATATTTACTTCATACTGTATATGGAGCATTGGCGGTTGATCAAGAAGTGGCGGCTTTTGCTTATGTATGCCAAATCAATAACAAGCCTTTTCTATGTTTAAAAGCTGCTTCAGATCAAGCGAATGATAAAACGAAAGAGGAACAAAAAATCTTTAAAATGTTAGCGTGTGAACGAGCGTGCGAGCATTTAATTGCTTTTTTACGTGTGTATGAGATTAATGTAGTAAATAATAGATAGTAAGAGGGGTTAATATTGGAAAGTACAAATAAAATAGCTATTCTGGGTGCAAACGGAAAAGCCGGGAGATTCCTTGTAAACGAAGCGTTAGAAAAAGGATATCAAGTAAAAATATTAACGAGAAACCCTAATAATATGACGATAACTAATAGAAATTTAGAGATTATTATTGGGGATGCACGTGATTTTTCTTCAATACGGGAATTACTTAAAGGTTGTCGAGCTGTAATTAATGCGGTAGGTCAACCCAAAAATGAATCTTATATTTTTAGCACAGTAACGAAGCATATTTTAGAAGCAATGAAAGAATTTGAAATAAAAAGATATATTGTAATTTCTGGAGGTTCTTTAAATGTTACAGGAGATCAAAAGGGAATTGTAAATAAGATAGGGGCTACCTTATTTAAAGTTTTTTTATCAAAAATGATGCAAAATAAATATAGAGAATTACAAATTATTCAAAGTAGTGAAGTAGATTGGACAATTGTTAGATTACCATTCGTTATAGAGGGAAATGGTAATGGAAATATAAAAGAGAGTTTAGTAGATATGCCAGGAATCAAAATACAAAATGGGGATATAGCACCATTTGTTATAAAACAAATTAATAGTAACAGATATGTAAGGAAGTGCCCGTTTATTTCAAATTAAATGTTAAAGAATGATGGGTAGAGTGGAACTAGTACATTTTACGTATTTGAATGTTAAGTTTAACACGAGTGAGTGGGGGATAATTTTATATGATTCAATACAAAAGATGCAGTGAAGTAAGTATAGATTTAGTATATGAAGCTTTTAAAGATGGATTTTCAGATTATATTATTAAAATGGAAGTTTCAAAAGAAGATTTTATAAAAAAGTTTTTGGGGCCAGAAGGGAATTCACTTAAACATTCCTTTCTTGCTTTAGACGGTAACAAATCTGTTGGTGTAATACTTGGCGGTATAAAGGATTACGAAAACATAAAAACAATGCGCTGTGGAACATTAGCGATTCATCCTAATTACCGTGGTATTGGTGTGAGTCAAAAGTTATTTGAACTACATAAAGAAGAGGCGGTTCAAAATGAGTGTAAGCAACTTT
This sequence comes from Bacillus sp. EB106-02-03-XG38, assembly GCF_058792175.1. Lineage (NCBI taxonomy): Bacteria > Bacillati > Bacillota > Bacilli > Caryophanales > Bacillaceae > Bacillus > Bacillus sp. EB106-02-03-XG38. The sequence continues at coordinate 673,432 of NZ_JBYTED010000001.1, forward strand.
TTCTTGAAGTCATTGTAGGCAATGACCGAGCGATTCATTTTTATACGAAATTAGGCTATGAAAAAGTGTACGATCTATCTTATTATCATTTAAAAGATATGACTAAAATAATAAATAAAGAGTGTAAGGGAATTGAAGTAAAACAATTAGATTTTTCATCGTTTAAACTTGAAATTCAGAAATGGTTGCACTTCCATATAAATTGGCAAAATGATATGGATTATATCGAAAAATCAAATAATACATTTTACGGCGCATATGTCGATAATGATTTAAAAGGTTCAATATGTATGAATGAACAAGGTAAAATTAGTTTTCTTTTCGTAGACAAAGACTATAGAAATCGTGGTATTGGATCAAATTTATTACAAGTGGCAAGAGAAAACTTAAATGCATCAAGTTTATCAATTGGGTTTCCAAACAACAATTTACTAGAAGGATTTTTCAAGAAAACTGGATTTGAAAAGAATTCGTTAGCACAATATGAAATGTATGTATTGCTGTAAAAAGCGGAAGGAGTTATTCTTTCGCTTTTTATTTTTGTACTATATTGATATTTTACTTTGTATAATATTCTATTTTTTTGTAGAATAGATAGGATGGGAGGGGATGAAATGAATAATGGATTAAAAGTTAAGATTTTTGAATTGCATTGTTTCGTTCAAAAGACTTATTCTGATATTAAAATAGCATGTGATATTGCTATTTATCAAGAAAACACTTCTAAATATTTAATTTCATTAGGGTTTCTAAATAAATCATATATGACTTATTTAGAAGCAAAAAGATTTTATCGTGAAAATGAAGAACTCATAAGTGTAGAATTTGATAATTTCTTTCATACATATGATAAATTAGAACAGGAATTAAAACTAGTTATTTCAACTGAAGATAAAAATCCTTTATTACTACATAGTAGTTTTGATCAGTTTCAGCAGAAAGTTGAAAATATAAATGACCTAATAAAAGTATTGCAAAATGCTCGTTAATGAATATTTTTTCTTTTTATCTAGAAATTATGCATTAAAAATATATTAGGGGTTTTACATATTGAAGGGATGACTTTTGTTCGTTACAGAAGTCATTTTTTTATAATACGCTTTTGCGTAATGTGCTGTAATTTTTGTTTTTCTATTTTTGATAGGAATACATTTAAGCAGTTTCATATTTTAAGAAATTATACGAGGAAAATAACATGAATAATAAAAAAGAAATAGCTATAGTCGCCTTAACAACAGGATTGGCCTTAACAACTGTAACACCATATGGAGTAGGTTATGCAGAGGAAAAGAATGGAATGCAAATTGAAATTCAAGAGGATTCCTTCCGAACAGGTGAACTTACACAACCATCACAAAATACGCCAGAGAATGTAGTGAAAGATGCACTTATGGAAAAGACGGAGCACGCTTTGTCTCCAAAACAAGTGAGTGGAGACGAAGGGGTAGATTACGAAGTTGTTCAAAAACGTGGTTCTTATGATGGGACTACACTCGTGCGTATGCAACAAATATATGAAGGTATAGAAGTATACGGACACCAATTGACTGCTCATGTAGATAAAAAGGGTATTATTAAAAGTGTTTCAGGAGAAAGCGCACAAAATTTAGCTCAAGAAAATGTAAAGAATGTAAAAAATTTATCAAAAGAAGAAGCAATGCAATATATTTATACGAAATACGGAAAGGATGTTAAATTTATTTCTGAACCAGAAGTTAAGGAAGTTATTTTTGTTAATGAAAATAATGGGCAGGCCAGCAATGCATATCAAGTTACATTTGCTGCTGCAACACCAAACTATGTATCTGGAACTTATTTAGTGGATGCTCATAATGGGAATATGTTGAAAAATATGGTGCAAGAGTCAGATTTAAAAGTAAGTGAAGAGCATGTTGAAGCTATTAAGGAGAGTAAAAAAAGTAATTTTAAATCATTAACCGGCACTGGAAAAGATGATTTAGGAATAACTCGTACATTCGGTATTTCTGAACAAAGTAACGGGAAATATGCGCTTGCTGATTACACAAGGGGGCAAGGAATTGAGACGTACGATGTGAATTATAGAGATATTACTTTTGAAGATAAATATTATCCTGGTATATTAGCGACTAGCACATCAACAACATTTAATGATCCAAAAGCGGTAAGTGCTCATTACTTAGCAACAAACGTATATGATTTTTATAAAGGTAAATATAAGCGTAATAGTTTTGATAATAAGGGGAAAAAAGTAGTTTCAGTTGTGCATGCATGGGATTCTGGAGAAACAGATGATCCTAAAAATTGGGCAAATGCATTTAGTGCTAATATTAACAATGTTAGTATGCTTATATATGGTGATCCGATGGTTAGAGCGTTTGACATAGCGGGTCATGAATTTACACATGCGGTTACATCTAGCGAATCTAATCTTGAATTTTTCGGGGAATCTGGGGCAATTAATGAGGCATTATCTGATATTATGGGAACGGCTATTGAGAAATATATAAATAATGGGGAATTTAATTGGACAATAGGAGAACAAAGCGGATCAGTTCTCCGTAATATGAAAAATCCATCTTCAGTCAAATTTTTTAATGGAGTATCGTATCCAGATGATTATAGCAAATACAGTGATTTAAACGGAGAAGATAATGAGGGCGTCCATTTCAACTCAAGTATTATTAATAAAGTCGCTTATTTAATTGCACAAGGTGGAACTCATAACGGTGTAACTGTAAATGGTATTGGTGAAGATAAAATGTTTGATATTTTCTATTATGCAAATACTGATGAATTGAACATGACATCTAATTTCACTGAATTAAGATTAGCGTGTCTTAAAGTTGCAACGAACAAATATGGTGCGAATTCAATTGAGGTTGAAGCGGTCCAAAAAGCATTTGATGCAGCGAAAATTAAAGGAACCGTGAAAGAAAACGAAAAAACTGAGGCAAACCAAGTCCCAGAGTTAACAGTGCCGCCAACAATTACACTACGTGTCGGTGATAAATTTGACCCAATGAGCAATATAAAAGCTATTGATAAAGAAGATGGTGATCTTACTTCTAAAGTCAAAGTTAATGGTGAAATAAATACCTCTAAAGCTGGTACTTACGTATTAACGTACACAGTGACAGATTCTAAAGGACATGAAGTAACTGCTAAACAAACTGTAACGGTCAAAGTTAGAGAAGAAGTTAATAATGAAATACCAACACTAAAAGTACCTGCTACAACTACAATTAGTGAAGGAGATCAATTCAATCCAATGGCAAAAGTATCAGCTACTGATAAAGAAGACGGTGATCTTACTTCTAAAGTAGCATATGAAGGTATTGGAGATACTACTAAAGCTGGTACTTTTGAAATAATATATAGTGTTACAGATTCTGTAGGTAATAAGGTGCATGCAATACAAAAAGTATTAGTGAAGGATAAAGACACTAGCAAAGCTAAAGGTATTACTAATAACAGTAATAACGGTAATATCCAAAACAACAGTAATTCCGATAAAAAAGAATCTACATATAAAGAACTTCCAAATACGGGTGCAAGTACAACTAATAGTGCAACAATGGGCATATGGATGGTTATTACAGGTACCGTACTCGCATTGGTTCGCAAATTTAGAAAGATACAAAAATAATAGTAGGAATTATTTCTCACACAATAATTATTAGATGAATTTTTTACTTAATAAGATTTTAGTATTTAAGTGGTGTATTTTGCTTCTTTAAAACTTTGTGTTTGGACGCTATTTTGCCTACTGACCTACATTACATATAAAGCACGTTACTATTCTCATTCAAATAAAAGAATAGTAACGTGCTTTTTGATTTAAAAATAGCCTAAATTCAAAAGGTCATGAATGTGGAAGTAATTCTAATCTGCCATTGATAAGTTACTAAAAACACTTTGTTTTAATGAAAGTTTAACTCTATATGACAACATGAGATTTTCGGTATTTACCAGGTGTTTCGTTAGTGAATTTTTTAAAAATTTTAGTGAAATAGCTTTGATCACTAAAATTGAGAGAAGCACATATGTCTGATAAGGGATAGGTTGTGAAAGTTAATAATTTTTTTGCTTCTTCGATTCGTTCACGTTGAATGTACTCAATTAATGAAATACCGACTTCTTTTTTGAATAATATAGATAAATAATCTGAATTTACGTTTGCAAATTTAGCAAGTTGTTTAACAGATATTTGATTGTAAATATTTTCAAAAATATAGTTTTTGCAAATAGCGATAGTCTTTGAGTGTTTCTGTACTTTTTGTGCTTTTACACGGTCTGCAAAAGTACAGAAAACATTTCTTAATAAATCCCAAACAGATTCCGTGTTTTTTAAATCCTCTGTCTTTTGGATGTGTAGATCGTAAATCTTGTAAGCAATCCTGGAAGGAAGTCCTCCTTTTATAGCATATCTAGTAGCAAGTGTAATGGATGAAATGCAAATGTTTTTATGACGTCTTAATTGATGAAATGAAGATAAGGATGATAGAGTCTCTTGTTGGAATTCGTAATAATATTTGAGTACGCTTTCTTTATCCCCGTTTTCTATAGCTCCAAGTAGTTGCTGCTCTATATACAAATTATGACAGATAGATTCGTTTTTTTGCATTGAAATATATACATCCTCGTTTAAGATACTGCTATGACTTACATGAAAAGAGTCACTGTTATTTGAAAAGGTACTTACATCTGAATTTTTTTTATAGAGAATGTTATAGAACAATATTGCTATATTTACAAAGAAATTTTGATCTTTGACTGACAATGAAAAATAATGATCTCTTGTTCTTTTATAATTCGAAATAAAATTAAGGTTACTATCCGTTTTACTTGTAGAAAAATTCACATGTGTCAAGGGCCCAATAATAACAGTACCGTTCACCATATAATGACTCTTTATGGGAATTAAAATGAAGTGCCCTAAATATTGGTGAGTTCTGAAGATAGGCAAATTATATGAATCATTTTTTTGAAAAAGCACATGTAACTGTTCTATTTTTGATTTATAGAACGAATGTGAATCATCTTTTGATGTAAATTCTAAAAGAATATTTTTGTTACAATCTAAAAAACAAACTGGAATTTCAAAAGATTGGAAAAACATATTACAAATGTACTCTATCTCAACTAGACTGAGCTTTTTAGTCATATTATTCCTCCTTACAGTTGTGCGTAATAGTTGAATGTTTATATATTCCTTTTTTACAAGTAGAAACGGAAAAAATTTATCTATAAAAATTATAAACTTCTAAGAATAATACCATAATTTAACATGAATAGCACATATTATTTGAATATACAGGTATTAGTTTTAGGGAGTAACGTAAAATATGAATTGTCACACTTATTCGTTGTTCATTGCTTATACGCATTAAAAATGATTAAGATTGGATTTTAAATAGGGATAGGAAGGGAGAGATTAATGAATTGAAGTTAAGTAATAAATGAAAAAATAGCGATAGAAGTTAATGTGTAACGATTTTTGAAGTAGAGATATAAGTGTAATTCAGGGGAAAACTACATATATCATACGGAGAGACAACGTAATAATAGAAAATAAGAAGAGTGAATAAGTGATTGTATACAATGGATTGTTGGACGACTATGTTTTAGGTTCCTCGTTTAAATCTGGTACTTGGCACACTGTTACTTTTAAGAGGGTAATAGTAATAAAGAGATTTTTAAAATGATAGAAGTAGTAAAGGGGATAAGAGAAATGAAAAAAATATTTAGTGTGCTTTTAGTATTTTTCTTAACATTTTCTACATGGTCTAGTGTATTCGTAAAGGCAGCTTCACCATCCAAAGGTACTTTAACGATTCATAAATATGAACAAGAAAAAGATGGCACACTGGGGCTAGAAGGTGATGGATCTGCAAATCAAGAAGTACCAACAAATGCGAAACCGTTAAAAGGTGTAACGTTTGAAGTGAAAAGGGTTGCATCGTTTGAAAAAATTTCAAACGATGGGAAAATCGTGAAAGAAGATGTGAAGCCTGTAATGGGAGCAACTCCAACTCAAGTAGTAACAGATGATAATGGACAAGCTGTATTAAAAGATCTTCCGCTAGGACGTTATGAAGTGAAAGAAGTGGCAGGACCTCCGCATGTTAACCTAAATCCAAATACGTATACGGTGGATATTCCATTAACGAATAAAGAGGGTAAGGTGCTAAACTATGATGTTCATATGTATCCGAAAAATGAGATTAAACGTGGTGCAGTTGATTTAGTAAAGACTGGTGCAAATGAAAAAGCATTAGCAGGTGCAGTATTCTCTTTATTTAAAAAAGATGGTATAGAAGTGAAAAAAGAGTTAGTAACAGATGGTGATGGGCATATTCGTGTGCAAGGATTAGAGTATGGGGAATACTATTTCCAAGAGACAAAAGCGCCGAAAGGGTATGTAATAGATCCGACTAAACGCGAGTTTTTTATAAAGACCTCCGGAACTATTAACGAAGATGGAACGATTACTTCTGGTACAGTAGTTAAAGTAAAAGTGCAAAACTATGAAGAACCAAATATTGATAAAAAGATTAACGGTGTTTTGGAAGCGTTACCAATCAATCCGTTAACTAATTACAATTATGATATCAAAACATTAATTCCAGAAGACATTAAAGAATACAAAAAATATGTAGTAACAGATACTTTGGACAATAGTTTAATGATTCAAGGAAAACCAGTCGTGAAAATTGATGGAGCGGAAGTAAATGCAAGCATTGTAGAGGTAGCTGTAGAAGGCCAAAAAGTAACAGCTACAGTAAAAGATTTCACAAAGTTAGATGGTAAAAAAGAATTTCATTTACAAATTAAATCACAAGTAAAAGAAGGAGTACTATCTGGTTCGGAAATTTTAAATACAGCAAAAATTGATTTTATAAATAAAAATGATGTAATTGGAGAAAAGGAATCTAAACCTGTAGTTGTTGTTCCGACAACTGGAATTATCGAGTTAACAAAAATTGATGGTGCTGATAAGAAGAAATTAAAAGGTGCAGAGTTTGTACTTAAAGATAAAAATGGAAAAATAGTTGTCGTGGCAGGTAAAGAAGTCACAGGTGTATCAGATGAAAATGGTGTTATTAAATGGACTAACATTCCGTATGGAGACTATCAAATTTTTGAAACGAAAGCACCAATATATACAAAAGAAGATGGTACAACAGCTTCATATCAATTATTAAAGGACCCTATTGATGTAAAGATTAGCGAAAATAATCAAACGGTTAAATTATCGATAGAAAATAATAAAAATGGATGGATTCTTCCAGTAACGGGTGGTATTGGAACGACTCTTTTTACTGTACTAGGCCTTGCGTTAATGGTTACAGCGGCATTTGTTTTCTTTAGAAAAAAGTTTGCTAATAATTAAGGTTTTAGGAACATGTAACCAAGTGATGTAAAAGGGGAGAAGCAAAATGCTTCCCTCTTTTCAATATTTTAGTATATACAGAGGTGGAAATATGAAACGAAATCTTGTTTTAGGAGGTATTTTTTTATTTGGATTAGGTATTTTTTTATATCCTACTATTAGTAATTGGTTGGCGACTCGTGCACATTATTCTGAGATTAGCTCCTACGATAAGAAGATTAAAGCACTACAGAAGAAAGAAGTTGAACGTAGGGAAAAAGAAGCAGCCGAATATAATAAACAAGTTCAAACTTCCACGAAAACATTTGCAGATCCATTTTCTGAAGAAAAAAATAATCATCAAGCGTATGCCGATGCGTTAAATTTAGGTGATGTAATGGGGTATATTGAAATATCGAAAATTAATATAAAACTGCCAATCTATCAAGGGACCTCTGAGGAAGTATTGAGTCGTGGGGTAGGTCATTTAGATTATTCTTCACTTCCGGTAGGTGGAGAAAATACGCACACTATTTTAACAGGGCATCGTGGTTTACCATCAGCAAAATTATTTACAGATTTAGATAAGTTGAGTGAAGGAGATCTTTTTTATATTCATTCTTTAGACAAAGTTCTTGCTTATAAAGTAGATCAAATTAAAGTAGTGTTACCACACGAAACGGACAATTTGGAAATTGTGGAAAATAAAGATTATGTAACATTAATTACATGTACGCCTTATGGAGTAAATACAAAGAGATTACTGGTTCGAGGTGAGCGTGTGGAATTTAATGAGAAAGAAAAACAAAAAATGCGTAAAGAGATATTTATGTTTAATAAGTGGACCGTAGTAGTCTTAATCCTATTATTATTTGTGTTTCTAGTCGTAATTTATAAGAAAAAATTAACTCGATAGAATGAATTTATTTATCCTGTATTAAGGGGCAGTGGGACCGAAAATCCAGAGATAAGCAAAGAAGGTGTATAGAGGGTAAAGTAAATCCTCACTGAAAAAAGTTTCACTTTATTCGACTGTAGAAAAAATACGGTAAAGGTGGGAACAAAGGAATTGAGGTTACGATTAAAGTTGGTAAGTATTCATTTTATGGTTTTGTTAATGTTATGTGTAAGTTTTGTCGTATTTGCACCAAAAGAAGCATATGGATCCACGACTAACTTAGAAGGTCTAGGGGATATATCGCGTTATAATGCTGTTGTCTTCGGTAACCATAAAGCAGTAGGTGGCGACATTGAAGGAGCAATTGCAGTTCAAGGTGATATGGATGCATCTGGCTATACGATTGTAGGTGCAGCAGCGGGAACATCTAATATAGTTGGGGAAAAATGGGATGATGAGGGATATCCATCCTTGTTATTGTCTGGAAAATTTAAAAAATCAAGAGAGGAATCTTTTATCATTCAAAATGGAATAGTCGTAATGACAAAAGAGAGTGATCCAGATCGTATCATACAATCTTCTTATGATCGTATCGTTTATAAAGAAAAATTAGAAATTGACGCGAAATTTAATGAATTTCAAAACATAGTTAGCCAAGTCAGTAAAAATGCAGGTCAATATAAAACGAATACCCCAATTCCAAATATGAGTTATGGAATCGGAAAAGATATAAACAATCCTAATATTTATATTTCATCAGAATTGATAGGGAAAATCGATTTAGATATAAGAGATGTCTTTTTACCTAATGCTAAAGGAAAAGATTTTATTGTTATGTATTCGGATGCAATAGAGGTTACATTTAAAAATGGCTCTATTCTATATGATACGAACAATATTGGTAGGGCTACAGATATAATTCCAACATCACAACCCTATTCTCCTAATTCACCTTTCACTGAGTTATACGGGAAGGTGATTTGGGTATTTCCTAATGCAAAAAAGATCACAACAGAGGGGTATGGTGTCGTTGGGAGTGTGTTTGCTCCAAATGCTGTATTAAAAACAAAAGGCGGTTCGATTAATGGACAAGCATTTGTCGGTGAGGTACAACAAACTGGTGGATTTGAATTTCACAATTTCAAATTTAACTGGCAACATTGGAACAAGCCTAGTGCAGGAAAAGTAAAGATAAAAAAAGTAGATAGTAATAATGATAATAAAGAATTGATGGGGGCAAAGTTTCATATTGAAGATTCAAATAAAAAAGTAGTTGGTGAGTTAGTAACAGATGAAAAAGGAGAAGCGATATCAAAAGAATTACCAATAGGTAACTATACTCTAGTGGAAACAGAAGCGCCTAAAGGTTACGAATTATTAAAAGACAAAATAGCTGTAAAAGTAGAAAAAGATGCAGTGGTAGAAATTAAAATAGGAAATAAGAAATCAACAGATCCGATTGGGAAAATGAAGATAGTGAAAGTAGATACGGGAGATAAAAGTAAAAAGCTAGCAGGAGCAAAGTTTAAAATTGAAGATTCAAAAGGAAAAGTAGTTGGAGATCTAGTAACAAATGAAGAAGGAGAAGCGATATCAAAAGAATTGCCAATAGGTAACTATATCCTAGTGGAAGTAGAAGCGCCTAAAGGTTACGAATTATTAAAAGATAAAATAGCTGTAAAAATAGAAAAAGATGTAGTAGAAATTAAAATAGGGAATAAGAAATTACCAGATCCAATGGGTAAAATGAAGTTAGTAAAAGTAGATACGAGCGATAAAAATAAAAAGCTAGCAGGGGCAAAGTTTCATATTGAAGATTCAAATAAAAAAGTAGTTGGTGAGTTAGTAACAAATGAAGAAGGAGAAGCGATATCAAAAGAATTGCCAATAGGTAACTATACTCTAGTGGAAGTAGAAGCACCTAAAGGTTATGAATTATTAAAAGATAAAATAGCTGTAAAAATAGAAAAAGATACAGTAGTAGAAATTAAAATAGGGAATAAGAAATTACCAGATCCGACTGGGCAATTTGAAATTGAGAAAGTTGATGATAAGGATATTAATTTAAAACTAAAAGGTGCTGTATTTCAAGTCTTAGATAAAGAAGGTAAAGAAGTTACTAGATTAACAACGGATGAAAAAGGAAAGGTAATTTCCAACCAATTAACAATTGGAAAGTATATGATTAAAGAAATAAAAGCACCGAACGGATACATGTTACTTAGAGATCCAATAGAAATAGAAATTACAGAAACAGTAAAGACACAAAAAATAACAGTGAAAAATGCGAAGAATAACTGGGTAATTCCTAGTACTGGTGGGAGGGGAACAACAATTTTTTACGTGATTGGTATTATGCTAATGTTTGGTGTGCTATATTTCTGTAAGAAAAATCGTATATAAATAGTATGAAAATAATTGTATATTATGAAATAATTTTATAATGTTAGACAGATCGTTGCATTAGAGAGTTTTTAGGGCATGAGTTCGGTATTGTACTGGACTCATGTTACTAAATTTGTTGAAGGAGGAAGAATAATAGTAAATATAGAATATATTAATGAATTAATATATTTAAGAGGTGAAAATGGTGGTAATAAAACAAGACGAAATTAAAGTAGTAGTCGGAGCTGGAGCGTTTAATAATAATCCAGGTTGGATTCAAACGCAGGAAGATAAACTTAATTTACTAGATAAAACTACGTGGAAAGAAAGATTTAAATACAATTCAATTTCAGCTATTTTTGCTGAGCATGTATGGGAACACCTTAATTTTGAAGAAGGTGTAAGAGCAGCTGAAATTTGTTATGAATTTTTAAAACCATCTGGCCATATTCGGTGCGGAGTCCCTGATGCATTCTTTTAGGATGAGGCATATCAAAATATAGTTCAAATAGGGGGCCTCGGTCCGAAAAATCATCCAGCAGCAAGTCATAAAATTGTTCATAATTATAAAACATTAACAAAAATGTTTGAAACTGCTGGGTTTGAGGTAGTTTTACTTGAATATTGTGATGAAAATGGTCAGTTTTATTATAATCAATGGGATGCAATCGACGGTGTTATTTTCCGTTCGTAAAGGTATGATTCTAGAAATAAAGGCGATAAACTTGGTTTTCCATCGCTAATTGTCGATGCGATTAAGCGGTAAGTCATTCAATAAAAGCAGGAATTAATTCTACAATTTTATGAGTCGCATTTGCGACTTTTTTTATTGGTATGTAATATGGAAGAGGCTATTTATGATAATTTAAAGATTTATTTTATATATAAAATCGGTTAAAATAAAAGAAGAACATATATTCTGTTTGAAGGCAGGAGGCAATATTTATGATAGCTGAAATTCAAAAAATAACCGATGGATATATTGTAAAATTTGAACGTCAATTTCCATATACAAAAGAGGAAGTTTGGTCTGTTTTAACAGAAAACAGTAAGCTGAAAAAATGGATGTCTAATTTACAAATCGAAAGCCTTAAAACGGGTGGAATTATAAAGTTCGATATGATGGACGGTTCATTTATAAATATTGATATTTTAGAGTGTCAAGTAAACGCAGTGCTTGAATTTACTTGGGATAAGGACCGGGTACGATTTGAAATACATAAAGAGGAAAATGGTACTCTTTTACTTCTTAAAGAATACATTCATGAGTTTACTGATCATACACCGAAAGATATAGCAGGTTGGCATATTTGCTTAGAGATTTTTTCTTACGTTCTAGAAGGAGAAGAGAAAGAATTTTCTAAAGATGAATGGCAACAATGGTTTGAAATATATAAGGATAAGGTTATTGAAGCGAGAGGATAATTGCATAAGAAGTTGTATTTATTGTGTAATTATTATATTTTAAAAATGGTTTTAATGAAAAATAAGAATAGAGGTCAATATGAAAGTAAATCAATTAATTGCTAATAACATTAATAAATTAGATACAGTTATTCCATTTAATAAGTCGTTTGGAATCGCTGGTTTATCAGGATCAGGTAAAACAACTTTTTGTCAAACGATTGGCGAAGAATCAAAAAAACGATTGGTTTCTTTATTACCAAAGGCTGAATATCAATATTTATTTCCTAATATCATGGAAACGAATTTTAGTGCAATTAAGATGGAAGATATGCCTTTAGTACTTTTTCTAGGGAAATCATCGATTTCTTCCAACCCACGTTCAACGATCGGTACTCATACTGGTGTGTTTACTGAAGTTCGCGAAAAACTTGCCGAAGTATTTCATCTTTCCCCTGAGGTTTTTTCGTTTAATAATCAGTTAGGTTGGTGTACTGGTTGTAAAGGCCGAGGTACTACTAAAAATATTGAGTGTAAAAAATGTAAAGGAAAACGTTATAGTGAAGAAATCGAACAATATACTATAGATTTATTTGCTACACCACATACAATTTCAAATATAAATGATTTAAGTGTTGAGTCTATTCTTTCGTTAGCAGAAGTGTTAAATATTAGTGAAGCAAAACAACATATACTGCAAAATATAATTAATATGAACATTGGTTATTTAACATTAAATCGAATTATGGGTACGTTGTCAGGTGGAGAGTTAACACGACTTTATTTGGCTGAATTTATGGCAGTAAGTGAAAATGCTGTCATTATTATTGATGAGATTTCAGTTGGACTTGATCATGAAACATTATTACAAATATTAGAAGAAATCAAACAGTTAGGGTGTAAAAATCAAATTTGGCTCATTGATCATTCAGATACGGTACTTGATACAACAGATGAGCAATTGTTCTTTGGACCTGGTAGCGGAAAATATGGTGGACAAATTGTGAAAGAATCACCAAGACCAAAACCAATACTGTCGGATTTAAATAAGGAAGTACCAACAGAATATTATACATTCCAAGAATTATATTGCCGTAATATCCAAATGGCGGAGTTTGAAATTCCTAAAAATAGGCTTGTGACGGTTACAGGAGAATCTGGATGCGGGAAATCTACACTTGTTAACGAATGTTTAGCTACAGATTTCATGAAACGATATCCAAAAGATAAATTAGTTATGGTAGGGCAAGATCGAAATCAATCCATTACAAGTCGTTCAACTGTAGCCACTTTCCTAGATATTAAAAAGAAGTTAACAAAGTATAGCGAAGAAATTGATGATATTTTTGAGCGTTCGATTGAGGATATAATAGATGAACTTCCAAATGAAGATATTGCGTATAAACGCTTGAGTCTACTCATTAAATTAGGACTTGGTTATTTAACGTTAGAACGAAAAACACAAACATTATCAACAGGTGAGTTTCAATGTGTTCATTTAGTTTCGGAGTTATTTGCAAACACTAGAAATCCACATACATTATTTATTTTTGATGAGCCTTCAAAAGGGTTATCACAAAATATTTTAAATCAATTTATTGATAGTGTTAGAGAGATATTGCAAGATGAATCAGTCTCTATCATTATGATTGAACATAATAGTTACATGTTAGAAAGCTCTGATTATATTGTAGATTTCGGGAAAAGACAGCTTGAAGCTATAAATCATCTTGATGTAGTAAGTCATGAAGATTATTATCGTCAAAAAAGCAGTGTGAATCATGCTGAGCAAATTCATATTTCTTCAGCGCTTAAGCAGAAGGAAGGCGTCCGCTATTTAGAAGAAAATCATATTAACTATTTTAAAAATGCCGAAAATATTTATAAGGGTGGTATTTTAAAAAGTTTATCATCAATGGCGCGATTAATTTATGGTGAATATGAATCGAATACAATTGCACCTGTTGTTGCTATTGATCTTGAAAGACATTTATATAGTCAATATAGTTTCTTATATGAGATTGGTGGACTAATTAATCATATTGTAGCTGCTCATCCAACTAATAAAGATACGAGAAGTTTTGATTTCTATTCCCAGGACAATCACTGTCCATCTTGTTCTGGACGTCTTCAAATTGAAGTTTTCGATAAAGATATTACAATTCAAGATAAAAACGTTCCATTTTGGGATGGCTTATTCAATCCGGAAATCATGAAAGTATTAAAATTTTATCAATATGAAAAAATAGAATTTTTATTTGAAGAAATTAAAAATGAGCTTGGTCACGATTTATCAATGAGCTATAACGATATGTCAGAAGAAGAAAAGCATACGTTTTGGTACGGATATTTTGAAAAATCATTTTATGATAAAAAAGGAAAGACACGTAGAACATGGGTAGGATTTAATACAATTATTGGTGGATATATTGTTATTTCAAAAGCAGCTATTAAAGAAGAAATTAAGTCTTCTAAAGAAATGATGACATGTCCAATTTGTGAGGGAACGGTATTAAATCATCATAAACCGCTTAAATTTGGTAACTTCGATATTCGTGAAATTATCAATCAACCAGTTGATGATGTATTGAAAGTAGTCGGTGATTTACCTGCACTTCATAAATTAAAGTCTATAGTTGGTGGCGATATGAGATTGACAGAAGATGTTTCTTTATTGCCAAGAAAAGCACAAGTTGCACTGAAAATGTTTGAATTAGAACAGGCAAGCTTTTCAAACTATGAAATGGTGTTACAAAATGTCTTACCATTTTGGGATGAAATAAAAAGAAATATTGAATCCATTAGTGTTAATAATCAAGTAACTGTTTGTGATTTCCCTAATGTATATGAAACGAGAGAAAACATTATAGATAAGTATTTCACAAATGGTAAATATAAAAAACTTACGTATGTATACGAAGCATTTGGATACAAAAAGTTAGTTACCCAAATTAATAAAATTAAAAAAAGTAATCCATGTTCATTTTGTAAAGGAAAGAAAGTTATAACAGAAGATAATCTACATGATGGTGTGTTTAAACTAACAATTCCATGTGTAACCTGTAATGCAACTGGTATTAATGACGAAGGACTAAAAGAAGTTGTTGATGGCGTGGATGTACAAACATGGTTAACTGGAAAAGTTAGTGATATTGTGGATGAAAGCTTATTAACAGAAGTTGTTTCGCAAATACCAATTTTTAATCGCATTCGCGAATTGGATAAGCGGGATATGATGGCGGTTTATGAATGTTTGGAGAGTAATCAGTAAAGTTTTATTAGTTTATGTGTTATTAACATAACTTATATAAAACATATATTCTTTATAATGTTCATAATAAGGCATTATGAGTATTACAGAGTAATGAAAGAAAATCCAATTTCTTAATGTGAAAATTAAGAAATTGGATTTTTTAGTACTTTATGTCCTGTATAATGTATTTCAACTAAGATGAATATACGGAAGGGATATAAGAAATAAATAGGATGAACAGTTAATTTATTATGTAATTATTATATTGTAAAAATAATTATTAAGTGTGAAAACAGTTTATAAGTGATGTTATTGCTAATTTAATATCTTCGTTATTTTGTCTGATTATTTAAATTTAACAGAAATATATACTTGAATGAAGTATATATTTCTGTTAAATTTATCCTATGGATAGAACAAGTTTAATTAAAGGTCATTTAGAAATGTGTGTATTATCTATTTTGTCGAAAAAGAAAAGTTATGGTTATGAGATTATGAAAGAACTTGAAGTAAACAATTTAAAATTGAAAGGAGTAGGAAGTATTTACCCTATTTTAACTAAGTTGAAAAATCAAGAGTGGGTTAATACTTATCAAGTAGTAACAGACAGTGGTAAAGTTAGGATTTATTATGAAATTAATGAAAGCGGGAAAATACGTCTTGAGAATAAGATTAATGAGTGGTTAGAATTGCAATTGGATATTCAAACATTACTAAAAAGCGGTTTGAAAGGAGACCTTCTGAAATGAGGAATAGATTACTAGGTAAAGAAAAACAATTTTTAACAGACGTACTTAAGGAATTAAAGCAATACAATATTAGTTTAGAAGAAAGGGAAAATATTAAGCGGCAAATATTAGAACATATTCAAGAATGTCGTGAACATGGTGAAGATAGTATAGATGATTTAGGTACACCTCAATTATTTGTTCAAGATTATTTAGAAATAAATGAGATTGATTTACAAGTTAAAAGGAAGCAATTGAAAAATGAAAAGGGGAAATTAAACAAATCTATCTTACGCGGCATATTCATCGCAGTTATTACTTACCTCATCTCGCAAACTACATTTACAATATTTTTAACTAAATCATTAAATCCAACTAATAGTAAAAATACATTTCAGTATAATCTTTTATATCGTATTTCAGAAAATCAATGGTGGAATTCATTATTAATAATGATTAGTTTTATGCTCTCTGTATTAGTATTTATTAGTTTAGTAAGTTATAAAAAAAGAAAGCTCTCTAAAGCATAATGAAGAATACAATCTATAAAATGTCTCTAATTTATATTCTTTGTAATGTATTAATGTTATGTATTACAGATCCAAAAGTTTACGCTCAGCAAAATATTAAAATTGCATTGGATAAGTATATTGAAAAATTTATAAAAGAGCAGAACATTCCAGGAGCTTCTGTTGCAATTGTACATAAAAAAGATGTATTTTTCACAAAAACGATAGGAATTACTGGAGAATCTGAAAAAAAGGTAAATAGTAAAACCCCATTTGCAATCGGCTCAATAAGTAAATCTTTAACAGCTTTAGCTATAGTAAAATTAATAGAAGATAAAAAATTAAAATTAGAGGATCCAGTTCAACGATACCTTCCCTGGTTTAAACTAAAAGATTCTCAAATATCCTCAACTATAACAATCCAACATCTACTAACTCATACAAGCGGAATCGGTACATATGAGGGCTTAGCATTATCAGATAAGCAATCCAAAAATTCTACAGCTTTAAAAGAAAATGTAATGAAACTTTCAAATGTAAAATTAACTGCTCCACCAGGTGAAAAATATCAATATAGTAATGCGAATTATATTGTATTAGGTGCAATTATTGAAGGAGTCACAAATGAAACATATTCATCATATATGGAAAAGCATATTTTTCAGCCATTAAATATGAATGGCGCGGCAGCAAGTAAAGAAACTGCATATGAAAAGGGTTATTTAACAGGTTATCAGTCTTGGTTTGGCATACCAAGAAAAAGTGTAGTGTCCTATGATAATGCAGGGGCACCTTATGGCTATATTACTGCAAGTTTAGAAGATATGATTCAATTTCTTGTGTTTTTGAATTATAAAGAGCACAAATTTTTAAAGAAAGAAAACATAGCTCTTTATCTATCATCACTTTATAGAATTAATTCAGAAAAAAGTTATGGTTTTGGGTTAAGAACAACAAATATAAATGAAGGTGAAAAGATGATTTGGCATTCAGGATCAACTCCCGATGCTCGTGCAGAAATGTTTACTTTAAATCATAGTGGCTGGAGTGGTGTGATTTTAACGAATAAAAATCATGTATTAGAAGAGCAAACATTATCAGTGCTGAAAAATGGGATTATTAGTATTTTGAATGGAAAAGAACCAATTGATCCACCTAAAAACATACCATTTACACAAATTGCTATGTCTTTAGTTATACTCGTACTTTTCATTTCACCAATTATGTTTGTTAAAACGTATAGGCATAAGAAAAATATTAAAAAACTAACTTGGTTTTTCGTAGGAAATCTATTTCTACTATTATCTATTATTTTCATCCCGATTCTTACTTATAGTACAAGCTCACCATGGCGAACAATTAAAATATTTGCGGCAGATGTAGCCTTTCTTACAAGTATTATAGTAACTTTATTAGTCGTGAACGGACTAATATCAATATTTATAGCCTTAAGACGGAAGAGAGTATAAGGGGAAATAATTAAAGAAATATAATTCAAGTGTTATAAACAGTTGACTCTCACACGATGTCATTGTTTAGGATAAAGTTGAGCTAGGAAGTAGAGGTATTTAATGGGAGGCAAATATATTTAAAATAGGGGACTTTTCAAAACTATCTTCCATTAGTATTTGTATGTTGTGACACTACGATAAAGTGGAATTATTACAACCAGTAAAAGTTGATGAACAAAGTGGATATTGATACTATTCAGGCCCGATTAAAGAAAGTAAATCAAATTCAAACGTTAAAAGATATGGGGTTCAATATTTCTACTATTAAAGAAATAGTGGAGAGCGATAATATTGAAATAATAAAATCACAATTTGAAAATCGTAGTGCTCAAATCAAGGATAAAATAAATGACCTACAAAAACAATTATGTCTTCTCGAGGCCCCAATGAAAACGATAAGATAGGATGTTGTTGAGATGAACTATCATGTTTCATTAAAAGAAATTCCAAATAGAAATGTAGCTAGTGTTAGAAAGATTATTCCATTTAATAATGGTAAAGGAGATTTATGGGGTACCGTCACATGCCCATCAACTAAAGAAAAGTAAATATCCCCAAAACAAAAAAATGAGCTCATATCTCAAAAAAAACTAATTGTAGAAAAAGAAAATTTTCATTTAGGGGGTACTTCAAAACCTTAGCTTGATGGCGATGTATGGTGGATTGAAAAAACTCTATCTATATACAAGCCTTTATAATATAAAGAATAAAAATATGGTTCGAAATGAGAAATGGAAGCTATCATAGTTGTTATTTTTCATTTTTTGTTTTTGGTTAACAACTTTTTTGTTGATTGAAAATATTTTTAAATGTATGGAACAAACTTGTTACTTAGATTGTCTATTAAGTATACGTATAAAACTGGTGTTTAAATTGGATACAATGTATTGAATTTAATATTTGTTTTTAGTAGTAAAAGTTTGAAAGGAATGATGATTTTGAAAACAACATGATAGTTTGCTTATTTTATAATAAGAGAAGTGTGAGAGTAGTGTTATCCCATCCACTCTTTAATTGCATCGGTATTTAAAATACCTAGACAAAATCTATATTTTCTTGAAAGAGGTTGAAACTTTATGATAGTTTTAAATAAGTTTTTTAACATTTCACATTATAAAAAAAATATACCTGTATTATTGCTTTTAAGTGTAACGCTTATAGGCTGTTCCAATAATACTACTCAATCTGAACCACCCAAACAAACCAAACAAGAAAATACAGTTAACCATCCTTTTTCTAAACTTGAAAAAGAGTTTGATGCTAAGCTTGGTATTTATGCATTGGACACTGGTACGAATCAAACTGTTACTTATCGATCAGATGAACGGTTTGCATACGCATCTACCCACAAAGCTCTAGCTGTGGGAGTACTTTTACAAAAGAAATCAATAGAAGATCTAAATCAAAGAATTTTGTATACTCGTGAAGATCTTGTTAATTACAATCCAATTACAGAAAAGTATGTTGATACAGGTATGACTTTGAAAGAACTTGCAGATGCTTCCCTTCGATATAGTGATAATACTGCACAAAATCTTATTCTTAAACAATTAGGTGGGCCTAGTGAATTCAAAAAATCACTGAGAGAAATAGGAGATACTGTTACAAATCCTGAACGTTTTGAACCAGAATTAAACGAAGTGCATCCAGGAGACACTCATGATACTAGTACCCCAAAGGCATTAGCCACTAGTCTTCAGGCTTTCGGTCTAGGAGATGTACTTTCAACTGACAAACGGGATTTATTAATAGATTGGATGAAAAGGAATACTACGGGAGACAACTTAATTCGTGCCGGAGTTCCAGGAGGGTGGGAAGTAGCTGATAAGACTGGCTCAGGATCTTATGGAACCCGAAATGATATCGCAATTATTTGGCCACCAAATAAAAAGCCAATTGTTCTTGCGATACTTTCTAATCATGATAAAGAGGATGCTAACTACGATGATAAACTTATTGCAGAAGCAACTAAAATAGTGTTAGATGCTTTAAAAGCTACGAATAAATAACAATAGTGGGTTCACCATACATGCCCATCAACTTAAGAAATTTTAGTACCTCAAGTACCAAAAAACGTTATCCTTTCTAAATAAGCTAGATTAGAAAGGATGACGTTTTTTGATGAGTCTCTCGATTCAAGATGAGCTACAAACATTTACAGAGGAATTACAACGATATGGGATACCTATTTCATTATTTATGAATGTGATATTAAAAGAAGTAGCAGACCTAATAGTGAACACTTCAAGAGTTGCTATATATCCTTATGACAAAATGCTGTAGAAAGCTTAAGAATTCTTAAGAACTTTTCCCACCTTTTTTTAAGATTTGGACACTAGTGTATAATTATGAATTCAAACCTGTGGGTGGATTAAGTATGAAAAAAATTCATTTTCTTATTTTTGTATATAATGAACTAGGAATCAGTTGGTACAGCCCTTCCAATTTCAAGGTTTATTGGATTCAAAATAATTTAAGGAATTAATTTGAAGAAAATAAGATAGAAATGTTTCAACTGTTTATGTCTTTAGCTGTTCAATACGAGAAAAAATGTGGAGGAATCATATGGAGTTAAAAATTCTTATTGTTGATGATGATAAAGAGATTAGAAATCTTATCTCTGTTTATTTGGAAAATGAAGGTCTGAAAACTCAAAAAGCTGAAGATGCTATGGAAGCTTTACAATTGTTAGAAGAAAAGGAATTTGATCTTATTATTTTAGATATTATGATGCCGAATATGGATGGTATTGAAGCTTGCATGAAGATTAGGGAGAATCGCAATATGCCTATCATTATGCTATCTGCAAAATCTGAGGATATAGACAAAATTCAAGGTCTAGCCTCTGGTGCAGACGATTATTTATCAAAACCGTTTAACCCATTAGAATTAATTGCTAGGGTAAAATCGCAATTAAGAAGGTTTAAAAAATACAATACATCAATAGAACATAATAAAAGCATTCTAGAAATTGGTGACTTAACCGTGAATACAGATACTCGTCAAGTATGGGTAAGGGGAAAGGAAACAAGGCTAACTCCAAAAGAGTTTGCTATTCTCGAACTACTTGCCCGCAACAAAGGGATTGTCCTGAGTGTAGCAAAAATATATGAAGCAGTTTGGGAAGAGGTTTTTTATAAATCAGACAATACTGTCATGGTGCATATTACAAAAATAAGAGACAAAATTGAAGAAGATTCTAAACATCCCATTTATATTAAAACTGTGTGGGGAATTGGATATAAAATATGAAGAATGTTAGTTTTAGAAATAAGATCATTATAAAACTTCTTGGTGCTGTTGCAGTTAGTTTTTTTATTTCATTTGGTTTAACAATCCTCATTTTGGTATACGTCATAGATCCATTATTTGTAAAACACGAAGAATTTGGTATCTTTGAAGGCAATTTGGCACTGTTTTTCTTATTCGCGTTCGCAATCTTTAACTTTATCATACTTTTTTTGATATTGGTTCGAAAGAAAATAGTATATTTGAAGCTCATTTCGGATAATGTAAATGCTATTGCCAATGGAAAACTGGGTTTGACAATTGGGATTAAGGGGAAGGACGAATTGACCCAACTTGCTCAAAATATCAACTATATGTCTAAGGAATTGGAAAATACATTTGAACAAGAAAGACGATTAGAACGTACAAAAAATGAACTTATAACAAACGTATCTCATGATTTACGCACACCGTTAACATCTATTATTGGCTATATAGATTTATTAAAACGAGGGCAATACAACAATAACACACAATTACAGGAATACCTTGAAACCACGTATTCAAAGTCACAGAGACTGAGATATTTAATTGATGAGCTGTTTGAATATACTCGTTTATCAGGCATAGATGCTAAGTTAAATCTTAATGAAGTCGATTTATCAGGTTTGTTGGAGCAAATAGTTGGAGAATACATTCCTATATTTGAAAAGGAAAGTTTAATCGTTCAAAAATCAATCACGGAAGAAACAATACCTATCTTCATAGATGTAGAAAAAATGGTACGTGTTTATGAAAATCTATTTATGAATGCGATAAAGTACAGCATGAAACCATCGGCATTATTCGTATGTCTTGAACGAATAGGTAATAAAGCAATTTTGAAAGTATCTAATAAAATCGAGAAACCACCTGTTAGCGATCCTAATAAATTGTTTGAAAGATTTTTCAGGGGTGATAAGGCAAGAAAAAGTGATCAAGGAAATGGACTGGGACTTGCTATCTCAAAAAGAATTGTTGAACTTCATCATGGTAATATATATGTAGAATATAAAGATGGCTGGATGTCCTTTATTGTTGAACATCCAATCAAATAGATTGGCTTATGGAATTACAGGTTCCATAAGCTTTTTTTATTAAACTTAAGAATTCTTAAGGATTTTACAGGGTGTTTCCTAATTTTCATAGTTTATCATGTATGTATTCAAAGCAATGAGGTGAGTGGAGAAATTAAAAATAAAATTTTCTTTACAGCTTTCAATTGAATACATCGTGATAGCCTTATGGAAAAGGTAGATGCAACATGACTATTTTGTTAGTAGCAAGTATGAATAGCGACTTATTTTAAAGAAATGAAAAAACAAACGTAGGAGGATATATATGACAAAACCAGTTGTAGATGTGAAAAACGTCCAAAAAGTGTACGGTAAAAAAGGTGAGAACCAATCACATGCGTTAAAAGGTGTTTCATTCTCAATTCAAGAGGGTGAGTTTGTCGGAATTATGGGACCATCTGGTTCTGGCAAAACGACATTATTAAATGTAATTTCAACGTTAGATAAAACAACGGGCGGCATTGTTGAAATTGCAGGAACAGATATTACGAAAATGAAACAAGGTGAGCTTTCTGATTTCCGTTCACAAAAGTTAGGATTCATTTTTCAAGACTTTAACTTATTGGAGAACTTAACTATTTACGAAAACATCGCTCTTTCACTTTCACTTCAAGGTGTTTCATCACGTAATATTGGACCGAAAGTAGAAAAAGTAGCTGATATGTTAGGGATTTCAGCGATACTTCAAAAGTATCCATCTGAAGTATCTGGTGGACAGAAACAACGTTCAGCAGCAGCGCGTGCGTTAGTTCATGAACCAGCAATTATTTTAGGTGACGAGCCAACAGGAGCGCTTGATTCTAAAAATGCAACAAGTTTACTGGATGCGATGACAAACTTAAATAAAGAACAAGGTGTATCTATCATGATGGTTACGCATGATCCGTACAGTGCAAGTTACTGTCAGCGTATATTGTTCATTCAAGATGGTGAGCTATATAAAGAAATTCACTGTGGTGGTTCACGTGAAAAGTTCTATAAAGAAATTTTAGACGTGCTTGCAGACTTAGGCACACAAAAAGCGTAAGAAAGGAAGTTCAATCATGTTATTTAAGCTTTCCATGTCAGGCCTAAAAAGTAAGTTGCGAGATTATATTGTTTTACTTGTTGGTCTTATTGTCTCTATTTCGACTTTTTATATGTTTCAAACGCTAGCATCCAATAAAACGTTCCTTGAATCTAACTCTTCTATTAGGGATATTGTGTCTGTATTTAAAATTGGTTCCTTTTTGTTAGCGGTTATCACATTTTTCTATATTTTATATGCAAACTCTTTCTTATCAGCTCTTCGCCAAAAAGAATTTGGTATGTATATGATGTTAGGAGCAAAAAAGCATAAAGTTACCTTACTTATGTTTATCGAAACAATCATATTAGGTGCCACATCTCTTTTGATTGGAATTACAATTGGTGTAGGACTTGCAGAAGGTATCAGTCAGTTATTAATGAAACAACTCGAGTTTACTGGTGAAGGTTATAAAGCATTTTATCTGCCATCTATCACTATTACTTGCGTCTTCTTCTTTGCACTATTTATAGTATCAGCAATTATGAATAGTATTAAATTATCGCGTATTTCTGTATTGCAACTTGTACATGCAGATGCACAAACAGAACGTGTCGCCGTAAAAGGAAAAGTGACCGTTGTAGTTGCATTCCTTGGTATTCTTTTATTAGGTATTGGTTATGCATCACTGATTTATATTTCTCATGCAAATTCGCTAATTGGTTTGGGATTAATGGCCGTTGGATTAATCACAGCAACCTTGGGTACTTACCTTATATTTGGATCACTTCTCCCAGTTATGATTAACAAGCTAAAGAGTAATAAAAAACATAGTGAAAAAGGCCTAAATGCTTTTACTTTTGCACAATTAAATTTCCGCATTAATGGTCTAACAAATGTGCTTGCAACAGTAGCAATCTTAGTGGCTCTTGGTGCTGGTGGAATTGCTTGTGGTATGGCATTTAAAAACAACATCCTAAAAATGACAGATCAAATGAGAATTTACGATTCAGTCATTCATAATCCAACAGCGGAAGAAAAGAAAATTTTGGGTGGTATCTTATTTCAAGAAAAACTTGAATATCATTACAAAGTTGATGATAGGTATGTTTATTATCTTAAAGAAGATGTAGAAAAAAATCGCCCTTTCTTGCAAGGTATGAAAATAGAGAAAGTTTCAGAGGAAATACCCATTGGTGCATTTTCAATAAAACGGGTTCAAAGAGAGACGAACACAAAACAATGGATCCAGGCTTTCAGAACGATCCAGCCAGATTATATGTATCCTGATTATGAAATGAAAATTGTAGATCAAAACATATATGATGGTATGAAGGGTAAAGAAAGTACTGTGTTTATGGGGAAAACAGATGATTTTGGATCATACATAAAAGAATGGAAAAAACTTGATGAATTACAGATAGCAAAATATAAAAATGTGAAAGCGGAAGAATTGGATAGTAAGTATCAAGCGTATATTGTGAGTCATAATTTTGCCAGCGGACTAATGTTTATGGGTTTTTTCGTTGGAGTTGCATTTTTAGCAATGATGGCAAGCTGCTTAATGTTTAAAATTCTATCCGGTGCATCCAAAGATAGTACACGTTATCAAATGCTTCGTAAAATCGGTGTTCGCAGGGAGTTATTAATACAATCGATTTATAAAGAGTTACTCTTCGTATTTTTAGTCCCAGCAATTGTGGGTATTGTTCACGTATTAGTTGGTATGAACATGTTCAGCGTTCTTTTGGCTGATCCGTACTTTCGTATTTGGCTACCAATTATTATTTTCGTAGTGATTTACTCGATTTACTACTTGATTACAGTTCAATTGTATAAAGGGATTGTACTTCCGAAAGAAAATTAATGTAATGATATTATTTATACGGAATATCAACATAATCTGCCCCCATTTATTGAACATTCTAAATGGGTTTGGAAATAATAAATGGACTAGCACTATGATCCATAAACAATTGGTTCTAGTGTAAAAACTCTAAAATTATGTCATTTACCTTAAGAACAGACTATTTAAATAGTCTGTTCTTTTGCGTTCGTAAAGACATGTGTAAGTAGGTTTATGCATGGATCTTCACTAGGAGGGGGCATTATACATGCACAACCTTAGCTCATACAACGTCAATTATAGTAGAGAGTGTTTCTTTTTTCTAAAGGTTATGTGTAAGGAATTTAAAGATTTGCATACGAAATAAACCCTAACGGGTTTCATTTTTTTGAATTAAGCTGCTTGATTATCAGACATGGTACAATTGTAAACGACACCTAATATATCAAAGACTGTTTTCTTCTCATATCGATGAGATTTTCTCCCGTTTTGCTGTAGGAGGTTGAACAGGCGAATTAGAATCTTTGATAGCTCTTGGGTGTTTTTCTATATAGCTCGGAAGAGAAGAAGAAAGTAATCTTTAATCATATATATGGCCTTATATTCACTCAGTTCTCGTTTCTGTTTCATAAGAAGTAATTGCCGCATTTGAAACATGGTGGAAGAACAAAGTAGAATGGCAATCAGTTTTCCATGTTTTAAATAAACTCTCGATTTGCCAACGTAAAGAATACCAATCATGTACCTGCCCCATCGGGACAATATCTGTAGAGGTATTTGTCATATATACATTGATCCCGCTAAGTCGTTTACTACGAGCAGAATACTTCATTCCTTTCTTTTATTCTCTTACAGTTTGATCTTGTAATCGTTTTTGTTGTTGTTCTTTTGTTAGTCGATGAATAATCACACGAGTTGGGACTTTATCCGTCATTCCTACATAAGCGTTGGATATTTCATATGTTTGTCCTGGTTGAAGAGAGTTCATTAAACCTCTATATCTATCTGGATATACTCTGTACCTTTCTTGATTCTGCCATCTTGAAAATAATCAGGATTAGGATTTTTTTGATAAATACGTGTATTCGATTTAATACGTGAGATATAATAAGCCTTTTTATTTTGTATATGTTGAAGATCTTTCAAATGAAAATAACCTAAATCTCGGATACATAAATCATTTGCTGTTACAGTTGGGGCACACAGGGAACCGTAGGTTCGATCATGTTGTTTACCTGGACCTGTATGAATATGAAGGAACTGTCCACTTAATAAATCATACTCAAGCTGGATCTTTACTCCAGCTGTATGGCTGCATCCTCCTGCACCTGGATAAACAAACGAAAAAAGATCTGGAAGTTGAAATGCAGTTGAATCTAAAATACGAATACGCTTGGAAACAGAAGTATATTGAGAAGAAATCGGTATAGATGAGGTCAATTTTTTGTTTAGTAGTTCGGATAGTGTGTGTTGTAAAAATTGGACGGCTGCTTTATTAAATCGTTGATTCAGTCCCTCGGGACTGATGAGCACTTCTGTCGATGCTTCTAAACAGCTAGATAACTGAGTTAAAGACGCCGTAGCGACATTTTGATTCATCCATACACATAAAGCGACTAAATCTTTTGCTTGGTACTTACTGGTCCGTTGAACAAAACCAACATCTCTAGCAAAATTTCGTAAGATATTTGGGGATAAGAAGCTTTGAATTTCTTAAGTAAATAGTTGTAATTCATCAGATACAGAAATAGACATACGAAAACGTCATCCTTTCCTATGATTCTACAGAAAGCATAGCGTATTTTTTCATTTTAACGTGTATTTTGTTTTGTTAGCTGGATAGTGATGTGGTGCCCTCCCAACCAGTTTGTTTATTTCCACTAATTACATAAGTTTTATCGTTTTTGCACCAGAACCAATAGCCCTACATTTATCTGCCTCTTTGGTAAGGAAGCGAATAATCCTTACTTATACCATCGCGATTTCTGATAACTTATATGTAGAGGTATCACTCAATATAACAAAAATGTAATGTTAATGAAATGTAATTCCATCGATACTATAAATGAAATTATATAAAATTAGTTACATAAATGAATGAGAGTTAAAGAATTTTTATAATGAAAAAGGAGAAGTATTAATGCGAAATATATTAAGTGTAGAAAAAATTGAAAAATATTATGGTAATAAAGATAATGTAACAAAGGCTATAGATAATATTAGTTTTAAGGTAGATGAGGGAGAATTTGTTGGGATAATGGGGCCTTCAGGAAGTGGCAAAACTACATTACTTAACTGTATATCAACTATTGATAATGTTACTACGGGAAAAATAATGATAAATAATAGTGACATTACTCGGTTAAAATCAAAGTCACTAGATAAGTTTAGACAAAATGAATTAGGGTTTGTATTTCAGGACTTTAATTTATTAGATACCCTTACTGCTTATGAAAATATTGCCCTAGCGTTAACTATAAAAGGTGAGGAAAGTTCAAAAATTGATGGCAAAATACAAGCTGTTGCAAAATATTTAGACATTGAACAAGTATTAAGCAAATACCCTTATCAAATATCAGGCGGACAAAAACAAAGGGTTGCTTCGGCAAGAGCTATCGTAACAGATCCATCTTTAGTACTTGCAGATGAACCAACAGGATCGCTAGATTCTAAATCAGCTAGATTATTACTCGAAAGATTTGAAAGTCTTAATAGGGATTTAAAAGCTACAATACTTATGGTTACTCATGATGCATTTACAGCAAGCTATGCTCGTAGAATTCTTTTTATTAAAGATGGAAAAAATATTTATTGAGTTGGTAAGAGGGAATGATTCTAGAAAAGAATTCTTTACTAAAATTATCGAAGTTATAACCCTTCTTGGAGGTGACGATAATAATGTACTCTAAGATTGCTATTGGGAATGTAAAGAAAAGTTTTAAAGATTATGCAATATATTTCTTAACACTAACACTGGCTGTTTGTATATTTTATAGCTTTAACTCAATAGAATCACAAAAGGCACTTATGGAAATTAACGCTTCAGATAGAAAGTATGTGCCTACAGTAATGAACGCTATCTCAAATGTGTCAGTATTTGTATCCGTAATATTAGGTGGTTTAATATTGTA
This sequence comes from Bacillus sp. EB106-02-03-XG38, assembly GCF_058792175.1. NCBI lineage: Bacteria > Bacillati > Bacillota > Bacilli > Caryophanales > Bacillaceae > Bacillus > Bacillus sp. EB106-02-03-XG38. The sequence continues at coordinate 701,800 of NZ_JBYTED010000001.1, forward strand.
TGCAAATAATTTCTTAATTAAAAAACGTAAAAAAGAATTAGGAATATACATGACTTTAGGTATGGGAAGAAGAAACATATCCAGAATATTAGTAACAGAGACATTTCTAGTTGGCGTTATATCTTTAATGAGTGGACTTATAATAGGTATTGGAGTATCGCAGGGGTTATCTACATTTGCATTAAAGCTATTTGACTTGCCTGTCAATAAATATAAATTTGCAATTTCAACAGGTGCTATAGGTAAAAGCGTATTATACTTTGGAATCATGTTTTTACTTGTTATGTTATTTAATGTATACGTTGTTTCTAAATACAAAATAATTGATTTGTTAACAGCAGGTAGAAAAAACGAAGATGTAAAATTTAGAAATCCTCTTATCTATGTAATCACATTTATTATGTGTGTAGCATCACTTGGATATGCATATGTGACTGTACTAAAAATCGGATTGAATTTTACTAATCCTATGCTCGTGGTATCAATCATTCTTGGCATATTAGGTACATTGCTGTTTTTCTTTAGTTTATCTGGATTTATATTATATGTTGTAAAGAAGAATAAAAAAGTCTATTTTAAAGGTTTAAATATATTTATCATCAAACAAATAAATAGTAAGGTTAATACAAATTTTATATCCATGTCTGTAATCTGTTTAATGTTATTCCTTACAATGGTGGCTTTATCTACAGGAATCAGCTTTAATAGAATGATGGACGCCACAACGAAAGAAATAACACCATTTGATGCCAGTATTACGTTGGAGAATAAGGATGAAAGTTACACTATAGAAGAAGTATTAAATAAAGCTAATTTTAAAATAAGTAATAACGAAAAATATGTATCTTATAATGTATATCGAACAGGGATGGAAGTGGTGGACTTTGTACCAGAAGGTAAAGATTATAATAACGATATAGATTTCATTAAAGTATCTGATTATAATAAAATTTTAAATCTTAAAGGTGAAAAGGAAATCACTTTAAATAACAATGAAATTTTACTTTTATCAAATGAAAGCCGGTTGGCTAATTCGACAAATGAAAGATTAAAAAATAGCAATAAGGTGAATATTAAAGAAAAAGAATATTTGGTAAAAAACGCTAAAGTTATACAAGAGAATCTCTTCACTTATGATGTGCGAAATAATTACTTCACAATCGTTATAAATGATGAGTTTTTATCAGGCTACAAAATTACTGAATCCGTACTTAATGTAAATTATTTAGATGGAAATAGAGAAGAATATAATAAAAAATATGATAACGTTGCACGGGGCTTTTATGACGAAAATGGCCCGAAATTAAATATTAATCGTATAGCAGGCAAATCAAAGGATGAAGTTTGTGCAGGAAGTAAGGGATTGAAAACTATCGTACTGTTTATTGGGATATATATAGGTATTGTATTTTTAATAACGAGTATGGCTGTATTAGCTCTTCAACAATTATCAGAAGCCAGTGATAGCATAGAACGATATAAATCTCTGAAGAGAATTGGTTCAAACGGGACAATGATCGACAAAACGATTTTCATTCAAACTTTCGTATACTTTAGTCTTCCAGTTTTTCTTTCCATAATTCATTCTATAGTTGGAATTTATGTAGTCAATTATTATATTAACACATTTCAACAAACAGACATTATTTTACCAGCATTGATGACGGGTTTAGTATTTCTTGTAGTGTATGTAGTATATTTCTACACGACATATGTCGGGTATAAAAATATTGTAAAAAGTAATACTTGATTTTATAATGCTCATTAGGGCTATTACACCTTGTTTCTCAAGATGTAATAGCCTTATATTCTGTATAGGGAGGGAAAAGTCATGAAAAAAATTATTCTGATTGAAGATGATGAAATCATCAGAGAAGAATTACAACATTTTTTTATAAAGTATGGATATGAAGTAAAGGCTCCCACAGATTTTAATCATATTATCAAATATATAGAAAGTGAGAATGCAGACCTTATATTACTAGACATAAATCTTCCTGTGTTCGATGGCTATTATATATGCAGAGAAATACGTAAAACTTCAGATGTTCCAATCTTCATGGTTACAAGCAGAGATAGTGATGTAGATGAACTAATAAGTATGAATTTAGGAGCAGACGATTTTATAACAAAGCCTTATAATACAGAAATACTATTAGCAAGAGTAACAAACATTTTAAGAAGAACATCTGGAGATTTCAAGACGAATCATATCTTAATTTATAGAGATTTTAATTTGAATCTTTCAAATGCAACAGTTACTTATCAAGACAAGTCTGTAGAGTTAACTAAAAATGAAGTTAAAATACTATCATGCCTAATAAATAATCGCGGAAATATTGTAAAAAGAGATTCGCTCATAGAAACTTTATGGAAATCTGATTATTTTGTGGATGATAGCACCTTAACTGTTAATATAAATAGATTAAGAAAAAAGCTTGAAGAGATAGGTATAGAAAATCCAATTGCAACAAGAAGAAGCTTAGGGTATATAATGCCATGAATATAGGTGAATTTTTTAAAGATAAAATGGTAGTAATACTATCTAATGTACTGGTATTTATTATACTATCAGGTATATTGCTGACTGCGAATGTTCAGTTCATTATAATATTCTTTGTCTTTTGTATTTGGTTTTTTCCATTGATTTCATATATGGTTATAGAATTTATAAAATGTAAGAATTATTATAATGAGATTAATGGCATATTAGAAAACTTGGAGAGAAAATACCTACTACCAGAGATAGTAAAGGAAGCAAACTTTATACATGGGGAAAAGCTTAACGATATACTGAAAGAAGTAAGTAGAGATATGCATGAAAATGTAAAATATTATAGAGACATGCAATTAGATTATAGGGAATATATAGAAACATGGGTGCATGAAATTAAGACGCCGATAGCTTCCACAAAGCTAATAATTGAAAATAATCAAAATGAAGTAACTAATAAAATAGACTCACAATTGGATCGAATCGAAGGGTTTGTAGAACAGGTGCTGTATTATTCTCGAAGCAATAATGTCGATAAGGACTATATTATAAAACCAATCAACCTTGATGATGTAGTAAGAACTGTAATTAAAAGAAATTATAGAGATTTTATTCATAAGAGAATAAAATTAGATATACAGGATATTGATGAGATTGTATATAGTGATGGAAAATGGGTTGAATTTATTATTAATCAAATAATAGGAAATTCTATAAAGTACTCAAATAACAAAGAACAAATGATACGTATATACACAATTAAGAAAACTAACGCAGTAATACTAACTATAGAAGATAATGGAGTAGGGATAATAACTAAAGATATAAATAGAGTTTTTGAAAAAGGATTTACTGGAGAGAATGGAAGGAGATTTAGCAAAAGTACAGGAATGGGTTTGTATCTATGCGAAAAACTGTGCTCAAAATTAGGAATGAAAATTGGCATTGAATCTGAAGTGAATAAAGGAACTAGAGTTACATTAATATTTCCATTGTCAGGTATGGTAACTTTTGATCCTTGTTTATAAAGAGATGCTGCCATCTTTCCACGAATTTCGTATGAAACTTATAAACAAATTTAAAACGGTATGAAAAGAGTAGAAATTCACTTCATACCGTTTTTATTATTTGGCCATTTAACATATTGGTATATGTAATTGTGAATCGGATGGATGTTAATCTGGATTAATCATTACTATTTTTGATGTCCATTAATACTTAAAGTAAGATTTGGTTCGGTTGCTACATAGGCCTCGTAAGCGAGAAATTGTCCACTATATAAAACAGTAAAACAAATATCCGATTCCTTAGCGTACAAGGAATCGGATATTTTGTATCTAAATTGTGTCAAAATGTACAATTTTCTTTTTTTAGTATGGCGACCCCATGCCCATCAAGTCAACTAAGTAATTTACTAGGTAAAGCTGCACCAGTACCAATGGATAGAGATATAACTGACATTATTGAAAAGCATTGTTTGCAAAATAATATTGTGTATAAAATGATGCATAGTGGTGCAGGGCATGATGCTCAGATTATAGCCCCTTATATACCGACAGCGATGGTTTTTGTCCCAAGTCATAAAGGTATTAGTCACTCTCCGTTTGAGTATACGAACCCTAAAGATTTAGCTGAAGGAGTAAATGTATTAATTCATACATTATATGAATTACCATATTAACACGGTTTAAATAAACAGTGTTTTAATGTTGTTTATTTATTATTAAAATTAACTATTTCTATTTTAAAAGATGGTGTTGCAGATCATAAGAGAGAGTATTACTTTAGGGTTATGGAAAAAGAAGTAGATAAGATGGATATGATAATTGTAGATATGCTTGAGTTAGCAAAATTTGAGTCTGGTACGTATAAAATGCAGATGGATGTTTTTTATATTGACATTGCCATTCAGCATATATGTGAACAGTTATATTTGGAGATAATAAAAAACAATTATATGTTCATACACATCTTTCTACGATTGAAGTCATTGCTAGTCATCGTCTTATGGAACAAGTAATCACAAACTTTATCACGAATGCTATTCGTTACACACCAAATAAAGAAGACATTATTGTTTCTACAATAGATGAACCAAGCCGAATAAAAGTTTGTGTCGAAAATAAAGGTGCCCATATCGAAGAAGATCAATTAGATAAAATTTGGGATCGCTTTTATCAGGTTGATACAGCGCGACAACGGTCGCAAGGTGGAACAGGACTTGGACTTGCCATTTCAAAACACATCTTAGAACTTCATGGAGCAGAGTATGGAGTATATAATACAGTTGATGGTGTGTTGTTTTATTTTTATTTACAAAAAAAGGTGTAGAACTTTTGTTCAACACCTTTTTTCATTTATTTTAATCAAATCTCAACATTTCCTTTAATGTACATAAAAATAGAGGGGGAAATTGGTAAACGGTAAAGAAATTTAATGAATTGTAAGTATAATCTATACGGAAATTTTTTACTGTATAGCACGGTGCATGTGAAAAATACCTCTATGCTATCTCTCAAAAAAATCATGCTTGTTGACTGGATAGACTGTATTTTCAGAAATATTTCAAGCGTGTAAGATAAATGAAAGATAATTCAATATGAAAAAACCTACCTTACTACTACAATGAAAAACAGAATCATTCGCAAAAATTCTGAGGTACGATATTAAGTTGTTTTCGTGCTTAATACATTTGACCAAGTATTCCAGTTTAAATAAGAAAATTCGAAACTAGACAATTAATGAATGATACTTTACTCGTATTTTAAAAAAGCCAAAATGTAGGCAGGCATCTTCTATCAAGTCTCATTCTTAGTGTGTAAAATTGGAGGTAATTTCTCATATGAAAATAGTAAAAGTAAAAGATCTTAGTAAAGAATACAAAGGGACGGTTTCACATACAGCACTTTCAAATATTAATTTAACAATTACAGAGGGGGAATTTGTTGGGATTATGGGCCCTTCGGGTAGTGGGAAGACAACTCTATTGAATATGATTTCTACTATTGACTCGCCAACTTCAGGAAGTGTAACCATTCATAATAAAAATCCGTATCAACTTTCGGTAAATGATTTGGCCTTATTTCGCAGACAGGAATTAGGGTTCGTTTTTCAATCTTTTAATCTGATGCATACATTAACAGTAAAAGAGAATATGATTCTTCCGCTTGTATTAGATGGTATGAATGTGAAAAGAATAAATAAACGAGTAGAATCTATTTCGAATAAATTAGGAATCAATGAAATCTTAAATAAACGAACATATGAAATACCAGGAGGGCAAGCACAGCGAACAGCGATTGCCCGTGCACTCATTCACTCTCCTAAATTGGTTCTTGCGGATGAGCCGACAGGAAACTTAGACTCTAAAGCCTCTCAAGACGTAATGGAGATATTAACACTATTAAATAAAGAAGAAAAGGCGACAATGATGTTAGTAACGCACAATCCAGTTGCTGCAAGCTACTGTGACCGCATTATTTTTATTAAAGATGGACAGTTATATAATGAAGTTTGCTACAATGGTGATCGCCCATTATTTTATAAAAATATTATGGATAGTCTTTCTATGTTAGGGGTGAATAAACATGACTTTTCGAAAGCTGGCATTCAATAATGTTTTACGGAATAAACGAATATATCTAGGCCATTTTTTTAGTAGTACATTTGCGGTATTGATTTTTTTTACTTATGGTCTACTTATCTTTCATCCGAACCTACAAGGCGAACTGACTCATGTAAGTACCATTATGAGTACATTTGGGAAAATAGGATTTCAGTTATCTTATTACTTAATCTTTGTCTTTTCTTTCTTATTTATTTTCTATTCTGTTAGTGCATTTTTAAAAAATAGAAAAAAAGAGTTTGGATTATTAATGTTACATGGAATGTCTCATCAACAGCTTCATCGATTAATTTTTTTCGAAAATATGTTGATTGGAATCCCTTCTATAGTAGTAGGCATCGGGCTTGGAATGGTTTTTTCTAAATTGTTTTTACTAGTTAGTGGGTCTTTATTAGGAGTAGAGCAAACGTTAGCATTTTACTTTCCTTTAAAGGCAATGCTAGTAACAGCAATGTCCTTTGTTGTTTTATTTCTACTTATTTCTTTGTTTACATCAAAAATGGTGAAAATGAATGAGCTTGTAGAACTCATAAAATCAGATGAAAAACCAAAAACTGAGCCAATAGTGTCAGTCTATATATCCTTGTTGGTATTTATTTTATTTGGAGCGGGTTACTCCGCTGTTCACCACAGTATTGCCGCTGTAAATTACATGACTTTGAATCAATTATTCCTACTCGTAGGAGTAGGTGTCGTATTTATTGTATTTGGAACTTATTTTTTCTTTACTCAATTGTGTGTATATGTGTTACACACTTTAAAAAATAGGGAAACTACATTCTTTAAACGAACCAATCTCCTTGTTATTTCAGAATTAATGTATCGAATGAAAGATAATGCAAGAACGTTCTTTATCGTTACAATTATTTCCGCTGTTTCTTTTACTGCAATTGGAGTTTGTACAGCTATCGCAAATCCTGAATTGGCAAAACATGAAACTCCATATGCATTTACCTATCGATCAGATAAAGGGAATGTACAAGAAAAGGCACATATTGAAGAGATAAAAAAACAATTAGAAGCATCAGGATTTTCTTATAACCTAGTAGCAACAGAATTTAAAAGGACACTAAACGGATTGGCGTTAATTAATCTATCTACGTATAATGAATATGCAAAACAATTAGGGTATGACATAGAGAAATTAACAAATGAAAATGATAGCATTGCTATACGACTTAATAAGAACGAAAATAGTGCAGAAGATCTAACGGATTTTGTTATAAAACATGGTGATCTAGAGGTTTCACTTTCTGTGAAAAAATTAGTTTATATCCCAGAATTAGCAATGGTTGGAAGCCCTGTTATTGTATCTGATGCTGTTTATAATAAGGTCCTAAATGTTCAAGAAGAAGGCGTACTGCGAGATTACACGATTTACGGTTTTATCGTTAAAGATTGGTCTGAAACAAGTTCGATTTCTACAAACCTTAAAAAGTTCATTGGTACGAATCAAGAGGATTATTATGCCTTTTCATCATTGTATTTAAAATGGATTGAATTGAAACAACAAAACGGATTACTCTCTATTTCAAGTGTAATGGTGGGGATTGTATTTTTCATATTTACACTAAGCTTTTTATATTTCCGTCTATTTACTGATTTAGAACGGGATCAAGAGCAATATCAAATGATTTCAAAATTTGGTTTAAGCCAAAGTGAGTTAAAGCAAATCGTGACAAGACAAATGATGCTACTATTTTTCTTACCGATTGTAGTGGCTATGGTTCACAGCAGTTTTGCATTTCTTACTCTGCATCAATTAGGACAAACAGTAAGTAGGGAAATGTCTGTTATTCAAAGCTCAATTATTGTATTAGTAAGCTTTATTTGTATGCAAATGATTTACTTTCTTATTATTAGACATCACTATTTAAAACGTATATGTACAAAAATGTATTCATAAAAAAGATAGGCAAAAAATTAAATGTGCATACTCAATCACTAATTATGGTTGGCTATGCACATTTAGAATGTTAAAAATATGCCAAGGGTAATATGTATTTGTTCCGATTCATTTTGATCTTCTTGGCTTAATCAGTTGTCAGTGGCTCAAAAAAAGGAATCATGGTATTACCCCTTTTAGATAGCCCTAATCGGTATAAAATTTATAAATTTTTTAGTTAATATGTAAATTGGATATTGTATTTAATGAAGCGTCCTGTAAACAGGGTGCTTTTTTCAATTATATCCTACTCATCCAATTGGAGAATCAACATACTATTTTAAGTAAAGAAAAAAAGATGGATACCATCTCTATTCCGTTTATACCAACTTTATTATAGAGGAATTTGAAAATTATCCGTCCAATACTTGTTACATATAGAATTCTGTAATTTTTAGATAAATCCTACTTTTTAGAGGTGTTTTAAAACTTAAAAGAGGCAATAAAAATGAAGGCAGTATTATGAAAAAGATTTTAGTGCGAACAGAATGTGGAGAAAGTTCATTAACAAAGTATAGAAATTCGTGGGAAGAAACAGTACCTGATTATATAGCGCAAAACCTACTTGATGCTGCGTGTTGGATTGAAGATAATTTAAATACATAATAAAATTATAGTAAACTATTTTGTTCAAAGGTCGTTAGGAGGGAAAATGTTGATACAAATAGATAAGAATGTGCGAACATCTGGTGCGTATGTAATATATAAAAATTTATTTGTTTTTCAGGTTGGACCAACGAGGAAAGGAGATACATTAGGTGTAGTAAGGCTAGGAGGACATAAAGAAGATAAAGAAACATCAGTAGAAACTGCTAAAAGAGAGGTGAAAGAAGAAGCAGCTATCGATATTACCATTTTGAGTTCGCCAAGTATATATTACAAAGAGAATTGGAGTGCACAAGCAAAGAAAATAAAAGTAGAAAATGAAATCAATCCAATATTAATTATTGATAGTCCAGATGAAACTTTATCTATTATGTACATGGCACATTCAGAAAATGAACCAACTCCATCCGCTGAAACGAACGGGTTATTATTGCTTTCAGTAAGTGATATTAGGCTAGTTTGTAGTAAGGAAATAACACTAAACGAGTATATTAAACAAGGTGGAATGGCTATATTGAAAGAAAAAATGGATAAAGAGTTAATCTTACAACCTTTTCCGCAACTTATGTTTTTAGCAGAACTTTTAAAAGAGGATCCTGTATTGCTTCAGCAGATTCTAAATTAGTAACAAAAGCCACCTTAATAAGTGGCTTTTGTTATAAATAATTTAATGATAAGTGTATCCTCCATCAGGAAACAATACATTACCTGTAGAAAAACTGTTTTGCATTAAATATAGTACAGTATGCGCAATTTCATCATTGTGCCCAGGTCGTTTTACAAGAGATAGAGATTTATAAGTTTCATAAGAAGCTAGTCTATTTACATTTCGTTCATTCTCTCTTTGTATTGTTCCAGGAGAAACAACATTAACTCTAATTGGAGCTAGCTCAACAGCTAAAGCTTTCCCTAAACTTTCAATAGCACCATTACAAGCTCCGTAAGCAGGCGCACCTTTAAGTGGCCTTTGACTAAATGCACCGGACATTAATACGATAGATCCAGTGTTTGAAAGAAAAGGAATTGCATATTTTACGGCATAATATTGTGGCCAAAACTTTCCGATAAAGCTGCTTTCGGCAATATCATCTGTAGTGGTGATTGGGCCAAGTGTGTAAGAAGCTCCTGGTGTGAACAAATGATTAAAATCCCCAACGTTCTTGAAAAACGCTTGTAATTGGTTTTTATCCTGGTTATCCAATACATAAGTTTGAAGATGATTGTTATTTATTACTTCTTGAGCAACCATTAATTTTTCTTTCGAACGCCCTGCAATAATTACATGTGCTCCTTGTTCGATTGCTTGTTTTGCTGTTGCTAATCCAATACCTGAACTCCCGCCAATGATAACGATACGACTATCTTTTAAAGTTGTAATAGACATATTTTAGCCACTCCCTTAATAAAAACTTTAAAATAAAACTGCTATGCTTTTATTATTCGCTAAAAGATAGCAAGTGAAAAGTACGCACTTTATATGTACATAGTCGCAAATTTCGTACTAATTGCTTTTCATACAGATATGAAATATAAAAAATTGCATAAAATGAACTATGATGTCAGGGGAGATGTGAGAAAAATGGATTTGCAAGAACCGAAGTTAAAAGGAGTAATAGCAACACTACAAATAATCGGCGGGAAATGGAAACCACTCATTTTGTTTATATTATTAACAGATGGAACAAAACGGTTTGGTGAAATAAAGCGATTAATACCAGATATATCTCAAGGGACGTTAGCAAAGCAATTGCGTGAATTAGAGCAAGATCAACTAATAGAACGCGAGATTTATCAAGAAATACCACCTAAAGTGGAATATAGTTTATCTGAGCATGGAAAAACAGTAAGTACTGTATTAGATAGTATGTGTAGTTGGGGAAGAAGACATTTAGAATATATTAATAAAGATGAACTGTAAATATATTATGTAAACTGAAATATATAATGCTATTTTAATAATTTGTATTTTATAATATACTGAATTAAATGAAGTTATCATACATATATTCTTTTAATTGCGGCGGGATGAATTTAAGTATAGCACGAAGTAAATAGTTGTTTGGGATTGAGGGATGCGTACTTGATATAAAAGGAAATTTACGAATATATAAACTATGAGTCTATTTCTGGTATGATCAGGATTAAACATTTTATGCATAGTAACAAAGGGGAAATAATAAAATGAACGAATTAGAGTACAAAAACTTTTATGATAAAGTAGGAAGATTAAATGGATGGGATTTTAGTAAAATAAAATGTGAAACTGTAGGAGATTCATGGGACTTTTATAGAGAGGTAAAAGAAAGATGCAAACCATCACATATTTTACTAGATGTTGGTACAGGCGGAGGAGAAAATGTACTTAAAATAGCATCTTCAGCTAAATTGTTAATTGGAGTAGATAATTCTAACGGAATGATTGAAACAGCACATTCTAACTTGAAAAAATCAGGTGTACAAAATGTTGAGTTTCTTCAAATGGATTCTGAAGCTTTAACGTTTCCACATGCGCATTTTGATATTGCTTCGAGTTGTCACGCGCCATTTATAGCATCCGAATTAGCAAAAGTAATGAAAAAAGGTGCTCTATTTTTAACACAACAAGTTAGCGAACATGATAAAGTAAACCTGAAAGAGGCATTTGGAAGAGGACAATGCTTAGGCGAAAGAGATGGAACTTTAAAAGAAAAGTATATGGGTGAACTTATAAATGCTGGATTTGAACTCGTGCAAGTACGTGAATATGATGTTACTGATTATTACAGTACGCCAGAAGATCTCATTTTCTTATTAAAACATACACCTATTATTCCTAGATTTGGAGAAGAAGAAGAGGATTTTACTAGTTTACAAGAGTTCATTGATGCAAATAATTCTGAAAAAGGGATTCGTACGAATTCAAAAAGGTTTATGATTATTGCTGTAAAATCATGATGTGTTGTATTGTAAAAGCTGCTTTTCATTTAAGGAAAGGCAGCTTTTTTGTATGGAAACAATGCAGGATAAACTTAAATATTCATACTAAAGTTGTAGTTTTTATTTGAAAAATCCATCCTTCCGTTTGATTCTATCTATTTATAAATGTAATACAATACGAATAGATAATAAGAAACAAGGGGGATGCAACGTGATTACACATATATCAGATATAAAACTACAAACGGTTTCGATAGAAGGGGTAAAACAAGTTTATAAGGACATATTATCTTTTCCTATAAAAAAAGAAAAAGCATCGTTTATTCAATTTGAAGTAACGCCATACACAACAATTAGCTTTCAAGAAGTGTATGAACCAATCGCCCCTGCACATTTCGCTTTTGAGATTCCATATTCAAAATTCCATGAAACAGCAAGATGGCTAAAGGATTCTGGATTACTCATTGTGAAATGGCAAAATGGAAATGTAATTGGTGAAGAGAATGGTCTATTCAATGTATACTTTAAAGACGGGGATGGAAATCTACTCGAAATTATCGCACATAGTTATATTAAAGAAGATGTATTAGTTGCACATTCCCCTTTAAATATTTTATACGTAAGGGAAATTGGTCTTCCTGTTAAAAGTGTACCCGTATTTCGCGAATGGTTGAAATCAAATCTAAATATGAAAACGATGGAAGATGGGGATATTTTCAACTTTGTTATTGGTGGCACCGCATACATCGTTGCAACTTGGTGGCAGCGACCTTGGATCCCGATTGCGATGAAAGCTTTACCACCGAAAGTACATGTTTCTTTTGGAACACCGGACCCTGCATTATTACAGCAAATCCAAATTAACTTTAAGAAAAATAGTGTCCCATTTCAATGTAAACGTAATGAAGTATCATTTATTGAGCAGGGATATGCATTTTCAATTGTGCATACACCACATTTCCCTTCCGATATTCCTAGTAAATTAAACTTACCACTTTCTATTTAAGGATAGAAAGTGGTTTCCTTGTAGTTAAACAATAGTATTTTTAAACATTGATATAGGTATATTTAGTTTCGATCTTCATCCTATAAAGATTCATTATCCGTACTTGTTCCTCAGTTAATGCTTCTTTATCCCAATACATATGCATTAAGCTATATTCAAAAATCTCCTTTAAATTTATAAACATAGGCAACTTGTCTATCATCTCTTTAGGTAGTTCATTTTCCTCTTGATATCCGTCAAATATTGCTTTTGTAATAGAATGCTCATAGTCTGCGATATTCCCATTTCCAGCAAATCAATATTCTATCGCACTATAAATAGGAACTGCTAAATCGAATAGGTAAAAATGTTTTTCACAGTCTTGAAAATCAATCATTGTTAAGTTTGAATTGTTTTCAACTAAAATGTTTTCTAACCATAAATCACCGTGAATTAAGCCGTAATTCGAAGTAGATTTTTCTAGCCCCTTTATAGAGGTTAAAAGGTCAGAGGCAATTTCTCTTATAGTAGTTTCTTCTTTAGGTATATACTTAAGAAAATTATATTCTTCGTTTTCATACCAATCGTTTATATGTTTAACCGGTTTAGTCTTCTCAAAGCTTTTAGAAATACGATGTAATTTTCCAATTTGTTTACCAAGCTTTCTAAATATATTAGAATTCCATTCGCCCCTTGGTAAATGTATACCTGGAGCAGCTTTATATAATACGGCAAAAATCTCCTTGTCTAATGTTAACTTTTCTAATAAATTCCCATTAAGAGAAGGTATTATTGGAGGAACTGCTAAATCATTTTCATATAAAAAGTTCGTGTATGTAACTTCTTCTAACTGTTCTTCATATGTTTTGTAGTTTGTAATTCTAATGAAGTATGTACCTAGTTCTGTAAGACATTGATACATTTCATTCGTTATTGGTTTCATGTTAATAAAATTTAACGAATATTGTTCATTTATTAATTGAAGTATTTCTTTTTCTAGCTCGTTCATCGTAACGTCCTTTCCAAACTTTTATTTTTTACTAGAGAACGAAAAGAATCTTAATTTACAAAATTCGTGTTTTATTTTTGATTTCCTTTAAAATGAAGCATGATGTCATGAATGGCTCCTGTTATAAAACACAAGAAATATCAAAAGAAAGAAACGAATCTCTTTTATACTTATAAATAAGGAGTGAAGGAAATGAATGAACATATACAGAAGATGATTGATTGGATTGAGAGCAATTTAAAAGAAGAATTTTCATTAAATGAATTATCGCGTTATATGAGTTATTCTCCGTATTACTGTTCTTTTAGATTTCACCAAGTAACAGGCATTAGTATTAGGCGCTATATTCTTTTAAGAAGACTGTATTTATCCACGGAGGATTTGAAGAATGATAGAAAGATAATAGATATTGCATTGGATTATGATTATTCTTCGCAAGAGGCTTATAGTAGAGCTTTCAAAAATGTTTTTGGAATGAATCCAAGAGAATACCAACGTTACAACATGCCTATTCAATTATTTGTTAAACTCAATATAAATAAAGAAAGGGAGTTTAAAATGAACGTTTCTAGAAAATTAGAGGTTGAGCAGTTACGAAATGAGAAAAGAGAGCTGTTTGATAAAGATGTACTAAACATATTAAATGGTCAAATGATGTATGAAGAATTTAAAAATGAAAAGCTAATGGGTGATTCTGAATATGCACCATTTAATGAGGCAATGTGTGTGAACCTGGCTACTACACAAGTTTTTAATGAAGAGTTTATTAAAACAAGAGCTGAAGGTCATAACAGTTCAATAGAAAGTTATACAAAAAAGGTTATAGATCCGTTAGAAAACCTTTTTACGAAAAAGTATAAATGTATTGTTTTATGGTTTGGTGAAGATATGTTTTGCCAAATGAACCTACTTACCGTACTTTCTTACCTTGAACAGACTTCTTATGAAGGGAAGGTATACTTAAATAGTTTCAGAGAGGATGAATTTAAAGTAAATCAAATTGAACTTAAATTGAGTAATTATTCTTCTATATACAATGAAGTATTAGTAAACCATAAAAAGACTTCTCATAAGGTACCACCTGTAATGTATCAGGCTATAGATTTATATTTAGAAATGCTAAAAGAAGATAATATCGTAATGAAATTTATCTCTAAAAATCAAGACTTATCAAATCATGAATTATTAATAAAGTTGTTTCAACTTTTTCAAAAAATCGGATATGGTGATTCTCAGTACATAGAATTGATAAATAAAATAAAGAAGAAAGCTGAACCTAAAATATAGGAACAGCTTTCTTCTTACAATTGTTCAAGTAACGCTAATTCACTCTCTACAAATAACATTAGTTTTTTAATCGTTTCTCCAGAAAAATCAAAACGAATACCGGCTGCTTCATATACTTCAGTTAAAGATTTAGAGCTACCCAATGATAAAGCTTTTTTATAATTTTCTAGTGCTTGTTTAGGATTTTCTTTATATTGTTTATACATTTGCAACGCACCAAGTTGTGCAATAGCATATTCGATGTAATAGAATGGTATTTCGAATATGTGCAGTACAGGTAACCAACCAGTTGCGATCCAATTTTCATAACCTTCGATATTTACGACGGTTGATTGGTAAGTGTTATGTAATTCTAAATATTTTTCGTTTCTTTCCTTAGCAGTATGATTAGGATTTTCATACATCCAATGCTGGAATTGATCAACGATAAGCATTGGTGGTAAATACTTTACAATATCTTTAAAGAAATCTAATTTTGCTTTTATAAATTCTTCTGTATTCTCATAAAATGTATCCCAATACTCCATCGAAAATAATTCCATTGTCATGCTAGCGAGTTCTGCTGATTCTGAAGGGATTTCTACAAATTTTTGAAGTTCTAACCGCTTCATACAGTCATTATGAATACTATGGCCCATTTCATGGAGGAAAGTAGTAACGTCATCATGTGTATGATTGAGATTCATGAAGATAAAAGATAGTTGCGAAGCAGGTAAGTATTCGCAAAATCCTCCAGGACCTTTTCCTTTACGACTTTCTAAATCTAAGCAATTATTTTTATGCATACGGCTTAATAATACAGAAAATTCCGGGTCTAGTTTGTGTAAAATACGAGAACTTTTTTCGACTAAATCACGCGCATCTTCAATAGGTTTTAATACTTTTTGATTTGGTGCGGTTGCTTTTAAATCCCATGGACGAAGACTATCTACTTGAAGTTCAGATTTTTTCTCATTCAATATTTTATCGATAAGTGGTACTACGTATTTACGAATAGATTCAGCAAGTTCATAGCAATCTTCAGGCGTATAATCAAAACGTTCATGTTTTTTAAACATATAATCACGATAATTATCTAATTGAATGTTTTTCGCCTTTTGGTGACGGATTGTAATTAATTCATTTAATATATGTTGTAATTTATTTTCAACAGATAAAAACTTATCGGAAATGAGCGTTTTTGCTTTTTTTCGTATATGACGATCTGAATCTTGTAAGTAAGACTGTAGTTCAGTAATTGTTTTTTCTTCACCGTCCCATAGTGCGGTTAAACCACCTGTAATTTCGAAGTATTCGGTTACTAGTTTGTCTTCTCTTACTTCTAAATCAATGTTCTTTTCGCAAAATAAAGTTTGAGCATTCTTTATTTTTTTATCTAGTAAGCTATACGTATTTGGATTAAGTTCCATTCGAAAAGGAGACTCTAAATATTTATTATCAAATGAATTTTGATAACGTTTCAAAAGAGGTCTTACAAATTGTTGATCATATTCAAAAGTATCTTTTATTTCTTTATTATCCGTATTACATTGAAAGGCGATATAGTGTGATGTTAATTGTTCTTCAATTTCCCAAATGACTGTAGATTGTTTTTTTAACCAGTTTTCAAGTTCTAGTTTTGAAGAAATCACTTCATTTAATAAAGTAGAAAGAGAATTTTCTAATTCTAATACATTATTAATATCAATCGTATTTGTGCGCTGCATTATATATCCCTCGCTTTTTATTTATTCATGGAGATATTCTTCTTTTTCACTATAATTCCTTTTTCACCCAAAAAATTTGTACCTATTACACCAAAAATAATCATTATTGTACCAATGATATGAAAATAAGAAATTTGTTCGTGTAAAAAAATAACGCCAGCGATAATTGTAATAAGTGTAGATAAATTACTAAAAACACTTATTTTAGCAGCTTCAATATAAGATAAGGAATAGTTTAATAGCAATGCCGTCAACAAGGAAGATAGTAACCCTAAATATAAAATGGAGATAACAAATGTTCCATTCGTAAACGGTTGAAAGTATGCCGTTATTGTACCTTTGCTTATATGGCTGGCGATCGCGATTAAATTAAAGCTAATAAAGCCGATTACTGTCATTGTGTAAGTTAAATCCATTAGTTTGAATTTCTTCGTCATTTTTCTAGCTAACACATTATAGAAAGCAGATGATAATGCCGATAGCAAAATAAGAATAACACCTATGAAACTAGTTTCATGAGTCTCTATACCATTCATGATAAATATATAAATGACACCGATAACAGAAATGAGTACAGATATTTTTTGCCAAGTATTTGTATACTCTTTTAAAAAATAGGAAGCTAACATCATCGTAAATATAGGAATAGCCGCTTGTATAATTCCCGCTTCGGATGAACTTGTATACACTAAGCCAAATGCTTGGAAAGCAAAAAATAGTGCTGGATAAAATATTGCGAGTGGTAAAAGGGCAAGTATATTTTTGAATGACATATTTAACTTTACAAAACCGAAAACAATGGGAATGCTTGCAGCTACGAAAGCAACTGTAAAACGATGAGCAAGAGTATCAAGGGGGCTCGTAACTGTTAATGCTAATTTCACAAACATAAAGGAGAATCCAATAATTAATGAATAGAGTAAAGCTGATAAATATGCCTTTGTTGTAAGTTTCATAATTTCACCTCATAGTAATTGATTTCTTACTGGCCAGTATACGTATATAGTAATCTTTATGATCTAGTGCTACAATGTGAACAAATGCAAACTGTACCGGTACAAATTAAATGATGAGGTGGTAATGATGTATAAGTATTTACATGTTTTCAACGGCTTAGAAAGTATGATTCAAAATGGGGAGATAAAAGAAGGAAAGAAACTACCGTCTATTCGGACACTCGTTACGCAATATGAGTGTAATAAGGCAACAGTTATACGGGCGCTACATGAATTAGAAAAACGTCATATTATTTATTCCGTCCCTCAAAGTGGATACTACGTTGTTCGAAAATCAGGGAGTGCTATAGAAAACGACGAGATAATTGATTTTGCTTCCTCAGCACCAGATCCAGATGTTTTTCCATATTTAGATTTTCAACACTGTATTAATAAAGCCATTGATACATATAAAAATGACTTATTTGTATATGGGACGCCGAAAGGTTTACCGTCTTTAATTCCGGTTATTCAAAAACAACTGGCAAACTATCAAGTTTTCACTAAAGAAGAAAATATTTTTATAACGTCAGGTGTACAGCAGGCACTAGCAATATTAACTTCTATACCATTTCCAAATGAAAATGAAACGATATTAATTGAACAACCAACATATCATCTATATATTGAATATCTAGAAATAAACAAAATTCCTGTAATCGGTATTAAACGTACGAATGAAGGTATTGACTTAAATGAATTGGAACGAATTTTTCGAACGGGTAAAATAAAATTCTTTTATACAATACCAAGATATCATCATCCACTTGGAACGTCTTATTCAAAAGAGGAGAAAGAAAAAATCGTGCTACTGGCTAAGAAATATAATGTATTTATAGTGGAAGATGATTATTTAGCAGATTTAGAAACAGATGCAAAAGCTGACCCGTTATATAGCTTGGATCATGATAATCATGTCATATATTTGAAAAGTTATTCGAAGATTATTTTTCCAGGTTTACGAGTTGGTGTAGCAGTAATTCCACCGGTTATTGCGAATGCTTTCCATACATATAAAAAGATTTTAGATATTGATAGCCCAATGATATCTCAAGCTGCTTTAGAAATTTATATAAAGAGTGGCATGTTTGAACGTCATAAAAATAAAATTAAATCGTCCTATCACGATAGATCTAAAAAACTAGCAGAAACATTAGAAAGAATGCATAATGAAAATCAGCTTTTTACATATACAAAGCAAAACACAATTGGAATCCACACTTGTTTAGAATTACATAAAACTGGTATTTTAGAAATACTTTTACAAAGACTAGGTGAAATGCAAATAAGCATTGATACGATTGATAAAAATTATGTGAGAGGTTTTCCGAAAGAAAGACTATTAAAGTTAAACGTATCGAATGTAAAGGAAGATAGGATTGAAGTAGGAATTCGTAAAGTAATTGAGGGAATCAAACAATTGGAACATATAACCTTCCAATTTAAAAAAGAAAAAAATGAATAAGGAGGTTTGTTGTGAGACGCAAAATAATTCTCTTGTTTGTGTGTATAGCTATAATAATTGGAGTTGTCGTTCTAATTAATTATTATAAAAAAGATGATCCATGTATCGTGATTGGTAAGTATTCAAGAGGCATTATCGTAGATCAAAATAACGAACCTATATCTAACGTGAAAATTTATGAAGATTCAATTGAAAATAAGGAACGCAGTATTTCAAATGCAGAAGGCCAATTTGAAATACCACATGGTGTTTGTGGTGAGATTGTATTACAATTAGTTACTCCAAATGGAGAAATCTATACAAGGAAATATGAAAGCAATCATATACCGGAAGTGATAGAACTGAGTTATAAAAAGTAAAAGAAAAGTGTTACGTTAATACTTTTTAGAGCACTCAATTGCTGAGTGCTCTTTTAGTTTATGTAGAAAAATGGAAATAAACTACCAATAGGTGATATCCTTAAAGTATAGTATTTACTTTGAATAGGAAGGTGATCGAGTCTATGGGGGTACGTATAGTCGATGATTTACAGCAATTATCGTTGTTACTAATGTTTTTAAGTACATTTATATTTTACAGATATTTAAAAAAGGTAAGACGAGAGAGAAAATTGACTGGTTTTGAATGGACAATGTATTTTGTCACTCAATTTGCGACATTAATTTGGGCATTCACTTATTTTATTAAACACTTAGCTGAATCATAATTTCTATTCATTTAATCTAGTGTTATATATTAGGGATATAAATATACTCTGTATCTAAATCAATGACAACATCGCTTAGGACTTCTTCTTGTAGTAATTTTGGGAGTTTTTCATAGTGATACCGTACACAAAATAAGCTTAGAAGATCTTCGTTAGATAACTCTTCACTTTTAACATTTCAATACATTGTTTTTATTTCGTGTAGAGAACAGTTAAAGCCAATAACATACTCATTAATTCCATATCCATCAAATTCAATTATCATATTATCACTGTTGGTTGCTAGCCAACGTTATAACTTAAATTTTAGATGAATCTATTATACATTGTTTGAAATGTAGTGAGAATATTTATTTATAAAATGAGAGGGTTATAAATGGAACAAAATAAATTAGTTTTAGAAGGACCGAAACGTCTTAAGTGTGAAACGCGCGAAATTAAGTCTATACAGGATGATGAAATTATTGTTAAAACAATTGCAGGTGCAATAAGTATTGGAGCAGAGTTACCACAGTATAAAGAATCGGATGTTATAGATACAAATCTTATTTATCCAAGAAAAACTGGATTATCCCTTTAAAAGTATTTGTCTCATATGAATAAAATGACAACGTACTTGTCACATAGCTCACGTATGTTTCATCATTAATATGATAACAAAACGAAGAGTAGCATGTACGGTAGGTTCTTAATAGGTACAACGCGTTCTGTAAATAGAGGTTGGTTGTTGCTCTTTCATTATGTACAAATCGTATATTATCTTTCTCAATGTACATATTAAGTAAAGTATTTAATATCACGTACATAAAAGGCGGGGTAATATGGATAGAAATAAGAAAAATGAAGAATTGAGTAAATTTAAGAAACAATGGTTTAATGAAGATAATCAACCAGTAGCTGGTATAGAGTTAGCTTTACCGCCTGATATAGGCAGCATGTTAGACTCGAAATCAGTTGATGATAAAAGTGAAGAAAGTAATAATGAATAATTTTAATCTAAGCATCCATTCGGGTGCTTATTATTTTTGGTACAATGTATTATTAAATCCTTATTGAAAAAAGATAAATCAAAATAGATTGTTTGATTTTCACAAAAAATTTAATTGAAATTCATTTAGAATGCTATATGAAATGGGAATGCTAATAACATTTACCATTAAAGGATTGGGCTATTATGCATATTATTGTTGAAAGCATTATTTTAATACTCACTGGGATTCTTGCATTAAAAATGACAGGGAGTAAATCTGTTAGCCAATGACAAGAGCTGAAATCATTATAGTAGTATCAATTGCACGTATTATTGTAGAGCCTGTATTAAGTAGGAAAGTGATCCCATCTATATTTGCAGCTGTAATATTTGCAAGCGTACTTCTTATCATTCATTTCTTTGAACTGAAATCAAGGAAGGCGGAACAATTCCTAAATGGCAGTAGCTTTGTAATTGTTGAAAACGGTGAGATTATTAAAGCGAACTTGATAAAGGCAAAAATGTCAGAACAACAACTATATATGCAATTAAGAGAAAAAGGGATTCATGATTTAAAGAGTTTACAACAAGTTACAGCCGAACCGAATGGACGTATTGGTTATCGATTAATAGAGAAAGCTCAACCGATAACTTTAGAAATGTTAGAAAAAATATTAGATCAGCACAAAATAAAAAGATAATTTCTTATATGAAAATGCCGATATTCAATAAAATTATTGGCATTTTTTATTTTTTCTAAATGTAAAAGTTAATATTTTGGGGGAATATTCAACCAATCTTTAAAATAGATAAAGGCTTATTAATATGCTATATTCAATGGACCTATAGTGGCTGTGGTGAAAAAAGCAGCATTAAAATGAATAGGTATTTCATGTGGTATTAAACATGAGATAAGAATAAGGAGATAAAAATATAATGGAATTTTGGGAATCAAGCTTTATTGAGAAACAAACAATGTGGGGATTTGAACCTACAGATTCTGCAATTTTGACAAAAGAATTTTTCTTGGAAAAGAACGTTAAAGACATATTAGTTCCGGGTATTGGATATGGAAGAAATGCAAAGGTGTTTATGGAAAATGGTATAAATGTAACAGGCATTGAAATTTCGAAAACAGCGATCGATTTAGCAAGAGAAAACGGACTAGAAGATGTTAGTATGTATCACGGTTCGGTTAACGAAATGCCTTTTAAAAATAAACTGTATGACGGGATATTTAGTCATGCACTTCTTCATTTGTTAAATGAGCATGAGCGAGAGAAATTTATTAAAGATTGTTACAATCAGTTAAAACCAGGTGGATATATGGTTTTCACAACTGTTTCTAAAAAAGCTCCCATGTACGGAAAAGGAAAACAGTTGGATAAAGATTATTTTGAGATAATGGAAGGTGTTAAAATGTTCTTCTATGATTCTAAATCTATACAACAAGATTTTAATAAGTATGGATTAGTACAAGTTTCAGAAATTGATGAACCAAATAAGATCATGGAAAATAAGCCTTCAATTAATTTCTTAATGATAAAATGTAAGAAAGAACTATAATTTGAAGTTTCTATAAATGTTTATATATTAATAATGCACAAATAAAAAGGACAAGCATATAATATAATTACCTTTTAACTTTAAGTAACCTAACTTTCGTTAATAGGATATCTCAAAATCCCTAAAAAGAGCACTTGCGGAAACAAGTGCTCTTTTATCTTTTATTTAAGATGATATATATGGTGTTTTAAACCATTATTTTGTATAAAGTGGTAAAATGAATAGGGAAATGTGTAAGGAGGCGGGGGATTTGAAACTAAAAGAGTTGGCGAATTTGTTATCGATTAAAGAAACCATTGGTGATATGAATGTAGAAATTACGGGATTAGAAATGGATTCTAGAAAGATCACTAGCGGAAATCTTTTTATATGTGTATCAGGTATTGATGGTTTTCTCGAAGATCGACATCAATTTGTTGAAGATGCAGTGAAAAATGGAGCTGTGGCGTTAATTGTAGAAAGAGATGTAAACATTGAAATACCTAAAATAATTGTAAAAGATGCTAGGTATGCTATGGCAGTTATTGCGTCGCATTTCTATGGTTATCCATCTAATAAAATGAAGCTAA
This sequence comes from Bacillus sp. EB106-02-03-XG38, assembly GCF_058792175.1. Taxonomy (NCBI): domain Bacteria; kingdom Bacillati; phylum Bacillota; class Bacilli; order Caryophanales; family Bacillaceae; genus Bacillus; species Bacillus sp. EB106-02-03-XG38. The sequence goes on from NZ_JBYTED010000001.1 coordinate 724,644, forward strand.
TTGGAATTACAGGAACGAATGGTAAAACAACTACGTCCTATTTAATTGAAAAAATTTTAACTGACTATGGATTTCAAACAGGGCTTATGGGGAATAACGGAGTTAAAATTGGGTCCAAATGGTATCCGACTGTAATTAATACGCAAGAACCTCCAATACTTCAAAGGAATTTGCAGATGATGAAAAATCATAATACAGATTATTGTGTTATGGAAGTTACGTCACAAGGCTTACATATGGAGAGAGTTAAAGGATGTAACTTTAAAATAGCTGTTTTCACTAATTTAACACAAGACCATTTGGATTATCATGGCACATTTCAGGAATATAAGCATGTAAAAGGTCTTCTTTTTTCTAGATTAGGAAATGATTTTTCTACTACAGATAAAAAAATTGCTATTTTGAATGTAGATGATCCATCAGTAGAATACTTTAAAAAAGTTACTTCTGCTGAAGTGATTACATATGGGATACATAATGGAGCGGATGTTCAAGCGAAGAACATAACTTTAAGCCCAAGAGGAATTCAGTTTTTAGTTTCTACATTTAATGGAGAAAAAGAAATCAGTCTAAATCTAGTAGGCCGCTTTAATGTTTATAATGCATTAGCAGCAATAACAACTGCATTAGTTGAAGGTATTCCACTAGCGAACATTAATGATAGTTTATCTAATGTAAAGAGCATTGAAGGTAGAATGGAAATCATAGACGAAAATCAAGATTACCTTGTAATAGTGGACTATGCTCATACACCGGATGCATTAGAAAATGTACTCGATACAATTAGCGAGTTTTCAAAAGGGAAAATCATTACTGTTTTCGGTTGCGGTGGGGATAGAGACGCGAAAAAACGACCTATTATGGGTAAAATTGCTGGAAGTTATAGTGATTTTGTTTACATTACTTCTGATAATCCACGTTCAGAAGACCCGCATACAATAATTAAAGATATTGAAAAGGGATTTTCACAGAATAACTATTTGAATTATAAAGTAGAAGTTGATCGTGAACTTGCTATAAAACATGCAATAAACATGGCATCTTCTAATGATATTGTTTTGATTGCAGGGAAAGGGCATGAAACGTATCAAATTTTAAAAGATACAACAATTCATTTTGATGATAAAGAAAGAGCTCGAGAAGCAATTAAAAATAGTAGATAGATTATCTTATAAAGTGAAACTTTAATCAGTGGGGATTTTACTGCCCATTAAAGCAGGATAAAAAAGATTGGATGAGATTAAGTTGGGAATGGAGTGTTATTGAATGCAAACAAGAAAAGCTTTTTCTATGTAGCAACTGGTAAAAATCTTATTACGGCATCTGGAGTAGCTCCTTTGGAATTTGGGATGGAAGTTCTGAAAAATTAGATGTTTTTTCGCCAGGTACACTCCATTCATGGTATGAATTAAATAAGGCACATGAACCCGAACCTTTCTTCCACTTAATGAATTCATTAAATAGTTAAGTTGTTTTGTATGTGATCTCTAATAAAAACCATGCTTCTAATGATGTCAAAGCATGGTTTTTATATTTCTATTTAATTAATATTTAATGATACAAAGCTCATAAAATAAAAATATTATCCTATATTGTTGCTATTATTTTTGAACGACAAACGTAATAGCATTTGTTTTTAATTGAATGTGTCTTTCGTTTCGGACTATATTATAAGCTAATTCTTTTATTTCCACTTTTATTTCTTGCCAGTCTTTATAAATACTTTTTAATAGATGGATCATATTATCAGTAGGAAGGTTAATTTCAATTAAAGCATCTAATTCTTCTTTCGTATGTAAGTCAATTTCTTGTATGTTCGAGTTAATAATTAAACAATTGATACCACCAATCTTTGTACCTTACTTCATAGAATGGAGTACGTTTTTTAAATCTTCTTCTGATTGAACATGCTCTAAACTTGATACTGCAACGATATAATCATATGTGTTAGGGTGGACGTAGTAGTTTTCAATTGCTGCTTGTTCTATTTTTATAACTTCAAAAACATCATATTCTTGGCTATAAATTTGTAATTTTGTTAAAGCGGAATCCAGTAAGTCCACACAAGTAACAGTACCACTAGCATTTTTTATTTTTTGTGCAATTGGAATACTATTCCTTCCAACGCCAGAGCCGAGATCAAGTACTTGCAAGTTGTTTCGTCCTTCAAAGTAATCCATTAAGTTCATAACTGTTTTTACCGGTTTGTAAAGCCAAGAGCCAGTTTCAAATAGCTTGTATTGTTCATAACAAAGGTCATGATATTTCTTTTCTTCGTGTCTTATGTAATCGATACGGTTCATATAGTTTCAGCTCCAATATTATTATTGCGAAATGAATGGGTAGGACAACCTTTTATATTTGTTTGGATTCGAAAAATACCACCAGCATGTGGATATTTTTTCAATTCGTCATCCGTCATTCTTGTTCTGGCTGTTGTAACATATAGGTCTGTTAAATTAGGGCCTCCAAATGTACAAGAAGTTACATATAGCGCTGGAATTGGAATACTTAATATTTGTTCTCCAGTTGAAGGGTTCCATCTAGTAATCTTTGAACCTCCCCAATGAGCAATCCATAAACAACCTTCCTTGTCAATTGTCATACCATCAGGTAGACCGTCATTTTCAGGGAAAATGATTACTTCACTTGGATTACGAATTACTCCAGAGCATATATCATAATGAAAACGAACTACTTTTTTAGTAGGTGTATCAATATAGTAAAGGTATGTATGATCAGGTGACCAAGCCATGCCATTTGATGTATTTACATGTGAAACCTTTTTCTTTACCTTTAAATTATTATTTAAACAATACAAGGAACCAGCAGCATTTATACCGTATGTATCTGTAGTACCTGCCCAAAAACGTCCTGCTGGATCGCATTTTCCATCATTAAAACGATTTTCAAATAAATGTGGTTCAGGATCAAAAATATGTGTTAGTTTTTCTGTTTTTACATTAATAGAATAAAAGCCGTTTTCCAAAGCTAGGAGTAGTACGTCATCTAAATATGGAACAACACAGCCAATTTGTTGATTGAGAGCAATTACTCGGTTTGTATTAGCAGTAGGACTAAATATGCATAATTGTTTCTCCACAATCTCAACCCAGTATAAAAGTTGCTTTTTTTCATTCCAACAAGGTCCTTCAGCTAAACTAGCTTTAGCATCTAAAACTAATTCTATATTACTGATCAAGATGTTCACCTCGCTTTATAAGATATTTATATAATTCGATAAGAATAGAGGTAAACCTTTAGTCAGAAGATATTAAGATTTGTACTTTGGAAAACTGATTTTCTCAAGTGATTAAAAAATGTATAAACATGGAGAGGAAAGTGCATATGATGTTTTATGAAATTGTTTGTTTTTCTTGTAAAAATATATTCCGTGTTTACGAGGGAAGCGAAAAATATAAGCGATTTAAAGAAAAACCAAAAGGGACATATTGTTGTGATGAATGTAGCCACAAAATTCAATTAGAAGCGATAAAGCATTTATTTAGATAGCTTTTTCGTTCGGAAAAGTTTGACAATAAAAGTATTATAAATTATCATATGAAAAACTAATATTTAAAATGGCATTGAAGAGAAGAGTAGTTAAGAAAGAATACGTACAGAGAGCTCTGGTAGCTGAGAAAGAGCAGTATACATCTTAATGAAAAAAGACTTGGAGCTGCGCAAGGAACTAATTTGTTTAGGGATAGTGCGACGGGTTCTCCCGTTATAGAGATAGGGTATAAGCATGTTTTGCCGTACCCGAAGAGGTTAATATGGTGACGTATTAACAAACTGAGGTGGTACCACGAAGCTAATAACTCTCGTCCTCAAGATGAATAATCTTGGGGGTGGGAGTTTTTTTATTGTATATATTTGAAAATGTGAAAACAAATAAATAATTGAGGTGAGTAATATATGCATTGGGCGTATGAAGTAGCACATGAATTAATTAGAAAACATCCAAACAAAGAAACTTTTGTTTGCGCATCTGGAATCAGTCCATCTGGTTCTGTCCATATCGGAAACTTTCGCGAAATAATAACGACTTATTTCGTTGTAAGAGCCCTTCAAGATTTAGGGAAAAAGACTCGTTTTATATTTTCATGGGATGATTATGATAGGTTTAGAAAAATCCCTAAAAATATTGATCCATCTTTTGCAAAACATATTGGTATGCCATACTGTGATATACCAGATCCATATGGTTGCCATAACTCCTATGCAGAGCATTTTGAAAAAGAGTTTGAGAAATCGCTTCAAGTATTTGGGATTGAAGTGGAATTCATATATCAACATGCTGCATATAGAAGTAGAAGATATAACAAAAACATATTAGAGGCTTTATATAAAAGAAAAGAAATATATGATATTTTAATGAGTTTTAAAACAGGAGATTGTAGTGAAGAAGAGCGAGAGAGCTTTTATCCGGTTACATTATATTGTGAGAAATGCGGGAAAGATGCAACAACGATTACACATTTTGATGAAGTATTAAAAACAGTACGATATAAATGTAAATGCGGAAATCAAACTGAATTATCGGTATTAAATACAAATAAAATGAAACTGAATTGGAAAATCGATTGGCCGATGAGATGGATGATAGAGGATGTTATTTTTGAACCGGGCGGAAGAGATCATTCCTCGGAAACGGGTAGTTTTAATGTATCAAAGGAAATTGCAAGGAAAATATTCAATCGTGAAGCTCCGCATTACGTTGCATATGATTTCATAGGAATAAAAGGCAATCATGAAAAAATGTCTAGTTCTTCAGGCAACAGCATTACACCTAGTGATTTGTTAAAAGTGTATTTACCAGAAGTGATTCTGTTTATGTTTGCTAAATATAGACCAAACGCAGCTTTTCATATCGGTCTTGATGAAGATGTGATTCGCAATTATACAGAATATGAACGATTGAAAGATAGTTATGAGAATAAAACACTCAAAAATGAAGATTTATTTGATGCAATTAAACTCTCTAAAGTTGATAGCAGCATTAAAGAATATCCGAAATTTAATCAAGTAGCAGGAACGTTACCGCTATTAAATTTTGATTCACCTATTTTACAAGGTATATTAGAAAAAACAGATAGGAAGTATGCTTTAGAGGATATGATAGCGATAAGTAAACGTGCAGAGTATTGGGTAAGAAACTTTCAATCTGAAAAATTAGTTGCGGTAAATCAAGAGAGAAATACAGAGTTTTACAACACATTAGATGAAAGGCAGAAAGAATGGTTAGTAGAAGTTTGCAAAATGCTTCGTTCTAATAAAGATTCCTCTAACTATATGGAACAATTGTATTCAATTTGCCATCATGAAAATAAAAAAATAATGAAAGAAAATCAAAAACAATTATTTATTATAATTTATAGGCTCATTATGAATCAGTCTAGCGGCCCGCGTATACCGTTATTAATACATGTTGTAGGAATTGAAAAGTTCATCGCATTATTAGATTTCTAAAAAAGCTAAAAGAAACGCAAGTACTCAGTGTTCTAAGTACTTGCGTTTCAAATGTTGCTATCGTGAATACATTTTCGGACATTCATCACCACGTGGTTCATAAAAGCAATGGCTTTTAAATTGTCCTGCAAATGGCTGGTTATACCATTCAGGCGGACAAGCTCCAGTTGGACGAAAATACCAAAGAGCCCATCGTGCTGGCCAGCGCCATTCACCTTGTAAAACTTTTCTAGCGATATCCTTTTCTGAGTCGCGAGCACGCTGATAAAAATATCCGTATTGCACTGCTTCAAATCCACCGGGACTTTGATATACTGCATCACGCACGGAGCGAAGTTGTTTAAAATCTAAGCAATCACAAAATACACGATTTACTACTACGCAGCCAACAAGTTGTTCGCCTTGTCTACCTTCTCCTTCAGCTTCAGCGCGAATTAAACGAGCTAGTAAATCAACATCGCTTTCATTATATGGAATAAGGGGCATAGTGCTACCACCTTTCTTTACCTGTTATAGTAAAGAGTGTATGTATGAAAATAAGCTAGGTGCTTTTCTATATGTAAATTTATTAATTTTTAACAGGAGCTTTTACGAAAAAAGCTAATTAGTAATTGTAGACTAATATAAAAGGGGAGAGATAACATGTATCGAATTCATAAAGAACATATCATTTACGCAATGTCACCAGATAATCAGTCGTGTATGGAAGTAGAAGTAGGGAGTCGTCTTGTATTTGAAACATATGATTGCTTTGAAAACCAAATTGATTCTGAAGATGTTGCGTTTCAAGAATTAGATTGGAACCGAATTAATCCCGCGACCGGACCTGTATTTATTAAAGGTGCAGAACCTGGCGATATTTTAGTCGTAACGATTGAAAAAATTAACATCGCAGAGCAAGGCGTTTTAACTACTGGTGCGAATCTTGGCGTAATGGGTGAAGAGCTAACCGAAAATACAGTAAAAATTGTCCCGATACATAATGAACATGTTTTGTTTTCGAATGAACTACAAATCCCGATTAATCCAATGATCGGTGTAATTGGTACTGCGCCGAAAGAAGAGAGCATTTCATGTGGCACACCGCATGATCACGGCGGGAATATGGACTGTAAAGAGATAAAAGAAGGGACAACATTACTATTACCAGTAAATGTTCCAGGTGCCCTATTAGCACTAGGCGATTTACACGCAGCGATGGGTGATGGTGAAATTGGGGTTAGTGGAGTAGAGGTTGCTGGTGAGGTAACTGTAACAGTTCAAATTATAAAAGGAAAGAAATGGCCACTACCAATGGCTATCCAAAAAGAAAAAGTAATGACGATTGCTTCAGAGAAATTGTTAGATGATGCAGCGAATCGCGCTGTACGTAATATGGTGACATTTTTACATGAAGAATTGGAAATGTCTAAAGCTGATGCGACACTTTTATTATCGGCTGCCGGTGATTTAAGAGTTTGTCAAGTTGTGGACCCGCTTAAAACAGCACGAATGGAACTTGGTATGGACTATGTGGAGAAGCAAGGTTTTAATTTGAGTAAATTTCATATTAAATAAGAATAATAGAAGAAGGATGCTGTTGTATAAAAGTATCCTTTTTTGATTTACGGATTATATAAAAAAAGGTAGTATTTATTTTATATAATTGAATATAAGATTGTGGAACAAAAAAGGAGTAAACACATGGTTAAAATTATGATTGTAGAAGACGATATGAAAATTGCAGAACTATTATCAACACATGTCGCGAAATACGGGTATGAAGGAATTATTGTATCGGATTTTCAAAATGTATTAAACATTTTTTTAGAAGAACAACCAGAATTAGTTTTGTTAGATATTAATTTACCAAGTTTTGATGGGTACTATTGGTGTCGTCAAATTCGCGGAGTTTCTACATGTCCGATATTATTTATTTCGGCTCGTGAAGGCACAATGGATCAAGTTATGGCGCTTGAAAACGGTGGCGACGATTTTATTTCAAAGCCATTCCATTACGAAGTTGTAATGGCGAAAATTCGCAGTCATTTAAGACGTGCTTACGGAGATTATGCACCGAAAGTAGAAGAACGGATGATTGAGCAACAAGGTCTTTGTTTATATCCCGAAAGGCTTGTATTAAAGCTTAAGAATCAAGAGATAGATATAACAAGAAATGAAGCAATTTTATTAGAGATGTTAATGCAAAATTATCCGCGTGTTGTGGGTAGAGAAGTGTTATTAAATAAATTATGGGATAGCGAATCTTATGTTGATGATAATACATTAAGTGTAAATACAACTCGTGTGCGTAAAAAGTTAAAAACATTGCAGATTGAAGATGCAATTGAAACGATCCGTAGTGTCGGTTATAGGTTACATATAACTTGGGATACTGGTATGGAAAAATGATAAGATTATTTATTCGTGATCATATACCACTTATTTGTTTTACAGTAATCCAGCTATTATCCATATTTCTTGTATATTGGTTTGATGGGCATAAGCATATTGCAACGGCATTATATGCAATGTTTTTAGGTGTCTTTTTTATGGTGGGTTATTTAGTATTTCGTTACTTTACTCATCGTATGTTCTATGAAAGATTAGCAAATCCAATGCATTCTTTGGATGATTCTGTTCAAAAATCAGATTTTGCAGTTTTATCTACTGCGCTTCAGGACTTACTTGAGGTGCAATATCGACATTATCAAAATCAGCTGCAAGTACAAGAGAGAAAAAATAATGATCATTTAACCTTTATGAACCAGTGGATACATCAAATGAAAACACCTATATCTGTAATAGAGTTAATTACACAGGATGAAGTTGATTCGCGTTTTGAAAGTATAAATGAGGAAACAGATAGGCTGAAAAAGGGGCTAGAGATGGCTCTATACGTCGCGCGTTTAGAAGCATTTACGCAAGATTTTTATGTGGAAAGAGTACAACTACATAAAATAGTGAATGATTCTGTTCATGAACATAAACGCTTCTTTATTCGGAATTTTGTATATCCAGAGCTCAAAATTGAAAAGGACATTACTGTAGAAAGTGATGCGAAATGGTTACAATTTTTAATTGGACAAATACTATCGAATGCGATTAAATATTCATCTGGTAGTCGAGAGAAGATTAAAGTGAAAGCTTGTAAGGAAGATAATAACGTTATACTTGAAATTACCGATTATGGCGTAGGGATACCGAAGCAAGATTTACTAAGAGTATTTAAACCATTCTTTACAGGGGAAAATGGCAGAGATTTTAAAGAATCAACTGGAATGGGGCTATATCTTGTATATGAAATTACGAAACAATTAGGACATAGTGTAGAAATCCATTCAGAAGTTGGTAAAGGTACGGTTGTCCGAATTAAATTTTATAATGTATAAATAAGTGATCTAGGCTAAAGAACTTTGGAAATAAGTTTTTTAGCCTTATTTTATCTCGCTTTATTGGGGAGTAAGACCCCATTTTATAATTCAACGAAAGAAATGAAGTTAGGTGGGGGACGGATTGCCCATAAAAGTACGATTGGTGAGGGCTAATAATTAGTGGGAGCTGAAGAAAAGCTCCGTTGATTAAAGATTCACTTTATAGTGATTACATGAAATAGTAAGAGGTCATCTTAGTATGTATAATGACACACTAATAAATTAGAAGGATTTAATATAAAACTGATGAGTAGTTTTTGTAAGAAAAAGCCATCTCTTTGAAAGAGATAGCTTTATGAATCCATCCTATGAATAAGTGTATCAACATTAATAAGTTTAACGTTTGAATTCGTGCTATGTATTGTGGATTATAATAGAAGTAGTCTCTTGTTTTTTTCATGATATTAAGTAAACAAACTTAATAATTTATATCCAATTAACCCTAAAATAGTGATAGGAACCATCATTAAGAAAGAAGAAATTCGATTAGCATTAGAGCGTTCTAATACAAGAATCAAGATAATCCCGACTATCACTTCGGTATATCCAACAGGTAACATGTGACTATAGTCTTCAAAATTTAAAAGAATGTGAAGTCCATCCGTTACAAAAACTCCACTAATAAGCGCGCTTCCGAATTTATGAAGTGGATTTGTAGTATCTTTCCATAGAAAACCTGCAATTCCGAAGATAGTTCCTCCTATCCATGCACATACAATCCATACAGATATAAAATAAATAGAGTGAGCTACATTATTAATAACTATTGCATAACCATAATATCCTAATACCATACCGAGTAGCGCAAGGATACCAGAAAGTATAGCTATACGCTTAGAATAACTAAAGCTAGCCACAAAAAAGGATGGAACTAACCAAACGCTTCCTAGATTAGCTAATGAATTCCAATGTCCTGGAAGTATACCTTGCCCCAATTTAGTTAGTATACCAACAATTATCCCCACTATAATCGGGGTGAGAAAAATCCTTAAAAATATATATAACTTTGTGATTTTTAATGTCCTGTCCATAAATTCAATCCCTACATTAATATTTTCTGCAAACATATAATAGCTCATTAATCGGAAAAAATCAATAAATATTTATCGAAAAACAATAATTCGTTGTTGAATAACGAATGACATTTTTTCCTTTTCGTCAAGTTTACAATTTATCCCGCTTTAATGGGCAGTAAGACCCCCATCTTAAAATTCAGCGAAAACAAAGATGGGGGTCGGGCTGCCCATAAAAGTCCGATTGGTGAGGGCTAATAATCAGTGGGGGATAAAGAAAACCCCCACTGATTAAAGTTTCACTTTATTAGAAGAAGGGATTTTCTATAACAGCACATATAATTGCATTTACTCATACAGTACTAGTATGGTACAATATGGTTACTAACGACGGAAAGGAATGATGGGTGGACGATGATTAACTAATCTTATTTTTAAATGTTGAAATTCAATACATTTCAATTTCTAAAAAATAGGATTAGTCTGCCCAATTTCCATACAACGGTATTGCTATTTATGTTGCCAATAGCTTATTTGGGTATAAATATTTTAATGACTAATCCTGCCAAATTTATTTGGGAGGATTTTTTTATTCTCCCTTAATGAAAGGGATCGGTATTATGAAAGAATTATTAAAATTAAATGACGTTTATGTTGAAATAAAGGAAAATACTTTGTTAGAGAAAATGAATGTGACAGTAAAACAAGGGGATGTTATCGGATTAATTGGTAAAAACGGGGCTGGTAAATCAACGTTACTTCAACTAATAAATGGGAAGATTGAACCTTCAAAAGGTACTGTTGAATGGATGCAAATGAATATGACAACTGCATATGTTGAACAAGAAAAGGAATCTTTTGTTAGCAAGGATATGATTGCAAAGGAAGCAGAACTTCTTGCGAAATGGGGCGTACCAACGAACGATTTTCTTACTTTAAGTGGTGGTGAAAAGCTGAAAGTTCGATTAGCAAAAGGGTTTGCTGAAAATCCTAATGTCTTAATATTAGACGAACCGACAAATCATTTAGATGAGATGAGTACGGAATTTCTCATTAAACAAATCAAAAATATGAAAGGTACAGTAATCGTCGTATCACATGATCGATATTTTTTAGATGTTGTCGCAAGTAGAATATGGTCGATTGAGGATAAGAAATTAATTGATCATAGCGGGAATTACACGAGTTATATGAAAGCACGTGAGCATAAAAGAATGACGCAGCAGCGTGAATATGAAAAACAACAAAAGAAGATAGAACAAGTAGAAACTCATATAAAAGAATTAAGTTCATGGTCACAAAAGGCACATGCGCAGTCTACAAAACAAGAAGGTGTGAAAGAATTTTATCGTGTAAAGGCGAAGCGAATGGACGCGCAAGTTAAATCGAAACGAAAACGTCTTGAAAAAGAGCTAGAGAAAACGAAAGTAGAACGTGTGAAAGAAGATTATTCAGTTGAATTTTCTATTCAAGCGAGTAAAAAAGTAGGAAAACGTTTCTTAGAAGTAAAACAATTGCGGAAAGAATTTAATAAACGAATATTATTTGAAAACGTTAATTTTACAATTCAGCACGGTGAAAAGGTAGCGATTATTGGACCAAATGGTAGCGGGAAAACAACTTTACTGAAGATGATTATGGGATCAGAAACTGTTGAAGGAGAAGTATGGATTTCACCATCAGCAAACATCGGTTATTTAACTCAAGAAGTATTTGATTTACCACTTGATAAAACACCAGAAAATCTATTTTATAAAGAGACGTTTGAAGAAAGAGGAAAAGTCCAAAATTTAATGAAACATTTAGGTTTCCAAGCTTCTCAATGGAAAGAGCCAATTGAATATATGAGTATGGGGGAACGAGTAAAATGTAAGCTTATGGCTTATATTTTAGATGAAAAAGATGTACTTATTTTAGATGAACCGACGAACCATCTTGATCTGCCTTCACGTGAACAGCTTGAAGACACATTAGCTGAGTATAACGGAACACTCGTTATCGTTTCTCACGATCGATATTTTCTGGAGAAAACAACTTCTGCAAAACTCGTATTTTTAAACAATACGATACAAAAACAGCTCGAAGAACCTACGAAAACTAGAGATGAAATTGAAGAGCTACGTTTAACGTTAGAAACAGAAAGACAAGAAGTATTAGGGAAATTAAGCTTTTTAACTTCTAAAGACAAAGAATATAAAGAACTAGATGAACGGTTTGTGGAACTTACGAAGCAGATTAAGGAACTTTAACGTAAGTAAGGGGGATTAACATGGGAGAAGAGAGTTTGACTAAGTTATTTAAAATAGATTGCGGAGATATATACCTACAAGAGTTTACGGTCAAAGATGCAGAAAGTATTAATAAAATAGCAAATCAACCGGAAATAGAAAAGTTTTTACCGGACTGGAAATCAACGAAAGAACAACGAGTTATTTGGATTACAAATTATGAAATACCCGAAAACAAAGCATTTCTTAATGCAGTCAAAACTAAGGCTAACATAGATGATCACATATTAAGACTAGGAATATTTAAGAAAACGACTAGTGAATTTGTTGGATGGTGCTGCACAAGTCTGAAAGATGAGCTTCCTGCACCGAATAGAGAAATTATGTATGCTGTTTCAAGTGAATATCATAATAATGGATATGCAACGAAAGCAACAAAAGGCTTGATTGACTATTTGTTTGAAAATACAAATGTGGATGTCCTTAACGCAATTGCATTAATTATTAACGTACCGTCAAATAAAGTGATTGAAAAATGCGGGTTCGTTTATTTGAGTCAACAGACGATAAAAAACCAAATTTATAATCATTATGTACTGAGTAAATCCGAATGGATAAAAAATAGTGCACTTTAAAAGGAGCGAAAACGAAATAAAATCATTAAAAAGCTTAGAGCTAAAATTCTAAGCTTTTTTACATTATGTGGTTTTCACCAAAAACAGATGTATCAAGTTGTACATGCAAGAACCATTTTATAAACAACATATTCGAAAAGGTATTTGGAAGATTTTGTAGAATTTATTCACCTATGAAACCACTGAATTTTCAATCATATCATCCTATAAATGAATTACTTTATGCTTTAATATTAACGGTTAAGTTTTAGTGGATTACATCTTTTTAAGTATGAAATAGTTTAAACGAGAGGGGAGAAAGCGTATTATAATTTGGTTTCGTAACTTACCACAAATAAGCATGGATTTATCAGAATGGCATCCTTTTATACAGAATAATTGGCATAGGAAACATTATATGAAGTTTGTATATGTACTTCAAATCATTATTTTTCTAATACCGCATTATTTTGGAGCAAGTTTTACCGATCTTAATATATTTTATCTCATCATCATAGGCATTTTGGTCTTCATCATTCATGAATGTCTACATATTATTGTTATAAATAATAAAGGTGATATTAGCTTAACTTGTAGTGGAATATTTTTTTGGCTAAATACGAATGCAATTCTATCCAAAGCGAGATTTTGGATCTTTATGAGTTTACCTATTCTTGTACTATCGGTCATTCCGGCCATTATATCATCTTTTGTATCAGGCAATATTAAATCAATCTTATTATTTGTATGTTGGATAAATGCAATAATTTCTGCTTCAGACATATACAATTCTTTGTTAATTGCGATCAAACCGAAGCACTCAATTTTTTGTAGAGGGTATTATAAAGTGAAAAAGAAATAAAATGGTGATTCAAAAACATTTCAATTAAAGGGTTAGTTAAAAATATAACGTTGGGAAGGAAAAGACCGATAAAATAATAGGTCTTTTCTTTTTTATTTAATAAAGATAGAATATTGTATTTCCGGCCAATATACAATTATTATAAGATAGTTATACATTACATTTAATTTGAAAAAAGTTTTTTTATCAGTTTTTTTAGAAATCTTACAAGCGTGTAAGATAAATGAAAGATGAATCAATAGGAGTTATAAGACAATTCATTTACACTCTATTGTGAGAAGTGCAAATGAAGGGAGAATAGAAATGGAAATTTTACATGCGAAAAATATTAGTAAAGTATATAAAGGGAAAATACCTTTTAAAGCATTAGTAGATATTGATTTATCAATTCAAGAAGGGGAATTTATAGGTATCATGGGGCCATCCGGTAGCGGGAAAACTACGCTATTAAATATGGTATCTACTATTGATTCTCCGTCCTCAGGAGAAATTTTAATAAATGGTACAAATCCTTTCCAGTTAACATCAGAAGATTTAGCTTTGTTCCGCAGGAAACAATTAGGATTTGTTTTTCAATCATTTAATCTACTTAGCACACTTACAGTAAAGGAAAATATCGTATTGCCGATGACTTTAGATGGTGTTTCTGTGCGAGAAATGAACAAAAGAGTAGAAGAAATTGCAGAGGAATTAAATATTACAGATATATTGAATAAAAGAACGTTTGAAATTTCAGGGGGACAAGCTCAACGAACAGCAATTGCTCGTGCAATTGTTCATAAGCCGCAATTATTACTTGCCGATGAACCGACCGGGAATTTAGATTCTAAATCTTCAAATGATGTAATGGAGATGCTGGATACGCTTAATAAGAAAGAAAAGGCAACGATGATGTTAGTTACACATGATCCGTATGCAGCTAGTTTTTGCAGCCGAGTAATTTTCATTAAAGATGGTCAACTGTATAACGAAATTTATCGTGGTGAAAGTCGGCAAACCTTTTATCAAAAGATTATGGATGTCCTTTCTTTGTTAGGAGGGAAAAGGCATGACTTTTCGTCAGTTCGCATTTAATAATATTTTTCGAAATAAGCGTACATATGCTGCCCATTTTTTAAGTAGTGCATTTTCGATTATGATTTTCTTTACGTATGCACTTTTATTATTCCATCCTGATTTACAGGGGGAGTTGAAATCGACAAGTAAAACAATAAGTACATTTGGTACATTAGGATTTCAAATATCCCAAGGTTTGATTTTTGTCTTTTCATTTTTCTTTATTTTATATTCAGTGAGCTCGTTTTTAAAAACGCGTAAGAAAGAATTTGGCATTTTAATGATGCAAGGTATGTCAATGAGACAGCTTAAGAAGTTATTGTTAATTGAAAATATGATAATCGGACTTGGCTCAATTTGTATTGGGATCCTTATCGGCCTCATATTTTCTAAACTAGTTTTACTAATCAGTGCCAGTGTATTAATGATTAGTAATGGCTTACCTTTTTATATACCAGTTCAGGCTGTATTATTAACAGTTTTCACGTTTCTTGTCTTATTTTTAATCGTTTCGTTAGTTACATTTAAAACGGTTAAAGTAACCGAACTTGTGGAACTTATTCAAGCTGGAGAAAAGCCAAAGCCTGAACCGAAAGCTTCAATAATATTATCGTTACTTTCTTTAATTAGTATAGGGTATGGATATATTTCAGTATTTGGCTTTATTCAAAATCATAGTTTTATTATGCTCGTAATGGGTGTACTCTTAGTAATTATAGGAACGTACTTTTTATATACACAATGTAGCGTTTATATATTGCATCTTGCGAAAAGGAGTGAATCTTTCTTTTTAAAGAGAACAAATATATTAACGTTTTCAGAATTAATTTACCGTATGAAAGATAATGCAACGATGTTTTTTATAGTGTCTATTATTTCAGCAGTTGCTTTTACAGCAATTGGAACTACAGCTGCTATTGGGAATAAAGAATTGGTAAGGATGACAAACCCATATACGTTTCTTTATATAGGTCCTGAAAAAGACAAAATGGTGGATAAACATCTCTCTATTATAAAAAAACATCTTGCTGATGCGAATATTCCATATCGAACAGCTTCAACTTCTTATAAATATACAGAAAGTAATGTATATGTAATGAAGTTAAGTGAATATAACGAACTTGCGAGAGCACTAGGATATCAACAAGAAACAATTGAAAAAGAAGATGAAATATTACTAATCCCTGGAATGGTATCACAAAAACAAGAATTTAAAAATGGTGATTATAATAAGAATATTGAAGTCATTGAAGGAGATTGGGTAAAGACATTTCGTGTGAAAAAAGCTGTAGAAAATTTAGTTTTACCACATGATACTAGCGGTATTTTTATCGCAGTTCAAGATCGTGTATATGATGGTATTCCTTTTAATACCAATCAAGATGATGTAGTTATTCAACATCGTACATATGGATTTGTTGTAGATGACTGGATAAAGACGAAAGAAATTTCAAATCAATTAAATAGTATATTCGATGAAGATGCAAGAGAAGGTAATTTCTATTTTCAAGCTTTGACTTTAAGTTTGTTAGAGGCAAAACAAACGAATGGATTATTACTGATGGCAAGTGTTTTAGTTGGAATCGTCTTCTTCACATTTGCCGCTAGTTTTATCTACTTCCGGTTATATACTGATTTGGATCGCGATCAACAACAATATAAAATGATTTCGAAAATGGGATTAAGTAAACGAGAGTTGAAAAAAGTTGTAACGAGACAGTTATTATTAATGTTCTTTTTACCGATTATCATTGCAGTAATTCATACAGTGGTTGCTTATATGGCATTGCAACAATTAGTCGATTTTTCTATTTTAAATAGTTCTATTGTAATTTTAATTTCATTTATCTGTATACAAGTTTTATATTTCTATATAACTCGTTGGCGTTATTTACAAAAGCTTTATAAAACTATGGAACAGTAGGGAATATGAGCAAGTAAGACTGCATAAAAGCATGTAAAAACAATTTGAGTTATGAAAGGAACTGTGATGAAGAAAATATTATCTATTTTCATTTTAAGTATACTAATGTTAATAAGTTTAAGTGCATGCTCTAAAAATGAAAACAGATTTCCAGCTAACGGTGTATTAATCATTGGAGATGAAAATAATACTTTATCAATTATGAATCGTTATCAGGAAATTACGAAAGAAAATGAAGTGTTTTCTGTGAAAACAGGTACATTTGGACAAGGACAAGTATTAATTTTAAATGAATCTACAGCACAAGCATTGATTAAAACAAAGGTTTTTCGTGAAAGAGAGAATGGATCCAAATTTAGACCTATAGATTCGTTACCAAAGTTACCAAAAGAAGGATCGCTTTTGTTGGCACAAGAAGATGAAAAAAATTTAAAAAGTATTGAACTAGAAGGAAAGGAGATTGCTGTTAAATACGGTAGTGATGCTTGGATAGGTAACGCTCGTAAATATCCAATGCAATGGTATGTGATTGTAGCAAAAGATAGTGTGTATAAAGAATTAAAAGCAAATGAAACGAAAATGCATCTTCTCCACCTGAACAAGTCTTTAGGTGATGAAAAGCCTAAAATATCGACAGATAATACATTAATAAATGAAAAAGTAAAAGTAGAAAAGTTAATTAAAGATCATCTAGGGGAAGTATCATTTCAGTTTGTAACGATTGGAGAAAAATCTTAAAAAAGAGTTCGAGGTTGATAGAAATTTTATCAACCTCGAACTCTTTTTACTTTAGAGCATTCATATAACATAGATTACATTACTTCATTTAATCGATTCTCGTTTGTTTCTTCGATCACATTTGGATTTTGAACCGAATTATTTTGAGATTCCTTCTCTTTACGGAATTTTTGAAGCATTTCAAGTATTATCCATAAAGGAACACCTTTATCTTTTAACATTTTCCATAAATCTAATTCATTAAATTTATGCTCAGGTTGTTTCATATCTTTTTCAGATGAACGAATATCAAATTTGATTGGATCATTTGATTTTTTATCTTCAAGTTTTGTAGAAGAGATAGTATTATGCTCAAGATTAGATGGAGTTATTTTGGTAGGTTGAGATAATGTATGAATATTTAATCCGATTTGCATGTTTTTTCCTCCTCCTAAAGTAATTGAATTAGTTTTCTTATGATTTTTAAAGCTATTTAACTTGAGGAAACTAAATCTAATTATAAATTCAAATAATAAGATTTACAAGTTGTATTCTAAAAAAGTAAATGCTTACTTGATTTAATATTTATCAACATTTGTGTATGTTTTCTATATATACAATGTATATAAAATACTTTACATTATGTTTAAGTTAAGAACTCTTTTTTAATAGAAATATGTAAGCGTTTTATTAAAGGGGGAGAAAGAATGGGGAAGTTAATTTTAAAAATATGTTTTTTCGCATTAGTGACTGTTTTTTCGTTCACAGTAAAAACAACATACGCTGAAGAGAAGCAACAAAATAATTATCCTATCATACTAGTAAATGGATTTGCAGGGTGGGGTAGAGAGGAAATGTTAGGGGTTAAATATTGGGGTGGTGTTCATGATATACAAGAAAATTTAAAAAGAAGTGGCTATACAGTATATACTGCTGCTGTTGGACCTGTTTCTAGTAACTGGGATCGCGCATGTGAATTATATGCGCAAATTAATGGTGGTACAGTAGACTACGGTGCCGCACATGCTGAGAAACATGGACATAATCGTTTTGGCAGAACTTATAGTGGTTTTGCATTGAATTGGAGTGAAACAAATAAAGTTCATTTAGTTGGGCATAGCATGGGTGGACAAACGATTAGAACATTAGTACAGCTATTAAAAGAAGGTAGTTTTGCAGAGAAAAATTATGTAAAAAATCATCCGAACACGAATATTTCACCACTATTTGAGGGCAAGAAATCATTTGTTCATAGTGTGACAACATTAGCAACTCCTCACAATGGCACGACACTTGCGGATGGTAGTCTCCTAGTACCGTTCGTTAAAGATTTGCTCATTACAGCTGCAAGTTTGGGAGGGAATAATAATTTATCGTTATATGATTTTAAATTGGATCAATGGGGTATAAAAAAGAATATTGGAGAGTCTTTTTTCCAATACACTGATCGTATTGTAAATAGTTCACTTTGGAAAGGTACAAAAGATATAAGTCAATGGGATTTAAGTACAGATGGTGCAAAGGAGCTTAATAATTGGGTAAAGACGCAATCAGATGTGTATTACTTATCCTATAGTGGACATGCATCACAAGCAGCACCTATTACAGGTTTACATCTACCTCATATAACGATGAATAAAGTGTTAATGGGGAATGCATTTTTCTTAGGTTCCTATGCAAGATATGAAGAAAACCGTCCATTCATTGATACTTCTTGGTGGCAAAATGATGGTGTAGTAAATACAAATTCTATGATCGCGCCTTCTTCTAATACTTCGGTAAATAATAATGAGACTTTACAGATTGGAAAATGGAATCATATTGAAACGAAAGCAAATTGGGACCATCTCGATATGGTAGGACTTAGTGTTTCAGACACATTAGGTTTTTCTAGTATTCAAGAGTTTTATAGAACAATTGCAGAAAAGCTATCAAGATTACCGAATTAGATAATAATAAAGCGCTCTCGATGGAATTCGAGAGCGCTTTATATTATATTGAAAGAGGGATATGGTAGAAAAATATGGGGGGATATTATGAAAATTCAAGTTGTATTATCAGGATATGGAACAGTTGGCAGAGAGTTTGTAAAATTATTAAACGAAAAATATTCATATATATATGAAACATATGGAATTCAATTAATTGTAAGTGGCGTGTTAGGTAGAAATGTTGCAATACATAATGAAGATGGCTTATCTATTCAACACTTATTAAGGTATGGTGGCGGTAGCTCTGCAATTGAAGAATATATTGAACATCATCCGAAGGAACGAGCAACGGATAACATAAGTGGTACTGTACTGGTGGAATCGACTGTTACAAATCTTAAAGATGGAAATCCAGGAAAACAATATATAAAACAAGCGATTGAGAAACATATGGATATAGTAGCGATTTCAAAAGGTGCACTCGTTACAAACTGGAGAGAAATAAATGAAGCAGCAAAAATCGCAAATGTAAGAATTCGATATAGTGGTGCAACTGCTGCCGCATTACCGACACTTGATATTGGGCAATTTAGTTTAGCTGGATGCCATATTGAAAAAATAGAAGGAATATTAAACGGAACTACAAATTATATTCTTTCGAAAATGAATGAGGAAGATATTACGTTTGAAGAAGCACTGAAAGAGGCGCAAAGTAAAGGAATTGCTGAGACGAACCCAATATTAGATGTAAGTGGTTCTGATAGTGCGTGTAAATTGTTACTTTTAACAAACAGTTTAATGGGAACAGAGAATGCGCTTTCAGATATACATATAAAAGGAATTGAACATGTTACACAACAACAAATTCGAAATGCTAAGGAACATAATAACTATATTAAATTAATAGCTTCTGCATATAAGGATCAGGTTGGAAATGTGACACTTAATGTGGAACCGCGCGAAATAGATAAAGATCATCCGCTGGTAAAAGTAAATGGGACAGAAAAAGGGATTACGTTCTTTACAGATACGATGGGGCAAGTTACTACAATTGGTGGTGCTTCTAATCCACGCGGAGCTGCAGCAGCTGCTTTAAAAGATTTAATTAACTTATATCGTAAAGATTTGTCACCTATTAGCGGGTAGTAAAACTCCTGAGTGGTGAGAGTTAATAATCAATGATCGGTATGAATCTCCCATTGATTAAAGCTACACACAATAAGACCGTACCGCCCTTTATAAAAAATACATATGTAGTGGACCTTTTGAGAATGAAATAAATATGCAAAAATGATTGCAGGGGGTAAGGAATTGTTTAAAGATTTTAAAGTTGTGAAAGAGCGTCCCGTTTATATTCAATTGAAAGATTATGTAAAAAAGATGATTATGAAAGGGCATTTGCTCGAGGATCAAAAAATCCCTTCAACAAGGGAACTAAGTGAATTACTAAGTGTGAGCAGAAATACTGTTCTTGCTGCTTATGCGGATTTAGAACAAGAAGGACTCATTTATGCAGTTAAAGGAAAAGGGAATTTTGTTGCGAAGGTTGATATTTCAAACACTTCGTCTGTTGAAATAGATTGGAAAAATAAACTTAATACCGTTACCTTATTAGCGGATGAATTAGATTTAATGAAGCATGGTGTTCGCTGGGAAAAAGGAATGATTGTTTTTAACAGCATTGCTCCGGATGAAAAGCTATTTGATGTGGAAAATTTCAAAAGAGCTTTTCTTACTCGTATGTCCATTGAAGGTGATGTCGTATTAAATTACGGCTATGCAAAAGGTTATAGACCATTAATGAACTATCTACTTCATTATATGGAAATGAAAGGTGTAGATATTTCAAATAAAGATATATTAATTACAAATGGATTTACAGAAGGATTAGACATTGTACTATCCTCGTTATCGAAGAAATCAGGGCGAGTTATTTGTGAGAATCCGACACATCATGCTGCTTTGAAGCTGTTCCGTTTACATGGACTTGAAGTTCATGGGATTAATATGAATGAAGATGGTATTGATACGAGCGAAGTTGAAAAACGCTTGCGTGAAAAAGAGTTTGATTTTGCATATTTAATTCCTTCTTATCATAATCCAACCGGTATTGTTACGAGTTCAGAGAAAAGAACAGAACTGATGAGCTTATTTTCAAAATATAAAATTCCTATTATAGAAGATGGATTTAATGAAGAACTACGTTATTCAGGTTCACATTTAGCACCATTATTAACTTTTGCCGGCTCTGGTAATAATGTGATTTATATTAGTAGCTTTTCGAAAGTACTGTTCCCTGGTTTACGTGTAGGATGGATCATCGCAGATAAAGAGCTAATCCATCATTTAGAAAGTGTAAAAAGAGCAAGAACAATACACACATCAACATTAGATCAAGCGGTTTTATTTCAATATTTACATGAAGGATATTTTGAAAAATATTTAAAAAAGGCAAGGTCTGTTTATAAGAAAAAATATGAGTTAGCTGTTGGGGCGTGTAACGAGTACATTCCGTTTCAAAGAATGACTGGTGATGGTGGACTTCATTTATTTATAGAGTTAGAAGAAAAAATTCATGCCCGCACACTTTTACAAAAGTGTTATGAGCAAGGGGTTACCTTTTCTCCTGGAGATGTTTTTTTCTCTGATGGAGGAGGAGCAAACACGTTTCGATTAGGATTTTCCCGTCTGAAAGAAGAAGAAATAGTTCGGGGAATCAAAATAATCGGCGATACAATAAAAAATGAAATTTGGAGTTGAGGAAATGAGAATTGGCGTTATTATGGGAGGAGTATCCTCTGAAAAACAAGTATCAATTATGACTGGAAACGAAATGATTGCAAATTTAGATGAAAATAAATATGAAATCGTTCCAATTACGTTAAATGAAAAAATGGATTTAATTGAAAAAGCGAAAGAGATTGATTTTGCATTGCTTGCATTACACGGAAAATACGGAGAAGATGGGACAGTTCAAGGGACGCTTGAAAGTTTAGGTATTCCTTATAGCGGCAGCAATATGTTATCTAGCGGTATATGTATGGACAAAAATATTTCGAAAAAGATTTTACGTTATGAAGGAATAGAAACACCAGATTGGATTGAACTTACAAAAATGGAGGATCTTAATGTTGATGAATTAGATAAGTTAGGATTTCCGTTAGTGGTAAAACCAAACTCTGGTGGTTCAAGTGTTGGAGTAAAGATTGTCTACAATAAAGACGAATTAATTTCAATGCTGGAAACTGTGTTCGAATGGGATTCTGAAGTAGTAATAGAGAAATATATAAAAGGTGACGAGATTACATGTTCCATTTTTGATGGGAAACAGTTACCTATCATTACAATTCGTCATGCGGCTGAGTTCTTTGATTACAATGCGAAATATGATGATGCTAGTACACTTGAAGAAGTTATCGAACTTCCAGCTGAACTGAAGGAACGTGTAAACAAAGCGTCACTGGCTTGCTATAAAGCATTGAAATGCAGCGTTTATGCAAGGGTTGATATGATGGTGAAGGACGGTATTCCATATGTAATGGAGATTAATACATTACCAGGGATGACGCAAGCGAGTTTACTACCAAAAAGTGCGGCTGCAGCAGGAATTGAATATAGTAAACTATTAGATATGATTATTGAAACTTCATTAAGAGTAAGAAAAGAAGAAGGATTTTAAATAGCAGTATCATGAATAACTTTTGACAGTTACATGAAGTATGTTATGATGGATACAATACGAAAATTAAATATTTTATCCACTAGGGGGGCCTATTATAGGCTGAGATCAAATTGGAATTTGAGACTCTTAGTACCTGATCTGGTTAATGCCAGCGTAGGGAAGTGGGAAAGACATTGCTATTTTATAAATAAAAACTGTCAATTTCACTTTCTTTACGCCTGTAAAGAAAGTTTTTTTGTTTTACAGAATTAATAATGGTGGGTAAATACTTAAATTTTATACATAGTTGGAGGGATTTAAATGACTTTTTCACAATCATTACGTAAAGAAGTAGATTCAATTTGGGAAGCTAGTTTTCATCATCCTTTTGTAAAAAAACTTGGTGAAGGAACGTTAGATTTAGCTAGTTTTCGCTATTACGTACTTCAAGATTCATATTATTTGAGTCATTTCGCTAGAGTACAAACTTTAGGAGCTGCAAAAGCACAGGAATTAGAAACGACAGCTCGTATGGCACACCATGCTCAAAATACATATGAAGCAGAATTATCTTTACATGAGAATTTTGCGAAGAAACTAGGGATTACACAAGAAGAAAAAGATAATTTTATTCCTGCTCCAACTGCATACGCATATACTTCACATATGTATCGTGCTGCGTATGAAGGACATTTAGGTGATATCATTGCAGCAATTTTACCTTGTTATTGGTTATATTATGAAATTGGTGAGCGTTTAAAAGAGTGTCAGCCAGAAGAACCAATTTATAACGAATGGATTTCTGCTTATGGATCTGATTGGTTCCGTACATTAGTTGAAGAGCAAATTACACGTTTAGATGCAATAGCTGAAAAAGTAACAGAGGCAGACCGAAATCGAATGAAACAGCACTTTATTATTAGCAGTCAATATGAATATTCATTTTGGGAAATGGCCTATACTTTAGAAAAGTGGCCAGTGAATACAGAAATAAAAGATGTAATTAGATAATGAGTAGAGGTATTGCTATTTACAGTTATGAATAATACTTATGTTATGTATTTGATTTCACAAAAGAAGTATCGCAAAAAGACGCATCAATCTAAGTGCGTCTTTTTCAGTTTATCCCGCTTTAATGGGCAGTAAGACCCCCACCTCAAAATGCAGCGAAAGCAAAGAAGTTAGGTGGGGTCGGACTGCCCATTAAAGTCCGATTGGTGAGGGCTAATAATCAGTGGGGATGAAGAAAACCCCCACTGATTAAAGTTTTACTTTATAAAAATGAGTCCGTGGAAAAATAACCTAAAAATAGGTACATGAACAAGGTGCATCATCTAGTGATAGGTCATATTTTGTAGGTGTACGTATTGAACTTAGTTTATAGCGCTATTTCTATTTAAATTTAACAGACAGAAATATAGGAAAGCGTCAAAAGATTTAAAGTTAATAAACGGAGGTCATGAAAATGAATCAGTTTCAACAAGAACTACAAGCGTTAAGCCTTAATGATTACCAGTATGGAAATGTTGTGCATTGGGACCAGCAAAACCAATATCCATATTACTATATTGAAGATGCTGCTCGTCGCTGTGGCGGCTGTGGTGGTCGCTGTGGTGGTTGTGCAGGTCGCTGTGGTGGATTCCGTTGTTTTGGTTGCTTCGGTTGTTTTGGTTGTTTTAATTGTGGAGGTTGTGGCGGCTGTGGTAGTTGCTCTAATTGTTTTAATGGTACTTCTGATGCTATTGTAATATATGAATATTGACTATGAATATTAATATAAAATATTAGTTTTATACATGTACATGCCGACAAAGAATATAGTGCCATCACTAGTGGATATATTCAATCATTCAAGTAAAAGAGTAACTATAATATATAGGTGTAAATTAAGATAGTCAGCACAATTAACTAAATACTTGTAAAAAAAGAAGCCCCGTAGAAAATGGAAAAGAGTAACTCTTACTATACTCTTTGTTCATATAGTATAGGTTTGTTAGCGGAAATCCAAGACTCTTTATATTGAGAAATAAAGAAGAATTATTTTAAAGAGTCTTATCTTTTTTTCATACACTAAAGAGAACCTAGCAAAAGCTAACTACTCGAATGAAGGGAATAAGAAACTGTATTTTGTATTAGAGACAGAATATTTCGTTTTATTGAAGGGATAGATATTCATATTTATTTAAATAAACGATACTCTCATTGTAATATACGGAATACTTAAAGTTTATAAGAGTGAAAGAAGGTAAAGGTGGTATGGATAAAAAGAATACCAGGGAGTTAGGGTTTTTATAGCAAGTCCATTTTTTAATGATGAACAACTTAACAGGGTAAAGAGACTGGAACATGCGCTTAGTAACAATCCTTTTGTTGCAGATATTTTTTCAGCCAGGTTTTATCAACATGAACATTTAACTTTTGGATCTATGGAGTGGAAAACTGCAGTTTTTCATAATGATTTAAAATATTTAAGAAGAGCGGATGTAGTAGTGGTAATTCATGATTTTGTGAATGGATGTGTAGATAGTGGTACGGCTTTTGAAATTGGTTACGCATATGCATTCCAAAAGCCTATTATTTTGATAAAAGAAAAAGAAAGTATACCTAATCTTATGTTAGTTGAAAGCTTACATGCTTATCTGACAAACATAGAAAATATTGTGACATATGATTTTATTAATATGCCACGTATTCCATATGAAGGGCCGCTGGAGTGAAGTGAAGCAGCACAACATTCCTTTTGGTAATTATGCATTTTGCCGCTTTGTTTCCATTGCTGATGCGAAGAAAGAAGAGCAAGACTTCTGGGGAGACGGGGGGATAAGAGCGCTAATATTTGGGTTGCAGATGTAGAAGTGAAGACAATGGATGATATGAGAGTGGGGAAACAAGTTTTTATCGATGAGTTATACCGTTTAGGTGCTAAGAAAGTTGGTTTATATGTCGGTCATCATATGTATGCACCTTTTGGTATGGCGAACGTAAAAAGTGATTTTGTATGGATTCCGCGTTATGGCGGTAATAAGCTAGCATATCCTTGCTATATTTGGCAGTACACGGAAACAGAAAATGTACCAGGTATCGGTAAGTGTGACCTGAATTCGCTTGTTGGGAGCAGGTCATTGTCTTGGTTTACTGGAGCAGTGCAAGAGCAAGTTCAAATAACTAAACAAAATATCATCCAATCAGGAGCATTTTCAAGAGAGTATATTGAAGATGTTATGGGAGCATTGACATCGTTAAAAATGACAGCTAAGTTTATTTTACAACCTGATGGGTTAGCATATTTTATTTCTGATCCAACTTCAGACGCTCAATTAAATGCGATGAAGGAGTACCTTAATCGTAGAGATTGGTGGTATGAGTATTTGAAGTAAAACAAAAGGATAGCTTAATCAAAAATAACAGCCGACTCGAAATAAATGAGTCGTCTGTTATTTTTTTAACTATGACAACAATTCCTCTACTCCGACACCATCTATTAACAATGCTTTTAATGAAGGAGCTATTTTAATTGCTTCTTCAATATCTAAATCTCCAAAATCCACTGTATATAATCCGAATCCTTCTTTTCCATCTACATATAATAATGCTTTTCCACCTTCATCATCACCGATTGCCAGTGAATTTGGTATATATTTTTGAATATCATGTGCTTCATTCATCTCTATGCAATCAGTAGGGCCCCAAATACGTATGTAAAGTTCATTTTGTACATTAATCTCTGCATTTGTACAATTTTGGATTACTTCTAAATAATCTAATGGTACATCTATTGATGAGAACTTTTGTAATTCTTGAATGGCCTCTTTACTCGCTGGTGATTCCTGAGCTTCTAATGTGAAGGAATCGTTTAATTTTTCTAGAATATTCATTAATAATCAATCCTTTCATACTCTTGGGTGGTATGATGTTAAGTGAGATTTACTATGTAATAGCAAATAAAGCCTATGTGTATGTGAGATAAGGTGAAAAAGGCTCTTAGTTAAGAGAACCTTTTTATCTATCTCCAACGCCATTCTATTTCATTTGAATCAAAGTAGACGGCAGGTATTCCAATTCCCTCTAATTGATTATTTTTAGATACAAACCAATTGTTTTCATCCAATAGGATTGGATTTACATCATCTGAAGGTGGATTATTTTTATAATTTAGATTTTCGTTATTCCCCACATACTGAATTCATAATGATATTCCGTTCTTTCAATACATACGCCGAATTCTAAATCATCACCAACTAATACAAAATCCGCATACCCAGTTAGAAATCTTGATATGGTTGATAACTCTTCTAAATTATCAAATACTTCAGCAATGTTTAGTTTAACTGCTTCAATTTTACCACCCTTAGAGAAAAAGAGTCTCCCTTGATTAAGTGGAAATTGAATAGTTTTAGCTGTTTCTTTTAACAGCGCGATTGATAGTTTTCTGTTTTCTTCATAATCAGTGTTACCAAAATTTTTTATGTTTGAATTTTGTTCTAGCGTATTAAATAATTCTTTACAAAATAAATCATTAGATTCGGCATCTATAAATGAGTCCATAGAAATCGAAACAATATTAGAAAGTTCGTCTATCAGTTCTTTTCTACTAGCTTTTCTTTTTGCTTTCATTTTTAGAATTTCGATCCGGCTTTTATTCATATTACTCAAAATTTTTCACACCTTTAGTTTCTTAATTTTTTCTTGTATCCTTCATAATCTTCCGGATAATGTCTATGGTGTTGATTATATCTTCCTTTTTCATTATCTGCAGTATGGAAATGGGAACCTTTACCCATTTTATCTTCTCTATGCTCAATTATATACACTTTTTCATTTTTAATATTAGAGTAGTCGCCAGGGAATACAGAAGCGAAAAAGGTAATAGGATAGTGAAAAGACGTTTTGATATACATATGTATGGTCAATACCACTTTTATATTTTTTTGTAAAATTATTGTAAATCCCAAATACAATACGTAACATGTATTGTATAATCTTAATGTAATATATTTATGATATAAAAGGAGGTCTAGGTGTGATAATTTCTTTTAACTTTTATCAGAGTCATGTCATTAATATGTAAGTCGGATAAGCGGTATTTGCTTTTCTTTTAAATAATTAAATTATGTGATGATACTTTAGTTTTATTGAGATCAAGAAAAATGTAGAAAGGAAGTAATCATTTTATGGAAAAATTAAAGTTGTTAACATTTGAAAATATAGTAGAACCTCTTTTAAACGAAAGTGTATCATTTATATATTTTCCTATTGAATGGCTTGATATTGTAGAGATACATTATAAGACATTTTTATTAACAAGTAAGTTGAAACGGTTGAATGAAAGATTATATGATATGTTTTCTGATATATTATTTATTCAGCATAATCCATATGTATTAAATGAAAATACACCATGGATTGTATGTAAAGAACCTATAAGAAAAGAACAACTTGATTATATTTTTCAAAGTTGGTATGAGATTATTCATGATTGGAAACCTAATAAATTAATAGAACCACCAAACTATGAATGGCATTACGATTTAATTTCTAATTTAACAGTATTACAAGATAATGAAATATATTCTAAGTGGGTACCAGCTTTAATTTCACATATTTTTTGTGAACGTCCTTTACAATTAGAAAACATACACGAAGAAAATATATATTTTTCTCCTCTTAGATCACAAAATATTTGTGAGGCTATGTCAGAGCCTATTAAAGACGAAAAAACACAAGATTATTTCGCTTATGTATATCGGTTCGAATGTATAACGCGCGGGGGCGAGAATATTCCATTATTGAATGTTTCAATAGGAATTCGGAGATTTTATCAAGAATATAAGATGTTAAGTCAAACAAACCTTGATATAACAGCGTTTGTTTGACTTGTTTTTATAAAATGCAAACATTTTGCAAACGTAAGTTATCCAAAGATACTTTTACCGAAGTTTTTAACAGCTTCTTCTTGCATATTCGGTAAAACATGCGAATACACACTTAATGTCATTGAAATGTCTGTATGACCTAATCGCTCACTGATAATTTTAGGGTTAACCCCTTGTTTCAATAGTATAGTAGCGTGTGTATGTCTTAAATCATGGAATTTAATTTCTTTTATACCCGCTTTATGTGTCTCTCTAATGAAACATTTTCTGAAATGCGCTTTTTTTATAATTTTTCCAAACTCATTACAATTAATTAAATCTTGATCTTGATAAGCAGAACCAAACTTTAATTTCTCTTTATTAATTAAAATCTTATGTCTTTTTAAGGATTCTATAGTTTCTTTAGGTACAGGAATAGTACGCTTTGATGAATTTGTTTTTGCTGTTTTTTTGATTTTATTGTCATGGCCGGATGTTTGGTTTATCGTAACGGTGTGTTTTTCAAAATCAACGTCCTGCCATCGTAAACCTAGAACTTCTCCCATACGCATACCTGTAGTTATTGCAAGTAGATACCCAATGTGATATCGTGATTCTTGTGAATGCAAAAGAAACTTTTTTACTTCTTCCTCTGTCCAAGTCTGGATAGAGGTTCTTTCTTTTTTCGGTATCTCTGCAAAAGCAGCTGGATTTCGAGAAATAATATTTTGTTTTACAGCAAGATTTAAAGCGCTCTTTAATATTCTATGCATAAGCAGAATAGAATTATTTGCAATACCTTTATTTATAGCAGTTTTATAGCATTTTTGAATGTGCATTACATTCAATTTATGGAGTGTAATCATTCCTATACTAGGTATAACATGTTGGTTAATACATGCCCTATAGACCACAAAGGTACTTCTTTCTATACTCATACTTTTAATTTCTAGCCAATGATTTAGATATTCCTTTAATGTAACTTTAGATGGCTCTATAAAAGTTCCTTCATTTAATTCAGTAATCTTCTTCGCAACATCAGCCTGTGCTTCTTTTTTTGTATTATAACCAGAAAACCACTTTTGTCTTCTTTTTCCCGTCTCTGGATCAGGTCCAATGTCGACCACAATACAATATTTATTTCCTCTTTTTCGAATATGTCCTTTCACTTAAAACACTCCTTCATTTTATTTTGAATTGAATCATGTTGTATAAGTCTAGTTGTAATTTTGATGCTATGAAAATTACAAAGTTGGACATATCAGCGATGGATACATTTTACCATATATGAACAAACTCGATTATTTAAAATGTTGGTTGTTTTTTGCAAAAGTTAATTTTATAAAAGAAATTTGTATACTTAAAGCGATATTTTTATTTCAAAAATTTTATTTGGAATAGTACATCTTATATATATCATATTTTGTACAATTGATGTTTTCTTCATTTACAAATGATTTTTATTTGGAGTGACAAATATGGAGAAGAAAAAGAAATGGGAAGGATTAAAAGCTAACAATCTATCTAGTAGTTCACTGGATTCGAGTTTAATAGGACCTACATTACCACCGATTCCATCATTTACTCTACCAACGGGGGGAACAGGTTCGACAGGCCCAACGGGAGCAAGTGGAATAACAGGTCCGACAGGCCCAACAGGAGCAAGTGGAATAACAGGTCCGACAGGCCCAACAGGAGCAAGTGGAATAATAGGTTCGACAGGCCTAACAGGAGCAAGTGGAGCAACAGGTCCGACGGGCCCAACAGGAGCAAGTGGAGCAACAGGTCCGACAGGCCCAACAGGAGCAAGTGGAGCAACAGGTCCGACAGGCCCAACGGGAGTGACCGGAGTAACGGGTCCTTCAGGAGGCCCGGCAGGCCCAACAGGTCCAACAGGTCCTTCAGGAGGTCCAATAGGTCCAACAGGAGTAACCGGAATAACAGGCCCGACAGGTCCAACAGGAGTAACCGGAAAAACAGGCCCGACAGGTCCAACAGGAGTAACCGGAATAACAGGCCCGACAGGTCCAACAGGAGTAACCGGAATAACAGGCCTAACAGGTCCAACGGGAGCAAGTGGAATAACAGGTCCGACAGGTTCAACGGGAGTAACTGGAATAACAGGTCCAACAGGCCCAACAGGATTTGAATCTGCATTCAGAGCTTTCAAATCTACTGATCAGTCCGTTACAGCTAATACACTGTCTTTAGTAACATTTGAAACTACACAATTCGATTTAAACGGTGAATATGATGGTGTATCAACATTTATACCGCAACAAGATGGAATCTATTTAATTATTACTACTATAATTTTTAGTCCTACTGATGATACTCTAAATTATGTGACGGAAGTATTTATAACAGTTAACAGTACTTTAATAGCGGGAGATGATAGCTTTTTTGGTGGAAATACTGGGCTTTTAAATGCGGTAACAGTTTCTACGATTGTACAATTGAATGCAGGGGATATGGTGCAAGTTCAAGCTGGTAGTACCATAGATGGCGCTATTGCATCTCCGCTTCTTACAAATTTTCAAGCTGCGAGGTTTCCATCACCAGTTCCAAATGCACTTTTCTTATTAAATAATTTATCTGCAGATTTGAGTAAAAGGCCATTTAGTAGAAAATCATAATTATGTTCATTTTTAAAATACCCTAAAGAAAATGGTGAATTTAGATTGAGTTTGTCTATTAAGAATAAGAAAAGCCACTTAGATGAGTGGCTTTTCTTGTTCTTAAATTATGGCATATACAGTTAAAACTAAATGATTACATAATTGGAGATAGTTAAACTTATACAATTGTAGTTCAGGATAGTAGTTTTAATATAAAATCTCAATAGATATTTGTTAACTTTACATCTCTAAAAGAATAATTGAATTTTTGCGATCACTATAGTTACATATAAACTGATTATCAAATGCAATATTGCATATTTTTAACTATCAAAAAACTAGGCGTATATTAATTGCATCAACTTTCTCAAGTATTTTCAGAATATCAGAGAATGGATGTGTGGGTTAATTGTGATAGAATATTCTTAATAATATAATTTAACGGAACGAAAAAGACCCGTAGCGTGTGTAATTGTGCTGGGAACACGCTTACACCGTTTAACCCTAATTGTAGTAGGGAAAACATTTGCCATGAGCCTTTCGGTTACGAGTTTTCATAACGTATACGGCTAGTATAACACAGCTTTTGGATGTAATTCAGCATTAAGGTACGTGTTCATGATAGGGAAGTGTGTCTTGTTCCAATAAGGGGGACAAAGCATGTGGAAAGCTCTAGGTCAAATTGAAAAAGAATTATGTGTAGCTGGTATAAGAAAAAATAAACTAGCAGATCATTGGGGTGTTAAGCCAAGTACTGTTACAAAAGTATTTAAAGGTAGCACAGATATTAGTTTTGGTTTTCTTTCTAAAACAATTATTCTATTAAATAAAGGCATACAAGTACAAGGAAATATATTAAAGAATTATATTGATGTCACAAATCCGAAATCAGAGAATTTACGTGAAGCGATGGAGGACTTAGCTTTAAGAGGTAAGTTCGATCTTTTGATTGAAGTAATAAATAGTGAATTACAGTCTAAGGTGTCTGAAAATAAAGAATTTGCTAGTGTGTATCGGATTATTTATAAACGATATATCGGTGAGTTGAATGCCAAAATGTATTATAAAGCGTTGCATATAGCAAGCAAATCAGTGAAAACAATTGAGATGGAATTGTTAACTGAAATTTTATTATGTCAAGCGCAATACCAAATAGGAAATTATACGGCTTTAAATGAGCGTCTGAAATCAATAGAAACTAAAATTGATAAAATTAGTAATAAATATCTTCGTGAGTGCTTCAAATTACGTTACAGAGAAGCGATTGCTGTTACTTCATTGCAAGGAGGAGAAGTAGATGAAGCAAGAAACGTTTGTATTAAATTAATAGATGATCTTGAGTGGGATAACTATTTTTCTTTTCCAAAAGTAAATGCGTACTTAAAGCTAGGTGAATCGTATGTTTTCTCAGTAGGTGAATATGAGAACTCAAAATATTACCTAGAGAAAACATTACAAGTGATTGGTGATAGAAAAGTTGAAACTGTAGAGAAGAAGAAAGAAATGGTGCAACATACATTATCATTTTTAAAGATTCACCATGACAAAGAAATTAGTGATATAGATGTTGTACATCCAAGTGAGCTGGCATATTTAATGATTAAACAAGGTAATACAATAGGAGCGAGGGAAATGTTAAATCAAATAAAAAGTTCTACAGGTGAATTAACAGACATACAGACCGCTTATTTAGCTTTAACATATGAGGGAGCTAAAAGAGAGGAGTTAATGAAACAATCTCTTCTAATGTGTCAAAAATCAGGAAATATATTTTATTCGAATTTACCGAAAATTCACTTGGGTTTAATTTGAATATTTGGTATAATTATCATCGGAAAGAGGGGATTAGATGAAAAAATTAATTACAATTATTCCTGTACTATTATTAGCAACTACACTAGTTGTTAACACTGATTCTGTGAAAGAAAAGCCTAGTGCAAATGATTCGAAACCAGTAGTTCAGCAAATGATGGTTGACCCTGGTGGCGGTTGGTAAGATCCAAAATATAGGTTTACATATATAGATTTAAAATGACATCGTCTTAATTGGCGGTGTCATTTGTAGTTTTAAGGGAGATTTCCTTTTTAGGTTTATGAACAAAAAAGAAATTTATGTAAAAAAATAACAAAAATGATAAGGGGATAAGAGAAGATGAAGAGTAAAGATGGGGAAGTTAATCTGATAAAAAAAGCGCTTTTACTTCTGCAAGAAGAAAATAATCCGAAAGAAACATTATTATCTATTTGTTTAAGTGAACATGAAAGTGAAAAAGCAATGTAAAAAAGACTATCTAATTTTTTTCGGATAGTCTTTTTTTATTAAATATTCCCTTTAGCTTTTTCGTAATTCACAAACATTTCTAGTTGTTCTAATGCTTTTTTTCGTTGTTCTTCAGGTAGATTATTTATGATTTGAAGAATTTCTTGAGCCTCTTCTGTAAGTTGTAGATCTTGATCTGCTGTTAAATCTGGTGAATCAGATAATCCTAACAGGTAATCAGTAGTAACTTTTAAAAAATTTGCTATCTTTTGTAGTGTACGTATACCTGGTTTCTTTTTTCCCTCAACATAGTTATAAACAGAAACATGACTAACGCCAATCGCATCAGCTAATTGTTGTTGGGAAATCCCTCTTTTATCAATTAGTGATTTTAGCCTCTCATGATTAAACATAATAAAAACACCCCAAGTTTATTTTCTCTATTTTATATGAAATTATTTCTTCTTTATTACTGTGATAGTGTCACAGTGCTACACTGTCATTATATATTAACTATCAGTTAAGTGGGAAGATAAAATTTTTTAAAAGAAATTTAATAAAACACTTGAACTTAACCTTTGGTTAAGTTATTATAAGTTTAACAACAAAAACGGAAGAGAGGAGTTGCATATGAAAACTCTAAAACAGCTACGTGTAGAACAAGGATATACATGTAAGGAAGTAGCTGAAGCCGTTGGTATTACCGAGGTATATTATTGGTACATAGAAAATGGCAAACGCCGTCCTTATTATGACCTAATTGTTAAAATTGCTGAGTTTCTAAAAGTAAAACTAGATGCAATTAAAATTTTTTGTCCGTAACTTAACTAATAGTTAAGTTGGAGTTGGTTAAGTTAAATAGAAGGGAGCAAAACAAAATGGGATTAGATCAAATTATTAAAGAATCAATCCGTGAAGTGATTCGTGAAGAAATCAGATTAGCATTAGCTGATTTACACCAACAATCACATCCAAACAAGGTATTGCGAGTGAAAGAAGCAGCTGCTTATCTCAACATTGCAGTTTGCAGAGTGTATGAACTTGCAAACCATCCGCAGTTTCCGGTTATCCGAGAAGGGCGCAAATTACTCTTCTTACAAAAAGATTTGGAAGCATGGTTAGAAGCGCAAAAGGAGGAACCGTACGTTGGTTGAAAGTACATTCAGCCTTTTAATCACAGCGGTGGTTATCGTGTCATTCGTGGGTGGCGTAGCGCTATTTGATACATTTGCAAAACTTATCAACGAGAACGAGCAGCTCAAGCAAGAAAATAAGCAATTAAGGAAGGTGAAAAGAATATGAGCATTACTGCGCCAGTTTTACAAAAGGACATGCAAAAGAAACAGGTGTTAGATGAGTTCTTAAAATATTGTAATCAAATGCAAATTGAAGCATTAAGAACACATGATGAAAAGTTATTACGTGAGTGGGTAAAGGAAGCGCGCCTGGCAAGAAGAGAACTCGCAGCACTGTATAGAGAGAAAGAAAAGCACGATGTAGAACGTGAAAGGGATCGTAAAAACATTCTAAAGGTGATTAAGCGGTTAAAGAGTCAGGGAATAAATGCGGATTTGGTAGAAAGAGCGCATTACATAACTCTTTGCGAGGAGGTGAGTTAGATGATAGATAATCCGATGTCGATGCACAATGGATACGGAAAAGCGGATCCACAAGAACAAATGATAGATCATCCAGTTGAGGATGTATTAGGTAATGAAATTATGACAGGCGATGAGATTTTAATCGCACCAGATGGTGAAGTAGTTTTAAGGGATAGCATTATGGATTACATGATTACGCAGCTTGGATTTGAGAAGAAAACCGCAGGGGAATAAAAAAGAACCCACGGACATGGGTTCCCTTTAAAAAGATAAGTTAGGGCTAGTATATCACAAGGAGGAAACAAAATGCATATTCAGTTTAAATCTTTGTCTATCATGAATTTCAAGAATCATTCAAATTTACAAATTTTATTCGGGGATATTACATCAATTGCAGGTAGAAACGGTGCAGGTAAATCAACAATTGCTGAAACGATCACTTGGGTGTTATTTGGTACAGATCCATTCGGAACAAAACTTGATCCAAAACCAATCGGTGATACCGAAGCAGAAACAGTTGTTGAGCTTTTAATTGATGTAGACGGAAAAGACATTTTAATTGGCCGAAAACAAAAGAAAACAGCAAAGCACTTTATCAATGAGGTACCAAAGAAAGCGAAAGAGTTCGAAGCCTGGGTGGAAGCGTTGATTGATAAACAAGCATTTTTATCGCTATTTAACCCTAACTTTTTCAGTACACAGCACTGGCAAACGCAGCGAGAACAGCTTCTCACATATGTAAGCGAACCATTAAAAGCAGAAGTGTTTGCTGAATTACCTAAATTGCAGGTTGAATTACTCGAACAGAAATTGAAAAAACATCCACTCGAAGACTTACAAAAAGTGCATGCAGAACGAAAGAGAACACATGAAAAATCATACGAACGTGCAAGCGAGCGCGTTATTACCTTACAAGAACAACTGAATAAACAAAAAGAAGAACAGCCAGAAACAGATATAGAAGCCGTTAAACAAAAACTAGCGAAATTACAGGCAGAACGTTCCGCAATCGATGAAAAAGTTCGCGCATCACAGAAACAGCAATCTGCATATACGCAAATACAATATCAAATTGAAGGCGTTAAGCAAGAAATTGAAAAGCAAAAAGAAGTGGTTTTTGCTATCAAAGCGGAACAGGTGCAAGAGTCTTGCTATACATGTGGACAGGCGTTGCAAGGTGAAGCGCTAGATAAAGTAAAGCAAAATCGAATTGATCGTTTTGAACAAGCAAAACAACTCGGGAAAAGTATGGTAGCCAAACACAAAGAATTAGCGGAACAGTTCAAACAATTATCGCCAGTTGAAGTGGATTTAACGCAAACGAGCGAGCTAGATAGTCAAATCTTCTCACTAAACGCGACATTGAAACAAGTTCATAGCTTAGAGATTTTACAAAAAGAAATTGATGAAGCAACAGAAACCAAAGAACAGATTCGAAAAGAGAAAAATGAGTCTATTGTATTGCTCGATGCAATCAAAGATTTCCGTACCAAACGCAGTGAGTTAATGGTGAAAAAGATTCAAGCGTTATTTAAAACAATTGATGTACAACTGTATGAAACGCTGAAAAACGGTGAGGAACGTGCGACATTCGAAATATTGATGGATGGTAAGCCGTATAGCCGATTAAGTACGGCTGAAAAAATTAAAGCAGGCTTGGAAGTAATTGAAGTGTTGAGCAAGCAATCAGAGCTTATCGTTCCAACGTTCATTGATAACGCGGAAAGTATTTTACACTTTGAAAAACCAGTTGGCCAGCTGATTGTGGCACAGGTTCAAGATACGGAATTTACGGTTCAAGCAAAAACAATTGAAAACAAGGAGGAAGTAATCAATGGCTAATCAAGTAGCAGTTTCGAATACACAAGCGGTGGTAGGAAGTTTTACTCAAAGTGAGTTGGATACATTAAAAGGCACAATTGCAGCAGGTACATCAAATGAACAGTTCGCTTTATTCGTTCAAACTTGCGTAAATTCTGAACTGAATCCATTTTTAAACCACATCTTCTGCATTGTATATGGCGGTAAAATGAGCATTCAAATTTCTGTTGAAGGTGTGCTTCACCTCGCGAGACAAAAGAACGGCTACAAAGGAATTGATGTTCAAACGGTTCATGAAAATGATGAGTTCGATGCAGAACGATTAAACGAAGGGGAATGGGTTATAAAAAATCATAAAGTGAAATTCCCTCGAGGGCAAGTGGTCGGATGCTATGCAGTAGCGCAGCGAGAAGGGTTTAAAGATGTAATTGTACTGATGGAAACAAATGAAGTGGATCACATGAAGACGGGTAATAACAAGCACATGTGGAACAACTGGTACAACGATATGTTCAAAAAACATGTAATGAAACGAGCTGCAAAATTACAGTACGGTATCGAAATTAATGAGGATGAGTCGGTTGGTTCTAATCCAGTAAATCAAGTAGATTCTTATCAGCCAGGCGCAAGGGTAGACATTACTCCAACACAGCTACAAGTTGAAGAAGGCGCAGTGGTTAACCATGATGATGAATTGAAAAACAAATGGTCTGCCATTAATGAAAAGTTGAAAGAGTACGGCATGACGAAAGATGATCTAAAAATAATTATTAAAGAAAAATTTAACATGAAGCCTAATGATCTATCTTTACAACAGATTACAGCCCTTTCTAAATTCATCGACTTAGAACATGTGAATCGCCAGAAGGAAGAAGCGATTGAAGTTGAGCAGTTTGGAACGGATTTTGATATGGATATTGACGAATGAGGAATAAATCAAAGGTGCTTCTCTCACACAAGTTGTGGGAGAAAGCACAATCAAAAGATGAATTAAAACAGTCGATTGCACGTTATATACAAACTGGATATCCAGGTTATCGAATAGAGAAAGTCATTAAGGAAAATGAGTCTTACATCGCGATTTGCACAAGGGGGTAAGTGAATGAGTAAGCTTCTGTTAGATGATGAACCTTTAGTTATTTTACCGAAGTTAGCTGCAGCTATTGGTTTAAATGAAGCGATCATTCTTCAGCAACTTCATTATTGGCTTGAAAAAAGTAAAAACGTGAGAGATGGGTTTCGGTGGGTCTATAACACTTATGAAGAGTGGCAAAAGCAATTTCCGTTTTGGTCTGAAAGTACGATAAAAAGAACTATAAAAAAGCTAGAAGGTCAGCACTTAATTATAGTCGGGAAATACAACAAACTTAAAATCGATAACACCAAATGGTATCGCATTGATTATGAAGTGCTTCAAAATATCGAAAATAACACGACAGGTCAAAATGACCAGACGTGTGATCAAAATGACCAGACGAGAGGCCAAAATGACCAGACCAACGGAGCAAAATGGCCTGGTGGACGGGGCAATATGGACAGGCCATTACCAGAGATTACTACAGAGACTACTACAGATAAAAATGATGATGTAGATAAGCATCCACTGATAGATGAAGAATTTCAAAAAAGTTACAACTACCTTTTACAAAACAACATTCCATTAAGTGAAACGGCAATGCACGATTTGGGAGAGTTTAGTGATGTATTAGGTAGCCAAATCATTATGGAAGCTGTTGATAGAGCAGTGGATCAGAACGCAAAGCGATGGAAATATATTAGCGGTATTTTATTCAACTGGCAAAAAAGTAACGTGAAAACATTGGCAGATGTAATCAAGCTTGATGAGGATTATAAAAACCAAAGAGGTGGTGTAGGAAATGCGACACGTCGGAAACGAACTGGCAGCGGTTATGGTACGAGCAGAAGCTATGAGGAAGAAAATGCAAGCCGAGAACGCAACATGCCAAGCTTCATTAAACGAGTATAGATGTGTAAAATGTCAGGATTCAGAAGTGGTTTTTTACGAAGAAGTAAATCAGTTTGGTATGCGAGTATCTATGCAAAAAGATTGTGAGTGCAAAGCGCAACGAGTAATGGAACGCAGATTGAAAAACGCGATGATTCCAGAAGAATTTACAGACGCTCGGTTTGATTCGTACAAAAGAGAAACAGAAGAACAAAAGCTTTTGTATAGCACGATGGGTAAATACCTACAGAACTTCAAAGAGATCAAGGATACAAAACAAAATAGCCTGGGCTTCATCGCAACATTTGGAGAGTTACGAATTAAGCAATTAGAGCCAGCAAAGCAAGCGCAAGCGAAAAGAGAACATAATAGTTTTGGACTTGGTAAAACACATCTTCAAGTAGCGGCAGCAAAGTATCTCATGAAACGAGGGCATAGCGTACTGCTCATATCAGACGGAACTTTCATGGATGATCTCATTGCAGCCAAGATGATGAATGATGATAAGAAAGAATTTAACCGATTGTTAAACCACGCAAAACAAGTAGAGGTCCTCATCTGGGATGACTTAGGGAAGTCAAAATGGTCAGAAGCGAAAGAGAACCTCTACTATCAAATTATTGATTATCGGTATCGACATAATTTACCGATTTTATACAGCTCTAATGAAGATGATGAAACATTACCTGAAAAGATTGGTTATGCAGCAAAGAGCCGTTTGTTCGGCATGAGTAAACATTATTTAATCGCTGTAGAAGGCGATGATTATCGTGAAAAGGAGTGAAGAAAATGTGCATGACATGCAGTAACACTGGCGTAGTTCATAAAGAAATTTATCCTGGGATGATAACGGTTGAGGGTTGTAATTGTGAGGTAGCAAAGCAGCAGGAAGCTTCATACCAAGAACATTGGGATGCTTGGATACAAAAATTTGAAGGATGGAAAAGGGGGGTTACTGCATGAGCAGCGTGTCGGTTGAGAAAAAGCGTGAGTTTATTGAATGGTTCAAAGAGCATTACAAAATGAAATGGAGAGAGTGCCTTTGGATTCTGGAGTATTTACTGAAAAATGAAGGGGCATTAAAAAGGGTTCATTTTGTAGAACGAGTTAAATTCGATAAACCAATTTCATTGTTTATGTCTACGCAATGCACAAAAACAGTACCATTTAAATTTTATAAAAACAATTTAGTTTCTGATGATCCAGACAAAGCTTTTGATCAGATCCGTTTTAATCAAAAAGAAACAATTTTTATTGAATTAAACTTCGCTGATAAATTCAGATATCCGTTATTCATTGAGGTATTAGAAGGTGAGGTATCTGATGAAACAGATCTACCTTTTACTGAAAGGTTGGAACTAGCACAGGTAGTTAACGATTTAGAAAAACTCGCTAAAGCACAACTTATTGATCATGCACTAGACACAAGAAACGAAGAACTGTTCCGCAAGTTGATTGCGAATTAAGGGGAGGTGGAAGGATGGCGGTCCTTTACAAATTCAAACTCACAACCATTTTCGAACACTGGCCAAATGAAGAATATGTAGTAGCAGAAACGGAAGGAAAAGCAAGATTCCTATATTGGCAAAAGTTCAGAACAAAGTTTCTAACAATGCCAATGGTTGAATTCATGAAGTTTGTAAAGTGCGAGAACGAAGGTGTTTTTGATATAAAACGGATGTACAGTGCGGAAAAGGCTTTTAAGAAAATGCAAAACTTTAGAAACCTACACTTTGCTTACATGGGTATGCGAGTAAACGTAGCTGGCATGTGGGGTAGGATCGTTGGAAACTGGAAAACTAATTTGTTCGTTTTGTTTGATGGGGAAATTGAGAAGCATAACTGCCATCCTCATTGGGAAATTGCTTACTACGATGATGAGGGCAATGTGGTTCGAGATTATCAGAAAGGGGAGTATGCGATATGACAGATTTCGTGATAAGTTCTCTTATGTACATTATAGTGTTGGAGAATCATATAAAACAGATGACAAAGAAAGAATAGACTTCCTACAAAAAGAAGGTTTCTTGGACACTGAACCAGTTGATGATTATAAGCCCGTTGTTCCTGAAATTGTCCATGTCGGTGGAGGATATTATGAACTACCTAATGGGGAAAAGGTTAAAGGGAAAGAAGTGGCACTAAAAGCGTTAGAAGAACTCGACCCAGTTGGTGAATAAACATGATGCTTGAGGTGGTAAAGAAGGCATTGCGTGTTTCACATAATGCTTTAGATGATGAAATTGATGATTTGATTGAAGCGGCCCGAACTGATTTAAAGTTATCTGGGGTTTCTGGTTTCAAATCAAATGATGATACAGATCCGTTAATTAAAAGGGCGATAATTATGTATACGAAAGCTAACTTCATTTCAGATGCTAAGGAGTCGGAGCGATTTCAATTATCGTATAACATGCTTAAAAATCATCTCACTTTAGCAGGTGATTATAAATGAATGATATTTTATATTTTCCAATTGTAATAACTAGCAAAGATGAGTTGAACCAAGTAGAGGTTTCAGAAGATTTTACGAGGCAAGTATTTTGCGAGAAAAAAAGTATTTCTCAAGATGAGTTTTTCAAGGCTGGTCAAAGTGGATTTAAGCCGAAATGTCTATTAATTGTTTATACATTGGATTACTGTGAGGAACAAAAAGTGGAGTATTGTGAAAAAGAGTATAGCATTTACCGCACATATGAAAGGGATGACGAAAGGATCGAACTATATTGCGAGGTGAGATCCGGTGGCTAGTGTAGAAGATTTGACGAGTGAAATCGCTAGAGAATTACAAAGATATGCCCATATTGTAGAAGAAGATATGAAAGAAGCAAAAGAAAAAGTAGCTAATGATCTAGTAAGTGAACTGAAACAGAAAAGTCCTAAAAGCACACGTAAAGATACACGTAAATATGCGAAAGGGTGGAGAAAAAAGAAGGAAGGCAATGCAATTATTGTTCATAATGCATTGAAACCGCAATTAACACATCTGTTAGAAAAAGGGCATGCGAAGGTTGGTGGTGGACGTGTACCAGCTAAAGTTCATATCGCTCCAGCAGAAGAAAAAGCGATAAATGAATTTACTGAACTTGTTGAAAGGGCGATCCAACAATGACATTAGGTGAATTAACAAAGATTCTTGAAGCTACAGGTTACCCTGTGGCTTATTCGAATTTCACAGCAACGCCAGGTAATCCTGTACCAAGTCCTCCGTATATTTGTTTTCTTGCAGATGGCTCAGCAAACCTAATGGCAGATAACAAGGTCTATCACAAAATAAATGATGTAAATATTGAACTTTACACAACTAGAAAAAACTTAGTTGTAGAAGCAAAACTTGAAAAAGTTCTAGACAATCATGAGATTCCTTATGACTCGTATGGGACGTTTATTGAATCTGAGAAAATGTATCAAAAAATATACGAAACGAGGTTGATATAAATGACTAAAGAAAATAAAGTTACGTTTGGTTTGAAGAATGTACATTATGTCCCAATTGATGTTCAAGATTTTTTAGTAAAGTTTGGTACGCCAATCCCGTTACCTGGTGGGGTGGAGCTAACATTTGAGCCACGCGGTGATTTAATTGAATTCTATGCGGATGATATGCTTTATTACGCAGCAAGTAATAACCAAGGTTATGATGGAACGCTATCTATTGCAACTATTCCGGAGCAATTCGCTATTGATGCATTAGGTGAGCAATTCGATGAAACAGACGGTGTATTAAATGAGTTAGCTGATGCCAAAGGGAAATCATTTGCATTACTATTTGAATTCGATGGTGATGTGAACGCAACTCGACACGTTATGTATAACTGTGCAGCGAGTCGTCCAACAATCGCATCTAAAACAAAAACAAATTCAGCTGAACCAAATACAAATGAATTGAAGTTTGTATCTAGTCCAATTGTTTTAGCGCCTGGTGGAAGACCGATGGTTAAAACAAAAACAACCTCTAAAACAACTCAAGCAATTTACGATAACTGGTACAAAGAAGTGTACGTTAAAAAGCCAGCAGCACCAAAAGGAGCGTAAGTAAATGGAAAAGACAATCACAATAGACGGAAAACAAGTCCGACTTAAAAGTACAGCAGCAACAGTCAAACGTTATAAGGCTCAATTTAGACGTAATTTATTTGCAGACTTGATGGGATTAGGAGCAATTAGCGCATTAACTTCATCGGATGGTACGCAACAACCTATTGATATGTCCAATGTTGATTTAAGTAATGTGGATTTTGAACTTATTTATGATTTAACTTGGTTATTCGCTAAAACAGCGGATCAAAGTATTCCTGATCCTATGGTGTGGTTAGATGGTTTTGAAGAGTTCCCTATTGAAGAAATAATGCCAGAAATTATGGATTTAATCCAAGTTACTATGGGAGCAAAAAAAAAATAACAGAAAATGATAAAGAGCAAGGGACTTTCGGTGATGAAGAATTAACATCCGATACGTTCCTTGCTCTTTGTTATAAAGCGAAACTAACAAGATGGGATTTAGAAGATATGACAATCGGTGATTGTTTTGACTATATTGCTGAATTTGCTGAAATGGAGAATCCGGATAAAGAAAAAGTTAGAAAAGCAAATCAAAAAGACTTCGATTCATTCTAAGAAAGGGGTGAGAAAATGGCAGGAAGAATTAAAGGGATTACAATTGAGATTAATGGTAACACTCAACCATTACAAAATTCTCTAAAAGATGTTAATAAGCAAAGTGATAACTTGGCCAAAGAACTAAAAGATGTTGAACGTCTTTTAAAATTTGATCCTGGTAATGTTGAAGCTTTAGCTCAGAAGCAAA
Organism: Bacillus sp. EB106-02-03-XG38; assembly: GCF_058792175.1. Lineage (NCBI taxonomy): Bacteria > Bacillati > Bacillota > Bacilli > Caryophanales > Bacillaceae > Bacillus > Bacillus sp. EB106-02-03-XG38. Next base: position 768,460 of record NZ_JBYTED010000001.1, read on the forward strand.
AGTTATTAACTCAACAAGTAGAAAATACAACGCAAAAGCTAGATAAATTGAAGGCAGCGGAACAACAAGTACAAGCGCAATTTCAAAATGGGAAAATTTCCGAAGAGCAATATCGCGCATTTAGGCGTGAAATTGAATTTACAGAAGGATCGCTTAATGGCCTAAAGAATAAGCTTGGAAACATGAAGGCTGAGCAAGATAGTGTAGCGAGTTCAACAAGACAATTAGAAACATTGTTTAGCGCTACTGGGAAAAGCGTTGATGATTTTGCAGGAGCATTAGGAAATCGTCTTGTGAATGCAATTAAAAACGGAACAGCTACAAGTCGGCAATTAGAACAAGCAATTGGGATTATCGGACGAGAAGCATTAGGAACAGAAGTCGATATTGAAAAGTTACAACGTGCGCTTCGATCCGTAGATGCTGGTAATTCGATTCAACAAGTACGAAACGAACTAAGAGATTTACAACAGGAAGCTGGCAAAACAGAGAAAAAGTTTGAAGGATTAAAAATAGGATTAGAAAATGTTATAGGTGGATTGGCAGCTGGTGGCGGTATTGCAACCGCTATTGAAAAAGCAATGGATATGTCAAGTCTACAAACAAAAATTGATATCACATTTGATGTTCCAGAGTCTTCGAAAAAATCAGTGGAAGAAGCTATTAGGGGCGTTAGTACTTATGGTATTGACGCTGAAGAAGCATTAGAAGGTGTTCGCAGACAATGGGCATTAAATAAGGATGCTTCTGATGAAACAAATGCCGCTGTGGTTAAAGGGGCAGCGACTATTGCAGCATCTTACGCTGGAATTGATTTTAATGAACTTATACAAGAAACCAATGAGATTGGTGCAACGTTAGGTATTACTAACGAGGAAGCTTTGGGATTAGTTAATACATTATTAAAAACAGGATTTCCACCAGAACAATTGGATATTATCGCTGAATATGGGGATCAGATGGTTCAAGCTGGATTTTCAGCGAAAGAAGTCCAAGGAATCCTGTCTGCAGGAGTCGACACTAAAAGTTGGAATATCGATAACCTTTTGGATGAAAAATTGTCCCTATGAGTGGTGACATTCATAGAAAACTCCTTTAATTCAGTGAAACTCTCAAATGAGACAATACTGAGCGAAGCCTTTAACAAAGGAACGTGCAACGACTAGCTGAAAAGCGTAGGGTGTAAGCTAATGACATCCGAAATGGGGAGCATCTTATATAAAAGATGATGATATAGTCTGGTCTGTATAGTGATATATAGAAGTTCATAAGAGAACTGGCAGGATGTTGCGAGTCCTGTTGAACATATCGGGTGTTAAAGAAGGTCGTATCAAAATGGCTGAGTTTGGGGCCGGTGTAGATAAGTCTATGCAAGAGGTTTTAGATAAAACAAAGATTTCGGCAGATCAGTTTGAAAAATGGGGTCAGGCAATTGCTGGTGGCGGTGAAAATGGACAAAAAGCTATGCTTGAAGCAACTAAAGCCTTAGCTGGTGTTGAAAATGCAACAGACAGAAATGCACTTGGCACGAAGATGTTCGGTACTCTTTGGGAAGACCAAGGAAAGAAAATCATAGACACCATCTTGAAAGCAGAAGGTAAACAAGTTGATTTGAAAAAAGGAGTAGAGGACTTACATGGTGCTACTTCTAAAATAGATGCAAGTCCAGCAGTGAAATTCCAAAAGGCAATGCAAGATTTACAAATGGCTCTCCAACCGGTACTTGGAGCAATAGCTGATGTTGTTGCTAAGATAGCCGATTGGATTTCTAATAATCCAAAACTAGCAGCCACTTTGGCAGCTATCGCAGTAGCTATTGGCGTAATTGCAGGAGCATTTATGGCATTAGCTCCAATAGTCGTCACCATATCCACCATTGGATTAGCGATGATGGGATGGGTAGCCTTAATTGCTGTGGTTGTAGCCGCGGTAGTTGCCTTAGGTATAGCCATTTATCAAAATTGGGATTCTATAAGACAATGGACGATAGATACCTTTAATTTTATTGGGGAGTATTTATCCGAATTGTGGAGTGGCATAGTAGAAACGGCTTCCAGTTGGCTATCTTCACTTGTAGAAACGGTATCAGGTGGGTGGTCTTCTTTAGTAGAAACAACGACAACATGGCTTTCATCAATGGTAGAATCAGCATCGACTTGGTGGTCATCTTTAGTTAAATCAGCTTCTTCATGGCTATCTTCTTTAGTGGATACAGCAACTGGATGGTGGTCTTCACTTGTCGAAACAACATCGACTTGGTTATCTTCTCTTGTTGAAACAGCAACTAGCTGGTGGTCATCTCTAGTAGAAACGGCGTCTCAATTTTTTATGCAATTGTTCCAAAAATGGCAAGAAATTTGGATTTCTATACTTACATTTTTAGATCCAATTATTTCGTTAATTTCAACCGTACTTCAAGCTGGATGGTTATTAATACAAGCAGGGGCGCAAATTGCCTGGGCAGCAATATCTCAATATATCATTCAACCGATTCAAGAAGCATACAGCTGGTTGAGTACGAAAATCTCCGAATTGGTTGCTTGGTTGGGTACACAGTGGGAAATCGCAAAAGCCGTGGCCCTAGTTGCGTGGGGATTATTTAAACAATATATTATCCAACCTGTCCAGGAAGCTTGGAGCTTGGTAAAAGAGAAATTTAGTGATTTAATTTCTTGGTTAAGTTCACAGTGGGAGCTTGCCAAATCATACACTCTTATGGCTTGGAATTTGGTTAAACAGTATGTAATTCAACCAGTTCAAGAGTTGTGGAATACAACCAAGCAAAAGCTTTCTGATTTAGCCAATTGGATATTATCAAATTGGGATTCTATAAAATCCTATACACTTACAGCTTGGAATTTAGTAAAGCAATATGTGATTCAGCCAGTAACGGATGCTTATAATCAGGCTAAACAAAAATTTACTGATTTATATAATTCAGCTAGAGAAAAATTTGATTCAGTAAAGAATGCAGCACAAGAAAAATTTGAAGCGGCAAAAAGATTTATTATGGATCCAATAAGAGATGCGGTTGATGGAGTAAAGGGATTCATCGATAAAATCAAAGGATTCTTTGATAATTTGAAGTTGAAAATTCCTAAACCTGAAATGCCACCTCTTCCACATTTCAGTTTACAAACTAGCACTAAAAATGTTTTAGGTAAAGATATTACATTTCCTTCTGGACTCAATATAGATTGGCGCGCCAAGGGTGGTATTTTCACTAAGCCAACTATATTCGGAATGAATAATGGGCGTTATCAAGCAGCGGGCGAAGCTGGGGACGAAGCGGTGCTTCCGCTTAATAAAAAGACACTTGGTGATATTGGGGCAGGAATTGCAGCAACCATGCAGCGTGAACAATTTGCTATGCCTGGTGAAATCAATCAATTAATGAATGATATGAGCCGTATGATGGCTAGTTCTGTAAGTCAATTATCAGGATTAAAGACTGTCATGAGTGGTGTGTATGGAAGTATGTCAAATAGCAGACAAGCCATGACAAGTAGCGTATCAAATCAAGTATTTAATTACTCTCCAGGATCATCTGATGGTGGAGCACTTCCAATGCTTGGTGGTGGTTTAGCAATTGAAGTGCCTGTAATTTTAGAAGGAAGAGAAGTTGCACGCGGTACGTATCGTTATACAACCGAGTATCAAGATAGAGAAGCAAAAAGAAACTCAGACTTTTAGGTTTGGGTTTCTTTTATTTTATAAAGAAATGAGGTATCAGCATGAGTTCTTTTACATTTAATAAAGAGCGAAAAGACTTTATTCAAATTGCAAAAGGATGGAAAAGACCAACTTGGGCGCCGTTAAAAAGGAATTTTTTAAGTGTTCCTGGTTATCCAGGTGCAAGACTATTAAACACACAAACTGAAATGCGTGTTTTATCTATTCCTGTAGGAATTATCGTTCCTGATGGATCTGATTTAGAAATCGTAAAAGAAGAGATTGCAGATTGGTTAATTACAGATCAACCAACAGAGCTTACTTTCGATGTAGAACCAAATAGAACATATTTAGCTGTTGTAGATGATAGCTTTGACCCGGATGAATTTGTAACACTTGGCATAGGTACAATTACATTTATTTGTCCCATGCCTTATAAATTAGGAAAGGTACAGACTCACACTTTCACACAAAGTTGGTCTACTGAGATTACTTCTTATTTCACGAATAAAGGAAGCGTAGGAGCTCCAGCATTAATTGAAATGATTGTAAAAAAACCAAGTACTTTTTTAGATGTATGGTTTGGTAAATATCCTTTAGAACGAAACTATTTCCGTATTGGTTATCCCCTAAATGTGGAGGAAACAACGGTACAAGAGCGTGAGCGTGTATTATGGGATGAAATGGCTTCACCTATAGGTTGGACTCCTGTTACAGGACAATTCGAAGAAATGAAAGGGACAGGTAGTTTTAAAGCAAGAGGTGGTTATGCACTATATTGTGAAGATTACGGAGAAGGTAAAGGATTTTACGGTGCAATAGCTAAGAAAAGTATTCCCGGCGGTCCATTACAAGATTTTGAAATGGAGGTATGGATGACATTAAAGTCCAAAAACATTGATGAAATGGGACGGTGTGAGGTTCTTCTGTTAGATGATGCAAGCAATGTGGTAGCTCGCATCAATATGAATGATCTATATGGTACCGCTGAAATTACAAGGGCGCATATGAAAATTGGAAATAGCGGAACACCCAATAGTTTTCGAAAATTAGTTGATACAAGTGGAGGTTATTCGACTACATTTAATCAATTCCGAGGGCGTTTACGTATCGCTAGGCGGGGTAAGGTGTGGTCTGTATATGTAGCTAAGTTTATAGATGGTACAGAAACAGATGGCGCTTCACTTGTGGAACGTTGGATTGATGAAACAGGAAATCCAATGACAGCACGTAAAATTGCACAAGTTATGATTGCAATTTGTAAGTGGGATAATCACCAGCCTATTAACGAAATGCAAATTGATGACTTAAAGGTTTGGAAGGTAAACAAAGTCTCTTCTAATACAAAGCCTTATATTTTCGATGCAGGAGATAAAGTAATTATTGATACAGAAAGAAGCCTTGTTACGATTAATGGGAAAGATGCTATTAATATTAAAGATATATTTAGCGAGTTTCCTAAGATCATACGTGGAGAAAATCGTATTGATATTATGCCACCGGATGTTACAGCTACAATCAGTTACAGGGAGCGATACAGATGAGAACGCCAAGTGGTGAATTGCATGTTGTTGATTTTAAAACAGAACAAATTGTAACATCTATTCAACCTACAGATTATTGGGATGATAAAAGACATTGGGAAATCAAAAATAATATTGATACATTAGAGTTTCATGTATTTGATAATACACGGCATTCATCTACACTTATGCAGCAAAACTTAGTATTAAAAGAAGTACGTGATGGTCGTATTGTTCCTTATGTAATTACTGAAATTGAAAAGAATTCTGATGATAGATTAGTAATCACTTATGCATCTGGTGAATGGATTCAACTTGCCAAAGCTGGAATTATCCCTCCACAAAAATTAGAAGGTAAGACCGTAATAGAAATGATGGATATAGCTCTTGCAGGTACGAAGTGGCAAAAAGGAAATTTGGAATATGCTAGTTTCCGTTCTATGACGATTGATGAGTTTATCGATCCATTAACTCTCCTTAAAAAGATAGCTTCATTATTCGAATTAGAAATTCAATACCGCGCTGAAGTCGTTGGCTCTCAAGTCGTTGGGCGTTATGTAGATATGGTAAAGAAGCGTGGGCGAGAAACAGGAAAAGAAATAACCCTTGGCAAAGATTTAATGGGGATTAAGCGTATTGAGAACTCTCAAAACATTTGTACAGCCTTATTAGGGTTCGTAAAAAAAGAAGGCGGAGAGTTTATTACGATTACGGAAATAAATAACGGTATTCCTTATCTCGTGGACAACGATGCTTTCCAAAGATGGAGTGAGAAGGGACAGCATAAATTTGGACTCTATAGTCCAGAGACAGAAGAGCAAGATATGAATCCAAAGCGTTTAATGACTCTTATGAATGTAGAGTTAAAAAAGCGTGTTAATTCATCGATATCCTATGAAGTAGAAGCACAATCAATTGGTCGTGTATTTGGATTGGCTCATGAGTTGATTAATGAGGGCGATACGATTCGAATTAAAGATACTGGATTTACACCTAAGCTTTATTTGGAAGCTAGAGCAATTGCTGGTGATGAATCTTTTAAAGATCCTACACAAGATAGATATTTATTTGGTGATTATCATGAGATTATCGATCCGAATGAGGAATTAAGGAATATTTATAATCGTATTCTAAGTTCACTTGGCAATAAACAAGAAATGATAGATCAGTTAGATAAATTAGTGAAAAATGCTAATGAAACAGCTAGTAATGCAAAGAAGGAGTCAGAAGCAGCAAAAACACTAGCTGAAAAAGTACAGGAGAATATTAAAAATAATACCGTTGAAATTATAGAAGCAAAGAATCCGCCAACAACAGGACTTATAGACAGAAAAACATTATGGTTAGATATTTCAAATGGTAAGCCTGGTATTTTAAAACTCTGGAAAGATAGTATTTGGGATCCTGTTGTACCTGATATTGAATCAGTAAAACGTGAGGTTTCTGGTCAATTTAACGAAGTGAACGAAACTCTTCAAGGCTTTTCACGTACCATTGTTGATTTGAAAAACGATCAGGGTACCATTGATAAAAAAGTTACATCAATAGAACAAACAGCGAGCGGATTGTCTTCTACGGTTAGTAATTTAAACAATATTGTAGATGCACAAGGTAAAAAGATTACTGAGACAAATACAAAATTCGAACAACAGGCAACAGCAATCGGAGCAAAAGTTGAGCTTAAACAAGTAGAGGATTATGTTGCTGGGTTTAAGATACCTGAGTTGAAACAAACAGTTGATAAAAATAAACAAGATTTATTGGGGGAATTAGCTAATAAACTTGCAACTGAGCAATTTAATCAAAAAATGACTCTAATCGATAACCGCTTTACTATCAATGAACAGGGGATTAATGCAGCAGCAAAAAAGACAGAGGTATATACGAAGACGCAATCGGATGGACAATTTGCAAAAGATTCTTATGTAAGAGATATGGAGTCACGCCTTCAACTAACAGAAAAGGGCATTAGCATATCTGTAAAAGAAAATGATGTCATTGCAGCCATTAACATGAGTAAAGAAAATATTAAGTTAAATGCCGCACGAATAGATTTAATCGGTAAAGTTAACGCTGAGTGGATTAAAGCTGGATTGCTGACCGGTTGCCAAATTAGAACATCAAACACCAATAACTATGTTAGTTTAGATGACCAATTTGTACGTCTATATGAAAGTGGTGTTGCTAGAGCGTTCCTTGGGCATTACAGAAGAGCAGATGGTGCAGTGCAACCGACTTTCATCTTAGGTTCAGATGAAAAGATTAACGCCCCAGCAGGCGCATTATTTATGTCTCAAGCAGGCGCAGGATGGTCAGGGGCTTATGCGAACATTGGTATTGGCGATGGCATAGAAAATGGTGAAATCAAAAAATCCGTGTATTGGGAATTGCAAAGAAACGGCCTAAGTGTTCTAAACGCTAATGATTACCATGTTTTTTATGCTGGGAATGGGAATTGGTATTTTAGACGAGGAAAAACTGGATTATATCAAACTTCGTTAGTCATTGAAGATAATGGTACAGATTCTGATTTAAGATTACCTAATATCACTTTACGTAATAGCCGTGCAGCAGGATATACAGGTATCATTCAAGTTAAGTCACCTGTTACTCAGAATGGATGGGGGTCTGTTCAAGGTAATTTCATGAGTCCTTCACTACGAGAATATAAATCTAACATTCGTGAAGTTTCTTTTTCCGCCTTAGAAAAAATCAGGAACGTAAGAGTGAGACAATTTAACTATAAGAATGCGGTAAACGAGCTTTACAAAATGAGAGAAGAGAAAGATTCTAATGACCCACCATTGACAACAGAAGATATTAAAACATACTACGGGGCAATTGTAGATGAATCTGATGAAGTGTTTATCGATGAAAGTGGTAAAGGAATTCACTTATACTCATATGCGTCACTTACAATCAAAGCTTTACAGGAACTTGAAGAAAATCAAAATGCGAAGATACAAGAAATGGAGAGAAAACATAATGAAGAAATTACATTAATGAACAACAGACTAACATCATTAGAAAACTTAGTTCAAAAATTAATAAATGAGAAATCAGAGCAGCCGTAAGCTGGTCTTTTTTTATTGCCTAAAAAGGAGTGAAAAGATGGATCGTATTGATGTATTAATGAAAGCATTTATAGCTACATTCGGAGCATTTTGCGGATACTTTTTGGGAGGATGGGATACAACATTGAAAGTTCTCGTTATCATGGTAATCATCGACTATATCACTGGTGTATTCGCAGCAGGATTCAATGGGGAACTGAAAAGTAAAGTTGGTTTTAAAGGCATCGCCAAAAAGGTGGTGCTTTTTCTTTTGGTCGCAGCAGCTACTCAAGCTGATGCAGTTATGGGAACGAACAGTGCAATTCGCGAAGCGACGATTTTCTTTTTCATCGGGAATGAATTACTTTCATTGTTAGAAAATGCAGGACGTATTGGAATCCCTTTACCGTCAGCTTTAACTAATGCGGTTGAGATTTTAGGAGGGAAACAAAAACAAGCAGATAAAAAAGGAGCGGATCAATAATGGGACAAATCGTAGATATTTCAAAATGGAACGGTAATATCAACTGGCCAGTAGCAAAACAGTATTTGGATTTTGTAATTGCTCGTGTACAAGATGGTTCAAATTATGTAGATCCGTTATATAAAGGATATGTACAAGCTATGAAGCAGCATGGCATTCCTTTTGGTAACTATGCATTTTGCCGTTTTGTTTCCATTGCTGATGCAAAGAAAGAAGCACAAGACTTCTGGAGCCGTGGTGACAAGAGCGCAACCGTTTGGGTGGCTGATGTAGAAGTAAAAACAATGAACGATATGAGTGCAGGTACAAAGGCGTTTATCGATGAGTTATACCGATTGGGGGCTAAGAAAGTTGGTTTATATGTTGGTCATCATATGTATGCGCCTTTTGGTATGGCAAATGTAAAGAGTGACTTTGTATGGATTCCGCGTTATGGCGGCAATAAGCCAGCTTATCCATGTGATATTTGGCAGTACACGGAAACAGGTAATGTACCTGGTATTGGCAAATGTGATTTGAATTCGCTTATAGGAAGCAAGTCATTGTCTTGGTTTACTGAAGCAGCACAGAAGGAAATACAAGCGGAGGAACCTAAACAAAATATTATCCAATCAGGAGCTTTTTCACCATATGAGGTTCAAGATGCTATGCAAGCTTTAACATCTGTTAAAATGACAGCGAACTTCAAATTACAATCTGATGGCTTAACGTATTTTGTTTCTGAGCCAACATCAGATACACAACTTAATGCAATGAAAGGATACCTTGACCGTAAAGGTTGGTGGTATGAGGTTAAGTAAAATATACTATGTAACAGCTAATGGGGCCTATGTAAACATATATTAATTTAGAAACAGCATGACAAAGAAACCGATTCCTATAAAAGAGTCGGTTTCTTATAATTATTATGTCAAAGTTTAATGCTGATATCTATTAAACAATAAACTCGAAATATTCCGGGAAATCAATGTTATTCATATTCTCTATACCACCATTTTCTTCTATGTGAGCATATATTTTATGAACGCATTTATATAACAAGGCCATATGTTTCTCAGGCATATCATCTAGTAAAATAAATGCTTCGACACGGTTAGTTGCATTCTTTGCAACTTTAAAATTCCATCTACTATAAAGCTCTGGATTTAACATACAAGATTCGGTATCTGGACCAAAACTGTAAATCACATTTTCTTTATCCTCATTTTCTTTTATGATTGCTATTAGTGGATATCTCCCCATTGTTCTCAACACTCCTTAATTAAAAACTTTATCAAGAGGAACTTTTAAATGCTCATCAAAAGGTATCATTGGCTCAGTTTCAGGCGGATCCCATGGTCGTCCTGAATCAACTGTCTTACGATGTGCTGTTACATAATCAGTTTTAAAAATTCCTTCAAATCGAGATTCAAAGTATTCATGTTTAAGTAATTTTATATCATTTTCATGATGAATTCCTTTTTCTAAACGCTGCCAAGCTCTTGCAATACCATAATCAGGGTCAAATCTATCTTTTCCGCGACTAAGCATATGTTCCTTCATAAAAACATGTTCTTTAATACGATTGATTCTTTCTTCTTTCCATCCAGTGTTTTTTGTGATTGCTGCAACATCAGTATTTGAAGCCCTAATTTCATCATACATTTTTTCTACATGATGAACACCATCATCATATTGGGTTAGATAGTCTCTTCCTCCGGATTGAAGTAATCTTGCATCTTCAGCCATTTTTACTTCTTTAGATACATCGTGTGCTTTATCAGCCATTTTAGCTACTTTGGCTGCTTTACCAATTTTTCCTACGGGTGTTAAGCCAAGAATAAATGTTCCTGCAGCAATAAAACGTTGTGTAGTAGAAAGTTCTTCTCCGGTAGATGGATCAATACCATCTATCGCTCTTTCTATATCATACACACCTGATAATTCACCAACTGTATCTTTTGCAAACTTTACTCCGTCAAACTTATCTTTTTCCTCTATTGACAGTTTACCACACATTGCACCTTCGTCCATTGTAACATCTTGATTATCTGTATTACGAAATTTTTCGGCAATTCGTTTCAAATCTTCTTCTACCTGTATAAGTGAATTGATAGATGTAAAAGCTTTTGGTCTCGCATCATTGAACATTTGAATGAACTGTTGATTAGAGGCACCAATCCATTGAGAACACAATTGATCTATTTCGTTACATAAATTACTATGTATAGATTCTAATGCGATTCTGGTATTATTTGCACGATTAGCTACTTCTTCTAGCATTTCAGGTGTTACTTTGATTTGAACCATTTTTTTCCTCCCTTTCCCAATTAAAATTATGAGATAAAAAGAAAAAAATGTAAACATGGAAATTTTAGATTAGTATAATAATATTTATGTGAAATAAAATCTGCTTAATTGTAAATAAAGCAGATGTGTATGTGAAGTAACAATAAGAGCCGTCATTTGACGGCTTTTTTTATTTATATCGTATTAAGCAGGGTCAACTGGTGCAAGCGGATCACCTGGCGTAAACTGCCCGTTCAACACCGTATTCCCTTGCTGAATTACTCCTGCAAAGTTAATGCCCCATGTGTTTATGGTAACTGGTCGGAAAGGTTCTTGCGGTTGAAATGGGTCAGTCGGTTGAATCGGGTCAGTCGGCTTCGTCACCCGAACTACGTATAAAGGATCTTGCGGTTGAATTGGATCGGTTGGATAAAACACCCTTACGCTAAACAACTGCCGAGGTGGAATCGTAAATGTAACTGGACCAATAAACGGATTTACTCCTTCAGGCTCGCAATAGATACATCCACCGTTACCGTTTCGCACAGTATCATCCGAACCTCCATTATCATCGTTTATTAACTCCCCACAAAGATATCCATAAGAAGGGTAAACATCACCATCACACGTATCTTGATAATTCTGAACCGCTATAGTAACAGTTTGCGGTTCGTCCGTTTGATTAAGTGCAGAAACTTGAATGAAATCAGTGTCAGCATTACGGAATAAAGGACCTGATGTTAACGTTTCATAGCGAGGTTCACAATGACAATCACAGTCACATTTCTTACGCTTCTTGCGATAGAACTTATGTGAACGGTCGTAATAATAGTTTGACATATTAAGTACGTACCTCCTTTTTAGTACATGCTATGCGAAAAGCAGTAGGGAGGATTGGACATCATTTAAGCAGTCTCCATAAAAAAGAATGCGGTTTTTTAATCCAATATTTTCTTAAAAACCCCTTCTAAAAGAACATTAGTTCGTATATAATAAGAACGAACGTTCTGTTATTTAAGGAGGAAATGACAGTGTATGACTATTCAATATTGCCCAATCGAATTGTTTTATGTGTAGATCTTCGTTCGTTCTATGCCAGTGTTTCGTGCATCAAAATGGGGTTAGATCCTCTACGCACTAAGTTAGCAGTAGTTGGTGATGTGAATAGAAGTGGTTCAATTGTTTTGGCTGCAACGCCACCATTAAAAGCGATGGGTGTAAAGAAGATGGCAAGGCTATATGAGATCCCGCGTCAAAAGGATATTCTTGTTGTAAATCCGATTATGAGCACATACATTAAATGCTCAAACTACATAACAAAATTAGCTCTACAATACGTTCCGATTGAGGATTTTCACCAATATTCAATTGATGAGTTCTTCATGGATATTACAGATAGCATTCATTTATTTGCTAACGATCCTTATGAGTTCGCATTGAAATTCAAACGTGAAATATACGCGAAGACACGAATTGAATGCACGGTTGGAATTGGTCCTAACCCTTTAATGAGTAAGGTCGCTTTAGATGTGGAAGCAAAGAAAACGAAAGATTGTATAGCATACTGGAAGTACGAAGATGTACCCATAAAATTATGGCCAATACGACCACTGAGTAAGTTTTGGGGAATTTCGGGTAAGACAGAAGCGAAGTTAAACCGAAAAGGAATACATTCCATTGGGGACTTAGCGCAGTATCCACTTAAATACTTAAAGCAGAGCTTTGGGGTCATTGGCGAAGAACTACACTTACATAGTAATGGCATTGATTTTAGCCGAATATCAGAGAAATACATCCCAACAACAACTTCAATTGGTAAAAGCCAAATACTCATGCGTGATTACACCATAGAGGAATTTCCAATTGTTCTACTGGAACATATTGAGGAAGTTTGTTATCGAATGCGAAGACAAAACAAACTAGCTCAAACTATTCATTTTTCAATTGGTTACAGTAAAAATTACGCTGGTGGTTTCAGAAAAACTCACACTATGAACCGACCAACCAATTTAACAATGGATATTTATAAGATTTGTACATATTTTTTACATGAATTTTATACTGGAGAACCCATTAGATCCATCAATGTTTCTTTAACTAACTTAATCAATGAAGGCGAAGAACAAATCTCACTATTCGATAATGTAATACAACGAGAAAAAGAAATGAAACTAACTAAAGTAATGGATGAAATACGCACTAAATTTGGTAAGAACAGCATATTACGAGGAATTTCGTATACAAATAGTGCAACAACAAGATACAGAAACACATTGTTAGGGGGACATAAAGCATGAACAACGCTAATATGCCAAAGGAACGCGGTATGGTTAAATGGAGTCCGTTCGCAGCACTTACAGATCAATTCGATGGTATCCGCGAGATTGTTAAAGAAAAGACAAAAGTAGAGCGGCCTACATTAACCCAGGATGAACAAGAACTTATTGAGAACAAGCTATTATGTTCATTGTTATCTGAAGAAGAAATACTAATTACATATTATGAGGATGGTTATTTGCTGAACAGCTACATGACAGTAATTGATATAGATCCGTTAAATAGTGCCGTTATCTGTACGGATGCTTTTTATAATAAGATTACGCTTAATTTTATTGATATTATAGCTATTAAATAAAGCCGACTCCTATTGAACCGCACCTCAATTGTTAGACACAATCTAACAATTGGGGTGCAGTTCATGTGGGCGGCTTTTTTGTTTATTTTATATCAAATTCAATTAACTTCTCTTCACCAATAGGAGAAAATTCTTTGTTATGAGGTTTTTTAATAGAAAGTTTTAAATGACTAATTTTTTCAGGCTCCCCATCAAGAAGGAATATTACATTCCCTTGTTTCTTTACTTTTCCAATATACTCTCCACCTAGATGGTCACTAATGAAAGTGGAAGCTTCTACTTGTTCACCATCATTCGTAACGAGTACAGCTTGATCAGGGTAATAAGAATTTGTATCATCAGTTGTATTTTCTATTTTCATCGCAATCGTAACAACAGTTACTTTGTCTTTATCCTTAAACATTTGTTTGTAGTTAGGGCTAACTTCCATTTTTGCCACCTGTGCTTTATTTAACTCTAATTTGAAGGGACCGGCAGTTTCGGAAATACCAAGATTCTCATTCTTTTTAAGAACAGTCAATGTACCGTATTCACTTTTTCGTGTTTCCTTTTCAGAAGTAGCAGCCGTTTCTTTTGAAGCTTCTTTCTTTTCTGTTACTGTATCTTTTTTCTCTGTCTTTGCTTCTTTAGATTCAGTAGCTTTTGGTTCTTCTTTTTTTGCAGTCTCCTCGGTAGATCCACATGCAGCAAGCCCCATTGCTAAAACCGCTGTTGCAACTAATACAGATAGTTCTTTTTTCATGATATTTTCCCCCTGATTATGTATTAATAACACGAGTATAAGTATATCAGATTAATCGGAAAATTTTACAAAAAGTTAATTGATAAAAAAGTTTTTTGTAAGAAAAAAGCCAACTCTTCAAAAGAGCCAGCTTTATGATTTCGTCATGCTAATAAGAGAATCACCATCGATTAACTCAATGTTTTTATTCGCAGCGTATATTCGTGCGTTCTTATTGAAATTACTTAGTGTAACAAAATATCCTCCAACAGCATCAGCATCCACAATGGCGCTATGAAGCTTCTGGATAAAAGGTCTTCCAATAGAGCTTTTCGTATAGCGTTTTACCTCAACGAATTTCAATTCTTTCCCTTTATAAAGGATGATGTCTTTTCCACCATCATTAGAACCAGAAGTAACCTGGACTTTATAACCAAGTGTACGAAAGACATCAGCTACAAAGTATTCAAATTCTCTTGGATCCATTATTTCTAAATGACTACGAGTTGCAGCTTGTTGTATTCGGTGTGTTCTAATTTCTTCAGGTGTTACGTGTGGACCTCTCGTAACAAAACCGATTAGAAAAACAAGTAATAGCAATGCTATTGCCCAAATCATGCAATTCACCTCAGTATGAGTATGTCCAATTGGTGCTTATTCTACTTCATCCTCAATCCAAATGTCTTCTAATTTCATTTCCAGCGCACGAGCAATACGGTAGGCGACAGGTAAGGTTGGAAGTCCACCTTTTATTAAATTCGTCATTGTGGATGTTGCAATCCCAGCTTTTTTAGCAATAAAACTGTATTTAATTCCACGTTCATCCAAAATTTCTTTCAAACGACTTTCCATATCATCACCCTTTTTTAGTTGTCCTACGAATTTTTTCTCGAAGGACAGGCAAAATCCTTCTTTCTAGGTCATATACCTATATCAAGACCACGAGGAATACCAAGTGGAATCAAGGACATCAAGAGGGGAGAGGGAGCGTATGCGTTGGCAATATTCACATTTGAATGAAACGCCTTACCTATATCCATCAAAAGAATTGAGAAATATGTATAGGGGTGCTAGTGGCAAAAAAGAAACAAATGCAATTGTGGACCACATGGAAAGACATGAGGTTTTTAATAACCGTGAGTACAAAGGCTATTACCGTTTATCAAACGATATCATGGATGATTTATATGAAGATGAGGATGAAGTGCTTGATTGGGGCGATGTCATAAATGAGTATCAACCGGTTATGACAACAAAGGGATTACAACTCATTCGAAAAGAGGGATTCAAATGACAATCGTAGGAGAAGCGGTAGTGGTATGGACGACAACTGGCTTGTCAGTTATTACGATGAAGGTCGCAGAAAAAATGGGGCAGAGTGTTCCACATTGGCTTCCACGTATGACCATGTACACAACGCTCACAGGCTCGTTCTTGTATCTTCTACGTTATGTGCTTTTCGCGTTTCTATAAGGGAATACCAATGTGGAATTGTAGGACATTTACTGGTCATTAACATAGAACATGTACGGGAGCCTTCCAAAAATAAGGGATATATACCCTTATAAAGGGTATATAGGGAGTGAAGAAAATGATTGAATTATTACTCGTTCCAGCTGCAGGTTTAACAGTGGCATTATTCGGTGAAAAGTTCAAAAGTAAAAATGATGATAAGCGAAAGATACAAGTGTTTTTTGAGGTAGCTGGTATTGCGATCAAAAGAAATAATGAAGAGAAATTACAATATCCAAAGTTTCAAAAACAAATTGATGATAATCGCAGTACGACTTATGTATATACCTTACCGCTTGGCATGCCGAGTAAAATCGTACAGAAGGTTGAGGACGTTGTTTCTGAAGGATTAAATAAACCAGTATGTATTCAGTACGATAATTATAAATTGAACATCCGTGTATTCCGCAGAGAGATACCGAAGAACTGGGAATGGTCAATGGATTTAGTAATGAAAGGGAAATGGCGTATTCCAGTTGGCCAGAGTTTAGAAACAATTGTTTACCACGATTTTGATGAAACACCGCATATGGCTGTAGGTGGATTAATTCGTATGGGGAAAACAGTTTTCCTTAAAAATACGTTTGCTTCCTTATCGTTAGCAAATCCAGATCATGCGCATTTTTATTTAATTGATTTAAAAGAAGAAGGACTCGAATTTAGCGAATATAAAAAACTGAAACAGGTTGAACAAATCGCAGAAACATCAGAGCAAGCACATGGAATGTTGTTAAAAGTAATGGAGAAAATGCATGAGCGCGGAAAGTACATGAAAGAACGTGGTATCAAGAATATTGTTCACACGAAAGAAAAGGACCGGTATTTCATTGTAGTGGATGAAGGAGCGGTACTCGCACCTGCAAAAGGATTACCAAGAGCTCATAATAAAATGTTGGAAGAGTGTCAATACATGCTGAGTCACATTGCGCGTGTTGGAGGGGCACTTGGATTTCGTATTATCTTCTGTACACAATATCCGACTGGAGACACATTGCCGAGGGTAGTCAAACAGATGGCGAATGCAAAACTTGGTTTCCGTTTACCGACTCGTACCGCATCAGAAGTTGTAATTGATCAGTCTGGATTAGAGCAACTACCATCTATTCCAGGAAGAGCTATATATATGAAGGAAAACTTCACTGTACTGCAAGTACCATATATCGATGACAAGGTCATGTGGAAATATCTAAAAGAATATGAGGTGGAAAAACATGAACATCCAGAGTCACATGAAGATCAACCGTCAGATGGCGATACTTGCGACGATTAGGAAGTTGCAGTTTGCGACAAGACGACATGTAATGAGTGTGCATGATATGGGTGGTATTCGAAATGCAAACAGAATTATGGGGGATTTGAAGCCGTATTTGAGTAAGACGATGCAAGGGAAAGAGTACGTGTATTATCTCAATAAGGAAGGGCATGCCATGTTTGGGGATGACGGTAAGGTTGTTTCGAGAGGGAAGCTTGCACATGCATTATTACGGAATGAAGCATGGTTACATTTATTCTGTCCGGATGATTGGCAGATTGAAACAGATATCCGTTATATAAAGAATAAAGAAAAAAAGAAAATAGTTCCTGATGTAAAGTTTCGGGATGAAGAAAATATACTTCATGCAGTTGAGATAGATCGTTCGCAAAAAATGAAAGTGAATGAAGAGAAGATAAAAAAATATGAAGAGCTTACACAAATTTATAAACAAAAGCATAACGGGAAAGTGCCAGTTATCCACTTCTTTACCATTACAAAATATAGAGAAAAGAAATTGGAGGAACTGGCAGCAAAATATGATGTTTTTGTGAATGTTTATGTAATAGAAGAATTTTAAATTTATTAAAAATAATAATTAATTAGGAAATTGTACAACAAATTTATTATATAATTAAATTCTATAATAAATTTGTAAGTTGGTGAATTAATGAAAAGAAATTGGTTTTCACAGATGGAACAATTAACGATTTTTATGGGGGTTGCTATAGTTTTACTTGGGATTTTAAATGTTTTAGGGCAAGCAAATATTTCAGGAGCATTTGTTACAGGTATTTCGTTAGCTGGACTTTTCTTAACATTATCTGACTTTCTTAATAAGTTAATAGAGAATGGAAATGACCCTGTATTGGAAAAGAAGGCATTAAGAATAGGTGGGATGCTATACTATATAGCGGCATTTTGTATAATAGCTTTTCCTAATTCTAAATTGATTACATCATTGCCGAAAGGTATTCTTGATTCAATGAGTACTTCAGCAAGCGTTATTGCTTTAGGCGTTGTATTTATAATGATTGGAGATAACAACAGAAGAGCGGTATCTAATGAACAGAAGAAGCAGTATGACTTACTTATCAATTTAGAAAAGGAATTGAAGAGTAAGATGGATGTAAATTCAAAAATAATTGATGAGCTAAAAGAAGCTCTTAAAGAAAAAGATACGACAATTAAAAATCTTGAACAAAGTATAAATGAGTCACAAGGGAATAGGGTAGAAGTTTGAAAATGTAATCTGTCAGTCATAGGAAACAAAGGCAAGGATAGATGGAATGATATTTAACCACAAAAAAAGTTTTGGGCATATATATAAGAAGAGAGTGGCGAATAAAACGACCACTCTCTTTTGACCACAATGGGAAGTTATATTTTCCGCACAAAAATCCCCAAATCGGAACACAGTCAGTATATAAGAAGGAATGCGTGTATTATCTAAACAAAAAAGTGCTAACAAGTTTGCAAACGAACTTGCTAACACTAATACAGAATAGACATAAATTATCGCTGATATGTCTGCTTTAAAAATAGCTTTAATTAATGAAATCACACTTATACGAAATGCTCATAAAGACAGTCTTAATATCAAGAATATAACCATCCAGATATTCCTTTGCTTTTAAGACGAAAACGAGGCATGATTTTAATTTCTACTCCAGAATTTGCATCGAATAATAAAAAACCTCGGTTTGTAAAGCTAAAAGTGCAACAAGCAACAAACGGTATAAAGTGGATTAAGATATTTAGAAATTTAAAAGATGATTTTCATATAGGTGGAGAAGTTGAATTGGAGCATATTCTTCAATATCCGAAAGATTATATGCTGGGAGAAAATCTTAGGGTGTTACTTCCATATAACGAGAGAATATATAAAGTTCAAGGTACTAAAATAAAACCTGGTATAAAAGTAAAGGAAAGAGAGTATTTATTTAAAGGGTTTCAGCAAAAATTCACTTATTTCACATTACTACCAGAATGTAAGAAACTTGCAATAAATAATGAAAATGAATTATTCCCTTTAATTGCACCCAAAGGATTAGAGACTATAACATTAGAGATATGGTCTGAAAAAATATCGATGGAAGTAGAACAAGCGTTATGTGAAAGTGGAATTGTGTTAGCTCAAATTGGTGAGTCATCATACGTATTAAATGCTGATTCACCAGTATTGTTAAAAATAGTAAGATGTAATATTGAAAAAGTATTGCAAAATCCATATAAAATGCAATATTGCCAGAAATACAAAGCGAATTTAGTAGAGGATGTTATGAAAGCGGTTTACGCTACTGCAGGTAAGCGTAATGATGCGACATTAGCGTTAATCGCAATGGAAAATTGTGATGGACGTGAAAAAATTGATCCAAAGCAAATTGTTAGAGAAGGATTTGCACGAACAAACCGTATTTCTGCATTTATTAATTTATTTATAGGCCAAAGTGTATCTCGTAAAACAATTATAAATTGTATTCTTAGTTTATTAGAACAAAAAGGATTTTTGAAACGTAGTTGGAATAAGATAAATTTACCTTGTACATTTGTTAATTTATCAATTGAACGAATCTCGAAATTTGATTTCTTACCTATTTTTTCACAAATAAAAGGAAAAGAAATTTCATATAAATTATATGGGAATACAGATTGGCAAACGATTGATCGTCTATTATTACATGTAAATAAACATAATACCTTTTTACCACAGCCTTCAAAAAGAAATGATATGGGAATTCAATTTAAACAATTTGTTTCTGAAACATTATCAGGAATTTTACAACCTGCAAAAGAAAAAAATGAACAAGTATATTTCATTATAGATGCGAATTTAAGAAAACATTGGATAAAAGAGTTACAAAATAAAAAAGTTGATATAGATAGGTTCCCTGACATTGTTCCGGATATGCTAAAGGTTTCAAACTTAAATATTATTAGGATAAATACATCTTATGATGTACCAAAATACGGTGCAGTAGAAAGTGATGATATACTGGATGGCACGAGCTTATATGTAGATCAAAATGGAATGTATTATAGCATTGGTGAATATTCGCTTAATGGTAGTGAAACATTGCAGAGATACATACTTGAAATTTTACCGCTAGGTGTAAAAGCAGTAGAAAGGAATTCTATTGCCAAAATGATACATTACATGTGCTGTAATACAAGTATGCTTTTGGAAAAGGATGTACACATGCCGTATTCTAAGCATATGGCGAAAGTAATAAAAGGCTATATGACTGATATAGATGCAAGAGAGTTTAAAGAGTTTGATGATGAACTGGATGTAGATATAATAAAGATAGAAAAGAAAGATTCAATTATTCTACTGTAAATAATAATAGACAAATCCTGCTCCTTATATCGGTCAGGATTTGTCATTTTTTCATGTAAATAAGGATATCATTTGTCATGTAACTTCTCTTTTACGTATTTACTTTATTTGCATACAGGATTAAGATGTTTTTTAGAAATAAAAACATTTTATTTGGAAAAGTAATATGAATTGATTCAAAAGAAATTTGAAAGGAATGAGGAATTGTGAAGAAGTTAGATGTGCTATTAATGCTATTGAGCGGCCTCTTTCCAGTTGCAGGAATTATGAAGCAAATCCCACTAGAACAATCTTTATATATTGGAGGCCTTTTATTTTTCACTAGTTTTGGTAGCTATTTTGCGAAAAAAGTATATTCACGTATATGTAGCTGGATAGCTTATGCGCCATTTATAACATTACTGTTAGTAATTTGGCATCAAGATATTTCAACAAGTTCAATTATAGCGAACGCGAAAATTGCAGCTTGTGTCGCTTTAATTCCATGTTTATTCCGTTTTCGTACATATGGACTTACTTTCGGTTTATTCGCATTATGGGCCGCTTTATTATGGGATATTAAAGAAGTACAGTCGTTAGTCATACTTGAACGTATGTCGAGTTTAATGATAAGCAATTTCAAATACCTTATGCTTTTAGTTGGCGGGCTTATATTAGGTGGGTTAATCGCCATGTTATTACACCGTAAAGAGGAAGATAATAAAGAAAGCATAAATCTATTTAAACAAAAAAAGAAACGAAAAAAGCTATCATTTAAGATTCCACTTCCAAAATTACCGAAATTAAAGATGAAATTATTTAAGTTTGGTGGAAAAGGATCAAAACGAAAAACACCAGAAAAAATACGTGAGCATAATTACGAAGAACCAGCTCCAGCTGCAACATATGAAATGAGAGAGCAAATAGAGCAATATCAAGAAGGTACTGCTCAAGGACAAACGAGGATGGAACGTCGTAGAAATAGGTATAATGCGTAATAAAGTGAAAAGCCCCTTAATGATTAATCAATTTTACGAAAAATCATTAAGGGGTTTTTATATTATTAGATATAGATTACTAATGTGGAAATTATAAAATACTCTAAAGTTGAAGATTTAAATAAAATAATAGGAGGACAAAATGCTTATTATTACATACATTTCGGTCTGTATATTATTTTTAGTTAGCTTTTTACATGTTTACTGGGCTTTCGGAGGTAAGTGGGCGACAAGTAGTGTCATTCCAACAAAAGCTGGAGAAAAGGCGTTTACACCAAGTGTAGGTATGACATTGTTCATTGCGTTATTAATAAGTATGGCAGCGATAATTTTATTACAACAAACGAATATCGTTCATTTCGCACTTCCTAATATTATTGTTCAAATGGGATCCTGGGTTTGTATGATTGTGTTTTTCATAAGAGTAATTGGTGAGTTTCATTATTTTGGTATCTTTAAAAGGAAAAAAGGTACGCAATTTGCAAGAATGGATACTGTTTTATATATCCCACTTTGTGCATTTTTATCTTTATCATTCTTTCTAGCAATTATAACGTGAACATAAAATAGTAGTTACTTTCTCCAAAATAAATAAACGTGAATTAGTAAGGCGTAAAAGTGTGAAATTTAGTAGTAAATAAAAGGATGTAAGCGCCTTTTTATCGAATTATAGATTATTATGAAAGGCGGGTGCACGATGAAGTATGTAAAAGTCAGTATGAATGGCGGGAGTGAACATAAATTCTCGATGACTTTAGAACGGTTTGAAGAACTTATTACAACAGAGAATGGACTATTAGAAAATAAATTAGTTAGTATTGAAAATGTAATGATTAATCCTACTAATATATCTTCTGTAGTTGAAAAAATTGGTGTACCGGCAAAGTTTATGGAGGCATAAAAATTAGTAAATAAAAAACATCCACGGGGATGTTTTTTATTTATAAATATGTTAATTGTTCAATGAATTTATGATGAGAATTTATAGTGATACTTCGTACATGCACAAAAAATAAGTACAAGCATATATTAGATAGTGGGACAAGACCTTCGTGTCCTACTTAATACTCAGAAAAACCTCTATCACATGAGAGCATCCCATTGTAGGGTGCTCTTTTTTTATCCCGCTCTTTACCTTTCAATTTTAAACATATCTTTGATGTTAATAAATATTAAAAATAATATAATAGCAAAAATTAAGTTAGATAAATAGAAATCTTGATGAAATAGTAGTTCAAATATGACATCGAAAACATATAATAAGGCGATAGTAGGTAATATACAAATAAATATAAATCTCCAATTTTTTAAATAATGTTTATAAGTAGTAAACATTTTCTCCATACATATAGCTCCTGTACTTTTTATTTTCTAAATAATTATACATTTAAATAAAAGGATTTACAAAGTGTTTAGTAGAATGTTGTAGATAAATTTTTTGTTGAAACCTTATATAGCTGTAGCAATCTTTCTAATACATGATTTGATTAAAAAACTTTTAAAGAGTGACACTTAAGTGATACACTATAATCTATGTTATTTTTGAAATGAATAGAGGGATTTATATGATAGATAAAATCAAAAATGTTGTAGAAGATATGCACGAAGATGAAGCAAAACATTTACTTCAAAGTATTCTAATTCAGTTGAGTTTATTAGAAGAAAATTATAGTGAAGATACGATTAAAAATTTGATGGATATTCCTAATCAACTAACGAGTAATACATCTTATAAAAATGTAAAAGAAAGCTCACACGTACATATTGCTTTTGATGATTCAACAGCTGGATGTTTAAAGTATATGCTTGGTCAAGAAGAGCGATTAGAAGAGATGGTTGTTGCTTTTTCTGAATTCTTTTCAATTGGGCCGATAAACAAGTTACATATGAATGAGGGACAACTAGCAAGACAGAAATGGTTAGTAAACAACTTAACTGCTTATGAAAATTATTTTGAAGAAGAGTATTTATCAAGATTTTTAGAAACTATGGAAGAACTACATACTATCCCTATTGATACGCCTATTACAATTTGGAAAGCTAATAATGCTCATGAACATGTAGGTCTATGTTTTGTAATGGCACAATTAGAAGATAAGAAAAACATTCGCGTTATGAATACATCTGAAGCAAGTAAAGAAATATTAAAACGAGAGTATGCTATTCGTGGAACGGGAGAGTTATCACCTGAAAGTTTAGCTCTAATTCAAAACAGTTTTTTAGAACTGCCATATTTAACTGTAGAGAAACGTACGCAGTTTGAGCGTGAGTGGGATAGTCTATCGAAAAGTACGGAATTTTTAAGAGTTTGGACAGACAATGAAGTGCGTTCAGTACAAGAAGATTATTTTGATCAATTTATTATTGAATGCGCGAAAAGTATAGGTGCTGATCGAGAGTTCCTAAAAGCTCCTAGAGTAATTGGTGAAGCACTTGGTCTTGTAGAGCAGCTAGTTGGCGATACGTTTTTAGAATATCGCTTAAAGGAACTAATAAAAAAAGAAGTATTTGAATTTGAAGGTTCGTTAGATGAAATGCGTTTTTATAGTGTGAAGTTGAAATAGAATTTAAACAAAAAATCCTCTTCTATTAAAGAATTAGAAGGGGATTTTTGTTTGGACAATAGCGAGTTTTTCCTTTATAGAAGTTTCATATAAAAAGAAAATTCATATACTATATAGAGTTTACTAATAATTAGGAGGAATAGTTCATTGAACAATCAGTTTTGTTCATGTCAAGCAGATGACACTCCAAAGTTACTACCGCCATCTAAGCCTCCCAATTTACCTTCTACATTTGCTAATCCTATACAAACAGGCCAAATGAGATCATGGATGTGTAATTGTCTAGGGAGATGGGGTTATTTAAGATTATATATACCCGGTACTTTTGGAAGAGATTTATGGTTTTTTCCAACAGAAGTTCGGCGGTATGATGTATCGGGATATACTTGGCAAGATGGCTATCGTTTTAAAGTAACGTACCAATATAAACAAATTAGTAATTTTATGTGTTTTGCTTAATGTAAATAGGAGAGATTTATTATAGATCTCTTCTATTTTTATTTTGTAACAATTTTATATGAATTTGGGCTATACATAAGCTTCCTATAGAGCGCTTATCACATATTAATGTTAAAGGTACTGAATGAAAAGTAGGTGATTTATTAATATGTATAACCAGCAAAATTATCCATATGATCAAGGGATGTATTATAATCCACAAAACTACGGGTATGAACCTGTAAATGAAGTGAGGGAAATGGAACAAGAAGATTATAGACCAGATGATGCGGAGGATGCTCCAACGTCACCACCACCATCTCAAGCTCCATCGTTACCATCTACATTTGCTTCTCCAGCACAACCAGGCAATATGAAATCATGGATGTGTAACTGTCTAGGAAGATGGGGCTTTTTACGTTTACATCGTCCAGGACCTTTCGGAAGAGACTTATGGTTCTTTCCGACTGAAGTGAGAAGAAACGGAGTATCAGGTTACACTTGGCAAGGTGGTCGTCGTCGTAAAGTAAGCTACCGCTATCAACAAATTAGTAATTTCATGTGCTTCGCATAAAGAAAAGTGAGAGAGTAGAAAGATTTTACTCCCTCACTTTTTTATTTTTCAATATATGAAGTAAGATTTTGGTTAAAAATTTACAATTTTCACGTTTTTATTAGAGTATAATGCATATGTTGGTTGGTTTTCAAAAACATATGGGAGTGAGGGAATACGATGTCAATGAAAAACAAAGTTGGACTAAGAATAGAGGATGGCATTAATTTAGCTTCAGCTCAGTTTAAAGAAGATGCATATGAAATTTATAAAGAATCTCGAAAAATGCAACCTATCTTATTTGTGAATAAAACTGAATTAGGTGCAGAGTGGCTTATTACAAGATATGAAGATGCTTTGCCACTATTAAAAGATAATCGCTTAAAAAAAGATCCAGCCAATGTATTTTCTCAAGATGCATTGAATGTCTTTCTTACTGTTGACAATAGTGATTATTTAACGACGCACATGCTAAATTCAGATCCACCTAACCATAATCGTTTACGATCACTCGTCCAAAAAGCTTTTACACCGAAGATGATTACGCAATTGGAAGGAAGAATACAGGATATTGCAGATGATTTGTTAAATGAAGTCGAGCACAAAGGTTCATTAAATCTTGTTGATGATTATTCGTTCCCTTTACCGATTATTGTAATAAGTGAAATGCTTGGCATTCCAAAAGAGGATCAAGCGAAATTTAGAATTTGGTCTCATGCTGTCATTGCTTATCCAGAAACTCCAGAAGAAATAAAAGAAACTGAAAAGCAACTATCAGAGTTTATTACATATCTCCAATATTTAGTTGATGTTAAAAGACAAGAACCAAAAGAGGACTTGGTGAGTGCTTTAATACTTGCAGAGAGTGAAGGGCATAAACTTAGCGCTCGGGAACTATATTCAATGATAATGTTACTAATTGTGGCGGGACACGAAACAACTGTAAATTTAATTACAAATACGGTATTAGCGCTTCTTGAAAATCCGAATCAATTACAGTTATTAAAGGATAATCCAAAATTAATTGATGCAGCTATTGAGGAAGGGTTACGATATTATTCTCCAGTTGAGGTTACAACTTCAAGATGGGCAGATGAATCTTTTCAAATCCATGACCAAACAATCGAAAAAGGGGATATGGTTGTCATTGCATTAGCTTCAGCGAACCGTGATGAAACAGTATTTGAGAACCCAGAAGTATTTGATATTACTCGGGAGAATAATCGTCATATTGCCTTTGGCCATGGGAGCCATTTCTGCTTAGGCGCTCCACTTGCTAGGTTGGAAGCAAAGATTGCTATTACGACTTTGTTTAATCGAATGCCTGATTTGCAAATAAAAGGAAATCGTGAAGATGTTAAATGGCAAGGTAATTATTTAATGCGTTCTTTAGAGGAATTACCATTAACATTCTAGAATATTTATTTTAAGACATGCATACATCGAAAATGCTTTACATAGAGTATGTATGTGTTATTTAAATTCGAAACGGAAGGGTGAACACATCCCAATGATCAACTAATTCTATTTGTAAGAGATCTTCGTTAAAAAACGAAATATTCTTCTGAATAGGATTAGTCTGTACATTTATAGAAAAGGGATGTATTTCGCTCTGCGAATATATAGTCTTTTTATATGATTTGTGCTGCCTCCTGTTCAGAACATGAAATAGGGGGCTTTTTTATGTCGACAAATGTAGAAACGAAACAAAATACTGGGGTATCACAAGTGTTGAAAAATCGGTTTGTGCAAGGTATTTTAGCATCAGCATTATTTTTACAAGTAGGGATATGGGTTCGAAACTTTGCGGTATTATTATATGTAATGGAAATGACCAAAGGTGATGCTTTTGCTATTTCGATGATTTCAGTTGCGGAGTTTGCTCCAATTTTCATCTTTTCTTTTATTGGCGGAACGTTTGCTGATAGGTGGAAGCCGAAGAAGACAATGATATGGTGTGAAACGTTAAGTTCTATTTCAGTATTTGGTGTATTAATTACACTCATGTTTGGTACGTGGAAAATTGTGTTTTTTGTCACGCTTATTTCTGCAATCCTTTCACAGTTTTCTCAGCCATCTGGCATGAAATTGTTTAAACAGCATTTATCGGCGGAACAGATCCAATTAGCCATGTCTATATATCAAACAATATTTGCGATTTTTATGGTATTAGGGCCGATTCTTGGAACATTTATTTTTCATAGTTTTGGAATTTATATTTCAATTATCATAACAGGTATCGCTTTTTTACTGGCAGCTGCTGTGTTGTTATTTCTTCCGAAAGATCTTGAGAATGATAATGATAAGAAAGAAATCACGCTACTACAGGAGATGCTTGATGGTATTAAATATGTGAAAAAGAAAAAAGCATTAACTTTACTAGGGCTTTGTTTTATGGCGGCAGGACTAGGTATAGGATTGATTCAGCCATTAGGTATATTTATCGTAACTGAGCAGTTAGGTTTATCAAAAGAGAGTTTACAATGGTTACTAACAGTAAATGGCGCGGGTATGATTGTTGGCGGAGTTTTAGCGATGGTATTTGCGAAAAACGTAGCTCCGCAAAAGATGTTAATTATAGGGATGCTCGGTCAGGCGATTGGCATTGGTATTATAGGTTATTCGACGAATTTATGGGTGACACTTACAGCACAACTTTTTAGTGGGTTAGCTCTTCCTTGTATCCAAATAGGTATTAATACACTCATTATCCAAAATAGCGATACTGATTTTATTGGTCGTGTAAATGGCATTTTAAGTCCGTTATTTACCGGTTCAATGGTAGTAACGATGAGTATTGCTGGCTCATTAAAGGAGATGTTTTCATTAAGTATGATGTATGAAGGGACCGCTTTACTTTTTATAATTGGATTATTATTTATTTTACCTATATACAATTTAAAGCCAGTAATAGCGGTAGAGAGTGAAATAAATGGTAAAGGAAGTGCTGTACAACATGAATCCTAATCCAAATGTTAAATATCCTATTGAAGGAAATCAAAATGTCCATTTTATAAAAAATACAATAACGAAAGCTAATATACTCGTTGGAGACTATTCATATTATGATGCGAAAGATGGAGAAACATTTGAAGATCGAGTATTACATCATTATGAATTTCTTGGAGATCGTCTTATCATTGAAAAGTTTTGTTGTATTGCAAATGGAGTTACCTTTATTATGAACGGAGCGAATCATCGGATGGATGGATTTTCGGCATATCCATTTAATATATTTGGGAATGGGTGGGAGAAGTATACACCTAATTTGTCTGATTTACCTTACAAAGGGGATACAGTTATAGGAAATGACGTTTGGATTGGTATGGATACAACGATTATGCCCGGAATAAAAATAGGGGATGGTGCAATCATTGCAGCTAAATCTGTTGTGACTAGAGACGTCGCACCATATACAATTGTTGGCGGAAATCCCGCAAATAAAATAAAGGAACGATTTACAAATACAATAATCGAAGAATTATTGCAAATTCAATGGTGGCATTTTGACATTGAAAAAATAACCGAA
Organism: Bacillus sp. EB106-02-03-XG38; assembly: GCF_058792175.1. Taxonomy (NCBI): domain Bacteria; kingdom Bacillati; phylum Bacillota; class Bacilli; order Caryophanales; family Bacillaceae; genus Bacillus; species Bacillus sp. EB106-02-03-XG38. Next base: position 796,981 of record NZ_JBYTED010000001.1, read on the forward strand.
AATATAGATGCTATTGTACGAGGAGATATTGAACCTTTAAGAAAGCTAAAAAGGGAATAAAAAATGCATAACAAAGAGTATCATACCTCCGAATTTTGTTAATGATAATAGAACGAGGAGGTGTGATACTATGGCACAAGACGTTTTATGTGAAGTAAACAACTGTAAATTTTGGGCAAATGGCAATAAATGTAGTGCAGATGCAATTTATGTAGTAAGTCATAAAGGAAAACAAGCATCTACTACAGAAGAAACAGATTGCAAAACTTTCGATCCAGAAGTATAAATTTTGAAGGGTAGCCAAATCGTGGTTGCCCTTTTATTAATTATAGTATTGATAATAAATCTCATTTTCATTCATTGTTTTTAACTTTTCTTTTTATTTTTTCATATTTTCTTCATAAGTGATGTAATCCAGAGCAATTCATGTTCAATACGTGATTTACTAAATTCAATTTCAGATATGTTAGTGTATTTTCTCTAACTTGTGATCATTCATTCAAATAATAATCTAAAGATTTCTTTTTTATTCCTTCCCTTGCTTTGTCTCCAAGTTCTAAAGAAATTCGCCACTTTAGATATTCACTTTCAGTTAAATCTCTTTTTTCAAACGAGATAACTTGATGAACAAACTTCATCGCTGCAATATGTGATAAGAGAGAACCAATAGTGTTTGAACTACCGTTTGGTAAAAAATCTAAATCACTTTGGTTTAAATTGGAGATTTCGCTCAATGTAACATCTCTTGTATGTTCAAGCATTGTTACAAGTTCTCTAATCTTATTTGAATAGTTTTCTCTTGAAATTATTCTATAATCTAGCATATATATCCCTCCAATTCATGCTAAGCATAAGTTTACCAATAAAATAAAAAAACAAAATCTGGAAATTCATGTAAAATAATGATATGATTTAATTGAATATAAAGAAAAAGAAACCTGTTTTTATCAGTGTTACCTTATCCAAGACTAAATTTTACCCATATATCATTTTTTTGATGTAGCTCTTGAAGATAAAAACTATTTAATTTTCAAGGAACAGTTATTAACTTAAAACTTATTATACGAGGAGGGTGTATCATGAAAAAAATATGCTTTGTATTAATTGTCGACGCTGGTATAAATTATGGTTCAATATTTTCTCTACCAATTTTAAGGAATCAGGATGATTTGAAGGGGTATTTTTCTAAGTATTATGATGTTTCAACTAATTATACTAGGGATAAAAACTCAGTTGACTATTTGGTAGTTCCCAAACCGTGTCCACCTTTTGATAATGAAAATAATCTTCCAATAATTGAAGTACCAGCAATCTTATTTATGAAAAAGGATTTTGAAAAAATAAAGACTTATATAGACAATTATTTTTCTAATAACTCATAAAGAAAATAAAAGTACAGTAAAAAGAAGTCCGATAAAAAACGAGTGACGTAGAATATTTCTATTAATCATTCGTTTTTTATTATATTTACATATCAGTCTATCGCAAATGAACTTGTACAACATATTGGGAAATATAGTGAGGTTAATATCGTTGAAGAGTTTGCTGCACCTTTACCTGTTACCGTCATATCCGATTTATTAGGAGTGCCAACAACTGACCGTAAAAAATTAAAGAATGATCTGATATTTTATTTATGCCGTATAGTAAAGAAAAGTTTTATGATCTGGATGTGGAAAAGGGGGTAGCACTAAATGAATTTAAAGCATATCTTCTACCGATCGTTCAAGAAAAGAGATACCATTTAACCGATGATATTATTTCGGATTTAATAAGAGCTGAATATGAAGGTGAAAGATTAACCGATGAAGAAATTGTAACTTTTTCTTTAGGTTTATTAGCGACAGGCAATGAAACAACTACTAATTTAATTATTAATAGCTTTTATTGCTTTTTAGTGGATTCACCTAGAACATATAAAGAATTAAGGGAAGAACCTATTAGAAAAATGTCTATTGGAAAATGAACAAACGTTAAATTACTTACCTATTCTTTTGAAAACTAGGTAAATTGCTCAGCAAGGTACAAATTTACTGTACCTTGTTTTTTATTTCTCAATTGTAAATTTTTGGTTGGTTATTTAGTATGGAGGTGTGTGAAAAAGAATGGAGGAGGACACTTATGTTAACGTGTAATGGAAGTAAAACGTTTCAAACGTTCATTAAAGGTGTAACGGATTTAATGGATAGTAATTTATTAGAAAATCAAATTGTTTGTGCGATCGAAAAATTACTAGAAGAACTTTTAGAAAAGAAAACATGGCTTCCGTTAGAAAAACAGAAGGCGAATTCGGCTCAATACGCACGACACTTGTTATATGAAGATCCCTTTAATCGTTTTGAAGTATTAGCTCTTGTATGGAAAGATGGACAATCTACACCTTTACATGATCATGATGGTACATGGGGAGTAGAAGGTGTTTTTACAGGAAGGATAATGGTGCAAAACTTTATACAAACTAAACAGCTTGAAAATTCACTTGTTTATTTAACACATACAGGAAATCTTTATTTGGGAGAAGGAGAGACAGATAAAGTTATTCCACCAGCTGATTGTCATATTCTTGAAATATCCGAGAATGAAAGCGTTGTCACAATTCATATTTACGGAAAACGTTTAGAAAAGTTTAAAATATATGTCCCAACTGAAGAAAAGAATGTGTACATGTGTGAGACGAAATATATTAGTTATAGTTCATAGTTTAAAATCAAAAGCTTTTCTTTTAAAGAAAAGCTTTTGATTTTATTTTTAATTATTTCTTGACCTGAAACGCTTTTCATAAATTATAAATAAGGAGTACTTCACGAAATCAGTATGAAAACGATACCTTTCGTTTAATATAAATTCGTGTATATATAGAAAGTGGTGAAGAAATAATGAAATTAATCGCAATTGATTTAGATGGAACTCTTCTTTCGGGGAATAAAATGATTAGTAAAGAGAATGCAGAAGCGATTCGAAAATGTCAAGAAGCAGGCCATGTTGTAGCAATTTGTACAGGACGTTCTATCGTCGATATTGAACGATTATTGTTAGAAGTTAATTTAGAGTGTCCAATTATTGCAGAAAACGGTGCGCTTATATATAAAGATAAAAAAATGATGAAACGATATCCAATTCAAAATATGCAAGCACTTGAGATTGTGAACTATCTTGAAGAGAATGGTTTATATTATCAGCTTTATACTAATAAAGGTGTGTACGTACCGGATTATGGAGTAGAGAGTGTACGTAATGAAATCGAATATGTGAAAAATTCAAATGAAAATATCGACTTGAAAGAGTTAGAAACAATTGCTGCATTATATCTTGAACATACAGCATTTCTTAGCGCAGAAAGTTGTAAACCAATTGTAGAAACAGAAATACACGTGCATAAGCTTTTACCATTTTCTTATGACATAGAAAAACTAAAAAAGTTAAAAGAAACGTTTCTGCATAATACTGATTTAGCAATTACATCTTCATATTGGCATAACTTAGAGATTAACCATCGGGATGCTCAAAAAGGAAATGGCTTATATACATTAGCAGAACATCTAAATATTCCAGTTGAAAATACTGTAGCGATAGGTGATGGGCTAAACGATGTATCTATGATGGAAAAAGCAAACATATCAATTGCAATGGGGAACGCAGTCGAGGAAATAAAAGCAATGTGTAAATATGAAACTTTATCAAATGAAGAACACGGCGTTGCACATGCTTTATATAAATATGTAATGTAATATAAAAAGAAAAAAAGAATCTAAATAGATTCTTTTTTTCTTTTTATTAGGGGTAAGGTATTCTATGAGCTTCATAGAAGCCTTATTACTTTTTATTATATAGAATATATTGGAATAAATGTTTATATTTTTCATGATAATTGTGAATATTTTATGAACTTTATATTTTGCGTATTTTTATACTTCTCCAAATGATGTGTATAACGATACTTTAATAATGAAATGTATACATGAGGGCACGCGTTAGGTTGCTTATCAAATTAGATGATGAACAAAACACATACTGATTAAAGATTCGTTTTATACGTATATATTTTTCTTTTTTAATTGAAAAATAAAATTTGTTCGAATAATTAATCTGCAGCTATATACCTAAAGGCACATTCTTCGTATAATGGAGAAGTATAAAATTTGAATTTGTATTAATTTTACATATTGAGGTGAAAAAAGAATGAATGCGCGGCTAATGGAACTTATTGATGTGAGTACAATAGAAACCATGGCAGAACAATTTTATCAATTAACCAACATATCACATCAACTTCTTGATGCTGAAAAAGAATGTATATTTTCTTTCGGAATAAATGAGACGAAAATATGTAAACTTCCCAAAATTGAAATCCCCATTTTTTTATACAATCAACATTTAGGATCATTTGTAGTATGGTCAAACAAAAGTGAAATTTTCAATTGTCAAAAATATTTCGAAATGCTTTCAAATCTAATTATAGATGGGGCAACAAAAGTATTTCAAAGTAAAAATACAACATTGCTCTCTCGAAAAGAAGAGGAATTACATACAATTTTACAAAATATGCCCGTTATGGTTGATGCGCTTGATTATAATGGAGATTTTGTTCTGTGGAATCGTGAGTGTGAAATTGTAACGGGTTATACCGCTGAAGAAATAATAGGGAATCCACATGCACTTCAATTATTGTACCCAGATCATAATTATCGTCACCAAATACAAACGAAATTTTTAACTTGCGGAAAAAATTTCAGAGATTGGGAAATGCACTTAACATGTAAAAACGGTGAAACCAAAACAATCATGTGGTCCAATATTTCAGAACAGTTTCCTGTAACAGGATATAGCTACTGGGCTGTTGGTGTAGATATTACACATTTAAAAGCGATAGAAGAGCAGTTAAAACAACAAACGTCTGAATTGGAATTAATTTTTAAGGCTTTACCGGATTTATGTTTCTTAACAGAAGATGATGGCACAATTATAGACTATAAAGCAGGATCCCCTACAAAATTTTACGTACCGGCAGAAGCTTTTATGGGAAAAAAGTTTTTCGAAGTATTACCATCACCAGTGGCGCAGCAGTTTCATGAAGCAATTCATCAAGTGAAGGAAAAAGCAACGAATGTAATTGTTGAATATCCACTTACAATTAATGGTAGTGTTGGTTTCTTTGAAGCTAGGTGTTTACCTTTATTACATGATAAAATTATGATCATTGTACGTGATATTACAGAGCGAAAAAAAACAGAAGAATTGCTAAATAAATCAGATACACTTGCAGCAATCGGTCAATTAGCAGCTGGTGTTGCTCATGAAGTGAGGAACCCATTAACAGTTATTAAAGGATTTATACAGTTATTCCAAATTAATAAAGAAGATCAAGAAAAATATTTTGATTTAATGCTTTCTGAAATTGAAAGAATAGAAGCGATTCTTCAAGAGTTTTTATCAATTGCTAAAACAGATGAAATAAATACAGAACAAAAAAATATTTATCAAATTTATAAAAATGTCGTTTCGTTAATGAATACAAAAGCAATTATGACAAATATTCAAGTGGAACTATATGCAGACACAAAAGATATAAGTATTGACTGCTCAGAAAATCAATTGAAACAAGTGTTTATTAATATTTTGCAAAATTCAATCGAGGCTATGCCAGATGGTGGGAAAATTACAATTCATATAAAAGAGATAAACGATGAAGGTGTCATTATTCATGTAATTGATGAAGGAATTGGGATACCTGAAGAAAGAATTAAGAGATTAGGTGAGCCGTTTTATAGTACGAAAGAAAAAGGTACCGGTATTGGATTAATGTTGAGTTATAAAATTATTGAAAGTCATCAAGGGAAAATAAGTATTATGAGTGAGGTTGGTGTCGGGACGACAGTAACTATATATTTGCCGAAAGTTCAGAGCGAAAAATCTCTATCTCCTTGTGATGATAGATTTGAATAAATGCGTCCAATTATTAATTCATAAAATACTAAATACCTAATAACCAAAAGCTTAGTATTTGGTTATTAGGTATTTTTTACATTTACTTTAGTAAACTTTACCTTTTCTTTAGATTTGTTTTAATTTCTATTAAGTTTTAAATATTATATTAATATTTGTACAAGGTAATGTATGGGAATTATACATTACTTTTAATATATAAATGAAATATTGTAAGGAGGAGATTAAGACGAAGTGAAAAAACAAGAGAAAACAATAGGTAGAGCAATACCGACGCGGTTAAATATTTTATTCTTTTGTGTATTTTTATTATTTTCTGCCATGATCATACAATTAGGTAAAGTACAAATTATTGATGGAGAAACGTATAAAAATGAAGTAGAGAAGAAAGAAAATGCGACCGTAAGTCTTTCTGTCCCGCGCGGAAAAATATTTGATAGAGAAGGCAATCCAGTAGTTGATAATAAATCTTTACGTACAATTACATATACAAAGATGAAAGGTGTAAAATCTGAAGAAATATTAAAAACTGCAAGACAACTTGCAGACATAATTGAAATGCCACAAGAAGATATAGATAAGCTAACTGAGACGGATAAGAAAGATTTTTGGATGCAATTAAATCCGAAACTTACCGAAAAGTTAGTATCTAAAAAAGAAATAAATCAGTTCAGAGATAAAGATATTACCGGAAAAAATTTAGATAAAAAAATAGAAGAGTTGAAAAGGAAGCGTGTAACAGATAAAAATCTTCAGGAATTAACAGATAAAGATATAAAAGTGTTAGCTATTAAAAGTAAGATGACTTCTGGTTATCAAATGGCTCCTCAAATTATTAAAAAAGATGTTAGTGAAAAGGAATTTACTATAATTAGTGAAGGCTTAGCAAATCTCCCAGGTGTAGACGTATCGGTTGATTGGGAGAGAGTATATGTCAATGATGGATTATTCCGATCTGTTCTTGGAAATGTTTCTAATGCCGATGAAGGATTACCAAGTGAACGATTAGATTACTACTTGGTACGTGATTATAGCCGAAATGATAGGGTTGGAAAAAGTTATATCGAGCAGCAATATGAAGATGTACTTCATGGTACAAAAAAAGAAGTAAGAAGCGTTGCTGATAAACAAGGTAATACAATTAGAACGGAAACTGTTTCCGAGGGGAAAAGCGGTAAGAATTTGACTTTAACAATAGATATGGAATTACAGAAGAAAGTAGAAGAAAGTATTGAAAAAATATTAAAGGCATATAAAGGTTCAGAATCCATGTTGGACCGTGCTTTCGTTGTGATGATGAATCCGAAAAACGGACAAGTATTATCCATGGCTGGGAAAAGACTTGTAGAAAAAGACGGAAAAACAGAAGTTGAAGACTATGCATTAGGCACAATGACTAGTTCTTATGAGCTTGGATCAACAGTGAAAGGTGCGACAGTTTTAACCGGATTTGAAACGAAAGCTATAACACCAGGTACTTATTTTTATGATGCACCAATGAAGTTTAAAGGAACTAAGGAAAAAAAGTCTTGGAAAGAGTTTGGAAATATTGATGATTTAAGAGCGTTACAAGTCTCTTCAAACGTTTATATGTTTCATACAGCATTAAAAATTGCAGGTGTGGATTATGTGAAAAATAGTTCATTAAACATTAAACAGGAGTACTTTGATAAAATGAGGTATTATTTCAGACAATTTGGATTAGGTGTTCCAACGGGTATCGATTTACCGAATGAAACAGCTGGACAAATTGGTAAAAAAGATAATCAACCTGGTTTCTTATTAGACTACTCAATTGGCCAGTATGATACGTATACACCACTTCAGCTTGTACAATATATTTCAACAATTGCAAACGGTGGATATCGAATGAAGCCACAAATCGTTCAAGAGGTAAGAGAGCAAACGTCGCAAAAAGATGAGATTGGTAAAGTGGTGCATGCAGTAGAACCAATCGTTTTAAATAAAATAGATATGAAAGAGGAATATATAAATCAAGTAAAAGAAGGATTTAGAAGGGTATTCCAGGAAGGGGATGGAACAGGAGTAAGGGCGTTCCAAAAAGCATCTTATAAACCAGCAGGTAAAACAGGGACAGCACAGACTGTATATGGTGGAGAAAGTGATATTGGAAGAAATGAAAAGGGCGAGAGAAGAGAATGTTATAATTTAACGTTAGCAGGATATGCGCCATATGATAACCCTGAAGTAGCATTCTCCGTAGTTGTGCCGTGGGTTATTAATGATAAATCTGGTATTAATTCTGATATTGGAAAAGAAGTTTTAGATGCTTATTTTGAATTGAAAAATAAGCGGTTGACAGGAGAAGCTACAAAAATAGATAGCACTCAAGAAGATTAAAACATATGAAATGTTATAGAAACTAGCGTCGTCTTATGTAGGAATAGATTCAAAATGGGTGATAGAGATGTAAAACCAAACTATCAACTATTCACGTTTTATAAAACAAATCATATATTGATAGCATAGGACAAGCTGAAAAGCTTATTCTAACCTCACAGAACACTCCTTATCACGGTTAGGCATCTACATATGTAGATGCCTTTTTTAATTTAATCACTAAGCATTATTTATCAACCTAAAGTAGCAAACATATTAGGACTATTAGGTGAAGATTGACGGTAATAATTACAGTATGCTTAATAAGCGAATTGAAATGTAAGGAGTGAGAAAAAAGTGCTAAATATTTTAGTGGTTAATTTTCCAGCAGAGGGACATGTAAATCCTACATTAAGTTTAGTCAAAGCTTATATTGAACAGGGGGATCACGTACATTATATTACGACAGAACAATTTAAAGGCAGAATTGAAGATTTGGGAGCTACAGTATATACACATCCAGATTTATTAAAGGAGATTTCTATTGATTCTGAAACCCTAGATGGGCTGAATTCTTTCTTTCGTGTACATGTTCAAACTTCTTTATTTATTTTACAAATTACGAAACAATTATATGAAAACATAAAATTTGATTTCGTAATTTATGATATATTTGGCGCTGGAGAGTTAGTAAAGGAGTATTTACAAATTCCAGGCATAGTTTCTTCTCCTATATTTTTAATTCCTCCCAAATTTTTGGAGACATTACCTTTTCATCCAAATGCTAAAATATCATTTCAACCTGATGAAATTTCTGAACAGTTACTATATGAAATGGAACATGAATTTGGAGTAAAGCCTAAAAATAATCTTCAATTTATGCGTAACAAGGGAGATATTACTCTTGTGTACACAAGTCGTTATTTTCAACCTAATAGCGATTTATTTGGAAGAAATAACATTTTTATTGGGCCGAGTATTTCAAAGCGTAAAACAATTGTAGAGTTTCCACTTGAATTGCTTAAAGGTAAGAAGGTTATATATATTTCAATGGGGACACTGCTTGAAGGACTTGAACCATTCTTTAATACGTGCATTGATGCTTTCTCAGATTTTGATGGAATAGTTGTAATGGCAATTGGTGATAGAAATGATCGTTCTAAAATTAAGAAAGCGCCAGACAATTTTATAATCGCTTCATACGTACCCCAATCAGAAATATTAAGTGAAACAGATGTTTTTATTACACATGGCGGCATGAACAGCGTACACGATGCTATTTATTTTAAAGTCCCATTTGTTATCATTCCACATGATAAAGACCAGCCAATGATAGCGCAAAGATTAACTGAGATTGAAGCAGCCCATCGGTTATTGAAAGAGAATGTTAATGTGCAAACATTAAAAGAAGCGGTATCAGATGTTCTTTCAAATAAAAAGTATAAGCATGGTATACGAAAACTGAATGATAGTTTTTTAGAATGTGGTGGTCCAAAAGAAGCGATCGCAGTGATTACATCTCTTTTAAATAAATAGTGTAGACTATATAAAAGCATAGAGGCCATACCTTTATGCTTTTATACTATTATCCTGCAAACTGTACAGCAGTATTTGCATGTAAAAAAGCGGTATCAAAAACAGGTACTTTAAGATCGTTTTGGGAAATGAGCAATGGTATTTCAGTGCAGCCTAGTAGTATACCTTCTGCGCCATTTTGAATTAATGATTTTGTAATTTGTAATATCTTTTCTTTTGACGATTCTGAAACAATTCCTTTACTTAATTCATCTAAAATAACATGATGGATAAAATTTCTTTCCTCTTCATTTGGAATGATTGTCTCAATGTTATAGTTCGCTAGACGTGATTTGTAGAAGCCTTGTTCCATCGTTTGTTTCGTGCCTAATAGTCCGATACGTTTTATATTTTGGTCTACTATTTCTTTAGCACTTACATCACCAATGTGAAGAAGTGGAATGGATATTGCATTTTCTACTTCTTCAGCAAATAAATGAACCGTATTGGAACACATTAATAAACAGTCAGCTCCGGATTTTTCAACCTTTTTTGCAACTGTGACTAATTCATTTTTCACATCTTCATATTGATGATTTTGTAATAAAGTAGTTACCTCACCAAAGTCCATGCTATATAAAATAAGCTTTGCATTTTGATCATATTGAGAGAGTGTAAGTGTATTAATATGTTTATAGTATAATGATGTAGATTCCCAACTTAGTCCACCAATTAAACCAATTACCTTCATCGTACATTCCTCCCGTAATTATGTTGAATTTATTATTTCATAATTCCGATAATAATACAATGATTTAAATGCGCTGTTAAACAAAAAATAAAAAAAGTTAGAAAAGTATTGAAATTCATCCATCTTAATGCCATAATACGAATTACAAATTAATACTTATCCAGAGAGGTGGAGGGAACGGCCCTATGAAACCTCAGCAACCCCTATGTAATTTTGTAGGAAGGTGCTAATTCCGCAGAGGACACGATGTGTTTTTTGAAAGATAAGAGGATTCTTGAACGTGAAAGAAAATGACCTCTTATGTAAGAGGTCATTTTTTGTTGTATAGAAAGGGAGTGTCGATGCATAATTCATTTTCAAAATAAATATAGAGTAATAAATGTTGACTAATATGAGAGGGGAATTGTAATGAACAAATTATCAACAAAGTTAGTAGTAGCAATCGGCATTGGAGCAGCATTATACGGCATATTAGGACTTTGGGGCTTTTCTATCGCACCAAATACATTTATTAAACCTGCATTAGCTATTTTAACCGTTTTTGGAGTGTTATTCGGTCCAGTGGCAGGACTGTTAATAGGACTTATCGGTCATACCGTAACAGATACAATCGCTGGATGGGGTATTTGGTGGGGATGGGTTATTAGTTCAGGCATTATCGGTTTTGCAATGGGGCTCATTCAAAAAAGAGTTGGCTTTAGTGTGAAAAACGGGACGTATAATAAAGGCGATATTTCTTATTTAGCTATTACTGGCTTACTTGGTATCGTCATTGCTATCATATTTGCGGGTGTATTCGATATTATTGTCATGGGAGAACCGTTTGACAAAATTATAATACAAGTATTAGGTGCAACAATTGCTGATGTTATCGTATTTTTAGTTCTTGGATTGCCCATTACGATAGGTCTAGCTAAATCTAATAAAAAACATACACACTTAAAAATTGAAAAGTAGGGATGTTAACATGCAACCAATTATTTCTTTTGAACAATTCAGCTTTCAATATAAGCATGCGGCGCAGCCTAATGTTCAAAACATTACATTTCATATATATCCTGGGGAAAAAGTATTAATTGCTGGACGAAGTGGTTCAGGAAAATCAACGTTAGCTCATTGTATCAATGGGCTAATCCCGTTTTCTTATGAAGGGAGTAGTACTGGAACTATTTCTATTGTGGGAAAAGATCCGAGGAAAGGGAGTATTTTTGAACAAAGTAAACAGGTAGGAACAATTTTACAAGATCAAGACGCTCAATTTATTGGTCTTACAGTAGAAGAAGATGTAGCTTTTTCTTTAGAAAATGAATGTGTAAATCAAAAAGATATGAAAAAGATTGTTTCGAAATCATTAGAAAAGGTAAAGATGCATTCTTTTCACAAAAAAAGTCCGCATGAATTATCTGGAGGGCAAAAACAAACTGTTTCTTTAGCGGGTCTGTTAACGACAAATGCTGATATATTATTATTCGATGAACCGTTAGCAAATTTAGATCCAGCTAGTAGCTTACATACGATAGATCTTATTAAAGATATACATAAACAATATAACAAAACAATTGTTATTATTGAACATCGAATAGAAGAAATATTAAATCTAGATTTAGATAAAATTATTTTAATGGATGAAGGGGAGATCGTTGAGATAGGAACACCAGAAGAGATTTTAGCATCAAATATATTACCGTCTATTGGCTTAAGGGAACCTATGTACATTGAAGCATTAAAGAGATTACAGTTTGATAGTAATAATAAGGTAATATACCCACTTGAAAAACTTCAAAGAGAAAGTATTAGTAGTGTTATTCATGAGTGGACGGAGAAGCAAAGTTTTTATAAAGGTACTCCTACAAAAAAGGAATTATTAAAAGTAGAGAATTTGTCATTCTCCTATGATAATAAACAAAAAGTATTAAACAATGTAAATTTCTCCATAGATGAAGGTGAAATTGTAGTACTTTTGGGCCATAATGGCGCTGGAAAATCAACATTAGCTCATAGTCTAATAGGGATAAACAAAGCAAAGAATGATAGGATTTTATTTGATGGAGTAAATATTAATTCTTGGTCTATTCGTAAACGCGGAGAGATTATAAGTTATGTCATGCAAAATCCAAATCATATGATTACACAACCTACTGTTATAGAAGAAGTTTCATTTTCATTAAAATTAAAAAAGTTTTCGAAGGAAGAAATTAAGCATAGAGCGGAGGAAACGTTAAAAATTTGTGGCTTGTATCCATTTCGAAATTGGCCAATCCAGGCATTAAGTTACGGACAAAAAAAGAGGGTAACGATTGCATCTGTACTAACAACTAATCCGAAACTTATTATTTTAGATGAACCAACAGCGGGACAAGATCATTATCATTATAAACAGTTTATGACGTTTATAAGAAAACTAGCTACAAAGGGAATATCTTTTATTTTTATTACACACGATATGAATCTCGCATTAGAATACGCTGACAGAGCGATAGTTCTACATAAAGGAGAAATTATTGCGAATAATACCGCCTCTACTGTATTAGGGCATTCAAAAACTTTAAATAGAGCGTACTTAGGAGAGAGTTCTTTATTCAAACTCGTTAAATTAAGTGGTATTGCAAAACCTGAAAGATTTATAGAACTTTATTTTGATGTTATGAGGAGGGAGGAAGGTGCATAATACATATTTTCATCGTATGGATGGAGCAGTGAAATTGTTGTTATTTATTTTTTGCATGACGCTTACTTTTTTATTTTTTGATTTTCGCGTATTGCTCTTTGTATTTTTGATTGGATGTATCGGACTTCTAGTTGCTAAAATTCCATTTCGTAAAATCATTATTGTTTTTGCTGTTATATTTACATTTAGTTTATTAAATTCTGTCATGATCTTATTTATTACACCAACACATGGATCTGAATTAACCGAATCATATACTTCATTTTTACATATTGGATATGCAACAATAACTTATGAAACATTATTTTACGCAGCTACACTTTCATTAAAATATTTTACGTTATTACCATTTACACTTATTTTTATTTATACGACTGATGCAAGCGAATTTGTGAGTAGTTTAAGTAAATTTCGAATTCATTATAAGATTATATATGCGATAAACATTGCATTACGTTATATACCTGATATTCAGTCCGAATATCAAATTATAAAACATGCGCAAGAGGCGAGAGGAGTAGCTTTTGAAAAAGGGGAAGCAAGTCTATGGGTTCGTATGAAAAATCGTGTCTTAATTTTCTGGCCATTAATTATTCATTCCCTAGATAGAATCGATACAGTTTCAAATGCAATGGATTTAAGAGGATTTGGAAAGAAGGATACGCGTACGTGGTTTTATACAAATAAAGCGAAAAGCGGGGATTATATTGCTTTATTTGTAGGTGTTTTTATTTTTATAGTTGCAGTGTATACAAAATTACATGTATTTCAAAACTTCTGGTATCCATTTTAAGGCACTCTCAAATGAGTGCTTTTACTTATTTTTATATAGACATGCTCAAAAAAGTGGTATTTACATAATGTATAATACGAACCAGTTAAAATGATCAACTACCTATTAGTTTTCAAACCAAAAGGAGGAGAAAATATGAGTTACGGTGGTTCTTGTGGTTTTGGTGGAGGTTTCGCTTTATTAGTTGTGTTATTCATTTTATTAATTATTGTTGGATGCAGCTGCTGGGGCGGAGGGTACTAATTACTAACTAGTCTCCACAAATGTAAACTTAAAAAACATAAAAGATACTTATGTATCGAACAAATAAAAAAGGAGCAATTACGCTCCTTTTTTATTTGTTTTCAGATGAATTTACATTACATTTCGGCAATGTAATTGTTAAAGTTGTACCTTTATTAACGATGCTTCGGATTTTCAAACTACCTTGCATCGTTTCAATGATCTTAACAGCAACCATTGTACCTAAACCTGTACCTTTCGTTTTCGTACTAAAATACGGCTCGCCAAATCGATTTATTTGCTCTTGTGACATACCAATTCCGCTATCCTCAATTCGTATAATAACTTTATTATTACTAATAGATGAGGAGATATTTAAAGTACCGCCATTAGGCATTGCTTCAATACCATTTTTTATTAAGTTTAAAAAGCATTGTTGAAAGTGTTGTTTATTACCAACAATTGTTGCCGTTGAGAAATCTTTTGTAATATGTATTGTGTTCATGTTACATAAAGGTAAGATCATATTAATAACTCGATTTAACTCTTGTTCTACTGAAATTTGATCTGATTTTTCTGAAGCAGGTTTGGCAAACGTTAAATAATCATCAATAATTCCTTGAGCACGATGCAACTCTTCAAGTATGTGTTCAATATACTCGTCTCTAGATTTTGGAGTTAAATTTGGTGTTTTTAAGAGCTGAGTAAATCCTTTTACGACAGTTAAGGGATTTCTTACCTCGTGCGATATACTAGCAGCGAGTTGGCTAACAATCTCCATTTTTTCCATTTTAATTAACTTCGATCGCATACATACTGCATCTTTTAAAACTTCATTAAAATAAATTACAAACAACATCAAAATAGTTGGTAATATTATGAAATAAATAATGTATAAATTATTTACTTCAAAATCTGATAAAGTCAATACAATTACAGTTGTAAATATCGCTAGAAAAAATGTTAAAAACATTCCATAAGCTACTTTAACTTTTCTATTATACTTATTAAATTTTGCAGATGCGAACGCTGTAATGATAAACATTGTGCCATAAACTAGCATTGTTAACAAACTAAATCCATAAAATGAAAACCTTGTAACTAATAAAATAGCAAACAAGATTATACCAACAGGGAACCCACCATAAAGCGTACCTATTATTACTGGTATCTGTCTTAAATCATGAA
Source organism: Bacillus sp. EB106-02-03-XG38 (assembly GCF_058792175.1). NCBI lineage: Bacteria > Bacillati > Bacillota > Bacilli > Caryophanales > Bacillaceae > Bacillus > Bacillus sp. EB106-02-03-XG38. The sequence goes on from NZ_JBYTED010000001.1 coordinate 812,401, forward strand.
TACAATTTTCATCCATATAGATAGGATATCGCATACATAAAATAAGGGGGATACTTGTACAGAGTATAATAAGGAGTTTTTTATATTTTTTTAAATAGCGACCACTATCATATATAAAATAAAAAATAAATATACTACTTAAAATGTATAGAAGATTATTTAATACGTTTTGGTTAATATAAACAAAGTTCATAATATTTGCCTCATTATTTTGAATTTCCATTTCAAATATATTATACATGATTATAGTAGAAACTTTTTGTTTTTAATAATATAAGTTTATATCTTTTCAGCGTTAGCCACATTTAGCCACTCATTATAAAACGTTTCAACCGACGCATACCGTTCATTCCGGTTTTCATTTACAGCACGATAGGCTATTACATATAAATCTTTACTTGCTTCCCATTTTGTAAAGGAACGATCTTTTCCGCCGCCCAATAGAGCAAACGCCATTGCTCCCATATTAAATACATTTGTTCTTGCATCAATCATGGCATTTAATTCAAATTCTTCAGGAGACATAAAACGCGAGGAGCCCCATAATCTTCCCATTTTATTTATATATGGTTTTTTAGAATATAAATCAATATCACAAATCTTCGTCTCATTTGTATGAAAATTATATAAAATACTACCGTCATAAAAATCTATTGCTACATAGTTTTTCTTTTCAACATATGTATGGAAAGAAAAAATGGAATGTAATGATTGAATTCGATCCATAATTGATAAATGTTTAAATTTATAAAATGGAGAGCTTGGATTAGTATATTTTTCAGGAGGCGGAAAACTCCAATGCGAATGGAGACATTCACCATCAAACCAATCGAAAATTAATACATATCCGGATTGAACTGGAAAATGTTCAATTAGTTTTATAAGCGAGTTATGCTTTAATTCCTCATATAGGAAAACTGATTTTTTTAATCTTTCAATAGCGTCTTTTATAGTTCCTTCATATGCAAGTGTTTGTGCCCCAGCATATTTAATGAATTGCTTACGCCCATCTTTTTCTACACCGAAAGATAGATTACCTGAATCTTGCTGGTCAAAAACCGCAAATACGTTTCCTAATTTCATTAGCCAATCAAAATTATGATGTTCTTTCAAATGGAATGTAACTTGATTTACCTGAATTTTAACTGGAATATCTTTCATATTATACCTCGCATTTATTATAATTAAGTTGTATATCTTAGTATTCGACATATTTTTTGAAAATCCTATGTTAATCACATGGAATTTTATAAATATAATAATAAATAATTTTAAGAGGGTGGATCAGGTGGATCAACAAATCGTCATTAAACCATATGAAAAAGGCTGGCATAAAGAGTATGAAATAGAAAAAGAGAAATTTATTTCTTTATTCGATGGAGACTGTGTTGCTATTGAACATATAGGAAGTACATCCGTAGAAGGATTAGGCGCGAAACCGCTAATAGATATGATGGTTGGTGTAACGGATTTGCAAATTACAGATAAGTGGATTGAAGCACTAATAAAAATTGGGTACGAGTATGTTCCGAAAGAAACCCCTAATTGGCGTTTTTTTAGAAAGGGAAAATGGAGAGCTGGTACTCACCATTTACATGTCTATATTTATAATAGTGAGGAGTGGAAGAATAACATTTTGTTTCGTGATTTTCTTATAAAACATAAATGGGCACGGAAAGAATATAGAGAATTAAAAGTGATACTTGCAGCTACATATCCTTTTGATCGTGCTTCATATACAAGTGCTAAAGCACCGTTTATTCAAAAGATATTAGAATTGGCTAAAAATTAAAAAACACCCTGCCTTTCCTACGTTATTTATAGGGAAGGATTTTTTCTTTGTCACAATGATATACATTATTTCTAATTATTGGAGGCAGATTCTTTTATTTATTTTGATATATCTAGTACATTGAAAATATTAAGGGGGAATGAAGCAATGAAAGCTATTGTACATCAATATAAAAAAGGGGTAGAAGGATTAGAATATAGATTGTCAGCTGAAATAAATCCTAAATTTGGTGAAGTGAAAGTAAAGTTAAAAGCTGCAGGATTAAATCATAGGGATTTATTTATTATAAACAATAGAAAAGAAATGGATCTGCCGTTAGTAATAGGATCAGATGGTTCAGGGATTGTTACAGAAATCGGAGAAGGCGTGTTAAATCATTTATTAAATAACGAGGTTATTATAAATCCTAGCATTGGATGGGATAATATTGCCGAAGTACCAGAGTTACCAGAGGTGTTAGGTGGACCGAAAGATGGAACGTTTGCTGAATATGTCATTGTGCCAGCTAAAAATGTAGTGGCAAAACCGTCACATCTTACTTGGGAAGAGTCTGGCGTATTATCTTTATCGGCATTAACTGCATATAGAGCGCTTTTTACAAAGGGTAGATTGAAGTGTGGAGAACATGTTTTAATTCCAGGAATAGGCGGCGGTGTAGCGACATTTGCCATGTTATTTGCGAAAGCAATTGGCGCAAAAGTCATTGTTACTTCAAGAGTTGAGAATAAAAGAAAGTTTGCCGAAACATATGGCGTAGACTTTTCTTTTAATAGTTCTGGAAATTGGGAAGAGAATTTATGCGGAGAGAAAGTAGATTTAATAATTGATAGTATAGGATCAGCAACATTCTTAAAATACTTTGATGTATTAAAACCAAATGGTAGAATTGTTAATTTTGGTGCAAGCTCAGGAGATAAAATTGAATTACCTTTACGAGCGTTATTTTATAATCAAATCGATATTATGGGGACATCTATGGGTAGCCGTGAGGAATTTAATGAAATGATTAAGTTTATAGAGAAATATAAGATTAAACCAATTATGGATAAAGTTTATTCGTTAGAAGAGGCGATTCAAGCATTAAAACGTATGGAACAGGGAGAACAGTTCGGTAATATTGCTTTACGTATGGAATAAAAATATGATTTAATAACCTATCTTTTTATATAGATATGTTATGTAATATATACACTTATAGTTCGTGAATCATTGAATTTAAAAGGTTTTTTAACATTATACACCTTTAATTCATGTAAATAGTTACATAATTGTCAAATGAAAAATAGTAAAATGAATAAAGTGAAAATCTAAATATGTGTAAATGTTGTATACTGTGTAAATCAAGTAAACTTGTATCTTTATTTCAAGTAATATAAGGAGAGAGTAACGTGAATTACACAGTATTTCAGTGGATAAACAATTTAGCGGGTACATCTGCGCTCTTAGATAAGATAATGATTACTATTACAAATAGCGCTGCATATGTGGCTATTCTATTCATGTTTATCTTATGGTTTCATAACGGAAAAAAAGAGAATGCGATAAGGAAACAATATACAGTGTTGTATACGACACTTTCAGTAATAATTGCATTACTAGTAAATGTTTTTATTCATGCAGTATATTATCATCCACGTCCTTTTGTATCATATGATGTGAATCAATTAGTACCTCATGCAGAAAACTCATCATTTGTTAGTGATCATTCTGTACTTGTATTATCGATTGCATTCATTTTTGTTCTTAGAGGAGAAAAGTTAAGATATATTGCACTTTTATGGGCGGGTTTAGTTTGTATATCACGTTTGTATGTAGGTGTTCATTTTCCTTTAGATGTAATAGGTGCGGCTGTAATAACAATGATATCAAGCAGTTTATTGTTGCAGAAAAAACGTATATTTGAACCAATCGCAAAACTTGTTTTCAAAATGTATGCACTCGTAGCGAAACGAATTCCCTTTTTAGAAAAATATAACCATGTAGCTTAAATTTTATAATTAGTCTCCTATCGATTAGATGAAAAAATCCCCCTTTGGAAATCCAGAGGAGGATTTTTTATTGTATATAAGTGAATAGATTATTTGCAATAAGAATTTGAATGTTATGGAGTAGAATTAAAAGAAGGAATATTATGAAATTTCACGTACTGCATTTTAAATATATAAATAAACTAGCAATAACAATAATTAGTTTCACATTGTTTTAAAGGAATTAAAAGGAAAAGTTCGAAACATATAGTATTGAAAGCAAAAAACTACATAATTTATAGCACACCATCGCAGCAATTAATTGTAAAAGAAAGGAGATAAATATGCATAAACTTCAAACGAATAAAGGCGCGCGGTATTTTATGGTTGCTTTTATTGTTTTGTTTCTTATTATGCTTTTGCGTTTTTTCTATATTCAGGCAGTAGGAGTCTTGCATAATGTCAATGTAAAGGATCTAGCAAATGAACAACATAATAAAAATGGTGTTTTGGAAGCGAATCGTGGCACAATATATGATCAAGCTGGAAAAGTGTTAGTCCAAGATTCCACAACGTATCGTGTTGTTGTGAATTTGAAAGGTACAGATAAGGTGAACAATAAAGAGGAAACCGCAGAGCGATTAGCTGATGCGCTTGAAATTGATAAAGAGGACGTATTAAAAAATTTTCATGAAGGACGCACGCAAGTTGAAATTGGAAAAGTTGGCCGGAATTTATCTAGAGAAGTAAAAGAACAAATAAAGCAATTGAAAATCCCGGGTGTATCTTTTATGCCAGAAAAAGCAAGAGTGTATCCAAATGAAGATTTTGCATCCTATATACTTGGTTTTGCGAGACCAGACGATAAAGGAAATACAGAAGGGAAATTTGGACTTGAAAAGAGTCTGGATAAATATTTGCGCTCGACAAACGGGAATATAGAATATGTGGGAGCAGCAAGAGGAATCCCGCTTACAAATGATATAGGGAAAATAGAACCAGCTAAAAATGGGAATAACGTATACCTTACGCTCGATAAACAAATTAATAGTTTTTTAGAAGAAGCGATGAATAAGGCGCAAGTACACTATGACCCCTCTATGTTAGTAGGAATTATAGCGGATCCAAAGACAGGGAAAGTTTTAGCAATGTCAAGTAAACCTAGTTTTAATCCTAATAAAGGCGATATCGAATATTTTTTAAATGATCCAATCGCAAATGCATATGAACCAGGTTCAACAATGAAAATATTTACGTTAGCTGCTGCAATTAATGAAGGTGTATATAACGGGAAAGAATATTTCCAATCCGGAAAATATTCAGTCGGTTCATCAGATATTAAAGATCATAACGGTGGATTTGGATGGGGATCTATTACGTTTGATGAAGGTTTTGAAAGATCATCAAATGTTGCTTTTTCTATTTTAGAAGATCAGTTATTGAAACCAAATAAATTTAAGCAATATATGAATAAATTTGGATTTAACCAAAAAACCGGCATAGATTTACCTGGTGAAAGTAAAAATACTTTACTATTAAATACACAAATTCAACAAGTCACAACTTCTTTTGGGCAAGGTTCTACAGTAACTCCGATTCAATTAATCCAAGCAGCTACCGCTATAGCAAATGACGGAAAAATGATGCAACCATATATCGTTGACAAAGTTGTAAATCCAATAAATAAACAAGTTATTATGGAAAATCAACCGAAAGAAATTGGGAATCCGATAAAAAAAGAGACAGCGGACAAGGTAAGAGACTTAATGGAGCGTGTTATTACGTCTTCAAAAGGTACTGGTACAATGTATAAAGTGGATGGTTATCCAATTGGAGGTAAGACAGGAACAGCGCAAATCCCGAATCCTGAAAATGGACGATATATGGAGGGGAAAGAAAATTATATTTTTTCATTTTTAGGTATGGCTCCGATTGATGACCCAGAGTTAATTGTATACTTAGCTATTAAGCAGCCAAAGTTAAAGGGAGATGAGTATGGAGCTCAGCCGCTTTCAGAAATATTTAAACCAGTTATGAAAAATAGCCTTGAATATTTAAAGGTGAAGCCATATACAGAAAAACAAATGGCAGATGCAACGAAACGTTCTGAATTAAAAGTACAAAATTATGTAAATCAATCAATGGATACAGTAGAGGATAGTGTGAAAAAAGAGAAACTTCAACCGATGGTTTTAGGAGAAGGAAAAATAATAAAGCAATATCCGCAGTCTGGTGAAATAATGAGTGAAGGAGATCGTATATTTTTATTAGGTACCAACGCAAAAATGCCTAATTTACAAGGTTGGTCTATGCGTGATGTTATGTATTTCTCCAAGTTATTAAAATTAGATTTAAAAACTACTGGTACGGGCTACGTAACGAGTCAAACCATTGAAAAAGGACAAGGTATACAAGAAGGCGATGCATTAGAAATAAACTTAGAACCACCTTTACAACCGTTAGTAGAGGCGAATACAAATTAATTCGGATAAAGTGTAGGGTCTATATACTATAGGCTCTTTATTTTATAGATTTAAGTAATTTCACGCACCGTAATTTTTAGAAAAAATAATAAATAAAAGAATTAACAAAAACACGTTATTAAATATCTGATTATTTTTTATTTACAGTTAAATATTTCTGTGATAATATGGAAAAAATCAAATGCAGTGAAGAGAAGAGTAAATAAAATGAATTTTTCACAGAGAGCTCCATTTAGCTGAAAAGGAGTAAAAATTCTTTATTGAACCAAGCCTCTGAGCAGCACATCGGAACCTTTTATTAGGGGGTGGTGTGACGGGAGCTCCCGTTATAGAGCTATGGTATAAGCATGATTTACAATGCAGTACCTGATAAGGTTAATATGGCGACATATTAACAAACTAGGGTGGCACCGCGATGATAAATCTCGTCCCTAAGACAAAAAGTCTTGGGGGTGGGATTTTTTTATTGTTTAAATACAATTTGGAAAGCGGGGGCCTAAAATGAAAAACTTACTTAAAGATTGGAAATATCCTTTATTACTACTGTCTGGCGTTGGAATTGCGAATTTAGGGGCATGGATTTACTTAATAGCACTGAATGTACTCGTCTATAATATGGGGGGCTCAGCCCTAGCTGTTGCTACTTTATATGTAATTAAACCATTAGCCACCTTATTTACAAACGCTTGGTCAGGAAGTATGATTGATCGTTTAAATAAACGGAAGTTAATGATTCACCTTGATATATATCGTGCGGTATTTATCGCTATTTTACCTTTACTTCCATCACTTTGGATGGTTTATGTGTTCGTATTCTTTATTAGTATGGCCAGTGCGATTTATGAACCAACTGCTATGACATATATGACTAAATTAATTCCAGTTGAGAAAAGACAACGTTTCAACTCATTGCGTAGTTTAATAGGATCTGGTGCATTTTTAATTGGTCCAGCGATAGCGGGAGTATTGTTAATAGCAAGTACACCAGAGTTTGCAATATATATAAATGCTATAGCGTTTCTCTTATCAGGAATAATTACATTGCTATTACCTAATCTTGATAAAAAATCCGATATTCATACATCAAATGACACGTTATCTTTAGCTGTACTAAAAAAAGATTGGAACATCGTTTTAAATTTTAGTAAAAAATCTTTGCATATCGTTTTTGTGTACTTCTTATTTCAAGGGATGATGGTTTTAGCTACCGCAAATGATTCGCTTGAATTGTCATTTGCTAAAGAAGTTCTATTGTTAACAGATAGTGAATATGGCTTTTTAGTTAGTACCGGCGGGGCTGGAATTATTTTGGGAGCTATAACAAATACAATTTTATCTAAAAAACTAGCGCCTTCATTTTTAATTGGAATAGGATCATTATTCATTGCAATTGGTTATTTAATTTATGCTTTTTCAAATGGGTTCGTAATAGCTGCTATCGGATTTCTTATTTTATCTTTCTCTATGGCATATGCAAATACAGGATATTATACCTTTTATCAAAACAACGTTCCCGTTCACATAATGGGACGGATTGGAAGTATATATGGACTAGTAATTGCCGGCATAACCATTTTGATTACGATTCTATTTGGAGTTGCTACTCAATTTATTTCTATACAACTTGTCGTTATCGTAGGTTCATTAGTAATGCTACTTATTACTATCATTTTGTGTGTGTTTACTTTATTGCCATCACAGTCTAAAGTACATTCCTCTGGGTCAATTCATTCAAAATAGTTCTCTTGGTTTTGATTTACGGTATTCAATAGGAGGGTTCTCCCTCCTATATATGGAAATATAAGAAAGGAGAACAATATTGATAAACAAGGGTGATTTTTGTAATGAAAACAAAAGATCAAATAGACAGCATTGTAAAAGAAATGCATCGGCAAATAGATTTCTCTGGGGTAATTTTAGTAAATGAAGAAAAAGGCTTAGTCTATGAAGAGGCGTTTGGTTACGCAAATCGAAATGAATGTATAAACAATACGCTACAAACAAGGTTCGGAATTGCCTCCGGTTGTAAAATCTTCACTGCTATCGGTATCTGTCAACTTGTTGAAAATGGGATAATTACTTTTCAAACAAAGTTAAAAGAGTGTTTAAGTATTAACTTTCCAAACTTCAATGAAGATATTACAATACATCACCTTTTGACGCATAGTTCGGGTATTCCAGATTATTTTGATGAAAATATTATGGATAACTTCGAAAATCTATGGAAACAAACACCTATGTATCTTTTAAAAAGTTTAAAAGACTTCTTACCATTATTCCAAAACAGAAATATGATGTTTGCACCTGGAAGCAAGTTTCACTACAACAATGCAGGTTTTATCATACTGGGATTAATAATCGAAGAACAGACAGGACTTACATTTACGGAGTATATAGAAAAAAACATATTTAAACCAATTGGTATGAATGATTCTGGCTATTTTTCTTTAGATATATTACCAAGGCACACGGCTCTTGGATATATAAAAGATGAAATTAACCAAAATTGGAGAACGAACACCTACTCTATACCAATAATAGGAGGATCTGATGGTGGAGCTTTTATTACTGCGCCAGATATGCTGAAGTTCTGGGAAGCATTGTTTAACTATGAAATCGTAGGCAGAGAATATACAAAGATACTTTTAACCCCACATATTCAAGTGAATAATAATCAGTCTTACGGCTATGGAATATGGATTGAAACAAGAGCAAATAAGATATTCAAATATCATGTAATGGGGTATGATCCAGGCGTTAGTTTTCGCTCAGCTGTATATCCAGGCTTAGGAATTACTTTAGTTATTCCATCAAATAAAGGAACAGGACCCGAAAAAATAATGAAAGAATTAGAAAACTCTGTTTCATAAGGTTAAAAGAGTTTATGAATGCACTAATAAATGCAAAAAAGACGTACTATTTATTTGTGCGTCTTTTTTGTATAAATAACACTTAAAACTGATGGGAATCACATTCTATATTTTATGATTTTTAGTACCTAGTTTATTTAAAGTATGGAATAAAAAGAAGCGAATATAATTTTTAAATGTAAACAAGTAAATAGGAGGACTCTAAATGGAATTTCTATTTGTTATTCTACTTGTTGTTTTTATAATCATACTAATGCAAGGTAAAGAATATAAAGTGAATATTAATCTTATTTGGCTCATTCCGGCTTTGCTGTGCTTTGTGACAATCCAGTCTATTATTCATATGGGACAATTAACTATGTTGAAAGTATTACTATTCGTTGTAATGCTAGGGATTGGATTGGGTCTTGGAGTAATTAGGGGAAAAGTTTTAACATTTCGATTAGATAGTGAAACAGGTCATGTATTAAGAAAAGGAAATTGGTTAAGTACAATTATTCTACTTGCTATTCTAGGTACGAAGGTTTTGATTAAACAAAGTATGTTTTCTGGCAGTACTCACTATACATTAATGGTTGTAACAAATACCTTTTTATGTATCACATTAGGTACTGTAATTAGTAGACGATATTATATTTGGAAAAAATATAATGAATTAATACAAAAAACATGAAAGTATTCATCCATTGTTTAACAGCACCGTGAACGGTAATACTAAATAACATTGAACATTTACAACAAGGGATGATAATATGATATTCATTTACACAGATTTCGGCGGAACACATTCAACTTCACTTGCTGCAGCTTATCATTTAAATAAATTGCCAACGGATCGTAAGTTAACGAAAGAAGAAATTTTGAATGTAGATTACTTTAATAAATTGAAAACAGAGGATATGGGGAAAATCATTTTTCATGGAATAGACGAAAATGGTAATCCGGTTTATACAATTGGATGTGGTGCATCAAAAGTTGTTGTACCTGCGATGAAGCATTTAGGAGAGATTTTGCAAAAACATTATCAAAGTCATGAAAAGATTGTTTTTTCCAATACATCACCTACAGTTCCTTTACCAATGACTTTTGGTGGCCTGTTTTCTAGAAGGTTTCACATTGATTTCATCGGTGTACCGTTACTCGTATGGGGCGCGAAACTTTGCTGTGATAACGTACAAAGACTTGTTAGTTATACGAAGGAAGCTGGCCGATTGACGAATGATTATGTTGTAATTTTAGATAATGAAACCTTTAAATAATATAGGATAAGAAGAAAATTGGGCAAATACTTCGATTTTCTTCTTTTTTTCGTGAAATGACAAAAAATATTCACATTTACTATTCATCTACTATAGCCAAAACAATAAAGTCCTGTTACTATTACAGGGATATTCTCTTTTCGTAACATAAATATATAGAAAAGTCAGAAAAGAGGAATTGAATTAAGGGAGGAACAACATGAAGCGTGTTGCTTGGATTACTGATAGTACAACTGCGAGTTTTAAAACAGAGGGAGATAACTTTGTTATCCCAATTGAAGTTATTATCGATGGTGTGTCGTACAAAGATTGTGAAGAAGGTGTGCGTGAGCGAGTTTATAATGCTTTGAACGAAGGTAAAACTGTCACTACATCACAGCCTAACATAGGGGAAATGGTAGATTTATTTTCGAAATGCAAAGAAGAGTATGAAGAGGGATTTGCAGTTGCTATTAGCGGAAAAGTAAGTGGAACCTATCAAAACATGAAGTTAGCGGCAGAAATGGCAGGTTTCCCATTAACAGTATTAGATAGCGAAACAACAAGTTATCCAATGGATGAACTAATTAGAAAAGCGAAATCGTTATACAATGATGGTATGACTTTACAAGATATACACAATACATTAGCAGATGAAAAAAGAAGACCTTTCCACGTATTCCCGAAAAGTTTAAAAGGCCTTTACGCAAGTGGACGTGTAAAGGGAGTTCAATTTTTACTTGGAAGCTTATTAAGTGTCAACTTAATATTAGAAGTAAAAGGTGGAGAGCTTTTACTTGAAAAGAAAGTTCGTAAAATCCAAAAATGTCGAGAATACATTAAAAATGAACTTGAAAAAGAATTACCAAAAGTACTTCACATGTTCCATGCTAACGATAAAGATGGAGCTGAAGAATGGATTTCGGATATTAGACAAGCATTCCCTGAAATGGACTTTAAACTATATCCATTACCAATTTCATTTGCGGTTCATGCAGGTGAAGGTACAATAGCAATTAGTTATTAAGAGGAAAACCCGTGAATGATTCGCGGGTTTTTTTTATTTAATTAAATAATTAAAGTAAAATTGGAGGCATATTACGTCGCCATCAATCAAAAAAGCTCATTTTATCGTTTTGGGGAGTAACCAATCCTTCTACTTGATTTGAAATTAAAAATATAAACCTTTGCCTACTGGTTGAACAGTTTCTAGAACAGCATCGACCATTTTTTCATTGATTAAGGTTCTTATAATCCAAGCTGAAAGATCTTGAGCAGCAAAACAGCCTGCAGCAGTCGAGATATTTCCTTCGTTCACGAAACTTTGTTCAATAACATCTACATCGAATTCTTTAAGCTGTTCTACTACGGACGGATATGTAGTCGCTTTTTTACCTGTTAGCAATTTTTTAGCTCCTAGTAGTAATGAACCAGAACACATAGATCCTATTAATTGTCTTTGAGGATCTACATGAATGTTTTTAATATATTCTTGGTTTTTATATAAATCTTGTACCCCCTTACCGCTTGCAAATATTACTGCATCAGCAGTAGGAATATCAGATATGCTTCCTGTCATGGGAATACGTAAGCCAGACATGGATATATGAGTTTTTTCCGTTCCTAATAGTTGAACGTTCCAATCAGAAACACCGCCAACTAAACGTACACGATTTAATAAATCCCATGGTAAAAAAACATCTATATCAGTAAAGTTATCGAAACAGACTATTGCAATTTTCATTTTCTAATCCCTCATTCCGTATGTATATCCCCTTATTTAGAATATAAACTTCTCTTTTTTATGTTCTATATTAAGTTATAAACTCCTGTATATTCCATACAATGAAAATTTAATTAAATAAAAGGATTATACACTTATAAAATATGTGGCATCCAATATCCCATACATAACGTAAATAATGTTGTTTAGAATGTTTAAAGGGTTTTTAAATATAAAAATAGAAATCTATATAAAAAAATATATAAATGGTAGTGATGCTATGAAAATAGGTAAATTTGGAGAATTAAACAACATAAGTATTGATACAATTAGACATTATATGGACCTGGGTCTGATTATTCCTGAAAAAAAGGGAGGTCACTATTTTTTTGACGAGTATTGTCAAACAGATTTAGAGCTTATATTACATTACAAAGAGCTAGGATTTAGTTTGAATGAAATTAAAGAACTATTTTTTTATAAAAATTTAGCGAAATCTATGAATTACGAAAAAGATACTTTTTACCAATCTTTATTTAAACTGAAATATGACAAGTTGGAACAGGAAATAGAACTTTTGGAGAAGAAACGGGATAAATTAAAGGAAGTGTTACATGATTTATTATTAACAAGTGAAACCTCTAATTCAATTATAGGGATAGATTTAAGCGTACTTCATTTGCTTACATGTTCTAGGTGTAGCAAAAAGCTAATTCTTCAAGATGGAATTATTAATAACAATCAAATTACTGAGGGAAAGTTAATCTGTAATTGTGGGGAAGAATATATAATTACCTCAGGAATAATAACTGCTAGTAAATTATTCAAAGCAAATGAGCAACCGGCACATAAAAATACTATTTCGGATTATATTCATGAAACTGATAATGCGTATTTGGAAAATATGCACAGAGAAGGGCAATGGGCGAAAAAGAAACTATTACATTTAAATTTAAATAACAAATTAATACTGGATATAGGATCGGGACTTGGGTTCTTTTTGAGAAACATTTATGAAGAACTGCCAGAAGATTGCCTATACATTGCAGTGGATCGAGATTTTAATAAACTTTTATTTTTAAAGGATGTATTAGCGAGTATAAATCCGAAAAGAAATATTCTCTTTATCTGTGCTGATTTTTTGAACATCCCTATTCAGAACAAGTCTGTTGATATTGTAATTGATCATTCTGGTACGAGCAATTATAGTTTTGAGCATGAGAATTTTTTACTTCACAAATTAAATCCACTTTTTAAAACGGATTGTTATTTATTAAGTTTATTTATTTTATTTAAAAATTTCAGCTCAAATAGCCAAATTACAAACAACTTTCGAGCAAATTTTACACTTTCAAAAGTAACAAAAGAAATCCAAAATCTACAGTTTCAATCCATCGATGAAAGTACTTCAAACTATTTGAAACGAGGTGGAAAGTACGAGAATTTCTTTATTGAAGGAGAAGAAATTTATACATATTCATTTTTTGGAAAAAGATGAGGTTAAACCTGTCATAAAAAGTTCGGTTTTATAACTGAACTTTTTATGACGATACATATTTATACTTTGGTGATTAACAGAAAAAGAGAATGTTAATTTAAATGTTTAGCACTCACTGGACAGTCTCTTGTCGGTGTATGTCTAGTAAGAGAAAAGATAGCCAAACATAAAGATAATAAAACTAGAGATCCACCAACCCAGGCCATGTTGGCAACATTATGTACTTGTTTTAAAGCTATACCTCCAACTGCAGAACCGAGTGAAATTCCTATTTGTAGGGCTGAATTATTAAAACTTTGCTGTATATCTGACGTATTTGGGGCAGTTTGGATTAAATAACTTTGTTGAGGTGGTGCAAGCCCCCAACTCAATGCAGCCCAAACTATCATAACAGGAATAAATAGGATAATAGAAACTGTCGTGAACGGTAATATAAATAAGATTAGAGCAAATAAAGTAATAACTATCACAATACTTTTTGGAGCGCCTATTTTATCTGATAAAACACCGCCGAACGCTCCGCCACTTACTGCAGCTATACCAAATACTAAATAAAATATGCTAATCCAATAAGGGCTTAGGTGAAACTTATCTTCTAAAAAAGGAGTAAAATAAGCATATAGTGTATAGTGTCCAGCTAACATAAACATGGTAGCTAGATGAGCAGCGCCTAGTTTTGGACTACAAACGGCCTTTAATTGAATAGATAAAGGAATTCGATTTTCCTCTCCAGGTATTTTCTCTAAAAATACTGAAATTAAGATGATAGATCCCAATGAAAAAATAGCAATACATAAAAAGATAACTCTCCAGCCAAATGTGTTCGAAATTAAAATGCCTAGTGGTACTCCTAGAACAAGTGAAGAGCTAATACCCATATAAATTAATCCTAATGCTTTTGCTCGGTAAGAGGGTTTAACAATCTTTGCTGCAATTGTAAGGGAAAGTACTACAACTAAAGCTGTACTCATAGCAGTTAAAATTCTTGCTATCATCATAAAAGTAAAGTTTGGACTGAAATACGTAAGTATATTACCAATTAGAAAAATATAAAGTGAAATAACATACAATTTTTTTCTTTCCACTTTATTTGTAAAAATTAATAATACAGGACCTGCTATTGCATAAGTAAAGGCGAAAATTGTAATTAATTGCCCAGCGGAACTTAATGAAACATTAAAATCTTTAGCGATGTCTGGCAATATTCCTCCAACAATAAGCTCTACAAGCCCTACGGCTATTGTTGCTAAAGCTAATATAAATACTTTGAAATTCATTTTTTGTAATCCCTTCTCGTCATTATTTACCATAGAATAAAAAAACTCCTGACTACAAACGCTATAATACGCATTTTGTAGTCAGGAGTTATTGGTTCCTGGTAGAGACCCCCAAGCCATATTCTTGGAGTTATACATGATTCTCATATGTAATTAATCAATGTAATAGAAGATACCATATTACTTTTTATATTTCAATAAAAAATTAGCATTCGTATATATAATCCTAAGTTTTTTATAGCAATCATTTTATTTCTATCATTGTAGAGAGACGTAAAAACCCATAGTTGATAAAAGATGGGGTTAGCCCCATCTTTTATTTATTTCTCCTTAAAACTTTTCAAATTGTACATATTGATATTGGGTTAACCCGAGACCATACACTATATGTAATACAAAGAAAAGCGAGGGAAATGTTATGGGCAGTTTACGATTACATATAGAAAATAAAAAAAGCAAACAAGAACTTAGAAACATTTTTTTATATTCAATTGCAAAAACAGTATCATTATTCGGTAGTTCAATTTATAGTTTCGCACTAGGATTATATGTTTTACAAATAACTGGATCTGCGTTAAATTTCGCGATTACGCTCATTTTAGGAACAATTCCCATGATTGTTTTAAATCCTTTTGCTGGTGTCATTGCTGATAAAGTTAATAAAAAGAAACTGGTTGTTTGTATGGATTTACTAAGTGGAGGATTATTAATTACTGTCTATATATTAAGTAGTAGTTACGGATTAAACTTATTCATCATTTATACTACAACCTTTCTTATGACGCTGTTTACAACCTTTTTTGGAATAGGATTAGAAGCTGCAAAACCAAATATGGTCTCTAAAGAGAGATTAATGAGTATTAATGCGATAAGTAAAATTATAGATTCTGTATCTTTAATACTTGGTCCAATGTTAGGCGGTATTGTTTTTGCTGTTTTAGATATTAAAATTTTTATAATAATAAATGGTATTTCATATATTCTTTCGGCTATATTCATATTTTTTATTAACTTTAAATCGTTCGAGCAAAACATAAGTGAGGAATGTTCAATTAGAGAAATTCATTTTATTAAAGATATAAAGGAGGGATACTCTTACTTAATGGAGAGAAAAAGCTTAAAAAATACGTTTAGTATATTAATTTCCCTTAATTTCTTCTTAGGTTTTACTGTAATTGTTCCACTACCATACATATTAAACTCGGTACTCAACTTAAGTTCGAAACAATTCGGTATAATTCAAGGTACTTTTTCGATTGGTATGATAGTTGGGGCAGTATTAGTAAAAAAGATAACTGATCGCTTTCCTTATTCCTATTTATTGAAAAAAATAAGTTTTATATTAGGGATTTTTATGATAGCGTTGGGAATACCTGTTTTATTTCAAACTATTGAAGTAAATAATCTGGTATACGTTACTTTGTATTGCATTATTATGTTCTTTTTAGGTCTAATGATTGCACAAATTGATATTCCTTTAATGTATTTCATGCAAAATGAAATTCCTGATGAATATAGAGGAAGGGTTCTTAGTATTGGATTAAGTATAGGTAAAATAATACAGCCGGTAGCACTGGCAATATCAGGATTATTATTAAATTACATTCCAGCTTATATGCTTCCGATTGCAGGGGGGATTGTATTTTTTATTTTGAATCAAGTTTTCACAAATAAACTAAATTTAGAAATTCATTCAAAAGATTTTAGTGTTTGATGTAATCTAAAAAGCGCAGGATAATCATCCTGTGCTTTTTTATCGTAATTCAGCTGTTTTTCTAATAACAATCTTATCAATATCATCTTCTTCATCACCGATAAATAAACCACGTTCTTTTAAATACGCCTCAAAATATAAATCTGCTTCTGCACGTTCATCATATGGTTTTACAGATAGAACGAAACCTAATTTATTTTGTTCCTCTAAATGAGAAGTGGAGATGTAAGCCGGTACATTGTGGCGTAAAAAGAGTTCTTTAACCGGAATAATCATATCCTTCATTAATTTTGTTAACATACCCATTTCAAACTCAAAATTAAAGCGATCAATGCTACAT
The DNA here is from genome assembly GCF_058792175.1 of Bacillus sp. EB106-02-03-XG38. Lineage (NCBI taxonomy): Bacteria > Bacillati > Bacillota > Bacilli > Caryophanales > Bacillaceae > Bacillus > Bacillus sp. EB106-02-03-XG38. The sequence continues at coordinate 829,303 of NZ_JBYTED010000001.1, forward strand.
AAATCTGCGAATACAACACCGATAAAACCTGTATTAAATACTTCTTGATAATCTACTTCTTCATTACCGTAAAAATTCTTTTCGATTAAATAATTTATAAAGTAAGCTACACCATCACTTTGTTCAAATGGTTTCGTTGAGAGAACAAAGCCGATTTTCTTTTGTTTATGTAAATACACACATGACATGTATGCTGAAATGTTATGTTCTTTAAATAGAGAACTTGTTGCTACGGAAAGACCATCAAGTACGTGATGTACAATTTGAAGTTTTTTACGAGCGAAATAATAGGATTTCTTTTGTAACTCCAATGTATCAATAAAGACAGAGCCGATAAAACCTGTATTTGAAATAATAGGTGTTTGCTTTTTTCTTCCTCTGCGCTTTGCTTGAGCCATTGTAAAAATCATCCCTTCATGTACAATTAAAATAAAAAGAACATTTGTTCGTGTATTTATATTTTACTATTAAAACGTTATAAAGTAAAGGGTTTTTGACGAAAAAAACAACAAAAAAGACACCTGTAAAAGGTGCCTTAAACGCTGTAGGAAAGAGGGTTCATCCATACAATTTATATTATGATACAGAAACAATCTCTTCTGTATCTTCTACATCTAAATGACAGTCCATAGTACGAACATCTTGATCTTCATGACTTCCGAAATAAATAGTAATTTTCATATGTATCGCTCCTTTATTCTAGGAATACCTAAAATAATTACTAGTAATGTTAATATTTATTATATACCACTTTTTTCATTCCGACAACGTTATATCATTTTTAATTCTTTTAGGGTGAAAAGAGTGATGTATAGAGCTATTTTCATAGAAAAAGGCACATTTTATATATGTTATATTTAATACTGAACGATTCGAATACGCATTTTTATGAAAGGAGAAAAGGAATGAATTATAAACAGTTATTAATAGATAATTTTACATATAAAACGTCATATATTGCGCGGCACTTACATGGAATGAATGTAAAAGAAACGAAGGACTACATTGCTGTAGACTGTGGTTTACCTGCAGATACATTCAATATCATTACTTTGCTAAACAATAATTTAACGGGTAGTACCGAGTTATATAAAGAGGTAAACAACTATAATCAAAAGAAATTTCCAATGAGTGTTTGGTTTTGGGATGATAGGTATGAACAGGCTATAAAAAACGAATTAATAAAACTTGGCTTAAAAGAAGCAGAACAAAATATTGCGATGGTAGCAGACTTAAAAACAATATATCCAACAATAAACATGCCAGAAGGTTTTATAATAGAAAAAGCATCTTCGTCAGGACAAATTAAAAAGTTTGGAGAAACTTTAGCTAATTTATTTGGTACATCAGAGGAAGGTGTACATGTACAATCATTCTACAATGAAACTGCTTCTTTTGACTTATGGAATAGTAAAAATATGAAACTGTACTTAGGACTTTATAAAGATGAAGTTGTATCGGTTGGTTCATTAGTGTGCACAAAAGATAGTATTGGTATTTATGATATAGCAACTAAAGAAGAAATGAGAGGGCAAGGATTTGGCTCCACTATGTTTCATTACTTGCTGCAGGAAGCAAAGGAATTAAACGTTGCTCAATGTGTATTACAAGCATCACCAGATGGGATTAATATTTATAAAAAGGCGGGCTTTCAATCTGTGGGACAAATGACTGTATTTGAAAATCGACATTTAATTGAATAAATTATCCGAGCTAAATTGCTTACATGTAGGAGTAAATACATCATTATGAAAAAGATATATATTATTACAATACTTTGCGCCTTTATAGTAATAGGTACCTTTGTTTTTTATAAAGTAGATGAACTTAAGTACACGAAAGCTATTAATCAATCAAATGATATAAAAAATATTGCACATAGAGGAGCTTCTGCGTATGCACCAGAACATACAATAGCAGCTTATTCATTAGGACAACGATTAAAAGGAGATTATATAGAAATTGATCTTCAAATGACAAAAGACGGACATTTAGTAGCTATGCATGATGAAACAGTAAAACGCACTACAAATGGTACGGGGCTAGTTAAGGAACATACATTAGAGGAAATAAAGCAACTTAATGCAGGTTCTTTTTTCAATAAAAAGCATCCAACTTTAGCCAACAAAGAATTTGAAGGTGCTAAAGTCCCAACACTAGAAGAAATTATTGAAACGTTCGGGCATAATGCTAACTATTATATTGAAACAAAATCACCAAATCAATATGCTGGTATGGAAGAAAAACTATTAGCAATTATAAAGCAGTACGAAATAAGTGATAACGTTATTATTCAATCATTTAGTGAAGAAAGTCTGCAAAAAATTCATAGTTTAGATGTTAATATGCCGCTAGTACAATTACTACCTTACAAAAAGGCAGTTCAATTAACCGAATTAGAAATAAAAAAGTATAAAACATACTGCATCGGTCTTGGGATGAACTATAAATATATTGATTCAGCTTATGTAAAGAGAATAAAGAAACATGGATTAGAAGTTCATCCATTTACTGTAGATAATGAAAAAGATATGAAAAAGTTACTTTTATGGGACGTTGACGGGATGTTTACGAATTACCCGGATCGATTACACTCATTATTACAATCTTAAACTATATTGTTGTAACTATCGCTGAATCAATAATTCAATTATCCACAAGTATACAATGATAGTTCGTCATCCAGATGGTTACATCATTAAGTACATAGAACCGATATTGAAATAAAATCTGAAAAAGAATCCAATAATTTTATTGGATTCTTTTTATTTAGCTATAAGTGATTAACTTAAAGCAATACGATTTTGAATTTATATATAAAATATTACATTGAGTATGACTTTTCGTAATAATCATTAGAAAGTAACAAAAATGTAATGGATTTTAACTACGCTTTTTATATTTTTTTGATACACTGGCTACGAGAGGAATACCGATTAATGTAGGTAAAAACCAAAACCATATAGGTGGCAGTAAATTAATTAAGGGAATATGAATACCGACGTTTACTAAAAGTGCAGTTACCGCACCTATATAAGAACCTAACATACCTCTAATATGATGATGCAGCCAATTTTTCCAACGTTGTTTTCGCGCAAGGTAGCCATAAATCGCAAATGAATAAGAGAAAATTGCTACATAAAATAAATATGCGATTTTATCCCAGTTTATAATGGATAATATAATTGCAGTAAGGGTGATTACAACATAGGATGCATGATATATTTCACCCCATTCCGTATGTTTTCCTTTCTTCTTTTGAGCAATCATCGCTATTATCCCAGTGATTAAACATATCGTTCCAAATAATATGTGGATGGTTAAAAGAATGTTGAAAATGCTCATAATAATTCCTCCCTTTTTATTTTTATAGTATTGCAGCATAGGAGAAAAGTTGAAACATATTGTTTATTCACTTTAATATATTGAAGTAAAGGTACTTCAAGAACAAGTTTAAACGGACAAATTTTTCTTGAGTTTAGTGAGACACGTATTACGTGAAATGAAGGAGAGACTTCCATGTTTACATCTATTACATATTTACAATCAGGGAATGACAAGCAACAAAAAGTATATGATGTTTTGAACAAACTAAATATTATGGAGGATTTAGCTTTGTATAGTCCTGTTCTTTGTGGGACAATCCCTATAAGAATTGATACTCTTCAATCTGACTTAGATATAGTAATGGAAGTACATAACTTTGATGTTTTTGAACAGGAAATGAGATCTTTATACGGTTCTTATAAAGGGTTTAAAATAAAAAAGAAAAAAATTAAAAATATCGAATCGATAAAGGTGAATTTTGAATTTGAAGGTTTTGAATTTGAATTATTCGCTCAGCCTAAGCCAGTGCGTAATCAAAATGCATATAGACATATGATAGTAGAGCACATGCTATTAATGCAGCATCCTCATATAAGGGAAGAAATTCTTCGCTTAAAAGAGAACGGTTTAAAAACAGAACCTGCTTTTGCTCAAGTATTAAACATTAACGGAGATCCTTATGACGGACTTATTGTGTTGGGGCAGGAAATGCGGTTGTGGTAAATAAGATACATAAAAACTCCTCTATAGATAAAAGAGGAGTTTTTGTTATGACATTAGCTTACGAATTAATTCACTCAGTAATTTAATCCCATTAGTCATTTGCTCTGGAGAAGCATATCCATATGATAAACGAATATACCGATCAGATTCTTCTTCATAAATACGTCCTGGATTTAAAAGAATTCCTTTTGATAGCGCCTCTGAAAATAATTTTTTCATCGGAATGTTAGGTACAACCTTTAGCCATATAAAGAATCCACCACTAGGAATATCCCACGATGCAACATCTGCACAGTACTTATTTAAAGCCCGTATCATGATTTTTCTTCGTTCTTTTAATTGAATTCTTACGTTTGCAACATGTTCCTCATAAAAGCCATTATGTATCCATTCAGCAGCAACTCTTTGGGATAACGAACTCGATCCATAGTCTGTTTGCATCTTTATATCTGACAATCTATCAATAACTGGTTCGGGTCCAATGATCCATCCAATTCTAAGTCCAGGGCTAAGAGTTTTAGATAAACTACCAACGTATAATACATGTCCATGTTTATCTATCGACTTTAAAGGAGCTGGAGGGGGTTCATCAATCCATAACTCGCGGTAAATATCATCTTCAATAATAGGCAACTGTTCCTTTTCGCATATCTTTATTATTTCTTTTCTCCGCTCTTGAGACATTAATATCCCTGTTGGGTTTTGAAAACTAGGGATAGAATATAAAATGTTTCTCTTTTGACTGTATTTAATGCGTTTTAATAATTCGTTAGGTAAAATACCGTGATGATCCATAGCTATACCAGATAAATTTATATTTGCTGATTGAAATACATGAAGTGAATATAAGTAAGAAGGTTGTTCAAGTAATACTGTTGATTCTCTATGCAAAAGACCAATTGATATTAATTGCAATGCTTGTAATGCACCAGAGACGATTAATATAGAACTGGCTGATGCATGTATTCCGAATGATTTTACATATTTACTAATTGTTTCACGTAACGGTAAAAAACCTTTTTGTTCTTCGTATCCAAAATAATCTAATTCGTCACATACACTTGTCATAATGGACTGCATCGTTTTTAGTGGAAAAAGTTCAGGAGCAAGTTCACCTTTACTAAGATGGATAAGTGTTTTATTTGCTTCTGCTTCATTTATTTCTCGTACCATTAACTTGCTAGGTTTATGAATACCAGCCTTTACATATTCACTCCAATCAGGCGGTGGATTTGTCGCTAATAATGACCATGTATTATTTGTTACAATTGTTCCTGCTCCAATTTGTCCTTGAATTAAGCCATCTGCCATCATTTCATCTAGCGCAGTTATTACAGTACTTCGATTTACATGAAATAATTTGGCTAACTGCCGTTGACTAGGGATCTTACTTCCAATAGGCCATTCTCCGTTTTCGATTTTTTCTTTCATATATTCTACTATCTGCCGATATTTAGGCAGTTTTTTATTCGTTGTCATAAAAAAACTCCCTCGTTCACTTTAAAAATGCCAAGTGGTTGGTTTTTACGATAAATAACTGGTTGAAGACATTGTAACAACTATTAAATATGATGAAAAGAAATAATTGGTAATTTAAAAATGGTTGGTTTATTAGAAAGGGAGAGAAAACATGCATAATAAAAAATGGGATTTACGCATTATATATGCTCACGCGTTTACGATCCTTATATGGGGAACTGCTTTTCCGGCAATTCGTATGGGACTCGAATCTTATACACCTGAGCATCTTACTTTACTACGCTTATTAATCGCTTCATTTATACTTCTGTTGTTTTCTTTTATCTACAAGTTACGACTACCAGACTTAAAGGATATCCCAGCAATTTTTATGTTTGGTGCTTTAGGGTTCACTTTTTATCATATTGCATTAAATTACGGCGAAAAAACAGTAAATGCTGGTTCTGCAAGTTTAATTGTTTCGGTCACACCTATAGTAACGGCAATTCTTGCTTCTATATTTTTAAACGAAAAAATGAAATTAAATGGTTGGATCGGTGGTGTAATTAGTTTTATAGGAATTGCTCTCATATCATTTAGTCAAGGAGATACTATGCAATTAAATAGTGGAGGATTATTTATATTATTAGCAGCGATTTCAGAAAGCCTATATTTTGTTTTCCAAACTTCTTACTTAAAAAAGTATGGCTTCTTAACATTTACCATATATACAATTGTATCTAGTACTGTATGTATGCTTATTTTCTTACCGGGATTGTATCAAGAAATACTAGCAGCTCCTCTTGAAGTGAATGTGAGTGTTTTATACTTAGGTTTATTTCCAACAGTACTCCCATATATCGCATTGGCCTATATCATATCTCATGCTGGTGCTGCTGAGGCAACAAGTTCTCTATATTTAACGCCAGTAACTGCATGTTTTATTGCTTGGTTATGGTTAGGTGAAGTACCGACATTTGTTTCAATAATCGGCGGGGGAATTACTATACTTGGAGTTTTAATTGCGCATGTATCATTAAAGAAAAAAATGAAAAATGCAGAGTACTATAATACAACAAACTAGCTTTTATTTTGTGATAATAATTTAACAATTAACGTAACCAAGTAACTTTAGAAATTGAAACAGGGATTTATTTTAGTACGTTGAATATATAAATACATTCTCATTATAAAGGAGCTTACCATTTTGAATGTCCAATTAAAGGTTGTTACGAGAGAGAATTGGGAAGATGCCTTAAAGCTACAAGTTAAAGAAAATCAAACGAAATTTGTTCCATCTGTAGCAGTTTCACTTGCTAAAGTGTATATAAAACCAGATGGTGACAATGTGGAGTACATACCATTTGCGATATATGATGACAATCTATTGGTTGGTTTTATTATGCATGCTGTTGTAAGAGAAACAACTGATATGTATTGGATAAATGGATTTATTGTCGATCAAATGCAGCAAGGGAATGGTTATGGAAAAGCGGCATTACAGAAAAGCATCTATTTAATAAAAAATACATATAAGGCGTGTAAAGAAATTAGATTAACGGTACATAAAGATAATATTTTTGCAAAGAAACTATATGAACGTGCCGGTTTTCAATCATTGGGACATGATTATGATGGGGAGCAAGTGTATCGTTTATTTGTTTAAGTATTATAAAGTAAAGGTGTGAAAGGAAAGATGCAATTTTCGGAAGTGAAAATCGAAGTGTTTATTCTTGAAGAATACATTGAGATATTACGGGATGAGCTAAATAGAATTGGTGCTTGTAAAACGGGAAAATATGACCATTGTCTATCCTATAGTTCCGTGAACGGATACTGAAGACCATTAGACGATGCATCACCTTTTAACGGAGAAATTGGTCAAATATGCGAAGGGCAAGAATGTAAAATTGAAATAAAGTGTAAACAGGACCTTGTAAAGGATGCCCTTGAAGTGATTAATGAAATTCACCCGTATGAAACACCTATGATTTATATTATCCCAATATTAAATGGCTATTTTAATCAAATATAAAATTAATGACTGGGAGGAATAACAATTGGAAAATAAATTTCATTATATTGTACGAGCTGTAATGTTAAAGGGAAATAAATTATTATTGGCTGAATATATTGGCCATCATTATTTTTTACCAGGTGGTCATGTTGAAGTTGGCGAATCAGCTGAGAATGCATTAATAAGAGAACTAAGAGAAGAACTCGGAGTGAATTGTAGCATAAAACAATTTTTAGGCGTGATAGAAAACCAATGGCAAGACCGTGAAGTTCTTCATCATGAAATCAATCACATTTTTGAAGTAGATTCGCAAGAGTTACATATTGATTTCATACCAAATTCTAAAGAATCTCATTTAGCGTTTCACTGGATAGATTATAATCAAGAAGCTTTACATACATATAAAATCATGCCAGCTCCATCAGTTAAAAAGTTATTAGAAAGAAAATTAAGCGATGAACTACTAAACTGTTGGATTAGCAATTTTTAAGCACCTCTATTAATAGTAAATACGTCCACCGAAAGGAGATTAAGAAAATAGGCTAAAAAACAAGGTACATCACCTAGTGTAAGTTCATATTTTGTTGATGTACGCATTTAGTCTATAGTCTTTTTTCTACTTTGTTTGCAAAAATATATAAACTTTAACATTTGGACGGAATTTATTTTTATAAATGGAGGGTTTCGTAATGAATCAGTTTCAACAAGATCTACAATCATTAAACCTTAATGATTATCAGTCTGGTAATGTTGTATATTGGGATCAACTACAACAAAATCAATATCCATACTATTACATTCAAGATGATGCACGTCGTTGTGGCGGGTGCGGAGGTTGTGGTGGTCGCTGTGGTGGATGTGGCGGCGGAAGATGCGGAGGTTGTGGTGGTCGTTGTGTAGGGTGCGCTGGTTGTTTCGGTTGTTTTAACTGCTGGAACTGGTGGATCATTTAAGTATAGAAAGAAAACTATTTTACTTGAAAGAAAGGTGTGGAAATTATTTTGCACTTTTCTTTCAAATGTAATTGTTATGCGTATTAAGGGGGATTTATTTGTATACTTACGATAAGTTAATTTCTTGGGTAGAAAATATAAAAGAAAAAATCATAGTTCTGCAACAGCACTTTGTATTATAAAAGATAATAAAATTGTACTAGAGCATTATAGTGGACATCACTCAAATACATCGACTAATAAAAAAGTGACCGCATCTTCACAGTTCAATGTTGCTTCTGCTAGAAAAAGTTATTTAGGTTTAATGGTAGCCTATGCGCTTTACGAGGGGAAAATAAACTCTATTGACGATGAAGCGATAAAGTATTTTAAAGACTTTGATTCTGCATTGCTCGGTAAAACAACGATAAGACATTTAGTAACCCATTCGCACGGTTTAGGAGAAACGAATGACGGAACAATTTTTCGGGAATTTGAACCTGGACAAGCATGGGCGTATAGAGATATAAATGTAAGAATGATAACACGTCTTATTTATCAGCTATATAACAAAAGTTTTCCTGAATTGTTAAAGGAGCGTGTATTTGATTTAGCTGACTTCAAAGAAACAGGTTGGAGAATTCAACAAGATGAGAACTTAGTTAAAGTTGTTAATAATCCAAGCGAAGACGCGATTAGTGAAATTGGTACAGTAGATGATGGTACTGAAAAAAATCTGTTTGTTTCAGCTAGAGAATTTGCGCAGTGGGGCAATCTGCATTTAAATCGAGGTATGATAAACAGTAAAAAATTGTTCCAAAAGAAGTTATAAAAATTACTACGAGTTTGCAGAGTCCAACATTTGTAAATAAAGAACTACCACAAAACGGGTTGTTTTGGTTCGTTCAAAATGATCCAGCACTTTTAAGTGAGCTTGGTGAACGAGTTCCAAAAGGATTGTTTCAAATACTAGGAATTACAGGACCGACCATATTAGTAATACCTGAATATAATGTAGTTGTTGCGAAAATGTATAATAAAAGATATAACTACGGCGGTGATAATTATTTATATTATTTACGTGAATTCAGCAATTTAGTCGCGGATACATTTCGTAACGGTAATGGGGCATAATTACTCCTATAATGAAAAGGAGTGAGAAAAGTGAAAGATAAAATGAATAAAAATAAAAAGCAAAACATTAAAGATGTAAATACAGAACAAAATGCAATTTATAGCGATCCGAAAGATGCAGCTAATATGCAGACAGTACCGCAGCCGAAAGATTTTGATGAAATTGAATATTAATTTTTCGACCATCCGACTATATGATGAATGGAAAATACATCTTAAGTCCCATCACAAGATTGAAATCTTTTGGTATTCTAAATACATAAGCATTTGAAAATGTCTTATCTTAACAAAGCTTTCTTTAAGTAAATCTAATATAACCTGCAAAAAGACACTTCATTTTGGAGTGTCTTTTTGTGTACATAAATTCAATTTCCATTTTTCGTGCAGTATCTTGCTTTTTATGCTGGTTATACTAACTGTGAAAATTCATGTCATGATAAAAGAAGGGGACAGTTAGTATGAAACAAACCTCTATAAATCCGTTACTAATTGTTCTAGGTACAATCATTGTTCAAATTGGCCTTGGAACAATTTATACATGGAGTTTATTTAATCAGCCCCTTGTCAGTAAATTTGGATGGAATCTCAATGCGGTTGCAATAACTTTCTCCATAACAAGCTTTTCTTTATCATTTTCAACCTTATTTGCAGGAAAGTTGCAACAAAAATTAGGGCTTAAAAAACTCATCGCTACTGCTGGGGTTGTGCTGGGACTCGGTTTAATACTTAGTTCACAAGTTTCTTCCTTACCATTACTTTATTTATTAGCTGGTGTAGTAGTTGGTTACGCCGATGGAACTGCTTATATTACATCATTATCTAATTTAATTAAATGGTTTCCAAATCGAAAAGGACTTATTTCTGGTATATCTGTTTCTGCATATGGAATGGGCAGCTTAATCTTTAGATATATAAACGGAAGTCTCATCGAAAGTCTTGGTGTATCACAAGCATTTTTATATTGGGGGATCATCGTTTTACTTTTAGTATTAACCGGTTCGTTCTTCTTACGTGAAGCAAAAGTGAGTAATACAGTAACTGAGACATTACACAATGATTATACGCCTCGTGAAATGATGCGAACGAAACAAGTATATCTATTGTTTTTTATGCTATTCACATCGTGTATGGGCGGTCTATATTTAATCGGTATGGTAAAAGATATCGGGGTACAGCTCGTTGGACTTAGCGCAGCAACTGCAGCTAACGCCGTTGCAATGATTGCAATTTTTAATACGGTAGGTAGAATCGTTCTTGGAACGTTATCAGATAAAATTGGCCGAATGAAAATTGTCTCTGCAACGTTTATTATTATTGGATTGTCAGTCTTTACTTTGAGTTTCATTCCACTAAATTACGGCATTTATTTCGCTTGTGTAGCAAGTGTTGCTTTTTGCTTTGGTGGGAATATCACAATCTTCCCAGCCATTGTTGGAGATTTCTTCGGATTAAAAAACCATAGTACAAATTACGGGATTGTATATCAAGGTTTCGGGTTTGGTGCACTTGCAGGAGCGTTCATTGGAGCGTTACTTGGTGGATTTCAACCGACCTTTATTATAATCGGTGTTTTAAGCGTTATTTCCTTCATCATTTCGATATTAATTCGTCCACCTAAAGCAGAGAAGAAAAAAGAAACACAACATTTATATCGGAAAGTAGCTTAATTTTAAAAAGAGTCCTCATATAGGACTCTTTTTATATTGCAAAATATTTGATGTTGTGTAGGAAGAAAAAGTTACTTAATTCAAAGTGAAAATGATTTGAAAGATAATAAAGTAATTTATTTCTTTAGCAACTAAGTAACAGATTAGTAAAATATTCATATTGTTTTATAAAGGCACGGAAATCATGTTATAAATCTACATTAACCACCTTTGTTATTAAATATGAAATTCATTTGTACACCATTATTTTATTATAAAGGTAGTTGGCTTATATTGGTTACAACTATAATTTCTTCTTTTATTGCATTCACTTCAACAAATATTGATGACATTTTTATACTTCTTGTTTTATTTTCACAAGTAAGGACAGGAGTAATTAAGAAAGAAGGTAGATCTGTCAGGGAAAAAACTAAGATGAAAGAACTTCATGTTGTTATTGGACAATATTTGGGGTTTAGTTTCATTATTTTTCTAAGTATCATCGGTTCTTTAAGCTCTTTTTTCATTCCTGTTTCGTGGATCGGATTATTAGGATTCGTACCAATTTATATGGGAGTAAAAGGGCTATTGTCAATTCGTTCGTATAAAAGTAATGAAGTCATAGATAACGCTTCTAGTTCAATATTTAAAATAGCTTCCATTACATTAGCAAATGGAACTGATAATATTTCGATTTATATACCAATGTTTGCTAGTCAAAATCTTAATGCCAATATTGTTACATTAGTAATCTTTTATTGCATGTTAGCAATATGGTGTTTTATTAGCTATAAATTGTTAAGAGCTCCTATTTTAGCTAAAGTACTTAAGAAAAACTGTCATATTATCGTTCCAATTGTTCTAATTGGTTTAGGAGTGTTTATTCTTTTTCACAGTAATACATTTGAATTATTGTACTAATATATTGAAACTAACGGCAGTTTTAATTAAATAAATCGAACTACGTATAAAGCCTTATTACAGATAAAATGTAGTACGGCTTTGTTTATTGTAGTGAAATGAAACGTTGCTCTAGGACTATTAAATTAGACAGGATATTACGATTATTAAATTGAATAGATACTTTAAAAGGAGCGTGATAATTAAAATGAAAATAGTAAAACAATGGGTCCAAGAAGATAGTGATTACATAAGAGAAAAAGTAATTGAGTATAACCAAAAACATATTTCGGATGAAGAGAAAAAGCTTTCAGAAAAAATTAGTTTTATAGTGAGAAATGAAAAGGAAGAAATTGTAGGCGGAATAACTGCGATTACATGTTGGCACCACGTACATGTCGATTTCCTTTGGGTTTCTGAAGAGTATAGAAACGAAGGATACGGAAGTAAGTTATTAAAACTAATTGAAGAATTTGCAATTGAAAAAGAGTGTAGGCTAATCAATTTAGATACTTTTAGCTTTCAAGCACCTGCTTTTTATAAAAAACATGGATATAAAGTAATTGGAGTAAGTAAAGATCACCCTAAAGGGCATAATCGATACTATTTAGAAAAAAGGTTAGAAAGTATTTAGAATCCCAACAATAAATCAATCAAACCATAAAGAGCGTACGTTGAGTTATTACTTTCAAAATACGTTCTTGTTTTATTTGGAAATGAAAAGATATTGATTAATACCTTTACTAAGAGCAGATAAATGAAATACTCTATTAATTTTTTTATTTTTTAAAACGATTAAATGGTAGAATGTAACAAAGACAGAAAATTCCCGTTATTGAAGGTGAACTTAGATGAAGAAAGTAAATGTTACATATGCACTTTTATACGATAAAACAAAGGAAAAGATCTTAATGGTAAAAAACAAAGGAAAGAATGGTTCCTATTACACATTACCAGGTGGCGCAGTTAAATTTGGGGAAACGTTAGAAGAAGCAGTTATTCGAGAAGTGAAGGAAGAAACTGGGCTACATATAACTGTAAACGGTATTTGTTACATTAGCGAAGCTTTTTTTGAAGAGAGAGGACACCATGCAATTTTCTTTAATTTTTCAGGCGAAATAATCGGGGGAGCGACATATATATCAAGGCCAAAAGAAATCGAAGAGATTACTTGGATGGAATTACATAAAGCAGCACCGCATTTACGTATACCAGAACAATTATTAAATACATTACAAAGGAAAGGAACAGCACCTTACTTTTTTAACGGAACAATCATTCATCAATCTTCATAACATTATCATTTCATGTAAGGCGGGGAAAAAATGGAGTTTATCGTTAATCATAAACATTTCACTCAAGCACTTTCAGAAGTAAGTAAAGCTATATCTACGAAAGTTATAATCCCTATACTATCTGGTATAAAAATAACCGCAGATCAAACCGGAATTACTTTAATCGCAAGTAATTGTAATATTTTTATTGAAAAATTCATCCCTAGTTCCAACGAAGATGACCAAATTACAACTATAGTAGAAGCAGGAAATATTGTAGTACCTGCAAAATATTTTATTGAAATTATAAAGAAAATGCCAAGCAATATAACAATAAAAAGTAAGGATGAGCAAATTATCACGATACAGTCAGAAGAAATCATATTAAACTTAAATGGACTTCCAGCATATGAGTTTCCGAATGTACCACTTATAGACGATCATGCAAAAGTACAAGTAGAAACAGAACAATTGATTGAAGTGTTTAAACAAACTGTCTTTGCAGTAGCTAAAAATGAATCTAGGCCTGTTCTTACTGGCGTTCATTTAGAGTTAGATCATAATAAGTTAATTTGCGTAGCAACTGATTCTCATAGACTTGCTATACGTGAAACGATAATTTCTTCAGATGCGAAAGCAAGTTGTATCGTACCAAGTGCAACTATTAGTGAACTGTTAAAATTAATGAGTAGTAATTCAGAATTTGTATACATCTATCTTTCAGAAAGTCACATTATTTTTACATTCGGCACAACTACGTTATATTCAAGACTAATTGAAGGGAAATATCCTAATATATCTAGTTTAATTCCAAATGAATTTCAGACAGTCATTAACGTAGATAGAAAAAGGATTTTACAAGGTGTAGATCGATCCAGCTTATTAGCAAGTGAATGGGCAAATAACAATGTCAACTTAGAAATCATAGACGAATCCACATTAAAAATTTCTTCTAACGCGTCTCAGATTGGTAAAATATCCGAGACACAACAGATAGATGCGATTCAAGGTGGAAAACAATTAAATATATCTTTCGATGGACGATTTATGATGGATGCTTTAAAAGCAATAAAAGAAGAAACGGTTACTTTAAGTTTCAGTGGTTCTATGAGACCAATATTAATTGAAGCAGGGACGCAATCTGCAGCAGTACATCTTATATCTCCAGTGAGAACTTATTCATAACAAAGGAAGAAATTACATTATGTACAAGCACACCTTATGTTTTATAAAGAGAAATGAAGAGATACTTATGTTAAATAGAGAATATGACCCTATAAAAGGATTGTGGAATGGGGTAGGGGGAAAGATAGAAAAGGGAGAAACACCTTTAGAGAATGCAATCCGTGAAATAAAAGAAGAGACTAATATAGAAGTTATGCATGACCAAATTCAATTTAAAGGGATTATTAAGTGGGAGGACTCTTCATATTCTGGCGGTATGTATATTTATCTAGTAGAGCTACTTAATGAATTTACATATCAAACTCCAAAAAAAGTATCAGAAGGAATTTTAGATTGGAAAGAGATTTCTTGGATTTTAAGTGACTATAATTACGGTGTAGGAGAGATGATACCAAAATTTTTATTTGAAGTACTCCACAATGAATTATTATTAGAGCACAATTTTGTTTTATCTAATCATAAACTAATAGATTATAGGAATGACGAATTGGCTAAGCAGGACAGCTCTATATATAATATAGTTCAATTATAAAAAGCAGGAATTGTAATCTATCATACACAGCAAAATAATTTTAACGTAAATGATTCGAAGAGTAGCTAAAGAGAAAATTCATATGAGGATGAGTGTAATGAAGAAACTAATTATTTTACTCATAGCTGTAGTTCTAATTACTTTTGCTTTTTATCAATATAACAAAAAAGATGGTTTATCTAAAAATGATAAGGTGTATGTAGAAGACTTTAAAGGCAAAAATGATTCAAACAAAATACAATCTGCTATTAATAAAGCAGCATCTAGTAAAATGAAAACAGTATTGCTTGATGATAAAAAGTATAAAATTACGTCACCAATTATAGTGAAACAGGGTGTAAAGTTATTATTTGGTTATGGAACACAATTTGTTGTTGAAGGTAATTTTAGAGTTCTAGAATTAGAAAAAAATGCTTCTATCGAAGGAGCCTATATAGCAATAGACGATCCTACATTTAATTCTGAAGTTATATATTTAGACGGAAAAAATAAGTATTATAACACTTGGCATAAGACACAAATAAAAGATATAAATATTATCAATTGGACAGAAACGAATAAAGGTACCGGAATTTCTTTGTATGCTGGTGGGAAAGAAAATGAAATTTCATTTATTAACTTTGAAAATATAAAAGTTGTAGGAATGGAAACTGGGCTAAAATTAGTAGCAAAGAAACCGCAATCTGGTTATGCCTGGATAAATGCCAACCGTTTTATGAACTTTTCACTTGAAGATTGTGTAAATATGATTTATATGGATAGTAATGTGACTACGCCAAATGAAATTAGTGGTAACCAATTTACAAATCTACAAATACAGCCATCAAGTAAAACCAAAAATATATTAAGAGTAAGTGGACAACATAACGAGTTCAATGGAATGGTGTGGGATTTACAGAAAATCAATCATGAAAAAGAACTCATTGAACTAACTGATAAGAGTATGAATACAGTTATTAATATTACCTCAGTACAGACAAATAGAGTTTTAGATAGTGGGAAGGCAAATATAGTGAAATAAGTTTAAATACAGAAAAAGAGCGAATTCCTTATAAAAGGTTGCGCTCTTTTTCTGTATTTAATTAAATTTCTTTCCACCAGCTTGATGACGGATAGTCTGTAGATTGTAACGTAATCGATTCACCAATTTGCGGCGTTGCGATTTTAACTCCTAAACGCTTTGCTTCTTTCGTAACTCGTTCAATCGGATCACTCCATTCATGTAATGCTAATGTAAAAGCACCCCAATGAATCGGGAGGAGTAGTTCTCCTTTCACGTCAAGATGAGCTTGTACGGTTTCTTCTGGCAACATATGAATAGCAGACCATCTCGGATCATATTGTCCGCATTCCATCAATGTAAGATCAAATGGACCGTATTTATCACCAATTTCCTTAAAGTGAGGAGCATAGCCGCTATCACCACTAAAGAAAACTTTAGTCTCTTGCCCAAGAATAAGCCATGAACACCATAATGAACAATCTCTATCTGTCATACCACGTCCAGAGAAATGCCTTGCAGGCGCACATACTAACTTAATATTATCAAATGTAATTTCGTCCCACCAATTATGCTCACTAATTTTACTAGGTGAAACACCCCATTTAATAAGGTATTGTGCAACTCCAGTTGGAACATAAAAATGCTTTGCGCGATCTTTTAACTGCAGAATACTTTTATAATTCAAATGATCATAGTGATTATGTGAAATGATAATCGCATCAATTTCTTGAAGGTCATCACGTTCTAAAGAAAAAGCACCACTATAACGTTTACTAGTAAACAGAGGAAATGGGGAAGAGGCATCTCCAAACATCGGGTCTAATAACAATGTTTTACCTTCTATTTTTAATAGTGAAGCAGAGTGCCCAAACCATGTCACACTCTCTAAAGACTCATTATTTTTATCTGATAAAACAATAGGTAAATTTTTTACAGGACGCAGCTTTGATTTCATTTTAAAGTAATCAGTCATTAAACCGATAATATCTTTCGGTTTAAAACTTACATCAGTATGAATTTGATTTACATATTTCTTTTTCATTCGTTCTCCTTTTTACGTTTAACAATATACGTATGTTGTTATTGTAGCTAATTGTAGTTTAAACGAATTTAATTTACCTTTCACCTTAAATGCAGTACATTTCATAAATTTGTCAAATTCATTATTTTTATATACAAAAAACAACACATGCAGCAGTTAAAACTAATATAAAGCAAATGTAAATTGTTTTAATTTGGTAAATACTTTCTTATAAGTAACAAAGAACATACGTTTCGTTATATGTTATAGAAGAAAATACGTCTCTAATTATTAAAAGAAGGGAAGAGCACCTCAGAAATCGCCATACTTGCTAATGTGTCTGCTAGGTATATTCGTATGGTTTTAACAGACAATAACGTTCCAAGGCGTGCTATAGGGAGTTGGAAGAGGAAATATGCAATAGCAGAAGATTATTTTAAAACGTGGTCAAATAACATGGCTTATATATTAGGGTTTATAGCAGCAGATGGTGTTATACAAAAAGAAAATCAATGTGTCAGTATATCTCAAAAAGAAAGTTACATTTTAGAAGATATAAAACAAGAACTAAACACCAACCAGCCACTATATCAAAATAAAAAAACAGGCGTATATATGCTAAACATTAATAGCAAAACAATAAAAGACGATCTTATAAACGTACACGGAATTAAGCCCTGTAAATCTTTTAACATTGAATTTCCTTTTGTACCAGAAGAATATTTACATCACTTTGTTCGTGGGTATTTTGATGGGGATGGTCATGTAAACTCCCATAGATATTTTGTTAGCTTTGTTGGAGGATCGTATAATTTTATGAATTCTTTTAAAGATATCCTTGAGAATAATAAATTCCAATTAAGTTTTGTTGACAAAGAAAAACAATATCGTATTTACCTAAGTGGTAAAAATAATGTTAATAAATTTTCACAGTGGATTTATAAAAATAAAGGTTTGCATTTAAAGCGTAAATACAATATTTTTCAAGAAAAAGAATAATTGTAATAATGATCGAATAATTCACGATGAATTATTAATTGAAATCAAAGTAATTGCTATAGCAAACTAATTATAAATATAGTTAAGTCAATCTAAAAGCAACTTGTTTAATCATTAATTTTAAACGAGTTGCTTTTTATTGTGTTTATAACCGCTCATATACAAGACGAATACCAAAGCCTTCAAATTACACCAATTATAAATAAAGAAAAGGGGGGGGTAAAACACTTGACTAATATATAATAAGTTCATTACTTTTTACTAGTTGACATAATATATATTATAGGCAGTTATAGAAACAAAGCAATATCAGGTATCAAAAACCAAGTAAACTATACTTAATGAGATGAAATGGAGATTTTTAGTGAGATTTACACAAAATCGTATGTAAACGAATTTCTACAGTTTTTATCGTTTTTATTTGTTATAAATCCATCGCAGCAAATCTTAATCAATAATCGCTTACGATTTAACGAATCAAAAACATTTTTGATCAGGAAGAAATTTTTATACAGAAAAATTATTTCTATACAAAATATAAATTTATATTTTATGTGTTACTTTATGAATTTATTGCTATTTGCACTCGTTTTATAACTTTGTATGATTTGTTGTTATTTATGCTTGACTTTCATTACACTCATCTTTTTTTATTCTAGTTAACATAACGTTTATTTTTAACGTAAAAAAATCTCCCTCACCTTCAGGAAGATTTTTTAGCTTGCTAGTATTTCATTTATAAGATTTTAATAACAATCCCAATTGTAAATAACATTGGAAAAATCTAGATTTAATAAATCGTCTTTTTTTATAAAGAAATTAGCAACACCAGAATCTCCCCATATAATATTTAATGAATCGTCTGTATCGATTTGTAGCAATAACATGTCATGTTGCTCGTATTTTTCTTCCCATTCTCTTGGATCTGTCTGTGTGAAAAATGGATACCCACCAATTTTATGCCCTTGATCTTTACATAAATCATCATACAGTTCGCCTAATTCTGTATTATTTTCTTCATCAACAATTTCTTCCCAATCAATTTCCTCACTAAACATCTTTTCAAATCGATGATCCCTTGGTGTTACTGGTTGATAACCTAATTCAAAATTCAATTTCACTGCTTCAGGTATGATAAAGTCCTCTAATTCTAAATTGTTTAAATAACTAAAATCAGTAATAACCTTACTTAAATCTTCTATAATTGTAGAATGATAAATAATTCGAAAGTCTTTTTGAGTTGTTGGATGATCAAAATCTGCTCCATAAAGTTCATCATCAGCACTTACGAAAAATTGTAATATTCCCTCTTGAGGCATATATTCAACATGCGGTATTTTTTCAAAATTTAGCTGAGCAAGTAACATCATAGGTTGTCCATTTGAATCTTTAGGATGCTCTTGACCAATTGGGAAATACGGATACCCACCAAACTTACTTTCAAAAAGTGTTGTCTCTGCTAATGTTCCAGACACGTTTATATACGGTTTCACACTTTCTTCTAAAATAGTACGATACTGCTCTAGTTCTTTCGGAATTTGAAGTTGATACGTATTCTTCATTACATTTACCTCCCTTTAATATTGAATTGAAAATGCATTACTTAATTATATAGCAAGAGATAGCGTCATTGAAAATTGTTAAAAGTCCGTTTTCACCCTAGTTTTTTGCGCACTTGGCGGACAAAGTAAGTTATGTTCTAATACCTTTTTATTAATAGTCCGAATTAAATTCGCTGCTTCTGTAGTGTTTGTATTTTCTTTTAACCTTTCTTTTAAATCATCAATTTCTTTTGACAGCTCAATCCACCTTGGTAAAACATGATTATTCTTTAACGTTCTATACAGTTGCTTCTCAGGATTGTACGAAAGGTCTTTATCTAGATTAAGAGGTTTCCCTTTACCAGGCAAATTATCAAAAGACCCTTTCTTTGCTGCTTCTTTAACGATAGAACTAATATGATCCTCATACGTATAAGACCAAACTTTCTCATCTTTTACTAATATCTCTTGCTTTTTTAGTTTTTTATCTAGTTCTTCTTGATTCATAGATTCTCTCTCCTTTTTATTTTATAGTGTGTTTTTTGTAAGTTTTAAAGCTTTCAACCCGTCAAATAACTTTTCTCGCCACCAAATATCGTCATGGCCGCCTTTAAACTCATTATAAGTAATTGGGTATTCTTTTTCTTTTAAAGCTCTATACAGGCGTCTATTAGCCGTTAAAAGAGGTTTGTTTTCAAGCTCTCCTGCTGCAATATAAAAATTTGGTTGAGTCCTATTAGAATGTATTGTTGAAATTTGATTTTCAATCCAAGGAATTTTATTTTCATAAGCATCTTTTTTCCAATGAACGGATCCAGACATTGACAACACGTTCCCGAAGATATGTGGATTTTGAAGCGCTGCATAACAAGCTGCTAGGCCACCAAGACTAAAACCGGCAATTGTTGTATGAATCGCTTCTTGATGCACGCGATACTTAGCATGAATCCACGGAAGTAATTTCTTCGTTAAAAAAGCATTCATGTTATCGTTATAAATTAGCTCTTCTAGCCGATTAACTGGTTCTATAGCTACAGCAATACAAGATGGGATTTCTTTTTCGTAAATTAAATAATTGAGTGTTTTTGCGATTGAAAGGTCATTAATGAATGAATTCCCATCAAATACAATGAGAAGTTCTTGAAGATGTGAAGTGTGAGAATAATCATGAAGCGTATAAATATAAATTTTACGTGTGTTATTTAAAATTGAACTATGAAAAGAATATGTTTCAATTTTTCCAGATGGATAATGATTTGAAGGAAAACGACTGCTATACTGCACTTCCATTCCTATATTTAACAAAGACGCTTTATTGGCATCTTCTCCAAATGTATTTTTATTAAATTGGTCTAATTGATACTGTTCACTACGCTTTATCCAATCATTTTCGAAAAAATCGTTTACTGAAAAATAGTACGTTGAAATAAAACTCTTATCCGTCCTAAACGTTGCATACCAAATATCTGTCTGTAACAACCGTTGTAGTTGATTTACAGACAGATCCCAACCAGGAAAACTACCGAATACATAAACGTTTTCCGTTTTTTGATCACCTAACCATATACGTTATAAGCTTATACTGACTTTCTACAGGACATTGTTCTATTAGTGGCGTATGATTCAACTTTATTTCATGAAAAAAAGTATACAAAGCTTTCTCATTTCCATTCTTTAATTGATTGTTAAGCTTAGGACTAATTATTGAAGTCACCCATCTTCCTCCTTTGCATTTCTTTTCATTAGATTGCTTTTATAAAATTTAGGATTAGGATGTTATGTATGTAGATGAGTTATTTATTAGAAAGTTTATCAATTGCCTGAATAGAAAGTTCCAATGCTTTTATCCGTCTTGTTAAAAGTGTTCTTTGAGGACTTCCAATTTTAGACTTATCATAGGATTTCTCTATTGATGGGAGCAAACCAGCAAGGATATTACGAGCCTCTGCTAATTCTTCTGGACTATATTGGTGACTTTCTTGATTCCAAATATTTTCTAGTACTGCTAACCCTACGCAAACTGCTTTAAGTCGTTTTTTTACTAATGTAGTATTGGCACCTTTTTCAGTCATCTGTGATAGTGCATTTTCAAGTTTACGAATTGTTGATTGTAAAGATTTTATTGATTCCAATTTATCTATATTTGATACGTTTTCCATTTTAATGTTGTCCCTCCTGGATTAACTTATTAAATACTGGATATAATAAGTACTTGATTTCACTCGAAATATTTTATCATAAATAACTAACTATATTCGAGTTGGATAATGGATTAAAGGAAAACGGTATCTAAATGCCTCTCCCTCCCTTACATCATTCTATATGTACTTCTTTTTTCTTATTAGAATCCCTATTTAAACAAGGTATTAAAATTGTATTTTTTATGAACAAAAAACGCACAAGCAGCATAACTTGTACGTTTTTATTTTTATTCAGTAAGATAATATAGTAATAGTTTTCGTGTTTTCTCATAATTCCTGAAATCTCTATACAAAACGGGATACTTCACAATTTCTGTTTCTATAGAACGATATTGCGGAAACCATTCAAAAAACGATTTCCTTAGCCACTTTATTTGTTGAAACGTAATATTCTGTTCGTTTCCATTTAGTACAGAACTTAAAGTACCTGCTGTATGCATCCAATAATGATTAAAATCAGCATTTATACAGTCATCTTCGGTAAATTGACTTTTTAAGTCTCGCTGCAATTTTGCTGAAGCACGATACGGAAACGGTTTTTGTAGCGGACTATACATTTTCTGCAATTCATTAAAAATAACCTCTTTACCTAATAGCAACTTTCCACCTCTTTATTTATTAATCCAACTTAATAATTTTTCATAATGATATTGAGCATCTGTATAGCCAAGATTATATAAATTAACGAGTTTTTCTTTATTTCTCTCTATTCCGCTTATAGGAAGCTGTACACTAGGCTGAATAACATAAAAATTATCTTTTTGTCCTATTTGGCCCATATAAGATATCGTCTCATTATAAAAACGATAATGTTCTACTAAAGATTGCGCGATATTCGGATATTTTCTATATAAAATTTTCGCTAGTCCAGAAAACTTATTTCGCTGCTTCTCATATCCTTCTGGCTTTGTCATAATAACGACGTTCTTTTCATAACCATCCGTTTGTGCTTTTAAAACTGGTATAGGATCAATAATCCCTCCATCTAGCAATTTTCGATTATCGTATTCTACAGCAGGTGCTATAAACGGGACTGAACTTGATGCACGAATGATTTTTAATATGTCATTACCGTGTTCTATTTTATTGTAATAAACTGCTTTTCCTGAATCACAATCAGTCGTTCCTATAACAAACTGTTCATTTGAATGTAAGAAAGTTTGAAAATCAAATGGCACAATTTTATTAGGTACTTCATCAAATAAAAAATCCATTCCAAATAATTCACGTTTTCTTATCAAATTTCGATAAGATATATAACGGTGATCAGATACTAACTCTGTATTTACTTTTTTATTTCTTCCTTTTTGACGTGATAAATAAGTTGCTCCCATACATGCTCCGGCGGATACACCGACTACATAAGGAAAATATAAGCTCTTTTCCATAAAATATTCGAGCACTCCCGCAGTATATAATCCTTTCATTCCTCCGCCCTCTAAAACTAAACCGATATTTTTCATACTATATCCCTCTGCTTCTTTTTTCTTACTTACATGTTAGCATAAGATTTTAAGATGAGGTTATAAAAGTTAATTGCAACAATAACCAAAAACTACTAAAGTAATATCATAATTTCTTAGTACATAGCATGGTACAATGTAATTAACACAATCCACAAATAATGGAGGAGGAACTTCCTATGGGTTTATTTAGCGGTATTTTAGGAAATGCATCAAATGCGAGTACAGAAAGTGTAGAACGTGATTTAGAGAAGATTATGCTAGATGATGAAAAAGTAGAGCATGCTTATAAATTAATTCGTGATTTAATCGTATTTACAAATCGTCGTCTTATTTTAGTAGATAAACAAGGGATATCAGGTAAAAAAACAGAGTATCATTCTATTCCTTATAAAAGCATTACACAATTTAGCATTGAAACAGCTGGGCATTTTGATTTAGATGCTGAGCTTAAGATTTGGGTATCTAGTTTGAGTACGCCAATTACGAAAGAATTTAAAGGCGACGATAGTGTTTTAAGTATTCAAAAAGCGTTAGTAACATATACGACAAAATAACGTCTTTTCGTATGTTTATTCATTTGCGAAATTACTAACCCGAGTATTTTGGAAGAATATGCATTCATTTTGTATATTTAATCTCAAATGACAGAAAAAGGTAAAGCGTATTTCAAATGCTTTACCTTTCTTTTTTGTAATAAATAAGTGTAGTTTTATTATTTAATTTCTTTATTACTTCTGTTCTTTTATACCCCATTTTTTCATATAGAAAACAATTTCTTTCTTCTTCTAAAATTGTAGCAAGTTCAAAACTCTGTGCTTTTGGAAACATCTCTTCGATTAAAATAAATATCCTCTGTGCGATCCCTTTCCCTTGATAATTTGGATGAATAAACATTGGACTGATCCAAAATTTATTAGGTATTTCTTTTGATATGCATATCGCTCCAACAAGGTTCGAATCCAATATAATCTTATAATAGTTATTGCTAGGATTATTTATCCTTAAAATCGTTTTTTCAATAGATTCATTTGCTGGACTTGTATTATAGTCTTTATATTTATTTAATATAGGTTTAAAAGAGTCTATTTGCATTTGAAATAAAACTGCTGCATCATTTTCTATCGCCTTCTCTAAAATAATCTCCATGTTACCAGTTTAGTCGTTTTCTTAATGACGTAATATGAGCTGTATGATGACGTCCGTGCCATGCATATAGTCCAATTGCAGCAGCAAGTTTTGTTTCGCCAGTTTCTGGATGATTAAATGTCTTTTCTAGATCTTCAAGTTCTAAAGAATATAATAGGTTAACCCATCTTTTATGTAATGAATCTAACATTACTAGTGAAACATCTACTGGTAATTTAGAATCAGGTAATTCTGCCCACTTTTCTTCTTTATACGGTTTAATCGTTGGATTCTTTTCTGTTAGTGCTAATTTAAAGCGTATATAGCTATTCATATGACTATCAACAACGTGATGAACTACTTGACGAACTGTCCATCCACCAACGCGATACGGTGTGTCTAACTGCTTCTGATCTAAATCTTTAATTGCCTTTGCTAGTTCATTAGGTAAATCTTCAATTTCTTGAATCCATATATCTATCATTTCTTCAGTTATAGGACGTTTGTATGTAAATTGCCCAATTGGATAACGTAAATCATTCATGTATAAGTCCCCCTTAATATAAGCGCGAAGTATTTCTCCAAATAAAGTGTAGAAAATTTACATGTTCCCCGTTTAATTCTACAGATGTTGTATCTGCTTCGTTTTGAAAGGAAGAAAACCCGCTTTTTTCTAATACAATTTGTGATGCGAGATTATTAGCAGTTGTTTTAGCGTGTATTTCAGTGATTCCATTATTTTTTGCTACGTTTAAAACTAATTTTACAGCTGCTGTTGCAACGCCTCTTTTCGTAAACTTTTCTCCGACACGATAGCCTAGCGAACTGCTTCGATTTTCTGTATCTATATCTACTAAATTTATTCGTCCTACAATTTCTTTTTCTTCATTACGAATTAAATAAAAGTAAGAATCTCCATCAGCCTGTTCTATTAATAAATCATCTAGTAGTTTTTGAAAATATTCAAACTCAAAATATTGCGAGCCACGATTTGGTACCATTGTTTCAAAAAAAGATTTATTCGTAAGTTCAAACGTAAATAAATCCTTAGCATCTTTTTTCTTTAATAGTTCTATGTATATTTTCATCTTAACTACTCCTTCTATATCTACTAACTGTTATATATTCTTTTTCAACCAACTATTTTCCTTCTATTTCTTTCGCTTCAGTAATACAGCGAGTAGCACTTTCGGATGAAACAAGTGAAATGGACTACGAATTAAATTCATCACTCTTACTAAACGAATATAAACGTCAGAATCACTTGCAGATAGTTGATAAATTTGTTTCGTATACCATAGCTGAAACTTTTGCTTTATCGTTAATTCTCTCTTTAACTGAGGATGACGCGATATCTCCGTTGTAGTCATCTCCCATGGAGTTTGTATGATATGAGCAGTCTCTTTATAAAACTGCTGTGTAAATGCTTTATCAAGTTTTTGTTTTCTTTGTAAAAGTACCTGTAATTGGTGAGCTTCTATAGCAGCGACTGAAATACCTTGACCGAAAACAGGATCGAAACGACAATGTGCATCCCCAACAACTAACAATCTTTTAGGTAGATTATCTACTAAATCAAATCGCCTACGTACTTGATGTGGAATTTTGTACGTTTTGATATTTGAAATGGCTTCAGCTTTATTTAGAAAATCAGTAACATTAGAGATTGATAGGTTTTCAGCAAAATTATTAAATTCTTCATCTGTTTGAGGTGCTTTTTCATTTGCATATCCACTGAAAGTAACAAAATAACGATTATCCTCAATCGTTTGAATAAGAACGCCATACGGATTCTCAGGGAAACTTGGAGACATTAGCGTATTACAGTAGTCTAATTTCTCATTTTCTTTAAGTTTAAACATTCTAGTTACGTAAAATAAATCAATATGCACTTTCTCTTCTAGTACTTCGATATTGTATTCACGTAACCATGCTATACTTTTTGAACCGAATCCACTTGCATCAACAACAATATCCGCTTTAATTTCTTTTTGTGTGCCCGTCTTAAAACATTTAGCTTTTACTCCATATACTTTGTTACGGTTTTCATCTATTAATAACCCTTCAATCAATGTCTCATATTTAATAGTAATATTAGAAACCTGATCTATTCGTTTTTGAATATGCCATTCAAGCAAAAATCTACTTTGTTGAATCATATGTACTTCTCCTGTGAATGGTTGTTTCCATAAACCAAATTGATGCCATTTTAAATCACGAGTAAAGTTATTTACGACACTACCTGCTTCTATTAATTCATTAGTGATAGTAGGAAACAATTCCTCAATGGCTTGTTCTCCACCTTTTAATAACACATGAGGATGATTACTTTGTGGAACCCTTTTTCTCGAAGCCTTTCCATCCCATTTTTCACCGGCTTCTATAATGATTACTT
Source organism: Bacillus sp. EB106-02-03-XG38 (assembly GCF_058792175.1). Lineage (NCBI taxonomy): Bacteria > Bacillati > Bacillota > Bacilli > Caryophanales > Bacillaceae > Bacillus > Bacillus sp. EB106-02-03-XG38. The sequence goes on from NZ_JBYTED010000001.1 coordinate 856,182, forward strand.
CTTGAAAAGTAGTTGATAATGCTTTTGCTGCGAGTTTTCCTGCGATACTTCCGCCAATAACGATAGCTTTATTAAACATATTTTCCTCCTTAATGAAAAAAGACCCTGCCTTGTATGAATGAAACAGGATCTGTTACTAAACTAAAACACTTGAGTATATTGCAACGTTAAAATTAAAATACCTAATCCCCATACGTAATACGCGAATACTTTTAAAGAGTGACGTTTTAAATATTGAATCATCCATGAAACGGCTATGTAACCGAAAAATGCTGCTGATAACGTCCCGACAATTAAAGATGTACTAGAAATAGATTCTGCTTTCCCTTGATAAACATCTGCTAATTGCAAAATAATAGCCCCGATAATGGCTGGAGTTGACAATAAAAAAGAAAAGTAAGCAGCAGTTTCGCGGTCTAACTTCCTCCATAATGCTGCGACGATTGTCATTCCAGAACGAGAAATTGCCGGAAAAATAGCAGCTGCTTGAAAGGAACCTATAATTAATGCATCTTTATATGTAATGTCATCCATTTTTTTACGACCATTCCTTTGTTTGTCTGCCATGTAGAGAAAGAATCCTGTCACTAAAAACTCCCAACCAATAGTAATACCGGTTTTTGAAATATCCTCAAAGAAGTCTTTAAATAACAATCCGATTACGACTGCAGGTATCGTCCCGACAATAAGTAGTAGCATTAGTTTTGAAAATGGATTTTTAATTAAATATATAAATTCTTTCTTGTAATAAATAAACACTGCAAGTAAAGTCCCTATATGCAACATCGTATCTAAAAATAATCCCGCTTCATCTAATTGGAACAAATGTCTTCCTAAATAAAGATGACCTGTACTACTTATCGGTAAAAACTCTGTTAAACCTTGTATGATCCCTAATATAAAAGCTTCTAACCAATTCATGATGGTCCCCTTTCTTGTTTGCTTGTACCAATATATGAGGGTTAAATTTTCGATATGAAAAAAACTATATTTCTCTATGAATTTACTTTTAATTTATGGATATATATGTGAAAAGGAGTGAGAAGGGTTACTATGTGGCAACATACGAAATTCGGCAATGTATTACTATGGGCAGGACCTATCCTTGTGTTTATAGGGTTATGTATGACAAATGTTATTTCTGATATTCCTATCTTTGAAGGAAAACATAAAACGATTGGAATTGTACTTATATGTATAGGTGTATGCTGTTTTATTGTGGCTAATCATTTAAAAAAAGGAGAAAAATATGAGGACTAATTTTAAATAAAAAAACAATCCCAGTCTTTATGCTAGGATTGTTTTTTGTTACTTATTTATAGAATACTTTATCAACGTTATATTTTGCTTTATATTCATTAATGATATATGTTTCGTATATTTCTCTTTCTGTTGGATCTTCTACGATACATGCATCAATGCGGTATACTTCATCACGGTGATTTTTAATTGGTGAAACATTGTCTTCAAAATGCTTCTTAATACGTTGTCTAATTTTACGAGCTTTACCTACGAAAAGAAGTTCGTCATTAATATTGTAAAACATAAAAATGCCGCCTTTATCTCTAGGGAACAAGTGGAAATCAATAAAACCATTAATTGGAGTAATTATTGGCTCGTCTCCTTTAATAACTTGTTTACGTTCAGTAATCGAAACATCAGCTTCAGGAATATTAATTTTAATCAAGTTCATTCACGTCCTCTTTTATTATAAAGATAAATAATAGCATACATATGTAAGAAAAGCTACGTTCAGAGGCATATTTCATTTTATAATTCAAATATTATAGGAGTATCATGTAAACTCTTCTTCCAAATCAAATGATCACTTGATTCTCCCCAATAATCCTTCAGTACATAACTAGGTTCTCCAAACTTCTTCGTCCATATACTTTGCGCTTTTTTGTATCCACTATCTAAACAGTATTCTGTTATCCCTTTGCTAAGTAACGTAATATACATTGCATGTAATAATAAATTACCCACACCCTTTTGCTGATATTCGGGTAGTACAAATACAGTTCCTATTTCATATAACTCTTTAAGTACACCACCTGTACAACTATGAATCAATGTACTTGCTGGACCAATTTCAATTGTTCCAATGATTTTATCGTTACTTATATCAATTGCTAATAAAAAGTAACGACTTTCTCCGTTACTCTCCAAATCATTTTTCAAATACTGTTTTTTCGTATGTATTTCATTTTCTATGTCATCCAATAATTGTGATAATCCTTCATTTTTAAATGTATGAGTAATAACAAGACGAAAAAACAAATTTAATTCATCTACATCATCCGAATTTGGCCTTCTAATTTTAACGTTATACACGACTTAAATCTCCAATCTTTGAAAATATATGAGAAATTGTTAAGACCATACTTTATATACTCTATTCAACATGATTCTACAAAAACCTGCATAAATCCAACAATATAGAAAGCTCATTATAAATATCGATAATATAATTTTTATATCCAAAGTGGTATGAACAGTAGGACCTAATACAGGAAAGCGAAAAATATCAAGAACGACTATAATTCCTATAAGTAAACATATCGCCGAAAAAGAAACAATCCAAATCCTCCTCTTAAATTGTATAAAGGATACACCTAACGCAATACCTAATAAACCTGTAGTAAAAGGAAAAACAATTAGTTCACTTGGCTCAATAATAAATAATAGGAGAATAGTAAGAATATAAGAAACTATTCCCGTGTGAGTAGAATAACAAATAGCGAAAAATATAGGCAGTGTTGCAAAAGGACTAATAAATAAGCCAATACCAGGGATTAAGTTCCCTGCAGATTGAAAAATAGCAGCAAGTGAACCGAGTAATGCTGTAATGACTAACCGCTTAGCGGGCGTCATCTTTCTATTATGAACAAAATTCGCATCATACGCGATCATCGATTGATACCAATAGTTTCTAAAGTGATTCATCCAAATCCCCCTAAAGATATCTAATTATGCAGTGGACGATTGTATAATGAATAATTCCGAGAGTGTCTATCATATTAAGGAACGATTTCAAAAATAGTACCTTTGTTAAAATCAGTTACTTTCATAGAACCGTAAACTCCTAAATATAATCTAGTCTGATCTAAATTTGTTCCTAAACTCATAAAATAAGCTGCCTGCTCACCGAAATCATAAAGGGTTTCAATAACATGAAAGTCAGTATGCTTACCATGCGTACCTGCTCTAGAATAAGCTAACGCACCTTTTACTGTAGACTGCGATTTTTCTTTTTTAGCAAGATCAGTAAACACAATGCTACCCGTCAAACTAGGAATGGCAGTTCCCATATACGGTTGAACTCCAGTAAGGGAAGTACCTTCAAATTTATCTGGTCTGAAATCTTTATGAAAATAACTAATTAGAGGCTGGATACGCTGCACTGATGTTTCTATAGTTTCATTATAATAAGCCATTGTTCTCTCATCTAAAGTTGGATTATCAGAACAGTGCCTTATAAAAGAGGTAGGTAATTCTCCTTCCCATCCTTTCCACCCAAAATTAATAAATCCATATTGATTAGGAATATCTCTCATTAAATGGGCTTGAACAAGTTCGGTAACTGGTATTGCTTTGTATTGAACAAATGAAAAAATAGACTCTACTATATCTTGCCCGACATTACCAACGTATTTGATATATTGATTATAAAACCTTTGAAATGAAATGCCGGTTATATTACGAACACCTTTCGCAATTACTGTAAGTGTTTCTTGTGTATATAAAGGAAGTTCATTAAAGCGTGTAACTACTGGAGGATTGTTAATGGATGTATTTTTACTTACATCGATTTCGATTATTTTACCTGCTATTTCTAAATCATCCTGGCTTAAATTAAATGGATCATAGCCTGAACCGCCATCTCCATTTGTAAAAATCAGTTTTCCAGTCTCAGGTGAAAAGTTTAAGCTATTTACGCCGTTATGATTAAAAAATGGCCTTCTTATATTAAGTACAGTTCTTCGTTTTTCAGGTTTTCCATTTGATTGTAAAATCCATTCTTCAATCGTATCAATATGATCATATTGAGTAGCTCTGTTTGTCCACTTTAAGTTTAAAGTTTTTGGGTCACATGGATTCGGTTTAAATTGTTCTGAAAGTGCACCTGGTCCTTGAGTCCCGGCTACTGAATAATGAAGATAAAATAAGCCGTTATCATTAAATTGTGGATGAAACGCTAGTCCGAGCAGGCCGCGTTCATCATAACCGCTACTAGCAACACCTTCTTCAAATGTGCCTAGTTTAATAATTCGGTGACGAATATTTAAAAATGTCTTTATATCTCCGTCTCCTATGTAAAAAACTTCTCCTAATTGCGTTGCGATAAATAGCCTTTCGGTCGTTTCACCTGGAAGTATAGCTGTTTTTATTACAGTCGGTAAATTTAAGTTATGAACGATGGGCCGTAAACGAATCTTAAAGTTTGTCAATTAACTTCCCCCTTTTTTATATCTTTTATATAGAAGAATATGATTAGAGTAGTTTAATTAGTATCAAAACTATAGCCATGAAGTCGTAATATCTCTGTTCGTACACGCCTGTTTTCTCCTTAGCATCAATTAACTTACTTACCTTTTTATTACATTTTTTGATATGATATAACTATAAAATATAAATTAGGGGGACAATCCATGGCAATCCTACTACAAATCATCGTACCACTTACATGTGCAATATATTTATTTACCCTCTATCGGAATGGAACATACGGATCAGTTTCATTCCTCTTAGCAGTCATGATAGGAATTTTCGGTTTAGAGAATATCTTTCAATATGCTAGTTTAACAGATCATGCTGTATATCCGTATTGGGGAAGTTTGAAGACTGTAATCTTTATTTTATCCGTGGTGTTTATATTCAAAAGAACACCCACTCTATATAATAATTAACATTTATTTAAAGCTTATTTTTAGGAAGAGGTTATACAATGAGAGCGCCATATCAAGTATTAATATTTCCTTATATAATAAATGAAGATTCTATTCAATACGCTATTTTTAACCGAAGTGATTATGGTTATTGGCAAGGAATTGCTGGTGGCGGAGAAGATGGTGAGACTCCTATTGAATCAGCAAAACGGGAAGCGTTTGAAGAGGCTGGTATTTTAAGGGAATTTCCTTATATACAATTAGATTCTGTGTCTTCACTACCAGTAGAAGATGTAGTTGGAGAATTTCTTTGGGGAGATGATGTTTATGTAATAAAAGAATTTTCTTTTGGAGTTCAAGTTCCTACAAAAAACATTTCATTATCCAAAGAACACTTCAATTACAAATGGTTATGCTTTGAGGAAGCAGTAACGCTTTTAAAGTGGGATAGTAACAAAACAGCATTATGGGAATTAAACAAAAGGTTATTAAAACAATTAAAGTAGTAGTTAGCAAAGCCATTAGTAAAACAAGAATTAAACAACTTCAAAAACTTTGCTACACTTCATATGCAGCAAGGTTTTTAATTTTTCTATTTCCCAATTAGGTGTAAGTATAGAAAAAATATAAGACTTACTAAATTAATAACTATAATTTTTTTCATTTTTAATCCTCCCTGTAATTCAATATGCTATCTACTATCTACATTGTATGATAGTTACCTTTCCCCCAATATGCATAAAAATCACCTTACCAGTATTTTGCGAAGGTTATATTCTAAGACGTTTCTCAAACCAAAAACCCTTGATTTTCTACTCAACATAGATAAATCAAGGGTTTTATTTATATTCTTTTAATTTCGCTATTTTCATATAGAATATTGTTATCTGATCAGACTATAAAAAGACTGATATAGTCAGTTGTATAAAATTTAGTTATGTCACAGTTTTTTTGTATTATGAAACAAACTCACATTTCAAGGTATTTCGATTTACTATAATATATTTACCTGTTGATTTATTCATTACTTGAGACACTTCCTTAGTATGTGTTACTTCAAACCAATCATTTTGAATATCCACTAATAATTTTATTTCCACATCACTTTTCCCATATTTTAAACCACTATAAGATACTTTCGTCATTGTGATCGTTCCTTTCTTAATGATTAATATGTATCATTTAATCTCTTTTTATATTGCTTATTTCTATAATACAATTATTGAGGCACTAAATGACTTTATATTTTTGTATTAAACCCTAATAAACTATTCAAAGGTAACTTAATCATTATGTCGTTTGTTAACTTCAATCGTAATGAAATCCGGTAAATAGCTGGGAGTACATCCTTTTGCTACTATTACATCTTTGTAAAGACCCGTTTTCTCACCAAGTTTCATACAACGTGCACGATTTTTTTCATCATAAATGCCTATCCAGCCTGCGGTGAAGTTCATAGCCCATTGAACTTCCGGTTCTTCCTGCATAATATTAGCTTCTAATGCAGATAGCAAGTCTGCTGTGTTATCAGGCGGTGTTTGCCCAGTCCATCTCAAGCGCCCTTGATAATACCAAAAAGCTCGCCTTTGAAGAGCAGAAGGACTATTTTCCCATGACTCCATCAATGCAATTTTCTTCTTGTCTTTAGTGAGCTGATTAGCCATTAACCAATCCATTATGTTATTTCGCTCATCAAAAGTGTGAGTTTGCATATCCTTATCAAGCTTATTTAGCACATCTTGTGAAAGAAGTTTTTTGTCCATAATTAAGGTTGCTAATAGCCTGGGCAAAAACTCTTCGGTTGACCAAAGTTCCATAGCTAGTTCGTGATCTTTTTTTATATCCTTCGCGATTTTTCGTAAGTCGCCTAGCTTAGTTTTACTATTGATCTGAGGTAGGATGCTTTCTGCTTTTGAAGAGCATTTTATTTCTGTATCTTTTTCATTCATTTTATACAACTCCTTTATTTCAGCACTGTTTCATGATATATCCTTGGCGGGATATATCATGAATTTAATTTCATTATAAGTCTTATTGCAAACGTTTTTTCATTTTGAGGGAAATTCGTTTCCTTAACTTTATTGCGATGTATGGTGACCCCTAACAATTAAGAAAAAGCTGATTTTATACATGGAGATAAATATAAGTCTATAACCTATTTTTACACGTACCTCGGCTGTACCCCAATTATACTCATCATATCTCGCCCATTTTTTCATCAAAATATTTCAAACACTCTTCCATTTTATCGTTTTTATATAAATTTCGCGATTTAAATCAATTGTCTTCAATTAACTTAACCAACTTATTTGTAGTCAACGATGCATATTTTTAATGGAAGTAATTAAAAATATTAGCTTGATGGGTATGTCGTACTACTCCAAATAAAAAAGATTAGGAGCGAATCCTAATCTTTTTTATTTATTCAATTGCACCAGCAACGTCATAATCGTTTAAATCTAACTCAATTGGTTGGCTAAGTGCTAGTTTAGCTAATTCTGAACCTAAATATGGACCAGCTGTTAAACCTGAAGCTCCTAATCCGTTTGCAATGAGAATACCTTCAAAGTTAGGAAGTGGCCCAATTACAGGTAAGAATCCTGGAGTAAACGGTCTAAATCCAACTCTCGTTTCAAGCATAGTACCATCTTCTAAACCAGGTGCAACTTCTAATGCTTTATGGAATACTTCATGTAAACCACCTGCTGTTACACGATGATCGAAACCAGTGTCATTCTCATGTGTTGCACCAATTACGACATGACCATTATCAAACGTTAAAATGTATTGATCGTTTGGCGGCATTACAACTGGCATATTTCCTGTTGCTGTATTTTCCGTTTGCAGGTGAACAATTTGTCCTTTTTGGAACGTTACTAAGAAATTGATACCTAATGGATTCAATATTTCATTCGCCCATGCGCCTGCAGTGACAATTACCTTTTCTGCTACCATTGTTTCGTCATTTGCTTTAACTCCAGTAATGAGATTACCTTCACGGACTAATACTGCATCACCTTTAATAAAAGTTGCACCATGTTTTTTCGCGGCACTTATTAATGCATTACGTAATGATCTTCCATTTACTCTTGCAGCGCCACTAATATGAACAGAACTGTATTCTTCTGATAGTGCCGGGAATAATTTTTTCGTTTCTTCAGCAGATAAACGTGTAATTTCTCCAATCTCTGGTGCATCTTCACGTCGTTTATAAGCTCGTTCTTCCATTTTATCTAACTTTTTCTCATCTGTATGTAAACTAATTGCACCCACACGTTTGTATCCTGTATCCGTTTCACCGTCTTCTTCTAATTGTTGAATTAAAGAAGAATAATAACGCGCACCGCCTTTAGCGATTTTATACCACGCTTTATTACGACGTTGTGAAAGCCATGGACATACAATACCAGCTGCTGCATCAGTTGCTTGACCTAATTGTTGGCGATCCACGATAGTAACGTTCGCACCTGCTTTAGCAAGATGATAAGCAGTAGACGCTCCTAAAATACCCGCTCCAACTACAATATACGATTTCATTTTAAACACCTTTTCTTTTTTGCTAATTATTTAAATATAAGAACATACTTTAGTATACTGAAAGGAATCCTTTTTTCAATGTGCTAAGCATAATTAATTGTTGCATCATTGTGACTTTCCTACTCATTATTTTTTCTTCTTACGGAATAATTCAATTGTTTTATATCCTTGTGAAAGAATTTCAATCATTTTCTCAAGACGTTTATCACGTGTTTTTTCTTGTTTTACAGAAAATAAATTACGTGCCCAATCTTTTTGATATCCAGGTGTTAAACTTTGATAAAACGTAAGTTCATTCGGATGGTTAACCAATAATGCTTCAACATCTTTAATACGATCTGCATAATCAGCAACACATTGACTCATAGCAGGCTTTTTCTTCTCTTTTTTCTTTTCACGCTTTAAACCTACAACAGTAAAAACATCGTCCATACTTACCATTCGTGCAAATTTAATATCACTCTGTCCTACATACCCATCTTCGCCAACGCATAATGCAGGAAACATCTCATCACGGTGAATAAACGTACTATAACGAGAATTACCTTTTTTCGGATACGCGAAGAATATATAGCCTTTTTCAATTAGTAATTCATCATTACTAACAATATAATTCGTTTGTTTCACCATTTCATCAAGTGTTTCTACAAAAACAAAAATGGCATCGTGACCTTTGGAAAATGCAGTTTCTTCCCCTGTAAAAATGTCATAATCACTAGGTTCATTAATTACGACCATATTTGTATACTTATTAAGTTTCAATTTATCAATAATTGACATAAAAATCTTCCTTTACATTCAAAATTCATTGTTCATACTGTTCTAGTGTATTATATCTATTAAGAAAATCAAACTTTAATAGTAGTTTTAAAATAAAGTAGCCGATTCTGCATAAGAACCGGCTAGTTATTCGTTACATCACAACTCAATAGCAAATAAAGTAAATAAAAGCTCTCTATATAGATTTTCTGTAATTTCACGTTTCACTTTTTCACCATGAATGATTTCAGTTAAACTAGTATTTGTTAAAGTGACATGGCCAGAGTCCGTTAATTTGACTGCGATTGGGCCCTTATTGAAAATAGATTTCTCATCTTCTATTACTCTTCTTTGAACATCGTTCACTACTGCCTCATCAATGATACGATTATAAAAAGCATGGCAAACTTTCCACTCTCCGTTTGTATCTTTTCTTTCTAGAACGTAATTTCCTTTACTCGTGTCTCGTTTTTTCACTCGATACGTACCGTTTTTAGAGGAAACAGAATCTCCAGTAAAAGGTACAGGGATTAAAGGTACTAAAGAAGCAATACCTACATCAATTAAGTATCGTACGTTATCATGATTTAAAATAATTGTTATATGCCCATCCTCAAGTGCCCATGCGTTTATATCATTTTTATATACAGTACCAAGTGCAAGCTGTACATCATAACCACAATCTTGTAAAAAGTAGTAAAAAAGAGTATTTAATTCATAACAAAGTCCGCCGCGGGATATAGTTAAAATTTTATTCTGTAAATTTTCCATAGTAATTGTATTCGCATTACGTGCTATAACATCTAAATTCTCGAATGGTATAGTGTGTGCAAATGAAAAAAGAATTGTATTTAATTCTTCAAACTTCACTTCATTACGGTTTGCAAGATTCAATCTTGTAAACATCTTTTCTTGTAGACTTGTCATAGTCAGCACCCCTTAACATGTATAAGTTAAAATAGTATATGCTGATTGTAATTTTGATGGAGTACTGAAACAATGTACATTTCGTTTAACTGTACCGGTACAAAAAGTTCGGCTCACAAGACTACATAAGAAAAGCAGCTACAAATACAAATGTAATAGTTTGTCTATAGGTAAATGATTATGATCACTCAAATCAACAAAATATTGAAGTTGCCACATTTGGCTCTTTTTAGCTTGGTTGCTAACAGGAGTATCCCAAACTGGATAAACTCTCATAGCCATCTTGCCTTTTTGACTTTGCGTTTTCAATATTTTTTCTTTAAGTAAAATTTCTTTAGGGAAAATAAATTGTCCTAGTTTATTATCATCTATACAAGTGATAACTAATAAATCAGGCGCAGCGTCATAAGAAAATGCTTGATTATACATATTGTCATCTTTCTCCCAAAAAGAAACAAATTGCCCGATTTTATTAGGGGTAATTTTTGATATTCTAAAACGAATACTTTTATCATTTAAGTGAAATAAACATCCTGCATATTCTGCGTTTTGCTTTTCTTCTTTTAGTTTCGTAATCATTAAGTTGTTAGGTTTGTAAACCAAATTGTTTAAATTCCGGATTACATCATTAAATTTATTCAAGAAAATTCCCCCTTTATTCACCTCTTAGTTTATCACAAACATCAGTTCTTATATGTTGTAAATAATAAGTGATGTGAAAAAGAGGGAGATTTTACGGGTGTATTATTATTGTTTTAACGTACTTAGTTTTTCAACTGCTTGTTGTTCAGTTGCTAAGTAAAAAATGTCTTTTCCTTTATTACATTCATATATAAAGTCCTTTAAGCTTTTACTAGTATACATAGAGAAATCTCCAATGATAGCAATCTTTACTCTGTAGTTTATAAACTTTTGAAGAACATCACCAGCAAGGCGTGTTTTTAAGTCAAAGAAACTATCGCTTATTAATGATTTGTCGATGATAATATGTTTCGAATCTACCTCGTATTGAACTGTTGCCATAAGATCCAATGCAGTTTGAACATCGGAAATTAATACCTTATCGTTTTTTATGACAGCAATATTTATTCCATGGATAACTAATTTCTTTATTTCCATAGTCCCACCCCATTTATACTTACACAGTAAGAGTAAACTTGTATTGCAGCTCTTCATAGTAATCATAATTCAAATTTGAGACTGTGAATAAAGTAGCCTCTTTTTATTTTAAATATAGATTATTTATATTACTAATACGGTCAATGAAATTATTAAATATCGAGACTGGTTTTACTTATTATAAAAGTATTGTGGTGTAACATAACTTAACAAACTATCCAAAGTATGAATCTCGGCATACGGTTGTATTTCAGTAATGTTCTTGATTATCTGAGGATTAAACCATACGCCCTTTATATTTGCATTTTGACAACCAGCAATATCCTTTTCTAAGTCATCTCCAACAAATAATACATCATCTGGTTGCACATTAAGCTTGTTTAATGCTAGTTCGAATATACGGTTATCAGGTTTACTCAAACCCACTTCTTCAGAAATAATGATTGTATCAAAGTAATTGTTTAAATTCGTATTAATTATTTTAGCCTTTTGCCTTTGAGTTGAGCCATTTGTTATTATTCCAACTTTAAAGTGCCTCTTTATATGATTTAAGAAACGAATAGTATTTTGGTCTAAAGAAAAACATTTAGGGAAATTTTCATTCCAAAAATCTTGGATATAATTGCTTGGTAATCTATGTTTCGGCGCGAATTCATCAAATAATGATTCTAAAACTATCGTTTTATTGCTAATACTGTATTCCCTTTTATCGTATTCTTTGAATTTCTGTAACATAGTGTTTTTAACTGTATCACTAACATCCTCATAACACTTTTCTAAAACTAATAAAAACAAGCTATCTACTGCCTTATCCCTATCTAGTAACGTATCATCTAAATCAAATAACATCGCTTTATAACCCATTAAATAATTTCACAACCTTTCTCACATAATTTAAAAAATCCTTAGTTCGCACCTTAGGCCTTTACTAAATTAGCAAAAAAACTCCAAAGTTTGTGGCGTACGCTCTAGAATTTCGCTGGCTTCTTTTATATTTAAATTCATCTCCCTTTCTTCCTTCTATTAAAGTTCCGAAAATGCATTTTCGAAAAATTTAAAAAACTACGCACGTTTTACATTAGTATACATTAGTTTTTCGTAAATATTAATCGTTCAGTTTTTTATATGATAAGTTTTTTTATGCACACAAATATTTCTCCATAAAAAGGGAATATGGGTAATAATACTTTTTTACGGAGAATACACAATTTTGAAAAATGGAGTTAATATGTTAAATGTCTTATGAAGTTTCCTACTGTATCTCCACATAAACTACAGATAGTACGGCTATAATGACTACCAGAGGTGATATTATGAAAAACTATCATATCCTCGTGGTTGAGGACGATCAAGAAATTCAGGAATTAATTAAACAATTTTTAATGACACAACAGTATACAGTGGTAGTTGCTTCAGATGGACTAGAGGGTATGACACAATTTAATAAGCAATACTTTGATTTAGTTCTTCTAGATGTAATGATGCCCAATCTTAATGGATTTGAAGTTGCTAAAATGATTCGAAGTCAGTCAAATATACCAATTATTATGCTAACTGCGTTAGAAGAAGAGGAAGATCAAATGAAAGGGTTCGATCTTGGGATTGATGATTATATAACAAAACCCTTTTCGTTTCATGTTTTGATTAGACGAGTCGAAGCTGTACTTAGAAGAAGTTATGATAAAAATGTAAATAATCATTTGGTATTTAAAGAAGTGTGCATTGATGTTGATGCATATCGAGTATATGTAAATGATGTTGAAATTTTGTTAACGACAAAAGAGTTCGAAATTCTACAACTACTATTTCAAAATGAGAGAAAAGTACTTACAAGAGAAAATATCGTAGAAAAAGTTTGGGGATACGATTATTTTGGAGAAACACGAATAATAGATACACATATTAAAAATCTACGTAAAAAACTAGCTATCCCCTACATTAAAACAATAAAAGGTATTGGTTATAAAGTTGATGAATAAAATTTTAAAAGTCATGAAGATGAAGCAAATTACTTATAAACTCTTTATGACTACATCCCTCATTTTGTTATCCTTTGCAGTGTTGATTTATTTAACTTTATATTTCTTTCTCCCTACGTTTTATGAGCAATACAAAACAGATCAACTTCAAACAGGGATAAAAGAAATAATTGATAAGTCCAAAGATCTTACGTTTCAAGATGCGATACCACTTTTTGATGAATACGCAAAAAAAAATAACGCGATGCTTTCGCTTCAAAATAAAGAAGGAGTTATTATTTACTCGCCTTCATTTTCTTTTATTCAAAGTGGTACACAAACAACAGTAGTTACTAAAGCCACACGATTTGAGAATGCAGGTACCATTAGCAATTCATATAATGTTACGGAACCAATTCAATTCCAAGATGGTAGTTTAACGCTTGTAGTGTTCGCAACATTTCAACCGATTGATGAAGCTTCGCAAGTATTAGTGCGCTTTCTTCCCTATATTAGTATCATCGTGCTCGTAATTGGTATAGGGAGTGCTTATTTCTATTCCAGATTTATTACAAAGCCACTTATTTATATTAATGAGGGTGCACAAAAGATGGCAAATTTAGATTTCTCCGAAAAAATTGAGGTTCGCTCTACAGATGAGTTAGGAGAATTATCTAATAGTTTGAACGACATGTCTATTAACTTACAACAAGCTATGTCTGATTTGAAAAAAGCAAATGAACAATTAAAAAATGATATTGAAAAAGAAAGAGAAATAGAAACAAAACGCAGAGAGTTTTTTGCCATTGTAGCACATGAATTAAAGTCCCCTCTTACTGTAATGAAAGGATACTTAGAAGGGATGATATACAATATTGGCCCTTATCAAAATCGTGATCAATATTTAAAGAAAAATCATCAAATTATTGAAAGTATGGAACAACTAGTTCGTGAAATTTTAAGTATGTCAAAGTTAGAACAACACACTTTTAAACTAAAAATAGAAGAAGTTAATCTTTCAAAGTTAATAGGTACAATCACAAAAGATCTCGAATTTTTCGCTTCTCAAAAAAACATCCAAATAATAAAAGAAATTGACTCTGACCTTTCTGTTTATACAGATCGTGTCCTTTTTGAAAAAGCATGTAAAAATATTATCCATAATGCAGTTATGTATTCACCAAATAATGAAAAAGTCTATATAAAGTTAAGTAAGGATCCTAAACAAGGTCAAATTAAAATGCAAATTATTAATACAGGTATCAATATTAAAAATGATGATATACAACAAATTTTCAAACCATTTTATCGAATTGAAAAATCTAGGAACCGAAATACCGGAGGAAGTGGTTTGGGGCTATATATTGTTAAACAAATTCTTGAAACGCTAAATATAAAGTATTCTATAAAAAATATGGAACAAAGTGTGCAATTTTGCATGAAGATTCCTTTATCTAAACAACAAACAAACAAACTCCCCTCTTAGTAGGACGAGTTTGTTTGTTTTTGTAGCAAGTATAATCTTATTAGGAATCAATAAGTGGACTTTTCGTTTTTTTTAGATCTTTATTTCTACCATCCAACTTTAAAATGAAATCAGTAGTTGTTATTACTTATTCTATCCGAAACGAAGTTGTTATATATGGGCTATCCAATTGAAATTCCCGTTACAAGAAAAACTCAATCTAAATCCATATTAAATTAGGTGAAGTTCAAAAAATGGAGTTTGCGATGCTTAAAAACAAAGTTAATAGGTATGTTAAAAAATTTAATCATAAATGGAACAAATGTGTCCCTTAGATTGTCTATTACGTATAAAAAAGGTGTTCTTGATAGTCCTCTAATTTTGTAATATAAGAAATACAAGAGGAGTGCTATCCAGTGCATTTGTTAATTGTATAGGTATACAAAATCCATATATTCTTGAAAGAGGTTGAAAATGTATGATAGTTTCAAAGAAGTTTTTTCACATTGCACATTATAAAAAGGTGCTCCCTGCAGTATTACTTTCATGTGTAACGCTTATAGGCTGTTCCAATAGTAATATTCAATCCTAACCACCGAAACAAGCCAAACAAGAAAATACAAGTAGGCATTCTTTTGTAAAGCTTGAAAAAGAGTATGATGCTAAACTCGGTATTTATGCATTGGACACAGGTACGAATCAAACTGTTACTTATCGTTCAGATGAACGCTTTGCATACGCATCTACCCACAAAGCCCTTGCTGTTGGAGCACTGTTACAAAAGAAATCAATAGAAGATTTAGATCAAAAAATTAAGTATACCAGCAAAGATCTTGTGAATTACAATCCAATTACAGAAAAATATGTAGATACAGGTATGACTCTGAAGGAGCTTGCAGATGCTTCCATTCGATATAGTGATAATACTGCACAAAATCTTATTCTTAAACAATTAGGTGGGCCAAGTGAATTCAAAAAATCACTAAGAGAAATAGGAGATTCTGTTATAAATCCTGAACGTTTTGAACCAGAATTAAATGAAGTGCAGCCAGGTGACACTCGTGATACTAGTACCCCAATGGCATTAGCTACTAGTCTTCAAACTTACGCGCTAAGTGATATCCTTCCAATTGAGAAACGGAACTTTTTAATAGATTTGATGAAAAGAAATACTACGGGGGATAACTTAATCCGTGCTGGAGTTTCAGAAGAATGGGAAGTAGCCGATAAGACTGGCTCTGGGTCTTATGGAACAAGAAATGATATCGCAATTATTTGGCCACCAAATAAAAAGCCAATTGTTCTTGCGGTACTTTCTAATCATGTTAAAGAGGATGCGAAATATGAGGATAAACTTATTGCGGACGCAACTAAAATAGTGTTAGATTCTTTAAAAGTAAAGAATAAATCAAAGTAAAGAGTTTAAGCCGTTCCTATTTTGCAGCACATATAGTTTGAAAGACTTCTACTTTATCTAAACACCAAGAAATGTAAGCATGTTTTTAGGCAAAGAAGGAGGCAATATCCTCCTTCTGATCTAATCAAACTCTCATCTTAATCTTATTGAAGATGCCACCACACCAGAATGGTCTTTCACTTTCGAATCATTTAGGTAACTAATCATAACAAAAAGAACCTGTAGAATATCCTACAAGTTCTTTTTCAAATATTGTTAAAAAGGAAACAAAAAACTATCTTCACATTCAATACAGGGAGACCATTTTTATTATGGTTTAATTTTATTATATATCAAATATAAACTTTTGAAATAGTTAGTTTTTGAAAATTATGTGAATTCTAAAACTAAGATGTTTGTATTAGATTTGGTTTACGACCAACTTCTTCTTACTTAAATACACTGCACGATCGGATTTTTTTGCAACTTCCTGTGAATGCGTTACAACAATAATACATTTATGCTCTTTATGTGCAAGTTCTTGAAACAGTTCTATAATATCCATTGCCGTTTCTTCGTCGAGGTTTCCCGTCGGCTCATCTGCAATAAGTAAATCAACATTGCAAGATAATGCTCGAGCAATTGCTACACGTTGTTGTTGCCCGCCACTTAGTTGCAAGACGTTTCGTTTCGCTTCTACTTCTGTGAGTCCTACTTTCTCTAATAATTCTAATGCCCTTACCGTCTTATTTTTCACTTTAACACCTGTAATTTCCATCGCTGTTAGGACATTTTGAAGAGCAGTCATATAAGTAATCAAATTATAAGATTGGAAAATTACAGATACATTTTGATTACGATATCGATCCAAACCAATTTTTCGAATATCTTTGCCATTATACAGTACATAACCATTTTTAGGGACATCCAGTCCACAACCTAAGCTTAGAGTTGTAGTTTTACCAGACCCAGATGGTCCTAAAATCGTGTAGAAATGCCCTTTTTGAAAAGAAAAGTTAACATTGTCTAGTATCGCTACATTTTTCCCATTACTTTCATAATAATAATCCAAATTTTTAAATTGTAAAATCGTTTCCATGTTAAGCCTCCTTATTCATCTTTTAAAAGAATTTGTTTTGGGTTTAAACGTAGAATAGATAATGCCGGAAGAAGCGTTGCTATTATAGCAATAGCTAGTCCAATCCCTCCCATTTTTCCTACATCTTCTCCTGTTACACTTACATCAATTTTATCAATCGGATCTTCTTTTTGATTTTGTAGCGTGCCACCAGGTCCAGACACCATTACAGTTCCATTTTGCGGGGGGGCTGTTTCTTCGCTTGCTATAGCGATTTCACTCGAAAGTAAATTATCCCCCATATATTGAGAAACTTTGGCTCCTGTTGTTATGGATAATCCAAATGCCAAAATAGCGATACATACTACTTCTACTACGAACTGCGCTATCAGTTTCCACTTTTTCTCTCCAATAGATAACAGAATCCCCATTTCCTTACGTCGGCCTTTAATTGATAGCATAATGATTAACCCTAATATAATCGCACCTGCAATCGATACAATATAAATAATCATTTGAGAAGTAGAAGAGATATTTTGGATAGGACCAATCATTTGTTTGTACAATGAATCATGTGCATCTAATTTAAAATAATTAAAATCAATATCAGATTTTTTTGCTTCTTTTTTAAATGCATCAATGTATTGTGGATCATTCAAGAAATACACGACTTGAACACTATTTATACCTTGATCTAATTTTAATTTTTTCATAGTTGAATGCGGCATATATAGTTTATTAGCTGGATCCATTATAGGAGGGGCCTGTTGACCCATTGCTTGTTCATTCGTTTCGTAAATACCGATAATTTCAATCTCGAGGGTTTCCTTCTTATCTCCTGATTGCACTTTTACTTTGTCTCCTACTTTCAAATTGTTTAATTCCGCTAATCGTTTTTCCATTAAAGCTACATTCTGATTTTTCATCTGTTCTGTAATTGGTTTTCCCTCAATGATTTTACTTTTTCCGTTTTTAAAGCTTTCTTGTAATGCTGTCTTGCGAACTCCCTCAATCGTAAAAGATGCATTCATATCTATTTCTGTTCCTGAGCTTGAACCGCCTCGTACAGCCGCCATTCCCACTTTACCTTTCCCTTCTTCTTCATCTGAGGCTCCTACTAGTTTAAGTCCATCAGAAATTCCGAAAGTGTTAGTTATGTAATTATAGTCTTTTACATATTTTGACTTCGCTAATTGATCTGTTTCTTTTATATTGAGTTGCGGCGGTTTTGGCATTTCTCCAGTTTCTCTAGCTTTTTGACCTAATTTGTCAAAATCAAGACCTAAAGTAACATCTGCACCTAGTTTTTTTCTTGCAGCATCAGCTGCCTTTTTTGATGCATTTTGGATTGTGAATCCTGAAAGAACCAAATTTGTAACAATTAGAAATACTGCCATCAAAATTAATGATGTTCCTATCCTTTTTTTCATACTGAGAATTGCGCGTTTCATAAAATTCATTTTTTCTTACCTCCTTGATAACTTGTATTCTATATATGTTATCTAGAGTCTATATGGAGCTAATCGGTAGTTTATCTATAGATATAAGGAGTTTATGTGTAGTTATTCATTGACCTAATCAAGAAAAACCGAAAAAACATTCTAAAAGCGTAGGCGGTTTTGAATATTGGTAAGAAGTTTGTCCATTTAAAGGACTTATAGAAAAAGAAGAAAGTTGGGCTTAATTTAATGTATGTAAGATGAAAAATATATTTATTGTGTAATTTCTATGCAATAAATATAGAGGAACATATATAGATATCTTTTAATGTTTCTCATAGAAATCACGTCATTTTAAAAGGTGCATCCTTTAATAAAAAATAAGCTATTTTGAATGGTTGGATAGAGTTGAAGAAACTTATATTTAACTATAGAGTCCCGATACATCACTATCAATCTAATATTTTGCAATATCGATAAAACGAAAAAGACTTTATCCTTTCTGTTGAATTATAGGAAAGGATAAAGTCTTTTTTATACTTCTATACTCAAAATCCCTTTGAATTATTTTTGGATGGTAAAACATGTTTTTCTACTCTTTCATATAGCGTAAGCAATTGATTAATAAAAGAAAATTTTGGTACTAACCAATAAGAAAACAATGCTGAAACACATCCTATTAAAGCCCCTATTGCAACGTCGAAAGGATAATGAACTCCTACCCAAATACGAGAAATCGCTACACAAAATGCAAGTGTAAGCCATAACCATCCAGTTTTTTTACGAACAAGCCAAAACGAAAAACATATCGAAAAAAAGAGAATCGTATGGTCACTAGGAAATGAATTATCTACAGTATGGTCGACAAGTTTATTAACATCAGGCAATACTGCAAACGGTTGATAATTTAGATGGAATTTCCCTGCTATTTTTCCAATCACCTCAGCAATTACAAAAGCAACCATCGCTTGTATAACCATCACCCTAGTTTTTCTGGACCCAGTAAACCAATAAGCTAAAATAATTAAAGCAAAAATATATACCGTATATTCTGCCAAAAATACCATGGTTGAGTTTAGGAATGAATATTGTTTGCCTAAATTATTAATTGCTCGGAAAATATCAATATTGAATTGTGAAAAAGACATTTTCAAATCCCTCCTTTTTAGTAAGTTGTTTTACTGATTGCCATATACCTTCATTACATGAATAGTTTTGGTTATTGTACTCATCTAAAAATACTAACCTCTTATGACATCGCTTTCTTCTTTTTCACTTTAATAAAAAAAGAAAAAGGAAAACATCGAACTTTCTTACAAACATTCGTGCATTCTTACAGTTTTGTCATTTTCTCGTCACTTAGTAAATGGATTCATCGTCTTGCCTTTCGCTATTTTCAAACCTCTTGTAACTTTAGGTTTATATCGATATTTCTTTATATGGTTCTGTAACAATGATCATCCTAATTACACAATAAAAAGGAGAAGAACCTTGGTGAGTCTTCTCCTTTTTATTTATGTTTTTCATTGGATTGTAATAAAATTACAGTACGTGAAATTATATCGTTTTAATTTTAAAAGCGGAGTGAAAACAACCTTCACTTCGCTTTTTGAATTTATTTAATTGGTTTCTCTGTTTTTAAAACTAATGAACTTAACGCAGGAACTTTAATTTTATTATCATGGACAACATAAAGTGTTTTACTACCTGCTAGTTTACCGTCCACTAGTACTTTCCAAGGACCTTTTGATGGAAGCGTTATGTCAATGTCTTCCCTATTTGCATTGTGAGCCACCATAAAGTATTCGCTTTTATTCCCACTTACCTTTTCATCTATTTTATAAGCGACAACATTTTTTGGAACATCGATAAAAGTTATATGCTTTTTAATCTGTTCTGCAGATGTCATTCGAAAAGCTGGATACTTTTTGCGTAATTCTATTAAGCCCTTCATATAATCTACTTCATTATTAAATGCTGCACGGCGCAACCAGTCCATTTGGTTAATTGAATCAGGAGATTTGTAACTGTTATGATCACCATACTTTGTGCGCATAAACTCTTGTCCCGCATGTAAGAATGGAATCCCTTGTGATGTTAATAAAATCGAAGAAGACAATTTGTGCATTTGTTTTCGCGTTTCTTCACTATCACCTGGATTCGTCAACTCAAGTTTGTCCCATAATGTATGATTATCATGTGCCTCCACATAAGTTAATACCTGCTCCGGATCTTGATAAGTAGACGAATTTATATCGTAGTTAATGCCTGCTGTAATGCCTTTTTTAATACGGTCTTCCATGTTGTCCTTTCCATTTACAAAGCCATTTTCTTTCTCCTCAAACACACTACCTTTCAATCCATCTCGTATATTATCGTTAAAATGGGCAATCCCTTTCATTTTCTCCGCATTTTTTTGATTTGCTTTCAACTCAGCTGCAAGAGGTGTATTTAAATCCCAGCCTTCTCCATGCAGTATAATAGAAGGATCAATTTGATTAATAGCTTTACGTATTTCATTCATCGTTTCATAATCATGAATACCCATTAAATCAAAACGGAATCCGTCTAAGTTATATTCTCTTGCCCAATATGTGACCGAATCCACCATGAATTTTCTCATCATTTTTCGTTCTGAAGCTGTATCATTTCCTACTCCAGTTCCATTTGCAAATGTTCCATCTTCATTGTAACGGTAATAATAACCTGGAACTAACTTATGAAAATTAGATTCAGCAGCATTATACATATGGTTATATACTACATCCATCACAACACGAAGATTATTATCATGCAGTGTTTGAATCATTTGCTTTAATTCAGTTATTCGAACAGTAGGCTCATATGGATTTGTAGAATAGGATCCCTCTGGAACGTTGAAGTTTTTCGGATCATATCCCCAGTTATATTGTGGTTCGTTTAAATTCTCTTCATTTACTGATGCATAATCAAATATCGGTAAAAGCTGAACGTGCGTAACACCAAGATCTTTTATATGACCAAGTCCTGTTTTCACACCTTCAGGCCCTTTTGTTCCTTTTTCTGTTACCCCTAAATATTTCCCTTTCTGCTTAATGCCACTTTCGCGCTGAATAGAAAGATCACGTACATGCAATTCATAAATAATAGCATCTTCCGGGTTTTTAAATTTTGGCTTTTTGTCTACTTTCCATTTTGGGGGATTTGTTTCTTTTAAATCAACAACTGCCCCTTTATCTCCATTTACAGAAGCAGCACGTGCATACGGATCAACTGCTTCTGTCCACTTATCACCGATTTTGACCTTATACGTATAAAAGAGCCCTTTTTGGTTCCCTTTTAGTTCTGCTTTCCAAGTGCCCTTTTCCCCTTGTTGCATGTTTATTTCAGTGCCTATTTTATCGTTCCATTTTTTATATGTAACTAACTTCGCTTCACTCGCGGTAGGAGCCCATACACGGAACTTCGTATGTTGTAGCGTATATATATTACCTAAATCGTTACCACCATAATAAAATGAATGATCAAATTCCTCACTACGAATGACTTTACCAATTTCCGTATACGTATCAGCTACGTTTTCGATTTTAACTTTGTATGATTGTTTTAAATCAATTTTCTGCTCCGTAATTATTTTAAACTTATTCGTAACATTTCCACTGTTTCTATCATAAGGACTAATATCCTTAATTTTAATGCCTTCAATTTCAATTTTCCGTTCCTTAATATGAAACGGGACAGTAGTCGTTACAGTAATTTCATTGAAACTATCAATAGATGCTTTTTGAATGGATAGATCCGCAGAAGGCTTAGAATTATATACTTTATCATCACCAGAAAGAATCCACACTTCAGCACGACCGTCCTTTATATTTTCAATCCAACGATCGCCACCATCTTTTTCCCACTCATTTGTACGAATGATAAATCCTACACGATTATATTCACCATCTATATTAATCTTAGCGTACTTTCCAAATTCATCTTCACCAGTAAATTCATATGATTTACCATTTGCATTTTCTCCCCATGTCCAAAGGTTCCAGTTCTTTGTATTTCCAGACTGCTCTTTGTAATGAATGATAACTTCAGTTGTTTTCGAATTTGAAACTGCCTTTACACTTTGTAAAGAGAAAATAGATGATAACATAACGATTATAGTAAGTAATAAAACTGATTTGTTCACTAATCTTTTTATCATTTGCACCACATACACCCTTTCTTTAAATAGTAGGCACAATTTATTATGCTCATACTAAATTACACTATTTAAATTAATCTAGAAATCTCTTTTACTTCACCCCCATATTGGTTATTTTTACATATGGATTTCAATGATCTTTTTAATACGAAAACGTTTGCATTAATATTCAAAAAAATAGATTTGTTGATGTCTTCATATATTTGTAAATACTAAAAAAATCAGGGAAATCATTTAAAGCAAACGTTTGTTATCGCTTTCATTCTATAGTACTTCCTATCAAGAGGTCAATATATTATTAATTTTCAGTTTTTAAATTTTATTCCTTATATATTTATCGTAACTTATTGAAGATAGATAGCTTTATTATCGCACATACATTGCTGCAAAAAAACAGCTACTATCTTTAAAATGACAGTAGCTGTTTTTCATAATGTAATAATATATGAATGAAAACTATATTTCTAACTTATTTAATTTTTGCTGCATCAAATGCCTTTTGAACTGCTTGAACTTCAGCTGTATTCGCACCATATTTATTCGTCGCCACTCGAATACATGCTGATCTTAATTCTTTGAAATTAGAAGTCATGTTTAACTCATCTGTATTTGCATAATAGAAGATATCAAACATTTTATCCTCGCCAATCCCTTTAACGGTTACACCGTTATGAGTTCCACCTTTTGCAATAAGATACGCAACTTTATTAATAATACTTGAATTAAAATGAACGCCACCTTGATCCCATCCATTAAAATCATTAAATTCACTGTAATCATCTGGATAAGGTACACCAAGTGAAGATGGAACAGAAGCCGGGTTTTCCATATCACGGAAAACAGATCCAGTTTGTTCTCCCATCGTCCAGTTAAAGCTTCCATTATTAACGTATTTCTCAATAGATGTTCCCATAATATCAGATAGCGCCTCATTAATCGCACCAGATTCACCATAGTATTCAAGGTTAGATTCGCTAGAAGTAACAGCATGTGTAAATTCATGGCCAGCTACGTCATATGCTTTGACGATAGGATCTCCATATACAAGCATACTTCCATTATTTGCACTTAAAGCATTCTGCCAATTTTTCGGATCATTCGTATCTCCGGAATCCCAAGCATGTACAACTGAAACTACCTTTTGTCCCTTATTATCAAAGCTATTACGCTTATATTTATCTTTATAAAAATCAAATACTTTTGTTGCTAAGTAATGTGCACTTACTGCTTTTGGATCGTTAAATGTTGTCGAAGTACTAGTTGCTAATGTACCAGGATAATAGCTTTCTTCTTTCGTAATATCTCTATAATTTACATCATATGTTTCAATTCCTTGGCCTCTTGTATAATCAGCAAGTGCATATTTGCCATTACTTTGTTTAGAGATACCAAATGTACGTGATATACCTAAATCATCTTTTCCTGTTCCAGTTAATGATGTAAGATTGCTTTTTTTACTTTTCTTTAATGCTCCAACTAGTTTTTCACTTGCTTTTAAGTTAGATTCTTGTACCATATTTTTTAACATATCACCATTTTGTGCATTTACTAAATAAGTTCCGGAAACATAGTTTGGTGTTGCAGCTTCAAATGTAACCTGGTATGCATTGCTAGCTTGTCCATTATTTTCATCAACAAAAATAACTTCTTTCACTTCTGGCTCAGAAATAAAATTGATATCGTTCCCGTACTTCGTATAAATATATTGTGTTGCTTCATCTTTTGATAGATTAATAGGTTTTTTCAATTCTTCTTGTTTTAAATTTTGCGCGCTATCACCTGAAACACTTTTAATAACACCGTTATTATCTACGTGTGCAGTTAATTGATGACCATATACTTCTTTTCCTTCGTATGTTTGCTGTATACGTACAAGTGTAGTCCCATCATATGAACCACGTTTTTGAAGAACTTTATAATCTACTCCTGTTTCTCCATTGACTTGCTTCGGAGAAAGAGCTTGTTCTGTTTTCTCCTTCAGAGCATCTTTTACTACATTCTCTGGTGCCTTTTTTGACGGTTGTGTAAGTTCACCCGAACGGAACGATTCTTCCTGAATTTGAACTTGTAGTTGATCTGTTTCTTCAGCATGACCTAATCCGTATGGTGCTACAGCTGTTAAAGCTAAGCCTGTCGTTAAAGCTACCTTAGTTAATGTGTTTTTGTTTTTCATTTTTTCACCTCGTATAATTTTTAAAATAGAAAGCTTGTACAAAGTATACTTGCTGTTTCTGTCGAAAAAAAGGGAAAATACACAATTTATGTAACATTATGCAAAATTACATACTGTAAGGACGATGATATAAATAAAGAACAACACATATAAGTGGTTAATTTCAATAAAAAAAAGAGCTCCCTAAGGCGCTCTTTACATACGATTATAAATCATAAATGCATTGTGTCATTTATTAGTATATGCTCGTCTCATTAATTGTTTACTTGGTGATTTCTTTGCACAATAACTTTTAAAAGTCCGTTGTCTTATACATTGTAATTCTCCGTTACTATTTGATTAGTAAATAATAGAATTACTAGAATACAATAATTAAAAGCATTTTTCATGCATATGTATGTACATTTGTTAATTTATTCGATATATTATGTGTATTGAATGATTACGAAAAGTTTATAGGTCGCTTATTTAACACCTTATATTTTATATCCATGAAAACTACAAAATGTATGTAAATCCATTTGTCAAATGAATTTAATGCGGAAGGAGGTTTGTGGTTACTTCATCGGGATATAATAATCAGTTGTGAACTGATAAAAATATAGGAGGCGACATAATGTTTCGTACGATTTCAAATTTCATGAGAGTAGCTGAGATAAGAAACAAAATTCTTTTTACATTAGCGATGCTAATCGTTTTTCGAATTGGCACGTTTATTCCAGTTCCTCATACTAACGCAGAGGTATTAAAAGTACAAGATCAAGCTAACGTTTTAGGGATGCTAAACGTATTTGGCGGAGGAGCACTGCAACACTTCTCAATCTTTGCTGTAGGTATTACACCTTATATTACAGCTTCCATCATAGTACAATTACTACAAATGGACGTTATACCTAAATTTTCGGAATGGGCAAAGCAAGGAGAGATGGGCCGTAAGAAATCAGCTCAATTCACTCGATACTTTACAATCATTCTCGCATTCATACAAGCCATTGGGATGTCTTATGGTTTTAATAATATAGCAGGTGGACAATTAATAACAGATCAAAGCTGGACTACATACTTATTTATTGCGACAGTTTTAACTGCAGGTACTGCATTTTTACTTTGGTTAGGTGAACAAATTACCGCTAATGGAGTAGGTAATGGTATTTCGATGATTATCTTCGCAGGACTTGTAGCAGCAATTCCAAATGTTGCGAACCAAGTTTATCTGCAACAATTCCAAAATGCAGGCGATCAATTATTCATGCACATCATAAAGATGGTTTTAATTGGTCTCGTTATTTTAGCGATAGTTGTTGGTGTTATTTACATACAACAAGCTGTGCGTAAAATACCGATTCAATATGCAAAAGCTGTTTCAGGAAACAACCAATATCAAGGAGCAAAAAACACTCATTTACCTCTTAAAGTAAATAGTGCTGGTGTAATTCCAGTAATCTTTGCTTCTGCATTTTTAATGACGCCGCGTACAATTGCGCAGCTCTTCCCTGATTCAAGCGTCTCAAAATGGATAGTTGCAAATCTTGATTTTGCACATCCAATTGGAATGACACTTTATGTCGGTCTTATCGTTGCTTTCACATATTTCTATGCATTTATTCAAGTAAATCCTGAACAAATGGCTGAGAATTTGAAAAAGCAAAATGGATATGTACCTGGTATTCGCCCTGGTAAATCAACAGAACAATATGTAACGAAAATTTTATATCGATTAACATTTATCGGCGCAATATTCTTAGGTGCCATTTCAATTTTACCGCTTGTATTTACGAAAATTGCTACGTTGCCACCTTCTGCACAAATTGGTGGTACAAGCTTACTTATTATCGTCGGTGTAGCACTTGAAACAATGAAGACGTTAGAAAGTCAGCTTGTGAAACGTCATTATAAAGGGTTTATAAAAAAAGTAAATTAAGTAAAAAACACAGTTGGTTATTTTTCCAACTGTGTTTTTAATTCTACTACCTTCAATTTTTCTACTAATGTATCAATTACCCTCTCCATGTCTGTTATTTTTTCTTCTAATGCTTGAATACGTTTGTCACTATCGTCTACATCATTATTCTTTAAATTACTAGTAGAACCTTTGAATTGCTCCCCTATTTCAGAAATTATATTATCAATAGTAATTTTTGATTTTCCACCATTATCGGTTGCATCTGTATTTGATTTCAATTCAAATTGAAGCTTATATGTATTTCCAGTTAACTCTTTAGATATTTCCGAAATTAAATCTTTATAAGAGTTTTCAACCCATCCTTGTTGGAATTCGTTTTCAAAATAAATGACCAATGAATTCTCATTTATTCTGGCTGTCGTTTCTTTGATCCACGTCTCATATGAAGGTCTTGAAATTATTACTTGCATTTTATCTTTTATTTCATTCCAAATTGTGCTGTATTCCTCTTGTATGGGAGTGTGCTGATTATTTTGTGCATGATGAATCTGCAATGTAGGAGTAGTGTTTGGTTTTATTTCGAACCAAATTTGATATTCTTCATTTGTAAGATTCTGTACGGTACTTGAAATTATATTTTTATACTCACCTTCAAGCAAGTCACGATGAAACGCATCTTCACAAAAGATTATTAATTTATTATCTTCTATCGTAGCATTTGTATTTCTAATCCACGTCATAAATGTTTTCTCTGCTACTTTAGGCCTTAATGCTTTCTTTACTTCATCCCAGCTATTAAGCCTTTCTTTTCGAACATCTTTCAACTTAGGTGGTTCGCCATTACATAGATCAAACTGAATTTCAAACGTCGTATTAAACATTTCTCTTAATGTATTAAATACTAATTCTTTGTAATGAGATTCTAACCAGTCACGTGCAAATTCATTTGGACAATAAATTGTTAATATATCATCTTCTAAATAAACAGTAGTATTCGTAAATCAAGTTTCATATGATGGTTTTGAAATTAGCGGTCGAATTTTTTCCTTTACTTCAGTCCAATTTATTTTCATAATAACTCCCCCTCTATTTACAGTTCTCTTTCATATAGCTTAATAATATTATGACTTTCCAATAAATAAAGTCAATCCGTATCTTTAATAAAATTAAAGCAGCCCTATTTTATATAGGGCTGCTTCTTTATACAACTACATTTGCTTCTCAAATAATCTCCCTTGTTTGAAATAAGACCGGAGTGTGGATCGATTAGCTAAAAATACACCAACCAAAATGAAACAAGCACCTATCCCCATTGTAGGGTTTAAAGGTTCCCCTAATATAATATACCCTACAATAATAGCAATTAGCGGCGATACGTATAACCACGTTGACGGAAATACAGGATTTGTTTTTGATAAGAGCCAATAATATAATCCGTGCCCACCAATTGATCCGATAAAGATAAGATATAAAATAGGCCATTGTACACTCCATGAAGCTAATACAGTTACATTCGGTTGTTCTACTATGACAGACACGATTAGTAGTAAAACGCCTCCATAAAACATTTGAATGCCATTAATGAGAAATGGTGATACACTTTGTAAATCCGAAAGTATTTCTTTTGAGTGAATAGAACCTATTCCGTAAAATAACTCTCCAATGATTAAAACAAAACAAGCGATACTCCATATGAAACTTACTTCTTGATGCATTCCTGGTAAAGAAACAAAAACAACACCTATGAGTGCAATAATTAAAGCTAGCAATTGCTCTTTTTGTAATTTCGTTTTATTTCTCTTTGCCTGTAATAACAAAATCATCATCGGCCCCGTAGCAGATAGTACAGCAGCTAACCCTGAGGAAATATATTGTTCCGCCCAGTATAATGTAGCGAATGTCATAAACGTTAAACAAAAACCAGCATACATAATACGTTTTGAAAATAGATGTGGCATTATTTCTTTTCGCTTTAACTTAAATATAATCATCAGAATTACACCTGCTAAAAAGAAACGAATTCCTGCTGAAAATAATGGAGGCGCCCCTGCTTCAATTCCTATTTTTATCGTTAAAAATGTTGTTCCGAAAATAATACATACTAAAATATAATTAATAATGACCATTTTCCTTCCTCCTTTTTACTCTTAACATGAGTATAGAAGGTGTGGTGTATAACAGTGTAACTATGTATATAACAGTTGCCTAAAATCGTAGTTGATTCTCTTTAAATTTTTCGCTTTAATTAAATAAAAACGAAAAAGGTGAAACCATGAAGATTGTCCTTCGTAAAGAATCTAACATACCTTATTATCAGCAAATATATATGCAAATTGTTGAAAGAGTACAAAGTGGTATGCTTTCGCATGGTGACTCCCTTCCATCTTTACGCTCTATGGCCGAAGATTTACAAATTAGCCTATTAACTGTTCGTAAAGCATATAAGCAGCTAGAAAAAAAGTCATATATACGTATTGAGCAAGGAAAAGGTGCTTATATACATAAACATGTAAAAAAAGATTTCAAACCAATTCCGTATAAATGGCAACAAACGAAAACGATTAATGTTATGCGATCTCAATATGCAATAAATCAGCACCGGAAATATTATGATTTTTCACAAGCGATTTTATATCCTCGCTTATTACCAAATCCATTCTTGGCAGACGAAATGCATAAAATACTTAATAAAGACCAGATGATCCTAGCAACTTATGGGCCAATTCAAGGTGACTATGAACTGCGAGTTGAAATAGCAAGTTACTTACATGAACATCAGCAATTAGTAACAGACCCATCTCAATTATTAATTACAAGCGGCGCACAACAAGGAATTGATTTAATTGCTCAAACATTATTAAAGCCTGGTGATATTGTACTAGTGGAAAGTCCTTGTTATAGTGCTGCTCTTGATATTTTCATCAATAAAGGTGCTCAAATTATACCTATTTCTCTTGATAATCATGGAATTCGCTCCGACTTAATCGATGATATTTGTCAAAGTAAAAATCCTGTTTTATTGTATACGAATCCAACTTTCCAGAACCCAACAGGTACAGTAATGAGTAAAGAACGGCGAATGGAACTGATAGAACTAGCAGAGCTATATGAATTTTTTATAATTGAAGATGATTCTTTCGGAGAAATATATTTTGAGGGTGCGACTGTTCCCACTCCGATTAAAAATTTTGATACAAACGGTCACGTAATATATATAAAAGGATTTAGTAAAACGTTAGCACCAGGACTGCGTATCGCATCACTTATTGCTGATGGACCTATTTTCGAATGGTTATATGCTGTAAAAGGTTCAATGGATATCGGTAGCCCTTTATTAACACAAAAAGCACTTTTACCTTTTTTACGTGCAGAACGTATGAAAAATCATTTAGAAAAATTACGTACAGCTTTACAAATTAGACGTGATATAACGATTGATATATTATCACCACTTAAAGAAATAAGCTTTGAAATACCAAATGGTGGATTTAATTTATGGATTACACTCCCTGATTCGATAGACCCCTTTACCTTATTACAAAAAGCAAATGAAGTGGATGTCTCTTTTTTACCAGGAACAGCTTGTTTATTAAATAACGATATTAATAATAATCAATTAAGGATTAGCTATTCTATGTTAAATGAAAAAGATATGTTGATTGGTTTAGAAAAATTACATGATACAATACGAAACTATAAGCTATAGAAGCATATGCACAATATCTTTAAGTTAAAAAGTAACTACCCCAAAATATTTTTGTTTTGGGGTATAATGAATTTTCGAAAGATACTTTATTATTTTTATTCCATTTTCATTACAATCTTACCTCTCACATGCTGACCTTCACTTAAAATATGAGCTTCTCTAACCCCTGCCTCATTAAACGGTACAACTTTACTTATGATTGG
Organism: Bacillus sp. EB106-02-03-XG38; assembly: GCF_058792175.1. NCBI lineage: Bacteria > Bacillati > Bacillota > Bacilli > Caryophanales > Bacillaceae > Bacillus > Bacillus sp. EB106-02-03-XG38. The sequence goes on from NZ_JBYTED010000001.1 coordinate 886,914, forward strand.
TTTTATTTTTCCACGTGCAATTAAATCAGATAATTCTTCTAGTTGCTTTCCATTTGGTTTTAGCCATAAAAATCCTGATTTTATCCCATTTACTTTTTGTATTGGTTCATGGACAATCGATACTAAAACACCACCAGGCTTTATAATTTGAAAACTTTTTTCTTGTACTTCCCCACCAATTGTATCTAATACAATATCAAAATCTGATAGTAGTTCTTCAAATTTAGCTTTTTTATAATTAATAACGAGATCTGCTCCTAAAGACTTTACAAACTCTTCATTCTTACTACTCGTAGTTGTCGCAACAAAAGCTCCAAATGTTTTTGCAATTTGGATTGCCAAACTTCCAACTCCACCAGCACCCGCATGAATGAGTACTCGGTCATGTTCTTTTATTTCTGCATAATCTACAAGACTTTGCCACGCTGTAAGTCCTGCAAGAGGAATAGAAGCTGCCTCTTCGAAACTTAGATTAGTAGGCATATAGGATACTAAATCTGATTTTACTGTAATGAATTCAGCATAAGAGCCCTTTCCTATATTTTCAGGTTTCGTAAACACCTTATCTCCTATATTGAAACACTCTACTTCTTCCCCAACTTCTTCAATAACTCCAGCTGCATCTAACCCTAAAATGATTGGAAATGAAAATCTTAACTGCTCTTGTAAGTCTCCCTTTCTAATTTTCCAATCAACAGGATTAACAGATGTTGCGAGAATACGTATTAATACCTCATTATCTTTAACAACCGGTTTTAAAACTTGTCTTTCTTTTAATTCTTCAACACTACCATATTGATCTATAACAATTGCTTTCATTTCCTCTCCTCCTTGCTGTTTATTTTAATAACATACAAATATTTTTCAAAATTTTTTGCCTTGAATTATCATAAACTTATTTTTGGAGGTAATTACGCAAGAACCATTTTGAATTCCAAAATGAATCATACACACATCTTAGAATTATTTTAAACGGTATTTTTAATTACATTCAAAAGAAATGGGGAAAACTTTATGACTGAAAAGATATTTAAAATAAACGGGATTGATATATGTACAGAAAGCTTTGGGAACCCTAAAAACCCAGCTGTTTTATTAATTATGGGGGCTACGTGTTCCATGGTGTATTGGGATGAAGAATTTTGTGAACAGTTGGCTAACACAGGGAAATTTGTTATTCGTTTTGATAACCGTGATGTAGGGCGATCTGTTGCATACGAGCCGGGTACTTCCAATTATACAGTTACAAATATGGCTGAAGATGCAATTGGTGTACTAGATGCTTATCAAATTGATCAAGCGCATCTATTTGGTATGTCTTTAGGCGGTATGATCGCTCAAATTGCTGCTGTAAAACATCCCGAAAGAATTTTATCGTTAACATTACTAGCTACAAGTGTAATAGGCTCTGACGATAACACGCGTGATTTACCTCCGATGGATGAAAGAATTTTAACACATCACGTAAATGGCACGCATTTAGATTGGACAAATGATAAAGTTGTAGCAGAATATTTAGTTTCCGGATCTAGGCTATTATGCGGATCCAAACGAACATTTGCTGAAAAAAGAGTCTATAATCAAGTAACGCAAGAAATAGAACGAGCTAACAATTTATTAAGCATGTTTAATCACGCTTTACTTCAAGGAGATGATGCATATGAAAATGTGCTTCACTCCATACAGGCACCAACATTAGTTATTCATGGAACTGACGATACTGCACTTCCTTTCGAACATGGTCTCGCACTAATTGATGAAATTCCTAACTCTGTTCTATTAACCCTTGAAGGCGCTGGACATGAAATTCATCCAGATGACTGGGAAGACATAATCCATGCTGTCACTGAACATACAGCTAAAATATAAATAACGAATAGAAGGGGTACAAATTATGGTGTGCCCCTTCTATTCGTTACATGTAAAAAAGCCCATCACTGTATCCGTATGTATAGTGATGGGCAATACTTATATTTTTCTATGTTTAAAAAAATGGACAATCTAATTGATCAACAGCTTCCCATGATTTTTTTTTTATATTTTCGGTGGATTTATTAGCTTCTAGTGGTACGTTTTTAAAAGGATTTACTTCGACTTTTAATAAGGATGATGGTTCCACGTATAATGAGAAAACATGGCTACTAGGTATAGCTTTTGACACATCAATATCTCCTACTTGTTTAAAGAGTTGCTGCGCTGCAAAGAAAAAGAAATTAGTTGGGTTTGATTGTTTATTTAGCCATGCAAGCATTTCAGGTGATACTGACTTATGAATATTGATTTTCACTCGATCACCACGTTTATATCGCCTAGATCGCATACTTCCACCAACTAACTTATCGTCAAGTTTGTAAATCCTAACTCTTTTTGCTTATGCTCTCTATATTTTGGTGAACAAGTGTAGACTAATAATCCACGTGCATTTGTAAATAAAGGATTATCTACAAAGATTACATTTGTTAGTCGTCCTTTTTGTTTTAAAATCATTTTTAAACTATTTTTAATAATTACTGCGCCCCCACCATAAATAAATACGTATGGATCGTCCTTCATATCATCAATTTTATTTATGATATCCGTTGCGACACGCGCTGCTAATCCTAATAATGCTGGTTGTGATTCCTCAACTAATAACGCGTTTCTTGGGTGCTTTTCATGTAAATAAATTTGGTTAAACTCTGTAATGCTATCAATCGTCTTTGTTGGATACTTCCGGTTCCATCTTGTAATAATTTGTAGCAACGTTTCTTTCACGCCATATGATAAGCCCTTACTTAGTTGTGGTCTAAAGTTTACACCTAATGAAACTACTTCTTCAGTCGTCCCTGCACCAATATCAAAAGATAATAGGGTTTTATCAACAAAATCAATTTCTGATACTTGATTTTGTTCACATTCTATTTTATGTTTCACAACATTTCCTTCTTCATCATATACAATGCCCCACGTCCCAGAAGCGCCCTCAGGTAGACATTTACAATATTCGATTGAAATATTAATTGTCACATCACGTCCGTTAGGATAATGGAACACAACCTTATGATTACCCATATAACGTTTTGCATTTTCTGCAGCTATTTCTTGTGTAATAAGCTGCATAGGAAGAGCAACAGATAAATCATATCGAATATTAATATGACTAGAAGTTGGACTTTGACGCATAGCACTTACCGCTAAACCAGATAGAATTGTAATAACCATTAACTCATCAGTTGACTTATTTGATTTCTTCTCAACTTCAGTACCTTTTAATTGATCTTGAATGACCTTTTCTCCAACGATATACCGCACATTATTTAACATTAACGATGGAGAACTAATGGTCACGTCAATGTGATTTTCTAACTCAGATAATGAAACATCTCCCTCATCTAACAATCCAGTAGGCTCTCCTATATATAAAGCATAAATACTCGGAATAAAAATAGGATCTTGCCCTTTCACCATTAACTTCAAACCGTTATTTCCTGCATCAGCACCAGCTTTTAATAGAATAGACATAACTACCCCCTAAATTAATCTGACATCCCTTCCAAATATATGCGAGCCCATTCTTTTACATTCAAATGTAATGTAATTTTTTATAAATCGCAAAAATAAAATATCATATTCTTACTCTTTATGTAAAAAGTATTTGACATGTAACTTTTCCAAATTTATACTATAGATGTAAATAGTTTTTTACATCTATGGAGGTGCTATTTCTAATATGAATCGTAAAAATTTCATTTTGCTAACAATCGTTTTATCATTACTTGGAATACTTATACATGGAGCCTATAAATACATCACTGAAGGTGCGATTTTAGGTGGAACAATTTTCGCAAGTGCAATTATAATTAGCTACCTCATCAATCATATTACGTGGGGAGATCCCCACGGTGTATCGGAAGAAAGCCAAGATGAAATGGGACAACAAATTACATATAAAAGCTTTAAAATTGCTTATTTTTTACTAATAGGCCTTATGTTTTTTATATTAATAGCATCAGAAGGATTTGCATTCTTATTACTCGATGAAATAAAGAATCTTCCACTTTTTATTTCTCTTTGCTCTTCATTCTTTATTTATCCTATTGTCGAACTTATAGTTGCAAAACAATATAAATAAAAAGGTGAGATTTTGTAAAGTGATAATAATGTTATTTAATTTTGATTTAAAAATATAAGAGCCTTGCTACAAATTATATTGTAGTAAGGCTCTTTAAAGTTGTTTAATTTCTAACCTTTTAAATGAGCTTGTAGACAAATATAAATACTAAATTTTTTTAATAAAGCTCCCATTAGTTGAAGTGTAATTCTTCAAAAATTATTGAGGTTCTTCTAGAAAATTAAAATCGCCATCAATAAGATCCTGTAAATACTCATCAAAGCTGTTTGCAATCACTTCATATTCATCAGGGTCGTGTAAAAAACGAATGATTTGACCACATACCCCTTCGTCAGAAGGATTAAAATCAATATACAGCTTTGATGTTCCACCGTTGTTCATACAATCTGAAAAGTGAATATACGTGCCAGGGAGAAGTCCTTCTGGTTTTATCTTAGAGTCAACAGCATCCTCGTCATCTTGGTATTCTAAAAGATAGGAGACGTCTTCTCCTTCTTTTGAACTTTCGATCATCTCCTGTGTAGAAAGCAAATAATATGGATACTCTTCAACATCTGAACCTAAAATACATACTGTGACTTCGTTTTCTCCATATTTCCGCCAATATGTACCATCGATATTTTCAAGTAAAGAGATTAATGATTCTGGACAATTTGGATATTTTGACCTTAATATATCAATATCCTCTTTTATAGCACCGTATGCTTTATTTAGTGCTTCGAGATCATCCGTTGATAATGCTGCTTTCAAACCGTTTAAAAATTTATTTACCAAATCCATTATTTTGTCCTCCCAATAGTCAAATATAATTTTTTTTATTCTATATATCTAACATAAATAAAATTTGACCTCTAACTGTTCTCACATCTAATTGAATTAGTACCATTACGCTCTAGCTCTTCTCGATTAAAGTATTGCTCTAGTAACTCTTTACCTGTTTTGATTGTAGTATAGTACTCTCCACCATACAGTTTCCCTTCTGATGGATTGTGAAAATCTTCGTATTTCTTGAAGTCTTCATTTTCTTCAAATGATTTCTTTGCAAAGTCCATGTCTTCTGCTTCTATTTTAGCAAACAATCTACCTATATCGAATACCCCTTCTTCATCAATACTCTCTTCTAAAAGGTAGTGTTCCTCTTCCTCTATAGGTGTTAATTTACTTTTTGTAACAGAATATAAATGTTTCGTTTCTTCTACTTGCACCATAATGAAAATCCAACCTACTCTTACAACTGTACATGGCGCTAACCCTTCTAGGGTAAATGCAACTACCTTTTGGTCTTTCACATATTTCCCCATTTTATCTACCCCTTAATTCGTTTGTTTTATACTATAACAATAGTCTCTTAAACATTTATCTGCTCTAAGTGAATCTCACCTTTTTATATTTATATTCCTTCAACTATCTTTTTTAATTTACTCACAGTCCGCCAATTCCTAACTGTAGCTGGTATATGTAACCTCTGAAATTGATTTATTAATTTAGAATTTCGAATGCTATTTTTGAAAAACAAATACACTACATTTTCATCTATATAACAATCTTCAGTCTCATTTTTTTGCATAAGCAGCTGATCTTTTTCTTTTTCAGAAAGTTCATTTGCTAAGAAAGCAACATGTATACTTTCTCCTTCCACCAATGAATCAGCATCATAGGGACATCCTTTTATAATGTTTAAAAATTCATCATTTGTTCTTAACATGACCGGAACATCAAAACTAAAAACGTTTTTAATTTCCGATTGTATTCGTTCCTTTAGGAATTTTATATTTTCCTCAGATTTGAACACGATATTACCGCTTTGAATATATGTTTTTACTTGTTTTAACTCTAGTGATTCAAACATTTGCTTTAAATCAGCCATTTTGATTATCTTATGCCCACCTACATTGATTCCTCTTAGTAATGCGATATAAATTGTCATATCATTTCTCCTCGTATAAATGTGTTTCCCAATTGATGTAAAGTTATTTAATTTTTATATAAACTATAAGAACCTTGCTACATTTTATTGAAGTAACGTTCTTAAAAGGGTTAAATTTTATTCAATGGAAACAACTGTTTTTTGCATGAAAATTGCTTTTGTTATAGAGCCGTCTCCTTTTTAAACAAAGGTATATACCCTCCACTAGGCCCATAAGCAACTCCAATCTTTTCCCATCCATATTTTTCATAATAGTCTTTAAGATCTGAAGTAAGATAAAGAAATTGGTACCCTCTCTTTGCAGCTTCTAGCAGTCCATGATTCAACAATTTTGCACCTATAGAGTTGCCCCTAAATTTTTCATCTACAAACAAACATGCTAGCCATGGGCTCAAATCTTGACGACTATTTAAATCATTGCGAATTAATGCATACGTTCCGATAATCTTATCGTTTACTTTTGCTATGTAAAAACTCGGTATGTCATTTGGATCAGTTAAAGCATTAGTCATACAATCTTCATAAAAAGCACGCCCACCTTCCTCACCCCATTCTTTCCAAAAAACATCTATTGCCTTATTAAATAAATCATCCTTTTTTAGTAATTGAATTATTTCCATAAAGCTAAGCCCCCTAAAAATATTTTTTAATAATTGTACAACTAACTAAAATTAATGCTTTTTAAGTATCTTTAATTTTTTATGTATCTAGCTATAATTTCTTTACTCTAAAATATAGCCTTTTAATATTTATTCTCTTATCGTTCTAAATAAAAAAACTTACTACTTTGTTACGCGAGGAGTAAGTTTTTCTTCTCATTATTTTATAATAGGTAAATGCATTATGATTTGTTGACCAATTGGTCCCATTCTTCTAAAACCTTTATCTTGGAAGCCGACTTTTTCGTATAAATTTTGTGCAGGAATATTTTTTTCATTTACAGCAAGTACAACTTCATTTTTTATCGGAAAATATCGTTGTACAAACTCTTGTAGTAGTGCTAATGACTTTTTAGCATATCCTTTTCTTTGTCTATTGTGATTTATAGAAAATGAAGTTAAAAGTAAAGCGTTTTCATTATCTGTGAACTCCTGTACTCTATCTCCTGTTTGCAATGCAAAAAGCCCAACAGGTACCCCGTTGTAATCTAAAATAACAATCACATTTTTTGTTTGATCACTTTTTGCTTTCTCCAATAATTCACCTGGATCAGATGTGAATCGAACTTGTTCACTTGGTAAAGTAAATGTTTGTATAACTTCTTTATATTTCTCCTTATACGGAACTAATTGAATTTCCCCTGTATGTATGTTCATGCTAAACTCTCCCATTTTTCAACATATTAACTTAAACCTTGTTGCGCTTTTGAATGCACTTTTCCATCTAAAAAGGTAATTTCAACTAATGCAGTCGGATCGCTTCCTTTCCAAGCAAAAATTTGCTTAATTTGTGTAGAATCTTCTACACCTTCTTCTATAAGTAAACTACCATCAAAACCAATTACATCTTTCACTTCTGTATAAGTCATTCCTTCATTTATATTCGAGAAATGATTTATATTAATAGGTTCTTTCTTCTCCCTTTCCATCACAGTAGAAGAAGTCGCTGTTTGTTTTTTCACTTCTTTCTTCTGTTCACACGCTGTCATACTGAAACCTAAGCATAAACTACATACTATTAATGCGCTTTTTTTCATCATAACAGTTGTCCCTCCCATACTAATTAAACCATATATTCCCTTAAAAATAAACTGAATATTTAATATTATATTAGAAAACCCTGCACAATTCAGTACAGGGTTAAAGTTAATTTATTTATTTAAATGATTATTTGATTGGTCATCCTGTTCTTTTCTTAGTTCTTGTTCTTCATCTTTCGGTAATTGCTTATCATTATCTTTAATTGGATTCGTTTCTCGATTCTCAATCATGTCATTTGGAACTTGTGGCATTACTCGGCCAACAATTGCTGCTAACTCATCAAGTATACCTTCGCCTGTTTTTCCTTTTTTAATTTGCTTTCCAATTTGTTTCAGTCGTTCATACGTATCAACATCTGCTACAACGACTGCATTAGCACCATCAGGATCGTTTTTTAGACTTTCAGCAACAGAGTATTTAATGGACTCCACGCGAGTTCGATCGAGTTTTGCTTTTACATCAATACCTACAATAGCATATTTCCCAACAACTACAGCAGTTGCATCATTCACACCTGGCACACTTGCGGCTAAAGATGCTAAATGGTCCGCTGCTTTTTCATTTGGTTTATTTGGTTTGTTTGTATAGTTAACATTTTTCATCGAAACATTTTTTTGCTCTGGTTTTTCGTTTGGGTTATCCTTTTTTCCAATACTACATCCAGCTATAAACAAGCAAAGCATCAACATATATATAAGGCTCTTCATTGTTCTCACCACTTTACTATTAAAGTTTAATCATAAATTTTTTCAACAGCTTGCATTTTCTTCACTTTTTCCTCAGCACCGCTATTTGCATTAATGAAAATTTGGTACGTATCTTTCCCTAAAGTACCTATAAATTCATAGCAAAGTACTTCGTTATGCAAATCATTTACTACGACAGCTTTACGTTCTTCCATAACTTTAACATCTGGATTGATTTTCTTTCTTGCTTCTGCTGCAGTTAGCTTTGCTGATGGCACTGTTCGTTTTTGATGTGATGCTAAATACTCTTTTGCGGAGAATCCAACGATAGAACCGTCATCTAAAGCAATTTTCATTTGGATTGCTTCTGGATAAATTCGTACGCCATTCTCATTTACTACATACGTAAATACACCAACGTTATCATATTGTGAGCTCTCATAAAGCTCCATATTATTAAACTTATGGTCCTTTAAGAATTTCAAACCTTTACTTCCTGCATCGTTTAAACTAATTTTTTGTTCTTTAATTTCTCGATTATTCATGACCCAAATTGGATAGCCACCTTTTCCGGTAATATCCATATAAAACTCATTATTCGTTGCTGAATCTTTAATTTTCACACTATAGAAAGATTCTTTGGCGCCTTTTCCGCTTTTCTCAACATCTACTTTTTCATTTCCTTTTAAATTTAAAAATGATTTTGCAATTTTCGCTGCTTCATCTTTAGAAATTGCTTTTCCTTCTGCTTCAAATCCACCTTTTTTATTTTTTTGTGCACTTGTAAAGGTTGGCCCGAAGTTAGTAGATGAATACGACGTTACATTTTTCTCTACGGTCTTTAATCCATCAATAATCGTATTGTCTGCAGGATCACGATTTGATGCGAGTGCCATCTCAACATCCATCCAGCGTAAATTATTTTTCAAAACTAGATGTTGTACCTTTCGTAACTCATCTTGAATATTTCCTGCATTTGAATATAAAGTTTCTAACGTTTTGTATTCTTGATCATTTAACGGCTCTTTTTCTAAATCACGAATAGCCGCACGATAACTAAAATCACCGATATTTGCTAAAAATTCTTCCGTTTTATTAAAAGGCATTAACGTTAAAGGAAGTTGCCCTACATCCGAACGAGCTTCAGATGTTATTCTCCATACGTCTGCTAATGCAGGTGATAAAGATGCACGTGAATTCATTGCAAGCGTTGTCCCGATTTTGTCGTGCAACAAATCAACCTCGTATGCTAAATCATGAAACGCACGTTGATAGCTATTTTCCGCTCGAATTAAAACTGCATTTTTCTCTTGATGCTCTTTATAACCCCAGTAACCTGTTCCAACTACACCGACTGTTAATAATACGATTATAATACCTCGTAACATAGTTCCACCTCCGATCTATTTACAGAAAATATGTTTTCCGATCTTTTTAATTTGTGGACGAGTCCAAATCCATTTACTTGTCGCGGTATCTGGATTGAAATAATACAATGCATTTCCTGTTGGATCCCATCCATTTAGTGCATCTAATACAGCTTTTTTTGCTGTTTCATTTGGTGTTAAATATATTTGTCCGTCCGCAACCGCCGTAAAGGCTCTCGGTTCAAATATTACTCCTGAAACTGTATTTGGAAATGATGCACTTGTAACTCGGTTAATAATAACCGCAGCTACTGCAACTTGTCCTAAGTATGGCTCACCACGAGATTCTCCATATACTGCGTTTGCCATCAGCTGAATGTCATTTTGAGAATAACCATTTGGAACATTTGTCCCTTTATTTTGAGGTGGTTTATTTTCTTGTGCAGTACCGCCACTATTTCCTTTATTAGCAGTTGACTTGTCATACTTCGTTGCTTTTACTAGCATTTGTTTCGTTTTAGTTCCAGCTAAACCATCAACAGGTAATCCGAATTTCTCTTGAAAATTTCGAAGTGCCCAGTATGTACCCCATCCGAAAACACCATCCACTTTTCCCGTATAAAATCCGTTATATTTCAAACGAGATTGCAGTTCAATAACATCTTCGCCAGATGCCCCTCTTTGAATTACTTGGTTAGAAAAGGCTTCTACATTTTTCAGTTGTATACTACTGACCATCAAAGATAGTCCTATGAACGCAAGTAAAACTGCTATTTTAAAAATAGCTTTTTGACGCATAATTTTCCCTCCTTAATTATGTAAATGATTTCTTGGTTATGTTTTGTAAAAGCCTCGCTTTTATGTAAAGAAGACAAAAAAATCCAAACTCATATCGTCAAAAAAATATGTAAACAATATAAAAAAAGATAAAAGGAGTTAATCATGAAGAAATTGTTAATGCGTGTCGCACTTGTCATTCTTTTCATAACAACAAGTTCAAATATATATACCAGCCCATCAATTGCTCATGCCCAGCCGCCCTATGCCAAATGGGGGAAACTTGCTGTAGAAAAGACGAAAGAACAATACCCAAAAGCGGAGATTATTGATTACCTTCATATAGGTAGAAAACCAAAAACCGTTCAAATAACAGTTGAAAAATTTAAATTGTGGCTACGTGAAGATGGAAAAGAATATGGCGTTTTTGTTGATGTAGAATTTGAAACGAAGACGGAGAAATTTATAAAGATGTCGTTTCAAAAGACGAGTAGATAAAATAAAAACCCCACTATTTATATTTTAAACAGTGGGGTTTCTTTCATTTCTAAAATTTCGATTCCCTAAAAATCTTACCAATATACAAATAGCACCAATTACAACTGCTATCCCTATACTGTATAAAAATACTCTATCATATCCTCCTATTCTCGGATCTAAAAACGGATATGGATACCAATTCACGAGTGGACCACGTATTAAGCTATACACAACGTAAAAAAACGGGAATAAGAGCCAACTTGAAGCTTGTTTCCAAGTGATTTTCTTACTAGGTGGATTTAAAATCCAATCTAAAAGCATGGCTATTGGCATGATATAATGTAGCACCGTATTTACCCATGGTATTGCAGTTTGAAGTGATTCTTCTAATCCTCTTAATAGCAAAAAATAAATGAGTCCTGTCGTAAGTATATATACCGTTGCCGCACCACGGAGTATACCAAACTGCTCTGATCGACCAAATGTAGCTGTTCCTATACTACTAAGAAGGAGAATAACCGCTACTAAGATATTACTTTCAATAGTGAAGAAACTAAAAAAATTAACTGGATTGAATGGTTTCATTTGTGCTCTTATTAGAAATTGCGTAGTAATGGCGCTACATGCTAAAAGACTTAAACATAGTCTAAATAAAGATAATGTTTTTACACCTTTCATACATTCTCTCCTCTTCTTATATAAACTAATAATTCTCTTGTACATGCTCAATAAACAATTTCAATGGAACAAGTCCACGTTTTGGCATATGACTACTTATTACAGCAATAAGCTCTAACTGCGGAATGATAACGATGTATTGCCCGCCATATCCCATAGCAAAATATATACAATACGGTATGTGAAATCTTTCATTATTCAATACCCACCAGTGATATCCATATGCCCCGACATGTTCATACGTTTCAAATAGAGCTGTACTTGATTCTTTTAACCATTTCGAGGATACAACTTCATTCCCTTGCCAATATCCATTCTGCAAACATAATATTCCGATCCTTAATAAGTCTTTAGATTTCATTTTCATACCGAAACCGCCGACATGTATTCCTTGGGGATCTTGTTGCCACTCATATTCGGTAATTTCTAACGGATCAAATAAGTACCTTTTCGCAAACTGCTCTGTCGATATTCCAGTAGCTTTTTGGATAATGTAGCTAAGCAAATGCGAAGAACCTGAGTTATAATTCATATTTGTTGCGGGTTCTTCAATTATTGGTTTTTCTAATATGTATTGCACCCAGTTTTCCGATTCTACAAAATCATTTGGGAACACTACCCCATTTCCGAACTCTTTCCAATCTTCACCTGTAGTCATCGTCAATAGATGGTAAATTGTTAATTCATTTTTTTCTTCTGGTACATTAGGAATCCATTTTGTAATTGATGTATGTATATCATTTATATATCCTTTATCGATTGCGATACCAATTAATATAGATACAATGCTTTTTGTAATCGAATTTATTTTAAATAGATTATTTTCACACTCTAACGTTTTATAATACTCAGTTGTTAACTCACCTTTTTGATAAACAAGAAATGTATTTACTTTTTTCTTTTCAAATTTATTTTCTAGTTGCTTGAAATCCAAAACTTTACCTCCAATTAAATCATTACTTGATTTATTATATCTTGTAACTTCAATTAAAACATAATTGTGATCAAATAAAAAAGAAACCTGTCAGTAATGAACTGACAGGTTTCTTTTTTATAATTTCGTACGAACATTCCAAAGCTCTGGGAAGAAACGTTGATCAAGTACTCGTTTTAAATAAGACACACCAGAAGAGCCACCTGTTCCCATTTTATGTCCGATAATACGTTCTACCGTTTTCATATGACGGAAACGCCATTGTTGTAGCCAATCTTCGATATCAATTAATTTTTCAGCAAGCTGATATAAGTTCCAATATTTTTTCACATCGGCATACACTTCTAACCATGCCGCTTCTACTGTTGCATCTTCTTCATAAGGCTGCGTAATATCACGATTTAACACATCTTTATGAATAGGGAATCCTTCTTTTACAAGTGCTTGAATTGCCACATCATACAAACTTGGTGCGTGTAGTGCTGTATGAAGACGAGCGTGTAATTCTGGATCTTTTTCATAAATTTTTAATGCATGCGGTGTTTTATAACCAAGCGCATACTCAATCATACGATATTGATACGATTGAAAACCTGAAGCTTGACCGAGTGAGTCACGGAATTCAATGTACTCTGATGGAGTTAATGTCGCAAGAATATCCCAAGATTGAATAATTTGCGACTGGATTTTTGATACACGTGCTAACATTTTAAACGCTGGTTGTAATTTATCTTGTTTAATAGACTCAATTGCTGCGTTTAACTCATGTAAAATAAGCTTCATCCAAAGTTCACTTGCTTGGTGAATCACGATAAATAACATTTCATCATGATGGTCTGATAATCTCTTTTGAGAAGATAGTAAACTATCTAATTGTAAGTATTCCCCGTACGTCATATTCTCTTTAAAGTCCGTATGAATTCCTTTTTCCATAATTACCTTTTCGTTTTCTTTCATATTAGCCAAACGCCCCTTTTATATAATTCTACTTATATTGGTCTAATAACTGCTCGAACTGGACTTCCATCTGCATCTGTTAAGGCAAGTGGTAACGCGATTAATTCGTAATCACCGTCTGCTACATGTTCTAGTACGACATTTTCTAAAATGTGTATGCCATGTTTAAACAATTGATGATGCGCTGCTAATTCTTTATCATCTAATGGATCAACTGAAGGTACATCTACCCCGATTAAACAGATACCTCTCTCTGAAAGAAACGGTGCTATATCTGCACGTAAATGCGGGATTACATCTGGGAATTCATTCACTTTACCATGTGAAGATGTGCGTAACAACAATCTTTCTACACCTTCTAAATGAAAGCTTTCTAATTCTTTTTTCCCAATGCTTTCAAGATTAGAAACATCTATGATGCGCGCTGGACCGACATAAACTTGAACATCTAAATCTATTACTTTCTTACCATCATTATCAAAATGAAACGGTGCGTCAATATGAGTACCTGTATGAATACTCATCGTTAACTTTCCGACATTTACCGACCCGCTTTCTTCTTTTGACCATGATACTTCATACGAGAACGGTGTATCCCCTGGCCAAGTAGCAATATCATTATTTAGCGGTTGTGAAATATCAATCCACTCTGATGATTTCATGTTTATGCCACAACCTCTCGCTTATTTTCAAACTTCTTATATTCTTCATCTTTCATGATTTTCTTTAAAATTTGAACAGAATGCCATACTTCTTCATATGTGTTATATAAAGCAACTGGCGCAAGTCTTACACCATTAGGTGCACGGAAATCAGGAATAATTCCATTTGCTTTTAGCGCTTTACAAATGCGTGCCGCTTCCGCATGCTCTAAATAAATATGTCCGCCTCGTTTTTCATCCTCTAATGGATTGCCAATTGTAAATCCGAAATCTTTTAATTCGTGATTAATTAAATTCAGCATGTATCTTGTAATATGTAGCGATTTTCCGCGTAAACGTTCTATACCAGCATCTTTAAATATTTCAAGAGAACCAATTAATGGTGCAGTACTTAATACGTGCGGTGTACCAATTTGATAAGCACCTGCATTATCAGCAGCTGTTAATGTATGTTCCATATCAAACTGCTTATCTTTTCTAGAACTAAACCAACCTGATAAACCTGGAATTCTATTAAAATGCTTGTTATTTACATAAAGGCCCGCGACTCCACCAGGTCCTGCATTTAAATATTTATAATTACACCAAATAGCGAAATCAACATCCCATTCTTTGAAATAATGCGGAATAGAACCGATTGAATGGCATAAATCGAATCCGATATGAATACCACGCTCATGCGCTTCCGCTGTTAAACGTTTCATATCAAGAATTTGGCCACTTCTATATAGTACAGAAGGCAATAAAATTAACGCGATATCATCTGTCATTGCGTGAATAATATCATCTTCTGAAAGTGTTCTACCATCGCGGCTCTTCACTCGTACTAAATGCTCATCTGGATCTAATCCTTTTAAACGAATTTGACTTTGAAGTGCATATATATCTGACGGGAATGTTAATTCATCCGCAAGAATTTTTGTACGTATTCCTTTTGGCTCATAAAATGTCGCAATTACTTGATGAATATTTGCAGTCGTGGAACCGGTTACAATAGTTTCTTCTGGTAAAGCTCCAATAAGAGGTGCAGTCAACTCACCTAATTTCTCCGAGAGGAAAAACCACGGATGCTCACCCTCTGTCCAGCCGTCAATGCCATACTCTTTCCATGAATTTAGCAAAGTGAGTAACGATTTCTCTGCTCTTTTTGAAAGTAGCCCTAATGAGTTTCCATCTAAATATATCGTTCCTTCTTTTTTATAGAATTCAGTTTGAAAATCTTTCAGTTCATCATGTTTATCACATTCAAGCGCATATTCATAAGTTGGTTGAAATGGTTCTTTATACATGGTGTCACCTTCTTTTAATTTTCTTTTTATTCTAACTAATTGAAATATATCACCTTAGTTGATATAACGTCAATGATATTATGTCAGTTGACTTTATATATGAATTTCTTTTACAATACAATTATATTTTCAGATATTTCAGTATAAAGAGGTGATTCTTTGAAAAACAATACTCTTTCATCAAGAAAACACCGCTCCATAGAAACAAAGAAGAAACTATTACACGCTGGTTACACTATTTTTATACGTAATGGATTTCAAAAAACGACAGTTACACAAATTATTAAACATGCAGAAACCGGTTATGGCACCGCATATGTATACTTTAAAAACAAAGATGATCTCCTCATCGTTTTAATGGAAGATGTTATGAATCAATTTTATGATATTGCTGAACGCTCCTTTTCGCCTCAAACGAAAGAGGAAGCACATAAAATGATCCAAAATCAAGTTAGAGCATTTCTGCAACTAGCAAAGAAAGAACGAGCTATTTTACAAGTAGTTGAAGAAGCGATTGGATTATCAAAAGAGATACTTCAAAAATGGGACGAGATACGGGAACGCTTTATAAACAATATTACGCAGGATATTACATACTCTCAACAAAGTAGATTAGCAAAGACTGAATTAAATAAAGACATTGTAGCACGTGCTTGGTTCGCGATGAATGAGATGTTTCTTTGGACGATTGTGAAAAATAATAACAATTTAGAGTTAGAAGAGATAGTACATACATTGACGGAAATGTATACGACAGGATTATATAAATAGCACACCTTCAATAAATAAAGTGTGCTATTTTACATCTATAAAAATATTTTATCTGGGTATGGTAACGCTAAAGGTGGCTTTTCAGATAGAGAGAAATATTGTAGTTTTAAAGATTCACCATCTTTAGAAAGTATGAAAGAACTCATTACTAAGTCTAATAATTGGCGTACATCTCCTGTTTTAAAGAAAATTCAAATCTTTGGTTATATCGATGGCATTCCAACTTCTATTCATGATTACGTTTTAAAACTTTATTTCCAAGGTAAGAAAAGAGAACTTAACGTTACCTCTTCTGAACTTACTTATTGGATAACAGAAAGATTTCGTATTGATAAAGAAATGTATACAAAGGCTTTTAAGATTTTCAATAAAAATCTTAAATAAATAAAAGCGTTACTCAATCCTTTGAGTAACGCTTTTCCTTTAATATGTCTTTCATATTAATTTTCTTTATTATAAGCAGTTTCTACACACTCTGCTAGACGCTCCATTTGTTCCATAGTCAAACCTCGTGAAATCCAACCTGTTAACTTATACATAATTTTATAATAAAAATTACTAGGTTCATATTCTGAAATTAATGTTAGTGCTGTACCTTCCTCATCTTCTTCTAACATATAAGTCATCGCTGAATAACCTTGCTTCATTTCACTTCCTAGTGAAATAATATGTGGTGCATCATATTCAATGATTTCTACTTCTGCCTCAATTATTTTCTTGCCGACTTTTTGAACAGAGATATATTTATCTCCTACACATGGATTCTCTTTATCCATATTTGAAGGATAACGATTTTCTATTATAAACGTATTCCATTCTTTTATTTTTTCATCTTCTACAATATAGTCACAAACTACATCAATTGGTGCTTTTATTACTATTTCTAGTGCGAAACTCATTAAACTGCCCCTCTCAAATACCCTATCCAATTCTATATTAACTCAATCATTATGCCATATTTTATATAGTGAAATACAAGTAGAATTTTAACTTTTATTGCAAGAATGCTTATTGTAATAAGAAAATCAGTTAAAATATTTTATAAACGATACAAGAATTAAAAATAAAGCAACAAGTAGTAAAACAAGTCCTATACTCCTATTTTCTTTTTCCTTATTTTTAAAATTTTGCACTCCCATACTAACTAACATAATCCCTAATAGTGTTTGCAAAATTAGCATACTCTGTTCCGAAGCATCATTCCAACTACAAATAGAAAATCCCATTACAATAATTGCAAGTAAAATCGTTAAGATCCTATTCATGCGTAGATCCCTCCTCTTTAAAAAGAAGCCGCTAAGTTTCCTTAGCGGCTTTATTAACAATTTATACTTACAAAATTAATTTTTATGAATTTGATATAATTCCAAAGAATTTCCTAGCCAATATAACTGCGTATGTTAGCATACCTTTTCTTTATTCATTCTACTTACAATCCCGACTATAAATTTATATTCAATCCTCCTCTTTTTTACTTTTTTAAATCCTTCTTTCGTATCAAAAATTAAACACGTTTTCCGAAACCAAATTCGTACATATAAAGACTCAAAGTAAATTGGTTTTATGATTCCACGTTCTTCAAATTCAGTTCCATCTGTATTTTCAGTTTCTGTTCGAACGAACCACCTATTTCCGATGCCAATTTCAATATACTTCACATAAGTCCCCCTCCCGAAAATTAATTTCTAACTATTCTATTATTTCCCCGGTAAGCGCACATTCCGACAGAACATGAGCCCACAAAGAAATAGTAGATTACAAAAATCTACTTTATAACTTATATTTTTGCATTCGTTTATAAAATGTACTTCGAGGTACATCTAACAGTTTGGCAGCTAATGAAACATTTCCATTCGTCTTTTCTAGCGCTTCAATCATACTATCACGCTGTATTTTCTCACGGAGATTGAATGTATGCTTTGTTATATTTTCTACTTGTAATGCAAGTTGATGTTGATTTCCCATCATAGTTTGTAATAAAAAAGAGATTTGCTTTTCGCATATTTCCCGTCCTTGCGACAAAATGTAAATACGTTCTAACACATTTAATAACTCTCGAATATTTCCGGACCATGTATGCTGTAAAAATTGATTAAAAATGCTCGTTGGAAATACCACATTCCAATTCTTTCGTCTACAAAAATCTTGTATGAAGTACGGAATATCTTCTTTTCTTTCTATTAACGACGGAACATATAGTGGATAAACATGTAAACGATAGTATAAATCTTGACGGAACTTGCCTTCTTCAACTAATCGCAGTAAATCTTTATGTGTTGCAGTAATAATACGAATACTTAACGGTACTTCTTTTGAACTGCCAATTGGGGTTACTGTTCGCTCTTGTAAAACACGTAATAATGCGACTTGCATCTCTGGCGGTACTTCACCAATTTCATCTAAAAATATTGTCCCTCCATCTGCTTGTTCGAATTTCCCTTTATACCCTTGGCGCCGCGCACCTGTAAACGCACCTTCAGCATAACCGAATAATTCACTTTCCATTAATTCTTTTGGTAATGAACCACAGTTAACAGCTATAAAAGGGCCATTTTTTCTTGGACTATTTTCATGAATCGCTCTCGCTACATATTCTTTCCCTACACCTGTTTCACCACAAACATATACACTAGCGTCAGTTGGAGATACAAGCTTAATTTCTTCTAAAGTATGTTGAAATGCATTGCTTGTCCCAATAACTCCTGGGAAAGTAATTCCACTAATAAATGGGGCAGTTGAAAATAAATTTCCTTGTTTATTTTCCTTTACATAAATACATTTCCCAATCATTCTATCATTACTATATACTGGCACCTCTAACTTAGGTTTCAATCCATTTTGCCTTAAATCTTCAAGTTTCATTCGTGACCAATTAGAAACTCGTTCTCGAACCTTCTTACTTGCAGAAACGATAACATCTCGATGATTACAAATGACAACTTGTTCATCACTGTCAATTACATCTAAAAAACGATGAATTAAATGTAGTTCATTTTGATGCACTCGAATACTACATTCACGTTCAATCGCATGTGCAATTGAAGTTACCATCCCTAGCATATAAGGATGTGAAAATTCAATTGGACAAGAGAAATCTAGAACCCCAATCAATTTCCCATCATCATTATGAATGGGAGCGGCCGCACAACTCCAGCTATGAGATGCGACAGAATAATGCTCTGTACCACTTATCATAATAGCCTCTTCAATCTGTAACGCGGTTCCTATCGCATTTGTACCAACAGCTGCTTCCGTCCATTTTACACCTTCAATGAAATTAATATGTTTCGCTCGTTTCAACGTTTGTTGATTTCCACTTAACGATAGAACGTAACCGTCTGGATCAATTAATAATGCCATCATTTGCAGTTCATCAATGGTTTTTCTCATACTTTGTATTTGAGGTATTGCTATATCGAGGAAGATTTCACTCTTTTTCTTTTGATCTTGAAAAACATTAGAAGACAAAATTTTCTGACCTTTATTCATGTGAGGATTCACATTTGCTTGTTTACATCGATGCCATGACTCTGAAATTCTTTCGTTCATACGGTTCGAATCAAGGACCCCTTCATTAATAAACTTTTTCCATGTATGTAAGTAAAACGGTGAAGCTAACATTGTATCATCTCCCTATTCATTATTTTGGAGATTATTAAAAACATACTTTTATTATAAAACTGAATAAAAGCGTTTTCAATAAAACTAGAAAGACGACACAAATATGTTAATAATTTGAATATCTTAATGCACTTCTTTATTCTTTTTTAGTAAAACCATATTTTGTATAATGGACGCAAAGAAAATACATAACCAAAACCACTTTTGTGGAGTATCATTTATAAAGAAAACAATGACCGCTATTGCAAATAAAATGGTAGATGCTAAACTAAAATATAATTTTGTTTTAATTCTCATTATTACTCCCTCCTCTATCACCTTACTGTACAGACTAACTCTTCATTTTTTAACTCTAGTATGTACTTCTGTAAAACATATTCTCTTCCGCCATGCTTTTCATACCAATCATATATTCTTTTCACATGCCCCTCGTCGCTTCTGATTTTCGATTCAATTTCTTTATACTGTATATAACTATCGTATTCCCATATGGCGAATATTTCAGTTGTACCATCATTATTATCTTTCATCCAGCGTCCTATTAGCCTGGAACCATGCTTTAATTGATTGGGTAAGTTCGTGTTAGTAAAATGCTCGTTAAATATTTCTACAAATTCATTCTTTACTAAATAGTACTTTCTTCTGTAAAACATTCCACTACACCTCTTTTATGAATCTTCCCATTACAACCGTATTATAATACTTTTCATCCGACAGCCTTTTATCATTTTTCAAAATACCTTCTACTTCAAAACCTAATTTTTTATAAAGTTGAATGGCTTTCTCGTTTGTCTCTAACACTTGTAATGATATCTTTTTAATCTCATTTTCATCAGCCCACTGAATAGATTGTTGCAGTAAACTCTTACCGATTCTATATCCCCAAAACTCTCTTAAAATACAAACACCAAATTCTACTTTATGTTTTAATCTCTTCAAATTTGATCCTTCACATCTTGAAAATCCTACGATTCGGTTGTCCACTTCTGCAACTAAAAAGAGATTCTTCATCCTTTCACTATCTGTTTTTATTATTTTTTGAAAACCTAACTTATCTATAAATCCCTCCCCAGCTTCTCTATCCATATTTTCAGTTTCACCATCGATCTGAACTCTAATTTTCGATAACTGCTCTGCATCCGTTTCAACTGCAGAACGAACTGTATAAATTAATCCATTTATATGAAACTCTTGTTCTTTTATAATCATTTTAAACTCCTTTTAAATGGGATCTATTGACGCTATTACAATTTCTTTACCTTGTTCCTGAAATTGTTGAATCGTTTCTTTACTAGCTTCTTCATCTGTTATAATAAGTTCGATTTCTATTAGTGACTCTCCTTTTATAAAGCAGTCTATTCCGAGTTTATTATGAGGAGCTAAACAAATATTTCTTCTAGCAATTTTGCTTACGGTTTTTCCAAAATAAGCAACTTCAGGCGTTGCAGTACTTATACCATTCAATGAAATGCCGCCACCTGTAGAGAAATACAGATCAATAGATAATCTACTTATCATTTCAGAGGAAAGTGTATCTGTCATATTTCCTGATGGTTTCACTTTTCCACCAATTAAATACGTTTCTACATTCTTATACTCCCGTAACTTACTAGCAATCTCTAAAGAATTCGTAATCACTGTAAATGATGTTTCAGGTAAATACTTTAACATCGTATTATGAATAGATGCCCCGCCAATAAAAACGGAATCTCCTTCTTGTATGTATGATGCAGCAACTTTCGCAATCGCTTCTGCATTTAGTGAACTATCACGATAACATTTTGATAGTTTGGCGGCTAAGTTCCTCACTCGCGTAAGTTCAACTGCACCTCCATGTGTTCTTTTTAACAAGCCATCCTTCTCCATAATAGACAAATCTCTTCTTATAGAATCAATAGACATATCGAAACTTTCCGCAAGATCTTTAGCAATTACCCTTCCGTTTTTCTTAAGTAACTCTAAAATTTTCTCTCTACGCTCTTCAGTAAACATGTACCCACCGCCGTTATTGAAGATTCTGAAATCTCATCCTTATTTTAATTATATGCATGTCTCTTCCGTTTTACAATATTTTCAATTCTTATTCACTCCGTTTTATTCAGCTTTTCTCTCTTTCTATTCCGTTAACTTCAGAACGAAACAAATGCATATTTGCATATTCCACAAACATACTTCCATTTAACTTCCTATTGATGTAAAATTATTCCTATGTTTTACTTTTTAGCACAGAAAGGAATTATTATGAAATCTATAATTAAAGTAACTTGTACAGCATTATTATTTACAGGACTAATGGCAGGATGTAATGGGAATACTGCACCGAAACAAGAAAAGAGCGCTCTTGAAAAGAATGCAATGCACTATGGGGAAATATATAAGAATAAATACTATAGAGCAACTGTTGAAAATGCTAAATTCGAAAAAATAGACAAAGAGTGGCGTCTCACAGCTCGCGTTACTATAAATAACGCTCGTGTTGACGGACAAACGATAGATCTTTCAGAAATAAAATATTTCATAAAAGATGAAAAAACGGGTGAAAAATACGAAGGTGCAGTTATACAAAATGAAAATGCTAAAAAGATTCCATCTGAGTTTTCTTTAACTAGCGACATTCAATTTAATATGAAAACTTCACCAAAAGATTTAAATAATATGTATTTATACATAGATAGCAAAGCTGCGCCGTTAACAGATACATATTGGAAACTTGATAATTTAGCATCTAAATAAAAAACAGTCTTATAAGACTGTTTTTTTGTTTGTAAAGTTATAAAGTTTACTAGTTACTTATCTCAAGCAATACGTCTTTTGCACAAATTGTCACTTCTTCAAATGGGCAATCAAATAAAACACCCAATTCGAATCCTTCATTCGTAAGATTTATCTCATGACTTAACCACCAAGCACCTTCAAAATCTTCCGGAATTGAACACTTCGTTACGCCTGTAAAAGTTACTTGCAGTTTATCAAATTCACTGAAAGTACCACTGCAATCTAAAGTAATAATTAGCGTATCTTTTGATCTTCTCTCTACTGATTTGACTACACTATCATGTAGTGAGTAATCATGTAGTTGAACGACATTCTGCAAGAGCTTTTCTTTTATACTATTATAATTATCTATACAAGCTTGTTCTAAATCATTCATTCTTTTCTCATAATCTACTGTCCACTCAAGCATAAGTTTCTTTAATTTTTCCGATGGGTATTCTGAATTAATGGTATTGTCATGAATGTATGGATGTAATGACTTAGGTAGAAACTTTAATAAATCTTCTTTCTTTTCTTCCACGTCTTCTCTTAAACTTTGCTTATAATCCACTCCTACTTTTTCGCTCTCTCGCAACAGCTCTTCCCATTCTTCTACTGTTTCTGGGAAAATTAAGAATCCAAATACTTGCATTTCTTTATACCAATCTTTATTGAAATACTTCAATAGCTTTCCTCCTAAAACATTTTAACATCCAACAAAAGCGATATATCTATTTATTATATCATTCCAATAACTATTTTTTCTAAAGAAAAAATGCAAAACTGTAAATATTCCGCCTTTTATTTCTAAAACTTCAGAATATTTACAATTATTTATAATTAGAATACATTTTAATAGTACAAAGATTCACTTGTACAAAAATCTAAACAAAAAGGGATGGTTATATGTTGAAGAAATTAGTAGCAGGTACACTAGTAGCGGGATTTGCATTCACTGGAGGACTAGGAGTAGCAAGTGCTGAAGAAAAAAGTAATGTAATTAAATCATTTGATTATTTAAAAGTTGATGAACAGAATGTTACTTCTTTTGCAAAATTAAGTGATCAGGAGAAAAAAAACATCCAAATTACTATGGTATTACCTGAGCAAAATGAAAATGGAGATTGGTTAGCTTATGGTTTTACTAGCCGTGAAACATTAGATGCTTATATTGAAAAGGATAAAAAAGCACTTAAAAATAAAATTAATCCTTTAGGTAGCGGTGCTGGTAGTACTGATTTTTATGAACATAAAAATAAAGGTGGCCAATATATTTACTGGAGCAGCGGTTTTAAAAACCTACCTTCTAGCTGGAATGACAGAATTTCTTCTGTAAGTACAGCATCGCCTTCAGCAAGTTATTCAACGACACTTTGGGAGCATACTTCAACACAAGGATATGGAAAAGGTGTTGTATTTAAACATGCTGATTGGTATGGTAAAACTGCTAATTTAGCTGCTGATTGGAACGATATTACTTCAGCGATTGACGTAAAAAAATAATAGGATATTTAATTTTTTCTGTGAAAATTCAAACCACTATTCTCTTATTCATTTAGAGAATAGTGGTTTATTATATTTCCATTTAAGCATGTACAGCATGTCCTATTGCTTGCAATAACGCTTCATGAATCGCTTCAGATAAAGTTGGATGCGCTGCAATATAATCTCTCATTATATCAGCGGTAACTTCTGTATGAATCATTACAGTTCCTTGTCCAATCAGTTCGGTTGCATGAGGACCGATAATTGAAATCCCTATAATTTCTTGATATTTAGGTTCCACAATAACTTTTACTTTTCCTATTTGTTCTCCAATAATAAGTGCTTTTCCGTTCGCTGTAAAAGGAAATTCTCCAATTTGTATGTCACCGTACTGCTCTCTTGCATCTTTTTCTGTTAAACCGACGCTAGCAATTTCTGGTGCTGTATACATACAGCGAGGTACAGCATGATAGTTTACTTTTACATCTTCTCCGCTCGCATGTAATGCTGCTGTCGTTCCTTCATGGAAAGCAACGTGGGCAAGCTGGATTCCACCAATCACATCACCTGCTGCGTAAATATGTGATTTACTTGTTTGCATATGTTCATTCACAGAAATTCCTTTATTTGAAAATTGGACGCCTGCTTTTTCTAAATCTAATCCTTGAACACGTGGTTTTCGACCTACAGAAACGAGAACATATTCCGGGTTAGCTTCTTGGATGCTTCCTTCATATTCAAATGAAGCTTGCTTCTTATAATTATTTAATCCTTTTAAAGCAGCTCCTGTAAATATTTCTACACCGTCATTTTCTAATTTCTCTCTTAATGTATGTGCTATATCTTCATCTTCACCAGGTAATAATTGTGGTGCCATTTCAACAATCGTAACTTTTGTTCCAAGGCGACTATAAATACTTGCAAACTCGCACCCTATTACACCACCGCCAACAATTAATAATGATTTCGGTATATTTTCTAAGGACATTGCATGGCTACTATTTAAAATCCACTTCCCTTCAAATGGAGCAAAAGGTAATTCAGTCGGCTCTGAACCTGCCGCTATAATGAACTGATCTCCATCTACTACATCTTCTTTATTACCATTTGTAACTCGCACACGGTGATCCGTTTCGAATTTCGCTCTACCTTGCATAACCTTTATTTTATTTTTCTTCATTAAATATTGAATTCCTTGGACGAGCTGTGTTATGATTTGTGATTTCCTCGCCTGTATTTGCTTCCAATCAACTGAAATACTTCCTTCGTTAAGCATAACTCCATAATGATTCGCTTTTCTCACAATGTCATGTACTTCTGCACTTTCTAACAATGATTTTGTAGGCATACATCCAACATTTAAACAAGTCCCGCCAAGATCAGCTTCATCAATAAGAGTGACATCTTTTCCGTTTTGAGCCGCGGTAATTGCCGCTACATAACCAGCAGGACCGCCTCCAATAACAACTAATTTACTCATTCTCTCACCTTCTCTTTATAAAAGAATTGTTACAGGTTCTTCTAAATAACGTTTAATTGTGCGTAAAAATGCAGCTGCTGGTACACCATCTAATACTCGATGATCGAATGTTAAACTTAAAGGTAACATACTTCCTTTTCTTAATTTTTCCCCTTTATATACAGGAATATGTTCAATTGCACCTACACCTAAAATACCAGTTTCAGGTGTATTTAATACTGGCGTGAAATATTCAATACCGAAGCTACCTAAATTACTAATTGTAAAGGTTGTTCCTTGCATATCATCACTACTTAAACTGCCTGCTCGTGCTTTTTGTGCAACGTTTTTAATCTCTTTAGATAACTCTACTAAAGGTAGATTATTAGCAAAACGAATAGCTGGAACGACTAATCCTTTTTCTAATGCGACCGCCATACCTAAATGAACATGTTCAAATTGATGAATTACATCATCTATATAAGCGCTGTTCATTTCTTTATGCTCTCTAAGCGCTAATACCACAGCACGAGAAACGAAATCCGTAATGGTTAGTTTGTTATCGTATCGTTTTTGTACGACTTCCGCTATGTCTTTATGTAAAGCAACTAAATCTGTAACATCTACTTTCATTGTTAATGTTAATTGCGCACTATTTTGTAAACTTGTATGCATACGGTTCGCGATTGCTTTTCGCATACCAGTAACAGGAATGACTTTACTTTCTTCTTGTTCAAGTACTCCTGGAATTACGACTTTTTCTTCAAGCGCCTTTAATACGTCTACCTTTGTAATTCTTCCGCCGGGCCCTGTACCAACTAATGCCTTGATATCCAGATTTTCAGACTTTGCAATTTTCTTCGCTACAGGTGAAATTTTGATTCTTTGCTTCGTCACATCTATCGCATATGGTTCTGGATGTTGGACCTTTTTAACTTCTGGCTTCGGTGTTTTTTCTTCTACCACTTGTGTACTTTCATTTACTTCTACTTTTTCGTTCGGCTTACCGATATAGCAAATTACAGTACCCGGCGGCACTCCCTCATCTTCACTTACAGCTATATCAAGAACAGTTCCATCAGCTGGTGCTTCTATTTCCGTTTCGATTTTTTCCGAGTTAATACTAGCAATTAGTTCACCTTTTGCTACATGATCACCTGTTTTAATATTCCAGCTCGTAATAATACCTTCTTTCATCGCCATACCTAACTTTGGCATTACAACTTCTACAGCCATGCTTCTCTCCCCTTTCTCATCGTTTCATTACACATGTAATAACGATTGGTCTCCGATCATTTCTGATACAGTTTCAATTACTTTCTCCGGCGTTGGTAAATATAACTTTTCAAGTGGTGGAGAGAATGGAACTGGTGTATGTGGTGCTGTAATCCGTTTAATAGGTGCATCTAACAAATCGAATCCTTTATCCGCTACAATTGCCGCAATATCTGTTGCAATACTACATCTTGGATTTGCTTCGTCAATAACGATTAGGCGATTTGTTTTTTCAACAGATGCTAAAATGGTATCTTCATCAAGCGGTGACAAAGAACGTGGATCGATTACTTCTACTTCAAGTCCTTTTTTCGATAATTGCTCAGCAGCTGCAAGTGCTGTATGAACTTGTTTTCCAATTGCGACGATTGTTACATCAGAACCTTCACGTTTAATATCTGCTTTCCCTAATGGAATTGTATAGTACCCTTCCGGCACTTCACCTTTCATATTGTAGAGTGTTTTATCTTCAAAGAAGATTACTGGGTCATCATCTTCAATTGCTGCTAATAATAAGCCTTTTGCGTCATACGGAGTAGAAGGAACGACAACTTTTATACCTGGAATACTCGTAAACAACGCATATAAACTCTGTGAGTGTTGTGCAGCTGCGCTAAAACCAGCACCATGCATCGTACGTACTGTAACTGGAACTTTCGCTTTACCACCGAACATATAGCGGAACTTTGCACCTTGGTTTAATACTTGATCAAGACAACTTCCAATAAAATCATTAAACATTAATTCTGCAATTGGACGTAGTCCCGTTGCAGCAGCTGCCATCGCCGCTCCCATATAACCTGCTTCTGAAATTGGTGTATCTAAAATACGATTCCGGCCAAACTCTTGTACAAGTCCTTTCGTAACACCGAGTACACCGCCCCATGCTTCATCATCTTGCAAATGATCAACTTGTGCACCACCTGCAACATCTTCGCCTATTAAAATTACATTTTCATCACGACGCATTGAGATTTTCATCGCTTCATTAATTGCAGTTGACATACTTACTGTTCTAGTCATTATTTTTCACCCTCCTCTTATTTGTAAGAAACGTATACATCTTTTAACAATTCTTCATCCCCTGGATATGGACTGTTTTCACTAAACTCAATTGATTTTTGTACTGCTTCATCTACTGCCTTTTCCATATCTACAAGTTCAGATTCAGTTAATAGTGCTTCATGAATTAAATGCTTACGGAAATTCACAATTGCATCTTTTTCATTTAAATGTTCTTCTTTTTCTTCTGCAGTTTTATACGTTTGTGCTTCACCTTCAAAATGACCGTAATTACGATATGTCATGCATTCAATTATTGTTGGCCCACCGCCATTACGCGCACGTTCTACTGCTTCTTGCGCCGCTTTATACACTGCAAGTAAATCTTTTCCATCTACTTGAACACCTGGAATATTATATGCTTTCGCGCGATCTGCAATGGAATCACAACTTGAAGCATATTCAAATGTCGTTGCTTCACCGTAACAGTTATTTTCTGCGATAAAAATAACTGGTAACTTCCAAATCGCCGCTAAATTAACCCCTTCATGAAATGTTCCTTCATTATTTGCTCCGTCACCGAAGAAACAAATACTTACATCTTTCGTACCTTTATATTTAGCTGTTAATGCTGAGCCGCAAGCAAGTGGGAAACCACCACCTACAATCCCATTTGCACCAAGCATTCCTTTATTTAAATCGGCAATATGCATGGAACCGCCTTTACCTTTACATAATCCTGTCGCTTTCCCAAAAAGTTCAGCCATCATACCGTTTAAATCACAGCCTTTTGCGATACAATGTCCATGTCCTCTATGCGTACTTGTAATACTGTCATGATCCGTTAAGTGGGCACATACACCAACTGCTACTGCTTCTTCACCTGCGTATAAATGAACGAAACCTGGTAGAACGCCTTGCGCGAATAATTCATGTACCTTATCTTCAAACTTACGAATCTCTAACATTTTTTCATACATCCAACGAGCTTGTTCTTTCGTAATTTCATTCCCTTTACTTTCAGTTGTTTTTAACATGTCCAGCCCTCCTATTTTCTTGTTCATCTTTTATATTGCAAATACTGTGCCAACTTCTAATCCTTGATTTCATAGTTTTTCTCTATTCCTTCAAAATAAAAAAGTGGACAAAATGAGACACTTGTCTCGTTTTGTCCACTTTTGTTCACCTAATTTGAGAATTATGATCTTATTCATTATCAAAACTCTTCTGTAACTTCCGGATGTAGATAATTTGACCAATATGATAAGCATTATGAGTTGTTACATTTGCTAATACTTCCCACCACTTTGCGGAAACAGGAAATCCAACCACATCACTTTCAACCTTTTCTTCATTTATTAGCTTTTGCCATAGTAACAGTTTCTCTAGTAGCTTTTCTCTTAACTCATCGAAAGATTGATTATCTGAAAGCATAAAACTTTTGTTATTATCACCAATAGCAGGCACGGCATTCACATTCGATTCTTTGTACCTAGTTTGCCACGTTGAGTTCCAATACAATAAATGTTGTACAATTTCAGCTATACTATTACTCTCTTCATTCGGTTTCCAGAAAGCTTCTCTCTCAGGTAGATCTTTCACTGCATCTGAAAATGGAATATACCAACTAGGATCGTTTGCATTCGCTAATAACTGATCTGCTAATACATCCTTCACATGGGCCATTTTTATTCCCTCATTTCATTAACGTATTCATACTCACTTCTTTATATACGCTGAGTCCGTATGATTCCCTCTTTTAAAATAGAATTAACGATATTGCTCTTAAAACGAATGTAAGATTAATAGATTTTCTTTTCATAACTCGTTATGATAAAAGAAAAAGAAAGCGAGCAAAAAATGAATAAAAAAATCGCAGTTATTACTGGGGCTTCAAGTGGTTTCGGTCTATTAACAACACTTGAGCTTGCAAAAAAAGACTTTTTAGTCATTGCTACAATGCGAAACCTTAATAAACAAGAAGGTTTAATATCTCAAGCTACTAAACTCAATTTACAACAAAACATAAAAATTCAACAATTAGATGTAACCGATCAAAACTCTATACATAATTTCCAATTATTTTTAAAAGAAATAAACAGGGTAAACCTTCTTATTAATAATGCAGGATATGCAACTGGAGGATTTGTTGAAGAAATTCCAGTAGAGGAATACCGTAAACAATTTGAAACGAACCTTTTTGGCGCTATTTCAATCACTCAGCTTGTTTTACCTTATATGAGATTACAAAAAAGTGGGAAAATCATTAATATAAGCAGCATCAGTGGTCAAGTTGGATTCCCTGGTCTATCCCCTTACGTTTCTTCAAAATATGCATTAGAAGGATGGAGTGAATCCCTTCGTTTAGAAGTAAAACCGTTCGGAATAGATGTTGCTTTAATCGAGCCAGGTTCTTATAACACGAATATTTGGGAAGTGGGTAAACAACTAGCTACAAACCAATCCGAAACTACTTCTCCTTACAAAGAATATATGGAGAAAATACAAAAACATATTAGTAGGGGCAGTGATACATTTGGTAATCCGATAGATGTTGCT
Source organism: Bacillus sp. EB106-02-03-XG38 (assembly GCF_058792175.1). Lineage (NCBI taxonomy): Bacteria > Bacillati > Bacillota > Bacilli > Caryophanales > Bacillaceae > Bacillus > Bacillus sp. EB106-02-03-XG38. Next base: position 917,408 of record NZ_JBYTED010000001.1, read on the forward strand.
AATAAAATTGTAGAAATCGCTGAATCTAAGCGTACGAATTTACGATATCCGATTGGAAAAGGTGTAAAATTTATGATCTTTGCGAAGAAGATCCTTCCTTGGAGATTGTGGGAGTACCTTGTATTGAGAACCTTTAAGAAAATGTAATAGACTTTTTGAAAACCATTTTGAAAGAGGTGCGAATTAAATGTTAGGTTTACCATATGGAAAAGTATTTTTAGTTCCGTGGACTAAGCAATGGGAAATTGAATTTGTGAAAGAGAAACAATTCATTGAGGAACAAATTGGCGAATATATTTTAGCAATACACCATATTGGTAGTACTTCTATTCCACATTTAAGTGCAAAGCCAATTATTGATATTGCAATCGAACTAAAAGATTATAAGGACGGATTAAAATGTATTAATAAATTAGAACTGCTAAACTATAGATACAGAAAAGATGTACTACCTGAACGGTATTATTTTAATAAAGGAGAGCCAAGAACTCATCAAATTCATATGTATGAACAAGGAAATACATATTTAATAGAGCAATTACAATTCAGAGATTACTTAATAAACAACAAAACTTCTCGTATACAATACGAACAGTTAAAAATTCAACTTTCACAAGCTTATCCTAATGATAAACATCGATATGCTGAGGATAAAACAAATTTTGTTACATCTATATTATCCAAAATAAAGTGAAACTTTAATCAGTGGGGGTTTTCTTCATCCCCACTGATTATTAGCCCTCACCAATCGGACTTTTATGAGCAGTTGATCCCCCACCTAAATTCTTTGCTTTCGCTGCATTTTGAGGTGGGGGTCTTACTGCCCATTAAAGGTGGGATAAATGATGAATTTAAATAAGAAACCATTTAGTAGTAAATGGTTTCTTATTTATTAGTTAACTCTTTATTTGTACCATTAATAATCACCTTATTATGCAGCAGGTGGAACAAAATATAATAGTATTGAGAGCATCAATATAAAAGCAACCATTCCCGTTATCGAAAGTATATATTCTTTTGATTTTCTATCATATTTCCATTCCATCCATGCTCTTAAAGTCAATGATATCCCTAAATAAACGAACATGACATAAGCCATTTTAGCGTTTTCAAATTTAAATATATAATAACAACTACTTATTACATAAATAATAATAAGCCCTATTTCTATTTTTACATGTAAACTATTCACATGCTTATATCCAAAGAAGCCTCTTTTCTCCACATTTAATTTTTTTCTTAAAAACTGTTCTAATAAGTAACCACCTATAGCCAGTCCAATAATAATAATTAAGATTGTAGAAATGTCCATTGTTATCCCCCTCCTATTACTTTATTTATTTTTAGAAATAAAGTGGACTATATTTCGGTTATTCTCTTCTAAATAACTTACAATCCCTTCAGGATATGTGGGCTTCTCCATTAATTCATTTATACTTTTCCAAGTTAATTTAATATCTTCATATTCTTTATGTCTTATTTCATTTCTAATTCTCTCTTGAACAGTTCCCCAATATATCAATGTGCAATGATGTCCTTTTCCGTTGTTCCACTCAAAAATATGTTCATTTACAATGGCTAATTCTTGAACATCAATCTTCAAATCGTATTCTTCCATTAATTCTCGTATTATCGCTTCTTTTGCAGTTTCCCAAAATTCAATAGAACCACCTGGAAAACGGTAAAATGATTCATTCTCATCACATTGTACAAGTACTTTAGAATGATCTTCATTTAAAATTATTACTTCAGTACGTAATTTAGGTATTTTCATTTTGTCTCCCCATTCATTACAATTCCACATAGAATTAAATCCAATAACTATAAAAGAAAAGATTAATCATAATTCCTGTTATTATTAATAATGGAACTGTGCCTAAAGAAATGAGATATTCCCTCGATTCTATATCATATTTCCACTCCATATATGATTGAAAGCAATATAAAGTTATTAAAAATAATATAGGTAAATTACTAATATAAATAGGATTTAAAGTTGCACATATCATCGTAACAATTATATAAGAAATGATAAGAGTTCTAGTGCCCCATTTATGAGCGTTGTTTACATATTTACTATTCCAGCCAGTTTGTTTCGGTATATTTAATTTTTTTCTCACTACTTTTTCCAAAACAACTAAGGATATGATCCATAATACTAATAAAATTCCTTTAGCTAAAAGCAGTGATGTCCCCTCCTTTACTTTTTATCCGGCTGATCACTCGGATACGTAGTATTTCTTTTATTTTCAACATCCCAACTAATAATTGTCGCACTGTCTCGTCCGAATTGATGATGAACGTGCTCTAATACATAATGAACACTTTCTTCAAGGTCTATATTATTTCTATTCATATCGTTATACAGATTTAATGGCGTTTCATAGTGTCGTTCCCCGCATTCTAATACCCCATCTGTAACCATGGCAATTCGATTTTTTCCAGTACGTAATTCACGAATTCCTGTTGAATAGCAAGGTATAGATAAATCAAAGGTATTTACATTTCCAATCCATTCGTAAAAGTGACGTTGATTTAACGCATATTGTCCTAACTTATGTAACTCTTCATGAAATACATAAATGAGGCAATCACCAATAGATAACCACCATATATAATTTTCTTTTCTTACACATATTAAGCAAGCTGTTTCACCTTTAATTCTTTGGCATTTTTCTTTAAATGAAGAAGATTGAAAAATTGTAAGTATATGATTTTCAACAGATCGAAATGCTGTATCAATCGATTCATTCATCATTACTTTTATATTTTCATATTCTTTTTGGATTGTATTTACTACTAAATCAACACTTTCCGCACTATTATGTCCATCTAAAATAGCTGCAAATTCCCAATCACCACTCGACCAAACTAACGCACCATCTTCGTTCTTTTTAGCTCCGGCGCTTATATTCCCACCATATGTACCGAGTACAATATCACCATATTGTTTTACTGAAACTTCGTCTAAATACATCTTCGTATTTCCAACCCATGAATATTGTCTATTATTTATTGTATGCATATTCACTCACCAACCTTTTCATATATAATATCATAAAAAAAGGAAAAAAAGATTTATATTCCGAAAATTCATTCTTTTAATACAACAATTTTAAAAATAAATTTACCCCTCATTATTTCTTCAAAAATGCAATCCCAATTCCAATTCCTATGACAATTCCAATTACTAAATTATTAGTAAAAAATCCTTGAAACACACCGATTACAACCCCTATACCGATACCTATTGCCAAGGCATCATTTCTTTTATTATTTTTAGGCAAAATTTCATCTCCTCCCATCTTTTCTTCTTAAATAACATACATTTACTTGAATGTATTACTATATTCACTATCTCATTTGAATATTTCCAAAAAATGTACTTTTACTTCATATATAATATTTTCCATTTTCTGCACATACTCCTTTTATAATGAAAAATTTCAAGTAACCATTAATTATGCATAGGCATTTACTATAAGAAAGCTTCGTAATTTATTGAAGGAGGAACAATTTACATGCATCCTTATTGGAATCCAAATATAAATCAACAATATGTTTATTCCCCCCATCCTGTAAGAAATACGTTGCATCAAGATTCACAATATATGATGCAGCGTATCGCAAGTCTTGAAAGTCAATTAGCGAAATTAATCTCATTAATTGAAGAAAATAATCATTTAATTAAATCAATAGAACAACAACAAAACCAAGTTTGTGCCCCAGCTGGTGGTTCTGTCATTGTTCGTATGTAATCTTTTCAAACAAAAAACACACTTTTTATAATAAAGTGTGTTTTTTTGTTATCTTCTTTTTTGATGAAAACCTTGTGTAATACGGTCTAATATAATCGCAATGACAACAATAGCTAGTCCTGCTTCAAATCCCATTCCGATATTAACTTGTGTTACAGAACGATATACATCAACTCCAAGACCTGGTGCTCCTACAAGCGATGCTGTTACTACCATCGATAAAGAAAGCATAATGCTTTGATTCACGCCAGCCATGATTGTGCCAGTTGCGAGTGGTAATTGTACTTTAAATAATTTTTGTGATGCGGTAGAGCCAAACGCATTTGCTGCTTCTATTAAATCTTCTGGAACTTGCCTAATTCCTAAGTCAGTAAAACGAATTGTCGGCGGCATTGCAAAGATTACTGATGCAATAATCCCAGGTACTACACCTACTCCGAAAAATGTAATCGCAGGGATAAGATATACGAACGCCGGCATTGTTTGCATAAAATCTAATGTCGGTTTTAAAAATTTTGAGAAACGTTCATTTTGAGATGCTAAAATACCAATTGGAATCCCTACAATAATTGAAATAATCACAGACGTAAGTACGAGAGCTAATGTTTGCATCGTTTGTGCCCAGTAGTTAATATTCAAAATAAATAATAATCCGATCAATGTAAAAATAACTAAAGATACTTTTCTCGTTGTGTACCAAATAAGGAAACAAAGGATAATAATCATCAATATACCTGGTATTATTGTTAAAAAATTAGTGAGTAAATCAACGAATCCGCCGATAATATAAGAGAACCCTCGGAATAATCCTTCAAAGTTCTCATACAAACTTGCAACAAATGAATCAACCCATTCCCCTAATGGAATACGTGGTATACTACTCATCGTCTTTCACCTCTTCCTCAATATTACCTGCAAGAGCTTGAATGACACTTTCGCGTTTAATAATTCCTCTTAACCTTTTCTTCTCATCAATTACTGGTAACGGATATTTCATCTCCGCCATTTTCGCATACGTTTCCTCCAGTAAAGTATCTATATACACATGCGGGATATCGGTAAGTAATAAATCAGCAATTGGCCACTGTTTTTGAACGGCTTTACTCGCATCGTCTGCCGTTAATATTCCTAAAAACTCATACTTTTTGTTAACAACATACACTGTAGAAACCCCGGCATTTCTCATAATTTGAAGAGCTACACGTGGTCCACGGTCAATTAATAACGTCTCTGGTCGTTTTAATATAGATTCCGCCGTTATTACTTTTCCTAAATTCACATCCGCCACGAATTTCTCTACAAATTCATTGGCAGGACTCATCATAATTTCTTCTGGCGTTCCAATTTGAACAACTTCTCCATCTTTCATTAACGCAATTCGATCACCAATTCGAAGGGCTTCATCTAAATCATGCGTAATGAAAATAATTGTTTTTTCCATTTTATCTTGTAATTCTAGCAGTTCATCTTGCATCTCTTTTCGAATCAGTGGATCTAATGCACTAAATGACTCATCCATAAGTAAAACATCCGGATCATTCGTAAGCGCTCTCGCAATGCCGACACGCTGCTGCATACCACCACTAAGTTGACTTGGATAATTATCTTTATGATGGTCTAATCCAACTAACTTCAAGGACTCTAACGCTTTTCTCTCTCTTTCCTCTACTGGAACTCCTTGTATTTCTAATCCATATGCAACGTTTTGCAAAACGGTACGATGAGGGAATAGAGCGAATTTCTGAAACACCATGCTCATCTTCGTTCTTCTCACTCTTCGTAACTCTTCTTTACCCATCGTTGCGATATCTTCACCATCTATGTATATATGCCCCGCTGTTGGTCTAATCAGTTGGTTTAACATGCGAACTAACGTAGATTTCCCGCTACCAGACAATCCCATAATAACGAAAATTTCTCCAGTGTATACTTCAAAAGTTGCCTTTTTTACACCAACGTTCATTCCTGTCTCTTTCAAAATTTCCGATTTGCTTTTTCCTTCTTTTAATAAGGTAAGCGCTCTTTGCGGGTGTTTCCCAAATACTTTTGTTACGTTTTCAACACGCACCTTTGTATTATCCATGTCACTACTCCTTTTCTACCCATCTATTCACATAGTGTTGCGATTTTGCACAGAAATATTACATAAAAATAACATTCATAAGATTTCTTTAAAATTCTCGTTTCCGTTCATAATAAGAATGCTTACTTATACATTTATTTAAAAAGGCAAACGTTTCTTAGGAGGTTTTCAATGAGAAAGAAAATATGGCTTATATGCCTTGCATTATTTATTACTATGATTTTCTCTTCATGTAATGCAACAAATGCAAATTCGAAAGGAAAAATTAAACTAGGTGTAACAAGTTGGAAAGAAAACATTGCAACTGCAAACATGTGGAAAGTTCTATTGGAAGAAAAAGGCTATAAAGTTGAACTCATGTATTTAGAAAAAGCGGCAATTTGGACTGGTGTTGCTCGCGGTGATGTTGATGCTAATTTAGAAGTGTGGCTACCCGTTACGGATAAACCGTTAAACGATCGTTATAAAGATGATATTGTCTTAAAAACAAAATGGTATGAAGGTACTGGACTTGGCCTTGTCGTACCTTCTTATATGAAAAACATAAACAGTATCGAAGATTTAAACGCTCATAAAGATGAACTAGATAACAAAATTGTCGGAATCGAACCCGGAAGTAGTCTTATGAATTTAACGAACAAAGCAATGAAGGAATATGATATTAAACTAAAACTTGTCCAATCTTCTGAGGCTGCGATGATGAGTGAATTAAAGAAAGCATATACGAAAAAGAAACCAATCGCTGTTACGCTTTGGAATCCGCATTGGGGCTTTTCAGAATTTGACTTAAAATATTTAAAAGACCCTAAGAAAGTATATGGTGAAAAAGATGACATTTATTACTCTGTTCGTAAAGGTTTCGAAAAAGATCATCCGGATATCATAAAATACTTTGACAAATGGAAAATGAACGATGAACAGCTTGGTACATTAATGGTTGAGTTAAATAAAACGAAAGATCCTGAAGAAGCTGCTCGAAATTGGATTAAAAAGAATCAATCGTTAGTTGATGAATGGATTAAAGATTAAAAAAACAGGATAGAGAATTAGCATATTTTCTATCCTGTTTTATGTTATTTTTTCGTAACCACATCATCTACAATACCATATGCCTTCGCTTCTTCTGCAGTCATAAAATAATCTCTTTCTGTATCATGTGCTACTCTTTCAATCGGTTGCCCCGTTTTTTCTGCAATCATTTTATTAATATCATGCTTTAACTTCAATATTCTTTTTGCTGTTATTTCAATTTCCGTAGCCTGCCCCTTTGCACCACCAAGTGGTTGATGAATCATAATCTCACTGTTAGGTAGCGCAAACCGTTTTCCTTTTGCACCTGATAATAATAACAATGCACCAAATGATGCTGCAAATCCCATGCATAACGTTTGTACATCTGGTTTAATGAGATTCATCGTATCTAATATGGCAAAACCTGCTGTTGTTGAACCACCTGGGCTATTAATGTATAAATATATATCTTTCTCTGCATCTTCCGCTTCTAAAAATAATAATTGAGCTACAACACTACTTGCTACTTGATCATTTATTTCTGAACCGATAATAATAATGCGGTCTTTTAATAACCTTGAATATATATCATAGGAACGTTCTCCTAATTTTGTTTGTTCTACTACATATGGAATTGCATTCATTTTAAATCCCTCCAATAATTGTTATGCCGCACAAAGCATACAACTGTAGGAAGAAGGGTTTTTCGCATGAAATAATAAGACTGGCTGTTTAGATGGTAACTTAGTAAAATCAATTGTCGGAAGAAGTTTGGTTAATAATTCCGGCCTTTCTTCACGAATAGACGTTACTACAACTTCAATATCATCTGTGAATTCGACTATCTCAATCCCTTCTTCACTTACAGTTTTCAGCCTATTTCTACTCCGAAATAAAGAAGCTTTCACTGCCCCTTCCGATACGGAACATACTTTGGCAATATCAGCGATACTATATTGAAAAACATCCTTTAATAATAAAATTGTAGATTGCTGTACATTCAATGAAAATAATACTTTCCCTACCATTTCATGCAAATCCGCAATTTTTTCATGTGGTTCTTCAAAAGTAATTTGATCTCTTATTTTTTCATGAACTGATTTTGACTTTATTTGATCTAACCAACGATTTCTAGCTATTTTATATACAAGCGTCATACAAATATCTTTATCACCATATTTTTGAAGAACTTTACAAACTGTTTCTTGGGCAAGATCTTCGCCGTCCCATTTGTTTTTCGTTAAAAATGTACAGTACCTTTTCAATTCTCCATATTGCTCAATTAAAAAGTTTATATTTGAATGATTCATATCGATATGATTTTTTAAAATATGAGTTACTTTTGTGCACAAAATAACCACTCCTTTTCAGCGCTTACTTAATTAACGATTCAACAAATAAAAAAGTTACGGGGCATATAAAAAAATTATGTTTATGTTCAAGAATTCGCGGTCATAAATATGTTATGTACAATTTTACGTGAGGAGGAACAATTTTGCCAAAATTAACAATTGAAGGCGCAGGAACTTTTGATGTAAAAGAAGGCGCAAAATTAGTATTAGCGATTGAAGACAACGGTGTAAACATACTCCATCGTTGCGGCGGAAAAGCACGTTGCACAACTTGTAGAGTAGAAATTATAGCGGGTGATTTTTGTGAAGCGAGTGCGAATGAAAAAAATGCGATGACGGAAAAAGGGATTGAGGATCATTTACGATTATCTTGTCAAATGCGTGTACATAAAGATTTAGTCGTTCGTCCGGTACTTACAGTTGAGAATTCAGGTCTTGATGCTGGACCACGTCCGGCGGAATAAAGCGATGAATCTAAAACAACTCGCAGGTGAATATGCTGCAAACTTTGTAAAAGATGGAATGACAGTTGGACTTGGCACAGGTTCAACTGTATATTGGACGATTCAAAAATTAGGTGATCGTGTAAAAGAAGGGTTATCATTTCAAGCTGTACCGACATCAAAGGAAACAGAGGCATTAGCACAGCAATTAAATATCCCATTGATTTCGTTAAACGACGTACAAAGTCTTGATTTTACAATTGATGGAGCTGATGAAATTGATCCTAATTTACAGCTTATTAAAGGCGGCGGTGGTGCATTACTACGAGAGAAAATTGTAGCCTCCTCCTCGAAAGAACTTATAATTATCGCTGATGAATCAAAACTTGTGACACGCTTAGGTACTTTCCCATTACCTGTTGAAATTATACCTTTTTCATCGAAACAAACAGAAAATAAAATTCAGTCTTTAGGATGCCAAACGACGTTACGTTTGAAAAATAACGATACATTTATAACCGATAACAATAACATAATTATAGATTGTATATTCCCTAATCATATATCTAATCCTGCCCATTTACACACTGAATTAAAAATGATTACTGGTGTAGTTGAAACCGGATTGTTTGTTAATATGACTAGTAAGGCGATAATTGGAACAAAAAATGGGATACAGGAATTATAATGAATGCTGACTCTTACAGTCAGCTTTTTATATTTTCTCTTTATTACGTATCATTATGATATACTATGAAAACAACAGCATATTACACTAGAAAGGGCTGAACAATTTGCACTCCAAACTCATAACAGAACTTACAGATTTAGAAACTGCCTTTCACATTCGAAAAGAAGTATTTGTAAAAGAACAAAATGTCCCACTTGAAGATGAATTCGATATGTTTGATGAAATCGGAGAGACATGTAAACATATTTTAGTTTATTATAATGAGCTTCCTGTAGGTACAGGTCGTATCCGATTTGTTGATGGTACTGGTAAATTAGAACGCATCTGTATTTTAAAAGACTATCGTAAATACGGTTTAGGAAAAGTAATAATCAAGGCGTTAGAAGAAATTGCTCGTAACAAAGAGGCTACAAAAGTAAAACTACACGGTCAAACACAAGCTGAAGGTTTTTATAAAAAACTAGATTATCAAACTTCTTCTGATGTATTTATGGAAGATGGAATTCCACATGTTCTTATGACGAGAGTATTATCATAATAAAAAGGGTAGTATATGAATTCATATACTACCCTTTTTTTATTAATAGAAAAGTGAATTCTCAAGATTTCCTTTTGCATCAAAGCCCATCATCTCTTAGTTCATACCTAGGTAAAGCTTACACTGTTTTCCATAATGATAAGGCATAGATCCAGTTTGTATCCCCATTTCCTTTATAACTCTGGACTGCTTCATATACTCTTCCCTCGTGTAGAACTCTATCTCCCTTTTCATATGCTTTCTTTGCATCCCACTCTTCATATAAAACGCTTTCAGTTTTTGTAGTAATTGTGAATATATCACTCTGTACAGATTCATTTCCAGCTACATCAACAGCTTTCACTATATATTTATAAGTAGTATTAGGAAGTAATTTTTTATCCATATAAGAAGTCGTATTGGATGTTGCAATTTTTTTAAATGACCCTTCTGTTTCTCTATAAATATCGTAATGGTCTACACCACTATTATCGTCAGAAGGACTCCACATTAAATCTACACTCGACGCTGTCGTTCCCATACTATGTAACCCTTTTGGTTGTGTTGGTGCTTCTGTATCAGGAGTCTCGACTGTTGTTTTTACTGTAAGTGCTGCACTTTCTTTCGATTCATTTCCAGCTACGTCAATTGCTTTTATAGTATAAGAGTATTCTGTACTTGGTTGTAATTTTTTATCAATAAAATGAGTTCCTGGTACTATATCAATCATCTCTCCGTTACGAAAGATTTGATACCCTTTCACCCCTACATTATCCGTAGAAGCGTTCCATGCTAGTTCTATACTATTCGCTGTTACTTTTTGTGCCTGAATTCCATTTGGAATACTTGGAGCTTCTATGTCCGGTTTCACATCATTAATAAGATTAACATCAATTACATTATAGAATGCATTTGCTGTATCAGCTACATCCCATACTGCTAAAATCACATGATATCCACTACGATCAGTAGGTACATTAATTTTGTGAGTTAAATGATTTGAGGCTGCAGAACCATCATGTTGTACAGTTCCAATTGGTTCTAAATCTGCTCTTGTGAGCGCTTTATTTGGGTTCCATCCTTTTTTAGTAATATAGTAATGCCATTTGCTCGTTAAGTGAGGCGCTGTATATTTCCAAGTAAAAGTATTTTCCCCGCCTGTGATTGTATTTTTAAACCAACGATTTTCAGTTTGTTGATCTAAAACACCACCAAATTTACCACCTGCAGAAGCGATTTGGCCGTCAACTGGGCCAGCCTGCGGGAACCCTTTTGGAGCTTCTAAGCTTTGCGGTTCATACATAACACTTCCGCAGTTTACATTTAGCGCGCCATACGTTGGACTACATAAAGCAGATCGGCTGCTAGGCTTTTCAACAAAACCGTGCGCGTATGCGTTTTGAGGAATAAGTGTCGTGCCAATAATTCCAGCTGTTAATGCAATAGCTCCTAGACTTTTTTTGTTCATTTTCATGTTTTGTAGTTGTTTTAATAATTGATTATTCATGTTCCTGTCCCCTTCTTGTTATACTTTGTAGTGTAATGTGGGCTTCGATGTAAAAGAATAACAAGAGACAATCTTGTATCGATGTATGTGTTAGTTATGCATACACCAAAGTGAAAATACATTTCATCTTTTGTGAAACATTTCACTTAATAAATATATCATTACATAGAAATCATCAAAGTATGTGCAGAAGTTGTGCAGAAATTGTGTGGAAGCTGTGAAAGCATTACTAACACGTAAAATTATAGTCCAATTTTATAAAACATAATATTCAGTCTTTAAAAACAATGAATTCTCCGCTTCATATAAAAGAAGAGTGTCTATATCATTTCATATAGACACTCTTCTCATGTATAATTTTCTATTTCTTACTGACCTATAAATGTAAAAATCCCATCAACAGCTTCCTTATAGCCACCAGATTTTCGGAAAGACTCCTTCAAATTCAATGCAGCTTCTTTATATGATGGATTATTTAATACAAATTCTACACTTTCACGCAGTTGTTCCACAGTTAATTCCTTCATCGACAATTTAACCCCAGCTCCGAGATTCTCCACTTGCTTGGCGATAACTGGCTGATCTGCACTTTGCGGAATTACAATGAGCGGAATCCCGTTATATAATCCTTCATGTATACTGTTCATCCCGCCGTGTGTAATAAATAACTTTGTATATGAAAGTAGTTTTGTTTGTGGTACATAGTTTTTTACAATGAAGTTTTTAGGAATTTCACCTAAATCACTTATTTTCGTTTTATTACCGATAGACATCACAATTGTATAATTACTATTCTCGAACGCCTTTATGCAAAGTTTATAAAAATTGAGCGCTTCATTAAAAACAGTACCTAGTGAAATGTAAATCAGGTCTTTTTCTTTAATTGTAGTAAAATCAAACTCTTCATTTTTTACTTTTGTAGAGATAGATGGACCTACAAATTTAAAAGTTTCATCAAACATTTCTCCAGAAGGTTGAAACTCCTTAATTGTATACACTATAGTAAGTGGCGCAGGATTACAAAAAACTTCATACGGTGAGTTTATTTCAACACTATATTTTACCGTAATTTCCTTAGTCAATCGTTCAAAATCATTATGTATCTTATCCTGAACTTTCACTGGGATACTTTTAGACAAGTGGTCTAACATTTGTTCAAATGATTTTTCATCCTGTGCAAAAGATGTACAAGAATTTATTGCTGGAAGCTTTAGAATTTGAGCAATTATACGACCGCACCCAAACATTGAATCATGAATGATGTAATCAAAATGTTCCCCTTCAATTTGTTCAAGAACATTTGGTATAATTACATCTGCCGTATGTAAAAGACCATTTATTCTCTCTGGTAAATAATTTCGACCACCAGATAGAAAAGCTTTTATAAACTTTTGCTCATCAATTGTTCGTACAGTAGCACCCGTCTTTTCAATACGTTCTCTAAAAGATTCAATTGAAAAATAAACTACCTCTTCCCCGCGTGAAACTAATTCTTCTACCACTTGCAATGTTGGATTTATATGTCCTTCTGATCCAGTATTAATGAATAACACACGTGCCACTTTAAACACTCCTTAATTTAAATCTTTTCTACGTTGTCATTAGGATTACAGGTATTTTGTCTTATTCTTCTAAATGGACCTAGCGAGCCTAAATCCAAGGTCATCTATATGAAATGTAGGATGACTACGGCGACGACAAGTTGCACCACAACCTCTAGCTGCTTCAGCCCAGCTACCACCTCGGAAAATCCGGTATGATCCATATACCTTTTCATCATACAAATCATAGCACCATTCCCAAACGTTTCCTAACATATCATACAAGTCCCATGCATTCGGTTCTTTTTTTCCGATCTCATGAATATGTCCATCTGAATTTTCATTATACCAAGCAATATCTTGCAGTTCTCCATATATGTATCCAGTAGTTCCTGCTTTACATGCATATTGCCACTCTGCTTCTGAAGGTAATCGATAGCCATTTGAATCTAAATGACAACTAACAATTTGACCACCGTCACTAATAGAATAATATTCTTTTAATCCCGCTTTTTTTGAAAGTAAATTACAAAATATAATGGCATCATTCCATGAGATATTTACAACTGGTTTATTTCTATTTTCATCACCATTAAGGGAACGATTCGTAATTGCATCATATAATTCCGCTGTTACAACATATTTCGCAAGAAGAAATGGTTTTATTTGAACTTGCCATTGTTTTTTTATTCGATCATCTCTTAATTCTACTTTTCCTGCTGGAATTTTTACCATATTAGAATCAACAGAGCCAATGAACCTATTCAATCCGATCCCTCCATTATACTTCTGTTATAATCTAACAATTTACGTGATTGTACTTCTCTAAAAATAGTCTTACTTCCTTTGAAGATTTTAAAATAATAACATCTTTATCCTGACTCAATTGATTAAGCCTCTTTAAAATTGAAGGCCGTTTCGTTATAGGATATTCCCATATCCATTTAAAAAATTGCAAATCAAACCTTTCTTTACATCCAGCACCCATATCCGGTCTTGTTTTATTCCGATATTGTATAATCCTTTTAAAAGCACGATAAACACATATTGTTCTATGAATATCAATAAAGATAATTGTATCCGCTGCGTTCATTCTTATGTCCATTGTCCCGCCATAATTCCCATCAATAATCCACTCTTCTTCTTTGACTAATTCATTTTGAACCGTTCTTTGCTCCTCTTTCGGCACACCCTCCCAATTTGGTTTCCAAAATAACGCATCAAGATGATGTACTTTAATATTTAATTTATTTCCTAATTGCCTTGCTAATGTAGATTTTCCTGAACCACCAGAACCTATTAATATTATTTTTTTCATATTCATACACCCCTTGCTATTGATTCTTCAATAGCATCTTTATTTGCAAAAATCCAGAAGAACATCTCTTCATTTAACTTTAATAAATCTTTTAACTGAATAAAATAAGTAATAAAGATAATTTGAATTGAAAGCATAACATACCAAATCGCTTATTCCTTCCGTAAAACAAACTCAAATAGAAATCCTACTCCAACACCAATTGTATAAGCAACTAAATCACTCCACAAAAATCCGTAACCTAATACGAGTCCACCTAAAGTCGTTGTACGAATGCTATCTATCCATTCATCATGATACAATTGGCTCACTTCAATCCCGTAGCAAAATAGCAAGCTAATAAAAGCCAATTTCTTCGTTTCTATTTTAGGAAATAAAAATCCGAACCCTGCAAAAATCATGAGTGCCCATAAAGCATCGCCTAAGTACTCATTTAGTAAATGAGGTAAAGCAAATGCAAATTTTCTAGAACAAAGACCTAAAATAATTATAACTATAGTAAATAGCGCATATAATAATCTATTTCGTTTCATTTTCATCCAAAGATCTCCTAATATGTAATTTGAAATTGTAAATAGGTAGTAAAATATAATTATTTTACTACCTATTTTTTAATAGCTTTCATAATAAGAAAATGTGGATTTGTATTTAGATAATGATATGATTTTTCGTTTACTTCCCTCATCTTTTCAACCGGCCTCGGTTCCACCATTTTTTCTATCACAAAGCAATTTGTTGTTTCATTAATTACGTCTTGCAGTGACCTTCTAAAAAAGCTAACTTCTATTGTAATATTTGGTTTAACCCAAGTATCTACCAATAATTGTTTTTCGAAATAATTTTTACTAGTAAACTTTGTGAAATCCATAAAAGGATGATGTATGGAGTATATAATTTCACCACCTGGCTTCAATACGCGATGAAACTCCTGAAATACTCTATTCCAATTTTCTAAGTAATGAAGCGTTAACGAACTTACAATAACATCAAAAGTATTATCTTCAAATGGTAATACTTCTTGCAAATCATGACAAAGAAACGTTGCTTTATTGCCCGTACTTTCCTTTGCATATTTCACCATTTCAGAACTTACGTCAATTGCAGTAACGTTTGCTCCTCTTTCTACAAATCGAGATGTATACCACCCAGCTGCACATCCAGCATCTAATATATTCTTTCCTTCTAAATTCTTTGGAATCATCTCCATCATCGCTGGTCTTTCGTAATAGCTGTTATATGGATTTGCCACATCTAAATTTTCTTTGTATGTACTCGCTAATTTATCGTATGTAACTTTGACCATGTCTTTCAATACACCCACCCCTTATACATACTAATCCAATAACTCTTGTTGCTTTTTCTTTGAAAATGATTGTAGAACTAAATCATATGACCAATCAATCATCTTATTAATTTGCTCCTGCTCTACATCCTTATGTATATACACTGTATTCCAATGTTTTTTATTCATATGATACCCTGGAATGATTGTCTCTGAATACTCTTCTCTTAATCTAAGTGCAAGTTCTGGATCACATTTTAATGTAATGGCAGCTTTTTCTCCTTCTTCATGGTTTACTATCGCAAATATTTTATTATTAATTCTCATACATGTTGCATTCCAACCATCAGGAGAATCTTCAGTCGCTTTTCTTTTTGATAAACAATATGTGCTAGTTGCATTCATTTTAATTGGCACCTCTTATTCTTTCACGATTTGATTACGATGCATTACAATTTGCTTTGTTGCTTGAAATTGCTGTTCGCCGTAAAACTTTATTAATTGCTCTCCGCAAAATAGACTAACTATATGAACATGAGATATTTCTTGAAGTAATATAGTTAGCATTTTCTCTCCAATGCCTTTATTTCTTACACTTTCATGTACAACAACATCTTCTATGTACGCTCGAAAAACACCGTCAGAAACAACTCTAGCAAATCCGATTAATTCATTTTCTTCCCATACCCCAATCGCTATACTATTCTTTAACATTTTTTGAATATCGATTTCTTTTCTTTCTGACCACCAACCGACAGAGTCATAAAGCTTTTTTATTTGTTCTACGCAGATTGGTTGTTCATGTTGCAATTTATACATGTACATTTTCTTTCTCCCATCAAATTGCTCATTATTTTTATTTTGTCCTATTTTTCTTCCTTCAATATAAAACTATAGAATCCAACCTGTTATTAAATCCTTCATAAGATTAATTTATAATATCAATATTACATTTGCAATCGTTACTCTCTCCCTTTAACATCCCTCAAATTAAATATACAGAATTAAAGAAAATCAGTGAATATAATACCAAAAATATTTCTCATATACTATTTAACTATTAAAACTTGAATTTATTTCTAGAACTGGTAAAGTTAATTAGGTAAAAAATACACAAAGTGAGGCGATTTTTTGAAAAAGTTTAGTTTATTACTAACAGCATTTGTCATATTTTTATCGTTATTTATCCCTAATTTTACAAATGCTAAAGCTTTTCCAGATGTCCAATCTAATCATTGGGCAATTAAAGAAATTAATTATTTATCGGATAAAGGCATTATTAATGGTACGCCAGAAGGATATTTTAAGCCAAGTGATAATGTGACGCGTGGGCAAATGGCCTTAATGCTAGATTTATCATTAAAATTAGAAAAGCCATCTAGTTATAATCATATTTTTTCTGATGTAACTAAAGGTATCTATTATTACGATTCTGTACATAAGTTAGCACACAACAACATTGTACAACGTGAAACAAACTACTTCCCTGATCGTTCATTATCACGTGCAGAAATGGCAGTAGTTCTTGTTAAAACTTTTAATTTGAAACCTACTGGTGCCGACGTGAATTTCCCTGATGTTCCATCAAATCACTGGGGTTACAATTATGTCAAAATTTTAGCTCAAAATAATATCACTGCTGGATTTCCTGATGGTACATTTGGTCCAGATGTAAAAGTAACTCGTGAGCAATTCGCTGCATTCTTGGCTCGTGTTTTAGAACCAAATTTCCGTCCAGCTCTTCCTAAGCCTAAAGGAAACTTAGAGGTTCATTATATTGATGTCGGACAAGGTGATGCTACTTTTATTAAATCCCCAAGTGGAGAAACTATCCTTATTGACGCTGGTAACAACGGAAAAGGTAAAGTAGTAGCAAATTATCTAAAAGGATTAGGATACCTATCTATTGATTATATGATCGCTACTCACCCTGATGCTGATCATGTAGGTGGATTAGATGAAGTACTTTATGCTATGAATGTAAAAAACATATATGCACCTAAAGTAAGTCATACAACTCAAACATTTAAAGACTTCCTAGCTGCAGTAGCTAACAAAGGATTAATAATTAAAGAAGCAAAATCTGGAGTAACTTTACCAATCAACGGTTTAAACTCACAATTTTTAGCTCCTGTGAAAGAATACGGTAACGATCTAAATGAGTGGAGTGCTGTATTAAAAGTAACACATGGAAGCAAATCTTTCTTATTTACTGGTGATGCTGAATCTAAAAGTGAGAAAGATATGGTTGCAACATATGGTTCTAGCCTAAAATCTGATGTATTAAAACCTGGTCACCATGGAAGTAAGACGTCTTCTTCTCAGCCATTTTTAGATGCAGTGAAACCAAGTATCGCTGTGATCAGTGCTGGTGCAGGTAACCGCTATGGTCATCCTACACAGGAAACTTTATCAAAGTTAAACGCAATGTCTATTAATGTATATAGAACTGATTTAAATGGAACTGTAATTATTAATAGTGATGGTTCGAACATTTCTATAAGAACGGAGAGATAATTATGAAAAGAGGTATTATTGACCGTTTTGAAGGCGAACTAGCAGTTATTGAAATAAATGACGTAACAATTGATGTACCTAAATCCAAACTCCCCTCTAATGCAAAAGAAGGTGATGTTCTTATAATTGAGGATGATACGTATACTATTGATAAGAACGAAACAGATAAAAGAAGACACGAAATTCAAGATTTAATGAATAAGCTATTTGAATAAAAAAAGAGCCCTCCTGTTGGAGGGCTCTTTTTTGCACACATAAGCTAGTTATTGTTTATTATTTAACTTCATACCACCAACCTTTCCGATCAAGCCAAGCTTTCATAGCGTTTAATTGTGCATCACTAGTTGGTTCGGAAATAAAATACGTTAAGCCATCTGATTGTAAAATGAAGGTAGCAGTCATTTTTAAAGAAGTTAATGCTCCCATAACATCCGGAGTTTCATAAGGTGAAAAGGCTCCACTTTGAATGATATTTTGTTTAGAAACTTGCGCTTGTATATTTTCTTGTATTGGTACCGATTCAGTAAACCAAGAAAGTGGCTTATTTCCAATTAATTGGTTTAAATCACATTTACCAATCCCTGGTACATTACCTGTCTCAGTGTATTGCCAAATATCACAAGGATATGCTGGTCTATTACCGCCATATCTAGGAATCCATACAAAATCACTTTTTACGTTTGCCATACCGAAAGGTCCATACATATGATGGCCTACATATAATCCAACTTTTTTAGCACCTAGTCGGCGTAATTCATCGATAAATGCTTGTGTACCAGCTTTCATATCATCCATTGTTTTCACTTCTACATCAGCAACCCAAACTGTAGCCCTCTTATCACCACGATTCCAAAAATCTTGCGCTTCCTTCTTCGCATCAGCAATTGAAATAAAGCGGCAAAATGCATAGTTACCAAAAGGAATATTTCTAGTTTTCATTGCTTGAGCGTAGTCTTTATATAAAGGGTCTACATAATTTGAACCATCCTGTACTCTAGCGATTACGAAATCTAATTGTGGAGCTGCTACATCCCAATTAATGTTACCGTTCCATTTCGAAATATCTACAATATAACCCATTGCATAACACCTCCTTTATCATTATTATATTCAGAGCTAGTCTTCTTGCTCTTTTCCACCTAAAAAATCAACAGTTATTGTTAGTTTATAAAGTGAATACGACAATTGTTTTCTACAAAGACAGTAACTCATTTCCATTAAAAACGAAAATCATTGTTATACGAATTGCACTTTTGGTTCCCACTATTGCATCAATTTAATTAGTTAGCATAAACAAAAAAGCATCACCTTGTTGGTGATGCTTTTTTGTAGAACAGGAATACGATTCCTATAATCTTTTCTCTAAAAAGTGTTGACTATGTCCTTTAGGATGATCTTCAACAACACCATATTCTCGATAGCCATGCTTTTTATAAAATTCTGGTGCCTGAAAACTAAACGAATCTAATAATATTAATCTACAGCCTTTTTCCTTCGCAATACTTTCAATTTTATGTAACAGCTGACTACCATAACCATCATGACGAACTGAATCATCAACCCATAAAAAATCAATATGAAGATGATAAAAATACATCGTTCCTGTTACCCCGCCAAATATTTTCCCATCCTCATCTTTCACTACAAAACTTACTTGTTCCATCGGCTGTTTGACTTCATCTGTTAAGATTGACATGTTATATTGAACTACTTTATTTTTTATGTATTCTCCTTCAGCGCGAGTACCATTCTCTATTTGTTTCATATATTTATTCCTTTCAACTTAATACGCTACCTTTTTTCGACTCTCTTTCGATATGCTGATTGTTGAAGTTTTTAAGTTACGTTTCAATCACTCACACCTAGCATGCCATCATTATATTTTTTGTATATGCATTTCAAAGTTGATACAACGGTTTCATCGACTTCGCTATTATCAAATCGATTAGGCAAATCTTTTCCTCCAATAACATATAGAATCGGGTATTCATCGAACATTCCCATTATACCAATATTTATTATTGCTGTGGGCAGACCACCTGTCATATGAGCTATATGATAATACGGTATCCCTTCATATTCTCCTTGCTGCCTTACCATTCCATTTATTATTGGTTCCCATAATTCGGGCTCACTTTTATAACCTCGAAAAATATGTATTAATAATGAATGTACTTGATTTAACTCTCCAACATTTTGTTCATCTCTAGGGTTTTCTTGAACATGTATCTTGGAAAAATACGTTGAAACATATTTTCTAATATCGTTCCATCCTCCGCAGTGCATTACAATCGACTTTGCAATAAGACTGTCATGACACGCTATCATCACTTCAACTGCTTTACTAAGTGATAATGTATCTCTCCCTTGGAAATGCGGATATAATTGTACGCTATCTTCTTTCGAATCAAATTTAATTTGGTGAAGTATATCATCCCAACTAATTTGTTTCTCTTTTATCATGATTGCTACTGCAAATCCAATTGCCACTTTTGCTGCTGATGCTAAAGGGACATAAAGGTCATTATTATAGGAGGCAATTATATTTTCATATTTTGTTGAGTACACAACTAATCCAACTTGACCAGATTGTATTTCTTTTATTTTTTCAATGACATTCTGCATATTTGCACCTCCTTTTATATTGTTTTATTACATTCTTAAATTTCGATTTCGAATATAAAAAACCTTTTTTATTACATGATATTTATGTATACACTAAAAAAGATAGCACGAAATTTCCCCATGCTATCTTTCTAAATTAAATATTAAGCAAAACTCAATAATCTATTCTTCAGTAGGCCTTTTAGGACCATTAAGCTCTAATTGATAAAAAGCTAAATCTAACCACCTATTAAACTTATAACCAGCCTTTTTGATTGTCCCTGCATGAACAAACCCATAGTTTTCATGTAAGGCAATACTTTTCTCATTATGTGCATCAATTCCAGCAATTAAAGTCATATATTCCCTTTCTTTTGCCATAGTAATCAATGCTTTCATTAATGAAGTTCCTATCCCATTCCTTCTATATTCCTTATGAACGTATACAGAATGCTCAATTGAATATTTATAAGCAGGCCAAGCCCTAAACGGACCAAACGTCGCAAATCCTACTATTTTATTATCTAGTTCATATACTAAAATTGGATACCCTTCAGCCTTTTTTTGTTCATACCAGTCTATTCTATTTTCAAGGGTTACAGGTTTATACGTATATACGGCCGTTGTATACAATATAGCATCATTATAAATATCTAAAATGTATGTTATATCTTGTTTCCTTGCTTCCCTTATCATCACTTTCTTCCTTTCCTCTAATTTCACTCCTATTTACGAATACGAGCTTTTCGGAAACCATCAAATATATTTAACGCAGCAGACAAAATGTAAATGATAATACCTCCACCAATTAACCACTTTTTAACTTCTTCTGGAGAAGTAGTAAACACATTTGCCACATACGTAATAAATCCTTCATTAAATAAATGCGGATTTACTACAATTACAATGAATACTATTGTTCCAACTATTTGAAGAATAGCATTCCCAATTGCCAGCTTTTTCGTCCATTGTCCTTGTACTAACTTATAAAGAGATACACCTATTTCAAACACAATCATAATTACAACGATTGGCCAATACTGAAGTAACTCATCTTGATTAAAAGTTGGCGCGACAAACTTCAATCCGCTTTCTGTACCATGATATACACCTACAAGATGGTTCGCATAAAAATAAAGTGTTGCCCATATTGCCGTCCACATTAACCCGCCAAATACTTCGAACTTTGAAATCGACTTTTTCTTTGGAACATACGAAGTATTTTTCAAATCATCAGGCGTCCATTTTTTTAAACTTGTCGTCAACGGTTGAGTACCTTTGTCTTTATCTGTTCTTTCTAAAATTGCAAATACAAGTGTTAACCAGAAAAATACATGGAGGCCTACTTCGATAATTTCACCAATTCCTTTACCTATCACATTTAAAATAACATTTAATATCGCTTGCTCACCATCATATCCTACAAAATTTTCTGCAACCATTGTAATGAGTGCGATAACAGCTGCAATCGGTATAATCATTTTTAATAACGTCGTATATACATCAAAATAACGTGGTCCAATTAAATGCATCGGCCTATCTAAGTACCCATTTGCCAATGAAACTGGACTCCCCAATTTTTCAAGAACTCTTTTTTCATCATCTTCATTATAATTATCAGGTAACATATCCTCGATTGTTGACCGTAGTTCAAGAATAATATCGTCACGATTTTTTTCAGGTAATCTCTTCGCTACTTCTTCTACATAAATATCAATCAAATTCATTTTTGTCCTCCTCCTTTAATAGGTTATATAGCTCTTTCGAATCCTTTATCCATTCTTTCTTCAGCTGCAGAAATATCTCTAATCCATATTCACTTAAAACGTAATACTTACGAGGTCTACTCTCCGTTTTATCCCAACTACTCGTCACTAGCTCCTGCTTTTCTAATCGGCGAAGTAGTGGATATAACGTACTTTGATCAATTGTAATCCCTGATTGTTCTAATAATTGGACAAGTGAATACCCATACTGCGGTGTTCTTAACTGACTTAAAACCGCTAATGTTAATGTACCTCTTCTTAGTTCAGTAATTAACGAATTTAATAAAGCATCCATTCACTCACCTCATTTCCATTACTATATGTCATACAGTATATGTTTTATACTATGTATCGTACAGTATTAATGTGATAAAAACAATAATTAATTACCAAAAAATAGATAATAAAAAAGCACAAACTATATAATTTGTGCTTTTCTAGCTATTTAAATGCTTATAATAAGATTAATTTTGTACCTCTTGTAATATAAACTCTCCATTTTCTTTAATAAATGGGGTAACACTGACAACTGATTCAATATGAATTACTCCATATACATGCGGATATTCTTGACCGTTAGAAGCAAGTTCATATTTTATGTCTGCTTTTAACAGAATTGGATCAATTGTAAGTAATAAAACATCTTCTTCATGACTAAAATGTTTTTCAGCGACTTTTAAAGCTTGTTCAAAAAACGAACAATGAATAAATCCCTCTTCTTTTAATGAGGCTTCATTAATTTCTCCATTTATCTTTGCCATTTCCCAATTTCTTTTTGTTATTACCTTTGTAATCATAGTTATTTTCTCTCCATGTCTTTATATAGAAAAACAAGAGGTTCTTCCTATTGTTTTTAGAAAAGCCTCTTGTTTTTACTATTTATTTTAATCTTTTAATTAAAGGCGATGCTTCTCCGCTATGGAAAATCCATAAATCATGAAGCGACCTTGTACATCCAACGTATAATAACTTCGCATCGTGTTTTGTATTTTTGTAATGTTCTTCATCAACGTCAATTAGTAGAACCGCATCAAATTCTAGCCCTTTCGCCAAGTATACAGGTACTACTGAAATACCACCTTCATATTTACTTTGATCTGCTTCTATGACGTTTACAGCCAGTCCTGCATTTGTTAATTTCTCATATATATCGCAGCATTCATCGTCTGTTCTTCCTATTACCGCAATTGTTTTCACATCATCATTTTGTAGATGCTTTAACGTCTTTATAATCTCATTAAATTGATTTTCTGCTTGGATTACTTTAACCTCTTCACCACTACGAAAAACTGGTGTCGCAAGCCCTACTGGAATCTCTGCATTTTTAATTATTTCGTTCGCAAATTCAATAATTTCTTTTGTAGAGCGATAACTTCTCGTCAGTTCATAATAACCTGTTTCTTGGAATACTTCCTTAAAAGCACCCCAATCTTCAATCCCTTGATAATCATAAATCGCTTGAGATAAATCACCTAATATAGTGAAAGAGTTACCTAGTGTAATTTCTTTTAATACATAAACTTGGAATGGCGAGAAATCTTGCGCTTCATCAATAACGACGTGATGGAATTTCTGTCCAATTTCAATACCTGTTATGCGGTGATGTATGTATATTAAAGCTGGTAAATCTTCTACATACACTTCTTTTTTACGACAACTTTTTTCGGTTTCTTTCACAAGTTCTTCAGGCAATACTTCGAGTATTTCTTTACTTTTCAATATTGAACTATAAATTGAAAGTGAGCTCATCTTCGGCCAAAACTTCATATAAGTGTTCAATCTCTTTGTCGCTTCTTTTTTTAGTAATTTCTTCTCGTTTGTTTCTCCATACTTTTTTAGTTCAATTTCAATCCAGCGCTTCATTCGGCCGACTAATCTTTCTCTTCTTTTCTTTAATGGATAGTGTTTATATTCCACTTGCATCCATTTTTTTATGTCTTCTACTGGAATAATAGCTTTGTCCCATGCCTCAAAATCACTTGTTGGTACTAACTCTTTTTCAAATTGAACCATTCTCTCTTCAACTAAGGACTTAAATTCCAAAGTACCTTTCAATTTTCCGAGCATAATTTTTTCTTCATCACGATTAATAGAAAATGCTTCTTTCAACTTTTCTTCTGTCTGCTTTAGTTTCACCGAATCATCTAACGTGCGTAATGCCCAATCTGGAAATGTTGTTTGACTAATATTCCCTACCCCTAATTCAGGAAGTACACTCGAAATATAGTCTAAAAACAGACTATTTGGAGCGAATACAATCATTCTCTCAGCTTCTAGCTGCTCACGATATTCATAAATTAAAAAAGCAAGGCGATGTAAAGCGATTGTTGTTTTTCCGCTCCCTGCAACCCCTTGAATAAGTAGTGGTAAGTTTCTTTCCGCACGTATAATATCATTTTGCTCCGATTGTATCGTCGAAACAATATCCTTAAGTTTATTATCTTTATTCTCACCTAATCGATATAGAAGAAAATCATCGGCATGCGAGACATCTTCATTTCCTTTTACATATGTATCAACAACACGTTCTAGTTCTCTTTTTCGAATAGAGATGTTTCGCTTTAAATACACATCACCTTCAACTAATCCGTCTGGCGATTGATAAAATGCTAATTCTTCTCCACCGGTAAATGAATAAAACATACTTGCGACAGGTGCCCGCCAATCAATTACAATTGGTTTCATTGTGTCTTTATGTGAAACACCTACTTTGCCGATGTAGATCGGCATAACATCTTCCTTACCGTCCTCTTGAAAATCTAATCTTCCAAAGTATGGTTCTTGTACACCGATACGTAAATTTTGCCTATTAGATTCTCTCATACTTTCTAGAATTTGTTCTTTAAAATCATCTCCATAATAAACCGGAATGTTTTCGAGCTGTTCTAATTGATCATCCATCGTACGTAATGTATCTTTCATCCTTTGTAACTCTTCTTCAAAAATGTTGTTCATTTGATGATTCCCTCCTGTCCGTTCTAATTTTTCAGTCGAAATACAATTGTATTAAAAATCCATTTATAAAGTCAATAGTTCCAATTTAAATTTTCCGAAAAAACTCAATTTTCATCTTTCCAATTTTGAAATCTCATCGTTATTTTTACATTATAAGAATATAAAACATCTAAATTAAATCACTTTACATATAATAAAATAATGCGTATAAATGCTATCTTTCTATTAATAATAACGATTTATACACTAACTTACTAAACTCTCATCTACCTTTCTATCGATTTCCTTCATTCACTTGTAAAATAATGAGAAGTGTCAATAGGTAAATATCAAAATAAAAAAGGGGTATTCGAAATGACTACAACCAATAGAAAGCATGTAAAGTTTCATTTAATTATTTTTGTATTAATTGGGCTAGCAAGTGGTTGGATCGGTGTATTTCTTGATTCTCTTCTAACAGATCAGCCTGAAGGAAATTCTTTAGGCATGGGCTTATGGCTTATACTTCCTTTCTTTATCAGCATATTGCTTAGAGTCCTTAGCCGAGATTGGCATGATTTTGGTATTAAACCAAATTTAAAAGGAAGCTTTAAATGGTATTTCGTAGCAATACTTATTTATCCATTCGTTACACTAATAACTATAAGCCTAGCTCTATTTTTCGGAGTCGTTAACATATCTAACTTTGATATGTCCTCATTATGCTCACTCATACTCATGTCTACAATAAGTAATTTTATTAAAAACATTTTCGAAGAGTTCTCTTGGCGCGGTTATTTAACCCCAAAGCTTATTGAATTAAAGTTAAACGATTGGCTAATTTATTTAGTTTCTGGTTTAATTTGGGCCCTTTGGCATGCTGCTTATTATATAGTCTTTTTACCAAATGAGTATTTCGAATCGATTTCAAGATTAAATATGCTTTTATCAGGCTGTATACTTATGGTTTGTTGGTCTATTATGTATGTCGAAATATATAGACTTACAAAATCAGTGTGGCCATGTGTAATCATGCATGCAATTGAAGATGCTGTTCCTACCGTTTTAGTAACAATAGCAGGTATTATTACACTTACTAACAGCAGTGATTTTTGGTTAAACCCTATTAGTGGAGTTGTTGCTACTATTATATTTCTCGGAATTGGAATCGTACTAAGATCCCTGAGAATTAAAAAAGAACGACAATTAAATACGAAAGACAGTCAATTATTCACAGTATAATAGTAAAAAGAGTAAGGAATTAATCCTTACTCTTTTTTACTTTTATACGATATGATAAACATTCATTTAATGACGCTTGCTCTTTATATTTTTTCTCTTCAAAGTCATACGCCCCTCCTGGGAAAATCCCAACTATACTGAAGTGAGCCTCTGCACATAAATGATTCATCTCATCTATAGTATAGCAACGTAAAGACTGTGTCACAATATCATTTGAAGAATCCGCTTCCCACCAATGGTCCAGCATTCTAGCATTTTCACTATCATATTCATATTTTCGCATTGCAGAATATATCGGCATTTCTTGTCCATTTGCTTTTTCCCAATATAAAGGTTGATAAATATCAATAAGTGCACACCCATCATCTTTCAACCAACTATGGATGCGTTTTAATAAAAATAATTGTTCTGCATCCGTTCCTACACCAAATCCGTCCAAATAAGTAACGACATCGAACTTTTCTTCAAAATTAATTTTATAAAAGTCAGCGCAATGAATAGCAATATCATTAGTAGAATGCTCTTTTGCAAACATAACTAACTCTGGTACAAGTTCAACAGTAGTCATCTTTACACGTAACTTGGACATCGCCCTTGCAAATGCACCATTTCCTGCTCCTAGTTCTAACATCGACTGAAATGTATACCCAACTTGTTCTTGTACTTCTTTAGCAACTTCCTGTAACCAATTTTCATTATTTACATCATAGCTTAGTAGTTCAAATTGTTTTTTATAAAATTCTTTTACATTTGATTCGTTCATTAATATTCTCCTCCTGTATATTTTTTTCTACTACAGGTGAGAAACTAAATTTCTGATACCCATGAAAAATCCTCCTTTTGATTTTCCTATATTTTCATTTTATCTAAATAATAAGAAATTTTAAAGTGCTAAAATAAAAAAACAGATAACGGATGTTCCCACTATCTGCTTCTACGGCTTCCCTTATTGTCCTTGTTGATACTTCACCCAATCACCAGAAATGATAACTTTCTTTAGTATCTCTTTATCTTGAGCGACATACACAAATGCACGTATTTCTCTATCACCTAAATAAATTGTTTCGGTGATTCGATCATATAAATCACTCTCTGCATTACCTGTGTATTCTTCCAGTTCATCTAATTTTTGCAGTACATCATCATTCACTACATAAACTTCTCCATATACTTTATCCTTATTTGAACAAATCATCGCCGGATACCCTTCGTTTGTATCAAATAATTTCCCATATGTCCATGCTTTGTCTGCGATGCATATTACACCTTGCATAAAATGAGCATTCGTTTGCTCTTTTCTTAACGTGCCATACACAAAAACGTGATACATATATCCCTATCCCCTTTATCCCGCTTTAACAGGCAGTAAGACCCTCACCTCAAAATGCAGCGAAAGCAAAGAAGTGAGGTGGGGGTCGGGCTGCCCATTAAAGTCCGATTGGTTCAACTAATAATCAGTGGGGGATGAAGCCCCCCCCACTGATTAAAGTTTCACTTTATATGTCTCTATTTTCTAATTTGTAAATAAGCACGAATCATAAAGTAACTCACTTCATTTGGAAGTTGTTCCTTAATTGATTTCAGGCCACCCTCTGCATTTTGCACGGCAGTTTCAATCAGTGATTCATATTCTGTAGGAACAAAACTATTCCAGTCTACTTCCATTCCATCTTCAAAAGAGCGAATTAAATGATTTTCAATCGTCTGTCTTGATAAGCCACGTTCTTTCGCAATTTCATTTAAATCAATGCCTTGTTTATACATTTCATACGTTTCTAAATGAGAATTTGCGGAAGCTTTCCCTGCCTTTTTCCGCTCTGTCACCACTTCTGTCTTAACTGTTTCAGCATAGTTTGGGTTTTCCTCAATAAAGTGCTGAACTGCTTGTAAGAAGTGAGAACCATACTTCACAAGTTTATGTTCGCCAATCCCTTTTACAGTTAAAAGTTCAGAGTCACTTTGCGGCATTTTTGCACACATATCTTTCAACGTTTGGTCAGAGAAAATAACGAATGGAGGCACACCCTCTCCTTGTGCAATTTCTTTACGTACTTCGCGAAGTACTTCAAATAAAGGATGATCTTGAACAATTTGTCTCGTCTCTACTCGTTCTTTACGTAAAACATTCACTTTACCAAGTAACACTTCTTTTCCTTTTTCCGTTACTTTTAATGTCGGATACGTACCATGTTCAACTGCGATTAACTCATCTGAAATTAAAAACTCAATAAATTCACTGACTTCTTTTACGCTACGATTTGATAGTAAACCGTATGTTGGTAAAGTATGAAAATTAAATTCAATCACTTTCTTATTTTTCGAACCAGTTAAAACTTGGGCAATCATTTGTTTTCCAAATCGTTGGTTCGTCCTAATCATACAAGATAGAACCATTTGTGATTCTCTCGTCACATCGATACTTTCGCGGTCGTCCGTACAATTACCGCAGCGGCCACAATCTTCTTTCGGCTCTTCTCCAAAGTATTGCAAAATAAATGATTGTAAACATTGTTCTGTATGACAGTAGTCAGTCATATTTTGCAGTTTTTCAAGTTCATTTGAAAAACGAGATTCTCCTGTCGATTGATCAATTAAAAAGCGCTGTACTTGCACATCTTGAGAAGAATATAGCAATATACATGCACTATCTAATCCGTCACGCCCTGCACGTCCTGCTTCTTGATAATAACTTTCCATGTTTTTTGGCAATTGATAGTGGATAACGTAACGAATATTCGATTTATCAATCCCCATCCCGAATGCAGATGTGGCTACCATTACACTCACTTCATCACGTAAAAAGAGTTCTTGCTGCTCATTTCGATCGTTATCACTCATACCAGCATGATATTTTGAAACAGAAACTCCCGCTTTCATTAAATCCTCATACAATTGATCTACTACTTTTCTAGTAGCCGCATATATAATCCCAGATTCTTTTTGATTTTGACGAATATAATCCGCTAAATATGCATGACGATCTTGTCCTTTAATAACAGAAAATGATAAGTTCTCGCGCTCAAACGTTGTCATAATCGTATTTTCTTGATTAATTCCAAGTGTGTTGCAAATATCTTCACGAACTTGTGGTGTTGCCGTAGCAGTTAATGCTAATACGAGTGGCTTTTCTGGAAGATAATCTAATATGCGATGTATATGTAAATAACTTGGACGGAAATCATGTCCCCACTGCGAAATACAGTGTGCCTCATCAATTGCAATCATTGGGATTTTCATATCGATAAGTTGGTCAACAAACTCCATTGAATCAAGTCGCTCAGGCGCTACATAAAGTAACTTATAATGGCCTTGTTTCGCTAATTGAATTCGTTGATTCGCTTCTGCAGTAGAAATAGAACTATTAATATAAGTAGCTGAAATACCGTTTTGTACTAATGTATCTACTTGGTCTTTCATAAGTGATATTAATGGCGATATGACTAACGTCGTTCCTTCGAATACTAATGCGGGAATTTGATAACAAATTGATTTACCACCACCCGTAGGCATAATACAAACCGTATCTTTCCCATCTAATACATTTTTAATTGTTTCATCTTGTCCTCTTCGGAATGACGAATAACCGAAATAAGACGCTAAAAGTTCTTGTGCTTTTGTAAACAAAAAAGAGTCACCTGCTTTTCTTTATCTTTCATCTATCCCTATTATATCATTACTTATGTGACTTGAAAGTAATCAATACATGACGAACAGCTTGCTTTTTCATTATTTTATGCTTCTTTACGTTTTAAAGGTTGATAGCCACTAAAACAAATTTCAGGATAAATACACATTTTATTAACCTTCCTTGAATAATACTAATCTTATACATATGAATTTAGGAGGTTACTACATGAAACAGCAGAATATTAGTTCCATCAAGCAGAAAACAGTACCGAATCAACTCCAATTCTCAAATCATGATGCGTGGAAATATGAATCATATTATAAATACCAGCCATTATTTTCTTCTAGAAAACTTTTTCATTTTCTTTCTCGACTTTTTAAACGTTAATTCGTGTACCATAATATATCACTCACAAAAATTTTCTCAATATAAACCTTATAGACTTACTAAAATACAATTATCATCATGAGAAAAAATCTGCTTATATAAGCAGGTCTTTTTTGATTATTATATATTTCAGTACACTTTTAGATGAGATTGTTAATCTTTTCTCAATTTTATTACCATACTCCATTCACAACAAATGGTGAAAATCACAAAAGATAAAATATAAATTCTTAACATTTCATTATCCAATTCTTTTTTTCTCAATACACAAAACAAATTTCACTTGTTACTATTAAAGTACTCCAGATGAGTTTTTGCTCATCAACATTATCTAGTTAATGGGATCTGCCGCGGGAAGCAGATCTCTTTGACTTTATTAAAGAGCCACTTTCATTTGGACACATTTACCAGGTTTTTTTAAGTGAATTTTATGATAATATTACGTAGTCGAGTCCGACATCTCGGCAATACCCTTTTGAGGCTCTGCAACTTCCCTTGCAGAGCCTCTTTTACTTTATATTCATTTTATTTATATATAAAACAATTGAATTATTTATCTTTTCCATATGAATTTCTGAAATTAATCTAGGACACGGAACTAAATATAAATTCCCATCATACTTTGAGTTATACATGTTCAAAGGAGTGTTACTGTTTATGTATACTTATTGGCAATCGTATTACTCCCCCTATCATAACTCTCATGTACACTTTGATACATCTGTACGTAATTACCGAATTAGTAAAAACGAGAACTTTTTAAAAGGTTATATGCGTTCTTTATGGGAACAACATGTCGCATGGACGAGATTAGCTATTATAAGTATTGTCTTTAATTTACCAGACGTTAACGTGACAGTTGGGCGTCTTCTTCAAAACGCCACACATATGGGACTATCTCTAGAACCATTCTATGGTGAGGATGCTGTAAAAAAATTTAGTGAACTAATTAAAGACCACTTAGTCATTGCTGCGGATCTTGTTAAAGCTGCAAAAGCTGGTGATCAAAATGCAGCTGCTGCTATAGAGAAAAAATGGTACGCTAACGGTGATGAAATTGTGGAATTTATTACCAACATCAACCCCTATATAGAAAAAGAAGAATTTAGAAAAATGTTTTATGAACATTTAGCATTAACAAAAGCAGAAGCACTTGCCTTCCTAAATAAAGATTTTGAAGCAAGCGTAAAACTATACGATAAAATTGAAAAAGCAGCTTTAGAAATGTCCGACATGATAACAAACGCAATCGTAAAACAATTCCCGCAAGTGTTTCAATAATAATAAGCCGATTTGAAAAAACAAATCGGCTTATTAAACTTTCTATAAATGAAATTTCATCTCGCCTCTTTACATTTAACGTATATCGATATATTTTATTAATATCCGTTTTTTATAGGAGGAAATTTTTTGATTAACGCCATTGGTCTCGTATTTATACTCACAAATAAACACGAGAAAAAGAAGAAAGTTTATCTAAATGAAAAATTCGCATTAATAGACATTATTGATTCTAAGGAAGTAATTGATGATGAAGGAAACTCACTAGTAGAACTAACATGTAAATACAGTATTTATCTAGATGAAAAATATTATTGTAAATCTCTCGATGATTATACTGGACAAGTATTTCCGTTCTTGAGCGCTAAAATAGGAAAAGGTCTTCTCAGAAATTTAAATTACTATTTCTCTTACGTTGATGCCTATGATAAAAAACCACCCGTTAAAGAAATTAGACCACTTATGAAACAAGTAACGAACAGATAGTAAAAAATACGCAAAAAAGAAAGCATCTAAAGTTAGATGCTTTCTTTTTTGAATCTAGAGCTCGTTAAGTTCTATCCTTCTTCTAAAAATATGTATTTAGGCATACTTTAAATTAAAAACAATGGAGGATTAAAATGAATGAAATACTCAGAAACGATTGTTAGTAAACGACTTCGAACACTAAAAATATGTAGTATGTTTATCATGCTAGTTTTAATCGCATGGCTTGGATATACAAAATTACTTTATGAGAATGGGTTTCTTCAAGAAAAGAAGTATTCTGTTGAAGTAATGAATACTAGTATTACAGGTGAAATCGAACAGAATTTTCATGTGAACTTACAAGGTTATCGTAAAACAGACCTTGATACTATAATAGATGCAAGTAAAACCGATTCGAGCGAACTATCATTAATCGAGCTAATTAATACTTCTTGTTCGCGAGATTGCATAGGTGCACCATTGACATATGTGGATGAGAAAAATGGATATATCTTTTATACGGAGTCTACCGGAACTAATGTAGCTATACAGATTAAAAAACAAGATACGTGGGAAATTGTAAAAAAATCTGTTCAAGATGAAATTTAATATAATAAAAAAGAGTACGTAACGTACTCTTTTTTATTATTAATACCATTCATGTTTACAATGACATTTCGGTTTCTCTTTACAATGACATTTTTCACAATCGCACTTCGGTTTCTCCTTGCAGCAACACTCGTCACAATCGCATTTCGGTTTCTCTTTGCAACGACATTCGTGACAATTCCTGCATTTACATCCACATTTTCCGAACATTAAATCGTCCCAAAATGAACGCCTGCAATTACAATGATTCCCCATAAACATACCTCCTCCTAAATAGAATTCATCATATTCTATGTTTAAAAGTATAAAAATGCTTGTTTGCTAGTCTATATTCTAGTTTTTATAAATACAGTTTAAATATTATACTTTTCTGATAGTCCTTCCATATCTATTTAAAGGGACTACTACAAAGAAAAAAGCCCAATATTTGGGCTTTTTTCTCTCACACAATATATAAAAACTGAAAGGCTCAAACAAAAATTCGGCTATAGCTCCCTCCCTTCCCTTACAGCCCCTTTTAACCTCTGCAACATATACCCAATCCCTTTACACCCAGCTAACGGATACGTAATGATTTCTTCTGGATATAATTGTGTCACTACTTTCTTGTGCTTCTTTCCTGCAAGTAAAACGATTTCATCAAACGGAAGCAAGTCCTTTTCAATCATCTGTTGTTTTAATTGTTCCATACTAATAATCTCATCACTCTTTGAATCAAACGCAAGATCATAGTTTTCTAGCACAATATCATTTGGCCTTAAAAATCCATGCTTCGCCGATAATATAACCCAATCCTCGAAAAACATAGTTGCATATGCCTGACATGCTTTTCCGAACGGGCTAATATATACATCTTTTGCCTCCATCGGTCCGTATTCCGGATACTTATCCCAAATTTTCTTTTTTCCGCATGGAATTATGCATAACCTTTTCATCTTTATTTCTTACCTCACTTCTAACTTTTTAAATATAAAAATATAGAATTCTTTTCTTCTTCATACTCAGCTTCTATATCACCAATACCCACTACGTTCCAACCATTATTGGTTTCTATCGGCTTTTCATTCATTATAATATGAACTTGTGTCATATTTTTAAAATCTTCCTCAAACGATGCTAAAACAGGTTGATTTATCATATATGTTTTATTATGTATACGTACACTTAAAAAAGTTTTATGTAACGCTTTATTTTTGTTTAATTTTACATTCATCGGATTAAACGAATTTAATTGTATATTCCCTACAATATACAAATGATATCCTTTTTCCTTATAAAATTGTTTAAATTCCTTGTCTCTTTCGTTTTGAACAAAATGAAGGATTTGCTTCGTTTCTTTGCTTATTGCAAATTCATTATTTAAACTTAAAACAACATTAATATTTTGTTTCAAAAAAGCATATAACGATTTATCACTATTAAAGAAGTTCGTTTTCCATTCAGGATGGATTTCATCTAATAATAAACATAAAAGCATTCCTGAGCTATAGCAGCTCTTCCTAATGTTATAATTAGCATCATATGAATCTAAAATAAGTCCGCTATATTTTCGTAATGTTTCACTTTCATCATTTATACATACCGCAATGTGGACATTCATTTCAACATACCAAGCAGGCCCCTCTATACTTTCAACCATACACTCATAAGTTATAAACTCTTCTTTTATAAAATGGGCTCTTTGCTCTCTTAATTCGATAAATTGCTTAATATAATTATTTTTCTCAGCTTGTGACTTACAGTGCACAGCATTATATAAACAAATTCGTTCTTTATTTCGCAATTCTATATTTTCTTCTATTATAGGATATTGAAACCCTAGAGATTCATTTGGAAATCTACTTTCTTTATTCAAATATTGATAGCAATGAAAAAGTTCATGCACCAAAACCGCAAATAAACTTTCATAATCTTTATATCTATTCATGTTAACGATAGCAGTCGGATAATCTTTAAATAGGATAAATGTATCAGCCTTAAATTGTTCATCCCACTTTAAAACGGTACACTCATTATCAGCATTCAAAAATAATGGATGATGAAATACATACACATGCTTATCATCATATAAGGCAAATGCAGCCCTATTAAAACCCGGCCATAGCGTATTCAATAATTCTATATTTACATCTTTTTTTATTCGATTTAATATATTGTTCATTATGTGTAACACCCCTATATCATTCTACATACACCTATTCTATTCCAATTAAAAACAACCCTTTTTTTACATAAATGTCAGATATATATTTCCTCAAACTATAATATATTATACAAATATACATGTGATGATTTTCTGAAAAGGAGTTGAACAAATGAAAAATATAACCCCTGCACTAGTAATCTATATTATTGTTTGCATAATCGCTATGATTGCTCCAGCATCTAAAGGCTATAATCATATTGGTTGGAAATTGTTTGTCGGGCAAGCGTATGCCATACCTATTTTCATCGTTGCGGCTATTATTACATTTTATATAAACAAGAAAAAATCTATGAACAAACAGTTATAAGGATAGCAAATGCTATCCTTATTTTAATTCATGAATTAGATCAAAAATTACAATTGCAGTACTTTCTATCCTTTCTTCCGAAAAGTCAAACGTGATACCTGTTTTTTCATATATTTCTTGTATGGATAAATTCCAATCTGCACTCGCACCTTCTTTAAAGAAAGCAATCGCTTTTTCTGGGTCTTCTCGATAAATTTGAAACAATTGCATTGCTCCTATTTGTGCAATGGAGTATTCAATTTGATAAAAAGGAAACTGAACATAGTGAAATGACTCTAACCAGCTTGCACCGATTTCATTCTCTAATCCTGTAATATTGACTGATGAATATTGATACCTTTTGCATATTTCAGCATATTTCTTATCACGTTCTTCCGATGTATGATTTGGATTTGTATAGAGCCAGTGCTGAAATACATCTCCTGCAATTGACGACATTAACAGAGAGAAAGCACGATATAATTGTACGCACTGTACTTCTTTATATTCATCCTCTTGCTTATAAAAAATATTAAGCTTATCCATTACTAGCAACTCAAGACCGAGGGAATAAAGCTCAGCCACTTCTTCGCGAAGATATTTTTCTTGCATACTACTATCATTGTTAAATTGTTTATAAAAATGAAAGGCATGCCCTACTTCATGTATGAGTGCATTAATTGCATAAAATGATGGGCTAAAATTAGAATACACAAAAACCTCTTTACTATGAGGTAAGGTAAAACAAGCGGCTCCTGGCGCTTTATTTTCACGTTCTTCTACGTCAATGAATCCTGCTTTCCTTATATGAATAAATTTCTCATAAAAATATAAATCAGTCTTCCGAAACATTTCTTCCACCCCATCCAATAAATCAACGGTATTTTGAAATGGGGCTTTTGGTAAATTACAAGGTGTAAGATCCCAAGGGCGATACGTTTTTACACCAAGATTCTTTTTAGAAAGACTTCCTAACTGTTTCCAAATTGGTACAACATACTTTTCTATAGATTCATGAAGTTTATAACACTCTTCAATACTATAGTCTCTATTTTTTTGTTTAAAAGCATATTCACTATAATTATTACATCCTGCATGTAAAGCTATCTCATTCCGCAATTGTACGAGTTCATTCATAATACAATCTATTTCTATTTTCACTGCACTTCTTGCTTCACATAAAGCGTACCAAGCTTTTTCGCGAATAGCTCTATTGGGGTTATCTAGCTTCGCTTTTACATATGCATACGTCTTTTGCTCACCTTCCCAATTAATAGATATGTTAGACATTATTTCTCTATATTTCGTAATAAGTTCTTGCTCTTTAATGGAAAGAGCAATGTTCTTTTCATTAAACATTTTACTTTTTACTACTCTTGCCTTTTTCATAAATCCATATTTCTGCTCATCTAATAAATTTGAAAATGGACAATCTCTAAATTTCTGGTCAAATTTTGCATTGTATCTTTTTAAAAGTGGTTGAATTGCATTTTGATTATACATATGTAAATCACGTATATTTCTGTCATTTGTATCTCTATACATGGCGATTAGACTACTTGTTATCTCCTCTTCTATTTCAGCGTTTACACGCAATTCCTCCAAAAGCCAACACTCTAATTCTGAAACAGATGTAATATTGCGCACTAAAAGTGACTGTAATTTACTTTCTAAATCATTAAGCATACACAATCCTCCCGTTTTTAATTTTCTGTTTTTTTGGAGATAAAAAAGGACAAGTAGCCAATCTGACTACTTGTCCTTTTTTGTTAAACCATACCCAATTATATTAAGCTTGGAATGCTTCTGTTAATACTGGTACGATTTGTTTTTTACGAGATACAACACCTTTTAAAGTAGAAGTGTTGTTTTCTAGAGATACGTTGTATGCTTTCTCAACAACGTTTGCTGCTTTACCGATCGCAAGACCGACAGAATCGTTAGTTAAGATATCAGTTACAACGAATAAGAATAGGTCTAAACCTTTTTCTTCTACTACTGCAGAGATAACTTTTTCAAGTTCCGCTTGGTGTACAAGAACGTCGTTTGTATCAACAGCGTTTACTTGTGCGATTTCAACTTTCGCATTACCCATTTGGAATTCTTTAGCGTCAAGAGAGATTAATTGCTCCATTGTTTTTCCGCTTAAGTCAGCACCAGCTTTTAACATTTCTAAGCCGTAGCTATCAGCATCTACACCAGCGATTTCTGCTAATTCACGAGCTGCCGCTACGTCTTGCTCTGTGCAAGTTGGAGACTTGAATAGTAAAGAATCTGAAATGATTGCAGATAACATTAAACCTGCAACTTCTTTACGAATTGCAACGCCGTTTTCTTTGTACATTTTGTTTAAGATTGTAGCTGTACAACCAACTGGCTCACAACGGTAGTAAATAGGATCGCTTGTTTCAAAGTTAGCAATACGGTGATGGTCAATAACTTCTAACACACGAACAGATTCGATATCGTTAGCACTTTGTTGACGCTCGTTATGATCAACTAAAATAACGTTGTCCACTTCGCTTGCTACTGTCTCAACAAAACGCGGTCCTTCTACTTTAAAATAGGCTAACGCAAATTGAGTTTCACCGCTGATTTCGCCTAAACGTACAGGCTCAGCATTCATTCCTAATTCTTTTTTCAATTCTGCATAAGCAATTGCAGAACAAATTGCATCTGTATCTGGGTTTTTATGCCCGAAAACTAGTACTTTTTCCATGTTTTCCACCTCTTCATGAAAAGGATATCTTAAAGAAGCAAATATGACAATATTTAAAGTATAATTTTTTATAAATAATTGCACTTTCTTCTATATTTTTCATCGTTTTTCGTAAAAAAAGATCATCTAAAATGAATTAGATGATCAAAATGTATATTTTATTTAAAATAGGCTAGGAGCTTGCACTACATGATTTAGCGGAAAATTTGATGCTAAACCGTTATTTACAAGGTTAACATCTATAACTTGATAAAATGCATTCCCAGTGTCTGCAATTTCCCACACAGCTAAAATAAGGTGATACCCATTTCTATCAGTAGGTACATTTGCTTCATGTGTTACGGAAGTTCCAGGTCTAGCTCCTCCATCATTTTTTACATAAAAAGGCACTAAATCTAAATCAGACCTCGTTAAAGGCTTATTTGGATTCCAATCTTTCTTCGTAATATAATATTTCCACTCTTTCGTACTATGAGGAGCCGTTAATTTCCACTTAAATGTATTCGTCCCACCGTTTAACGTAACTTTCTTCCACCTATCTACAGTCTGTACATCTAAAGCAGGGAAATGTCCAGCTCCTGCGATTTGTCCATCAGAAGGTCCTAATAGAGGGAAGCCACCTATTCCTTCTACACTTTGCGGTTCATATTGAATCGGACCGCAATTTACATTTACCCCTTGCTTACATAAATAAGAGCGGCTCGCTGGTGATTCAACATATCCATGAGCGGAAGCTTTTTCTGAAAAACCGAAAGTTAACAATCCCGTAAGTAATATGCCACCACTTAATATAACTTTCTTCACCTTCTGTAAACCTTTCGTTTTCATCCCGTCATCCCCTTTCCCATAATAAAGCGAAAATAACTATAGTTGCCTAGTCATCTTCTCTACATTCATTATAAGTCGAGGAGCATAGTGAAAAGAACCCTCTAAAAACTTTCTCAAATTCTATTCGTACATTAAACAAATTCAAATAGCACAGCTAGAAAAATATTGACGGTGTTATTTGAATTTGAGCATAATAGCTATAAAACTTTATAATAAATAACTGTCGCATCTAAATTACCATTTGGAGAAATTGCGTATTCTGGTATTTTTCCAACTTCTTGATAATCTAATGATTTATACAATTTATTCGAAGGATCTCCTTCTCTAGTATCTAGCACTAAAAGAGTCCTGTTTTCTTGCTTCGCTCGTTCCTCTGCTTTTTGCATAAGTAAACGTCCAATGCCATTACGTCTAAAGTTTGGATGAGTCATCAACTTACAAATTTCAGCTCTATGAATCCCATTAGGCTTTGTAACTAAATGTAGTTGAATACTCCCTGCCACTTCATTATTTATTTTAGCAACATACAAGATTATTTCTGGTGCTAAAACAGTTTCCCAATACTTCGCTGATTCTTTTTGCTCCAGTGGAGGTGAAAAACCAATTGAAGCCCCATCATCTACAACTGTTTTCAAAAGGTTAGAAAGCTCCTCCACATTATCTTTTATTTGCTTAATCTCTTCAATTACTACATTTTGCATTACTAATCCCCCTTTTGTTCCATTGTACCAAGTTTTAAAAAAGGAATAACAGGTTACTTAGATGAAATTATTTAAGGTACAATTTTTTAGAGAAAGGATACTTATATGAAGTATATATTAGATAGGACATATGCAAGAGAACTTCTCGAGTGGGCATATGAACAAAACCCAGGTCCATGGTTAGAACATTCATGTAATGTTGCCCTTGCAACTGAAAAGATAGTTGTGGAACTTATTAATAATGGGTATGACCTAAATGCTGACATAGCATATAATGCTGCCCTCCTGCATGATATAGGAAGGTATAAAGGTTTTACTAAATCTGTTATTCATTCCTATGATGGTTATATGTATATGAATGATTTAGGGTATATAGGAAACGCGATTATTTGCGTGACACATTCATTCCCGTGCAAAAATGAACATTTAGATATAGCAGCGGAGTGGGCCCTTGTTCCTGATTATATGAAAAGCCGATTAATTGAAATATTAAATGAAAATAGTGACTACGACTAAATCGATTTATAAAAATATGGAATGTTAAATTACATACAACTAAAAAAACGATAAAATCTGTATGCTTACTTCTAAAGAACTCATTAAAAAGTGGAGGGATTAATCATTAGCAAAATAGGATTTGACTTAATAAATCAAGAGGTTAACTTTGATCTTGGATATGAAGATATCGAGGCGATATGACAGAGATACAAATTTTCTAACTGCTCCCACACAAATGAACCACATTGCGCAATTAAAAAAGCTATCTCCGATGGAATTGTTACAGAAGACATGATGAATAGTTATTATAGAGATAAGAATGAACTCGAATATGCATGTAAACAAAAGAACAAAACAAAAGCTATTGATTATATGAAACAATTGAAACTTTTTCGGAAAACTTAAAACTAAATAAATAGTTGTTATTTCTCATTCCCACTAAATTTAAAATTCTTACTTTAATACATTACATACCAGGTAATTTTTATACTTAAATTCAATTTCACATAAAAAAACGTTTTAAACATAAAGTTTAAAACGTTTTTTATATTCAATGCTTTTGATTTTTCAGTTCTGTTAAACACTCTTGCACTAAAGTTACTGCTTGACTCATGGCAGCTCCGCCAGCAAATGCTGCTGATACACCACATGCTTCCAGAATTTCTTTATCTGAGCATCCTTGATCAAGACAACCTTTTGTATGATAAACGGTACAATATTCATCTTGCGTTGCTAGACTAATTCCTAATGCGATAAGTTGTTTCTCCCTTTTTGTTAAAGCACCCTCTTGAAAACAAGCTTGCGTAAATGCATTATATGTTTCAGCAATTTCAGGAATTTGGTTTGTAAAACTACCGATCCCTTCTTTATAATGATGTAAAACGTCATTTACTGAACTATGTTGTTCGTGTTCCATCTTATTATTACCTCCATTCCAATTATATGTACCTATTGTAGTATGTGATGAAAAGAAGGCAATATACTCCACTTAAAAAGAATGAATATTCAGTTTATTATAACTACAGTTTCAGACTATCATCCACTACCGCTTGTTCTTTAGAGTTTTTTCTTTGAACCTCTTTACTTCTTTCTTCCCAAAATGTTAAACCTTCAATCCCTACATTTTTAGGATCAAATACTGGATCTTTCCCTTCTTTTTTCTGTGCTTCATAATCTTTTAACACTTTTAATGCAATTTTACTTAGTAGTAGAATTGCGATTAAATTTAACCATGCCATACTACCGATTCCTAAATCTCCAAGATTCCATAAAAGCGAAGCTGATTCAACGCTACCGATGTAAACCATAATTAAAAATCCAATTTTTAAAACTGGTTTTAACCAGCTATGTTTAAGTTCACGATCTAAATAAGTAAGTGTCGTTTCAGCGATATAGTAGTATGCGAGTAAAGTTGTAAATGCGAAGAAGAAGATTGCGATTGAAATGAATAACGGACCAAACCCTGTCATAACAGTTTCAACTGCTTGTTGTGTATAGATTGGACCTGCATCAACATTCCCTATATTCTTTACAATAGCGCTTTTTCCTTCAGGTATAACATTATACATACCTGTTATTAAAATCATAAGAGCTGTCGCTGTACATACAACAATTGTATCGATATATACAGAAAACGCTTGAACTAAGCCTTGTTTTGCAGGATGGGATACTTCAGCAGCAGCGGAGCTATACGTCGCTTCTCCAACGCCAGCTACATTTGAAAAGACAGCACGTTTTACTCCCCATGCGATTGCTGCACCGACGATTCCGCCAAACATTTCATTTACACCAAAAGCACTAGAGAAAATTAAAGCGAACATACTTGGAATTTCTGTTACATTTGCAATTAATACGATACATGTAACAATTACATAACCAATTGCCATAAATGGAACAAGCATTTGCGAAACGCCAGCTATTCTCTTTACGCCGCCAAAAATGATAGCTGCTAATAATACGACTAACAATATACCCGTTATATATTTGCTAATACCATTAGAATTTTCAAAGCCAACTGCGATGCTACTAGATTGAATACCTGGTAATAAAACGCCATATGAAAGTGTTACAACGACTGCTACAATAACTGCAAACCATTTCATTTTCAAGCCTTTTTCAATGAAATATGGTGTACCACCGCGATATTCATTTCCCACTTTACTTTTATACACTTGAGATAATGTTGATTCAACAAATGCACTAGCTGCTCCTAAAAGGGCCATTACCCACATCCAAAATACAGCTCCAGGTCCGCCAAAAGCGATAGCTGTTGCTACCCCTGCGATATTACCTATTCCAACTCTACCTGATAAGGCTAAACAAAATGCTTGAAAGGATGATATTCCCGTCTCCGAGCTCTTCCCTTCAAATAATAGTTTAATCATCTCTTTAAAATAGCGAATTTGTAGAAAACGAGTTACGATTGTGAAATACACGCCTGCCCCTAACGCAAAAACAACTAACCCAATACTCCATACTTGCCCTACTAACCACTCTACTAATTGCTCCATCCAAATCCCCCTTATCATTCTTTTGAAAGCTATTTTATATATAAGAAAACGGACAACTATTATAAAATCTTCCAGTTGTCCGCATCTCTTATTATTTCATCACTCTATTTATTAATAATTAGATTCTCTATTACTTTATATTCACCCAAACACTTTTCACTTCTGTATAGTTATCAAGCGCATATGAACCTAACTCACGACCGATACCAGATTGTTTAAACCCACCAAATGGTGCAGCTGCATTTTCTAAGTTATAATCATTGATCCATACTGTTCCTGCCTTTAATTTATTGGCAACTTGATGTCCTGTTTTAATATTTTGTGTCCATACACCCGCTGCAAGTCCATATGACGAACGATTTGCTCTTTCAATTACTTCTTCCGTCGAATCAAATGGAAGTACAACGACAACCGGCCCAAAAATTTCTTCTTTCACAATTGTCATGTCATCAGTAACATTTGTGAATACGGTTGGCTGTACAAAATAACCTTTTTCAAATGCACGTTCACCACCAGCAGCAACAGTAGCGCCTTCAGCTTTCCCTTGTTCAATGTAATGTAGCACACGCTCTTGTTGCTTTTTAGATACGAGTGGCCCCATTTCCGT
Source organism: Bacillus sp. EB106-02-03-XG38 (assembly GCF_058792175.1). Lineage (NCBI taxonomy): Bacteria > Bacillati > Bacillota > Bacilli > Caryophanales > Bacillaceae > Bacillus > Bacillus sp. EB106-02-03-XG38. Next base: position 960,702 of record NZ_JBYTED010000001.1, read on the forward strand.
TTCCTTCTCCATACCGGCTCCAAGTTTCACGTTATTCGCCATTTTTACTAGTTCATTTACGACTGTTTCGTAATGTTTTCGGTGAACGAACACGCGAGATCCGGCACTACAATTTTGACCGTGATTATACATAATGCCTTGGAATGCACCGTTAATCGCTTCTTCTAAATCAGCGTCTTCTAAAATGATATTTGGTGATTTACCGCCAAGTTCTAACGTTACATGTTTAATCGTTTCTGCAGATTGACGCATAATATATTTCCCTGTAACTGTTGAACCTGTGAATGCTACTTTATCTATATCATGATGGTTAACGATAGCAGCTCCTGCTACAGGGCCAAAACCTGGAACAAAGTTTACTACACCATCTGGAAAACCTGCTTCTTTAAAAAGTTTTGCTGTATATAATAACGATAAAGGCGTTTGTTCTGCTGGTTTTAATACAATTGTACAACCTGTTGCGAGTGCAGCTCCCATTTTCCAAGAAGACATAACAAGCGGAAAATTCCAAGGAATAATTTGACCTACAACGCCAACAGGTTCATGGCGTGTGTAATTTAAATAATCTTTTGAAATCGGAATTGTTTGCCCGATAATTTTTGTAGCCCATCCCGCATAATAGCGATAATTTTCTACAGTCGCAGCAATATCATCATCTAGTGCTACTTGATATGGTTTCCCGTTATCCAATGCTTCTAACTGCGCTAATTCTTCTCCATGCTCTTCAATTAAGTCTGCTAATTTATAAATAAGGTGTGCTCTTTCAGCAGTACTCATTTCTGCCCATGGTCCTGATTCAAATGCAGATCTTGCCGCTTTTACTGCTGCATCAATATCCTCGTCTTGTGCTTCGCATACGACAGCTAGAACATCTTCTGTTGCTGGATTGTATGTCTCAAACGTCTTTCCGCTAATAGAAGGAACAAATTCACCATTAATAAACATTTTAATTTCTTCATTTAAAAACGCTTTCACTTTTGGTCTCAGTTCAATGTTTGTCGTTAACATATAGACTCTCCTCCTTAATTAAACAGTTGCATGAGCTGCAATTTTTGAGATAATCGTTTGAAGTTTTTGATCTTCTTCTTCAGTTAATCCAAGTCTCGGATAACGAGAAGGTCCCCCGGCTTGCCCGTGTAATTCCATTGAGCGTTTAACGATTTGTACGTATTTTCCTGATCCTTCAAGAAACTCGCAAAGTGGTAAAATCGCATCGTTAATTTCCCAAGCTTTTTCTAATTCACCATTTTGGAAATGCTCATACATTTTCGTAACAAGACCCGGTACGATATTTCCTGCTACTGAAACCCATCCTGTCGCACCAACTAAATAAGATTCCATAACTAAATCTTCAGATCCACAGAATACTTGAAAAGCACCTTCGCCTTGTCTTACTAAATCTCTAGCTCTTCGAATATCCCCGCTAGATTCTTTAATATGTGTAACATTTTCACATTCTTTTCCAAGACGTAGCATAAGCTCTGTACTCATATCAACACCAGATGTAAAAGGATTATTGTATAACATAATTGGTATATTTACAGCGTTTGAGATTTCTTTAAAATGAAAATAAATTTCCTCTTCTTTCGGTTTACAATAGTACGAGTTAATAATTAATGCACAATCCGCTCCGTGCGCTTCTGCGTGTTTCGTATATTCAATCGTCTCTTTCGTCGTTTCTGCTGCAGTTCCAACAATAACTGGAATACGTCCATCAACTTCTTTTAATACTGTTTCTACCATTTTAAATCGTTCTTCTTTTGATAAACTAACAAACTCCCCTGTACTTCCATTAATAATAATGCCAGCTACTTTTTGCTCAATAAAATAGTTTACGTTTTGTTTTACACCGTTCCAATTAATTTCTTGTAACTCATCCATCGGTGTGATTAATACTGGAAATGCCCCTTTAATTTTTTTCATATTTATCTCTCCCTTTACCATTTTATTTTAATAAAAATCCTGTCGGAAACGGATCTGTAGGGTCTAATAGAAACGTCTGCATCCCTGTAATAAACCCTCTACTTTCAAAACGGAAAATGTAACCCGTTTCTTCCTTCTTCACTTTTTCAACAGTTATAAAGCTATTAAATATACTTTCATTTATAAAAGGTTTATCCGCTATATAATCATTTTTAAATAATGTATGAACAAAAGACACAATAGTAGAGACAAATCCTGGCGAACGTACGATGAAGTTATCTTCATGAAATGTAATCGACTTTATATGGTTTTTTTCTTTCTGCGAAGAATCTACTAAAATAAGTCTTTTTATAAGTGATTGTTTTTGTATAGCTTGTAGTGTAGCTTCTCCCCATTTTTTCAATTCAGAAATGTTTTCAATACGGATTTCTGGCGAATACGCACCTTTTTCTACAACTGCATATACTTTATCTGCCTGTATGAGAGAATAACTTAAATTACCAACTTGTAAATTTTTCTCAATCATATAACATAATTTGCTTTCAAACGAAACAGATACTACTTCATCATTCTCTACATACGCATAGACTGAGAATATGCCAGATAACGTTTCGATTTTGTATTGATTCGTCTCTCTCTTTTTTAAATAACCGCTTTCTAGTAACATCGTTATGACTGCGACAATACCTCCGTAGTGGAGAGGAATTGATCCTTCATGATTAAAAAATAATACTGCTGCATCGACTTCCGAATGAATAGAAGGAACGACGATACATCCATTTAAACCGATAAAACCACGCGGTTCATTTAATAAAAGCTGCATTTCATCTGCTAATTCACCTGAAAATTGTTCGTTTAATTGTTCTAAATTGTAGTAGCACTTACATGGTACATCTTTTATTACACGAAATGCCTCGCCATTTACGTGTACGTCTACTGCTGTATACATTTTTTGAATGTTCATTTTACATCCTCCGTTTCATGTTCCATCGGCGGAATTAGCAAAAAGCCTTCTTTCAGCGGATCCTTTTCATTGTAAAAAAATCTATGCATACCCATAAGCCAGGCTGAACCTGTAATTTTCGTTACGACAGCTTCAATATTTTCAACATTTGTCGTATTGATGACGCTTCCTTTAAATAGAGAGCCAACAATACTTTCGTGAATAAACTCTTCATTCATCTCGATTTTTTGATTTGCGTATAATACAGCTAACTTTGCTGATGTTCCTGTACCACATGGAGAACGATCAATTCCTCCTGGCGGAACGACAACTGTATTTTTTACATGAGCGCTTTCATGAGTAGGATCTGTATAAAATTCAACATGAGTTAATCCTCTAATAAAAGAATGCTGCGGATGAATGATTTCAAATTTCTCATTTATGATATTTCTAATATGAATTGCCTTATCGATAATTGTAGATGCATGTTCCGGTACTAACTCTAAACCTACTGACTTCGCATCAATAATGGCATAGAAATTTCCTCCATACGCAATATCTGCTTTAACAGTTCCAATTCCTTCGACTTGTACGGTAATATATTTCAGTAAAAAAGCTGGTATGTTACAGAAAGAAACTTCTTTCGCTTTTCCATCTCGAACAAAGATATCCACTTCAACTAAGCCGGCTGGCGTATCTAACTTTAACGAAGTAATCGGTTCAACTACCGGTATTAAACCTGATTCAATTAAAGCTGTACATACACCAATTGTATCGTGACCACACATTGGTAAATATCCACCGGTTTCTATGTAAATAACACCAATATCTGCTTCAGGATGACATGGATCTGTTAATAATGCTCCTGACATTACATCATGACCACGCGGTTCATTCATTAACAATTTGCGAATCCAGTCATACTCCTTTTTCATATGTAACATCTTCTCTGCCATCGTCTCTCCAATTAACTTTGGCAGTCCGCTAATCAATGTTCTCGTTGGATTCCCGCCCGTATGTGTATCAATTGTCGTAAAGACTCTTTGTGACCTCATCCGTTTAACACCCTTTCTGTAAAACGACTCAAACGAAGTGGTTCAATAGGAATGATTGTTTCTTTTTCATTTAATAACTCTTCAATCACTTTCCCAGTAACTGCGGCAAGACTAATGCCGTCCCCTTCATGCCCTGCTGCTATAAAGTAGTTCGGGATATGTTCCACACGTGAAATGATTGGCAAATGATCTTCTGTCCACGGGCGTAACCCAGCATATGAACGAATCACCATCATATCCGCCATTTTCGGATAAAAACGAATTGCTCTGTTCGCAATACATTTAATAACCTCGTTATTTATCCTCGTATGAAATCCTACAAACTCTCTACTACTACCAATTAAAAAATTTTGGCTTTCTGTCGGCTCAAATACAAGAGCTACCCCATATTTATCAGTTAAAGCATCCACTTTTCGTTTTCCGCCAAATTTAGAAATTAAATAACCAAATTCCATTACTTTACGACAACCAACGTGTTGTTGCCTTGAAGCTACAATAATATGTCCCTTTCTCGGTTCAATTGGTATATTTACATCCAACATTTGTCCGATCTTTGGAGACCACACACCAGCTGCGTTTACTACTTGCTTCGCAGTAAACGTCCCATTTGTCGTTTCTACAATAAAGGAACCATCTATATCTCTTTTCATTTCTTTTACTTCTGTATGATTAAATGCTTTCGTACCAAATTTCTTCGATTCTGCAAGAAGTGAAAAAGCGAGAAGATATGGATTTACAGTCGAATCAGTTGCGCATTCTAACCCGCCTAATAAATCGTCCGCGAAAAATGGTGATTCTTCTCTTATATCTTGTCTATCAAGCATTCGAAATGGTAATCCAGCTTCTTTTTGACGATTTACCCATTGCTGCGCTGCTTCCATCTCTTCATCCGACTCACATACGAGAATACTTCCTGGCGCCCTATATTCAAATGAGTGCTCTAACTCTTCACTTAAATCAGTTACTAATTTTTGACTTACTAATGACATTTGACTATCAAACCCTGGGTCTTTATCAATAGCCAAAATATTTCCGTCACACCGTGAAGACGTCCCACTGACAAATTCTCCTTTTTCAATGATTGTTACGTCTCTTCCATATTTTGATGTGTAATAAGCGATAGAACACCCTATAATACCACCGCCTATTATTAAAACGTCACAGTGCCTCACGTAGCACCCCTCCCTTCTTTTTAATCCCTCACTTTCTTTTATGCAATTGACGTGCCAACTCTACATATATACTTTTTATAAAAAATATTTTTATTTGTAAAAATATTTTAAATTTATCGTAAATAGGTGTATTATTTTTTTATCACTGTCAAAATTTTTATACATAACAGGAGGACAATATGGCATTCTCATTTCCCACAATAAAAGAATTTCTAAAAACTTTATCCATTGATCATACAAACAGCATGCAATATATTGAGCGAGTTAATGAAAAGTATTTTTTCCGCCCTTCTACTACAGACAAATACAACTGCGCAGTTATTTACAAAGATGATTCTTTTACCGCTTTAATTGATGCGTTTTCTCATGAAATGATCGTTATCGTAATAAACGAAAATAAAGAGCCTATATGCTGTATAACGGCTCAACAAATCATTCCGTTTCTAGTTAAATCTTACAATGAACTACAATCTTTCTATAACACCGTAATACAAACGACTGATTCTTCCGTTACAGTCATCGATGATAAAGAATGTGTTCGAACTTGGACAGATGGGGCTGAAAAAATTTTTTCAGTCAATCATAATGAAATTATTGGACAACCTATCACTCGTTTTTTTGACTATAAAGATTTGGAAATTTTACAATCATTACATGGTGGAAAAAGCATAATCGCTCAATTCCATCAGCCTCGCCCAGATTTGTTCGTATTAATAAATTCAAACCCAGTGTATTGTAACGATAAAATTATCGGAGCTGTCGTTTCAGAAACTGATGTTACAAATCAAGTTGCTTTAAACGAAAAATTATTCAATATGTCACATGAAATGCACCGATTAGAACAAGAAGTCGCAAAATATAAAGATGAATCAGATCCATTCCTTGCAATGAATGGAAAGAGCCCTGTCATACAAAGAACGATACAATTAGCTAGAAAGGTTTGCTCGGTAAAATCAACTGTTTTAATACTCGGAGAAAGTGGTGTTGGAAAAGAAGTATTTGCGAAAGCAATCCATGAAGCAAGCGAAGCAGCTAAGGCACCTTTCATTTCAATTAACTGCGGTGCCATTCCAGAAGCTTTATTTGAAAGTGAATTATTCGGGTATGAACGTGGGGCGTTTTCCGGTGCAAATAGTAAAGGTAAAAAAGGTAAAATAGAGCTCGCGCAAGGCGGTACATTATTCCTTGATGAAATAGGAGAAATGCCGCTCGATATGCAAGTAAAGCTTTTGCGTGTACTACAAGAACGAAAATATTACCGTGTTGGTGGAGAAAAAGAAATTCATATTAATTTCCGCATTATCGCTGCTACAAATCGTGATTTACAAGAGGAAATGAGAAAAGGCACGTTCCGAGAAGATTTATACTATCGCCTAAATGTAGTTAGCTTGCATATTCCCCCGCTGCGAGAAAGACGCGAGGATATTATTGAATTAACCTATTCTTTCTTAAACGATTTTTCAATCAACTACAACAGACCAATTCGTGACTTACCTTCCAGTATTATGCATGAGCTACTCCATTACAATTGGCCAGGTAATATTCGCGAACTTCGTAACGTTGTTGAAAGACTTGTCGTATTTGCGACTGACGGTATTATAAAACAAGAATATTTACCATTTCATACAACTGAAACGGTAGAAAATACTACGGCTCATTCCCTATTACTCAGCAACAATAAAACGATTCTCTCTTTGCAAGAAGAGATGGATGAACATGAGAAGAAAGTCATTGAGAGGGCTTTACGCATATTAAATGGGAATAAATTAGAGTGCGCGAAACAACTCGGTGTTACGAGAGCTACTTTATATAACCGTTTAAAAAAGCTTGGATTACAGTAACCGTTTCCCTCCTCTATATTGGCATAGTTTTTGCATAATAATTTGTGCAAACCGAACTAGAGGAGGAATACATATGACGAATAAAGATCACTTAATTGTTTGTCGATGTGAAGAAGTAACTTACGGTCAACTTCAATCGACAATTGCCGAATATAAATGCTCGGCAAGAGAATTAAAACTAAGAACACGTGCTGGCATGGGATTTTGCGGTGGCCGTACATGTAGAATGATGATAGATCGAATGATTGAAAGTGCAAATCCTGACGTAACTATTAATGAAATCCCATTAAAATATCAACCACCTGTTCGCGCAGTTACCTTTGGAGCGGTAGGTGAAAATCAATGAATAGAATTACCCATCATCCTGTTTTAGGGAGTTTAAATAATAGTAAGCGCATCACTTTCCAATTTAACGGGCAACAATATGAAGCCTATGAATATGAAACGATTGCGGCCGCTTTACTTGCAAACGGAATAAGAACTTTAAGAGTGCATGAAGATAGCGGGACGCCGCGAGGTATTTACTGTAATATTGGACATTGTTCTGAGTGCCGCGTCACAGTAAACAATCAAGCAAATGTACGAGCATGCTTAACTGTTGTAGAAAAAGATATGATTGTTGACAGCGGAAAACAGCATCCAAATATCGTGAGAGAGATGGTGAAAAAACGATGAACGATGTCATTATTATCGGTGCTGGACCAGCGGGTTTATCAGCCTCCATCTCTTGCGCTCGATTTGGACTAAATGTACTTGTTATTGATGAATTTATGAAGCCTGGCGGAAGGTTGCTCGGTCAATTACATCAAGAACCTACTGGAGAATGGTGGAATGGTATAGAAGAGTCAAAACGCCTTCACGAAGAAGCACAAACTCTTTCAGTTGATATTCGCTGTGGTATTTCTGTCTATAATTTAGATAAAGATGAAAGTTCTTGGTTCGTACATACGAATATCGGTACGTTAGAAGCACCTTTCGTTTTACTTGCTACCGGAGCTGCTGAGTACTCTATTCCCCTTCCTGGTTGGACAATTCCAGGAGTTATGTCAATCGGGGCAGCCCAAGTAATGACAAATGTACATCGCGTTCAAGTTGGGAAAAAAGGAATCATTATTGGTGCTAACATTTTGTCATTCGCTATTTTAAATGAATTACAATTAGCAGGAATTAAAGTGGAACATATTGTACTTCCTGAAAAAAGTGAATTAAGTCAAAAGGCTGGTGAACCAGAAGAAGTATTAAACTCACTCTTACATGCTGCCCACCTTGCCCCATCAGCTTTATTACGTATAGGTAGTCGATTGATGAAATATAATTGGGTGAAACAAGCTGGATTAAACTTCTATCCAAATAAAGGAATGAAAATAAACGGCACACTTCTTCACCTTCGAAAAGCAGCTCTAGAAATTATCGGAACAGATCAAGTTGAAGGTGTACGCGTTGCCAATATTGATACGGAAGGAAACGTCATAGCTGGATCGGAACAAATATATGAGGCAGACTTCGTTTGTATTGCTGGTGGCTTATACCCTCTTGCTGAGCTTGCTGCTGTAGCTGGCTGTCCTTTCCGTTACATTCCAGAATTAGGCGGGCATGTTCCACTGCATTCCGAAACAATGGAAACCCCTCTTCCCGGTTTATTTGTAGCCGGCAATATAACTGGCATTGAAAGCGGGAAAATCGCAATGGCACAAGGAACTGTTGCTGGATATTCAATCGTAAAACAAGCAAATAAAAAATCTCTTACCGTTGAACAACACTTACAACAAGCGATCCAACAAGTACATACTGTACGTCATCAAGCTGCCATACAATTTAACCCGATGATTGATGTCGGTAGACGGAAAATGAATGAAATTTGGCGTGATTATTCCCTTGCATATGCACATACTAAAAAGAGCTGCTGAGATTTCTCTCAACAGCTCTTTTTTCTACTCATCTGAGTTATTAAATTTCGCTAATGCGTAAATGCCTTCTTCATCGTCTAATTCAAGTTGTAATCTTGCTGCAAATGAATTGACATTATATTCTCTGCCAAGTAATAAGCGCAATGCTTCGATTAAGTTCGCTTGAATTAAAATTTGCTGGCGACCATTTACCTCTACTTCAGCAGAGAAACCATAGTCATCATCATACATTAGTTCAACTAAAACTTCTTCTGGACCAACTTGTCTTTTTTCAGCGATATATACACAAAGCGCGTTTATTAATTCTTGTTCAGAAATTTTTATTGTTTCCATGCTACTTCATCTTCCTTTTTCTTACGTTGATCTTTGAAGTATTTAAATGCACGAACTGCTAACATTACGATACCAGCCATTACTAACATATTTACCATAAATGCTAATACAGAACCAAGAGCTCCCATATTTGCAAATAAGCTACCCATTAGTAAACCACCAAGACCACCTAGTAATAAACCTTTCATAAAGCTTCCTTTATTACTTTTTGGTGCTGTGTTTGTTGCTTTTGTTTTTGAATCTGTTGTCGTTTTTTGTGAGTTCACGTTATTATCTTTTTTGTTCAAATCAACTTTTGACTTTTGACCAGAAGTTGGTGTATATGATTTTTTACCAGATTTGTAACCCTTCGCTGCTGCGTGGTCTACAAACATAAAGCTACTAGCTCCAAAGATAACCATGAATGCTGTCATGACTGCTACAAGTTTTTTCAACATATTATATCCATTCTCCTTTTATATAGATATATGTGAAATCTACCTTTCTACTAAATTCAGAAGATAGATTTGTTTTTAAAAACATTTTAAAGGTTCTTATGAACTTATTATATGAACTTTTGTCGAAATATGCAAGTATTATTTACTTCCGACAGTTTGGTGACAAAGGAAAAATTAAGCAAAACAGAATTGACTTTAAATGAAACAAAACATATTATAGGTTCATAAGAACTTTTTATTATTTTTGGAGGTGAAAAGATGGAAACATTTCATCTCACACGAAACGAAATGGCTACCCTTCTTCTATCATTAAGAGGATGGAATACGAAAAAGCCTCTCGGTATTTTACAAGAAGCTTGGGCAAAGACACATAAAAAAGATATTGAAAGCGGACAAAGCGTAACTGCTTTTATTACTACCGCACTTTCACCTATTTTTGAAAAACTGATTAAAATTGATGATACAGACGTCGGTTTTTCATTAAATGAAATAGTTGCGCTTGGCAATCAGATTGAAAATACAAGTTTCTCAGTAACTGCCATGCAAAACTGGGTGAAACGAGATATAAAAGAAATGATTGGCTCTCCTCAAAAAGGGAAAAAATATTCAATTGAACAAGCAGCCTTACTATTCATTGTCGAAGATTTAAAAACAGCACTTGATTTTGAATCCATTCGTAAGCTATTACGCTTAATCGTAAATGACCCAGCCGATCGAAGTGATGACTTAATCAATCCTGTTCATTTATACGGAGCATACTCTTCTCTATTTGAAGAACTTAATCAAGGGAATTGCTTACAATTAAATGCAACAGATACAGTTCATACAATTGAAAACATCGTAAAAGAAAAAGCTGATAAAATCGCAAGCAAGTTCGATCAAGTTAACAACGAACAACGCGAAGCAATTCGTAACGCCATTATTATCGCCACACTTTCTGTACATACCGCATATGTACAAATGTTAGCGAAACGTTACGTAACAGCGACTTTATTTTTACAGAACTTAGATGTGAAGCCGTAAAAAATAGAAGCAGAAATGCTTCTATTTTTTTATAACGAAAACAAGCATCGACCTGTTCTACATATGGATCAGGTCGATACTTGTTTCTCTAGGTATTAATTATGAAAAATCATAATCTCCTATCATTAATTCAAAAATCATCATTTCATTCTATTAAAGTTCGAACAGGTTTTCTCGATAAATTTCATTACTTCATCATTGTAACTCTTTATAAATTTCAATTTGAGCTTTTGAGCTATTAGCAAAGTTTAGCCAATCCTGTCTTACTTTACTTATGTTTTCAGTTACCACAAGTTCAACAATATCTAGATGTGAAACATTCGTTGTTATCGGTTTATTTATACCATTAACTTTAGCGCCTGACATATACTTAGCACTCTCAGGGTTTAATGCGAAAGCAAAATCGATTACAGTAGAACCTTGCGGTAAGTTCACGGAATCTAACTTAGGAGTAAATGCTACAATGTTATCTTGGAATAGTTCATATGATACTAAATCATAAAATTCAATCGCATCTTGAGTTACTAGATCATTTGTCTTAATGAAATGATCCATCAATTTATGAATTATATTTTGCATCTCCTTATCAGTTATACTTTTTGTAAGTACATGAAACACTCCTTTATCTCGTATCTCCTGATTTATTTTTGTTTCAATACTTATCACTATTTCATGGTTATTGATCACCACTTTAGTCTTTAAGTATCTGTTTAATACATCACTTTCAACTGCTATATTATCTTCAAATTGATACGGAATTGGTTGGTATAGTTGATGTATAACTCCCAATATTTTATAACAGTCTAAATTATTTGAGGCCGTGATAACTATTTTGGACACTGCTGTAATGTCTTGAATATCTTGGAGACGAGAATAAGCTGTATAAATAGGGCTTACTTCATAGTTAACTTCAAATATTAAAGATGAATTTAAAAAATTATTTATATCTTGCATGATATTTTGAGATAAACCCTCTAATAACTTAACATAATTTTGTAAAAGAATTTTCATTCCCTTATATTTAGAATGGTTAAGATAATAAAAACCTAAATCTTCTAACTCGTGTTGGATATGTGATAGCCCTAGTCTTTTACATATCGGAGCGAAAATTTTGAGTGTTTCATTTGCATAAGGAACTTGTTTCTTTACAGCTTTCACCTGTAAAGTTCTCATGTTATGTAGACGATCTATCACTTTTATAATAGCTACTCTTATATCTCCTTGCATAGCTAACAATAATTTCTTTAAATTTGTTGCTTCATACTCTTCTTTATTACGGATTTGTTTTTTATCAATTTTAGTTAACCCTTCTACAATATCTGCAACTTTTTTACCGAATATATCACGTATATACTCAATTGTATAATCTGTATCCTCCACTACATCATGTAGTAATGCTGCAACTAAAGTTATACTATCTGCCTTACACTCTAACAAAATCTCTGTAACTGCAAATGGATGAGTAATATAGGGCTCACCCGAAATGCGAAATTGGCCTTCATGAGCTTTCTCGGAAACTAATATAGCTTTATGTAATTGTTCTAATTCTGCTTTATGTAGATATGAGGCCTTGTCTAATAATGCTTTTTTCATATTTTCACCTTCATCACGTTAATTTTCTATAAAATTTTATTAACATTATAATTCGTTATTTGAAAGTGAAGTACCTGTCTAGTTGATAAGAGATATTTATATTTTTATTCTCCTTGAATTATTTTTAAATTCTTGAACCTATAAGCCACCCTTTGAAATACTTTTTTATCAACCGAATTATATCTCTATCCTAAATAGAAAATGGTCCATAAATTTGATTCTTATTATGCTTATATTATCCTTCTTACTGTGTAAATTAAATGCCCATATCATTATAGGGAATTTCCAACACATTATCATTTACTATAATACTTATCGGAGACATAAAAGAATTGAAATAGCAATCCCCTATACAAATAAGGTATAATCTACACATGGTGAATCTTTTATGTTATTAAGTATTAGATTTACCTATTCAAAAATACATAAACTAGAAGGTGCAACAATGGTAAGTAGTTTTATTCATTCAGTATTAACGTTTTTTGAAGGATTAGGTTATTGGGGCATTATGCTTGGACTTATGATTGAGATTATTCCAAGTGAAATTGTCCTTGCTTATGCAGGATTCCTAGTATTCAATGGGAGTATCTCATTTGTAGGTGCAGTTGTATTTGGTACAATTGGCGGTGTTATTGCTCAAATTTTTATTTATTGGCTCGGACGATACGGTGGACGACCTATATTAGAACGATACGGAAAATATATTTTCATTCATAAAAAACATATAGATGCAGCTGAAGATTGGTTTAATCGGTACGGGACTGGTGTGATTTTTACAGCACGCTTTATTCCAGTAGTACGTCATGCGATTTCAATTCCTGCTGGCATTACAAAAATGCCATTACTACGCTTCACTACATTAACAGCACTTGCAATCATTCCTTGGTCTATCATTTTCATTTATTTAGGTGAAAAATTAGGTCAAAATTGGGAGAATATAAACGATATTGCGGGACCATATGTGAAATCTTTCGCAATTGGCGGTGTCATACTTATCTTTCTATACTTCACTCTTAAAAAATGGACAAAAAAACGTAAAAATCTCGCTTAAAATAATAAAAACCGCTAAAAATTCATTACGAATGTTAGCGGTTTTTATTATAGACTTGATTATGAATTAAAAATTGGATTATTTCTTCTTTATGCCTCAAGTCATGCTGAATGAGTGATGAAAAATAATGATTTAGCCTTACCTTTTTAGTACCAATTTGAAAGTCATCATTAAAATTATCGGCAGGAATTCGCTCAATTTCATCTACTAATTGCTTACGAGTATAGCTAAATTCGTTAATAAGTTCTTCTCTTGAAATACCTGATCTCGCATAAATCATTGCACTCTTATTTATTTCCTCTACATCTATTGGAGAATGAGGCACTGATTGAGTACTAACAAAATAAGGAATTCGATACTTCATTACAAAATCATCCCAAATAATAAAATGTGAAATCACATCTGCAATTCCCCACGAACCATTTTTAAATGATTGAAACCATATATCATCATGTACTTCCTTCAATGTTTGACACCATTCTATTATATTTAATTTTTCTTCTAAAATATTTTCTTTTTTCATTATGCATTCCTTTCTCGCATTTGTAATTCATTCATATTAATGTTTTCTAGAAATTGTATAAAAAGCCTCCATAATTATGTGGATAAGCAACAATTCACTCGTCCATTTCGTATATTAACTCTAAAAGGAGTGATTTCCCTATGCATTGGCAACAAAAAATACAATACTTAATCGGACGCCCTATCGGTATTTCCTTCATAAATGGACAGGGAACTTCTGGTGTATTATGTTCAGCACATGATGGTCAATTATATGTGTATGAATACCTTTACCAAGCTCAGTTCGCAATGAAGCATTATGATTTTAGACAAATCCAAGATATACATGCCTTTCCGAATTGTCCACATCAAAATCCTCTATACTAAAAAAGGAACAGCTTATAGCCGTTCCTTTTTCTCCACACTTATTTTGCAGTATAAAAGTTTTGCACTGCTTCATCAAAATAAATCCAGCCTTTCCAGCCTAAATGAATTGTATCTTTTAAGAAATACTTATCATATTCATGGCCAGAGAAATCAACTACTGGGTATCCTGCTTTTTCAACTTGTTCCCGAACTTTTTTATAATACACTTCACGGCGCTCTTTAGGGAAACCAGCGTAATCATACCATGGTCCGTTTACAGGTACAGAAATAAAGAGCGGCTTAACATTTTTCTCTTTAAAAATATTTAAAACAATTTGTAAGTCATCATATTCAGGTGATTCTTCATACGATTCATTTGCTCTAAAGTTTTTTAAACCTTTTAATTTTTTCTTTAAATTATGTTTATAGTAATACGGATTTTCAATTCCAAATGTGTTTGTAGTAGATTCCGCTTTCCCTTCTTCTTCCGCATGTTTACGTGCGTCTACCCAAGAAATTGAACGTAATCCCATATTTGTTTTTTCTTTCATCGGTTCAATCTTAAATAAGGAGTTAAATAAATCTCTATGATCTAAAATATTTCGATGCATATAAGCAAGTGGTTTAACTAAACCTGCTTTTACGTTATGTTTCGTATCATTATATACAATACCTTCTAATGAATTTTTTAATATATCATCTTCTTGAACAACTTTATAATCTAATAGTCGTTTCGCAATTTGCTTCTTCATTTCAGCATTTATTTTATCATTAAAAATAAAATGATATGCTTGTTGCTTAGAGAAATTGTTCGTAAAATCCCCCTGTGATACCCCAGTCCTTGTAAACCATTGTGGTGATAAAACAAAGACTACCTTTTTACCTTCTAATCCATCCATAGTAGACGTCATATTTAATATATGAGCTAAACTTTGCGTACCGCCAATCCCCATTAAATATGGCGTAAAACCTGCTGGATTTACTTTAAAGTAATTAGACGGATGATATGCATCCATTCGTAAAAATTCAGATGAACCATACATTGGTAAATACTGCGAATTCTCTAACATTTTCCGCTGCAAGAATACACTTTGTAATTTTTCTTTTTGTAAGGAGGTTGCTGCATCTTCTATCTTCTTATCACTAATTAGTGACACTAAACTTTTCGATGGGATGAGTATGATAATGAAAACAAGCACACACGCTAAAATTATCGGACCAAAAGCATGCTTCATTTTCATCGTCTCTTCCTCTTTCTCTCGCTATTAAATTGTAACCCTTGTTTTTGACACGTCATTTTTTTCTCCTTTTTCTCTATACATGTTCCATTCTATTTATCTATTATATACATGTATGTATTTCTTTCCTTGTCCTATTAAGTCCCATAGAAATAGCACAAGAAAATGTTTCCATAGAAACACGTTAATTATACAAGATTCTACATAAATTTCACACTGGAATTTTAGTAATAATTTTATTTTTAAACAGTGAAAAAACATATAAAATGTCTATAATCCATCAGATGATGAATTAAATTCAAAATAAGATACGTCCACTATAATCAACATCATTCCCTTCCAAACACTATTTATAGCCTAGTAAATCATACCACAAACTATATATCTAACTTTAAATAAGAAAAACAGACTATCACACATGTGAAGTCTGTTTCTCCATACTTTTATTTTTGTACATCTGCCCATTTTAAACTTGTCGCTGGACCGAATTGATGTACATATAAATCTTTCACATATGGCTTTTGTAAGTACGATAATCCTCGCTGGAATACTGGTGCAATTACTGCGTCATCAAGTAACATTTTCTCAGCATCTTGCATTGCTTTCCAACGTGCTTTTTCATCATTACCTAATTCTGTTTTAATCTTCTTAATTAACGCATCATATTCAGGGTTTGCATATTCTGTATTGTTCACACTGCTTCCAGAAAGGAATACTTCTAAGTAAGTCATTGGATCTGGATAATCCGGTAACCAGCGTGATAGTGACATTTCATATTCTTTCTTCTTCTCTAACGCTAGTTTTTGCGTATGCGGTTGTAATTTTACATTTACCTTTAAGCCTGGTAAGTTTTTCTCTAGCTCTTCTTTAATGTATTCTCCTACTTTTTTGAAGTTTTCTAAGTCATAGTTTAATAACTCAAGCGTCACTTCATTTGTACCTGTTTCTTGCTTCGCTTTTTCCCAATATTCTTTCGCCTGTTTTACATCAGTTTTATTAAACTCACCTGCTGTACTTCTAAAATCTTTTTTATCTGGACCTTTTAAAAATCCTTTTGGTACATAATAGTTAGCAGGAACTGAACCATCATTTAAAAATGAAGTCGCAAGTCCTTTCTTATCAAACACTGTACTTAGCGCAAGACGTGCATTTTTATTTTTAAGAATCGGTACATTTTCATTGAATCGGAAGAAGTACATAACCGGATCTGTATATTGTTTAAGCTCTTTATTATTTTTATATTTATCTACGAATTCTGTTGAAATGACAGCTCTATCAACTTTATCTGTTTCATATAAATTTACCGCAGTTGAAATTTCTTTTACAATTTGATAGTTTATTTCATCTAGCTTCACTTCTTTTTTATCCCAATACTTATCGTTTTTCTTCATTGTAAAACTCGCTTCATGCTTCCAATCCGATAATGTAAATGGCCCGTTATATACCGCTTTATTTGCTTCTAATCCGTATTTATCACCTTGTTCTTTTGCATATTTTTCGTTAATTGGATAGAAGGACGGTAAAATAAGTAGTTTTGTAAAATACGGTACAGGATGCTCTAACTCTACAATGAACGTTTTATCATCCTTCGCTTTCACTCCTAATTCCTCTAACCCTAGTTGTTTCTTATTTATTTTCTCCGCATTTCTCACATCGTATGCAATGTATGCATATTGAGAAGCTGTATCTGGATTAATAAGCTGCTTCCAAGCGTATACGTAATCTTGTGCTGTTACTGGGTCTCCGTTAGACCATTTCGCATCACGCAAGTGGAATGTATATGTTTTCCCATCTTGACTCACTTCATATTTTTGTGCTCCAGCTTCAATCAGTTCATCATTTTTCGATAAACGGAATAATCCTTCCATTACGTTATTTAAAACGTTAAACGATACTGCATCTGTTACTTTCCCTGAATGTAAAGACGGGATTTCACCTGTTTCTAGTAACTGTAATACTTTTTTCTCATCTTTCGGCTTTGTCGTTGTTTTTTCTTTTGCGCAACCAACTAAAAATGAAGAAGCTAATAAAGTACTAACTAATGAGTAACGAACAACTTTTTTCATTTAAAAACCCCCTCTACTTTTTAAGGTAAGTAACGACGAGCACCAGCGTATTCTTCTATATATCCTGGTGTATTGAGCGGTATAATCTCTACTGATCTTTCAGCTCTCGGCGAGTGAATCATATTTCCGTCACCAATATACATCCCCACATGATGAACACTACCTTTTCCTTGATCATGTGCAAAGAAGATTAAATCTCCTTTTTGTAAATTCTCTTTATCAACTGCAACTCCATTTCTCGATTGCGGACCTGAATCTCGCGGAATTGTAATACCGTGTGATTTATAAATTGTATGTGTAAATCCAGAGCAATCAAATCCGAATCCACTTGTACCAGCCCATATATACGGTAATCCTAAAAACATTTTTCCTGTATTTATTAAATCATCGGCCGTCGGAGTTGGAATATCATTTTGAGAACGGTAAACCGTGCCATCATTTTTTCGTAGCCAAGCTTTCTGTCCATTTGGTAACAAGACGCGATATGAAATCGTATCTTCATTAAGTAACGGCAATCGCGTATTATAGCTCACTTCAAGCGATTTATGTTTTTCAGAAGGATTTATATATAAAATGGCTGTCGGTTTTGTTACTAATACGAAAGGTTCATCTGTTTTATCTGCAAATTCTTGATTATATGTTAACTGTTTTTCAGGCATCCATCCTGGGTAACCCTCTTCATTTCGAGGTGTCGGCTGACCATGGACTAACACTTTCACCCAGTCCCCTTTTTTATCCACAACTGTTACTTCTTGACCTAATAGCGCTTGCGTTTCTAATTTATTTGCATTTGTTAACCAAAGTTTCTCATCAAGCGTCATTGATTTCGTCCACTTCCACAAATCAACTGGATTTGTAGCGCTCGGTGCATCAATTGGTCGTAATGAATCAGGTGCGGTCCAAAGTGTTGCGGCAGATACATCGATAAACGCCTTACTATCTTTCTTCTCTTCAGCATTTGCTGATGTAAACGATGAAAATATAAATAAAGTTGTTAAAAATGCAGTTCCTACTTTTTTCATACATATCCCCCTTAAAAGATAGTTTACTAGTCTTTTTTCCTAAGATTTACTATTCACTGTCGATTGAAGGTTTACCTTTGACCCAGAATAAGTCATGCCTTCTGGTTCTTCCATTAACCAAAGCGGCGCATCGAGATCGAAGTAATGAATATTAGGGTGGGCAGCTGCTAAATGGGCTACAGCGCTAACGGAAAGTGAGGATTCCATCATACTTCCGACCATGCATTTTACCCCAGCTGTTTCGGCGATATCGGCAATACGCCACGCTTCACGTATGCCACCACATTTCATTAATTTAATATTAATTAAGTCTGCATATCCTCCTTGAACGATTTTCAATGCATCACCCGCTGAAAATATGCTTTCATCTGCCATAATAGGCGTTTGTACATGATCTTTGACGTACTTTAATCCATCCCAATCTTTCGCATGAACAGGTTGTTCAATAAATTCAATATTTAAATTGCGATTTTCCATCTCTTTAATGATAGAAACTGCCTCTTTTGGATTCCATCCTTGATTTGCATCTAATCGTAACGTTGTATTTTTAGGTACGCTATTCCGAATCGCCTCAATACGTTCTAAATCTAAAGGAGCAGATTTCCCCACTTTAATTTTTAAAGTTTGAAATCCTTTTTCTACATGTTGCTTTGCCTCTTTCGCCATAATGAAAGGTTCATCTACACTGACGGTAATATCTGTATGAATTTCTTTCTTCCCACCTAATAATGCGTAAAGTGGAACGTTTTGATATTGACAATACACATCATATAAAGCGATATCTACTGCCGCTTTCGCACTTGGATTTCCAATACAACTCATTTGAATGTGCTGTAGTAACTGCTGAAATTGAATAATATCTTGACCAATTAAACAGGAACGCATCGGCCCTAAAATGGCTTCTTCAATCCCGCTTGCGAAATCACCCGTAATAACTGGCGTTGCGGCTGCAGCACCTTTGCCAACAATCCCTTCATTTGTATGAATAAATACATCTATACTTTCAATTTCGGTTACGGTACGAAGAGCAGTTTTAAACGGTGTATGAAGATTAACACGTCTACGATTTACTTTTACATCTGTAATTTTCATATTGTTCATCCTTTCGTTGTCTAACAAAGTGGAGCTTTAATCTAAAAAAAAAAAAATTATGTTTTTACATACAATTCATTTCCTCTTTCACTTACTTTCAATGCAAGAGATTAATATGAAATAAAAAAATCCAGCCATAAGAAGATTCTTACGGCTGGATTTTGTCTAGGAATGTGTAGACAAAGCAGCGATTTGATTATATTTTTTCTGCGCATCTTTTAACGCTACAAGTAGTGCCTTTTGAGACGAACCGAAATAACGATCTTTTATTTCCATTACTAACGTTGGATCATTAATATTTTTATGTAGAAACAAATATTTAACGAATTGAGATGTTAATGCAATTGTCGCTGAGCAATCTGCATCTACAATTTCCCCAGTTTCCTTAACAAGCACAAATGCTACAAAATAGCTTTTAAACTTTTCAGTAATGGGATTATTTTGAGGTGCTTTCGCATCCCCTACGACATAAATTGTATTTGAATCATACACAGCTATCTTCCTTTCTAATACGGGATAACGGTTTTCTTAATAGTCGTATGAGTGATTAACTCAACGTTGATTAAATAATGTATCCGCTTACCTTGTATTATAATACAATTGACAGAATTTTAACAACATTTATTTCAGTATATATTCCATAACTATAAAAACAGCTCACACTCTTCATTTTTACAGTATGTAATTCTTTCTTGTACCATGCCATTCGTACATGAAAAAACAGTTAGCTATCGCTAACTGCTCAAATTACACTACTTCGGCAACACAAATATAGTTTCATTTGACTTAGAAAATTGATATTCTTTTCTCGCAAACTTCAAAATTTCTTCCTCATCGTCTGTTAAATTTTCTATGTTAGTCTTTAAAGACGCCTCATTTTTCTTTAAAGAAACCAATTGTTTTTCTTGATTTGTTATTGTATCTTTTTTTTCTACGATTATTTCTTGTTGTTTCGTTAAAATAAATTGCACGTACAAAGTAGCTGCCGCAATAAATATAAACATGAATACAAATCGCCTTAGTTTTTTCTTATTAATTGCTCGATTCTCATTAGTCTGTGATAGTTGTTCTTGTATATTAGGAACATTTATTCGCTTGAGTTTCCTCATTATGAAATCCCCCTAACACATATATTTTCACTACCATCGGCATAATCTCTTACTAACTTTAATTCTATTCTTATAAAATAAGCTCCTTCACAAAAATATCTCACAAATTAACCAATTAAAGATAGCATTCGACGACATTTCCATATTTACATTGCATTTTTTTATGTATGCTGCCATAAAATAGTAGTTTCTGTTATTCTTTTTCTACTATTGTAGAAGAGTTTTTTTACATACGAAATTTCTCCTTGTAATAACATGCTTACAAGGAGAAAAAGATAAATTGTCGTATATTCGCTAAAACTGAAATTACTGTTTCTGAACTAAAGTTTTAAGCATAGATTACCTGTTACGAAACTTTGCTAAATATAAAAAGCCCAAGTTGGGCTTTTTATTTTACAAATCAATATCATATTCCATGCTTTTTGCCGTATCCTCAGCAATCTCCACACCTAACAAATTTTTCACAATATGAAATGACATGTTAATACCAGCTGAAATACCTGCAGATGTAATAATGTGACCTTCATCTACAAATTTCACATTCTCCATTACTTCTACATTCGGAAAATCTTTTTTGAAAGTTTGAATACTAGCCCAATGCGTTGTTGCTTTTAAGCCTTCCAGTAAACCGGCTTTCGCAAGTAATAATGCACCCGTACAAACTGAAGTCATTAGTTTTACTTCTTTCATTTGCTGACAAACCCAATTTATTATAATATCATTTTTCACTTCGTTTTCCCGAGCACCTTTACCACCTGGAATGATTAGAATATCAACTGGTGGTAAATCCTCAATACTATAATCCGGCTTCACCTTTAATCCGTTTCTTGCTGTAATCATTTCTCCATTTTGGCTTACTGTATAAACAGTAAATGGTTTTTCTTTATCCACTTCGGTTACAGAAAAAACTTCAAATGGTCCTGCAAAATCTAACACTTCTACATCATTAAATAAAAATATGCCTACGCTCCATTTATTTATCATACGTTCACTTCCTGTTTTATATGATGAAAAAGGTGATCATACCCTTTTTCTAACGCTATATCATACGCTGTTTTTCCATCATTTTTCTTAATCGCTTTATTAGCTCCATTTTCAAGAAGTAGCATAACTATTTCTTCACTTCCTAATAATGCTGCTTCATGTAACCCTGTCCAACCACCACTTTGTATAACATTTATATCCGCCCCTTTTTCAATTAAGAAAGCAACAAGTTCACTTTGCTTATTCGCGATGGCAGCTTGTAAAGGTGTATTTTCATTTTCGTTTTTTGCTCTACTATGTATATCTGCTCCACTTTCTAAAAGAAAACTTGCTATCTCTTTTTGTCCAAAATAAGCCGATAAGTGAAGTAGAGTCCAGCCATCGTCACTAAATTCGTTAACATCACTTGGATTCGTCTTTATAAACTCCACCACTTCTGCCTTATTATCACTTATAACAGCTTGTACTATTGATTGTAAAATCCCCATAATAATCTCCCATCTTTCAAATATTTAAGCATACTCTTCTATATGTTCTATTGATTATTATATTTACCTGTCAACACGTTAGTTTACATAATAATATTATCTATTTTTGTTTTAAAATAGTGAGAACTATGATTTAATTTCAACATATCAAATAATATTATCCCAATAAAAAAACAATCCATTTTTAAAATGGATTGTTTTTTTATTTCTTTTTTATGCAGTTTATTTTATTTTTCTATTTCCGATAATGATTTCATTTCCATTAATAAAAATGAAATGCGAATATTTAAATGCGAATTGCGGTATGTTTTTCATTTGAAAGCTAATTTCTAACTTATCCTTACATTTGAAAAACATGAATGTAAACCTTCTAAAATCAGCACTCTTATCATACCAATCTATAACAATTCTGTCTTCTTCCCTTACCTGTTTCTTTTAACACATATGATTTTAAAACGAGCGACGTTAATGAATCCGTTAATGTTTTATATGATAAATTAGATAATGCTAATAGATCGTTCGTATATAACATTCTATGCTTCTCTAATAATAATAGTACTAATCGTTCAGACGGTTTTAATGCCTCATCACTTTCTAGTATAAAGTCGATATTTTTCATTTCTCTAATTATTACTCCTTATATAAAAAAATAATTACGCAACTAATTTAATATAAAAATAATACACAACAAAACTCGAGGTATATTAAAATAACATCGTTTCAAAACACTATTATACTATAACATAGAAAAAGCATTTCCCGAAACAGGAAATGCTTTTTTAAGTTACTTATTGGTTTCTTCTCAATTAATATGTTCTACCTTAAATATTTCTTGCAATATGCGGCTTACTATAATGACTTGTTCCACCACCGCCTACTACTACTTTACCGCCTTTTTCAAAAATTAATAATTTACTTGAACCATCTGCAAGAAGTACTATTACTTCGGCATTGTTACTTGTTGCTACATAAATTACATAACCACTTTTTGATATACATGTTTCCCAATTTGCATCAAATTCTGATCTTACTACACGATTGGAATACACTTGATTTTCAACTCTATCTTGTGCTTCGTTTTCCAAAATTTATCCCCCCTACTTCTCTAAAATATCATTTACAAAAAATAACGGGTCTATTTAAAATAGTAACTCCCTTTAATATAAGTAGTATATGTAGTTAGTAGAAGGATGCTTGGACAACTAGAACGTAATACCATGTAAGTGATATACAATTGAAATAAGGCAATCGATACTGTATCGATTGCCTTATTTTCATAAATAATTCTTTATTTTTCGTTTCGCACCGCTTCAAAAGTAAACATTTGATTTGCATTTGACGGTTCTTTTTCATAAACATAGTCAGCGGAGCACGTAATGTTAGAGAAACCTATACTTTCTAACATAAGTTTAAACTCTTCTATTCCATACCAGCGCACCGCAAAGCGTTGCAATTCCGTTTGTACTAACTGCCCTTTACTCCATTTTTCATATTTTAAATATGATAGAGTAACTTGGTTCAGCCAATCTATTTCAATTGATTTATTTTCTAATGTAATTCCGTCTCCACTCGGCAAAGAAAAAGTCGATGTATGAATTTCCCCAGTTTTCCAGTCATGCGGAAGCATAATATCTACAATTAATCGCCCGCCTGGATTAAGATGTTCATAAAAACATTTCAATGCGTTTATAGCATCTGTACGATTTTCAATTAAACAAAAAGATCCAGTAGGAATGATAATTGCCTCATATTTATGTGGTAGTGAAAATTGTTGTAAGCTTCCTTCAAATAAATTAGGATGTAAGCTTCTCTCTTTACATCGCACGCGGCACGATTGTAGCATTTCAGGTGAATAATCTATTCCATCTACTGTAAAACCAGCTTCAAGAAGCGGGATGATGACGCGCCCTGATCCTACCGCTGCTTCGAGAATTCTTCCGTTGCAATTTTTTAAACGTTCTTCGTAATACTCAATATCACCATTTAAAGAATAACCAACAGGCTTAGTGAAATCATAAAGTTCCGTGCAAAGTGTACTATAAAAACTAAACATTTATTTTCTCCTCCGTTTTTTACGTACGGAAGATTTTCTTTCAATTAATCTTCCTGTACCTTTATTTTTAATAAAAATTCGAAAGAGCTGACTGTCATAATAAATCACTCGCTTTCCATATAATATAATCATATTATATTATATTCTCATCAAAATGAAAATTCAGACTTCCACAAAAAGGAGGATATGATGAATTCATTAATTATATTTCTTTTACTTCTTATTGCATTAAATGCACTAATTTTCTGTATAGCAAAGAAGTATAAACGAATATGGAAAATTGCCAGTGGCATTTTCATACTTTCTTCTCCCATTGTTTTCTTCACCACTTTGCACATTATTGGTGAAAAAGTAGGAGATGGATTCGCGGGAGGCTTTGCTGACCTTACCTTTAGTGGTCTATTAATTATGAATGCAATTTTTTATTTATTATAAGCATTTTTGTCTCTTCCAGTAGAAAATCATAATAAACTCCCCTTTTCAAAATATAAAGAGCTTACTTTGCAGTAAGCTCTTTATCCATAACTATTTATTTCACAATTGGCAATGTCACTTCACTTAATTTCACTGTAAGCTTCGTGCCCGCTTTCGGTCTAATTGTATAATCATAGTCACTAGCGATTAAAACGACTCCAATTTGATGCCCCGCTTTAAATACGTAATCATCTGGCTGCATGTCCCATGTAAATGTATAATCTTTACCTGGTTGAATCGCTGTTGAGTTTTCTATACTCTTTAAGTTTTGTGGATCCATCCAGCCTCTCGTTACAATCTCCGGCTTCGCTCCTCCATAATCAACAAGTAAAGCAGTTAAGTTCGATACAGATCGATCAATATTCCCTGTAATTGAAATCTTTGGTGTACCGCTTATACGCGTATCTTTTTGCAGTACAGGCATTGTATACACTAATCGATTGGCTACTTCGAGTTCTGGGTTTGCTACTAATTGGTTTGATTTCATTTTTGCATCATCTAAGAATGAGAAAACTTTATTTACAGAACCTCTACTTAATGGTAAATTAACGGCTTTGTTACTTAAATACATACGAACTTTTGACGGCACAGCTGTTGGATCCGGCCAGTTTTTTAATTTTTCCCACGTTTTATTTTCACGTTGTACATCAACCATTGGTTCATTCATAATTCCATTTTCAATTCCATACAACCAATAATCGAGCCATTTATTTTGTGTTCTTTGCCAGTCATTTGTTGATGTCCCACCGTGTCCACCTTGATGTAACCACATTTTACGAGGAACATTATTTTCTTCAAGTGCATCCCACCATTGCGCGAACTGCTTCGTCTTAACATTCCAATCATTTAAACCATGAACAACAAATACGCTTGCTTTAACGTCTTTAGCATCTTTTACATAATTACGTTTATCCCAAAAATCATTATAATTACCAGTTTTCCGGTCCTGTCCTGCTGTTAACTCTTTTATTACTTGTCCGCAAACTTCAGGATTTTCTCTTGTTAATACTGCTTCTGCCATATTATCTGTATCTTCTCCTTGATATCCACCTGGCGCAATGACTGCACCATTTGCACGATAATAATCATACCAACTACTAATAGCCGCGATTGGAATAATTGTTTTTAATCCTTCAACACCAGTCGTCGCAACTGCATTCGGTAACGTACCATTATAAGAAACACCTGTCATACCTACATTTCCTGTAGACCAATCAGCCTTAACCTCCTCACCATTTTCTGTATATGCTTTCGTACGTCCATTCACCCAATCAATGACAGATTTCGTTCCTAATATTTCTTGTTCGTCTCCAGTAGTCGGACATCCATCTGATTTTCCAGTTCCAATACTTTCACCTAAAATAACTGCATAGCCTCTTGGTACATAGTAATTTCCGTATGAACCAAGATTAACAGCTCCATACGGTTTGCCTTCATACGCATACAATTCTTCATCTACATTATATACAGGAACATCTTTTAAACCTGCTCGATATGGGCTCATTTCATATATAACGGGTACTTTTACATTAGGATCTGTTTTTGGGCGCATAACTTTTACTGACACTCTGTCTTTTTTACCATCTCGATCACTATCAACTTCCGTTTCTACAAATAGATTTTCGATAATTGCTTCATCAAGCGAGTAAATCGGTTTTGTCATCCCATTTTCTAATTCGATCTTCATATTAGCTTGTAACCCTTCTGAAACTTTCCCATTTAACTTCACGTCATTCTCATTTATGTATTTTGTTTCTTTACTGTCTGCATGCGCAGTTATACTAGAAACTCCTGAAGTGACTGATAAAGATAAGATTGTTGATAATGTAATTGCTATTTTCTTTTTCCCCATACTCTTTCCTCCCCATTTATTTCTCCTTTTACTATACAATAAAATTACTGAAAATTCAGTTTATATTTTATACAACAACTTGAGAAATTTGTAGAACACCCTTCCAACGGGCTTTCAAGGTTATATATTTTGAATTACTACTTACCTATCATCAATAAAAAACATCGCCTATTAATAGACGATGCTTCTACTAGTATTGAATTAATCGTTCTTCATATTTATATAAAATCGTATCTCTCCCTCTATAGTAGAAACTCCATAGTCAAAACCATGTCTTTCTAAGATGCTTTTCACGATTGCTAAACCTAGTCCTGTGCCTGAATGATCTTTACTGCGAGAAGATTCTAAGACGTAAAAAGGTTCCCAAATTTTATCGATATCTTTCATACATTCTACATTCATACCATTTTGAATTTGAAAATATACACTTTCATTTCGTTCTTCTAAAGTAATTTTTATATGTTGATTTGCCGTATATTTTATCGCATTGGATATTAAATTTTGAAACACCATTCTCATTTTATTCACATCTGCATACACAACTGCATCACCAATATTATAGTTGACATGCAAATCAATTTCTTTCGACTCTAACTCAATCTTATGCTTATGTAATATACTTTGAACTAGTGATTTAATAGAGAATTTTTCTTTTTGTAAAACATCTCTCTCTAGTTTAGAAAATCGTAATAGTTCTTCAATTAAGTTCGAAATGTGATCAGTTTGTTTAATAATAGTATCTATGTATGTACCATCATCCAAACCATCTTTGATTCCCATAGAATATGCTTTCACTAATGCGATTGGTGTTTTTAATTCATGCGTCACATCACCCATAAATCGTTTTAAATGTTCATTTCGATCTGTTAAATTTTGATGCGCTTCATGTAATTTATCACTCATGATATTAATACTATTAGCTAAGTCTCCAATTTCATCATTTGTTTTCACTTTTGTTCGTTCAAATTTCAAATTTGAAATATCTTCTGCAACATCACTTAATTCTTTCAATGGTCTCGTAATTGTTTTTGAAAGTATCCATACAAGTACGATAATAAGAAAAATCGTAATACCTAATATGTACAAATAAAATGAATTTAACGTTTTTATCACTTCATTTGAATGTGCAATCGAAACTCCTACCAAAATCAACTTATCGTCTTTCGCAATGTATTTTACAAAAAAGCTAGATTTCATCTTCTCTTGATCATATATTTTATTCGATTGCCCGAAGTTCTTTACTTTCATTATTTCTTCTTTAGTAATCCAGAGTTTATTAAGGGCAACTCTTTTCTTTGTAAGTTGCATACGTAACTCATCATTAATATGATCTTCTGAACCGTTTATCGATGTATACGCAATCGTAACATTCGCCTCATTTTCAATACTAGAAATTGCTTCATCCAGTTGAGAGCTCGGTATGGATTGTATTTGTGCTGTTATGCCCTCTAAGCTTTCTCGCGTTTTGTATATATTATATTTCGGTAAAAGATAGTTAATTAATAATAAAGAGATTGTAAAAATAAGAATAACAGTTAAAGAAATGCTGAGAAATAGCTTTTTTCCAAGTTTATTCACTCTGCTCCTCCAAACTATATCCTAGCCCGCGGTGCGTCTTTATAATATTTTCTCCTACTTTTTTACGTAATCTTCTTACATGTGTATCAACAGTTCGCTCTTCTCCAAAATAGTCAAATCCCCATACGATATCTAACAATTTTTTACGAGTTAAAATCATACCTTTATGATTTAAAAAACACTTTATTAATTCTAGCTCTGTTTTTGTAATATCTAACTCTTTGTCATTTTTATAAACTTTATTTTTAGCGAAATCTATTTTCAAATCTTGAACTTGAATGACATCATCATGCTGTATTAGCTTTTTCGCTCTAGTTATTAATACGCCTGGATGAAACGGTTTTTTTACATATTCATCTGCCCCACTTTGAAGCGCTGCTAATTCATCTTCGCTCTCACTTTTCGCCGTAAGCATTAATACTTTAACGCTTGAGCTCTTTTTTATTTCCTGACAAACAGTAATACCACTATGTTTTGGCATCATCCAATCTAAAATAGCTAAATCAATTTTCTCTTCATAAAATATTTGAAGTGCTTCCTCTCCATCTTTCGCTAATAAAACCTCGAAGCCTTCTTTCTCAAAATAAGCCTTTAAAATCCTTAACATATCTTGTTCATCATCTGCGATTAATACTCTCATACATGATCCTCCATTACTTTTAAACAAAAACCAATTGTATTATACAACTTCTTTGTTACATCAATGTGACAGAAAAATATTTGAACCTTTTAAGGGTATAGTAAAGACGAGGTGTTGTACTATGCTGAAAAAAATCGGGGTCATTACTCTACTTTGTTTTTTATTATCGACAAATGTTCTTGCAAATAGTAATCAACAAATTGAAGTGTTTGATTGTCAAAAAGAAATGGTCGTTCAAAAACAATCTTTAGATCCAGCTATTCAAAAAGAAGCTGTTCAATATGCTAAATCCATTACTGGCCCGTTCAAAAACTTAAACGTCGTTCCAAAAGATGGTCACATGATAAAAATCCCTTTATCTAAACCAGTTTCTATTACGAATCAATGGTTACATACAACAATTGATGAAGTACTTATACTTCTCCCGCTTAATCAAAAGCCTTATATTATGCTTTACGATGATGAAAATAACCCGCACTTTTATTATGTGAAAGGTGATCCGAAGGGACTATTGAAAGAAATGAATGTTAAACATAATTGACTAGAAAAAAGAGACTTCATAAGCTTATTTTTCGAAGCAGAGGTCTCTTTTTTTACTAATATAATACTTTAAAGTGACTAGATCCTTTATAAAATTCTCCTTTCACAAATCCATTTGCATTATAAAACGCATCACCTTGTTTCGTATCCGTATGCAATACAAACACTTTAAAATACTTTTCTGCATGAGATAATAGTTGGTTTAATAACAACTTCCCTAGCCCTATACGACGATAGTCCTTTGCAATATAAAATCTCCTTAATCGGCCAATCTTATTATTTTCTGTATACGGATCCTCATTTAGCCCTACTATTCCAATTAACTTTTCCCTTGAAAAATACCATATAAACATTCTCCAGTTTTATTAAATGTGTTTATTTTATTTTCATATTCACTTATTAGTTTTATTAGGAAATTAAATCCTTCTTCTTTGCTTTCTTGAACAAGATGATCGTGTTCATATATCATTAAATCTTTAATTTGTTGAATACGTATATCTATCAAATCTATTCCTCCTATGTGTGAAAATACATAAAAATGCTCAAGAACTATTTATTCTGAGCATTTTTATGGTTGTTACTTTATTCAATTCGTAGCATGCGTATTTTGCACTTTAGATAAAATACCCTTAAGCTCCAGTAAATCATCTATTACTATATCCGCCTGAGCAAGTTCATCTTCTTGTGCAAAATCAAAATTACATCCAATCGCAATCAAACCATTATCTTTAGCTGCATTTATATCAGATAAACGGTCGCCAACTACCGCTGCTTCTTTTATATCATATTTGTTCAAAATACTTTTTACTAAGTCGCTTTTATTAAGTGATTTTATTTGTTCAATACTAAATGTTTCAGTAACCCATTGGTCTAAATCATAATAAGATACGATTGCTCGTAAATATTCAGTTAAACCATTACTAGCAATATAAATTGAACAATTATTTTCTTTTATATATGCAAACACTTCTTTTACGTTCGGGTATAAAGCACCTTTTCCACTTTTAATGTTTTCAATTAGTCTTTCTAAAAAATATGCATCTGTTTGTTCTCTTATTTCAAGAGAATGATCCGGTAATAAAGCTTCCCAAACTTTCGGTAAAGGTACACCCATAATTTCACGGTATTTATCAATAGGTGTTACTGTATCCCATAATTGTAGTGATCTTAAGTGGTCAAATGTATCGTCTAACGATAATTCTAAAATTTTATCAGTTTGAAATAATGTTCCGTCCATATCAAAAATTAATGCTTGTAACATGTCACTTTCTCCTTTTGCTCTATATGTTTTACTCAGTATATTTTTCAGCATCTCAACGATAATTTCTGAACAATAATTTGCGGCAGTTTTCGCGAAGTCATCATATGAAGTTTGAGCTTCATCGTCTGCACTATCAGAAATACATCTTATAACGAGAAATGGTACGTCATTTATGTAAGCAACATGTCCTATTGCTGCACCTTCCATCTCTGTACAATGCGGTGCATATTCGTCTATTAATTTCGCTTTTAATTTTGAATCTTCAACAAAACATTCACCACTTACAATTCTTCCTTCATGAACCTCCATGTGTAAATCACTACTGTTGCATGCTGTACGTGCTAACTCAACTAATTCCTTACTTGCGACAAATTCTTCTTGGAACGGGAATAAGTTTTTCATTTGTGTTTTACTTACATCATGATGGGTAACATTCGTTGAAATAATGATATCACCAACTTTTACATCTCGGTGTAACCCTCCAGCAACACCCGTATTGATGATAGCATCTACATCAAATTTATGAATTAATGTTTGCGTACATGCGGCTGCATTTACTTTCCCTACACCAGAACGTGTAATAATTACTTCTGTTCCCATAAATTCTCCAACGTAAAATGGCATTCCCGCAATCGTCTGTTCCTCTTGTATAGCTAGTTTTTCTAAAAGTAAGTCTATTTCAATTTGCATTGCTCCGATAATGCCGATTCTGTTCATGGATGTTGTCTCCTTCTTCACTCTAAATAAGCCTCAAATATTCATCAATATCTTTAGAAATTTGTTTATAAGCTTTATCCCAAAATGCATAACTTGTTATATCTATTTCAAAATGTTTTTTCATAAGCTCTTCCACTGAAGCTTTTCCTGTTTCTCGTAAGAATTCTTTATATTTCGAATGAAAAGTACTTTTACTTTCTTGAGCTATTTCTAATAAACTAAAACTAACTAAATACCCAAATGTGTATGGATAATTATAAAAAGGAACATCTGCAATATAAAACTGAACATATTTCATCCAAACAAGCGGCTGATATTGTGATAATGCATTCCTGTATGCTTTTTCTTGCGCTACTATAGATAATTTCTCGATTTCATCAGCACTTAAAGGACCTTCTTTACACTTTTCATAAAAGTTCTTCTCAAATTCAAATGATGCTCGTATTGCCATTACATAATTAAAACTGTTTCTTATTTTCCAACTAAGCAATGACTTTTTTATATCTATACTATCTGTTGTTTGAATTAGATAGTTTATAAGCACGGTTTCAAAGAATATAGACGCTGATTCTGCTGTACTCATTGGCAAATAATCATCTAAAAAAGAAGTTGATTGTTCAAAGCTCATATTATAAAAATGCCAAGCATGTCCTAGTTCGTGCGCAAGTACTCTTACACTATCACTACTTCCATCATAACGCATTGAAATTCGCGATTCTTTCTCACTGAAGAAAGGAGCGCAAAACCCGCCTGGTGCTTTATTATCTCTCGGCTCCGCATCTATCCATCCTCTCTCTATTGCATTACGTGCAAATTCTGCTAATTCTTTATCTATATTTTCAAACGCATCGTATATGTTTTGAACTGCTACTGAAAAAGGGATATGAACCTCATTATTTTCCTTTACAGTCATAAATTCATGCCATGTAATCGAAGCTTCTTCCTTCTTATACACGTTTAAAGCACTTACTAATGTATCAAGATTTTCTTCTGTGACATTCCACATTTGTAATAATACAGTTTCAGAAATACCATTCGAATGTAGGGATTGCGTTAAAATCTCTCTATCTTCTAATTCATTACTCTCTGTATTGCGTAATCTCCCTATTTGATTTAAGACAGTAGCGAAGATTTCTTTGTCCTTATGTAAACCACTTGTTAATAACTCGAATACTTCTAATCTTTCCTTTTCATTATTACTATTCATCGCAATATTATTTGCTTGGCCAAATAATAATTGCTTATTATTGTACTCTATTTCTATCTTATTTCTTAATTGTATGTACATATTTTCTCATGCACTTAGTTCATCTTTTATTAATCTAGTATTATCGGTAATTTCCACTTCACTTTGTATTATTACCTGCTGTACTTCGCTTTTTAGTTCCTTTACCTTCACAGTCAATATAGTATTTTCAGATGAAACACTTTCTTCAGCCGATCGGCAATACAAATAGTATTCTGCTTTTTCAATAGCTTGTATAAGTTTTGAAAGGACCCCCACATCTGTTCTCTCATAATATTGTTCTTTCAATTCCAATATTGGAGTTAGAATATCCTCAACCTGATACAATTGATCTAAATCCCACCTAGCAATTTCATGCATTTTTATAGCCGCCTCCTATTTTTACAAATAGTTACAGATATTTCTCCCTACATAATTATATATGAAACGAGAAAATTTTAATATCTTTTAATATTTAGA
Organism: Bacillus sp. EB106-02-03-XG38; assembly: GCF_058792175.1. Lineage (NCBI taxonomy): Bacteria > Bacillati > Bacillota > Bacilli > Caryophanales > Bacillaceae > Bacillus > Bacillus sp. EB106-02-03-XG38. Next base: position 993,666 of record NZ_JBYTED010000001.1, read on the forward strand.
TTTCTATAGACACAGTTTTATTTATACACTTTTCTTCTGCACTGAAACGTACATAAACATAAACAGATAAACAATATAGTTACTTGAATAATTGAAAAATATACCGCACGTATATCATTAGATGAAGTTGTAAAAATCAATTCAAGCATTTTTAAGAATTGAAAATCTAAAGATTCCTTGTGAAAAATTTGAGGAGAAAATCAACGAAGAATATAGAATACTCGAATGTCATCGAGTAACAGGTGAAAGTAGCGGTTCACTCTATGAAAGAATTAGAGGAATTAATTGATATCGTTATACCATTTGGAACAGTTAAAACTTCGATGATTTTATCTTCACAAATACCGTATCGACCAATTATTACTGATTAATAAGAAAAAAGGATTGATCAAAAGATCAATCCTTTACTCTACCTCATTTAAGAAGAACAATGTTAACACACCAGGTCCTGTATGCGCACCGATTGCTGCTCCAATTGTATTTACGATAAATACTTCACACCCAAATCTTTCTGTAATTAATGCTTTTAACGCTTCAGCTGTTTCTAAGTCATCACCGTGAGTCATGGCGATTGTTTGACCTTTAAGGCCTTTTCCGCGCTCTTCCATAATATCAACAATACGGCTTAATACTTTCTTTTTCCCTCGTACCTTTTCAAGTGGTACAAGTTTTCCTTCTTCCACGTTTAAGATCGGCTTAATGTTTAGTAAACCACCGATAAAACCAGCTACTTTACTTAAACGTCCGCCTTTCACAAGGTACTGTAAGTCAGCTACAGTGAAGATGTGCTCCATGTGGTTCATTAGAAAATCAACACGTTTTAAAATATCTTCTTTTGATGCACCGTCTTTCGCCATTTTAGCAGCTTCTAGTACGACAAGCCCTTGACCAAGCGAAGCACATTTCGTATCAATAATTTCTAAATCTAAATCAGCATATGTCTCTTTCACTTCTTCTTTAATAACAACTGACGATTGATATGTACCAGACAGTTCAGATGAAAAAGCTAAATATATACAAGGATTACCTTCTTTTGCATAAGAAATAAATTTTTCTTGGAAAGTTTCAAGTGAAGGCAATGACGTTCTATAAACAGCGCCTTCTCTCATGTTTTGCAATAATGTAACTGACTCTAATGTAACTCCATCTAGATACTCTGTTTCTGCTTCATCATAAACACGGAGTGGAATTAAATCAATATTATATGCTTGCAGCAATTCTACTGGTAAATCCGCCGCACTATCCGTAATGATTTTAACACCCATTTTTAAACCTCTATTCTGTTATAAATATAAAATAATAAAATAAAAATAGTACTTTTAAATTATATACGTAAAACTTAAATGAAGAAAGGAAAACACTTTATATTGTATGCACTATTCTTCAAAACTTGAACCTTTACTAAAAATCATTCTATTTTAACTATTTATTATTCTTTCTATAACACAAATGATTTTATGATTATTTTGCATTTATATCTTTTATTTTTTAATTCAATATGGTCTTTTCAAATTTATGCTATTTAAAATTTAAAAGCCAAATCCAATAAAGGAAACGGCTTTTAAATTTTTAAAAAAATAACCAAACTTTATTTTCCATCACATTGTTTGTTTACATTATTATTTAGGCGATGTTAAATATTAGTCCAGTTATGATTAATATTTATAGCCTGTACTAGAATTAAAACAGTGAATATTTATCACTAAGAAGCAGCATATATAAAAAAACAGGTTAAATATTTTATAGAATATTTAATTTTACTAGTAAAGCTAATAAAATTTGGAGAAGAATTTGAACATTTACTGCTATGTCTGTATCCGTAGTCGTAACTGTAACATTTCTAGAATTTCTAATAACAGTTTCTTGTTTATTAACTTGTTTAACAGATGATTTTTGAAACAATTCTTGTGCTACACGGTCAGCTTTTTCACTATCTGCTATAGAAATACTTATTATAACCACGATAGCTGCTTGTAATGCTGCTTGAATAGATAACGCAGCTTTTGTATCTGTAGTAGTAACTTCTACATCTGCTGAATCAACAATTATAATAGATTCTTCAGAAATTTGATAAGTTTTACTTTCTTGCGCAGCTGCTTCTGAAACGCTAGCATTTTTAAAAGACGGATGAGGATTTGAGGAATCTAATGCACTCCACTTTTTATTTTCATCTGAATGACATGTTTTTTCCATACGTTCACCCCCTTTCAATCTAAATAATTATTAACTTGTGATTGTATTTCAGAAACAATACTTTTAATTTGCTGCTTTTTTTCTGGCGATAAATTTTTTAGTTTTTCTTCATTTATCCCATGCCTATTAAAAATATCTGAGAGTAAAAGGTCTATGATTATATTCTTTTGATCCTTATCAAACTTAAAGGAAGAAAATTTGTTTAAATCATCCATTTATAATATTCACTCCAATCAATTTTCTATAAAAATTTCAAATAACTAAGAGCATTATATGTAATTTAATAAAAATTGCTTGGACAAGTAACTTAATCTTCTATTTTCTACTTTTTTTACTAATAACTTCAAAAAGCTGGCTTCTAATAAGAAGTCAGCTTTCTTTCCTTCACTTCACATAAATATAAGTTTCATTTACTATTAAATAATGTATTTCATCTTTATTTGTAGTTTTCCACACTTGCTTTTTCATTTATCTTGAATATTAATTCAGTCATAATAAGAAATCCAAGCTTGTACCACATATTACAACAAAAAACATTTACTTAGTGTGAAACCTTATAGCTAAATATCAATGGAATAGATACTTTATAAAATGTTTAGTTTAACTAATAAAGCTAATAAAATTTGAAGGAGAATTTGAATATTCACTGCAATATCTGTATCCGTAGTTGTTACGGTTACGTTTCTGGAATTTTTAATAAATGTTTTTTGTCTATTAATTTGTTTAATAGATGATTTTTGAAATAATTCTTGTGTTATTTTATCTGCCTTTTCACTATCTGCTATAGAAATACTTACTACAACCACAATAGCTGCTTGTAATGCTGCTTGGATAGATAACGCAGCTTTTGTATCTGTAGTAGTAACTTGTACATCTGCTGAATCAACTATTTCAATATATTCCTCAGAAATTTGATCGATTTCATCTGTTTGTATGGCTTCCTCAAAAAAATTTGCATTTTTACTAAACGAATAATAATTTAATGATTCGCAATATTCTTTCTTTGGTTCGCAATCCTCTTTTTTTGGCTCACAATCCTCTTTCTTTGGTTCGCAATCCTCTTTCTTTGGTTCACAATCCTCTTTCTTTGGTTCACAATCCTCTTTCTTTGGTTCGCAATCCTCTTTTTTTGGTTCACAATCCTCTTTCTTTGGTTCGCAATCCTCTTTTTTTGGCTCAGGAACTCGTTTTTTCGGCTCAAACTCCCGGTTTAATGGATCCCGATTTTTCTTTCTTCTACAAACTTCACATTCACACATAAAATCACCCCTTTTAGTCTTAAAATTAGCAATATTAAAATATCGACTAACTACTAGCATTTTATGTATTTTTTTAAAATTTGTTTGGACAAGTAACTTAATCTTCTACTTCTTTTTCTAATAAAAAAAGCTGCCTTCTAATAAGAAGACAACTTTCTTTGTGACTACTCTAGAATAGATTTCATACAATATAATTGTTCCTTCCTTATAACCTAAGTTCGTCACTTTAGTTATAAAAATGTGGGTATATCCTATAACCTTTTTAGGGATCATCCATAATTTATTTCATAAAAAGTGCTTTGTTTTACTGAAAGGTGGTTGCGGAAACAACCGCCTTTTTATTCGGAACAAAATAAAACTTTTATATAAAAGGCCCATAATTAAATACACTTAACTTCATATGATATATTGCATCCTTTCTTTTTAGAATGAGTAGTCGTTACTGAAGGGCACTTTTCGAAGTGCTCTTATCTTTAAATCCCTTTTCTTTTTCAGGAGGTTTTTTTTCTAAATCCTAATACAATTTTTATCACTCAGGCTGGTGATTATTATATTTCCTTACTAGTTCCAACAATATAGTAGCTACACCAATTAAAATAAGCCTATAAACTCTATACGCTTAAATAATAATGCGTTACCAAACACACGAAATAGTTTTACACTAAATTCACAAGGTTCTTACCCTCTTTTAGTTGAAGTAATCATTTTAATACCAGCAAATCCACACCTTCAACTAACAAATTTAGCAAATGTGCTATATCAAGGTTCTTTTGATATAGCATCTTATGTTTTATATAATAAAGATAGTGCTAGTATTCCGAAGGAGGATGTCTATGAGTATTCAAATGGCTACATCTAACGATTTAGAATGGATTAATAATCAATATGACTCAATAGGATTTGTACGAAGTGATTTAAAAAGAGATAAAGTTGCAATCATTACATACAACAACGAGTATGCAGGTGTGGGACGATTAGTCCAAATAGATGATGATACTATAGAAATGGGTGGAATTTTTATTCTCCCTCAATTTAGAGGGTTACATTTAGCTGGGGAACTTGTATCATTTTTAGTAGAAACTGCGAAAAAATTACAAGTAAAAAATGTGTATTGTCTTCCTTTTGAGGAATTAGAAAACTTTTATAAGAAATATGGCTTTACTGAAGTTGATGCTACAAAAGAGGTTATCCATCCAATTATTCTAAAAAAATATAACTGGTGTTTGGATACTTATGATAAACATGTTTTACTATTTAAGTTGTGAGTTTCTAAATTAGGATTTAACACCTTGTATTTCCCCACATGTAAAAATAGATTTATCACGTTTCACCTAGTTAATTAACGTATTGTTAATTACTACATTGGCAGTATTTCACTTCCAATGCATGTTAGCTAGCTTGTTTGCAGACTTGCTAGCACTTTTTGTGTTTTTCTATTACAAACTCCTAAAAAAATTCAACTGATTGATAGTGAAATAATCATTTATGTAATTCGCACACGAACTTCCTGTTCTTGTAATAATTGGACGTTTAGTTCCAATATAATATTTTGCATTAACTGGTAGATCTTATCATGATTTTCACTTTGTTCTGATGTAAATTCAATACACTGAAATATATAACCTTCTACACGTAAGCTTCCTTTTTCAATTATAGATGGATTTTTTCCTTTCTTTATTATTTTTGGCAATAAGAATTCTTTGTTTGTTACAATAATTTCCTGTGATACTTCTTTTATTTCTATAACTGTTTCTTTAAAAACGATCTTTTCTATTAGACTAATTTCACCTTTATACCTCCCTATTTCAATTGGTAATTTCGCAGTTATATAATTATTTACATCTGCTTCAACTTCCTTCTCTAATATTATACCGTGGATAGGAATCCATGAAGATGAGCCTACCCAACCCTCTTCAACATTCCCTTTTTCTTTTTGATTAGAAAGTTCTAAAAGTACCCTCTTTTCATGTAGGTTTGAAGAAACTAAATTACAATCAATCTCTCCATGATAATATTCCATTGTAGTTAGTAACGTAGAATCCAGCTCACGCCCTCTTGCATCTTCTTCATTACGAAATACATATACTTCTTGATTTTTCACATTCATATTAGGGGATTTTTTAAAACTAGTAACATCTGAAATAATAGAAAATGGGGTTTTCACTTCTATTGAACGTTCTGAATTCGCTATTTTTGATTCAGAATCTATACTTTTCCCCTCTAATACACTCGTTTTATGTTCTTTTCCTAGGAAAATTTTTTCAATTTTTTTCTCAGATTCATTTGCTTTTTCTTCCTTTTGGGGCTCTGGTTCTTTATTTTCTTTCTCTGCTTGTATTGCTTTTTCTTCTTTTTTTGACTTTGTTTCTTTATTTTCCTTTTCTGCTTGTATTGCTTTTTCTTCTTTTTTTGACCCTGGTTCTTTACTTTCTTTCTCTGCTTGTATTGTTTTTTCTTCTTTTTTTGACTTTGTTACTTTACTTTCTTTCTCTACTTGTATTGCTTTTTCTTCTTTTTTTGACTTTGTTTCTTTATTTTCCTTTTCTGCTTGTATTGCCTTCACCTTACGTTCTGGTCCTTTACCTTCTTTCTCTACTTGTATTGCTTTCTCTTTTTTCTCTGAATCTGTTTGTTTACTTTTCTTATTTTCTCTTATTTCATGAGATTGCTCTTGATCAATCAGTATCTCTCCTTTGTAAACTTTGTTCCATATTTTCTTACCAACCCATGGATTTTTCATCACCATCCCCCCACCAATGAAACTCATAAAAATATATTTTTGTACGCGACCATTTCATTATTATATATGTTTTATAAAACGAAAAAAAACATTGTCTTTTTATCAAAGACAATGCTTTTTTAGTTTTACACTCGTACTTGTTGCACTTGTAAAACTTTCACAGTAAGATCCAGTACAATTTTCTCACGAAGAGTCTCAAATGATTCGTTTAATTCTGTTGGACAAGGAGAGAAGTCTAATTCAAAAAATTGAGCGCTAACTAATTCGCAATATGGTTGTTCATTATAAAAAACAGTATTTTCAAAGAAGTATTTGTCTAAACGTGGTAAGTCACCGTTATTAGGATTAATAAAGTGAGATGTAGTATCTGAGGAAGCAGCTACTATTGCTAGTGATAGAAAATCTGTTTCTGTTAAATCTGCAAAACCAGAAAATGGAACATTTGCGATACGATCAAATAGTACTGAATTACATCCACTACCTGCATATTCAATGTTTTTACGAATATATCCTTGTACAAATAACTTTGCTCTTGTAACTCGGCGATAATTTGTACCTGGTACTGGAGTGAATGCTACTGGAACTAACTTACACTGTGTTAAAAATACGTTTTTTAACACACGTTTAATTTCGGATGCTGCAGGTGCTAATGGAACATCTGATTCTACAACAATTTGAATTGTTCTTTCGGCTAATACCACTGGAATTTTTACAATCGGTGCTCCTGGTGTAAGAATTGGTGCTGCTGCCTCATCACTTAATGGTGTTTGGGTTTGTCCTACCACCTGACATGGTACATTAATTGGACATTGTTCACTCATAATATATAATCTCCTTTATAAAAAAAATTAGAGTTTTTCAACTCTCTATACTGTATATGTACTTTTTCTATTAATGCGTGGGTTTGTATCATAGTCACTTTTATCATTTGCAAAATAAGAGATTCATTTCCCCTTTATAGTTAAAAACATATAAATTAATAAAAGGAGCCTATACTGATATCTATCTATATAAAATAGAAGGTCTCGACTTTTTTCTGTTAGAGCTAATAGGTGTTCCAAAATTAATTTTTCAAGAGTCTTTTATTCCATCTAACAAAGGATAATATTTAATAAGAACCATTTACCGACTTTTTAATATCCACAAAATAGAAGGTCACGACTAATTTATCTTTTTATAAAAAATAAAAACGGACTAAAAAAGCCAGTTTTTACACTCAATATATTATAAAATATTCTTATTATTGAACTAATTATTTTATTTTCTAATGTTTTGATAGAGTTTTTAAAAACTCTATCAAAACATTCTAGTTATCTGTCTTTCCCTTTAAACTCTTTACTTTGTAAACATCTTACACTCTCTGCCCATTCATCTATTATCCACAAAATAAGTATCATACGCCTTATGAAAAACATATCCTAATTTTTCAGCTAGTTTAGCAGATGTAGTATTCGCAGCATCCCAGTTTGGATATATTCCTTTTTCTAGACAGTCCAAGATTAACGCCGCACTAACTATAGTTGCCAATCCTCTTCTTCTATGATTGTGATCAGTCGCCACTTCAATTTCAATCCCATTATCATAAATGCTATATGATGATGCACCGCATACAACTTCTCCTTTATACAAAATACTATATCCTATACCTCGGTTTATATAATCTTCCACTGATTGAAATTGACTTGTAAAATCTTCAGAGACTTTATGTAATGTAGGGTTATTTATGATATGTTCATCTATTCTTCGTAACTCGTATCCTTTTGGAAGCGCTGATATAAAAGATTGTAATTTTGAACGATCAAAACCTTCCGCATTACGTTTGAATTTATACCGTAAAAACTTATCTATTTTTCTTTCGTAACTTGTTTCTAAACGCTTTTTCCACTCTTCACTATTTACGATTACTAACATTCTCTCAGGAATGTTACGTACTAATTCTTCTGTTTCTTTTGCATTCGAATCCCCAGCGTAAAATGTGAAAATCCCTACCGTAACTTGCGCTACTGTTGGATTTTCAAGATCATTTACCCAGGCGGTACCCATATGTCCTTGTAAATAAGAAAGTAAAACAACGTTATTGAAATCCTCGAATATAGTAACTAATTTTTCTCTCGTATGTATATTCGCTTCATATATCATTTACATTCCTGCTTTCTTTAGAATCAATGCACTTCTACTTTTTTATAAGTCCTTTTATTCTACATATAAGCAAAAGTCTACTACACTCCATATATTTATAAATTATTCATAAATATAAAATTATTATAACATCTAATAATAGGTAAAAGACTGTCCAGTAAAAAGGTTTACAGATAATATACTTCATAATAATTCGCAATCTAAAATCTTTTATTATGTAAAAACCCTCAACATTAGTTTAAGGGTTCTTTTAAATATATATGTTATGACTCATTCTTATTAACAAATGATTCTGTTCCTCCGTTTTTATATATTTTAGTCACTTTAACAACTGATGTGTACGTATTATCGTCATTCGATATCATCTTTTTCATATCTTCTATCTCCGCATTACCAGTTCCACTCTCGATTTTCAAACATCTCGAAATGTTGAGGTATCCACTCGATGCGAAAAGAATAATAATCGTAACATCAGGGAAATTAATGAACAGTATTCCAAACTTTAAAGGATTCGCAGCCGTATCAGATAAAACTAACCGAAAGTTTAATAGTTCAGGCACTTGAACAAAATCTTTAGAAACAATCGCTTCCCCCATTATAGTAATTTGTTTTACGACATTCCCCATCTCATCTATAAATTCAGTACAACTAGGTGCATCAATCGTTTTTGCTTGTAGTGATACATTCAATTCTGGATTGTGAAAGTCGAAAAAGAGCGTACTTCCCTCCGTTAAACATTGCGGACACACATTTCCAAGAAGACAAAAATCCTCTTCAATAAATTTAACTTTCGTTTTACAACTACAAACCTTTCCTATTCGAATTGCATCAATCCTAGAGCAATCTACAAAGATAACCTCATTGTCCTCTTGTACGAAGGATACGATACCATTCCTCTTATTAAATGAAAGAAAATAAGATACACCAATTCCTTTTCCGGCAATTACAATACTCTGAACTTTTGTAAAAGGCTCTAGACTTCGTAAAAATTCACAAATGCTATTTTGGCAACATCGATAATTTCGTTTCGGCTCACAACCCACTTACACCCCATCCCTTCCCTATATGTTTTATCTAATACATATAATATGAGCGGAGTATGAGAAAAGCTTGGACAATATAACTTTAACGGAAGGAATTTACACTAACACCAAGGAATCATACATATTTTTCGCTATAAATACATATAACAATTTCATCTTTCATGAAAAAAACGTTATAATGAAGTGTAGCCTCTACGATTACGTTATAAAGGAGATTAAAATAATGGCTAAAATTAAAGTATACCAAGCAAAAGAAGAAAATATGGAAGCAGTAAAAAACATTATTGATGTTGAGGAACAAAACCCGACTGCTGAAAACTTACAAAATCTATACGCATGTGTATTAGATACTGAAGATATGGCATTGCCTGAATCATACATTGAAGAAGATATCTTAATTGATTCTATTGAAGTTATGGTTAACGCTTCTCAAAGCAAAGTAAGAGACTTAGGTGCTTACGATGTAATCGAAGTACAAAACAAAGGTAAGAAAACACAAATTTTATTATTAGCAGACGAAGAATACGAAATCATCGAAGGCTAATCTAAATCCGTACATACGAAAAAGCTCCCTTCCAATTGGAAAGGAGCTTTTTCATTATGCTTTTGATGTTTCACTCTTTTTATTCGTTTGTTGTTTCTTAATAACCATGCGCTCATTTCCCATAAAGAAAATAAATATGAATGCTAAACCAGCTGGTACCAATGCCCACATAAATGTTTGGACAATAGAGCTAGAAAGAGCGTCAATAATTTTATCTAATATTTGTGGCGGAATTTGAGATCTTGCCGATTCTGATAGAATAGCTCTTGAATCTCCTAAAGCGTTTGTATTCATTCCCCCGCTCATACCTTTAAACGCCTCTTCTAATTGATCTTGGAAACCTGTTCTTTGGATCATTCCGAAGATTGTAATACCTAGTGTCATTCCTAACGAACGAATGAAGTTACTCGTTGAAGTCGCAGATCCTCGCTGTTCCATACCAAAGTTGTGAATAGCTGCCATACTTAGTACAGAGAATGAGAATCCAACTCCAAATCCGATAATAATCATATACACTGTTAATAATGCACGACTTGTTTCTGGCGTTAATGTGCTTAATAAGAATAGTCCAATTAGCATAATAACAGCAGAAATAATCATAATGTTTCGGTAGCTAAGCTTCGTCGTTAAAAATCCGCCTAATTGCGCAGTTACGACTGACCCTAACATCATCGGTAAAAGTAATAGTCCTGAGTTTGTTGCACTCCCGCCGTATACCCCTTGAATGAATAACGGTATGTAAACAGTTGCTGACATAAACGCAGCACCGTAACATAATGCAATAATAGTGCTCATACCGAATAATCGCTGTTTAAACATTTCAAATGATATGATTGGCTCTTCTACTTTTCGTTCAATAAAAATAAATGCAATAATTAAAATAGCGAATCCACCAAATAAACTTAAAATAAAACTAGAATCCCAATCATACTTTTGTCCACCAAGCTCTAAAGCAAACATTAAACAAACTACTGCACCAACTAAAGTAATTGCACCAACTAAAGTAATTGCACCAAACCAGTCAATTCTTTGCTTTCTATGAACTCGTGACTCTTTATAAAAGAATGTAATAAAAATAAGTGCTAAAACGCCAAGTGGCAAGTTAATATAAAATACCCAGTGCCAGCTAATATAATCTGTAATATACGCACCAAGTAATGGACCAAAAATACTGGATAAACCAAATACCGCTCCGAATAATCCACCCATTTTCCCGCGCTTTTCTGGAGGGAAAATATCAAAAACGATAGTAAACGCGATCGGCACTAATGCCCCGCCGCCAATACCTTGAATGGCACGATAAATACCTAACTGTGTAATATTTTCAGCAGTACCACAAAGTGCCGAACCAATCATAAAGACAATTAAACCGAAAATAAAGAATCTCTTTCTGCCATACATATCTGATAGTTTACCGAATATCGGCATACCTGCCATTTCTGCGACCATATAGGCAGAAACGACCCATACAAAGTTTTCAAGGCCTCCTAAGTCACCAACAATCGTTCCCATCGCTGTTACGACGATGGTATTATCCATTGATGCCATTAAAATGCCTAGCAATAAGCCCGCCACAACAAAGCCGAGCTTATTATTCTTCTCAACCATAATCTTGCTCTCCCTCGTACTACTTATATTTGTTTATGTTCTTTTACAACTGCATTACCTTTTTGGTTAAAGATAGTATGATATTCTACAACACTAATTTCACACCCTGGACCAATAGTAACGTTGTTTCCTCTTACTACTTCAGCGATAGTATGCTCTAAATAAATTTCATCTCCTTCAATGATAGACGTTTGGAGGCTTCCAGCATGACTTGTAAATGGAATAAATCTCGCTTTTTTACGAACAGAAATCTTTTTACCACCGATTCCTCTCACTTTGCTCCCTTCATAACGAAGTGAAATTTCAATATTTTCAGCATTAAGTAATCCATCACTTTCAAGACCACCCGTTAGTGATAATTCCTCTACTTCAATATCTCCTTTCACATTTAAAGCGCCTTTCACATCTACGAAATCACCAGTAAACTTTCCCTTAACTTCTATCATACCTCTTACTTTTGTTTTTTCAATATGTGCATCACTATGCATTTGTGTGTTTCCATATACTTTTACATATTCCGCAGTTACATTTCCTTGTACTTCACTATCACCATACACGACATAGTTTTTCACTTTCATATTACCGCGTACTTCACTCGTGCCGTACGTTTTAAATTCATTACAGCTCATATCATTAGAAATTGTTCCTTCACCGCGTATCTTCACTTTGTTATAATCCCCGCCTGCTGAACTACCAGAACCATTGACAGTAAGACTATGTGAATGTTCCATATTACTTTCTCCCTCCTATTAAACCTGCTTTATTTCTTTTACATTTGCACTTTTATCAACAGTTAGAACACCCGTATATTCAACCAGTTCAATCTCACAGTTCGGTCCTACTGTAACATTATTTCCTCTTACCGTTCTTATGTGAGCATAATCAATATCGATATTATCACCTTCTAACAGTTCAGCTTCTAATTGTAAACCAAATACTGATTTAAACAGTCTACTAAAAGTACCCATCCTATGTTTTACTTTAATCGTTTGACCACCAATTTCTTTCGCTCGACATGTACCGTGAATATTTATATTTATTTCATCCGCGCTTAATAATCCACCAATTGTAAACTGTCCATCAGAAGAAAAAGTATCCACTTCACAGTTGCCATCAATCGTCGCTTGACCATTGATTTTAAATTCTTCACCAGTGACATTCCCACCTATCGTACCTTTTCCTGCAATTTTCAAACTGCTTGCCTTCACATCTTTCGTAATAGTTGCTTTTCCATCAATTCGCATCGTTTCAGCATGAACTGTGCCATCGACTTTACCAGATCCGCTAATTCGTGCACTGCTACTTTTCAAATCACCAGTAACTGCACCGTAACCGTTACATTCAAATTTTTCACATTCAACATTTCCATTCACAGTCCCTTTTCCATTTAATTGCACTTTATGAAACTCGCCGCCATTCGATGAACCGTAACCATTTATAATTAAATTTTCTGTACGCATAATTTCTCCCCCACTACAATAGTTTCGTTTTTAATGCTTCGGTATATTTCATAATCGCTTCGCGTAAAACAATTTTGGTGCCTTTTTCAAAAATTAAATCGTCTACGTTTGAAACTAAGAAACAAGTAGAAATCCCTAACTTTCGGACGATAATTAAATCACAAGTTTTATACTTAATCGCTTCATAATTTTCACATAATACTTGCAAGACCATTTTTCCTTCTTCTAAACTAATCTCTCCCGATTGTAATAATTCTTCTAACATATACACATACAGAATATCTGCAAACTGAAACTCTGTTGTTTTATTCGTTTGTTCTATAAAGAATTGTAAAACTGGCTCTGATGCAATCCCTTTACGTAATATGTCTTCCTTTGTTAAAAGGATTTCTCTTACACTTGGTGAAAACATATTTGCTAGTTCATCAAGTGATAAATCCTCTTTCATCGTTTGGATTTTATCAATACGCTCTAAAATCTTTTCTTTCGGAAAAAATGTCTCTTGACCCGTGAATGTTGACTTTCGTACAAACCAATCTTCCGGTATTAAATTTTTTCTTTTCCATCTATATAACTGTCCGTATGAAATACCAGTTAGCTCTAATAAATCTTTTTTTGAAATTAAATCTGTACTCAACTGTATAACACTCCTTCCTGATAACAATGTAACATAACACTGTTACGCTGTAAATAGACTTTTATCATAAGTAGCGTAACAATGTGTAAAACAACCCTGTTTCATACACAAAAACAGGGTTCTCACGCATCTAATAAAATGCGTAAAAACCCTTATATATCAACATGTAAACCATATTTCATAAAAATCAATCCACCCTTGTGAATTAATCATTATATTTTGTACTTTTTCATGAGAAGTTACTTGTTGTTTGTTACGGTATAAAGGAATTATATGAATGTGACGTAACAAAGTGTCTTCAATACCGCGTAACAATGTAACTCTTTTCTCTAATTGTTCTTGTTTAAAATAAAAGGACAATGTCTTATGAAAGTCCATGCTGCTTTGCCCATGAATAAAGCTATTTTTTGTAAGAAACATATATAGAAGACTATCTTCAATTCGTTCGCTAATAGTTGCACTATCATGCATCATATCAGCCTTTTGTATCGTACTCATTTCCAATAACTCTTCTATTTCAAGAAAATTAGCTTCTACACGGATCCCGTACTTCGCACACTCTTTCTGTATCCATTGTGCATCTTCTATGTGATCTTTTCCTGTAAATGTATAAAGTTGTAACACTTCATTATGATACGTACTCCTTTTCATTAAACAAGCTATATCTTCCTCAGTTTCTACTATGCTTTCATTTGCTAATATTAGTTTCTTTGCCACTTCTCCACGTTCTCCGCCGAGTTCTTGAACAATTTTATCGCCATGAATAATTTGATATAGCGCCTTTCGAAATAGCTCATCTTGCATTGGCCCTTCTTTTACAAGATTACACGTTACATATGTTACGTTCGATTCAAGTCGAGAAATTTCTTTATTATGTTTTTCTTTATCTTTATATTGCGCCTTTACTAACACGTCATACGTATTTACACTTTGCTCTACATTCATTAGTTCAATTCGGTCAAGAAAAGGTCTTTCACGATAATATAAATTATGTGCTTCTAGTACAAATAAATTTGCATTCTTCTCTCGTAATAGGAAAGGCCCTGTACCAATGAAGTTTCCCGCATCATCATGTACGATAGAACATTGTTCCGCGCTAAGCATATGTAAAAATATCCTATTTTCTGTATGTAATCCAATTTCAACAACATATTCATCAACTGCTCGGACATTTTCAACATGTTGCAACATCCATGCGTGTGGGTTGTTTTCGGCTTTCATAAATCGATTCAATGAATATATAACATCATGTGCAGTAAGTCGTTTTCCATTATGAAGATAAACACCTTTTCTTAAATAAAATGTCCAAACTTTGTCAGCATCATTATATTCCCAGTGAAAAGCAAGCCTTGGTTCAATAGAGTTTGTTTCCTCATTTACATATACGAGTGTATCAAAAATATGTTTAACCATATGACATTCCGATCTCATTGTAGCGTAAACCGGATCTAAAGAGATGTCCAGTTTCATTTGTACTTGTAAACGAAGAACATCTTTTCTTCCTTCAGGTGTCCTTTCTATTTGATGACCAAATATGGAATCTACCCAAACTTCATACTCTTTCTTTACTACAGGAAATTGTGAGCTGTAGCGTTCCACAAATGAGATTCCACTTTTCACATCACCTTTTTTCGTTAGTTCTTTTCCTCTCTCTAAAATTAATGTCATCGGATGCTTTTGAAATATTAATTTAGAACGATTCCCTCTCCCGCGCCCTGGAAACCAAGTAATCCAATGTAACTCTTCTAATTTTTTTATAATTAATTTACTATTACGCTCCGTACAAAATAATGCTTCTGCTATCATCTGTACTGTTACTTCTAATTGCTCTCCTTCTCGTCTCCCTTTACCATAGGCATACCATAGTTCAATATATTGATCTAAAATAAACATCATAATCCCCCTAAAAGGTGAAAAATACCCCCATTTGTTTCTACCCTTTTTCCATTTCTCCTTTCATCTTATCATTTCAATATAGAAAGGAGGAATTAATATTGAACAATCTCTTACTACGTTATAACAAACCCATTATTATAAGATTGTGCGGCGAATTTTTAACCCGAACAACTGAGTCCATGTTAGCTCTCATAATGATTATTTACGTTAATACAATGTTAAACGGTAATATAATAATAACCATGCTCATTTTCGGTCTACAACCTCTTTCAGACATCGTATTTACACTTATTGCTGGGGGAGTTACTGATAAATATGGGCGAAAGAAAATTATGTTACTCGGCTTATTGCTGCAAGGCGTTGCAATTGGCAGCTTCGTATTTGCTCAATCTGTTTTTATATTTGCATTGTTATACGTCATAAATGGGGTGGGCCGTTCCTTATATATTCCCGCTCAACGTGCACAAATTGCTGATTTAACAAAACAAAAACAACAAGCAGAGATTTTTGCTCTTTTGCACACCATGGCTGCAATTGGTTCCGTAATTGGTCCAATAATAGGTGCTATCTTTTATCGTACTCATCCTGAATATTTATTTATAATGCAAAGCATTACACTTATGGTATATGCAGTAGTTGTATGGACCCAGCTCCCAGAAACCGCTCCAGTACTTACAAAACCTAAGCCAAAATTTGAAGTATCATCTCCAAAACAATTTGTACACAAACATTACGCTGTTTTGGGACTTATGATTACTACACTTCCTATTAGCTTTTTTTATGCACAAACTGAGACAAATTATCGCATTTTCGCTAAAGATATGTTTCCAGATTTCGTATTCATACTCGCTTTTATTTCAACATGCAAAGCTATTATGGAAATCATTCTGCAAATTTTCCTCGTGAAATGGTCTGAACGATTTTCCATGACGAAAATAATACTTATTTCTTACATCTGCTTTACGATAGCTGCAATTGGCTATGGATTTTCAGTAACAATCTTGTCACTATTTTTCACATTACTCTTTTTAGTCATTGGTGAAAGTATCGCTTTAAACCACTTACTTCGATTCGTTTCAGAAATCGCTCCTACAGATAAGCGTGGATTGTATTTTTCAATTTACGGGTTACATTGGGATATATCTCGAACGTGTGGTCCTGTACTTGGTGCGGTATTATTAAGTCAACTAAATGGTAGCATGCTATTTTATATTTGTGCTTGTTTCTTAATAGCCGGAGGCATTATGCAAGCTCTATTTGTTCAAAATCTTGAGCATAATAAACTAAAAAAAGACATTTCGGAGCATACTCCTCATATTTTATAAGCTGTTTTCTTAATCCTTTAAACAGTAAAAAAGAAGGATGTCACAAAAGTCTCAAGACTATTGTGACATCCTTTTTTACCCTGCCATTTTATTAATACTATCTTCTGGCGAAAATACCGAAATATGATTTACCTTACCAGTCAATTTTGGAATAATGAATTTTAACTCAAACTGATTGTTTACTTTATATACATATATTTTGTCCTCCCCATTTACTTTAACTAAAGCTGCTTTTCCTAATGCTTTCTCTATTTCTTGTAATGTAATTGATTTTAGCTCTGCATGATAGGAGCGTACATCAAAAACTTGTGAGCCTTTATTAAAACCGAAGCTAACATTTTTATTTGTAAAGGTAGCGTACATTCCATTACCTGCTTGCTCCGTTTTATCTGCTTTCCCCCAAGCTTTCTCTATGTCTTCAATATCTCCTGTATGTGCTGCGAACGGAACGTTAGGTACTTTTCCTTCTTTCGCTAGTTCGAACAAATCATTAACATGGTTAATTGATTTTTGATTTATTACTGTATCTTTCGTGCTTGAATCTGTCTTTGGTTTTATTGATCCTTCATTATTTGATTCTGCTTCAAGCTTCTTCTTGTCTTCAGAAGAATTATTCTGTTCGTTTTTACTATTTTCTGATGTTTGGTTTGTTTCCTTCTTTTCATCTGTCCCTTTACATGCTGCTAATGAAAATAGGCATGTAAAAGAGAGTAATAATATAACT
The DNA here is from genome assembly GCF_058792175.1 of Bacillus sp. EB106-02-03-XG38. NCBI lineage: Bacteria > Bacillati > Bacillota > Bacilli > Caryophanales > Bacillaceae > Bacillus > Bacillus sp. EB106-02-03-XG38. The sequence goes on from NZ_JBYTED010000001.1 coordinate 1,011,234, forward strand.
ACCTTTACATACACTTTCATACATTTCAGCCCCCTATCATAATCTTATTCATCTTGATAACCAATCCATTACACTACTTTTCAAATCGTGTTTGTTCCAAAAAGTAAATGCTTCACTCTCTCCTAATGCTTGCACAACATATTCTAAATAAGCTGTTCCTAAAAAATAACCAAGTCGGTTGTATCCAAAATATTGTCCGCCAGATAACCAGAACCACTCTTTCTCTTTTTCTAACGTCCATCCTTCTATATAATCTTCCAAAAAACGTTTCTTTATATGTTCTTCATTTTCTATATAGCATTGTAACCAATGTTCACCATCATCGTTATATGAGTAATACACTGATTCATTTAAACCTTTCATAATTTGTTTTGATAAATAGGTTGCAACACCCTCGCGATACAAACTAACTGTTGCGTCGGCCCACTCGGCTTTACTCCAATCTATCCCATCATTTTGTAACTTAACATTATGATAGATATGGCCTATTTCGTGAGCGACAATAACACGAAGATGATTTACATCTGGAGATAATTTTTCTGCTGCAAAAAATATGTCTCCAATGATTTCCCTTTCTACAAATGCATTAGAGCCAAATCCTCCAACAAATAAATGAAACTTCATATTTACATCAAAGTTATATTTATTATGATATTCATTCGTTATCTCTTGAATAATACTCGGTAATGTTTCTGCAATGATATGAATATCTTCTAGTTTCGCGGAATATTGTTTAATGGCACTTGAAAGACGTTCTTTCGTTTTAGGACAATGATACTTAAAGTATTCTTCAAATACCTCGGGATGCGAAATGAAATATTGATTAAGAACTTCTAATTCTACATCGTCACTTCCCCATAATTTTAAAAAACTTGGAATTGTATTATTTATCATTTTTCCCCATCTCCTTATATGTCCCTTCTCGTCATATACACCGCAATCCTTCCTAAAACGTAGAAAAAGCAACAAAGGAGGATGAGCCTTCCTTGTTGCTTTTTTTGTTCACTCAAACCATTTATCACCATCAGAAATCCATTTACTACTATGTAAATCGTAACATTCATCATAATCATGAAAACCAAAGTAAGATGGTAATTTAACATTCTTACCACCAGCTTTATTCCAGCAAGTCGCAAACCATTCTACTATAACTTTCGTTTCAATTTCAGATAACTTCACATCATTTTTTTCGTAAAAATCCCAAAATTCATCAGATTCTTCACTACTAAACGTAAAATATGTACTATCATCCATTACATTATAGCTACCAGAAAAAATTCCTTCTTCAGTTCCTTCATAAAAGACTTCATTCGCATCTCCATCCATTGAAAACATAACGATAGACAGTTCAAATGACTGAACAAAAGCAATAAAATCTAACAAATCTATTTCTTTATAATAATTCAGCTCTGTCGTTGCTTTTAACCTTTCAATCAAATCAGAGGATTTTGCATCTAATTCTTTTATTAAAGAATTTTTATAGTTCTCAATCGTAAACAAATACTTCACTTCCTATTCATCTTATTTATTTATTTATATATATATAAGATTATAGCAAAAGTTTTATATATTCGGCTTTAGAAAATAAAAAAGCTGTCCAAAAAGGACAGCTTTATATATGTATTTTTACACTTCGATTGACTTACCATCTTCAACAATATGATAAAGTAAATGAGCTAAATGATGAATTGGACCATACTCTTCCTCTTCTTCGTCTGTTTCACCTTGGAACTCAAGATCATTCAAGTATAGTGCTAAAAATTGATAGTAAAGTTTTAAATCAAATCCGTAGCACGCAGTTGGCTCTTCATGATCACCTTCATATTGTAACATTAAGTATTGATCGTTTCCTTCTGCATCTTCTGCATCAAAGAATACGAAGAAGCCAACGTTTGTATCTAAATCAAATAGATGACGAGTGCCTTTTTCTGTTGCTTTGTTGAAGTCCTCTTCACTTAATTTATGTACTGTTGTCGCTTTAGCATTATCTTCTTGATGGAAATTTACTGTAAATGTTTTCAATGCTGACACCTCCTGTTTGTATAATACTAGCATAACATATAAAAAGGACTGCTTACAAATGTAAACAGTCCTTACATTCATTTTCTCATTGCTCGTAATAAGAAGCTTACGATGAAAATTAAAATGATCGCACCGATTAAAGCTGGAATAATTGCATATCCGCCAATGACTGGACCAAAACTACCAAGTAATTTTGAACCAACCCAAGAACCGATAATACCAGCAATAATATTACCAATTACACCACCAGGTACGTCCTTTCCAGTAATTAAGCTCGCAAGCCATCCTAATATACCACCGACAATTAAAGACCAAATCATATGATAACCTCCTTTATATTTCACCAATCAAAATATAATAAGAAACAATTGCTTATCCTTAGTTATGTTACATTTTTCAGTAGTTATTCATACAAATCAACTATTAGATTATTTCAAAATAATGAACAGCCAGTTTTTCTACTCGAGGTTGATGTTATTCGTAATACACATATTAAGGACAGTCAGGCTTTAATATTGTCCGCATAAACTCTTCTTTAAATGCAGGATAGTTAAAACCCATTGCAATTTTTTGAATTGGTCTATTATCAAATGTTGTTGGCTCGGCTATTTTTCTAAAGTCTGCCACACTTTGTCCTCTAGTTACGTCATTTGTCGTACTAATCCAAACTGCTGACTTTTTATATTCAAAAATATTATCATTAATAAAAGAAATGAACGGAAGTAAATCATGAATCGGACTTCCAGCAATACCCGGGTATTCTTTTTTATAAAAATTCTCAAAATAAAAATCGATCATCGGTTTAATAAGTTTCGCCTGGCCTGTTCCTTCTTTATTAATAATATCCACCATTTCAGGAGTAATTAGTGCTTCTTGCGTTACATTTAGCGGATAAATAGTCGCATTCTTTGCATACTTCATTACAATATTTGCGGCAATTGGATCTCCATAAAAATTTGCTTCTGATACAGGAGTAACGTTACCAGGAAATAAAAAAGCACCGCCCATAATATAATACGAACATACCTTATCCATTACATTTGGATATAATAAAAATAACGTCGCCAATGTTGTTAATCGGCCTGTCGCTACAATAATAATATCTTCTGGACAAGGTTCAATTAATTTAATTAATTCACAAAAATTTTCCCGTTTACAAATCCTCATATCAGGTGGAATAATTGGACCTAGGCCATGTTCCCCATGAATTTCAGGGAAAAACAAAGGTTCTTCAGCAGTCATCGGCCTTGCTGCACCCTCAATGATTTTTACTTCTGTAGCATAGTATCTTTCTAAAAAATACACATTTTCCGTTACGATTTCTCGCGATACATTTCCATACTCAGCAACAATACCTATAATATCTAATTTACATGTTTTATTTGCATAAATTAAAGCTACCGCATCGTCAATACCAAAATCTCCAAAAAAGATGATTTTCTTATTAACTATCCTCACCCCTCTTCAGCATGATCTACTATTAATATTATGTAAAAAAGACAAGGCTGTGAAACAGTGCAAACTAAAAAAGCCGCCTATTTATTGGCGACTTCAATCTTTTTATAAGATAAATATGCTAATACATTTTTACTTGAATCGTATTTCGGATTATTTCCTTTTCTCGGTTCTCTCATATGAGTTTTTTCAAATCCAGGAATGTCCGGCATTTTCTCCATAAATTCAAGCATTTCTTCTTCAGTTCCTTCAATACGTACGCGAATCATTATTACTTTTCCTCAATTCTCATTTTCTCTGTACTAAGTATAACGTACTTTGAAAAGACTGCAAGAAATTTATCTTTTTAATGTCGCGCTTTTTTTACAGACAAACAGTGCCATTTCAATATAAAACGAATTTATTTTATTATTTTCAATTTGAATATGAAAGAATTCTTGCATTTCAACTGGTGTTTTCATCATACATTCTGTTAACTTCATACGTTTCTGCAACGGTACATTCATCATATCGCACCACCAGACAAATTCAAATTTTTTGTCAAAAGTAAGACACGACTGCATTTGCAAACCATTCTTTTCTAACAAGGCAATCCATTCTGTTTTTTTTAACGCACGTTCATGACTCGGGTCCCGCTTTTTTTCTATAAAATTATAAAATGTATCGTATTCATTATTTTCCGGTGAAACATTATCTATTAAAATAAGCAATCCATTATCTTCTAACGTACGATTTACTTCATAAATAAACTGAGCTGGATTCGTAAAATGATGTGCTGCAATTCGGCATGTTATCGTGTCAAATGAACGATCAGCAAACGGTAAACTTTCAGCGTTTCCAGCAACAAAAGATACATTTTCATGTCCATTGCTTATAATGAAATTTTTCGCATTCTCTAACATTTTTTCTGTTAAGTCTAAAGCAACTACTTCTTGAAACAATGGCGCTAATACATTTGCAACATGCCCACCGCCTGTAGCAATATCTAGAAGACGATTATTATGACGAGACTCAACTTGTTGAACTACATATTGTAAATCCGGTCCTTTAGCATGAATTTTACTTTTCACATACTTTTCCGCATTATTACCAAACCGCTGTTTCACAAGCTCTTCTTTACTCACATTATCATCTTCTTTCTATTGTTATTTACACGATTCTGATAACTAATACATTCTATTTCATATTTTCAATTCCTCTTTTCGACAGATTATATGTTGCTTTGAAAAAACAAAAAAACTGTAAGAATATGTCTTACAGTTTTTTAGCTTTCTATATAGTTTCTTTTTCCTTTTCTTCATTTCCTGAAGATAGGCTACCAATAGCATCTGCCGTTACTTCCACCACAAACTCACAAATACCCGCTACAACTTCTCCAATTACTTCATCCATCTTTTTACCCCCTTATTTTATGTAACTTATTTGTATTATAGAAGGATTTACTTATTTCGAACTATCGGAAAACGTGACAACAACATTACAGTTTTGTAAGCTTTTTCAATTTGTTTAGCTTCTATCCTTTGAAACTCGAAGTATGAGTAACAAGCATATAGGTCATCATAATAGTATGTAAATTCAATTATGCTAAAGGGGGCGTGTAAAATATACTACGTAAAATTAATTAAAGGTCAATCTTTTTATGCTTTTGATCATCGTTTCTTTATGTCTGAAGAAGAAGAAGTTTCCGAGAAAGTCTATAACTACTTAAGTCGTAATGAATTTTTTGAAGTACGTAAAGAAGAATATTCTGCTTAAAACATAAAAAACATCAAAAAATTATCTACTTGTGATAATTTCTTGATGTTTTTATTTTATTTACCCTTACATTCAATGAACATTTAATCTTAAGTTTTTTACATTTTGACTTACTTGTTTTATCAATTAACACATCAAATTTTTTACAAATCAAAAAGATTGAAATCCACTCATGAAACACGTAATATAGACTCTGACTCTAAAAAAGTTCGTTACTAATAATACATAAAATAAGGAGGTTTTATATACGAGTTTTTCATTTTAAAAGACGGAGAGGTTTTATATTATGTGGCGCAATAAAAATGTTTGGATTGTTTTAATTGGGGAGTTTATTGCTGGTCTCGGGTTATGGCTTGGTATTCTTGGTAACCTTGAATTTATGCAAAAATATGTCCCTTCTGATTTCATGAAATCTGTAATATTATTTATCGGATTATTAGCAGGTGTTCTAGTCGGTCCCATGGCTGGACGCGTCATTGATCAGTATGAAAAGAAAAAAGTTCTTCTTTACGCTGGATTCGGTCGCGTTATTAGTGTTATTTTTATGTTTTTCGCTATCCAATTTGAAAGCATCGCCTTTATGATTGCATTTATGGTTGCTCTTCAAATTTCAGCTGCATTTTACTTCCCTGCATTACAATCTGTAATTCCACTTATCGTACGTGAGCATGAGTTATTACAGATGAACGGTGTACATATGAATGTAGGTACAATCGCTCGTATTGCAGGTACTTCACTAGGTGGAATTCTTTTAGTTGTAATGAGTTTACAGTATATGTATGCCTTCTCAATGGTAGCGTACGCTTTATTATTCCTCTCAACTTTCTTCCTACAATTCGAAGATAAGAAATCAACAACACCAAGTAAACAAGCTGCAAAAGATAATAGCTTTATGGAAGTCTTTCGTATATTAAAAGGAATTCCTATTGCTTTTACAGCACTTATATTAAGTATTATCCCTCTATTATTTATAGCTGGATTTAATTTAATGGTAATTAACATAAGTGAAATGCAACATGATCCAACGATTAAAGGATTTATATATACCATTGAAGGTGTCGCATTTATGTTAGGGGCCTTCGTTATTAAACGTTTATCTGACCATTTCAAACCTGAAAAATTATTATATTTCTTCGCAGTTTGTACCGCTTTTGCACACCTATCATTGTTCTTTAGCGATATAAAATGGATGTCCCTTACATCATTTGGTTTGTTTGGTTTTAGTGTCGGATGCTTCTTCCCTATTATGTCAACAATTTTCCAAACGAAAGTGGAAAAAAGCTATCACGGCCGTCTCTTCTCTTTCCGTAATATGTTTGAGAGAGTTATGTTCCAAATCGTATTACTCGGTACTGGTTTCTTCTTAGATACAATTGGTTTACAGTACATGGTTCTAATCTTCGGAGTTATTTCATTACTAATTATTTTCATATCACTATCAAAACAGAAACAGTATGAAAAACAACCTTCGCAATCTGCGAATTTATAACATAACAAAGAAGCATGGATTATGAATCCATGCTTCTTTGTTATATAAAATCTTATTTATTACGTTTACTGAAATGATTTAAAGGTGTACCCCATTTTGCTTTCGAATATAATATATAAATAAAGTATATAGGAGGTGCAAAATGTCTGATGGCATCCAGTTAATTATAATCCTTTTCGTTGTATTCGTTATGTTTAGCATCATAAACTTTTTAGCAATTTCCCTATCTCAACATAGCATTAAAAGGAGAGTTGTAGCAGCATTCATATTTTTACTGCTAACGCCTATTATTTTTTTGACAACTACGACACTCACTTCTATATTCGAAAAAGCTGATTTTGGAGCAATTAACCTAACCTCCACTATTATAAACGTTTATATTTTAAACGGTATTGTCATTCTTCTTTCCGCTTCATTTATCCTCAAAAAACAAAATATAAGATAGCACACTAGGCATGAATCTGAATTACATTAGATTCATGCCTTTTTATTTTAAAAACCTCACCCAAATTTTTATATGAAATTAAATAATTCTTTATAAAAATTTAAACTTTATTTATTACAATATCCCTATCGTATTCGCTCGTTGATTAAAAATGAAAAGAAAGGAGTACAAAATGAAAAAGGTTCTATTAATTCTTCCAATATTCATCGTTCTACTTAGTGGATGCAGCAATAATGATATATACGGTTCTTGGGAAGTCATTGACAACCAAAATGGTCTTTGTCCGGCATCTTATAAATTTGAAACAGTTGTAAAAGAAGAAAAGAAAGAAAAAATTGTTCAAAACTTAGTAGAAATGCAAACAACGAAGAAAAAAGAAGATTTATACAAAGGTTCATTTGTCAAAAATTCTAATGTATATCACATTGATTATGGTAACTCGTTTACATCGGATCAAACTTTACAAGTTGTCGATGGCAAATTAAATGTATACTTTTATGCAGTAGAAAAATTATGTACATATAAAAAGATATGATTACACTTCATTTAAAACGCAGAAAATATTTTCTGCGTTTTATGTGTTCCGCCTTATTTTCCTCCCTCTAAATTTGTCAATCGTTTTAATTTTCATAAAAAAATGATAAAATGTAACCATGTGTTTTCAGAATAATTAAAAACGTAGATAGAAAGCACTGTTTTTAGGAGGGGTTTTGATGACTTACACGTTAGCAACTAGAATGAAAGCATTCCAATCTTCTATATTTAGTGAATTAGGGGCTTATAAAAAAGAAAAAATCGCAGCAGGTCACAAAATGATTGATTTAAGTATCGGGAATCCTGATATGCCACCTGCTGACTTCGTAAGAGAAGAAATGGTACATACAGCAAATGAAAAAGAAAGCTACGGATACACATTAAGCGGTATTCAAGAATTTCATGAAGCAGTAACTGAATATTACAACAACACTCATAACGTTAAATTAAATGCCGATAAAGAAGTTTTATTATTAATGGGTTCACAAGATGGACTCGTTCATTTACCTATGGTTTATGCAAATCCAGGAGATATTATATTAGTTCCTGATCCAGGATATACAGCTTATGAAACTGGAATTCAAATGGCTGGTGCAACATCATATTACATGCCTTTAAAGAAAGAAAATGAATTCTTACCTAACTTAGCAGCTATCCCCGAAGATATTGCTAATCAAGCGAAGATGATGATTTTAAACTTCCCAGGAAATCCAGTTCCAGCAATGGCTCATGAAGGTTTCTTTAAAGAGGTAATCGCATTCGCGAAAAAGCATAATATTATCGTTGTCCATGATTTTGCTTATGCTGAATTTTATTTTGATGGCAATAAACCAATTAGCTTCCTCTCTGTACCTGGTGCTAAAGAAGTTGGCGTAGAAATAAACTCTTTGTCAAAAAGTTATAGTTTAGCAGGTAGCCGTATTGGTTATATGATTGGTAATGAAGAAATTGTTGGAGCGCTTACACAATTTAAATCTAATACAGATTACGGAGTGTTTTTACCAATTCAAAAAGCAGCATCAGCTGCACTAAGAAATGGCGCTTCGTTCTGTGAGAAAAATCGCGGTATTTATCAAGAACGTAGAGACACTTTAGTTGATGGATTCCGCACATTTGGCTGGAATGTCGATAAGCCAGCTGGTAGTATGTTCGTCTGGGCCGAAATTCCGAAAGGCTGGACTTCTATAGATTTCGCTTATGCGTTAATGGATCGTGCGAATGTCGTTGTTACACCAGGTCATGCATTTGGACCTCATGGAGAAGGCTTTGTACGTATTGCACTCGTTCAAGATAAAGAAGTGTTACAACAAGTTGTTGAGAACATTAGAAATAGTGGTATTTTTTCTCTTGAAAAAGTACATGAATTAGTTAAAAATTAATGGTGACTCCCCTGCTTAACTGTAGCAGGGGTATTATTCATTGGAGGTACTTTCATATGCATATTAAAGACACACTCCCCCATCGTTTTCCATTTTTAATGATTGATAAAGTAACAAATGTAAAACATGGTGAGTCCGTTACGGGATATAAACTCATTTCAAATAACGAGTGGTTTATAAATGATAATCAAAAACATATGCCTCATATGTTAATTGTAGAAGCACTTGCTCAGCTTAATGCATTTGTACATACAAGTAAATCTGAAGGTTTAGGCTTTCTCTCTTCATTAGATGGGGTTGAATTCCACGGAAAAGCATATCCCGGTGATAAACTTGATTTACATTATGAGCTAACTCGTAATCGCCGAGGTTTTATTCTCGGTACAGGTACTGCAACTGTAAACGATCAACCGATTGTAACGATAGAAAAGCTATTAATATATAAAACAGAATAGAGATGATGTAATTCTACAGGAATCTATCTCCTACAAAATCGTTTCACGAACATGAACAGAGTAAATAAATTACTTGGTTAGGGGCAGGAAAATGGAAAGTACTATCGGTATTGATGCTGGAGGAACATTAACGAAAATTGCTTATTTGAACGAACGAAAGCAATTAGCTTTTGAAAAATTTTATTCCAATGAACAAAATAAAATAATAGATTGGCTTAAGAAAAACACTCGTATAAAACAAATATATATTACAGGTGGTAAAGCAAAACAATTACAGCAACTACTTTCACACTCATATAAAATTGTAGAACTAAACGAATTTGAAGCTACTCTTGTAGGTGTACGATACATATTAAAAGTAGAGAAATATAATGTAAACAACTTTATTTTAACAAATATCGGTACAGGTACTTCCATTCATTACGTTTATAATGACAAATATGTTCGCGCTGGTGGAACTGGTGTTGGCGGAGGTACTATTATGGGGCTTTCAAAATTATTAACAAATATAAATCATTTTGAAGATGTGATTCCTTTAACAAAAGTAGGATCTAGAAAAGAACTAGATATTACGGTTGGAGATATTTACGGTGGCATTCCCTCACCTATCGATAATAGCTTAACTGCTAGCAATTTTGGTAAAGCCGCTATTTCAGAATCAAAATATAAAAGCTCAGATATACTTGCTACTGTACAAGGACTCGTCGGTGAAGTCGTTACTGCATTAAGCCTTCAATTCGCCGAAACAAAAAACATTGACCATATTATTTACATTGGTTCGACTCTATGTAATAACGTACACCTTCAAAATATTATTAGTAACTACACAAAATATCAAAATAAAACACCAATCTTTTTACAAGATGGTGGTAATAGCGGTGCGATTGGTGCTTTACTTCATGTTACGGATAAAAAAAGCTGACTTTTGTCAGCTTTTTTGCAACGGTACTTCAAACTCAATTATCGATTCTCCTTTCTCTCCAATTCTCTCTACACTAATTCTATCAACTACACATTGTAACTTTTCAGGGAAACTATGAATTTCCTTAGCTACTTCAGCAGCTAACTCGGCACTTTCTTTTCTCCCGACTGTTACATGCGGTATGTATGGAATATCTTCTTTTAAAAATTTTATTAAAGGTCCTGTATAAAGCATATCATGTAGTGCTTCTATTTGTTTTTTCCCCTTTTCAACTCGTAAAAACAAATATTCCCCTTCATCTGTAATTTGATTCGCAAATTTAATTTCTATCTCTTGTATCCCTTTTGATAATTTTAAAATATGTAACTTCAGCTCATCATTTGAAATCGAGCTTTCAAATGGGAATATAACTGTAATATGCGGTGGGATTAAACCGAATAAAGGATCATGTTTTTTCCTAATGTCCTCTATTTCATTAATAGACATTTCGTTTAGAAAAAGTAAAATTGTACGCATTTTTATACCCCCTACTTTCTCTTTTTATATTCATCATATTGTATGGTAGCTTGCACTTCAACAAATGATTTCAATTACATATAAAAAGAAAAAACTTCTCAAAAGAAAAGTTTTTTCTTATATAACATGATTATTATTTTCCCGCCAAACTTTCCTAAATTTTATATAACAAGCAATTCTCCACGGAATGATATACGATACTGCAACAACATAAAATAATAAACCAATCATTTGTTTATCTAAATCTACAATATATTGCCTTGAACCATACCTTAAAATAACCAGTAGAATGAAAGTAATTAAAAAAGCTACACTTTTTTTCGTATAAATATTCCCATCATCTCTTCTTTCATAATTTGTTAAAACTATAAGTGGTGCGGCGAGAAGAATTCCAATCGATACTGCTATAACTACTTGTAATATAGCTGGATGTACGGGACCAAAAAACCATAAAACACCCGGTGTTAAAAATAATAATGGCCACAAAATACGTACCCCCGTTCCCTTTATAGGTTTATACATAGATCGATAACGACGCCAAAATATTAGTAGTGCAATGCCTAAAAATACAGTAATGAGTGAAGATGTGTCTCCCATTTGCTATCCTTCTCTCTATAGTAATCTAAAACTATTTTAAATCGTTTTTTCGAATGATACTTTTCGAATAAATATACTACTAGTTATGATATAAAGCACAGTTAATCCAATTGAAATAACAGTAAAATATGGAATATCTACTGAGGATACATCACTCGTAAATAATAAACTGGTTACTCCCGCCTCTCCATAAAGCACACTATTTGTTGATAAGAAAAGCGTTCCACCAATCATAAGACCAATCCACTTAAATCGTTGCTTTAAAACTACTACCACTTGAAAGAAACATGCTGTTGTAATATAAAATAAAAATTGCAAAATAAACTGTTGTATCGATTGCTCCCCAAAATTAACATTTACTACGTTATATTTTAAATCTTGTAGAAGCATAACTTGAAGCAATGAAAATAATGCAGATTGAAGTACAATGTAACAAATTGCTCCAATAAAATATTGTATTCTCGTAACACCGAATGAAATAGCTAAACGAAATAGCTCATCTTGTATGATGAAAACACTCCCTACTATAAATAACATAATTGCTATTGAAGGGTTATTTATAATTTCAGGTAAATAACCAATGTTTGTTCCCTTTAAATGAGCAGCATTTAAAGCCCCTTTTATTAATAAAGCTACAATCCAAAATATTAAAATTGCTTTATAATGAAAATTTATATGTAACTTCAATTGCTTCATTAACATCGTCATTTCACTTCACCACCAGTTATGTGAATAAATAGTTTTTGTAATGTAATTCTATCAATTGCTAAACCTTCTTTTTTAAGAGAGGAATAATCTTCATTAGAAAGTTCTTCCCATATAACAGTAATGCCTTTATTTCCATAGACTTCTCGATTTATTACTTTTTTATTGATTGCAAACTTATCTACTTTATCTTTTTTTCCTGAAATAATATGAGCTTGTTGTAATAAATCTTCCACTGATGATTGAACAACTAGTTTTCCTTCTTTTATAATGATTACTTCTTCAATCACATGGGTTACTTCTTCTACTAAATGTGTTGATAATATAATTGTTCGTGGATACTCACCGTAATCTTCTAGTAGTAAACTATAAAACAACTCACGATGTGCTGCGTCTAAACCAGTAGTTGGTTCATCAAAAATGGTAATTGGCGCCCTACTCGCTAGTCCTTGAATAATTCCTACAACAGTTTGCATGCCGTGTGATAGTTTATGGTATTTTGCTGTCATATTAAGTTGAAATTTATCGGCAAGTTCTTCTGCATACTTTCCATCCCAGTTTTTATAAAACATACTGCACATCTTAAAAATTTCTTTTACTTTATAACTGAAATGCGCTTCTTCTTTCACTCTCACAAAACAAATATTTTGCATCGCTTTACTATTTTCAAAAACATTTTCACCAAATATTGATACGCTACCACTACTTGAAGTAATTTGACCAGCAAGCAAATTTAATAGTGTCGTTTTTCCTGCACCGTTTCTACCGAGCAAGCCATATATTTTATGCTCTTCCAATGAAGTCGTTACTTCATTTACTGCTACTTTCTTTTTATATTTTTTCGTTACACCTTTCGTTTCAAGTACAATCATCCCTCTTTCCCCTCCTTCGTAATTTTTTGAATCATATCCATCAATTCATCTTTGGATATTTCTAATACTTTTGCTTCTTCCCATACTTTAGGTAAATATTCTGTCATAAAAGTATTTTGTCTTTTTTTAAGTACGACTTCTTTCGCTCCCTTTGCAACAAACATCCCGATCCCCCTCTTTTTATATAGAATCCCTTCATCCACTAATACATTTACCCCTTTAGCTGCAGTAGCTGGATTTATTTGTAACATCTTCGCAAATTGATTTGTTGATGGTACTTGTTCTTCTTCAAGTAATATATCTTTTAAAATATCAGATTCAATCGTTTCTGCAATTTGCAAGTATATTAATTTATTTTGCTCCAGAGTAGGTTTCACAATTTCACCACCTTAGGTTCATAGGTTCATTACTTATGTAACTAACCATATCACATAAAAACATTTATTTCCATAAATTTCTTTTACAAAAAAAGAGAGTCATTCGTTTAAGAATGGCTCTCTTTCTAAAATATTGAAGTATCAACTCTTGTTCTCAAATTCTTTTCATTTTATTTCAACTGCTGCACTGGATATTTAGTAAATAAAGCTTTCCGAAACTCTTTATCATGTATAAGCATTGTAATTTTTTCATTATTATCGTTAAGGAACTTTACTACTTTCTTTTTATCCCATATATCATTTTCTTTTGGAAAATCATCAAATTTTTCATACAGTATTGATAGTATTTCTTCTCTTTTTATCTTGAAATTTTTATTTTCTACTTGAAACTCGTAACTTTTCGCATTTGGTACTAAAATCGCTAGATAAATAACGTTAAAAAGAAAATTCTTTTCCATCGTATCCTTACCATCAAACCAATACGTCTCAAGCATATCTTCTGTCAAAGTTCCATTTACTTTTACACCATAGTTTACCTTTATACTTTCATTCTCCAAACTAATACTTTGAAATGTTTCACCACCGGGTAAATGATTAACAATTGCAACTACATCTGAGTTATTACCAACGTATGTCCCAGCATATTTCTTAAAGTCATCAGGTTCAACATCAGATATTTCTTTTATTCTTTCTCCGCTAGAACACGCAGTAATAAATAAAAAAATTGTTAGCATAACAACTACATTACGATGCATATATTTCATTTAGCATCCCCCACTTTTATTGATATTTCGTTAATTACAATACATCTTCTCAAAACCCTTTAAAATATACGCATTTTAATCAAAATTAAAAATTTTCAATTTTCCTGTTTACAATTATCCATTAATTGTATATAATTACTAACGTAAGAAAAATATTCTAAAAGGAGGTCGAAGGAAATGATGAAATTACAATTACATGCTTTAACTTTAGCGTTAACTGCACCTTTGTTTTTCGGACAATTAAATATGAATTCGACCAACCTAATGGAGAATTGAAAATCGTACATTATTTCGATTAATTCATAAATTCGCCACAGGAGGTCGTATACTTTCCTGTGGCTTTTTCACGCCCTGCCATAGGAGAACTATATCTTCCTGTGGCTTTTTTGTGCGATTTTTTAGCCTCTTACATCATTTTTTTAAGAAAGGAGCAACATTCGATGACTATTAGCGTATTGTTTTTAAGTATTACGATTCAAAGAAATAAAATTTCTAAAGCTGAAATGTTTCATAATGAGCAAATTGAAAAAGCTATGAATGATGTTAAGGAGCGCCAAGCACTTTATTGTGATCACATGTAATTCCTTTTCGAAAGGAGGAATTCATTTATGACTTTTCATATTTTCTTTTTTACGACTGTACTTCAGAAGAACACTTTAACTGAGGCTGAAATCATTCGTAAGCAACAAATAAAACAACTGACTGATAAAATGACTGACATTAAAAGTTCATATTATACGCATATGTATTAAAAATATATTTTTAAGGAGAAATACCTTCATGAAATTTAAAGCATTCTTTTTAACTATCACCATTCAAAAACGTAAGCTTTCACAGAAAGAAATTTCACATGAGCAACACATTCAATCTATTATGGACGAAGTGAAAGAGCGCCAAGCTTCTTATTGCAACCGTCTTTTCTAAATAACTTTTGAAGGAGCAATTCCCTAATGAAATTTAAAGCATTCTTTTTAACTATCACCATTCAAAAACGTAAGCTTTCTCAAAACCAAATTTTACGTGAGCAACACATTCAATCTATTATGGACGAAGTGAAAGAGCGTCAAGCTTCTTATTACAGCCGTCTGTTCTAAATAACTTTTAAAGGGGCAATACACTTATGAAATTTAAAGTATTCTTTTTAACAATTACGATACAAAAAACTAAGTTCTCCGACAGTGAGATATTACATGATCATCAAATTAATAAAGCTATGGAAGATGTAAAAGAACGTCAAAGTCATTACTGTAGCCATCTATAATTCCTTTCGAAAGGAGGAATATATCATGAAGTTTCACCTTTTCTTTTTAACAATTACAATCCAGAAAAAAAACTATACTGATGCTGAATTAAAACAAGAACAACAATATAAACAAGTTATAGACGAAATTCGAGATCGTAGAAGCAAATACTACTCTCACCTATAATTCTTTAAAAATATAAAACTTGAAAGGAGTCGATTATGATGTTGATTGCACGCTCTAGGGAAATGATTTGGATAGTTCAGAGGGATTCCACATAGTTTTATCGATACTACATCACACAAGTTTCTCGTTATATTTGATATGTAATAAATATATAATAAAATCTTATTAATACACCTTTTAATATTGATTAACAAAAAAAGATACACCACTTGAAAAATGGTGTATCTTTCTCAACATATACTATTTTCGATTACTTCGTTTCGTCTTAAACAGTCTCACTAAGTTTGATACAACTGTTTTCGTTACTGCATAAACTGGCACTGCCAAAATCATTCCGATTATTCCCGCAAAGTTACCTACCCCTAAAATTAAAATAATAATTGTTAACGGGTGGATATTTAATTTTGAACTCATAATACGCGGTGAAATGATGTTACTTTCAAACTGTTGTACAATTGTTACGATAATAATTACGTACAACGCTTGCATCGGAGATACGAACAGACCTACAATAACTGCTGGTGCTGCACCGATAAATGGACCTAAGTTAGGAATGATATTTGTAAATGCTGCTATAATTCCTAAAACGAAAGCGTACGGTAAATCGATAATTAAATAACCGATAAAAGTAAACGCACCTACAAATATACAAACGAGCGCTTGCCCTTGAATATATGCAGATAATGTTTCATTCGTTTCCTTAATGATACGAAGTCCTTCTTCACGGTAAGACTCAGGTAATAAACTAACTGCTTTCCCTGGGAATGCATGTCCATCTTTAAACATATAAAATAAAATGAACGGTACTGTGAAGATCACTAATGCAACGTTCGTGATAATACCAAATAAAGCCGTTGCACTCGACGTAATCGTGTTTGGTATATCCTTTAAGTATTCAATCGCATTTTTTTCAATTGTTTCAATGGAAACATAGTTTTGTGTAGATAGCCATTCAAACAATCTATGATGGGATAAATCTTGTATGTATAGTTTTCCCTCTTTAATATAACCTGGCATATTTTTTACCAAATCCATTAGCTGTTGTGAGATTGTTGGAACAACTACCCCAACTCCAACCGCAGTTAATGTTATGATAAAAAGATATAACAGTAAAATCGCTAAATTTCTTGGTACTTTTTTATTCTCCAAAAAGACTAACAATGGGTTAAATATGAAGTATAAAAATAACGCGATTAAGATTGGGAAAAACAAAGTTGATATGAAGATACCAATCGGTTGAAATAAAAACGATATTTTTGTGCAAATAAATATGATCGCTACAACCATTAGCACTTCTAATGTCCAAAAGTGCACTTT
This sequence comes from Bacillus sp. EB106-02-03-XG38, assembly GCF_058792175.1. Lineage (NCBI taxonomy): Bacteria > Bacillati > Bacillota > Bacilli > Caryophanales > Bacillaceae > Bacillus > Bacillus sp. EB106-02-03-XG38. The sequence continues at coordinate 1,028,265 of NZ_JBYTED010000001.1, forward strand.
CGATTTCAAAAAAACGTCCTCCTTTAAACTAGCACTTCACTTCATTGTACCAAAATAAGTAACAATTTCACATAATATTTTCCTGTACAATATTCCAAAATGCCAATAAATACACTACAATGAGATTACATACAAATTTGCAGGTAAAGGTGATAAAAATGACACAATGCATCATTTGCAGAAAAGATACGAAAGAACTTAGTGAACAATATGTCATCCCAGAAATATTATGTGGATATTATTTCACAAACTCAATTTGTGATACTTGTCATGAACAAATGACAACAAATATTGATCGTCCCTTAATTCGGCATAAATTAAGTCAATATAAGATTGAGCAAATGAAAAAACAAATTGACTCTCCCCTGTATACGAATGAGCATGGTGAGGAACTTGCGGCAGCTGAGACTGATGTTGTTGAAGTAAGTGATGAAATACTTTATTCGAATGCATTAATTATGAAACTATGTAAAAAGCACGATATTTCACTACATAACGAAATTTGGAAAGAAGAACGTGTAACGAAGGTAGCTAGCTCTATTCAACGTGAATTACTTTTAGATAACCGTAAATACAAAATGAGTGTATTAAAAATGGCGTATACTTTCGCTGTACAATCTGTTGATGGCTATTTTGAAGATCCAGATGCGATTGATATCTCTAACATTCTATCAAACGCCGATTTCATGGAATTAAAAGAAAAGAGCATCGTGCGCGATTTAAGCAAAAGTTCTTTATGGAATACATTAAATACAAATAGTGAAAACCATTACTTTATTTTATTAAGTGATAAAGATGGGCTGTTCTGTTTCATTCGTCTATTTGATATCTTTGATGTTGTCGTTCATTTATCAGAAAAGAGATATGAACTTCCATCACCAATTGTCGGTGTAAATAATGTAAGTAAGCAGGAATTTTATGTCCAAACTTTAAAACAGTATATGGATGGGCTATTTAAAGAAAAAAACCCTTCTATTTAATCAAAATCAGAACATACGGTCTCCTTTCTTGATAAAAAGACACTGTGTTATAATAAGTATGAAAAGAACAATACAATCACATAAACTAATTATTAATTGTATATAAATAAAAAAGACTAGTGTGCGGCTACACACTAGTCCACGTAACTTAGCAGATTGGATTGTTCATTTATCCTATTTGTTTCTTACAAACAAAACAACCCACGTTCTATTGGCATAGGTGGGTTGTTATTTTTTGAGCTTGTCTATTAAAACGACGACGAACGTTAACAATGCAACGAGAAACAGTCCACCCTGCAGTAGTAACGCTATTTCACTCACGTATTATCACCCCCCTCCTACTTGGAGAAGTGATAATTGAACAACCAACCGTACCTTAAGTTACTATTTAATTTTACCATATTTTCTAATAGTTTACGATGAAAACCCGCAAGTGAAATACTTGCGGGTTTTTTTATCTCGTATTAACTGGCAGTAAACAAAATAAAACAAAACATAGGTGAAACTTTAATCCTCACTATTTTTTTAATGCATATGCATCAGCAATCATTTCACCAACAATTTTATTTTCTTGTTTCTTCTCGTCTTTCAATAAAGGAAATAACAGTTCTGCCACTTCATATGCCTCTTCTAAATGAGGGTATCCTGATAATACAAACGTATCAATTCCTAACGCTTCATATTCTTTTATTCTATTTGCTACTGTATGCGGATCACCTACAAGGGCAGTACCTGCACCACCTCTTACAAGTCCAATGCCAGCCCATAAGTTAGGACTTATTTCTAACGACTCTCGTGTACCTTTACTTAAATATGTCATCCTTTTTTGACCGACTGAATCATATCTTGCAAATGTTTTTTGAGCAAGCTCAATTGTTTCATTATCAACATATTGAATTAACTTCTCAGCCTCTTCCCATGCTTCTTCTTCTGTTTCTCTTACAATTACGTGTAATCTTATACCAAATCGTACGTTACGCCCTTTCTCTTTCGCAAGTTTTTTTACTTCTTCTATTTTCTCTTTCACTTGCTCTGGTGGTTCGCCCCACGTTAAATATACATCACTATGTTCAGCTGCTACTTCTTTACCTGCAGCAGACGATCCGCCAAAATAAATTGGTGGATACGGTGTTTGTACTGGTGGGAACACAACTTTACTATCTGTAACTTTAATATGTTTTCCTTCTAGAGAAATACTTTCACCTTGCAGCGTAGCTTTCCAAACTTTTAAAAATTCATCCGCTGCTTCATATCTTTCATCATGTTCAAGATACAATCCATCTCCTTGCAACTCAACAGGATCTCCTCCTGCTACTACATTAATAAGTAACCTCCCATCTGAAATCCTATCAAATGTCGATGCCATCCTTGCTGCAACTGTCGGTGACATTAGTCCTGGTCTAACTGCTACTAAAAATTTTAATTTCTCTGTTTCAGCGGCAAGTGCCGATGCTAATACCCAAGGATCTTCACAACCTTGACCAGTTGGAAGTAACACACCCGTATACCCTAAATAATCAGCTGCCTGTGCAACTTGTTTATAATAACCATATTCAGCTGCTCTTCCTCTTTTTGTCGTTCCTAAATATCGACCATATCCATAAGCTGGAATAAACCATAACAATTCCATACTATTACACACACCCCTTAATTGTTTTGAAAAATCTACTAAAACACTCTATATAAATTACCCCTAATAATTTATATGTTAATTCCCTGTCTCGCCTTTAAAATTATCTCTCCATCTTAAAAACTTCACTTCAAGTAAACGTACGAGTGAATCAGAAAACTTTCCAACGAATGCAAAGATAATAATACCGACAAATACAATGTCTGTATTTGAAAATTGCCTTGCATCCATAATCATATAGCCAATACCTTCTGTAGATCCCATAAGTTCTGCTACTACTAAACTCACCCATGCAACACCTAAGGATAACCTTGCTCCTAGTAAAAGGTTAGGCAATGCAGCTGGTAAAATTAGTTTCGAAATTAATTTTCTTTTTCCAAACTCTAACACTCTCGCAACATCAAATAATTTTGAATCTACACCTCGTATTCCTAAAAACGCGTTTACGTATAAAGGAAAAAACGCACCGTCCGCAATTAATAATACTTTTGATGTTTCTCCAAAACCGAACCATAATACGAAAAGCGGTGCCACAGCTAAATGAGGTACAGTTCTTAACATTTGTACAGACGGATCTAAATATTGCTCACTTCTCGTTGAAAATCCAACAATCGTTCCTAAAATAATTCCTAAACTCCCGCCGATGAAGAAACCAGCCGCAGCCCTGAATACACTAATACTTAAATGGCTGAATAACTCTCCTGTTTTAATAAGCTCTTGGAAAGCTAGAAAAATATCTACTGGTGTTGGTAAAACTGTTTTAGAAACAAGACCGAATACGCCAGCCAACTGCCAAATTATTAATATAATAACTGGTATAGTAATCGCCCTTACTAAAACTTTTACATTTAACTTTCGCACCTTCTTGACGCTATTTTTCTCAATCGTTATACTCGCTGGTTTAATAACAACTTTCGTATTTTCCACTTTACAAAACCTCTTTTCACTTCGCTTTCAATGCTTTTTCTACGAAAGAATTATCTACAACTTTTTCCGTCTTAATTTCTTTCTTTATAGAACCGAGTTTATATTGAAAGTCCGCTGTCTTTTGCTGTTCCTCTATTATTTCTTTCGTTACTGGAACTAAAATTGGTTTGTCATGATTAAACACTTCTTTTACAATGTCGGCATCTATTTTCTTCGCAGAAGTATATATTTTTATTGCTTCATCTAAGTTTGACTCTTGCCATACACGTGCTTTTTCATAAACTTTAAGAAACTTCTCAACTAATTCTGGATGTTCTTTCGCAAACTTTGTTCTCGCAATTAAAAATTCCGGAGAAGAAACATTTAATGTTTCACCATCTGCAATAACCTTAGCTCCTTTATTTAACGTATGTAGTGAAATGAATGGATCCCAAATGGCCCAGGCATCTACTGATCCTGATTCAAATGCGGGCTGCGCTTCATCTGGTTGCAATTGAATGACATTTACATCTTTTGCATTGATACCTTCTTTTTCTAATGCTCGATACAATAAATTAAATGCGCTACTTCCTTTTGCTACTGCGATTTTTTTACCTTTTAAATCTTTTACACTCGTAATCTTACTATCTTTTTGTACAAGAATTCCTGTTCCTTTCCTCGCATAACTTGTATTAGCAATTTCGGTAAATTCAATACCAGCTGCTTGCGCTGAAATAACTGGGGAGTTTCCAACTTCACCAAAGTCTAATCTATTTGATGCGATTGCTTCAAAATAGGGAGGTCCGCTTTGAAACTCTGTCCATTTCACTTTAACTCCTTCTTTTTTTAACTCCTCTTCAAACCATCCTTTTTTCTGTGCTAGTAATAGCGGGCTTAACCCTTGCTGTATACCAATTTGAATTGTTACATCTTCTTTCTTGCTACTCGCTGTGTTTTTTTCACACCCTAATAAAAATATAGATATAGCTAATGCAAAAGAAAGAACTTTACCTTTTTTATACATATATAATCCACCCTTTTCCTATATACTCGTTTGAATCAGTCCCCCGTGTTCAAACTGTTGTAATACTTTCGTACGAATTTCTTGGAATAATACTGAAGTTTTACTACGGGGATAAGGTAAATTATTTTCAATCACTTTATGTATTTTTCCAGGCTTTGCACTCATGATAATAATTCGGTTTGAAAGATATATCGCTTCGTCTATATCATGAGTAACAAATATCATTGTCGTTTTCTTCTGTTCCCAAATATTTAAAAGCACTTCTTGCAAATGACTTCTAGTAAAAGCATCAAGTGCCCCGAATGGTTCATCAAGTAGTAATACATTCGGATTTCTTAATAAAGCTCTCGCAATCGCAACACGTTGCGACATACCTCCTGAAATTTCTTTCGGATAAGATTTTTCAAAACCGTCTAATCTAACGATTTCAACCCATTCCTTTACCTTATCTTTTACATACTTATCTTTTAACGACAAATCTGCAGCGATATTTTCTTCAACTGTTAACCACGGAAACAAGCGATGTTCTTGAAAAATAAAACCTTGTTTCTTACTCGGTTTTACGATTTTCTCTCCATCAATAATAACTTCACCTTCAAATTCGTTATCTAATCCCGCAACAATTTTCAAAAGCGTACTTTTCCCACAGCCACTCGGTCCGATTACAGTGACAAAATCGCCTCTCTCTAATTGGAAATTAATATCTTCTAGCACTTGAACCGTACCAGTTTGTTTCGAAAAATATTTTGATACTCCATCGATTGAAACAGTCACTATTTCTCCTCCTTGAAATGATTCATCTAAGTGAACAGATTCAGTATTTATATAATAAAAAAACCAAAGGCATTTCATTTTGTAATGAAATGCCTTTGGTTTCTCCAATCAGCTATTATAGAATTAACTACATATTATACAAATATTTCCGATAATTCAACTAGGTTTTAATGAACGATATCTATTTTTTATAAATTGTAGCAGTTTCTATAATGATTTTTGGAAGTGACGTTTGAATTGTATGTAACACTGTATGCAGAGCTTTTTCTACATATCCATCTTCAAAGTGTTCTAACGGCTCAGGTAATTCATCCTCATCCAAAATAAAAAATTCTCCACTTGGAAGTACCATAATATCAAGGATTAAATCTTCAAAGGATACCACTTCATCCGTTATACAAGTATTCTTTACAATATTAAAATAAGAACCTAAATAACTCCCATCCTGATTTCTCCAAATGTATAAATTATATGGACGATTTCCCCAGTAATATGCAACTGTATAACTTCCTTTCGGGATCGTTAACTTCGTATCATTCGCTTCCATTGTAAAAGAGTACTGTACTTCATGATACAAAACAATTTTATCTGGCTGCGCTTCTATTAATAAACAAGCATGATTTACAGTTGTAGCATCATAGCGAATTTTCCTTTCAATAATTTCAATTCCTGAAGTACGTAAGCAACTCATTTTTAAAAATCTCCTTTAGTTGTAATTCTTTCATTATAACCCTTTTTCCACTAAGAAGCCGTTCAGTGAATTCGTTTCTTGTTTTAAAAAAATAATATTAGCATAATGACATTTTCTTGCCCGCAAAAAAGCCCCCTCTAAGTTAGAAGGAACTCCAGTTGTATCATTATTTTATAACCCATGATTTATATGCCTTTACTTCTAAACGAAACTTAGATTCTTTTATCCACTCTACAGCACTACATACAAGAGGAGATGAATTATCTTCAGTAATACTTTCTATCGGAAACCATCTAGCTCCTATTGAATCTTGACCTTCAATTTGGTCCGGTACTTTGAATTCACCTTCGCACCTTTCAACAAAGTAAAAAGCTGCGATATGATGAACATGTGTGTACTCCTTGAATTTAGATGGAAATTGAAAATCAACTGTACCTATTTGTTTTACTACCTTCACTTTTAGCCCAGTCTCTTCTTTCATCTCTCTATGAAGTCCAGCTAGTAATGATTCTCCTTCTTCTAAACTACCACCAGGTAAATCATACCGATTTCTATATGGACCTTTCATTTTATCAATTACTAATAAATTATTGTCTTCGATACAAATGCCATACACACCAAACGCACGATGAAAATTAGTAGAATTATTCACGCTTCAACTTCTCCAAAACCGCATCATAAAACTTCCGTTCCTCATCAACATTTAAGTGAACACGACTTACTGTTTTAGTAAATCCATATAACAATTGCGCTTCCACTGGTTCTTTTAGTGTAATTTCAAATGCTGTTGGTTCCTTTATAAATTCCATAACGGTTGCGTCAAGAACTTCCTTCTCTTTCTTTAAAAGTTCGCCTTTATAAAACTCAATTTTATCAATTTGTGTAAATGGTATAATAATTTTCTTTCCTAATCCGATTTGAATGATTATCTTTTCTTCCGCAACAATAATTGGATTTTTTCGCATTGCTTGTATTTCAGCTAAAAAATAAAGCATTGCATACACATTTAAAATAAGTAAAATCCATGCTACTATTGGGTTCCATTGATGAAGTAAATAATGAAAACCGATACTTTCTATTAAGGTTGCATGGATGATCATGATATATACACCTATTGCACCAGTCTTTTTATGATATGAATATACGCATTCACCTTCTGGCACTTTTACACGCCACGATAAAAACGCATAGTATATTAACTTACACTCTGTTACAATGATATCTACTAATTTATTTCTTTTCATAGTCGCATCAAACGCTGCATCAATTGCATAAGAAAATGAAGAATACTTTCTTTTATATTCTTTATATTTTTGTATTATGTTAGGTAGCATTTTAACAATTTTATATAGAAGGAATAATTCTACGCATACGAATGCAATTTCTCCTGCAACTATAATATAAGAAACGTATGAAAAATCTTGTAAATATTCACTTGGAATAATAACACTTGCAAATATATAACCAGCTATTACAACAGGCAATATATACGTTAACGAGTATCTTTTTCGAATAATAAAGAAATACGTAATGACCGGTATTACAAACATACAATCTAACAAAGAACCAAGCACTACTTCTTTCGGAGCAGCTGGTACAATTGGAAGGGCATACAATACATAGTTTGATAACAAAATGAAAGATATTAGTCCAAACCAAATACCTTTTCGCCTTCCTGATAATGCGACATCCATACGTTCACCCTCTTATTTAAAAACCTCATCTAAATGGTCTTTATAAAATAAAATAGCACGCTCAAACTCTTTTACTTCCTCTACTTTTACGACTGTTTCAAGTAATAATTTCATTGCAGATTCATGATCGTTTACGTTATATTTTGCTAATGAGAGAAACACTTTCATCACGTCATTATCCGGAAACTGCTGCAAACCTGTTTCTAAAACCGTTATCGCTTTGTCATATTCACCTATACAACGATATGTACTGCCAAGACCGATATATGCATCGCAAAGTGACTCACCATCAAGCCCATTTACAATTGCCTGCTCATAATATGGCACTGCCTCTGTTTCAAGTCCCATTACATCATGTATCCAGGCGCATTGAAATAGCACTTCTGCATCTCTCGTAAAGTTTGTTAGCCCAATAAGTATCTCTCTGGACTGCGCATATTTCTTTTCATTTCTTAGCTTAATAGCTTGCTTTAATAAATGTTCCATAGAATCCACTCCTCACCAATTATGCTATGTATCCATCTTAAATGGTTAACATTCGTGTAAAAGTTAAATTCCCATAAATTAAAGTTTCGCTTACCTATATATATTATGCGGATTCATTCTTATCCAAATACTAAAAATTATAAAACAGTAATGTGATTACATAGTACTTCTAACCTTTTAACAATTTCTTTCGCAGTTTCATCTTTCCCATTACACGACTTTCCTTTACCGTCTTGTCCAATTACGTAGTGCACTGCTCCGCGCGAATATAAAGAATGTGGTGAATTTGCAATCATTATACTCGCCTTCGCTTCTTGCATTCTATTTTTCGCTCTTTCGAACAGTTCTTCTTCATTTACATCACTTTCTAGCTTAAAGCCAACAAGTACCGTTTCTGGATCCCACTCTTTTATTTGTTTTAATACTTTTGGAGCCTTTTGAAAATGAATAATAGGCGCTATATCACTTGAAATTTTTCCATTCATATTAAGTGCATTACCATCTTGATCACAAATTTTGTCTACGACCCAATCTGATCCCGCCGCTGCCATAATGACTGCATCGACTTTTTCATGCGTAATTATACTCTTCATTTTATCTTGCAAATCAACAATTCCTTCAAATGGGTGTAATTCCAATTGATTATTTATATCGTTTGGTTTCTCAGCGAAATAACCGTGTAAATATATAACATGTGCCCCTTTACTTATAAGCTCTTCGGCGATTATTCTTCCAATTGTTCCTTTTGCCATATTCGTATGACCACGCACTTGATCCCATTTTTCTAAACAACCACCACTTGTAATTAATACCTTTTTCCCCTTCATTGTAACCATCCCTTACTTATTTTTCTTACGAAACCATTCTGTTCCAAAGTCAACTATATCACGCTGTTTCATAAGACGACACTTTGCGTTTCCTATTTTCCCATTTGTTACAGTTCCCTTTTGTTCAAACGCTACACCAATTTCTACAAACTTATCAGAATCGTAATCCATATCAATAAACTCTTTCCATACTCTTTCACCATTTTCTATAATAGGCGCCCCTACTTTTATTAACTCACATGCACCAGAACGTACTTCAGATAAATGTACTGACGTATTAGAGTCATATCCAACGCCAATTAATAATATGTATCCGTCTAAATCGTATATTTTTCTTAATGGAGACTCTTCTCCTAAACTCATTGATAGTGATTGATTCATCGTTATTTCTTCTGCATATTTTCCCCATGCCGCAAAACTTCCTAATGGGTGATTGCTACGTACTACATTCGGATATGTACGAAAACATTCCACTACCTTCCCCATTGCTCTTGTTGGGGTTATATGTGGCTCAAATGCGGGAACGTTATCCCGAATAATTTGCCACCACTCTTCAGGTACAGGTGGTCTTGACCAATGTTTCGGATCAGATAAATCCGAAGATTGCGTTGGCATAATAATGGTTCCCTCTTCTGTAATGACTTTCATTAATGCCTCTACTACCGCAACTGCTCCGCCTGATACCCAGCCTATAGAGCTTAGCGAAGAATGTACAATAACTGTCATTCCTTTTTCTAACCCTAATTTTCTTAAATCATTTGTAATTGTTTTAATTGTATTTGGCAATGGCGTACTTGCCACTATGTCATTCATTTTCACGATTGTTCCCCCATTTTGTTTTAAACTACTACATACATATATTATCATATTTTTCTTAATTTTTAACTTAATCGTTTTTATGAACATAAAAAATGGTAATATACTTACAAAGATATTGGTTTAATTATGGTGTATTAATTTGAAATAACGATAGTAGGTGAACAAATGAAAAAAGCTTTATTCTCTTTTCTACTATTTGGACTCGTCTCCTTAAGCGCACGTGTTTCTTTTCAAAATGAATATGAAGATTATTGGGTATTAGAAAAAGCCAGATATAATGAAATTAAATTTGGCCCATCAAATTTATATGAAAAAGCTCAAGAAGACCCAACGATGATACATTACTCAACCGGTAGTATTAGCGAAGGTAAAAGAATGATATATTTATCATTTGGAACAAAGTACAAAAATGCTAAAATTACAGTAAAAGAAGTGAAGGATGAAAAAAACACAACTGTTATCGTCTTTCATATCGAGAAAAGTAAAGGAAAAGATGAAAACCCAGTCATGTATATTGGTGTAACAAAACTTAGAGACTTTATTCAACTTGTAGATGAAAATGGAAACAAAATCTTTGAAATGAAGAAAAATGAAAGCGTTACATCATAACAATAAAAAAACTACATTTAAACAAAGATCTCATCATTTTTGATGAGATCTTTGTTTCATTTACCCTTCAATTGTAACCCCTGTAAACATCGATAAGTTTCCCGTTATTTTTTCACCTACTCGTAAAAATAACCCTGCGGCTCTCCCGCTAATACAGTGTGAACCAATTAATAATTTACCAGTATATGGACCATCCCATGTATCAATTGTATAGTCAGGCATTTCTATGTATTGCTGATATATTTTCCGTTGTTCAAAGTAATATGCTGTTTTATCTTCTGCTAAAAGCTCATCATTTTCGTATATAGATACCCCTCCGCCTTCACGGCCGTATAAAGGTTTAGAAACATATGATTCATTTCTTTCTATAAACGGTTTATTTGAAAAATATGTTGGAAGGAAGAATTTCTGAATGCTTCTTCTCTCTTCTTCCTCAAAGAAGATTTCTTCTTCGTAAAGTTGCCAAATTAATGCGAGTACACTTTTATTTTGCATAAGAAAAGCTGCAGGTGGATTAATAATTTTCACTCTTCCTTGCGCTATATGATCTAAAAATTGAAGTCCAATTCTTTTCCCGTTTTTATCGGTATCTGAAACTAAATATTCAATTGGATATAGTCTATATAAATAATGAATTCGTTCACCATTTTGCGTATATATACCATCATCTGCAACAACGATATCTTGTATGCCTATATAGTCCGTTGATTGATCTAAGCAATAGCTTCTTAAAAATTGAACTGTTTGATGATCTTCATCGTGCCAATCATAACTAGTAAAATATATTGTCTCTATAGGACTTATATTATAGTCATGTTTAATTTGTTCCCACGCCTGCACAATATGCTCTTCTATATGATTTGGGTGATTCACATCGTGATAACGACATAACACTTCATTTGCGACTGACGGCTCTAAATAACCTGTTGGTGTATCACAATTTACTTCTATTAACTTTATATCTTCACCATTTACGATAAAGTCAAACCTTGTAAAATATGAAAACAAACCAGCGTGTTTCATTCTCGCAATTTCCCACGTTTCAGCTGGAAATCCTAGTGTTTGAAAATCTTCTGTCGTATTGACAATATATTGATACGTTCTATATAACACATACATAATCTCTTCTGTTGCTTTTGAAATAGCAGTATAAGTATTTACTGGCATACGATACATACCTGTTGCCATATATTGATTCCATTCTTCCTTCTCTAAAAGGCTCGGCCACGTAAATCCATTCCTACTAGCCTCTTCCGCAAGTGAAAACCATACTTTCATATACTCTTTCTGCTCTTGTTCTGTATACATGTTCCTATTATCCTTTCGTATTATGATCCGGCCGGTGCTTTTGCATTCCCAATTCCACTGGAACCAGAATTCACTTTCGGCGTTTGAGTCGTAGATGATTTTGGTGTATTTGTATCTGGGGTCACTTTATTTGATGGATTTGGCTGTTGTTTATTTAAATCCACTTTATTGGAAGATTTATTATTGTTACTGTTAGTTCCGCCGTAATACCCTCCACCACCGCTGCCTCCAGTTCTACTTTGGTCTTTTTCACGATATGGAATAATGTTATTTGCATACGGTTTCTTCATTATATTCGGTTTTACTGTATAATTCATATTTGAAGTTCTGCTTGCTAATAAATATCCTGCCACGAATGGAAGTATCGGTAAATGTGAATTTTCATGATACGATGAAAAAGACGGATTTATTTCCTTACATAACTCATCATTTTCTACATTTTTATTAGTAGGAGCTTTATCATCACAATTTAAACTTTCTTGTTCATTTCCTTGTTTTCCACCATCTGTTTTAACAGCAGTACTTTCTTGTTGAGCAGTATCTTCTTCATAATCGCCACATCCAGTTAATAAAAAAGATGATACCCCTATCGAAGTAGCAATTTTTATAAATTTACTTTTATCCATTCTCATGTGTTATACACCTAATTTCTTTTATCTATATTTTTCCAGATACCTTTATTATATAATGTAAATATCACTTTTTTCAAACGAAACACAATATGTATATTTATATATTTTTATACTGCATTCCCAAATAACAACAAAACCTTTCAACCCCCGGATATTTTTCTCCTAAACTTTTAACCTGAAAACCAATTTTTTTATAAAATTCTACCGCTTCATCGTCTGTCTCTGCCTCTAGATACATCAATTGATGCATTCTTAATACTTCCTTTATCATTTGCCACGCAATTCCATTATGACGATATTGTGGAACAACTGCTATATGGCAAATTCTCGCTTTCTTTGCTCCGATTATTTCAATACCTATGCAAGCCTTTTCTTCATATCTATGCAAAGTCGCTTTATTCCTTTCATAAAATAAAACTGCTTTCTTTAAGCTAGTTTCACTTGGTCCGACTGCATACTGTAGTACATTTAAAATGGAATCTTTCTCAATTTGTTCAACGCGTTGCAAATTCATATCATCATTCCTTTCTATGAAAAAAGATTAGCTCTTTATATAAAGAGCTAATCTCATTACGCCGTTATTTTTTCTTCTTTCTTCACAACGACCGCTACATAACTATGTAGTATCATTCCAATAATAACGAGGCTCATACCAATCCAAGATAAAGATGACGGAATTGGTGCAGATAACAAGATAAGTTCTCCTACTAGCGCAAATAAAACCTCACCGGATTGTGTTGCTTCTACTGTTGCTAGTTTTTGCGGATCATCTTTTACAAGATCTGTCGCAAAGAAGAATAATACTGTAGCGATTAAACCAGAACTAACTGCTACAATAAAACATTGGAAAACTTGGCTACTTGACGGTAGTCCGCCTGTTGATACTTCATAACCAGATAGTAAAAACCAAAATGGTAAACTTGCTAATGTCATACCGAGAACTCGCTGGAATACATCTAATTCCCCTTTACAAACTTGCATCATTTTCCGGTTTCCAAGAGGATACGCAAACGCTGCAATAAGTACAGGAACTACACATAAAACGGTTTCACGAATTCCTAATGAAGAAGCATGTTCTACTTGCATGAGTACAACACCACATAAAATAATACCCGACATAACTAATTCCTTCATTGGAAGTTTTTTATGTAATGGATCTACTGCAAAAAATGGTGTTAACAAAATCCCTGCAACGATCGTAATTTGCCATGTAGATGCAACGAGCCAACCAGGTCCAAAAGCTCCTGCAAAACTAAGTGGTGCATAGAAGAGACCAAATCCTACGATACTCCACACTAGCCATTCTTTCGGATTATTTTTCATATATTGAAAGAGTTGTTTTAAGTTACCTCTATACATGACAATAAGTAACAACATCGGAACCATAAAGTAGTACCGTAATGAAGCACTCCAAATCCAGCTTCCACCTTCTAAGTCCATCGCACGGTTTAAAACGAAGGTAAAGGCAAAGAAAAATGATGCCAATATTCCTACTGCAATAGCTTTCATTATAAAACCCCTTGTTTAGTTTCTTCTTAAATACTATACAACAAAATGAATATAATTAAAATTCGCAATCTTTAATTTGGACATAAACTAGCTCTATATAGTTTTCTCAACCGACTAATATGAGCTTGATGGTACCGATTATGGTCAGCTATATGCCATATCCCCCATCTTATAGTTGCATTTTCTCCCTTTTCGTAAAAAACTTCTCGTGTTAAATCATTTTCTGTTAGTTTCATACATTCCGCATAAAACATATGTTGCACAGCTTCATAATCTTGCATTAATTGTTGCAACGTCTGTTTTCTTAAACTTGGCAGTTTTCCTGCTTCATTTAACATAGGTCCATATATAGTATCAACTGCCTGTGGAATTGCTTCTCCTTTTAAGCGGTACACCCAATGTAAATCGACAACTGCTAAATGTTGAAGTAGTTGCCCAATACTATTTTCATTATTTTCTGACCCTTTAAAAGACAATTCTTTCTCATCAATACCTTCTACTAACTTTTGCAATCGTTTAAATGTATCCGTAACCATCGCATACAAAATCGCTACTTGCGGGTTCATATTTTTTTCTAAACGGAGATCTTTCATACTAAACTCCCTTTCTTAAAAGAACAACACCATATATTCATCATCACTATATACACCGTTCATTTTTAAAGCTCTTTTTTCAATTCCATACGTTTGAAAGCCCATTGATTCATATAACTTTTTTGCTGGCTCATTTGTGGACACAACACCTAATGTCAATTGTTCCAAGTTCATTTCTCTTGCTCTTTCAATTGCTTTACGTATTAACTCACGTGCAAGACCACTTCTTCGATTACTTGCATCTACATACATTGCAACGATATGACCTTTATGTTTATACGCCTCTTTCTCTTCTGTTAGTAAAGTAACCACTCCAACTAATTGATTCTTTTCATTAAAAGCACCGAATGTACAGCTAGTAGCAGCTGTTAAATTATTTTCCACTCGCTTAATCGGATTTTCTTGACGAATCGCTTCTTCATAAGTTGTTACAAATGCCTCTGGATTTACTTGTAATGCTTGTAAACGTAACTCCCAATATTGTTTCGCATCCTCTTTCGTAAGTAATCGAATCATATTATTACAGCCCCTTAAGTTAACATAATATTTTTATAAACTACTATTTATAGATTCGTATTCTTCTCTTAACATACTATAACGATAACGATGAATAAACTTTCCTTGACGTAATCGATCATTTCTCATTAATCCTTCACAAATAAAACCAGCCTTTTCATAACTCTTTCTAGCTTGAAAATTATCTTCATCTACACGTAGCCAAACTTTTTCTAATTTAAATTCAAAGAATGCTAGCTGTAACATACCATATAGAGCTGCTATTCCATATCCTTTGCCCCAATACTCTTTATTGCCAATCGCGATTCCCAGTTCTGCATTTTTATTTGTTTTATCAAAGTTTTTAAGATCTACCCATCCAATATGTATGCCGTTCTCTGTAGTGATTGCTCTTTGTTCATAACCATTTTTTCGATTTATACATGCTTCAATCCATTTTTTCGTATCTTCACGAGTGAACGGTGGATATTGATCTGGTATAACTAAATGTTTCGTTACTTTTGTATCTAATGACCATTGATATCGATCTTCTACATCATCTAGTGTCAGTTCTCTTAATTGAACGAATGGTACATTCACTTTGCTATCCCCTTTTTATTTTCCTATAGAAAACCCTTCGAACATTCTTCCTCCATACTGTTCTAGCGTTTTTTCTACAAAAGTAATTAATTTCATTTTCTCTCCCGTTGTATAAAAACAATCGAAAGCCGCTACAAATTGATCTGCATATTGTTCATCATATTTTCTAAGTACCCTTATAAACCATTTTGAACTTCCAAGCCATTTCCCATTTACTCTTAATACATATTCATGTAATAAATCAGCTAATAAATTCGCGATAAATAACTCTTCTTCTCTTTTTGATGCACCAATAAAATCATCCAAAGTATCTGTAATAAAATACCGCTTCTGCTTCATCATTTCTTCAGTCCATTTTGCTGGTCCTTTATTTAGTAAATCATTTGCTTCTTTTTTTAATTCCTCTATAATTTCATTTTCCCCTTTTAATACAATTCCCTCTGAAACTAATTGTGGCAACGAAGGTCTTCCGCGATCACAATCCATTTTTAAAAAGGATTTTATCGTTTCAAAATTATGTACAAACACTTCAACGGGCCATTCATTACTATAGAAAGATTCTCTATAACAAGATGACAAACTACGATCTATTATTACAATATCCAGGTCAGAAGTTTTTGTCGCCTCTCCTCGTGCAACGCTTCCTCCTAGTAAAGCTACATCACAATTCGGAAATTGTGATGTAATGATGCTTTGTGCTGCTTCCATTGGTTTCATAACCGTTCCCCTTTTCTTATTTCACTTTCTTTTTTTCAGCTCTTTCTCTCGCTTTTTTTATATACGGTTCTGCGTCTGGTGTTTTGCATGACGTTGCCCCGTGATCAACCTGTACTTTTCCAATTTCACGTGCAATTTCAATCGCTTTTCGCTCTAAGTCTTCATTACGAATTCCTATCGCAATTAAAGCACTATTCATTGCTTCTCTTTTTCTATTTTTTTCATTATGTATATTTTCTTTAATCTCATCTAGATAAGGAGAGAAGAAATCATCCTGTAACGTTTTATTTTTAATCGCTATATTTGCTAATAAAGACCAGCCTGCTCTTCCGATCCATTCATCATCAGACTTTGTCCATTCTTCCATTCTTTCTATCGCGATTGGCGATGTACAAATAGCGGTCATCAAAACGTCCATTAAACAATAATAATCAACTTCCTGTACCCATTTATTTAGCTGTTCTGTCGTAACTTTTTTCGGATCTAAAATCATCGTCGCTAAAGTCATTGCATCCATATTTTTTGTTTCCCATAATAAAATTGCTAAATCATGATCTTTTTTTATCTTCTTTTTTAACAATTTTAAATTGGCAAAACTAACTCCGAAGAGTGGCTCTTTCGCTCCGTGGTTTTTATACGTTTTACGATTTTGTTCTGTTCCATATTCCTCTAGTTGTTGCATTACTTCTTCCAGTAACATATGCACACCTCTTTTTCTTTTATGTTGATTTCATATATGTATGTACGATATATTCTACATTACTTTTTGGTTTTCCTATATGTATTTTTAAAATACGGTATGTGAAATTTTATAGTTGCTATATATAACTAAAACAACCACGAAAAACCTGTACATTTTACATATACAGGTTTTCATTTCATCAATTTCCCAAAGTATAAGAAATAGAATTTGAAAGAACTTTTATTTGTTTGATTCTTTCTTTATTTTTTGTAAGCTCTTTACATCTGACCACTCTTCTATAGACCCTGCGTCCGGAAAAACTGTAACTACATTAAAATTCGCACCTTTTTCTTTTCCAATTTGTTTAGCAGCTAATAAATTCGCTGCCGCAGACGTTCCTATTTTCATACCAGTTTCATTATAAAAACGTGCCATTTCATACAAGGTTTCTTCATATGAATAAGTCCATTGTTTTTCTATCAAATTGTCTTCCTGTTCTATGAAATGTTGTTTCCTTCCTAAGCCAAACCCACCTGATCCAGCATATTTCTTTAAATCATTCGGTGGTTGTTCGGAACCATAAGGCAATTCAGCAGGCATTACTAAATGTAGCTCAACATTTTTGGTATAATTCTTTACTTCTTTATAGACTCCCATTAGAGTTCCACCAGTACCAGCAGATGCTACCCATGCGTGTATTGGTTTTCCATTCATTTGTGTAATAATTTCTCTGCCTGTACCTTCTATATGACTTAATAGATTTGCGTTATTATAATGTTGGAATAAAAAGTATAACTCTGGTTTTTGTTTGCTAATCTCAATTGCCTTTTCAATTACTGCGTAGAAACCCATACATTTATCAACTAAAATCACGTTAGCTCCATAACACTCAAGTTCATTTAGTAATGATTTACCAGTTCCAGAACTTAAAACTAACGTGCATTCAACCTCTAAATAATAACAAATATAACTAATTGATCTCGCTAAACTTCCACCACTATACTCTAAGATAGGTTGTTTTTTGTCCGCTTCTTGTAAATATTTTTTAATCATTCCAAGTGCAGCTCTATCCTTAATCGATTCTGTAGGGTTGTGCCATTCACATTTAGCATAAATAGAAAAATCCTTCGTTTCTTCGCATTCTAATTTAATGAGAGGTGTGTTCCCAACATTTTTAGCAAACTCATGAAAATGCTTTAATGTCATACTTCTATTCCTCCTACATAAATCATATTTATTTTTAGCTAAAATACTTTCTACAATTTCATAACTCTCTTAACTAAATCTTTTTATATAAAAATCCCTACAAATGCTGTAGGGATTTATGACTCAATCATTTTGTTACATTACATTACATTACATACAAAAAGAGCTTCTTTATTCAAATGCATTCATAAGCACAATTCTCCAACCATCTGGATCCTCTATTGTGATCCCTTTCTCTATCCAATACGGATTTTCTGGTTCTACCTCATGATAGCCCATATTACTTAATCGATTCACTATTTTTTCAATTTCATCTTTATTAGGCATATAAAAAACTAGTAAATTATCTTTTGTCGGTGCCGGACATGGACTTCCATTAACGTGCGTTGTAAACTCCAAATGATACTCGGCATCCGGTAATCCAAACATAACCCCATCATATCCTTCATGATTGTGAAATTCTCCTATACGCTTTAACCCTAACCCCGTCTCATAAAAACTTATAACTTCTTCAAATTGATCTGTTGGTCTTGCAATTCTAAATTGAACCCAATTCTTCATGCAAATCTCCTCCTTTTCATTTTCCAAAGCTTTATAGTAATCATTATAAGTTACATATATTTCCTTTCATATCCCTCATTAGTATGAGAACTACCTAAGTTGAAAGACCTATTAGTTTATAAATAGTAAGACTTTAGTATTAAATTCATATAAAAGTAGTTATATAAATATTGAGATGAAATAAATAGTTATTTCTTATATTTTATTACGTATGAAAAAGTTCTCCTTGCAGAGCCTTTATATACCGATCAGCAGATCTTTGTACAGCCTTATTTGCATTTTCCACCACACCATGAAATGCATTATATAGTCGACTAAATTGGATATCTTTTACTTTCTCTGCCATATCTCTAACTTTATTCGCTGGTAATGGAATGAGATTTGGATAACTATACATAAAACTTACCCATTTTTGATCAGAAACTACTTGTATAATATCACCTGATAACAAAATTCCTTTCCCTTCGTTACCTTCTTTCCAATGCATAACAGTCCCACCCTTAAAATGTCCTCCTAAGCGATGCAATGTAAGTTCTTTCGATAATATCAAATGTTCCCCAGACCAAAATTTAATTTGTTTACTCGGGCGAACCACCCACTCTTTATCATCTTCATGAATATAGATAGGTACATTGAATGTTTCCGCCCATTTTACTTGTGTAGAGTAATAATGTGGATGAGAAAGTGCTATTGCTTGAATACCACCTAAATCATATATACTCTGAATCGTCTTATCATCTAAATAACTAATGCAATCCCACATAACATTTAGAGTTTTACTTTGTATTAAAAATGCTGTTTGTCCAATTGCAAATTTAGGTTTTGTAGTAATGCTATACAAACCACTTTCTTCTTTTATTATTTCATTTTTGTATAAATTGTTATTTTGCATAGTTTCTAATGTTGTCCATGACTGCCCAATTGGATTCACATATTGCCTTTCCTCATTACAAATTTTACAACTAGAAGGCGCTTCTTCATTTTCAGGATACTGTACTCCACATGTAGTGCAAATATAATTAACCATATTCCCACTCCCTTATTAAATTTAATTGTTCTTATACCAATATTTTAATAGAAAACAAAAATATTCGAATCAATAATTGGAATGAAAATGAAGTGATACGAAAGTATGATGAATCCCTTTTCGTTTTGATACCCGTTCGTCTAAAAAAGCACATACTTCATTATTAAAAGAATTAAATTTAATGCTTGAAAATTTTCATAATAAAGTTTAAAATCACCCTATTTTTCCAAGACTACAATTGATACAAAATCTTGCATACTTTTGACCAAACTTTTTTACGTTTGTAAAAAAGTTTTTTTGCAATTACCGCCCTATAATTGCTAATATAGTAGAGTAGAACTTTTATAGAGAGAAGGAAAATTATGCACAATGGAATTCGAATGACAACTTTAGTAAAAAGGGCTATGTTGATTTGCGCGGGGGTATTATTTACATACGAAGCAACTTTAGGATCAACACATACTGCTCTAGCAAGTACAGAGGATGAAACAAAATCTGTTCAACTTGTAAGTGAAATTCAATCATCTCTTGCACCGAAAGAAGCTCCAAAACAATATAACGGGCAAGTTAGAAAAGTCGCTTACTTAACATTTGATGATGGTCCTGGAAAATACACAGCTGAGCTTTTAGATATGTTAAAGAAAGAAAATGCAAAAGCAACATTCTTCCTAATCGGTTCAAATGTAAAAGCATTCCCGGAACTTGTAAAACGTGAAGATGCTGAAGGCCACTATGTTGGGATGCACAGTATGACTCATAACTACAAGAAGCTTTACACTGAAGGTCATTACGTAGATGAAATGAAAGAAGATCAAGGCTTAATCGCTGGCGTTCTAGGTAAATCACCAGTATTAACTCGCCCATCTTACGGCTCAATGCCAGGGTTAAACGAAGCACTTCGCAACAAAGTTGTCGAAAATGGATTAAAAGTTTGGGATTGGACAATTGATTCTTTAGACTGGACATACAACAAAATGCCTGTTGATGCTGCATCAGCTAAAATTGTACAAAACGTTGTAAATGGAGCTGACAAGCCAACAGAAGTTATTCTAATGCACGATATTCATCCACAATCCGTTAAAGCAGTGCCTGGAATTATTAAAGGACTGAAAGAAAAAGGATATGAATTAGAAAGTTATAATGAGAACGAACACTTCCCATTAAACTTCTGGCACGATAATCGTATGTAATGTGAAAGACTCTATTTCCTCTAGTAGGTTATTGAGTCTTTTTTTCGTATTGGGCAGTACTTCTCTTATATTCGATTCCCCCTCCTTCCTTTATATCAATGGGATATAAAAACCACATTAATTTAACTAAAAAACATGACATGTTATTCTAAAAACGACTAGTACGAAATTAAAATATATATCAAAATACAGTAAAAAATTTAGGATTGAATATACAAATTCAATCCTATTTTTTTATATTATCAACACTTTAGCACATATTACTCTTAAGGAGTGATGTGTATATGGATTTTCTTTCAGCCGAATATTTGTCTGCCCTACTTGCCATCATTGTAATTGATTTAGTATTAGCCGGTGATAATGCCATTGTAATTGGATTAGCAGCAAGGCGATTACCGAAAGATCAGCAAAAGAAAGTTATTATATGGGGAACTATCGGGGCAATCGCCATTAGAGCTCTAGCTACCTTAGTTGTCGTTTGGTTGTTAAAAATACCAGGACTACTTCTAATTGGTGGTGTACTCCTTATATGGATTGCTTACAAATTAATTGCTGAAGGCAAAGATCATGATATTAAGGCAGAAGAAGGATTTTGGTCTGCTATAAAAACCATTATTATTGCTGATGCATTAATGGGTATTGATAATGTACTTGCTGTTGCAGGAGCTGCGCATGGCAATTTTTCTTTAGTCATCATCGGACTATTAGTATCTATTCCGGTAGTAGTTTGGGGCAGTACATTAATTTTAAAATGGGTGGACCGGTTCCCTGTCATCATTACGATTGGAGCAGCTGTTTTAGCTTATACTGCTGCGAAAATGATTGTAGATGAGAAATGGTTCGCTGGATTTTTCGAAAGTAACCCTTTCATTAAATGGGCATTTATCATTATTATCATTGCTGGTGTAGTATTCTTTGGAAAGATGAAACAAAAAACTAAGGATAACTCTGTATAATGAATACGTTATTTGTATAAATAAAAGCGCTACTCATATGAGTAGCGCTTTTTACTATTTATTTCGTTTCTCCGTCTGCAGTCGTCTTTACCTTCGTTTTATTTTTATCACGATTGTTATAGTTGTACTTCGAACGATCGACCGGTGTAAATCCTTCCGGTGTATAGAATCGTATTAAGTCACCGTTTACGACTTGGTCAGAGTATTTTAATGATTTTTGAACCATTTGTTCATTTTGTTTTATTTCGTCTGTTAATTCTACAGATTTACCAGTAGCTGTATCATAGTATTTGCCATTCAATGCAGTAACTGTTGGACTTACGAAGTTTCCGTTACGGAATGGAACAATTTGTTTATGCTCTGGTGATAATAAATCTGATCCGAACTGGACGTAATTTTTCGTATCTGTACCTAGTAAGTGTAATAGCGTCGGAAGAACATCAATTTCTCCGCCGTATTGATGTTGTACGCCGCCCTTCATTCCTGGGACACGAATGATTAATGGTACTCGTTGCAGCTGTGCATTTTCGAATGAGTTCATTTCTTTACCCATTATTTGAGACATTGCTGCGCCATGATTATCTGAAATACCGTAATGGTCACCGTACATAACGATAATTGAGTTATCGTATAAACCAGATTGTTTCAAGTAATCCAAAAATCCTTTTACAGACTCATCTAAATAACGTGCTGTTTGGAAATACGTATCTACTGAAGAGTCACCTGTTTTAGCTGGTTCAATCGTCGCTTCCTCTTTATCAATCGGATAAGGGAAATGGTTCGATAACGTAATGAACTTCGTATAGAACGGTTGTTTCAATGTTTGTAATAACGGAATAGATTCGTTAAAGAATGGTTTATCTTTTAATCCATAGTTTACTACATCTTTTTCGTTCATATCGTAGTATGACGCATCAAAGAATTTATTAAAACCAAATGATTTATAAATATCGTCACGGTTCCAAAATGTTTTGTAGTTTCCGTGGAACACTGCTGATGTGTATCCTTGTTGCCCTAAAATAGCTGGTGCTGATTGATACGTGTTATGAGCTTTATTCGTAAAAACAGATCCTTGCGGTAATCCATACATTGAGTTTTCTAGCATGAACTCAGCATCAGATGTTTTACCTTGTCCTGTTTGATGGAAGAAGTTATCAAAATATAACGTATTCGCATCTTTTGTAAATGAGTTTAAGAACGGTGTAACTTCTTGTCCATTTAATTTGTAATCAATTAAAAAGTTTTGGAATGACTCTAAATGAATATAAATTACGTTCATTCCTTTTCCTTTACCAAAGTACTCAGGATTTGGACTTGCATATGTTGACGCAAGATAATTTCTAACTTCTGTCATATTATCTCCATCAGCTAACGCTCGTTCTGTTGATGCTTTCGCACTTTGAATACCATCATATATCGTATAGTTGTATGCCCCTAAATATTTCACAATATAATTACGGTCAAATGTTCTTGTTAATAATTCAGGTCGATCAGATTCTGCAAGACCTAAGTTAATGCTGAATAATAAAATACCTGCTACAAATACTAATGATAATTTATGCTTCGCAACACGAATTGGTTTTGGACTTGCAAATTTTGTTGCGACTAAAACAATTAAAATGATTGTATCTAAGAAATATAGAGGATCATATGCGTGTAGCAATGCAAAAATACTACCACCTAAATCTCCAAAGTTATTCGTTTGTGTTAATGTCGGGAACGTAATAAAGTCGCTGAAAAAGCGATAATATACTACGTTTGCGTATAAAAGTATAGACATTAACAAATTAATAACAATTAACCAAATGTAAGCACGTTTCCCCTTTGCGAACAATGCAAGCCCCAAAAATAGAACTGCTGAGCTTAACGGATTGAAAAACAGTAAAAACTTTTGGATTGTGTTAGATATCCCTAAGTTAAATTCTGTCACATACGCTGCATATGTTTTTAACCAGAATAAAACAATGGCAAACACGAAAAATCCAAAGTGATTGCTTAGCACACTTTTGCTCTTTAATAAGAACTTTTTCATCTCTCCACCTCTTTTAATCATCCAAGGCTTATTTTCATATAAGTCTGTCTTTCTATTCAATTTTTCATCTCCAAATAGATTTTATTTATTTTACTATATGAAGAATATTAGTAATTATAATTTGAAGCTTTTATTTATTCAACTATTTCTTTTCAAATATTTTGACCTTGGTTTCTATTTAATAAAATAAATTTGTAACATTTCCTGTTTTCTCCCAAGATTCATCCACTAATAATGACATCACATACTATATACCTTTATTCACTACTTCGCAAATAAATATGTCTCCAGTTCTGGAACATTCATGTAATATAATGAAATTCACAATAGATAGCATTTAATTTTTCGATATATATTATTTCTTCATTCAGTTATTTATGCTTTAGCAATTCTTCTATGTGCAACATCCAAATCTCTTCCCTCCAATAAAGTTATTCTTGAATAATTATTCACAATCCATAAAAATAATGGATTATAAAAAACCTCGCTCTCATAACGAGAGCGAGGTTTTTTATCATTTATTATTGACCTTTGTACATTGCATCTACTTGTTTTTGAAGTTCTTCATTTTCTAAGAACTCATCGTAAGTAGCCTCTTTATCGATTACACCGTTTGGCGTTACTTCGATAATGCGGTTTGCAATTGTTTGTACGAACTGATGGTCATGAGATGTGAATAACATTGTACCTTTGAATGCGATTAAACCGTTGTTTAATGCTGTAATAGACTCAAGGTCTAAATGGTTCGTTGGATCGTCAAGTGTGATTACGTTCGCACCACTTAACATCATTTTAGATAACATACAACGAACTTTTTCGCCTCCAGATAATACAGAAACGTTCTTCTTAACTTCTTCACCTGAGAATAACATACGGCCTAAGAAACCACGTAAGAAGCTTTCTGACTCATCTTGTGGAGAGAATTGGCGTAACCATTCAACTAAGTTGAGGTCACTGTTCTCAAAGTACTTAGAGTTATCTCTTGGGAAGTACGATTGAGAAGTTGTAACGCCCCATTTGAATGAACCGCTATCTGGCTCCATTTCACCCATAAGAATTTTAAATAATGTTGTCATTGCAATATCGTTACGACCGATAAATGCAACTTTATCACCTTTATTTAAAGTGAAGTACACATTATCTAACACTTTTTCGCCATCAATTGTTTTAGAAAGGCCTTCAACAGTTAATAAGTCATTTCCTACTTCACGCTCAGGTGTAAAGCCAACGAATGGGTAACGACGAGATGATGGTCTAATATCATCTAATGTAATTTTATCTAATAATTTTTTACGAGAAGTTGCTTGTTTCGCTTTAGATGCGTTTGAGCTAAAGCGCGCAATGAAGTTTTGTAACTCTTTTACTTTCTCTTCTTTTTTCTTATTAGCATCTTGTGTTAATTTTAAAGCTAATTGGCTTGACTCATACCAGAAGTCATAGTTACCAACATAAAGTTGAATTTTACCGAAATCAAGATCAGCCATGTGCGTACATACTTTATTTAAGAAGTGACGGTCATGGGATACAACGATAACTGTATTTTCAAAGTTCATTAAGAAGTTTTCTAACCATTGGATCGCTTTTAAGTCCAAGTGGTTGGTAGGCTCATCTAGTAATAGAATATCAGGTTTACCGAATAATGCTTGAGCAAGTAATACTTTTACTTTTTCTGCCCCAGTTAATTCTGACAATTTCTTATCATGAAGATCTTCACCAATACCAAGTCCTTTTAGTAAGATTGCAGCTTCTGACTCAGCTTCCCAACCGTTAAGCTCAGCGAACTCACCTTCAAGTTCAGCAGCACGCATACCATCTTCATCACTAAAGTCTTCTTTCATGTAAATGGCATTTTTCTCTTGCATTACTTTATAAAGTTGCGTGTGACCCATAATTACTGTTTCTAATACAGGGAACTCTTCGTATTCGAAGTGGTTCTGTTTTAATACTGCTAGACGCTCACCTGGCGTAATATGTATGTCACCTGTTGATGGTTCAATTTCTCCAGATAAAATCTTTAGAAATGTTGATTTACCAGCACCGTTTGCTCCGATTAAACCGTAGCAGTTACCTGGCGTGAATTTTATGTTAACATCTTCAAACAATTTGCGATCCGCGAAACGCAAACTAACGTTACTTACTGTAATCATTTGTGTCCTCCTACTAATACCGCTTATTTCAGCGTTTTCTCACCGATTGTCTTAAAAAATCGCATATTACGACTCAATTATTGTAGACTATAGCTATTATATAGTAGAAGCTGGATGAATAGCAACGGTTGATTGCTATTCCTTTCTTTCCAAACTCGAATAAAATCTTTGTTTTTAATTATATTAAAGTTACATACACACTTTAAGGAGGATTTATTTTGAAGAAAATATTAATAATTGGAGCATTATGTTTATCAATTGAAATAACACAATAATTTGTATGCATTTCACACCACGTTTCGTATTATAAAGAGCAAACTAAAACGCTCAGAAAATATTTCCTTCTCCAACTCAAGCACCAGGTAGTGTAAAAAGCTATTTCACCATTTGTATTGTTAACTTATCTTTTAACATTGACCTATATGAGTCAATTTCATATTTTGTATTATTGATTTTTTCTTTTTTCATTTTTAACATATCGAATATTTCTAACTCTAAATTCCTTCTAGCTTCAAGAACTTTTATCGCTCCTTCTACCCCTGAATGATTATGTTCTTTCCCATAGCCTTGGTTCGTGTAATAGTGGACAATTCCTGTGGACCATTCTGGATTTCTTTCTTTTAATGCCTTCCTAAATGAAAATTCAAGATCATCTTGTTCTACATAGAATAACATTGGATTTAAATTCTCTATGATTTTTGCAACTTTCATTACATAATTTATTATTTTTTCTTTTTGTTCACCGTATTTAATCATCCCAATTGTTAATGGATTTTGTATGAAACAACATTCAAAAATATAAACCTTATTATCTTCTAGAGCAATTTCAGCAAAGTCATTCCATTTGTCAGCAATTAATTCAACATTTTTATCGAATGGTAATTCATATATATCGTTTCTTGAAATATCGTTACATAATTCGTCCGAAAACTGGTCACCAAACTCATTTTTTATCTTTCTGTATGGTAATAAATAATTGCTTCCTTTTTTTATAACTCTTTTAAGAAGCACTTCTTTAAAATCTCCACTCCTAGATAATAATCTATCGAATTCAAATTTATTAAAACAAGATACACCATCATAGTCGGCTGGGTGGTTCAAATTCCCCTCTAAAAATAGTTCAACTTTAATTTTATTTTGGCTTAGAATTTCATTTATTAGCTTTGCAGTGGTCGACTTTCCAAATCCAGGTAAACCTTCTACTATTATTAGTTTTGTATTCATATTTATAAATCCCTTCCTTCAAAGTATTTAACCAAGATTTAAAAAATTACTTACTCCACTGCAATCACTCCTTCAAAATATGATATTCACCATTTCCTTTGAAAAATCCTTCTTAAAGTATCCTGACCGTTAGTTTAAGAACATTTTTTCACAATCTCTATCATTATTTTAACATAAATTTTCCATTTACCTTTTAAAAAAGATAGTCCACCATTATTTGAGTGAACTATCTAAAGTAAATTATATCTTTTAAACCAAATACTTTGTAAGTAATTCCCAATCGTTACGCTGGTGTTTTTACTGTTTTCTTTTTCTCTTTCTTTGCAATTTAACTATATAAAAGTACTTAAACAATGTAATGCCAATTAAAAAAGGGATGCTAAATCATATATGATTTACATCCCTAATTTGTGTGTTATTTTATATGTTCTCTCCCATAACTGAAACAGTTACTTTTAAAAGGGGATTCTTTTATTTCCTTTCACTTAATTTCTTTGCATAATTCTTCATTTTACTCGTTAACCCTATTAAAGCAGGTAACAATATTGGCATCACAATAATAGCTAATAGTAAAAGTGCAACACCAACTACGGATGCTACTTGTATAAGCGTTAATACACCTGAAGGGATTAATGCAGCAAATGTACCACCTAAAATAAGTGCCGCTGATAATACGACTCCTCCGATATGACGAGAAGCAGTTACAATTTTCGTCACTGGGTCCCCTTCTAACTCATTGTATCTCATCATTACAAAAATACTATAATCCACTCCTAAAGCGACAATCATTATGAAACTAAAGAATGGAACATTCCAGCTTAATGAATCTACATGTAAAATATGCGTACTAATTTGTTCACTTATCCCTAATGATGCAAAGTAAGCTAATAGTAAAGATCCAATAATAAAGATGGTGTTTAATAATGAACGTGTAATCACAATTAATACAATCGCGATTCCAATTAACATAATTGTAGCTGTACGTAAGAAATCTTGCCCAGTTACTTCTTTTAAATCAACGTTTCTAGCTGTCGTTCCTCCGATTGCTGTTTTCGCATGATTTAATTCCGCCCCCTTCAAAGTACCATCTATTGTGTTATTGATTTCTTGAATAATTGGCATCGCTTCTTTTGAATACGGATTTACATCTAAAATGATTGTCATTTTAGCAGTCTTTCTATCATGTGACATGTACGTATTCAAAGCTTTTTGGAAATCTTCGCCCTCCAAAACTTCTTTTGGAATATAGAATTTCTCAGAGCTTTTTGATTCATTCAGTTCTCCTAAATATTTCTGAGCATCCCCTAGTCCATTACTTACCTTTTCAAGGCCTTCTGTACTTTTAGTTAGTCCGGATTGTAATTGACCCATCTGTTCTTGCAAGTCTTTCAGTCCGGTTAATAGCTGACCTTGCCCATCGTTTATTTTCGTTAATCCGGTTTGTAACTCAGATGACTTGTTTGCAATTTGTTTTGAACCTGAAGCACCTTCATTTAATCCATTTTTAAGATCAGCTACTCCTTTTTGTAACTTAGTAACTCCATTGTTCATCTCTTTTAAGCCATTATCCACTTTCAATAACGATTGATTCGCTTCTTTAAATGATCCCATCGCCGCATTGTGCTGCGTTGCTAATTGATTTAATTCATTTGACAGCCCACCTAATTGCTTTTGAGCCTCTTTAGCAATTCCTATCGTCTGCAGAATGTTAGGATCATTTGCTAATTCTGGTTTCGTTTGAATGAAATTGGTCATTAACATTTCAATTTGTTCATAACCTTTCTTCGCACCGTCAATCGCTTGAGAAATACTTCCGAAGTATTGATCGTAAGAACTTAAACCTTTTTCTAACTGTGTATAGCCAGCATGAAGTTGTGAAGTTGCATTGGATAAAACATTTATATTTTCATTTAATGAAGTTAACCCACTCTCAATTTGCTGCGCACCTTGTGCTCCGTCATTTATGCCATTTGATAGTTGATGTAAAGCTGTTCCTAATGCTGTTACACCACTTTTTGCTTCGTTTGTTCCATCTATTAGCTTTTGAACATTTGCAAGACTATTTGAGTCTTTACTACCCATTTTATCTTTCGCAGTAGTTAATCCATCATTAATTTCCTTAATACCACCATTGGCATCTCCTAAACCTGTATTTACTTCTCCAGCTTGTTTATTTATATATAGTTCTTTTATCCTTTCACCAGTTGGACGTGTCGGTGAATATACTTCTGAAACACCTTTCACTTTCAAAATCTTATCAGTTAGTTCATCTAAAGTTTGAAGCGAACTCGCCTCATCTAACTTGTTATTCGATTGAATGACTAACGTACTTGGTGAAGAAAAACCAGGTGGAAAATGTTCTTCTATTACGTTAATCCCCATTTTCGACTCATATTTATTGTCTACTTCAAATAAATCGTTGTAATTAAGTGCATTAGAATACTTTAATATGAAAGGAATCGATATCACGAATACAATAATTAAAGCTACAAATGGTCTTACTACTGAGTTTTTCGCAAAGAATCCCCATAGACGACTGTCTTCATGACCTTTAAATGTTTTAACGGGATAAAACATCCCTTTTCCTAAAAGCACCATGAAAAACGGATTTAACGTAGTTAATACTAGTAATAAAACTGCGACACCAATTGCTACCGCTGAAGTAGATTGATATAATTTAAAACTCGCTAAAGCAAGAGATGCAAAACCAATTAGTACTGCTATCCCGCTATATAAAACGGTTTTCCCTGCCGATTTATATGTTTCTTTCGTAGCCAAAAATGCGTTTTCTTGTTTACTTAATTCCTCTTTAAATCTCGTAAATAATAAAATGTTATAGTCTGTTCCAACCCCAAACAGGACAACAACTACAAACACTTGTGTAAAGTTAGAAAATGGAAAATTAAATTGATCTACTAAATGAGCAATAACCCCCATTGAAACTAAATATGATACCCCAACAGTAAGAAGAGAAACAATGGGAACAATAGGTGAACGGAATACAATGATTAATATTACAAGAATGAAAATGATTGAAATAACTTCAGTCTTTTTCACTCCCTCTTGAGAAGATGTAAGAAAATCTCCCGCTATTAAATCACTTCCTGTTAAGTACGTTGTTACCCCTTTCGTTTTCACTTTATTATGAAGGTTATTTGTAACTTTCGATATTTCACCATGCTTTTTATCTATCGATATTTGCGTTAAAATAGTCGTATTATCTTTAGAAACTAATTGTTTCTCCAAGTCTTTATTATCTAAATGTGAAACAACTTCCTTTATTCCTAATTGCTCTTTTTCATTTTGCAGGACGTTGATTGTTTGTGTTATTTCCTCTTTTTGCTCAGTTGTTAAAGCTGTTTTACTTCCACTATTAAAAACCGCTATAATTTCATACTTTTCTGTCCCGTCTTTATTCATTTCTTTTATCATTTTGTCAGCAATACTACTTTGTTCTGTATTAGGAATCGTAATGTGCCCTTTTTCTTTCACTAATTTATCCATATTAGGCATCGTTACGATCATTGTAATGGTAATAACTATCCATAATAGAAAAGATAAACTTCTCCAATTTTTCAGCTTGCTCATTTGCATCATCTCCCACGATTAAAATTTTACGTTAGTTACGGAATGAATATTCATTCCTATCATTCTATTACATTATTTTATAAACTCTATTAAACTAGTCTTTCCGGAATGAATATTCATTCCTGTCCTTATAAAGCTATAGAATCAAATGATTCTAATAGCGTTCCAAGAGCTTTCTTCCAATTCTTTTACTAACTCTTTCGAGTATTCTAATTGCCCTGTTGCAATTACTTTCGTTAATTTTTCTAACGGTTGATATACAATAATAATTAAAGCAACTGGAGGCAATGGACGAAGAAAACCTTTTGCGATTCCATCTTCAATAATATTCATAAAGAAGCCTATAAAATCGTCAAATATTTTCTTACTCTGCTCATCAAGAAAATAACTATCGCAGTGAGAATTTGTAAATAAAAAAGCATCCACATTGTTTCTCGCAAATTCAAATAAACGGTTATACGTATGACTAAACTGTTCACGAATATTTGCTTCAACAGGAAAATCCGTTTTTATCATTTCAGAAAGCTGTAACATACTTTTTGAAAATAATGAGTTAACAAGTGCCTCTTTATTTTCAAAATAGCGATAAATAGTACCCGCACCGACCTTTGCCTTTTCAGCGATCATTGGAATTGTCGTACCATCGTAACCACGCTCTGCAAAAAGTTGCATCGCAGCATCAAAAATATCCTCTTGTTTGTTTTTAGCCATTTTTTCCACCTCTATTTTCAGGAATGAAAATTCATTCCGTTTTCAATTATAAATTACAGGGAATAAAAGTCAAGTACATGACAATGTATAGTTGCGATTTTATTCCCTTGTTTGTGAATAAAATTATATCAGCGATTTTCAGGATATATCGACTTACCGCCAAAAATTAATAAGATGAGATGGAGCTATCTCAAAATTTTGTTCGAAACAACTCCATCTTATATGCAAATTAAAAGAAATCATAAATAAACGGCTTGTGCACTGGTACTACATTCTCAAATGCCCGTATTTCCTCTTCGCTTCCACTAATTAATTCTAATTCATTTAGTTCTAATGGGCGTTTGTATCCAAGCAATATTGTCGATAGTGCATTTATATCTAGCTTGATCCCTTTATCCATTGGTTCTTCTATAATTGTTATTTCATAATTTACAAGTCTCACCGATACATTATTCCACGGTGCAAATGAATCTGTAATGTGTAAAATGACTTCTTGTTGTACATTGTTCCAGTTTAACTCATACTGTTTTAAGAACTGCTCTACATCTACAATTCTTCCCATAAAATATGGTTTTATTTCTGTTTTCACACGTGGTTCTTGCAATGTATATAACAACTGTTCGTTGTCACTTACTGTCATTTCAAGCTCTTTAATCATAGAATCATGTTGGCAAATAAAATTCCATAGACCATTTCGTGCTTCATTATGCAGTGGAACAAATTCATCTACTGTCATTTTATAGTTTTCTATTTTATATAACATATAGCCGGCTGCAGTTTTATTTTCATCGTAATAAATTGCTAATGTTAAATCCTCATAAACAGCTTGTAACCACCATTTTTCATTGCGAACAAGCATACCAGAAAAACGTTCTGCAAATGTTTCATAAAGTTTCTCGACCTCTTCTGGGTGATTTTCTTTATTGAAACGTTTCACAGTACCATTCACTTGTTTTTTCATAACTAAATCACTCTTTGTCAAATGACATACGAGAAGATTCGCACAAAGTTCCCAGCCGTATTTACGGTAAAATGTAACAGCAAATGGATGTAACATTGATACTGTATATCCGTCTTTTTTCATCGTTTGAAGAGAATATTGAAGCAATTCTTTCACATAACCGCTTCTTCTGTATTCTGGATACGTCGCTACCCCTGCAACGCCACCCATTTTAAATTTTTCTTTGCCTATGTAAATATGAAACGGAATGAGATGCAGTTTTGCCGCTACATCTTCTCCTTCCATAATACCGTATATTTCATGACTTTCTTTCATCTTTGTAAGTTGTTGCAGCAGTCGTTCTTCTTCAACTTTATATTGAAAAGCGTATTCTGATAAGCGTAGTGCTTCTCTAAAATTATCTTCTTTTAATCGTATAACGTTCATATGTTTCTCCTCCCTCCTTTATTTGAATTGTACCATAATTTAAAATATTACAGTGCGGTGAATGAAATTATAATGACTTAACGACACAAATTCAATATAAAAAAGCAGATACATCCTGTATCTGCTTCTCATTACTTTATTTAGCTAACTTTTGAAGTTCTTCGAAGAATGTAGGGTATGATACACCTACTGCTTCTGCGTCTTCAATTGTTGTTTTTCCTTCTGCTAGACAGCCGGCAATCGCAAGCATCATTCCAATGCGGTGATCACCATAACTATTTACTGTATTGCCTCTTAGAGCTGATTTCCCGTAAATAATCATCCCGTCGTCAGTTGCCTCTATGCGAGCTCCTAGTTTTGTTAATTCTGCAACGACTGTATCAATACGGTTTGTTTCTTTTACTTTTAATTCGTGTGCATCTTTAATTACTGTAATTCCTTCTGCTTGTGTTGCCGCTAATGCAATAACAGGAATTTCATCGATTAATCTTGGGATAATATCTCCGCCAATTTCAATTCCTTTTAATGAAGATGTTTCAATCGTAATGTTTGCAGCAGGTTCTGATGCACCTTCGTTAATTGGTTCTACAGTGAACGTAGCACCCATCTTCTCTAAAACATCAATAATACCTGTACGAGTTGGATTCATCCCTACATTTTGTAATACTAGTTTACTATTTGGAATGATTGCGCCCGCTACTAGGAAAAATGCAGCTGATGATACGTCACCTGGCACTTGAACGTCAGTTGCTGTTAGCTTTTGTCCACCTGCAAGTTTTACTGTTTTTCCTTCGCGCGTTACTGTAACGCCAAAGGCTTCAAGCATTCTTTCCGTATGGTCACGCGAAATATGTGGTTCTGTAACAGCTGTTACACCTTCTGCTCGAAGTCCTGCAAGTAAAATAGCTGACTTTACTTGTGCGCTTGCTACAGGCGAAGTGTATTCAATTGCTTTTAAATCTCCGCCACGTATTGTTAGCGGTGTGAACGTTCCTTCTTCGCGCCCATCAATGTTTGCGCCCATTTGTTTCAATGGATTTGTAACACGTTTCATCGGTCTTTTTGCGATAGATGCATCACCTTGTACGCAAGAGAAAAATGGTGTATTTGCCAAAATCCCTGACATTAAACGTATTGTTGTACCAGAATTACCAACATCTAATACAGCCTTCGGTTCTTGTAAACCTTCTAATCCTTTACCAACTACAGTGACTTCATCACCGTTTTGCACGATGTCTACTCCCATTTCTTTAAAACAAGAAATCGTACTTAAACAATCTGCACCGGGCAAGAAACCTTTAATTGTTGTTTTTCCTTCTGCAATCGCGCCGAACATGACAGCGCGGTGTGAAATGGATTTATCTCCTGGAATTGTAATGTTGCCATTTAATCCGTTATTAACAGGTTGTATCGTTCTTTCCTTCACGTTTTCACCTTCTCATTTAAATTGTTTCATAAGTTTGGTATTTTTCTTCTCCAAGCGCTTGCTTTGCTTTCATACGATCTTCTTCTCTTTGGAAGCTAATACGTAATACCCCAAGCAATCCTTCACGCGCTTCTAATATTTGCAAGTTCGTAATACTAATTTCTTCACGCGCCAAAATACTCGTAATGTGAGCCAATGCCCCTACTTTATCTAAAACATCGACGTATAAGTCGTAATAGGCAGGAATTGCCCCTCTTTTTCGTACTGGTAAAGAATCACGATATTCTTTCGCGTCTGCAAAATAGTTTTGAATCTCGCCTGCATCTCCATTAGAAACTGTATCATATAAATCTTCCATTTCAGAGATCCACTCTTTTAATAATACCATTAAATGCTCACGATTTTGCTTAACAATATCACTCCACATTTTTGGGCTACTAGATGCGATACGTGTAATGTCTTTAAATCCTCCGGCAGCAAGTTGATGAATGAGTGGATTATCTCCTGCATGTTTTTCCACTTGCTTTACTAATCCAGCGGCGATAAGATGCGGAAAATGACTAACGATCCCTGTTACATAATCATGTTCTTCCGTATTTAAAACGAGAAAATGAGATCCTGTTCCATTTAACCAACGCTTAAGTTCTTCCACATGTTCATTTGGCACATGATTCATTGGCGTTAAAATGTAAAATGCATTTTCAAATAAATGTGCTTTTGCACTTTCAACGCCTGTTTTATGAGAACCCGCCATCGGATGTCCACCAATGAAAGAAACTTCCTTTGAAAATAAAATTTCCGCTTCATTCATAATCGTTCCTTTTGTACTACCAACATCAGTTACAATTACATCTTCTCGTAAACGAAATGACGCTAATTTGTGTAATAACTTCTTCGTTTCTTCAACTGGAGAAGCAAAAACAATTAAATGTGCTTCTTCACATGCATGCTGTAAATCTACCGCTACTTCATCTACTACATGTAATTCTTTTGCGCGCTCTACTTGTTCTTGAAAAATATCATAACCTATTATCGTTACATCGTGCTCTTTCTTAATTGCTAATGCAAGTGAGCCTCCTATTAAGCCAGTTCCAATTAAAACTACCTTTTTACGCATGTGCCTCATCTCGAGACTTTCTTTTTTTATTTTCAAAGTGTTGCTTTAACACTGAAATCACTCCTTCATTTTGCTCCCTTGTTCCGACTGTAATACGGACACCATTCGGGAACGGACGAATAATAAATCCTGCATGTGCACAAGCTTCATAAATCTCTCCTGCATTCTCAACTGGCAAGAAGATGAAGTTTGTTTGTGATGGATAAAATGGAATTTCATTTTCCTTACAAAAACTTTCATATTGATGTAATCCCTCTGTATTGACACGAACTATTTCCTCAATAAACTCACCGTCACCAAAAGCAATCGTCGCTGCTTTTTGCGCTAATGAAGATACGTTAAATGGCAAACGTACGACATTTAATTTCTCAATTAGCTCTTCCTGTCCAATCGCATATCCAACGCGGAAAGAAGCTAATCCGTACGCTTTAGAAAATGTTCTAAGTACAAGAATGTTTTTATGTTTTTCTAAAAGCGATAATGTCTCTGGGAAATCTTTTGCTGTTACGTATTCATAGTACGCTTCATCAATGACAATTAACGTATTTTCACTAATCCCTTCAATAAATTGAGACAATTTTTGATTATTCACATATGTGCCTGTCGGGTTATTTGGATTACAAATCCATACGATTTTCGTATTATTATTTACCGCTGACGAAATTTCGTCTAAATCGTATACTCCTTTATTTAAAGGAATTTCTTTCACTTCACAGCCTTCAATAATTGCATGATGACGGTACTGCGGGAATGTCGCACCAGCCGTCACGATGTTATCTCCTGCTTTAAGTACTGCACGACTTATTATTTGAATGACTTCATCTAACCCACTACCGCAAAGTACTTGCTCCATTTGTACATGTAACTTATTTGCAATTGTTTGACGGAGTGTTGTCGCACCTCCATCAGGATATAAAGCATGCTCCAACCACGATGTTTGCAACTCATCTACAACACGTGGTGAACAACCAAATGGATTTTCATTCGATGCTAATTTCACAAATGAATGATCTCCGTACACTTCCTTCATTTGTTCAGGTGATTTACCTGGTTTATATGGTTGTAATGATGAGAGTTGATCTTTTACTTGCATGTTAAAACCACCTTTTATTAAAATTCTTTTGCGTATTTATTATGTTGCGTAATGTTTTGCTGAATTAACTCCATACGATCTTTTCCGAATTGTTCGACTAGTGCATGTGCAAGTTCCCATGCTACAACAGATTCAGCTACTACACCTGCTGCTGGTACTGCACAACTATCAGATCTTTCAATACTCGCCTGGAAAGCTTCTTTCGTATCAATATCAACACTTGCTAACGGTTTGTATAATGTAGGTATTGGTTTCATAACACCTCTAACGACAATTGGCATACCTGTTGTCATACCACCTTCTAAACCACCTGCATTATTCGTTTTTCTCGTGTATCCTTGTTCTTCATCCCATAAAATTTCATCATGCACTTTACTTCCTGGCTGCCTTGCTGCTTCAAAACCAATGCCAATTTCAGCACCTTTAAATGCATTAATACTCATAATCGCACCAGCAAGTTTGGCATCTAATTTACGGTCGTAATGAACGTAACTACCAACGCCAATCGGCATTCCTTCTGCTATAACTTCAACAATACCCCCGATTGAATCTCCACTACTTTTTGCGTTATCAATCGCATCCATCATCTCTTGTTCTACTTCTTTATCTAAACATCGAACTGGTGAATTTTCAGTAATCGTTTGAATTTCTTCCATTGATAAGTTTGAAACATGTTCTGCTTTTACTCCACCAATTTCAAGTACATGCCCCGCAATTTCTACGCCTAATTCTTTTAAAATTTGTTTCGCAACTGCACCAGCGGCTACACGAACTGTCGTTTCTCTTGCGGATGAACGCTCTAGTACGTTTCTTATATCACGATGTCCGTATTTAATTGCTCCATTTAAATCTGCATGTCCTGGACGTGGTTTTGTAATTGTACGTTTCATTTCTTTACTTTCTTTTTCCGAAATTGGTTCTGCACCCATTACTTTCGTCCAATGTTTGAAATCATCATTTTTTACGATTAACGTTATCGGCGAGCCAAGTGTCATCCCATGACGAACACCGCTTACAATTTCAACTGTATCAGTTTCAATTTGCATACGTCTTCCGCGTCCGTGCCCTTTTTGTCTTCTTAATAATTCTTTATCAATATGTTCCGCTGTTAATGTTAAACCTGCTGGTACACCTTCTAAAATAACTGTTAACTGCGGCCCATGTGATTCTCCAGCTGTAATGTATCTCATTTCTCTTACCCCTTTACTATTTTTTTGTACAAAAAAGTCCCTACTGAGCGCTCAGTAGGGACGATGTTTATCGCGGTACCACCCTAGTTGTAGACAACTATCGTCTACCTCTCTTCTTCTTTAACGATCATTAGACCGTCCTTCCCTCCAACAGTTGGCGGAAAAGATGCTCCAAGGCTGTAATTCATGCTTACCTTTGTACTGATTCACACCGACCATCAGCTCTCTTTAACAGGGAGATAAGCACTACTGTTTCCTCTTCAGCGCATATACGATATAGAATTAAGATAATTTATTTTTGAAACCTTTTAACTCATCCATGAATCTATGGAATTCTGGGATATCCATTTGTTGTGCAGAATCTGATAATGCAACTGCTGGGTCTGGATGTACTTCAGCCATTACTGCATCTGCGCCAATTGCAAGTGCTGCTTTCGCTGTTGGTAATAATAAATCTCTACGTCCAGTTGAATGCGTTACATCAACGATAACTGGTAAATGTGTTTCTTTCTTTAAAATCGGTACTGCTGAAATGTCTAATGTGTTACGTGTTGCTCTTTCGTATGTGCGGATACCGCGCTCACATAGAATAATTTGGTCGTTACCTTGTGCAATGATGTATTCAGCTGCGTTAATGAACTCATCAATTGTTGCTGCTAATCCACGTTTTAATAATACTGGCTTGTTAACTTTACCTACAGCTCGTAATAAATCGAAGTTTTGCATGTTACGTGCGCCAACTTGAATTACATCAACGTAGTCTAATGCCATTTCAACATCATTCGGATTTAAAATTTCACTAATAATCGCTAAGTCGAACTCATCTGCTACTTGGCGTAAAATTTGTAATCCTTCTACTCCTAAACCTTGGAAATCGTATGGAGATGTTCTCGGTTTGAAAGCACCACCGCGCATTAATTTTAAGCCTTGGTCTTTCATCGCTTGCCCTACTTGGCGAACTTGCTCTAAGCTTTCTACCGCACAAGGTCCCATGATGAATGTTTGTGTTCCGTTACCAATCAATTCACCTTTTACATCAACGATTGTGTTTTCTTGTTTCTTTTTACGAGATACTAATAACGCTTTACGGTTATCATCTTCTTGCAACTCTAAGCTAGCTTTGAAGATTGTTTTGAAAATATGTTGAACCGTTGACGTTTCGAATGGTCCTTCGTTATGCTCTGCGATCATATCAAGTACTTCACGCTCACGTACTGGATCAAAGCGTTTCGTACCTTGTACTTGCTTTTGTTCCCCAATTTTTTGAACGATTTCACCGCGTTTATTTAATAAGTGTAATAGTTGTAAGTTAATTTCATCTACCTGTTTACGTAATTGATCTAATTCATGATTTGCCATTTGGAAATCCTCCTCTAATGTTTTAAAAGTATAGTAAGAGAATGAAAGATTCTCTATTTTCTGAACTGATAAATTATACAAATTTTAAGTGGAATCGATACCTCTTCTTATTTTAAACGAATACTTATGATAAGGACACTATCTACTAGATAAAAACCCACTTTTTTGTACAAAAAATCCCTACTGATCCAATCAGTAGGGACGATATTTATCGCGGTACCACCCTAGTTGTAGACTTCTTTCGTCTACCTCTCTTCATTGTTAACGATCATCTGACCGTCTTTCCCTTCATAAAGACAATACTATCTTCACTACGAAAAAGATGCTCTAGGACTGTAATTCGCTCTTGTTTTTGTACTGGTTCGCACCAACCACCAGCTCTCTGTTACAGGGAAACAACAACTACTGCTTTTCCTTTCAACGCATGAATATTAAATTTTCAAGTTGGACCACTAAAATACAAAAAGTCCCTACTGAATAAATCAGTAGGGACGATATTTATCGCGGTACCACCCTAGTTGTAGACTAACTTTCTGTCTACCTCTCTTCACTGTTAACGATCAATTGACCGCTTTTTCTTCATAAAGACGAAACTATCTTTACTACGAAAAAGATGCTCCAAGACTGTAATTCATGATTATCCCTGTACTGGTTCACACCAACCACCAGCTCTCTGTTACAGTAAGACTAACCACTACTGTGATCTCTTCATTGCACTTTGTTTATTCAAATGTTTTTGAAATTGAATAAGTATGATTCGTATTATAGAACGCTTTTCAAAACACTGTCAACAACTTTTTATATATTTTTTAAAAATCCACTTTCGTCCTACATTTCTTCTTGTAAATTCTCCATAACAATTCCGATGCGAATTATCTCATTATCTATTGTATTTAGTACATATTTTTCTACTCCATACCGGATTAATACTTCCTTTATTTGAATGATTTCCGTTTCAAGTAAATCGGCTTCCTGAAGCGTTTGTAGTAAAGCGAAAAATACATTTGCATACAATTCTTTATACATTTTTATACTTTCTGTCTTTTCAAGCATTTCATTAAATAACTGTTTTAACTCCGTTTGATTCCCTTTGCCACCAACGTCCGAAAATGTTTTACATATTATCGATAAACCTCTCTCAACTATCTCATCCATAAATAAAATAATACGTAAAAGCATTACATACTCTCTAGCTGTGATTTCACCCATTTTCGGTCGCTCTCGTAAAAATATACTAAGCCAAGCTGCCCAAAATTTTTGTTGTTCTTTTACACTTAACGTTTTGACATAATAGCATAAAAACTGCATAAATTTAATTTTATTTTCTTCGTTTTCTTGTATAAGCAACGGGTATAACCACTCTGTTTTTTGCTCCCAATACAGTACACATTTAATAAATACAAAACTAAGCCATTTCAAGAAAGCTTCCCTCGTATGCGGATGTAATACTTCCAAATGTTCTACCGCGTATTTAATAAATAGCTTCATTTCTGTAAATAAAGGTAAATTGATTTGCGTATAACATAAGCCTGCCCATGCATATTTCGTAATTTCATTTTCCTTCTTTAAATCTAAGTACGGTAACAAATATTTTCGGCACCATTGTTTCTCAATATGATAAAGAAATGTAATATCTGCTACTAAACGAGCTAACATGTAATTTGTCCGCTCTGAGCTAACTCTTACTTGTTCTTCAAATAAAAATAAATATTCATACACATTTCGATCGTATAAATGATCATATGATAACAGTTTTAATAACACTGCTGTCATTTTCCCAACAGGATGCTGGATCGATTCATTGTAAAAATCTTGTTTTCCCAGTTTAAAATCTGTATCACTTTTCATTACATGAGGGAATACCGAAAAAGCAAACCGTTTCACGTTACGTATGCTGTTTTCGTCTAATTCTTCTAATCGGTTACTAATTTCATATAGAAAGCTGCTAATTAACCAATGAAAAGCAGTATTTCTAACAAATTTCTGCAATAGCGGAATAACTTTTTTGATTTGTTCATTTGTCAGTCCTCGGTTATTTCGCCACTCTCTAATACAAACAAACCACACTTCATTACTTATTTCGTGCATGCTCACTAATTGATAAGCAAATGAAATACTCCATTCTGTATTCAATTTACATGCTTTCGATAACATCTCTAAAAAATGACGTTGCTCAAAAACACCGTCTTGAGAAAATTGACGAACTTGCTTCATAATTTCATCGTCTTTCAGCTGTAATAATCCATCAGCAGTTACGTTACAAGTAATACTTTGTTCCGTGGTTTCTTTCTTTTGTACGCTGTATCGATCAGAATGGAAGTGAGGATGCTTTTGCTTCATTAC
Organism: Bacillus sp. EB106-02-03-XG38; assembly: GCF_058792175.1. Taxonomy (NCBI): domain Bacteria; kingdom Bacillati; phylum Bacillota; class Bacilli; order Caryophanales; family Bacillaceae; genus Bacillus; species Bacillus sp. EB106-02-03-XG38. The sequence continues at coordinate 1,069,798 of NZ_JBYTED010000001.1, forward strand.
CTCATAACCTTTTGCTGTAGAGGGACTATTGGAATCACAAGTGAATAATAAATCTAACACGAAACAAACATCAAACGCCCTCTCCTCTGCAAGGTCCTTCAGTACTATTTGAATGACTTCTTCTTTTGTTTTTTCTAAAGAAGATGCGAAATGATTTTTTATAAGCTGAAAAACTTCGTGTTTATAGGTGACATTTAAAAGAAGTCCTTCCTGAAACAACCATTTCATTTTGTCATCGGCGCTAACGAATATATTTTTATTCATCGCATCAATTGCAATTCGGTTCTGAAGTATGCTGTTTGCTTCTATCATTTCTGTAATATAATAATTTGCCTTTTTCTCATTGTTTTCACATAAATAAGCTAAACACTCTTTTACAATTTGAATTAAAAACGCAAGATCATTTTGCTGAAACTCTTTTTCTACATTTTCCTTATCTCTTTTTTTCAATGCCGTTTGCCTTAGTGATAACATTCGCATCTTTTCTATACCCATCGTCATAATCGGTACGGCGTAATAGGCAATATGCGGTTTCATCTTCTCATTCCAAATTTGCTCCACATACGAAAATGTAGAAACTGGTAATCGACTCGATTCCTCAAGTTCTATTGATTCTTGCGTATCATTTCCCCAATTCCTCTCCCGCTTCAATTTAAGTTTTCCGTCCAAAATAAACGTTAGTAACAATAAAGCAATCTCTTTATGCTCAGGAAAAGAACATTTTTGCAGTAAATAAGAAATTTTTTCAATTGATTTACTATCTTTTTCAGCTGTTTCTAGTAAAAGAAGTGTCCATCTCGCAAACAACAATGGGTCCATCTCAATTTTCGTCTCGTTTAAGTAACTACAAATTGTTCTCCATAATAACGGAGATAGTTTAGAATGATTTTTAAAAATTAATTGAAATAATTCTTTTTGATGACTAAATAGAAATTGTTCTACTAACCATTCTGCAAGTAGTTCATCTACCTCATTATAGTTTGATGTAACTAAAAACAAGTTTTGTAATTTCCCTTCTGCTTCAAGCCATTCCACCCATTCATAATCATGAGCAAATTCGACAAAGTAGCGGACTGTTTCAATTTTTTTTATTGATTGTTTTATGTATGATAATTGTTCCTGCTCTACTGACGGCGGAACTGTTACTATGTCACGAATGCGCATTCGTTTTGTAATATAATTATCTCCCATTAATTCTGCCCATCGCTTCACTGCTTTAACGAGAGATTGATGATTATTACCTTTATTCGGATATACAATCGGCCGTATTCCTAAATGCTCCCAGTGGTACGTATTTTCCCCTTGCGCAACAAAAGCATAACGCCTTGTACTTGGTGGTAAACCAGTCGCTAAATACTTCATTACTGGGTCATTATGGCTATATCCAACGAATAAAACAGTGTAATTCGAGAATAAATCAACTAAAAATCTTCTTGCCCACCCTTCCGTCAAGTAAGCCCTTCCAAAATCACCATCTGTTAAAATTAACGCTTCTTTCTCTTGTTCTATATTCCCATGTATGTAAGCAAGTCCTTTAAACGCTCTACCTGTAGGTAACGCAGGTGCATAATATACGTTTAATTCTCTATTCATTTCACTCATCGCAGTTGTAAAATGTCGATCAAAATTTGTCGTTACAATGCGGACTTCAGTATCTAAAGGAAACAACCTCGGAATCGCATAATGGAGCGGATTCGGCTTAGATTTTTCAGTATGAACTAAATCTCTTGCAACTTGATGTACATCTTTTGTTTTCGCAATTTTACCAAGATAATAATCATGAGGTTCTGTTATTTCACGTTTTTCGACATATAACGTTTTTGCAATTTCATCAACTAGATCATCAAAATTCGGTAAGTTAGATTTCCCTTTCATAGAAACTCCCGCTCCAACAAATAGTACTAACTTTCCTTGTTCCAAATGATCAATTAACTCATCTGGAATTTCTACTTCTGAAGTAATCCACACGAAGGATTCCCCCTTACCTAAAAATGTCATATACTCTCATTTTACTATAACATTTTTTCTTTGTTTTTTTAATATTTAGACAAAAAACGAGCGTGAAAAAGTTTTATGTAAATATATTCGTTACAATGTATGAACTCCTAAATTTATTGTAAAACTATGTATAAATCGGAGGTGTAAATATTGAATGGTTTTACTGTAGTACTTATCAAGTTTATATCGTGCATTATCGCATTTAGTATTGGACTTGCTTTATTTTTCCCTGCAACGTTCGTCCAAATTATTTCATTTAGTCTCTTTGTTACAATCGTATCCTATATGTTCGTCGATAAAATCATATTAAACCGAATAGGCAATACTGGTGCCATTATGTCGGATTTCTTACTAACGTATTTAAGTGTATGGATTTTCGGTAATATTTTATTAGACAATTACATGCAAATTGCATGGGGCAGTTTCCTTTCCGCTATTGTCTTTACATTATCTGAAGTAATCGTTCATCGCTTCTCTAACTCACACACAAGGCACCACAATGATAACATTCATATTAATCGCCGCTTTGCATATGGTACGGAATTTGCTGAAGAGCAGAATATATTGGATAAAGATAAGAAGAAGTAATATTTTGATGCTGGAGCCCTTTTTTAATTATGCGGGCTCCTTTTTTAGGCTATCATTTTGGTACGTGAAATTATATCGACGATTTTTCAAATATATCTATCGTAACTTGAAATATATCAACGATTATTTCAATATATCGACGTTTCGACAAGAGATATCGATTTACCGACAATATTTGAAAACATTTTTTCTAATAAAAAACTACCTCTTATTTAGAGGCAGCCACTTTCAAATCTTTTAACTGAACAACATCAGCAAATGCTCCAAACACTACGTTATGATGCTTTACAATGTCTTCCGCACGTAACACGTCTGTATGAAACGTACTATGTGCATCACTTACTAACGTTACTTTATACCCTTCGCTAAATGCTCTTCGTGTTGTCGTATCTACACAGTACTCCGTTTGCATTCCTGAAATGATAACGTGTTCAATTTCTTTTTCTTGTAATACTTCGTTTAAGTTCGTCTTATGGAATGAATCTGGCGTCGTCTTTTCAACAATACTGTCCTCTTCTTGCGGAGCAATCGCCTCATGCACTTTCCAGCCCTCTGTACCTTTTTCTAACGGATGATCTTTTGGTCCGTTATGTTGTATATAAATAACTGGAATATCATTAGACCGACATTCCCCAATAAGTTCTTGCAATATTTCTAAAAACTTTTCCCCGTTATGTACTGGTAATCCTGCTGTATACATACCTGCTTGCACATCAATTACTAGCAAAGCTTTTTTCATTTCGCGCAACTCCCTTTGTTTGTATATGTCTCTAAATATTCATCATAATACAAAACTTCAATTACATTAGACCAATTCAAAATTGATCCAATAAAATCTTTTATATCAAGCCCAGGCATTTCATATACTTCTTCATTGTTAGCAGTTCCTGTCGCATCTTCAATGAGCGTAACTTTATAGCCTTTTTCAAAAGCAGCGATACTTGTAATAAACAGCAAAATTCCGTATTAAATCCAACGATTACGACATGATTAACTTTATGTTTTGTTAATACTTCTTCAACACTTGTTCCTTTAAAAGCACTAGGTGTTGTCTTCTCAACTACATAGTCCGCAAACTCGGCATATTCTTCTACTAATTCACTGCTGGCTGCTTCAAAATACAACGTACTTTCTGGATTATCATCTCGGTGTTTTAAGAAAATAATAGGTGCATTCTCAGCTTTAAATCGCTTTAAAACATTTACGATTAACGCTTTTTCAACCGAAAAATCTTTACACTCTAGTATTCCCTTTTGCATATCTAAAACAAGTAGCGCCTTCATTTCTATTACCTATCACCTATCCCCCTATAAATTTATACTCCATCATCCAACAATCCTCTAATTTCCCCTCATGTAGTTCATGTTCCTTTAACATCTTGACCTTTTTAAATCCGCATTTTTCATAACATTTTATTGCGCGTTCATTATTGACTTTCGGGTCCATTGCGATTGCTTCTGCCCCCGTTTTCTCCATAATATATATAATTGCTGCCTGAACGAGTTTCGTTCCAATTCCTTTTTCCCAATAAGTCGGCTCACCGATAAATTGATCCATTCCCCATACATTTTGAGATTCTTTATAGCCATATAATGCTTTCCACTCAGAATCAATTGGGTACATTTGAATATAACCAATCCGCATATCATTAAACTCTATTACACATCTTTTTTCATGACTATTGGGATTATGTATGAAATGATTCAGTACCATTTCTACAGATTGCGGATTATCTCGTCCTTCATAATACTGCAAGACTTCTGGGTCTGTTAACCATTTTGAAATGATCTGTGCATCCTCTTCTTTTACGTACCGAACCGATACTTGATCTTTTTGAAATAACATATAATACCTCTTTTTAATTATTTATATTTTTCCTTGTTGTGAAATCTTTCATTGCACCTACTAATGCGTATGGTAACAATGTAATCGCAAAAAATGCAGTAAACACATTAAAATGAGGAATTTCATATGGAGTGAACCATTCCGTGAAAAATTCAGACTGTAAAATTCTACTTAAAAACTCTCCACTTGGCTTAAAATTTGGTGCCCATCCTGTAATCTCACAAGTAATAAATAGTAATTGAACAATTATAAATGCCCCTAGATAGCGAAACCATGTCCGTTTCCAAATCGGCTGCGCTTTATTTAATTCATGTTCCATCTAGCTCCCACCTTTTTATTTCCATCCTATTTAATTATACACTTTTCACAATTTATTTGTTAAAATTTTCTATATAATCATTCGTACTGGGGAGAATTCATTGTGTCTAATCCTATACTTAAATCAACTTTAATCATTCTTAGAGGAAACTCCGCAAGTGGTAAAACAACAATCGCAAAGCAACTACAAGAACATTTCGGACAAGGTACACTTTTAGTATCACAGGATGTTGTACGTAGAGATATGCTTAGAGTACACGATACGATGGGGAATTTATCACATGATTTACTATTTGAAATTACAAAGTATGGAAAAGGAAAATGTGAATTTGTTATTTTAGAAGGCATTTTAAACAGTCGTAGATACGGTGATATGCTGAAAGAATTAATACATTTTTTTGAAGGAAATGCCTATACATATTACTTTGATTTATCGTTAAAAGAAACGATTCGACGACATAACACAAGGGACAAACGACATGAATTTGGTGAGGATTCCCTAGAAAAATGGTATAATCCGCACGATACGATTGAAGTTACTAGAGAAACTATTTTTACAGATAACTTCACGCAAAAAGATATATTTGATGCGATTCTTAATAATGTTGCGATCAAAAAACAAGACTAACATAATATGTTAGTCTTGTTATGTACTTTGTATTTCAGTTTTTATAATTGAACAATCTTTACATAAATAATAGTATATAATCATTTCCCCAAACTGGAAATCAACTACTGAAATCAGCCCGCGTTCCTCGATATCTTGTGTAATTGTAGCAACATACTTCATCTCTTTAGAACAAGTTGGACACGCCAAATTCTCTGGAAGATCATCATATAATGGTGCCCCTAATAATCTACATACATATTCAGAACCGAACAAGTCGAAAGCTTCCCAGTAACTATCTTTATCAGAAGGTATATCTTCATTTTTCATATTTATAAGCCTTAGATTTGTTTTTGGGAGGGGAACTGGTAGCTTATATCTTATATCCCTCTTCCTTCAATTACTCTATACCCTTTCCGTTCATTGCAATGTGCACCATATAATTCTGTTGTCATATTCTATCCTCGTTTTATATAAATCTGATCCACTTCATTATAAAAAATTAACACTAGAATACACCTATCCTTTAAATTTAATTACACTATTACGAGTGAAAGTGCATAGTAAATGATTTGATAAATAATATATTTACTTTTTCTTTCCATGACTCAATCATATTAATTCAAAAATAAAAGCCAGCCTCAATAAAGAGAACTGACTTCTATCTAGATAACTATATTTATTAAAGAATTTTAACTTTAACAGTTTGTCTTCCCCAATTCATAGCCTTACTTTTTGAACCCATTAAAACATCAATACGATTTCCTTTAATAGCACTTCCAGTATCACCAGCGATAGCTTCTCCATAACCTTCTACCCATACTTTAGATCCTAATGGGATTACTTTTGGATCTACTGCGATAATTCTCATATTCGGATTAGCCGTTAAATCATGCCCCATCGCAGTTAAAACGCGTCCACCATATGTACCATTCTCACTTGGATCCGCTGTATATGCTGTCGCTACTACCGTTAATTCACGTTTAGCAGACTGTATGTTATTCTTAGACTCTTCTTTTACTTTTGCTTCTTCCTTAGCCTTTGCTATTTCTCTTGCTTTCTCTTCTTCCTTAGCCTTCGCTATTTCTCTTGCTTTCTCTTCTTCCTTAGCCTTCGCTATTTCTCTTGCTTTTGCTTCTTCCTTAGCTTTGGCTATTTCTCTTGCTTTCTCTTCTTCCTTAGCTTTGGCTATCTCTCTTGCTTTCTCTTCTTCTTTAGCCTTTGCTATCTCTCTTGCTTTGGCCTCTTCCTTAGCTTTGGCTATTTCTCTTGCTTTCTCTTCTTCTTTAGCTTTTACTTCTTCTTGGGCTTTCACGTCTTCTTTAGGCTTAACTACTTCTTGTACTTTCACTTCTTCCTTAGGCTTTACTACTTCTTGTACTTTCACTTCTTCTTTTGGCTTTACTACTTCTTGTACTTTCACTTCTTCTTTTGGCTTTACTACTTCTTGCACTTTCGTTTCTTCCTTAGGCTTTACTACTTCTTGTACTTTCGTTTCTTCCTTAGGCTTTACTACTTCTTGTACTTTCGCTTCTTCCTTAGGCTTTACTACTTCTTGTACTTTCGCTTCTTCCTTAGGTTTTGTTACTTCTTGTACTTTCGCTTCTTCCTTAGGCTTTGTTACTTCTTGTACTTTCGCTTCTTCCTTAGGCTTTGCTATCTTTTGTGCTTTAACTTCATCCTTAGCTTTAACCGTTTTTTGTACTTTCGCTTCTTGCTTCGTTTTCTCTTTCGCTTTTTTTTCAACTGGTGCTGTACTTGATAGGAAAGAAACATTTACATAAGCTGTTTTTCCTTTATACTCAAATTGTAACCAACCATCTTTTACTTGATGCGTTGATTCAATTACATCATCTGTTTTTAATCTGCCAAGTATTTCTGATTCTGTACTTGCATCAGAACGGACATTTAACAAATTCGCTGTTACATAATACACATCTTTTGTAAACTCCGCACTTACAAAGACTTCTTTACCATTTAAATCAATTTTGGACCATCCTTCTTCCGTATGTATAACCTTTAACTTTTCTCCTTCTTTTACTTTTTTGACAATTTTTGATTCCGTAGTCGGTTTTTCACGTACGTTGAGTACATCTGCTGTTACGATAGTTTCTGCAGTAGCAACTGTGGTAAATGTCCCCATCCCAAAAACTGTTGCTGTAGCTGCGCCAAGTATTTTTTTCATAGTAGCCTCCATTACGTTTTTTTGACTTCTATTATATCAAATGCTTCCATAAAATTAGGTATTTTCACAGAATATCAAAACTTTTGTAACAATATATTAATATTACTTAATATATTGTTGTTCAAAACATCCTTTTTCTTCAAGAATATCAAATTTATACATTTGCGTTTTATACATAAAGAATCACCTCATCATATATAAAATGAGGTGAGCGAAAGGCTATTTGTTTAAGAATTTCTACAGTTATCTTTCTTGATTATCATAATATGTTTTATCTGCATATTTTTTATCATTTCCTTTTAAATACGCTAAGATTATTTTTGGATTTTTAACTAAAGTCCAATCTCCATATGTATCAAATCTTCTGCACGAAGTTATCATTCCATTTTTTATTGTACCGAACTTCTTATTTTGTTGTTTTCCCCATTCTTTTAACCGTTTTGCAAAATCTGCATCTTCTGCCATAAGCATATTTTCATTGAATCCATTAATCGCCATAAAGTCTTTTCTATAGCACCAAAAAATCCCGACAGATATAGCCCCGTACTTAAAAAATAATGGAATTATTATTAACAAGGCGGAAACAAATATTCCTAAAGATATTCTTTCAAACTTACCAGTTACCCCGCCGCCAATATATTTACCTGAAACTAAATATTTGTCTACGTTAGACAAAAAAGACTCTGTCATTTCGGTATCAGCATCTATAGTAATGATTATTTCCCCAGTAGCTATCGTGGCTCCTGCATTTCGGATTTTAGACAAGTTTTTATCTTCATTTTTTAATGTAATACAGTTATACACCTTTGTTATTTCCTCTGTTTTATCTGTACAACGATTTAAAACCACTATGACTTCAGTTTGATCTTTATATGCTTCCGCTGCCTTTGAAATGGAATCTAAACATTTTCCAATGTACTTTTCTTCATTGTGCGCAGGGATTATAATAGAAAACTTTATATCTTTCTTTAAATCGTTTCCTAAAGAGTCATTCGTTTCTTTCATAACACACCTCTTTTTATAAAATGAATTTTCATTCTATATAACATATATTAATATTTATGAGACTATATTATAAAAACTAAAAACATGTTTAAAGTCACCTAGAATTCTTCGATCAAAACAAAATGAAACAATATTTTTTATGCTACATAGTTATCACGATTCCTGCCACAAACAAACTTACGATTGCTAAAAATTTTGTGCCGACTATAGCCCCTCTTAAATGAAACTTATAGTCTTTGTATCCCTTCATGCCTTCTGTACTAGGAATAACAACAAATCTTGGGGTAATCCAGCAAAAGATGAGCCAATCCAGTATAAACAAATCTACTACATTAAAAATCATTAAAATACCAAAAGTATGTAAATAGGCATCAATATATAATAATTTTTCATGTTTATGTAGTATATATGTAGAAACGAACGGAGTACCGAAAAGAATAGCATTATATACGATATTAAAGTAAATCGTTTGCTTTTTTTCATGGATCGATTTTGGAAAAACTACCTTTTGAATATCTTTTGGATATTCAGTTAACGAAAGACGAGGATTATAATATAATGATCCTAAAATCATCACGGATAATACAATAGACATAATGACACCAACGTACATCATTTGCTCAAATGAACTCATAAGCACCATTCACCCTTTTCTGTAATCGCTCCATCGTACACGTACTTAATTACTTATTGTATGTACCGCATCAATCAAAAATTAATAATTCAATTTATCAATGACTTTATAATTGAAATTATAATTTATGTGTCATTTATCTTTTCTGAAGAACAATTGAAAATTAGTTTGGAGGAATATTATACAAAAGCGAAATTTGAAGAAATTGATTTTGATTTATATTTCCAACTCGTAGCAAATAAAGGAGTAATAGCGCAAATTACCGAACTCACTATTCCATTCGATGCAGCACAAAATGACCTTACAAGGCTGTTAAAGCGCAATGAAAACCATTAATTATTTGGTTCTTATAAAATATATGATTCTATTACAAATGAGTATATTGCTCTTGGACATGTTACGGTAAACGAGGATAATGTAAAAAAAGCTGAAATTGGTTATATGATTTTGCCAGAGCACTGGGGAAAAAGATATGGTAGCGTATTGCAAAGGAATTCATCAATATAGAGAAGTAGGCCGATATAAACGTACTAAAAGCAATTATCAATCCAAGTAATATCCTCTCTCGCAAAATTTTAATACATATAGGTTTTACATGCGAGAAAGTTTGTGAGATCGATGGGTTGCCTGGGGAGATATTATGTACATATATTTAACTAAATAAGAGGAGATACTACTAGTAGTATCTCCTCTCCCTCTTAGCCATCATCTCATGAAATGGTGGCTTTTTCTATTTACCATTATTCATAATTTCAAATTGAAGTCTACGTTATTTATAGCAGACAATCAATCTTCCTACTATACAATAGAAAACATCATATACACTCCAACTACGAAGAATACAGCTAATGTCTTAATTATCGTAATACCAAAAATCTCTTTATAAGCTTCTCGGTGCGTTAATCCGGTAACTGCAAGTAAAGTTATAACCGCTCCGTTATGAGGTAAAGTATCCATACCTCCTGCCGCCATTGCAATTACACGATGTAGCACATCTAACGGAATATCAAAGCTCGCTGCCGCTTCAATATATTTTTCTGCCATTAAACCTAGTGTAATACTCATTCCACCTGATCCTGATCCTGTCAGTCCGCACAATATATTTGTCATGACCGCTCCACTAATTAAAGGATTTGAGAAAGTCCCCGTTAAATAGTTTTGAATCATGACAAATCCAGGTAAAGCTGCTATTACGGCACCAAATCCATATTCAGCTGCAGTGTTCATAGATGCTAAGATTGAACCACTTACACCCACACTTGTAATAGATTGAAAATGCTCTTTTACCGCTTGGAAGTTTAATAATATAGCTGACAATATTCCAATAAGAAGTGCCATTTCCACTGACCAAATCCCCACGACTTGTCCCATATCTATTGTTCCGTACTCCTTCAAACCTATGGATGCAAAATCAAATCCCTTTGTATACCAAACAGGAATGAATTCTGTAAAGACTTTATTCATCACTCCAACCAGTACAAGCGGAAGAAATGCTATCCAGTAACTAACTGGAATTACATCGCTGGAAGCAATCGGGTTTTGTACCAATTGCGCGCTAGTTGTAGCAGCCATCTCAGAAGTAGCACCGCCTTTTCCGAAATACCCTTCTCCCTTAGCAGCAGCCTTCTTCCTGCATCTTTCCAAATACAACATACCACATATAAAAATAAACAGTGCTCCTATAATCCCTAATGTAGGAGCGGCATAAATATCTGTTTTAAAGAACGTAGTTGGAATAACATTTTGGATTTGAGGCGATCCAGGAAGTGAATCCATCGAAAACGTAAATGCACTGAATGCAATTGTTGCAGGAATGAGACGTTTCGGAATATCCGCTTCACGAAATAATTGCGCCGCAAATGGATAAATCGCAAATACTGCGACAAATAAACTGACACCACTATATGTAAGAATGGCTCCCATTAATACGATGGAAAGAATTGCTCTTTTCACGCCTATAAAACGGATAATAATTTTCGCGATTTTTTCTGCTATTCCAGTGATTTCTACCACTTTACCGAATATCGCTCCAAGCAAAAATACAGGGAAATATAATTTTATAAATCCGACCATCTTCGCCATAAAAACATTAGAAAAGAATGGTAAAACATTCGCCGGTTCTGTTAAAAATACAGCGAGCAACGCACATAACGGAGCGAATAAAATGACTGAAAATCCTCGGTAAGCCACAAAAATAAGTAAGCCAAGCGATAACAATACAATCAATAAATCCATAACCCCAATCCCCCTCAATTATATGGATTTTTTAACTTTGTATCCTTTTCTGTTTGTATATATTTTAGTAATTCCTGCCAAAGGCAGGAATTACTTTTTTGCATATTATAGTTATAGCTTTTTATTTATGATGAAAAATTGGTGCCCTCTTTTCTATAAAGGCCTCCACTCCCTCTCTTACATCACTTGTTTGAAACACATGTCCGAAATTCTCAGCTTCTATTTTTAATCCCTCCTCAAGAGAAGCAGATAATCCCTTATTGATAGATTGCTTCATCAAGGATAAAGCAGGAAGAGAAAACCGAGCCATTTTCACAGCTAGTTCCTTCGCCTTATTCAGCGATTCGCCACGCGGAACAACATGATTCACCAACCCAACTCGCCAAGCTACTTCGGCAGTGAGTGGTTCACCAGTAAACATCATTTCTTTCGCACTTGCAGTTCCAATTAACCGTGGTAAACGTTGTGTTCCTCCTGCACCTGGAAACAAACCTAACTTCACTTCTGGAAGCCCGATTTGGGCGTGTTCTTCTATAATCCGTAAATCACATGATAAAGCTAATTCACACCCGCCCCCAAGCGCTAATCCGTTAATAGCAGCAATTACAGGCTTCGGCAATCTTTCTATTTTATTTAACGGATTCTGAAGCCACAATGATTTTTCCTCTGCATATCCACTCCCTTTCCCAATCCATTCCGGAAACGACTTAATGTCTCCTCCTGCAACGAAGGCCTTTTCTCCAGCTCCAGTTAGAAGTACAGCAATTACTTCATCATCCTGTTCTATTTCACCGACCACTACCGTCAGTTGCTCTATCACAGCAACGCTCAGTACATTCACAGGAGGATTATCAATGATAATCGTTGCGATTCCATCTTCTTTGGACCATGAAACAACCCGCTTATTTTCCAATCTAATCCCTTCTTTCCAATATGAAATAAGGTGAAATTAGCACATCAAATTGTTCTTTTAATTACATAACCGACCTGTTCGCGATCCCAAGCGCCACTGATTCCTTCCTCCTTCAGCTTGAACTTTTGAATCCGTTCCGTTGCGGTTTTTGGAAAAGTTTCACTGAACTGAACATAACGAGGTACCATGAAGTAAGCCATGCGTTCTTGACACCAATCTATAATCTCTTCATAGGACATCGTCTCTCCTTTCCTTATAATCACATATAATTTAACATCCTCTTCTCCCACTTCTGATGGGACACCGATGGCCGCCGATTCCATTACTTTTGGATGATTATTTACAACTTTTTCGATTTCCCAAGAGGAGATATTTTCACCACGCCTCCTGATACATTGTTTGATTCGATCGCAAAAATATAAGTAACCTTCTTCATCTAGATAACCTCGATCTCCTGTATGGAACCATCCCTCCATCATCGCCTCTTCTGTTTTATCAAGCATTTTATAATAGCCTTCCATGAACGCTTGCCCCTGTAAGGAACGAATAAAAATCTCTCCAATTTCACCAGTCCGTGCTTCATTTCCATCTTCATTGACAATTTTCGTCTCTACGTAAGAATATGGTTTTCCTATAGAAGGTGGCTTATTGGCATGCAATGGATTCGTTACACAAAAACCCGTCGTTTCAGTTAATCCGTAACCTTCCACAATCCGGACGCCAAACCGTTCCTCAAATGGCTTCCAAAACTCCTTAGGCGTAGCGGCGCAAGCCGTCACCCTTACTAAATTGTCATTATCGTCTTCCTTTACTGGCTGCTTGCAGAGAATAGGAATCATAGATCCTAAAGAATTAAAAATGGTTGCACCATGACTTCGAATTTCACCCCAAAATCTAGAAGCACTAAAACGCTTACCAAGAGCAATCGTCGCATTGGAAGAAATAGATCCAAGTACTGTATGGGCCTGAGCGTTTATATGAAATAACGGAAGCGCTGTAAATAAGACATCTGTTAAACTTGCACCAACCATATAATTGGCAAATGACTGCGCAGAATTTACATATGCAGAATGACTTAACATGACCCCTTTAGGTAAGCCAGTTGTTCCTGAGGTATAAAGGATACTGTTAATAGAAGTGGAGGAAACAAATGTAGTTGGAAAGTGATGATTATTTGTATTTAGTACATCTTTCAATTCAATTACTGATTTATTTTTACCATCACCTGCAATGACCACGCTTTCATTTCTTCCGTAAGAAACAATTTGAATGTCCCTATGTATACATGACAAACAAGAGGCAATTTGAGGAACAAATTCCTTATCAACGATAATTAACTTACAATCAGAGTGAGATACAATATACTGCAAACCTTCTCCTTTTAAATGCACATTCAGAGGCACCGCAATTGCTCCCATAAAAGATAAAGCAAACCATACATCCAAATATTCAGGAGTGTTATGAAGCATAATACAAACCTTGTCTCCTTTTTGAATACCAAGCTCACAAAATCCCGCTATGGCTCTTGCAATTCGATTATAAAGCTCTTCATATGTAATCTTTTGTTCTTCAAATTGTAAATACACTTTACTTGGTGTTTTTTCGATACTTTGCATAATAAAATGCGGTAAACTTTGATTTTCCAGCATTGAATTCCATCCCCTTCCTGCTAAAATCCTTTTTATTTATATAGCAAGAAACATGCCAAAAATCGACTCATTCCCTATTCCCTTATTCCTTCGTACTCCCCCTTACATGTCTAATTTCACATGTCGCATTTGCGCTACAAATATTAGCAACCATGTCGCAACTATAAGAAAATGTCGCAAAAAAGAGACAATGTTTATTACTACAAACAAAAAAAGGGCCCATTTGCCCTTTACTTTCCTTCATGACATTTCATATTTTTCTATTTTTCGATATAAGCTGGCCCGATGAATTCCTAAAAGATCGGCTGCCTCTTTTATATTTCCAGCTGTTTTTTCCAAAGCTCTCGTAATCGCACGTTTTTCAGCGGATTCCACTTCCACCTGAAGTGAATAACTCCCCTCATCCTGCTCTTGATCCATCGTAATTATTTCACGATACAACTCTTCTTCCAAATCTTTTTTCCGTAAATAGGCAGGAAGATGATGCACTTGAATAATCATTTCTTCTATAACATTCATCGCTCGTTCTAACACATTCTCTAGCTCTCTAATATTCCCTGGCCAATCATGCTCCATGAATATATCTCTTACTCTCTTATCCAATGAAAGAACGTTACTACCCAGCTCACCATTCAATTTCTTAATTAAAAATTCCGTTATATGTATCATATCTTCTTTTCTCTCTCGCAACGGAGGAATATCAATTTCAAACACATTCAACCTATAATATAAATCCTCCCTAAACTCACCTCTTTGTACCATTTCACGGAGATTTCGATGTGTCGCCGCAATGAAACGGACATCAACCTTTTGAATTTTCGTACCTCCAATTCTTTCAATCTCTTTCTCTTGCAATACACGAAGCAACTTCACCTGCATATCCAAAGACATATCACCAATTTCGTCTAAAAACAATGTTCCCTTATCGGCTAATTCAATCTTTCCAGGCTTACCGCCTTTTTTCGCTCCTGTAAAAGCCCCTTCTTCGTATCCAAACAATTCAGCCTCCAAAAGCTCCCTTGGAATCGCAGCACAATTCAAACGAATAAATGTGCCACTAGCACGTGGACTTGCACGATGTACCGCATGTGCAAAGAGCTCTTTTCCTGTACCACTTTCTCCTCTTATCAAAACGGTAGACCGGCTTTTAGAAACCTTTAAAGCCATCATTTTGACTTCTTTCATTTTTGCACTCTCTCCTATAATGCTTTGAAAGGAAAGTCGCCCTTCTTGGAGCCGCTGTAATTCAGTTTGATAGTAAGATAACTTTGATTCCATTTCACTAATTTGATCTCCCAAAGCTTTAAACTGCTGTATATCATGAAACATAATTTTACCAATCGCTCCAATAATCTTGCCTTCCTTAATGATAGGTATGCGCGTTGCAATTATATTCCGATTACTTATACGCTGGATATGTCCAATTTCCATCTGTCCCGTCTTTACGATAATATGCATCCTCGTATTCTCAACAACCTCCGTACAATGCTTTCCAATTGCTTCTTTCGGATCATCAATCCCTAAAAATTGTGCATAAGAACCACTTAAAAAATTGACAATTCCTTGTTCATTTACCCCTAGAATGCACTCAGACAATAAATTTAGGGCACTTTCATATCGACTTATTATGCTTTCCAAAGACTGTATACTCTTCCCTTTGCTTTCCAGAATGACAATTGATCCGTATTCTGTCTCATTCTGATATACACTTGATTCATTCACAATTAAAACTTGGTTGCCACTCCTACATTCATACCTGTACAAACTATCATTTTGATTCATTACTAACTTTTTACGATCAGGAATAATTGCTGATATATGCTCACCTATTATTTCATTTTCTTTTTTATGTAACATACTACAGAATAGTTTATTGCTATATGTGATGATTCCACCATGACTTATAACAGCAATTCCGTTATTCATTACCTGAAGAGCCTGACTAGTTACCTGCAAATTCATTCGTTCGTTCATATGCATTTGAAAGCCCCCTATCCAATTGTGCTCGTTCTCGCATGTATTATATATTCATTTTAAATATTTACTTTCCCTTGGTTTTTCCGTTTGAAGTTATAAATTCTTAAACTAGTAATATAGCTCATTAACCAGTGGCTTCTAATTATCTCATCGGCTATTTGCAACATGCAGCAGGGACATGTTTAACACTTACATTGGATACATAAAACAAATTTAATAAAAAGTAAAAACAGTTGACGGATTACCTTCTGTCAACTGTTTTTATTACGAATATTGGTGACGAAACCCATAATGGATAGATTTTCTTTAGCATAAAGTTCGATTTTCAAGATTCCAACTAAACCATCTCCCATGCCCTTCTGTTTCTCCAACCGTTTCACGATATTCGTTTCCGTTAATATAATAATCAATATGAAGGTCCCGGTCCCACATGTTGTTATACAGATGGAATACATCACGTTTTGTACCGATTTCTTGTATTTGTTTTTCTAGCTTATGTTTTACTTGTTCAGGTATTTGATTTGCGACGTGTGTGTGGAAAATACAGATTACAGCATCTTCACTAATTTGTTCAATAATAGATGGTAATAGCTCCACACCGTCTCCTTCTATTAATTGGACAGATTCATTTTTTACTAACGATGCGGCTTGGTCAAACATTTCAAGTCTTTCTTTATGCTCTGGCCAAATGAGTGCACGTAGCCATAAATAATCTTCATCACTATGTAAATCATTTACATGTAAGTCTAGTCCGATTCTTTCTACGACAGATGGACTTTCTTTTAGAAAATGAGGCACATTCTCCCCTCTTATTTCAGAAGTTACATGTACGTTCGAATTTATATTTCCGTATGTTTCATCTGTTCCATATGAATAGCTATATTGGTCCCAGAATAGTTGTAATCCAAAACTTGTCCCAATTTCAATTAACGCTAACGGCTTTTTCACTTTATTAAATATGTAACAAAAACTTGGGTATAAGTACGCACATCGCCTTACTTCATTCGTTTGAACGAGTTTCGTTTGTAATAAAGTAATGATTTCTTCTCGGTACGTTTTACAGAAATCCTTAAAATGATCAAAAGCTTGGTCTAAATCCGTATTAACACTTTCAACTAAGCTACTATAATACGTTTTTACATGATGTTCTTTCCCTGTTAGTAATAAATAATGTACGGCTCCTAATAGTAAGTTTGGGACTGGTTGACCTGCTTGAGCGTAGGAAGATAGTATAAGTACTTCCTCATCTTCAGCAATTTGTATTGATAAGTATTCATATAAGTCACTTGACCCTTTACATTCCTTTATTGAAAAATTTCGAAATAAGTTTGCGATTTGTTCTTGTGTACGCATTGGTATCCCTCCTTGTTGATATTACAGAATAATCTTACTATTAAAAGAGTAAAATTCCCATAAAAAGATATCCATTCTACCCACTTTCGTATACGTAAGCTTTTTCGGGATAATTTCAAACTGTAATTTTTTTCTATTTATCACCTTAAAAGAGCTTGTTAAATAAGATTTTTGGCGAATAAAACGTTAAATAGTTTAAAATTATCAGATAACACTAGATATTTTAGTCTATTAATTATTATAATAGAGTATGAGATGGTTATACAATTGAGACAAAAAAGGTAAATACCTAGGTGGGGCCTAGGCGGTGTTTCTCTTTTACGGCTTAGACATAGAAAACACCTACTCTTTTTTGCCAATATAGGGGATGGAGAGATTATCATGAGCAACATGCAGCAAAAAACAGACGTTATCTTAATTGGTGCAGGAATTATGAGTGCAACGTTGGGCTCATTACTAAAAGAATTAGCACCTGAATGGGAAATTAAAGTTTTTGAAAAACTCGCAAGTGCCGGGGAAGAAAGCTCTAATGAATGGAATAATGCAGGTACAGGGCATTCTGCGCTATGCGAACTGAACTATACTTCCGAAAAATCTGACGGATCTATAGATATTGGTAAGGCTGTAAAAGTGAATGAGCAATTCCAGCTTTCAAGACAATTTTGGGCATATCTTGTAAAAAGCAAATTGATTCGCAATCCACAAGATTTTATTATGCCTCTACCTCATATGAGTTTAGTACAAGGTGAAAAAAATGTTGAGTTTCTAAAAAACCGTTTTGAAGCGCTTTCAAAAAATCCACTGTTTCAAGGTATGGAATTTTCCGATGCTCCTGAAACATTAAAAAAATGGCTTCCACTCATTATGGAAGGACGTACACCAAACGAACCGATGGCTGCAACGAAGATTGACTCTGGAACAGATGTTAACTTCGGTGCATTAACACGTATGTTGTTTGATTACTTACAAACGAAAAATGTCGAGCTAAACTACAAACATAGTGTCGAAAATATTAAACGCACGAAGAATGGTTTGTGGGAAGTAAAAGTACACGATATGAATAGTGGTAAAATTGAGCATCACACTGCAAAATTCGTCTTTATCGGTGGCGGTGGCGGTAGTCTACCTCTACTACAAAAAACTGGTATCCCTGAATCAAAACATATCGGTGGATTCCCAGTAAGTGGACTATTTATGGTATGTAAAAACCAAAAAGTTGTAGAGCAACATCATGCGAAAGTATACGGTAAAGCTAAAGTTGGCGCTCCGCCAATGTCTGTACCTCACCTTGATACGAGATATATAGACAATAAAAAAGCTTTACTATTTGGACCGTTCGCAGGGTTCTCTCCTAAGTTCTTAAAAACTGGCTCAAACCTTGACTTAATCGGTTCTGTAAAACCGAATAACGTCTTAACGATGTTAGCTGCTGGTGTAAAAGAAATGGGATTAACAAAATACTTAATTCAGCAAGTTATGTTATCACATGAAAAACGTATGGAAGAATTACGCGAATTCATTCCGAGCGCGAAAAGTGAAGATTGGGATATTGTAGTTGCTGGGCAACGTGTGCAAGTAATTAAAGATACTGATGCTGGAGGTAAAGGTACACTTCAATTCGGTACTGAAGTTGTTAGTGCAGCTGATGGATCAATTGCTGCATTACTAGGTGCATCACCGGGTGCTTCTACTGCTGTTCACGTCATGCTTGAAGTATTAGAAAAATGTTTCCCAAGCCGCATGGTAGAATGGGAAGGAAAAATAAAAGAAATGATCCCTTCTTACGGCATTTCACTAACTGAAAATCCAAGATTGTTCCAAGACCTTCACACTTCGACTGGGCGTACGCTTGGATTAAATGAAAAAGAAACAGTTCATAACTAATGAAGAAATTAAAAAACGTCCGATATATTCGGACGTTTTTTCGTTACTAAAAATTATATTTATCAATATTCTCTTTCGTAAATACAACTCGCTCTGGCAATATGATAATTCCGTTTCCTTCTGCCTCATAATCGTAACCTTGGATAGAGTTTGGCTCTACTTTCACTTTTCCGATTCCTTTTACTTCGAAGCTATCCCCTACTTTTAACTTCTTCCCTTTTACTACTATTTCATTTGCTACATACGTTGCAAGTGCACCTTGTTGTTTTACATCCCATAATCCAAATTGTTGCACTGTTCCTCGTTTTACGTAATCACGCATAACGTTTGGTGTGGAAAAACCAGTTACAACAACTTTTTTATCCATTTTTAAGTTTTCAGCTGCTTGTGCCATTGCTGGTAGTGCCGTTGCATCCGGGCAAATGACTGCATTAATATCTGGGTACGTTTTTAATATGTTCTCCCCTACTGATAAAGACTTTTGCGCATTATTTTCACCGTACTGCGTCGTTACAATTTCCCAGTTCGGATATTTCTTTTTAATAATTTCTTTCGCTTTCGTTACCCATTGATTTTGATCCGTTACTGTTGGACTAGAATAAAAGAATGCTACTTTTCCTTTATCTCCAATTTGTTTGGAAGTCATTTCAATTAATAAATTAGCAAGTTGGTCTGGTGTTCCTTGGCTTATATAAAATGAACGGTCTTTCGGATTGACATCAGAGTCCCATGTTAACACCGTCATACCTTTTTTCTTAGCACGTTGCAACGATTGCGATAGACCATCTACTGATGTAGAAGAGACCATAAGTGCATCATAGTTTTGATTAATAAAGTTGTTTATATATTTCACTTGCCCAGATACGCTTGCTTCAGACGGTCCATCATATTTCACTTGTACGCCTAACTTATCTCCCATCTCTTTTGCTCCTTCACCGCCCGATGTAAAGAAGCCAACTCCAGTTAGTTTCGGGATAAAGGCAAATTTCACATCATCTGCCTTCTTCTTATCTGCCGTTTGACTAGAGCAAGCGATTAAACCAATTAAACAAATGCACACTATTAATACAATCCCCAGTTTTCTCTTCATGACATTTCCCCCTTATGCAAGTTCTTTCTTTTCCCCGGTTTGAATTGATGTAATTTGAAATGTCTCATAATAACTGAAAGAATAAGAATAATACCAATAACTACGTTAGATTGTTCATTTGTTAAACCCGTCATTTGCAAGCCATACTGCATGAGCCCTATAAAAATACTCGCCAGTACAGTACCGATAATACTTCCTTTTCCCCCTGTAATAAGTGTCCCGCCTAATACGACTGCTGTAATGATTGGTAAAATCGTTTCACTTCCCATATCAGCACGCGCGGAGCCGAAATATGCAGTTAAGAAAGCGCCTCCTAATCCACCTCCTAACCCGGAAAGTATGTAAGCGATGATGACTACTTTTTTCGTTTTAATCCCGGTGTATTTTGCTGTATTTTCGTTCGCACCTGTTAATTTTAAGTGGCGCCCATATATGGTGTGGTGAAACAATATAGTGCATAAAATCGTTAATATAATCAGTAGCCATAATAAATTCGGTATTCCTATAAAATTACCGTTTGCCAGCTGTACAAATGCGTCAGGTAAACCACTTATCCCTTCATATCCAGAAGCACCTGCCCCTCCTGAAATGACGAGTGCAATTCCGCCGTATAAAAACATCGTTCCAAGTGTAACGACAAGTGGCTCCACATCTGTCATTTTTATAATGATTCCGTTTAAAGCTCCTGCTAAACAACTGATAATAAGAGTTATTATGACTGCTAGCAAAATAGGTATTCCATTCATCCAAAGTACACCGATCAAGATCGAAGTGAGTCCCATTATGGAGCCGACCGATACATCAATTCCTCCTGTTACAATAACGAAAGTCATTGGTATCGCCGCGATTGCGATAAAGAGAAAATCATTTGTACTAAAAAGGAGATTACTAACATTTAAGAAATCACTATTTATAAAACTAAAGAGAATGAATTCTAAAAGAAGTAATACGATTAGAACAGCTTCCCATTTGTATAAATACTTCATAGATTCATCCTCCTTTCTGTCTTCCACTTTTTCATAACACTATCTAATATGACGATTAGTAATAATAAGAAACCTGAAATAGCATTATTCCAAAATGCTGGTATTTTTAAAAAGACGAGTGAACTGCTTATCACTTCTAAAAATATCGCTCCTAATGCAGCTCCAACTATAGAACCCGTTCCTCCTTTTAAATGAACTCCTCCTAATACAGCAGCTGCGATAACCTGTAGTTCTATCCCGGTCCCTGTTTGATTTGGAACGAACCCGATATTCATGACAAATATGCAACCAGCGAGCGCGGCGCTTATGCCTGAAATCATAAATGCATATATTTTCACTTTATTAACAGGTATACCAATGAGTCTTGCGCCATCTTCATTATCACCTACTGCATAAAAGTACCTTCCGAAAGGCACTTTCCTTAAATAGAAATATAGTAGTAGTAAAATAAAAAGAACAACCCATACAATTATTGGCAAACCAAGTATGACGATAGATGACAGTTGCTTAAAATCATTTGGTATATCTTCAATCCACTTTCCACCTGTGAAAATTAACATCGCACCTCTAATGACCCCTAACATACCTAATGTCATAATAATGGCTGGTATCCGAAACTTTGCAACGCCAATACCGTTTATAAAACCGAGAATAGAGCCAAGTAAAATAGCAGCAAATATGGACAAAAATGCATGATATCCATCCGATAACAACATCCCGCAAACTGCTGCGCTTAACCCCATAATTGAACCAACTGAAACGTCTATATTTTTCGTAAATAAGACGAACGATTGGCCAATTGCTAGCAAAACTAGTATAACGCTTGATTTCATCACTAAAGATAGCGAGTTAAACTGAACGAAACTTGGATTTATCACTCCGACAATGGCAATGTAAATGAGTAATAATAGGATGATAGATGTTTCGTGCATTTTATACATACGTTTCATTCCGTTACACCTCCGTATGCAAGACGTGTAACTTCATCTACAGTCATATTTTGTTTCTCTAAATGAGAAACAAATTGTCCATTTCGCATTACATATACACGGTTTACTAATTGAACAATTTCTTCAACATCGGAAGAGATTAATAATATTGCGAGTCCTTCCCTTTTCATCTTTTCTATCGTCTCATATACTTCAATCCTTGCTTTTGCATCAATTCCGCGAGTCGGTTCATCAAGAATAATAAATTTAGGATTACATGCGAGATACTTTGCAAGCACGACCTTCTGCTGATTACCTCCTGATAAAGATGCCAGTTCTTTATTCATATTCTGTACAACAATTTGGAACTGTTCTATAAACGAATTTACTAAAGCGCTTTCTTTTTCTTGATTAATGAAAAAGCGACTATTCTGATGTAAATTTGCTGCAGTCATATTTTCTTTAACTGATGCAATTGAGAAAATTCCATTTCTTGCTCTATCCTCTGGCACATAAACTAATCCCTCGCTAAGTCTTTTATGCAAAGAGCATGAATCAATTGATTTTCCTTCTAATAAAATAGAACCTGATTTTATAGACTTCAATCCAAATATGGCTTCTGCTAATTCCGTTCTACCTGATCCAACAATGCCAGCAATGCCTACAATCTCCCCAGCATGTACAGTAAATGATATATTTTCGAATGCGTGACTCGTTATATTATTTACTTCTAATATTTTTTTCGTTACTTTTGTCTCTTGCACTACTTCTCTTTTCTCTTCTTGTTTATACCCTTTCGGTAATAACCCCTCCATTAGCATGTCATATGTATAGTTACGTACATCCCCTTGGCTTACAATCATTCCATCACGTAATATCGCTACTTTGTTGGCAACTTTAAAGATTTCTGGAAAGCGATGCGTAATATATATCATGCCAATTCCTTTTTCTTGTAAACTTTTCATCAGCACAAAAAGACTCTTTATTTCGTGAGTTGTTAATGTCGATGTTGGCTCATCTAAAATAAGAATCTCGGCTTCCCGTATTAACCCTCTAACGATTTCTACTAATTGTTGCTGCGCAATGGATAGTGATCCTCCTAATTCTTTAAGGTCAATATCCCATCCTAAACTGTCCATCAATTGCTGAATCTTTACTTTTAATTCCTTTTTCTTCCCTTTTAGTCCGATACATATATTTTCTTCAATGGTCATATGCGGAAAAATGAGCGGTTCTTGTGGTATTAAGTAAATCCCTTCTCGATGTGCTTCTTTCGGATTTACAAACTGTTTCCTCATTCCTTTTACATACATTTCTCCACTATCATACGAATATAACCCCGTTAATATTTTCATTAATGTTGATTTTCCAGCACCATTTCCTCCAACTAAAGCGTATATATCACCACGCTCTACTTGTAAGTTCACTTCTTTTAGCACAAGTTGATTTAAAAACGCTTTACTAATTTTTTTCACATGTAATAAAGGTACGTTCTCCACATGATGTCACCTGCCTTCATCCAGAACATTTTTTGAGAAAATGATTATTTGTTCTACTTGTTTTGTAGCATTGTATATTCCTTTTTTCATATCTAGAACACTTTTTTCCACTTATTATTAATCGTTTCAATTGGAATAAACAAAATATGTGGCACATATGTTTAAGCAGTGGTCAATTGTTGAAAGGGATGAAGAGTATGACACAGCTAAACTTTGAAGAGAATTTATTAACGAAAGTAGCTTGGTACTATTATAAAGACCAATTAACACAACAGGAGATCGCTTCACTTCTTCACATTTCAAGAAATAAAGTTGTTCGGTTATTAGAGAAGGCGCGCAGTGACGGTATCGTTACATTTCACGTAAAAGGGACTGGTTTACACTGTTTAAGTATTGAGCGTGACCTAATGAAAAAATTCCACTTAAAAGATGCTTTCATAATCCCTACTCCAATAGACAATTATCACACTTCTCTCGGAAAAGCTGCTGCACAATATTTAGAAACTCAGCTCCAGCAAGGTGATTTACTCGGCATTGGATGGGGCGAAACGATTAGCAAAATGCTAGAAAACATTCATTTTGAAAGTTCTATTAATCTTTCAATCGTAACGCTAACTGGAGGAGTAAATCACTATCTCCCGAGAAAACAAAATTATTTTCACTACATGCAAGGCGATTTTCACATTATCCCTACCCCATTTCTAGCATCTACAACCGAAATGGCACAAAGTATTCTATCAGAACCGAGTGTAAAAGATATGCTTCATGTCGCTTCACTTGCTCATACAGCTGTTGTCGGTATTGGCGGACTATCTCAAGACGCTACGATTGTAAAAGAAGAAAAATTAACACTTCGTGAGATGACATATATTCGAAGTCAAAACGGAGCAGGCGATATTTTAGGGCAGTTTTATAATACGGATGGTGATTTATTAAACCTCCCGCATCATAATCGACTAATTGGTACGCCGCTCTCTATTCTACGCAAAATGAAGCATGTCGTTGGTGTTGCTGGAGGTACAGAAAAGATAGATGCAATTTTTGGTGCTTTAAAGGGGAGATTTATTCATACATTAATTACCGATGAGGAAACGGCCCTCTCCTTATTACGAAAGGATGGTGATTGTTAATGTCTCATTTATTAGCTTTTGATGCTGGTACAGGAAGCATTCGAGCTGTTCTTTTTGATTTATTAGGTAATCAAATTGCGGTTAGTCAAAAAGAATGGGTTCATAACACGGATCCTCGTTACCCAGGTTCTATGAATTTTGATGTAATAGAGAACTGGAAGCTAGTACAACAGTGCACGAAAGAAGTTTTACAAAGAAGTAATGTCTCTCCCTCTTCTATTCTAGCTATTAGCGCTACTAGTATGCGAGAAGGTTTTGTTTTATATGATAAAGGTGGGCAAGAGATTTGGGCATGTGCAAATGTTGATGGTCGCGCATCAGCTGAAGTTAGTGAACTAAAAGAAATTCGGTCACATCTTGAAGAAGATTTATATACAAGTTCTGGTCAAACTTTTTCATTAGGTGCTTTACCCCGCCTACTTTGGATTAAAAAACATGAACCAGACGTCTATAGCAACATTTATTCTTTTACGATGTTAAACGATTGGATTTTATATAAACTAAGCGGCGTGCTGCAAATCGATGCCTCAAATGGATGTACGTCCGGTATTTTTGACTTACAAAATAGAGTGTGGGACAACGATGTCGCCAAAGAATGCGGTCTAACTTTACCATTTTCACCAACAGTAAATGAAGCTGGTACAGTAATTGGCAATGTTACAAAAGAGTGTGCGGCATTAACTGGATTACGTGAAGGAATTCCTGTCGTTGCCGGGGGCGGAGATGCACAAATGGCATCACTTGGAACAGGAGTAGTTAGACCTAATCAAACATTAATATGCGGCGGTAGTTTTTGGCAACAAGAAGTGAATGTTACTGAGCCAATAACGGATCCAAATGCTTCCATTCGAGTAAATTGTCACGTCGTACCTAACCTATGGCAATATGAAACGATTGCCTTTTTCCCAGGCCTTGTTATGCGCTGGTTTCGAGACGCTTTTTGCCATGAGGAAAAGAAGATTGCTGACAAACTCGGTGTAGATACTTATGCATTATTAGAAGAACAAGCAAAAGACGTACCTGTCGGTTCACATGGCATTATCCCTACCTTTTCAAACGTTATGAACTACATTTCTTGGCGTCATGCCGCACCTTCTTTTCTAAATTTAAGTTTAGATGCTGACAAATGCGGTAAGAAAGAACTGTTCCGTGCTATTGAAGAAAATGCTGCCTTCGTTACACTTGGTAACTTAAAATTAATAGAAAATCTCACAGGTACATTTCCTTCTGAAGTTATTTTTGCTGGCGGTGCTGCTAAAGGAAAACTATGGCCACAAATTTTATCAGACGTACTCGGTATCCCTGTAAAAGTACCAGTTGTGAAAGAAGCAGCTGCTTTAGGAACTGCGATTGCTGCTGGAGTTGGCGCTGGCATATATTCATCTATGGAAGAAACTGCTGAACAGTTTGTACAGTGGGAGCATACATTCGAACCAATTACTGAAAATCATGAACTATATCAAGAATTCTATGAAACATGGAAAACTGTGTATGACAGTCAACTCTCTTTAGCGGATAAAGGGCTCACCTCACATATGTGGATTGCGCCTGGTGCACTGTAACACATTACATAAAGGAGTGAAATGTATGTTAAAAGCGAATGAAAATGATTTCTCCTATCGCTTCGGTGATAACGGGCCGAAATATTTAATACAAGGTCCGAATATTGATCTTGGCCTTGTTGTCATTCAGCCTGGGCAGGAGTTTCAAAACCACTATCATACAACTTGTGAGGAAGTCTTTTATGCTTTAGAAGGTGAAATAGATTTCTATGTGAATAACGAAAGAGTTCCAATTAAACAAGGCGATGTGTTGCAAGTTCGCCCTCATGAATCTCACTATCTTATTAACCATTCTGACAAACCTTTTAAAGCAGTTTTTATTAAGTCACCACATTTACCAAATAAAGATACGGTACAAACGGAAAATCCAACATTAACGAAGGAGTGATTTCAAATGACTTGGGGATTTAAAAATCGATTAAATACAATTTTACCTGATGGCAGAGCGGTTATGTTAGCGATAGATCACGGCTACTTTTTAGGACCCATTCACGGGCTAGAACAGCCACTTGAGACAGTTAAAAACTTACTTCCTTATACAGATTCTCTCTTTTTAACGCGCGGTGTACTTAGCTCCTGTATTCCTGAAAACTGCAGCACACCGATGGTTATGCGTGTTTCAGGCGGAGCTACTGTCGTCGGTAAAGATTTAGCGAATGAAACAATTGTTACACCAGTAAAAGAAGCAGTAAAACAAAACGCAATTGGCGTCGGTGTTTCTGTATTCGTCGGATCCGATTATGAAACACAAACAGTTTCAAATCTCGCAAATGTAGTTTCAGAAGCTCATGATTACGGTTTGCCAGTACTCGGTATTACCGCTGTTGCGAAAGAATTACAAAAACGTGAAGCACGCTTTCTAGCACTCGCTTCCCGCGTATGCGTTGAAATGGGGGCTGACATTATTAAAACGTATTACTGCGAAGGATTCGAAAAAATTACAAGTACTTGCCCTGCCCCAGTTGTAATTGCTGGTGGACCAAAATTAGATTCGATTGAAGACGCATTAAACATTACGTACAATGCACTGCAAGAAGGCGCAATTGGCGTAGATATGGGCCGAAACATATGGCAATCTGAACATCCTGCTGCGATGATTCAAGCGATTCATGGTATTGTGAAGAATGGAATGAATGTGAAAGAGGCACTTCAATTATTTGAAGATGTAAAAAACTAAGCTAAAATATAAACAAAATCAATATTTACCATAAAGAAAAGCCCATATGTTAGATTACTTAGTAATCTAACATATGGGCTTTCTTGTATATTTTTTATCGTTCCGAATTTGATCAGACTTCTACAGATCGCGCACATTCCAAACAATCTCACCGCGCTCCCCCCACGTACTGTGATGTCGCTTAAACCCTATCTTTTCTAATACCCGAAAAGACGCCGTATTCCAAGCGCCTACAGTAGACCAAAGTCTTTGGCGACCTGTAGCAATCGCTGCCTCAAGCACCGCTGATGCTGCCTCTGTCGCATAACCTTTGCGATGAGCATGTTGGAACAACTCATAAGCAATCTCTGGCTCTTCAAGCGTGGAACGACCGATGATTAAGCCACAGTATCCGATAAAATCCCCTTCTTCTCGCCTACGTATAGTAAGAAGAGAAATACCATTTTCAGTTGCTTTCTTGCGCATTTCGATAAGAGAGCTACGAACAGATTCAATGGTTGGCATGTCCACACCACGTTCACCAATTAATTGTCTCAGCCAGACTGCATCAGATTCCTCCCACATATTCAGATCGAGTCGTTCCGTTTTTAACTGGAACGCCATATCTTTAAATTCAGTTGTCATAGTGGTAACCTCCTATTCATATCACTTACTTATAATAGTTTCGTACTTTACCATATGGGAAAACTACTTGATTCATACATTATTATTATTTTATGCATAATCAATTCCTCTGCAAAATAGACCTTGTTATCAGACTGCATTTTTATCTACAATATTTGAGTTATGAATGATCTTACATTTACAATTAATATTTATAAAAATGTATCGTCCTTTCTTTTTTGTTAAAATAAAGAAAAGGAGGAATGATTATGCAACGAATAAGTTTTGAACGCCCTACTGATTATTATGATGAAAGATTATATACGATCGATGAAAAAATTTGTGCACTATTAAAAGAACGGAAAGAACTTTCAGGTGGTGATCCAGGTTTTCCACATGATGAAGCTATTTATAAATGGGCAAAGCAATACGGATTTTATCCAGATTATTTAAATTCACTATTCTCTTCTATGATGGACGAAGGTGAATTTAAACCTCGCGTCGAACCAACTACATTCAAAAAACATATACCTGTTTTTAAAACGCATGAACATAATGGTATCATGTATACGGTAACTTTTATTCGGCAGTATGCAAATGCTAGTGTAGTGTATTTATATAGCGATTGGGATTCCACTGATGAAGTTTTTAATGAAAATAAGCCTCATAGTTTCTTCCAATTATCAATAGATGATACATATGACTGCTGGCCAGAAGGTGGTGGCGGCACTGATGGACATTTTAGTCATCATTTCGTTATATCTCCTGCCCTTCCTGAGAATTCGTCTGGAATAAGCTTACGATTTAAAGAACTCAATATGCCGTTTAGGAAAGATCAAGCTGTGCTTGAATTTGAGATTCAGATAGATTAATAAAAAAGTTGTCTCACAAGTCATTTGGCTGACTAAAATCCGTTTATTTTTACTTTTATGTCCCTTAAAATAATCAAGCCCCTTTCCAAACTGGATAAGGGGCTATATTTACATCTTCAAACAATTACTCTTGTGAACGCTATTGAACTCTCTTACCACCTTTATAGTCAAGGCAGGACACTTCAATTAATAGTCCATTAAACATTGAAAAATAAAAACCATAACTACTACCTCTCATTGCATACGGTGCCTTTTCTATTTCAATGCCACCAGCTACTAATCGATTATATGCTTGATCAACTTCACTTGAAGTATCCACTAAAAAACCAATATGAAAAGCTTCTGGATACATAACTTCCATATTCCCCTTAAATGCTTTTGGATCACTTAGCACAAGTATAAATCCACTCTCATCACTCATTACTACTAGTGCCTTTCCCTTTTGCTCCAAAAATTGAAAATCAAAAAATGTTTCAAAGAAATGTCTCGCTTCTGATAAATCATCAACACATAGATTCAAATGATTTAACTTCATTCACTCATCTCCTTTAAAGCAGAAGGTATGTAGACTCATTTTCATAACACTTAAATATGCAAGGTAAGATATTTAAGCGTTCCATCTAAGACTATGCTTTATAAGTCTAATACTTTTCTCCATAGCCTAGAACGTTTTTTTATGACTGTAATTATATAAACCGTTCGACGTGAAACATTAATTTATCTATATAAAATAGCCTCATTACTTATTTTCCAGATTGTGTAGAACCCACTCAATTAGGAAAATTGCTGAAGGGATTCGCTCTGTTGTATCTCCTAAAAATAGTTTATTAAGTAACTCATCTAAATGAATTGGTTTATTCGGTAACGTTTGAATATACCTTAAAACAGATCCAGCTGGAGGTACTGGCTTATTATTAATAACCCATATCCCTTCTAACAATGTCCACGTTGACGTATGAACGATGTACGAAGCCTTTAACTCATCATTTGCTTTTAAAGCAGACTGAATTTTAATGAGCGAACTATGCAACCAATGAGATATTCCTTTCACTTTATCACTAGAAACACGATAGTTTTCAAATTCATAGGTAGCTATTTCCTTTAATCTTTTCAACTCGCCGCTTTTATCAAATAAAATTTCCCCTTCTAAAAATGAGTATAGTTCCATCGGATTGTTTTGAAAGTTTACTAGTATTTGATTAACATCTGCATACTTATATTCAACTAAAGTTTCTTCTCTCATTTCAGAATGAAATTTCTTCTTTTGTCCGTCCTCTAAAAGAATATATAAGTCTAAATCCGAATCAGGATATGCATCCCCTCTTGCGACAGATCCAATAAGCATACATCCATTTACCTTATCTAAAGATAAGAATTCAGCCAATATTATTGGCACTAATTTTTTATGTTGTTCATGTTTAATAGATGTTTGTATTTCTAACATTTGTAACCTCCAAACATTGTTTTATGGAGTTATTCCTTACCTAAATATATTGTACTTCTCTTATAATCTTCTATACTTATTCAACGATTGTCAGTTCATATACAATTGCGTCTTTACTGCTTTTTGTTTTATCTTGAATCGTAACAATATCTCCTGCTTTTATTTTAGAAGCATTCACTACTTTTACCATCTCTGGCGGAACATACCCTCCATCGTTCTCTTTATTTAGCGGTAACCACTTTACTGATTTATTAGTTGCTTCTAAAATTTTATATTTAATTGTACCATCATACTTTATTTCACCAACAAGATCTTTTACTAATGTAGGTGTATATTTACCCTCTTCTTTTTCTAAAGAAATATGATCACCTATATCTGGGATACCGTTTCTTACAGGTGCCTCCCATTTTGTTGGATTTAAATCATTTAAACTTATTTTCACACTATCTTCTTTATTTGAGTTAGCATCTTTTAGGAATATGTCATTATACTTCTTATCAATAATGACATACTCCTTCCGCTCTACTATTTTTGCACTATTTTCACGTTTCACTTCCTCATTGTTAGATACTTCTTCTTTCACACTATTATTACCACACGCTGATAATAATGTAGTTGCTAAAGCTGCCATTAGTAACATTTTTTTCACTTCATTTACCTCCATTTATAACGAAACAATAAAACATATATCACATCCACATTTTACTATAAATCAAAAAAAGAGGATATTTGTTTATTAATAAACAAATATCCTCTAACTTTAACTATATATTACGACTGTTGATAAGCAGCTTTCGATGATTTCACATAATAAACTGCGTGATCAACGTTAATGATATGATCTGGTTTTGGTTTGCCACGACTCGCTCTATGTCCTGCTAAATGTTCTTCACTTGTTTCCCAATTTTTCCATGCTTCTTCAGATTCCCAGCGAATCATAACGACAACTTCTTCATCGCCGCGTCTTACTTTTTTCACAAGAACACTTAAATCAATGAAACCTTCAAATTTTTCAATAATACCTTCTCCAGTGAAACGTTCTACAACTATATTTGATGTACCTTCTTTTACTGTAAATGTTTTCGTTTCAATAAACATATATCCCACTCCCTCTTTATAATACGATTACTAGTATTCTTCTATTATAGTTGATTATGATAATTATTTTCAATTATAAAGTTTTAATTTTTGATTTAGGCTGATTTCTCTTCTATCACTTGATCTAAAAATTTGAAATACGGAAGTAATATTCCTATTAAAGAAGTAACACATATAATCGCACCGATGATCAAGTATAGTGCTCTCACTCCCCACATTTCACTCAGTATGCCTCCTAATAACACCCCTAACGGCATAGCGGATCGTATGAAAAATAATCGCACTGAAAATACTTGCCCTATCATATTGTTTGGTACTGTTTGTTGGCATATTGTTGTGTTATGAACATTAAAAAAGGCAATGCAAATACCGGCAACTACTTCAATGAACACCGCAATTACTATACTATGATTGAATCCTAGAGAAATGTAAGTGAGTCCTCCTAAAAACAATCCTCCAAGCATAAGCATACGCCGGCTTTTATATGTTACTTTGCCAACTAGTATAGATCCAACTACATAACCAAGCGGGAAACCGGCCATAAAATAACCAAACTCCGCATAGCCTGCGGACAACTCGTCTTTTATATAAGGAAGATTTATAACCATCGTTACCCCAACTCCAAATTGCACTAAAGTAAGAAATAGACCGAGCCAAACGATAACTGGTTTTGTGAAAAAGTATGTAAAACCATGAATAAATTGTTCTAGCCACGTTTTTCTTATATCTGTTGTAGTTCTCTTTTCTTTTATATAAAGTAAGAAAGTGCCACTAACAAATAGACACATACATACGAAAGATAATGTAAGTTCTGTTCCAATTAAATGAATGACTCCCCCGCCTAATACAGGCGCAAGAAACATCATAAGACGAGTCATTCCATCAATATATGCATTTGCGTCTTGAAGTTGTTCTTTGCTTACAATACTCGGTGTAATTGATTGACTTGCAGGTGTATAAAGCGGTGTAATAAGTCCCACTACAATTTGAACAACATAAATGTGCCAAACTTCTATATTACCTGTAACTAGCATCGCCAAAGGTAATAAAAATACAGACGCGCGCACCCATTGCGAAAAAATCATAATCCACTTCCGGCTCCATTTATCAATAAATGGACCGCTTATAAGTTGCAAAATGAGTGACGGGATAAAATATAGTAACCACATACTACTTAACGCAGTTTTTGATCCTGTTAATTCGTAAACAAGAATCGAATTACATAACGTTCCGAGGCTCCCGCCCAATTCTGAAATCGCGCTACCAATCCACATAAAAAAGAATGAACGATTTTTCAATACACTCTTCATATAGCCCACCAACTTTTCTATTAAATTCCTCCCTTTATGTGCATTCTAGTTGGATATTATCTATTTAAAAACGCATCCAATTCTTTCGCTAGCAACTGTACCGCTTTCTTTCTTAATACATATTTCCCGTCATGTATACCAACTAATTTCGCTGCACGCAACAATTTCAAATGATGGTGTACAGTCGACTTACCGAGTTGCAGTCTTTCTGTAATTTCCTGCAAAGTCCGTTCTTTTTCGAACAACATTTTTACAATGCGTAATCTCGCTTCATCCCCAAGTGCCTTATGTTTTTGAACTAAAAAATAATTCGGTTCATATAGATCTTCAGGATGGATACTTTCGTTTGCAACTGGATAATGAAATACTTTCGTATCTTCAATATCCGCCTCAATATTCCACGGTCTGTATGTCATTTGCGGGATAAGAAGTACGTTATGAACACTTGGTTCTGGCATATAGTTCACGCCGCCGGTCGCCCACTCGACAAACTCTTCTGATTTCATCTTTTTATTCATTTCATTTTTTGCTTCATAATCTCGTTTTAATATAAGTAGTATTTGCTCTTCCTCTTTCTGAATAACACACTCATACCACCCTGTCATAACAGCAATTAGATGTGATTTTAGCACTTGTACATGAACATCACATATAAAACGAATATACGCGGAGAAAAACTGATGATCATGTGTCAGTTCCATTAGTTCATATATTGCAGTTACGTCTCCACTTGCTGCTAAACGTCTTGTCTTTTCATGCTTCTCGCCTAAAAACGGTAAACATATATATTTCAAATCTTCTTCTGAAAGCGAATCGATTTTAGCACGAAACTGTGATAAGTCCTGAAACTCTTCCTTATACAATAACTGAAGCAACGCTTTCCACGTATTATTTTCTTCTACAAACTGTAAGTGCTCTCTCATTTCTTCTGTTAATGCTTCCTTAATTTCTTCCCATTCATTTTGACTCTTTTCAAGAGTATCAAGTAACCTTTTATGGGTAATTGCTG
The DNA here is from genome assembly GCF_058792175.1 of Bacillus sp. EB106-02-03-XG38. Classification (NCBI taxonomy): domain Bacteria; kingdom Bacillati; phylum Bacillota; class Bacilli; order Caryophanales; family Bacillaceae; genus Bacillus; species Bacillus sp. EB106-02-03-XG38. Next base: position 1,103,698 of record NZ_JBYTED010000001.1, read on the forward strand.
CAATGCCAAGTGCACATTCGAAAAGTATCGAATATTTTACTTGAACGTTATAAGTTTCCCTCTTTCTACTCGTTATGTGATAGACCTCCATATTTATTCCCTCCTTGTTTGCTATAAATTGAATTCTATTTTTATCGAATTTATCCTTCTACATTTTTAGAATTCATAAAATATGAGTTGAAATACATTCATTCTAAATTAAGAAGAATAGGAGCTTTTTTATATACAAATAATAACTTTCAAGGAGTTGTTGACATGTATTTTATATTAAATATGTTAGGAATTTTCGTTGTCATATTAATCGTTTTCCTATGTTCGCCTAATAAAAAACAAATAAAATGGAGACCAATCGTTATTCTCATCATATTGGAACTCTTTATTACGTGGTTTATGTTAGGCACGAAGCTCGGCAGTATTATCATTAATAAAATTGCATCATTTTTCAGTTGGCTACTAGCATGTGCGAATGAAGGGATTCGGTTTGCATTTCCTTCTGCTATGGAAAACCAAACCGTTGATTTCTTCTTTAGCGCATTACTTCCAATCATTTTCGTTATCACGTTCTTTGATATTCTTTCTTATTTTGGAATCTTAACTTGGATTATTGATAAAGTAGGTGCAGTTATTTCAAAGATTTCTCGTTTACCAAAGTTAGAAAGTTTCTTTTCGATTCAAATGATGTTTTTAGGAAACACCGAAGCACTTGCTGTTGTTCGCGATCAACTATCAGTTTTAAAAGAAAATCGTTTATTAACTTTTGGAATTATGAGTATGAGTAGTGTCAGCGGATCCATTCTTGGCGCTTATTTATCGATGGTACCAGCTACATATATTTTCAGCGCAATCCCTTTAAACTGTATTAATGCATTAATTTTAGCCAATGTATTAAATCCTGTGGAAGTTACGAAAGAAGATGATGTCGTATATACACCTTCAAAACATGAGAAAAAAGATTTCTTTTCAACTATTTCAAACAGTATGTTAGTCGGGATGAATATGGTTATCGTTATTTTAGCTATGGTAATTGGTTACGTAGCATTAACTGCCTGTTTAAACGGGATTTTAAGCTTTTTTGTAACAGGTTTAACAATTCAAAAAATCTTCTCTATTATATTTAGTCCCTTTGCTTTTTTACTCGGTTTATCGGGCAGCGATGCTATGTATGTAGCTGAATTAATGGGGATTAAAATAACTACAAATGAATTTGTTGCAATGATGGATTTAAAATCGAATCTAAAGTCGTTACAACCACATACGATTGCGGTTGCAACAACATTTTTAGCTTCTTTTGCTAACTTTAGTACGGTAGGTATGATTTACGGAACGTACAATTCATTATTTGGCGGAGAAAAATCAGCCATAATCGGTAAAAATGTTTGGAAGCTTCTTGTTAGCGGAATGGCTGTTTCCTTATTAAGCGCTATGCTCGTTGGCCTATTTGTATGGTAAATACTCTTTAAAATAAAAGATACTTACTATTTGTTAAAGATATATAACTAAAATTAAGTAATATAATTAAAAGCCTCTATCAAAAATTACTAAGTAACTTTTGATAGAGGCTCCTTTTATTTAGGTCGCTCTATATTCATCAAAAAAATTGAATACTACTCTACAGGGTTCCGCCAGTATTTTGAAAAAAATCAAGCTTAGAGCATGCAACATTTTATACAGTTTTTCGACTAATTCAGTAACAAACGAGCAACCTAAAAACGAGACATAATAAGAATGTAAAAAAATGCATAGCTCCATAGAACGGAAAAGGAGATTCTCTTGTGAAAGTAGGGTTCCTTCTTTTTCCTCTCTATCGCTAACGACGCCTTATGTTAATTGAATATGTATGGAATATACATGATTCCTCATTAAACAAAAGAGACAAGTTATATAACCAAAAAGACAATTGTTGAAAATTTTCCAAACATTGGTTGTTGTGGTAAAGCGAAAATTAACTCGTCACAATACGCTGGAAGATCCTCCCCAAGTACATCATAAGCATTTTCCCCTTCTTTTTGAGATTCATGAAGGTGGTCTAAAATCTCCAATAATAGTTCTTCTGATTGCCTTTCAGGAACATTTGAACAGCGAATATACACTAACATATTTCCATAATCTAGTTCATTTTCTTCTGTTAGTAGCTTTCTTTTTTCATTTTGAGAAACAATGAATTTCTTAAATTGATGGCAAACTGATACTATCCTTAAAAGCCACGATTTTATTTAAAGGCGACATTAAAAATATTCTTCAAATCCCGGAAGCACAATTGTACTATATACAAATAGAACCATAAACTTGCCGTTCCAAGAAACTTATGATTCTTACCACAGATACAGCCATATACATATAAAAAAACTATAACAAAGCATCTTAATGTTTATGAGATGCCTTGTTAATAGTTTCTCTTCTCCCTAATCTCCTGTGAGTCCATATTTATTTAAACTTTCCATGTCTTATTTGATTTACTTATTCTGTAACACCAGATTGGGTTACCCTTACATCAGCTGTTACACGATAACGTAAATGTTTATAGGATTCTTCCCATTCTTGACTGTTCCATTTTCTTACGTGAGTTCTACCAAGTTTTCTAAGTCCTATAGGATCTGTGCCTTTTTTAATAAATCTCTTTATTAATGTAGTTGCTTTTTTTTCTATTTCTTTTTCCATAATTTTTTCTAATTTTTTTATTTCTCTAGGATTATCTAGATTTTTTGTTTTTGTAAATTCTTGAATTTCAGCTTTAACTTGAATATGAGCGTTTACGAATGGACGTTTGCTATTACCCTTCATCTTATATTTTGTTCTAGCCTTTATATTCTCTATCGTGGCATAAGTATTTGAAGAACCAGGTAGTTTGAATTGGTATGTGCCTTGTTTAAAATTATCTGTTAACAATTTAAATACAAATAAATCTTTAGGTTTCACTTTATCAACCATTTTACATCTTTTAAAGAGTGCTATTCCATTTAACTCCAACACGTTACCTTTTTTAGTTATCATCGGTAAATATGAATCTCTCGCATCATCATTAAGTTGATTTAAAAACATAAAAAAATTTGTTTTTGGTTGCGTTCCATTGTCCATATTTTGCTCCAGTAAAGAGGATAAATAGGAAGCAATTTCTTTTTCTTTAGAATAGTTCCCCTTTAATAGTGATTCCCCTTTTACATTTGTAATTGCTAAATAAATTGCATTTCCTACACTAGGATTTCGGTTCAAAGTCTCTAAAATTTCCTGCATTCCCTTTTCAATTATTTTTTCATTAAAAATAATAACACGCAATTGCCCCAACTCTAGAGGTCCAGAAGATTTTTCGGATGCTCTTGCAAGAACTTCTCTACCAGTCTGGCCTGATGCTGAATAGATTTTCGTTTCACCTTCCCCGCCTCCTTTATAAGCTGAAATCGCAAAGGTTCCTTTTAACTTACCTTCTGCTTCAGTATCATATGCCGCAACTTGAACTAAGTCAATGTCATCCACAATTTTCGTTTTAGCACAACCTATTAAGAAGACACTTACTATAAGGAAAAGTATCCATCGCTTCATGTTTATCTCCTTAACTTTATTTTGGCGGTTTGAATTAGCCACAGTACAGGTAGGTATACATATATATATACAAAGCCAATTTGACCTGTCCAAGTATTTAATAAGTTAATTTTATTACGGTTATTCAAGAAAAATGATAAAACAAAGATGAATACGATGATAACTGGCAAAACATATTTTTGCTTTATTCCCAGTGCCTCTTTTATACCACGACTTACTCCCCATAATGTAAAGGAAACATTGGGTAATATAAAAAAAGCCCAAACAGAAACAATAATGTATTCAAACCGCTCTATAAAGGGAAATTGTATAATTTTAATCATGCTTAAATATGCCCATATCGCGCTCGCTAGTTGTTTTTCACTAAAAAACGCAAGAGTTAAAATCATAAGGTATGTGTAGACGATAGTCGTTACTAAATTTGCATAGTGCGCATATTTTTGAGACGTTCTTGCCTTTTTAATAAATGGGTAGTACAACAATAACATTTCAAATCCAAAAAAACTAAACATATTTCCTTTCATTCCTTTCATAATTTCTAGGAATGAATGCTGCGCAATTGGAAATAAATTTCGAAAATCTGCATACTGCAAAGGATAAAAAAATGTAAAGATTAGAATGCTTGGGATAACGATTCCAAAGAAGCCGATTCCGGCAACTACACGAAATCCTCCAGTCACAATATAATAACATAAGCCTAAAAAAGCCCCAGCTATAACCCAAGATGAAATGGAAGGAAACATCCAAACATGTACTACTTCGATATAAGTATGTAGTGTTGTTGCACCTAACAATACAATATAGGATAAAAAAATGAAGTTGAACAATCCACCAATCCATTTTCCAAGTACGTCTTGATTGATTGCAATGATGTCTCCATTACCCTGATTTAAAATCTGATATATGATCCAAATCATAAGATTAACAGATATTCCAAAAAGTAGCGTACTAATCCACGCATCATTTCCAACTAATTTTGCACTAATCCTTTCAAAACCAAGCATACCAACCCCCATCTGTATAGTAATAATTAAAAAAAACACCATATATGGAGAGACTTGGTACTCAATTGGGATCTGTTTCATAATGGCTCCTCCCTGTTAAATTCAATCATCAAAATCATTTCGTGATTTGATTTTATTTTTCTCTACCTCTTCTGGATTAAAGCGAAAACGCTGTTTAGACCTTGAAAAAATAGGACGTCGAAACATCGCTGAGATTGGCATACGTATAACACTGTCTTTCCAATCTGTAGGGCGTGTAGGATAAAAAGGGAACAAATAAGGACGTCTTAATGATTCTGTACGTAATAGGCGTGCTAAAAGTAAAGAACTTGTTAAAACAATTCCTAATAAGCCCAACAAGTGTGCAGATATTATAAAAGGAAAACGAATCACTCGAATTGTATTACCAATTCGATATATTGGTGCTGTAAATGAGCTAAGGGCTGAAAGTGCAACAATGATAATAAGTACATTACTTGTAAGACTTGCCTCTACCGATGCCTGTCCAATTACAATACCACCTACGATACCGACAGTTAGACCCACTTTAGTTGGTAAACGTGCCCCTGCTTCTCTCAGTAATTCGATCGTTATTTCTAAAAAAAGTGCTTCAATGACTGGAGGAAAAGGTACTTTACTTCTTGATATGATTAAAGTTTCAAGAAGTTCTCTCGGAATTAGCTCGTAATGATATGTTAAGACTGCAACATATAATGGAGTTGTTAAGACAGAAAAAATAAAAGCAAAAAGCCTTAACAGTCGAAAAAAGGAGGAAATAATCCAAGGCATAGTGTAATCTTCTGTCGTAGAAAAAAAGTCAATTAATGTTGTTGGAAGAGTGATAGCATAAGGCGAGCCATCTACAAAAAGTGCAATTTTCCCTTCTGCTAATACAGCTGCCACACGGTCCGGACGCTCTGTATTCAAAAATTGAGGGAATATAGAATTCGGGTTGTCTGCAATTAATTGAATCAAATAAGTACTATCCAAAACATGGTCTGTTTTTATTTGACTTACCCGTTTTATAATTTCTTGTAGATTTTGATCATTTACAATTCCCTCAATAAATACAATTGCAACAGTTGTGTTAGAGAGAGAGCCTACTTTCAATTCCTTCATTTGTAAATAAGGTGTTGGAAGCTTTCTACGTACTAAATTTAAATTTACATCTAAATCTTCGACAAATGCGATTTGTGGACCCACAATATTGTATTCAATTTCAGCTTTTGTAATATCCCTTTTTTCTTTCTTTGACACATTTACTAACAAACAATTTAATTTATCTGTATCGAACTGAATCAGTATATAGCCATTTAAAATACTATCCTGAATATCTTCCATTTGATTTGTTATTTTTGAATTCTCAAAGGGTAAGATAGACTGAATATCTTGTAACGAATCGAAGCTCTTCTCTTTTATATAAGTTAAAACCTCTTCATGAAATATATTTATATCGATTAATGTCCTAAAATATGAAATGACTAAAGAGGCATTGTTTGAAGCGATCTCCAATGTTATAAAATCTTTAGATTTTTTTAGCAATTGCATTAATTCCTGCAAAGATTTTATAGAGTGAACAGGTATTTTTTCATATGGTTTCAATTGATAATACCCTTCCTTTCAGAAAGAAGTTACATATAGTTTTTAAAAAATTTCCGTTTTGAAAATTAGGCATTGTGATATATAAATATATCCACTGAATTAGCAATAACTTCTTTGAAAATAACTTAACCAAAATTAGTTAAAAAATGTATCGTACAAAAAATGAGCTCATTTCTCAAAATAACTAACTGTAGAAAAGGAAATTTTCATTTTGGGGGTACTTCAAAATTTTAGCTTGATGGACATGTGCCGATCCCCCTTTACTACGTCTTCAATTTTGAAAATTTACCATGTAAAATGGCATTGTCTTTTTTAAAATTTTTTGTTTTCTTCATCCACGACCTTTTACTAAGCTAAGCATTCATTTTTTAGGTAAGATCCTTAAACTACTTTTTATTACTACTCTAAAATTATGCATAAAAAAAGGACAGTAGGAAGATCGTTCCTTACTATCCTTACTCATATATATAATGTGTTTTTAAAACGAATTGAGTGTCTATTATTTTCGAATTTGTCCATTTCCACGAATCACGTATTTAGTAGAAGTTAATGCAGGTAGTCCCATTGGTCCCCTTACGTGTAACTTTTGTGTACTGATGCCAATTTCAGCGCCAAATCCGAATTCAGATCCATCAGTAAATCGAGTTGATGCATTATGATATAGTGCAGCCGCATCTACAGCTGTGAAGAATTTGCTGACGTTTTCCTCGTTTTCTGAAATAATCGCTTCAGAATGCATAGAACCATACGTATTTATGTGATAAATCGCTTCTTCTATTGAAGAAACTACTTTGACTGCTAGCGTGAGTGATAAAAATTCTGTTTCCCAATCTTCTTCTGAAGCAAGTACAATTGAAGAATCAATTGCCAATGCTCTCTGATTACCGCGTAGCTCCACACCTTTTTTCTTCAAAGTTGAAAACAACTCGCTACCAAATTGCTGTGCCCACTTCTCATGAAGTATAATCGTTTCAATGGCATTACATACAGATGGCCGCTGCGTTTTTGCATTTATACTAATATCAATTGCCATTTGTTTATTCGCTGTTTCATCAATGAAAATATGACAATTTCCCGCACCCGTTTCAAGTACTGGAACAGACGCTTCTCTCACTACAGTATCAATTAATTGTTTACCGCCTCTTGGAATAAGAACGTCTAGGTAATCATTCATTGTAAATAACTGCTTTGCGCTATCCCGTGTTGTGTCTTCTATGAGCTGTACACTTTCTGGAGGCAAGCTTGTTTCTTTGAGCGCTCGGTGAATAACAGCAACAATAGCTTTGTTAGAATGGATAGCAGAAGAACTACCACGTAATATAACTGCGTTTCCTGTCTTTAAACAAATTGTAGCAGCATCTACTGTTACATTTGGCCTTGCCTCATAAATCATACCAACAACACCAAGTGGTACACGCATCTCCTGAATAAATAGTCCATTTGGTCGCTCCCATTTGCTTACACATTCTCCAACAGGATCACGTAATTCAATTAATTGCTTAATTCCCTCTGCCATATCAATAATACGCTGTTCATTCAACATTAGACGATCAAGGAGTGAATCAGTAAATCCTTTTGCCTTACCTTCTTCGATATCTCGTTTGTTTTCCTCTAAAATATAAGCTGTTTCTACTATTAGCCTTTCAGCAATTGCAGCAAGTGCTTCGTTTTTTTGACTTGTAGATTTAAGCACAAGATCCATAGCAACTTCTTTCGCCCTTTTCCCCTTTGCCAACACTTCATTCATTTTTATTTCCTCCTTTTTAACATCACTATTCTTAAAGTGAAACCCAATAATCTCTGTGAATGACTTCATAATTATGCCTATCGCCTCTTGCTTGAATTTCTCGACTTTGCATACCTTTTATCTCTCTTAATTCCTCTACGCTATAGGTGCATTGCCCTTTTCCAATTATGCGCCCTTGCTTTGTCACTACTTCTACGACATCGCCAACTTTGAAAAATCCTGACACATTTGTAACGCCTGCAGGAAGAAGACTTTTGCCATGCTGAATGATAGCTGAAGCTGCTCCAGCATCTACTTCAATTTGTCCGCTAACGAGCGAATGCAAGGCAATCCATTGCTTGTTCATCCTCATTTCTTTTTGAGGAGCATTTCCAACATATGTTCCATCACCTTTGCCCTTCAAAACATCTACAAATTTCTCTTGTCCACGCCCTGTTCCGATAAATACACTCACACCAAGAGAAAGTGCCGTCTTCGCAGCATCAATTTTTGATTTCATACCGCCAGTCCCAAGTTTGGAACCAGCATCTCCTGCAAGAGAAGCAATTTCTTCCGTAACTTCAGGAAGGAAATAATATTTTTTCGCATCCGCATTTTTCTGAGGATTTTTGTCATATAAACCGTTCACATCCGTAAAAATCATAAGCATATTTGCCGAAACAAGTCCGCTTACTAAAGCTGATAGCATATCGTTATCACCGAATGTTAGCTCCTCTAAAGAGATGGAATCATTTTCATTAATGATTGGAAGTGCAGAACGGTTTAATAATTCTCCTAAAGTAGCGTAAGCGTTACTATATTGTTCTTTTCTAGAAAAATCACTTCTCGTCAGCAATAGTTGCGCAGTAACGATGCCATATTTACGAAACTCCTCCGTATACGCCTGCATTAACAAACTTTGTCCGACAGCCGCAGCAGCCTGTTTTCCTTTAATTGTCACAGGTCTACTAGGATACCCTAAAGCTGAATAACCTGCAGCGACGGCCCCAGATGTAATTAACAAAACTTCATGCCCTTCCTCTTTCAGTCGAACCAATGCGGCAACGTGATCTGAAAGTTGTTCTTTAGAAATGCCCCCGTGACTATCTGCCAAGGAACTACTCCCAATCTTTACAACAATTCGTTGTTTTTTCACTTTTGTATCCCCCAAGTCTAAAATCAAAGTTTTTTATAAATTACACTTTTAATCATTCGGCTTGCAGCGACTACTATCCTCACCAATGCTTCACCTAGCCTATTAAAGAGCAAAATAAAAATGACCGCTTCGCCCTTAATAAAATAAAAAGGACGAAACGGTCATTGTTCCGCGGTACCACCTTAATTGATATACATAGATATCCACTTGGCGCCTATAACGCAGGCGAACGCCTAAACTTTCATTTAAGACTCAGGGATAGGTTCGATATATTCTATACGAGGAATCTTTCAGCCGATGAATTCCACTCTCTTTCGCAAGAAGACATATGTACTATTTCCCTTCAACGATTTTCGGTTTAATTTTTTTATATTATGCGATATAGTTTGATTTGGTGTCAAGAGGTATTTTTAAAAATAAATAGCGCGGCATGGAACTTGTATGAAAATATTACCCTACTGAATGAAAATACAAATCGATTTAAACTTAACTCAGATTCTTAAACAGGAAACCTTAATTTACATTGTATTTATTTGCATAATGTCTAATATAATTTTTTTGTGTTGCAAAAAAGAATATATTCTCTTAGAATGTTTCTTTATATTGCATGGAGATGTTATTGTTATTTTAAGATAGCAATTTCGAAATACTATAATTTATTATAAAAGGAGCAAAATTAAATTATTATGGATAAACAAATTGGATTCATCGGATGCGGAAATATGGGAATGGCTATCATTGGCGGGATGCTAAACAAAAAGATAGTGTCTGCAAATCATGTGATTTGTTCGGATTTAAACACTACGAATTTAAAACATGCTAACGAAAAATATGGACTAACTACAACTACTGACAATACTGAGGTAGCTAAAAATGCTGATATTTTAATTTTATCAATTAAACCAGACCTATACGCATCAATCATTAACGAAATAAAAGAAGTCATCAAAAACGATGTTATCGTCGTAACAATCGCTGCCGGCAAAAGCATTAAAAGTACTGAAGAAGCTTTTGATAAAAAATTAAAAGTTGTACGAGTAATGCCTAATACCCCTGCTCTTGTTGGAGAAGGAATGTCTGCATTATGCCCTAATGAAATGGTGACAGAAAAAGATTTAGAAGATGTGCTAAACATTTTTAATAGCTTTGGTCAAGCAGAGATCGTAAGTGAAAAATTAATGGATGTTGTTACATCAGTAAGTGGTTCTTCGCCAGCATACGTATATATGATTATAGAGGCGATGGCAGATGCTGCTGTACTAGATGGTATGCCTAGAAATCAAGCATATAAATTCGCTGCTCAAGCTGTGTTAGGCTCTGCAAAAATGGTACTAGAAACAGGAATACATCCAGGTGAATTGAAAGATATGGTTTGTTCTCCTGGTGGAACAACGATAGAAGCTGTAGCAACATTAGAGGAAAAAGGCTTACGTACAGCCATCATTTCAGCTATGCAGCGCTGTACACAAAAGTCTATTGAACTGTCTGGTCCAACAAAAAAATAAAACGATAATAGAGATTACGTTTGCTATGAATTTAGTTGAAAAATAGTGGATTACATACTCTCTCGCTTTCACTAAATGATAAACGGACAAACTCATATATACTTGAGTTTGTCCGTTTATTTGGTTATACTGAGATAATTTTATTTCTATCTTCTTTTGAAATTTTTATTTTATCCCTTCCTTATCCCCTACTATGATTGTGGAATTTTATTAGAAACTAATAATTTTTCAATGCATTTCGGTAACATGTCTAATAGCGTTTCAAATGCGTAATTTACATCTAAACGTTCTGTCCATTGATGGGCATCTTTTCCTACCGGCCCCATATTTAATACTGGAACGTCAAACTCTTCTAGTTCCTGAAGTGGAATCGAGTAACCTTTATCCCATAATGGCATATTGTCTACAAGTGAACTCATTGAATGTAGTGGATTCTGTAAGCCCACATAGCTCAAATCTGAAATTCCTCCAAAATAATTTTGGTTTTCAAATGTAGTGTTATGATTGTAGTGCGCATACTTTTCCATTTCTGCAACTACTTCTTTAATTAACGGATTGTTGCGTGAACTAACAGCTGGATAATATGGTGGAGCAAAGAAAAGTACAATCATCGGCGCCTTTTCTTTACATAAAATAGCTAGTTTATCTACTAAATCAATCGTTACCGCACGATCATCTTTCTCTTCTCTATTTTTTATTATACTAGATTGAATATCATCTATTTTCTCTTGCCCATGTTGTTCAATTGCATAAGCGATAAGCTCTTCATACGTTAATACATTTACTTTCATATTAGGGGGTATAAACGGATTATATTTAGAAAAACGATATGCTTGCTTTTCATATTTCTCTTCTATTTCTTCTGCTACTTTCGTTACTTTTTGACGTAACAATGACACGACATCTGTCATTGATTTTTCTAGTAAAAACAAATTAAATAATGTAACTGCACGATGCGGGATTTGTACAGAATAATCCTCCTTTAAGTCCCGTTGAAGTAAGTTAGTTGGCGGAGGACTCGCTTCCCCTTCTACAATATCACAAAGGTCTGTATTCAACTCTAATTCTGCTGTTATTAATGAAGCCATATAACTCCCATTTAAGCCTGCAAATGGTTCACCTACATGTGTTTCTTTTCCGTAACAAAGAAATCCAGGTAACACTTTACCAATAGAACCAGTGTAAATATACTTATTTTGGTCACCAGGATGTCTTGCAAACATAGGCTCTGAATTTAGGACTGTTTTATAATTTAAATCGTGTTCTCTTGCTAACTCTAGTAATCTTGGAACAGCAGCCCTCATCCCCACCGAGTTTACTTCTTCATCTGGAACAGCTAATAAAAGTACATTTCCATCAAATCTTCCTTCACAGGCTTGCTCAATCATTGCCATTTGTAACGTGAGGCCGCATTTCATGTCCATTGTTCCTCTTCCAAATAGCCAATCTCCTTGTTCTATATCTTCACGTACAAGGTCTGGTAGTTCATCTTTATGAGAATAAAACATAGACGTTAACTTTTTAGGATTGAATGCATCTTCTTTCCACACTCCGTAATCTTGTACATCTACAACATCAAAGTGACTAACTAGAATTACGGTGTTTTTTGTACTCTCACTTTTCTTTACAAGAGCTGTAACAAAATATCGTCCGTCCCCAGTCGGATTTTTTTGTAAATGATGCGGGTTTTCTTTGAAATACTGTAAATCAGATAATTGTTCCACAACAAAGTCTGGCAATATTACTTCTGCTTCTGTACCTGTAATACTAGGAATTTCAACAAGACTGCTTAATAATTGAATCAATTGTTCTTTTGATTGCCACTTTGACATATAAATCCCCCTATTTTTCCGCATTATGAAAACGAATTCCAGTATATGAATAAAAAATGACGACAGTTATCAAAATTATAGTTCTGATGTACTGCCGATTTTTATTGATATTTCATGAGCTGCTTGTTTTACCTTACTAATAAGAAAAGATAGTCGATCATCATTAATACGATGACTAATTAACCCAACACTTAATGCTCCTACTACTTTATGATTAAATCCGATAATCGGTGCAGCTACTGAAGCTGTCCCTTCAGTTTTTTCACCATAACTTACCGCATATCCTTCATTTTTTATTTGATTTATTTGCTCCAAAAGAATGTGCTTTTGTTCTGGTAAAGAAGAAAGCAAATATTCTACAATATGTTCCATTTCATTCGTTTTCATATTGGCAAGCATTGTTTTATTTGCAGCACCAATTGAAAGTGGAATTTGCTCCCCTAAGTTATCGATCACTCGAATTTTTAAAGGGCTATCAATTCTTTCAATGATAATAGAATGTGTTCCATTTGGAATGTTCAAATATACACTTTCTTCCACTTCATAGGCTAATCGCTTCATCACTTCTCTTGCCACAGATCTGTAGTCTACTTTCTCCAATTGACGTAATCCTATTTCCATCCACATGGGCCCAATTTTGTATTGTTTCGTTTCTGAAATTTGCGTAACTAACCCATGCTCGATTAGAGAGTTAAGTAATCTATGTACTGTACTAACTGGGAGATGTGTTCTGTCCGCAATATCAGAAATAGCCCAATACTCTTTTTCATTATTAGAATTTAATAATTTTATAATACTTATCGCTCGATCTATGGACTGTACCATAACTCACCTCAACTTGACTTGTAATATGTTAGTACACTCAATTACCTATCAATTTAACAAATATTCAAAATGAAATCAATCAGTTTATTTAATTTTCTAAAAAACAAAAACATGTCACTGTTAACAATTTGTAAGCGTGAACAAAAAAATATTGACTTTTCTTTTTAATTATCTGAAAATTATAACAAGATTTCACATCACGGAATACATTCCACAATACGGAAAAACATCAAACTTTATTCTATCAACTACGAAAGTGAGGAAAACAATGTCGCAAGTTAACAATACAAACAATGAATTAAAACGTACGATGAAAAGTAGACACTTATTCATGATTGCACTCGGTGGTGTGATTGGAACGGGGTTATTTAACGGATCTGGCTTTATTATAAGTCAAGCTGGACCTGGTGGATCCGTACTTGCCTTTATGGCTGGTGGATTATTAATGTATTTCGTTATGCTTTGTCTTGGTGAACTTGCTGTAGCTATGCCTGTTTCAGGTTCGTTCCAGGAATATGCAACTAAGTTCATCAATCCTGCAACTGGCTTTACAATCGGATGGTTATATTGGTTAAGCTGGGCTAATACGACCGGTCTTGAATTTACAACTGCCGGCATTACAATGCAGCGCTGGTTTCCTGATATTCCCGTCTGGGTATGGTGTCTAGTATTTGGCATTACAATCTTCACAATTAACGCATTATCTGCACGTAGTTATGCAGAAACAGAATTTTGGTTTTCAAGTATAAAAGTATCTGCCATTATAGCTTTTATTATCCTTGGCGGCGCCGCTATGTTCGGTTTTATTGATTTAAAAGGCGATGAACCAGCTCCGCTATTTTCCAATTTCGTGAATCATGGTGGCCTATTCCCAAATGGACTTGCAGCAATCCTTTTAACAATGGTTACAGTTAATTATTCATTCCAAGGTACTGAACTTGTCGGTATCGCAGCAGGTGAAAGTGAAGATCCAGCAAAAACTTTACCACGTTCTATTAGAAACATTATATGGCGAACGATGTTTTTCTTCGTCATAGCAATCTTTGTTCTCGTTGCTTTAATTCCTTGGGAAGAGGCTGGATTAACAAAAAGTCCGTTCGTTGCTGTATTTGATAATATCGGTATTCCATATGCAGCGGATATTATGAACTTTGTTATTCTTACTGCTGTTCTTTCTGTCGCAAACTCTGGACTATACGCCGCAACTCGCATGCTCTGGTCACTATCAAAAAATGAAATGGCTCCAGCCTTTTTAAAGAAATTGTCATCACGCGGAATCCCTTTAAACGCTTTAATTATGACAATTGCTATTTCTGCTTTTTCTCTTTTAACAAGCGTTGTAGCTGCTGAAACAGTTTACTTATGGTTAATTTCTATTTCTGGAGTTATTACAATCATTGTTTGGATGTCAATTTGTGTCTCTCAATTCTTTTTCCGTAAACATTATTTAGCAGACGGCGGAAGATTAGAAGACTTAAAATTTAAAACTCCACTTTATCCACTTGTACCAATTCTTGGGTTTGGATTGTATGGCATTATATTAATCAGTCTTATCTTTATCCCTGAACAACGACTTGGAATCTATTGCACTGTGCCATTTATCATTTTTTGCTACACGTACTATCACTTTAAAGTTAAGAAAAGAATTGCTACTAACATTCAAAGTGAAACTAAAATTAGCGATACTATGTAATACTATACTTATATATAAAAGACCGCACATGACTTTCACTTCAGGTGCGGTCTTTTATTCTTTTCACTTTTTCTTTCGTTCCTTCATTTCCCTTTACTTTTGGAAGACAAGTCAGTATTTCTATACTCTTTTTCTTTGATTTCAAGTTATGCAAAGAATGATGTCTGTATCGTTTTAACAGTCAATGCTACAATTCTAGTAATTTTGATTCCTTGCTGTTTATAGATTAATGATTTTCCTTACTATTACTGTTTTGATATATTGAGTATATAATGCAAAAAAACTTTAAAATAGACGGGAGTTCTCAACGATGATAAAAGGTTTTGGGGGAATATTTTGGAGAACTAAAAATATTGATGTTCTAAAGAAATGGTACAGCGAAGTTTTGAAAATTGAAATAGACAATTGGAATGGGACTGTGATTAAACCGCAATTAGGAAATGAAACTATTTTTTCTTTCTTTACCGAAGATGATCATTATTTTCCAACAGAACAGCAAGTAATGTTAAATTTCCAAGTACATAATATGAATGAGACTATTCAGCATCTTGAACATATTGGCGTACCGCTTGAAAAGAAAGAAGAAATTAGTGAATTCGGAAAGTTCATTTGGATTAAAGATCCTGAAGGTCGCCTAATTGAGCTTTGGGAAAAATAGACGGTTAGAATCATTTGCTATTTAGCTAATGATTGCTTTCGTTTCACAAAATAAAAAGTCGATTTCTTAACTCCACAGGAAATCGACTTTTTTTCGTATCCCATCGCCATAAAATGAAACTACTTCCCTTGATTAGATTGTTTGCGAACATACGATGCGAAAAATAGTTTTTACTAGCTGCTTATTTAACCCTTTTAATTCGCTTTAAAATTATATAATGGCTTAATAATGTGCTTTATATCTATTGTTTCTTTCGTATTTTCGATAATTTCCCCCATTGGCTTATATACCATTGGTGCCTCATCAATTGTGCTCTCTACCACTGATGTAGTCCACACCTCTGTCATCGTATTTTGAAATTCCTCTAGACTCAATGATTCTTTAGCCTTCTTACGACTCATGATACGTCCTGCCCCGTGCGGACCAGAAAAGTTCCAGTCTGGATTACCTTTACCAAATGCAATAATTGAACCATCTCTCATGTTAATTGGAATAATGACTCGTTCATCTTTCTGAGCTGAAATAGCACCTTTTCGTAGAATCATATTTTCTATGTCAATATAGTTATGTATTGTAGTAAATTGATCCGTAATTTTCCAGTCCATTTTCGTAACAATTTCATCAATCATTGCTTTACGATTTAACGCAGCATACTTTTGGGCAATATTCATGTCATTCATATAATCTTTGAATCCTTGCCCTTCTAAATAAGCTAGTTCTTTACGAATCTTAGGCTCCTGAATTCCTCGTAAAGTTTCTTGTATTTCTTTTGCTCTACCCTCTTCAGTTAATCTCTTAATAATCTCATCCTTCATTGATGTAACATCAATGTGTTGTTCATATGCGAAGTTTTGGTAATACTCTGCAATTTGCTTACCTAAATTACGTGAACCACTATGAATGACAATATATACATTTCCTTTTTCATCTTCATTTAATTCGACAAAATGATTTCCTCCCCCAAGAGTACCTATACTTTTTTGAGCGCGTTGTAATGTAAATGGAGCTCTCACACCATCAAAATCAATCTTTTTTGAGAATCGATGTTCTTTATCTCGTATACGAAAACCACTTGGAACGAATTTACGGATTGTTTCGTCTAAACAATCGAAATTAATTTCTTCTTTTTTCTTATCAATCACAACAACTTCCATCCCACACCCAATGTCTACCCCTACAAGATTAGGAACAATTTTATCTTGTATTGTCATTGTTGTCCCAATCGTACAACCTGCTCCTGCATGTGTATCTGGCATAATACGAATTTGACTATCCTTTACGAATTCTTGGTTACAAAGATCAATAATTTGCCCAGTCGCAGTCTCATCAACGTTATTCGTAAATACTTTCGCTTCATTGTATTTTCCTTGTAATTTCATCATCTTTCATTTCTCCTTCCTTTTGAAAGAATTACTTTATTACGTTGTTTCTGTTCTTATCATTACTCTCATCCACCTTCTGCTTTCCATTATATATGCACGATATCCTTCACAGTAATAAAAAATTATGATGATTATTCTTATTTACATAATATAATTACCGTCTCTTTATGTTTATACCTACGTAGTTTTCCACGTCCTCGATATCCGTTATGTATAACAAAAACTCCCCTTACATCGTTAATGATTAAGGGGAGTTTTATAGCCGATGAAATTATAGTTCCGATTTCACCCGGACAGAAACATTGTTTTTAATTATATTTTTGACTTCTTTAAAGCTAACAAAATTGTTACTTTTCTCATCCCAAAGACGGAAACGAAGTGAACGCAAGCTTGTAGCAAGTGTAATCGTTGGTACATTTTTTAACGGAAGCGTATTATTGTGTGCCTCTTCTAGTTTATAGTTAGGTACTCTTGGACTTAAATGGTGAACATGATGAAATCCAATATTACCAGTTAAGAATTGCAAGATTTTTGGAAGTTTATAAAATGAACTTCCTTCCACTGCCGCTTTCACGTATTCCCAATCTTTATCCTCTTCAAAATAAGAATCCTCGAATGTATGTTGTACGTAAAACAGCCAAATCCCTACTGAACCTGCTATTAAGAATATCGTACCATGAACTAACAGAAACGATTGCCACCCTATTGCCCAGCAAAGTATTGCTACTACAGCAACGATTATAATATTCGTCAAATACGTATTCATACGTTCTTTCCGTCTAGCACCTTTTCGGTTAAATCTATTTTTAAGCAAGAAAACATAAATCGGCCCTAATCCAAACATAACGAATGGATTGCGATATAAACGATATGCTAAACGAAGTCTAAATGGCGCAGCTACATATTCATCCACTGTAAGCGTCCAAATATCTCCTGTACCTCGCTTATCCAAATTACCACTTGTGGCGTGATGAATAGCATGCTCATGTCCCCATTGATCAAATGGGAATAACGTTAACACACCCATACATGTCCCTACTATTCTATTGGCAGGTCGACTTTTAAAGAATGAATAATGGGTACAATCATGAAAAATTATGAAAATTCGTGTCATAAAACCAGCAGCTAACAGAGATGGAACTAATGCTAACAAATAAGAAACAGACAAACTTTTATAAGCAAGGTACCATAAAATAATAAATGGCACGACTGTGTTAATAAGTTGCCACACACTTTTTTTAATCGTTGATTTTTCATATGGAGCAACTTGTTTTTTTAAATTTTTAGTATTTTCTAATGTCATTTTTCTAATTCCTTTCCTTTTTGTTGCTAATTCACATTATAGCATACTATTAGTATCAGGTGTTAAAAGTAGATGTAATAAATATTATATATTATAAAAATCTCTTTTTTCTTACTCATTACTTACAAATTACTTACGGCAAAAAAGCTTCTATAATTGGACTGATGGAGCATTTCATTTATAAAAGAGACATCTATTATTCCAATAAATGTATAAAAAAGAAAAGAGCTGTCACAAGTCAGGTTTCACCGACTTATGACAACTCCTCTTCATTTTATTTTAGCGATGGATCCAAACTGCACCTGCAGATTTGTCTTCCGCTTGACCTACTACTTCAAACTTCAATCCTAGTTTCGGCAACTTACGTCCAGCATCCGGAATTACGTTATTGATGTACTGCTTAGAGTCATCAAATTTTGCAACGCCTGGTAAGCCTTTATAGTCAAAAATACCGCGAGTCGGTGAATTTACTTTCCATGCTGGCGTTTGATCAAATGAAAATGCCGCATCGGCAATTTGATAACGCGTACTGCTCTTCACAGTTGGTTGTCCGTTTAATGTCCCTACGATTGCCTCTGGATGAGAATCTACTACTCCAAGGAATCCTTCACCTGGATGAACACCTACCCAGTTATCTGTAAAGCTTTGATCCGCATACCATACAACCATTCCTGTGTTAAATACTGGACCACGTGCATGTTGTAACGCTGTGTCAGAACCCGCGTAATTTCGCCACTCGATATAGTAGTTATGTTTTTTCTGTTCAAAACCATTTGACACAGTAAATCCTTTTAGCGTCATTGCTGGCTGGCCTTCTGCATCATCAGAGAAAACAACTTTTCCATCTACAGTTAATGCTGCATTGTCTAACGCAAATCCTTTATATGCTACTGCAATATCTGTTACATACTCAAATTGCAATTTTACTTTCTTTCCTTTAAATTGGCTTAAATCATATGATTTATCAACCCACTTACCATCCGTTGTATCTATTCCGGCTTTTACATCTTTTTCGCCCATTCTATCAATTCGCGTCTTCGTTCCATCTTCTGCAATTGCATTTACATCAAGGAAATCATACTTCGCTTCCAGTTCATAAAATGCCTTATAATCAAACTTAGCATCCGTTGCATTCGTTAAGTCAAATACTGGTGTTTCAAGTGTTGTATGAATGTCATTTCCTTTCGTACTGTAATAAAACTTCTTACCAAATGCTGATTCAATATTTTTAATATCTTTGTCTGGCAAGTTAACACGAACGATTCCTGGACGTTTTGATTTTGTGACACTTTGATCTAAATATGTTGCAGCACCAATTCCTGTACGAAGTTTATCATAATCTACTTCTAGGATATTAGCCCAGTTCCCCTTCATATTCTTTTGGAAAAACTCTTTATTTTGCGGTGAGAAACTTGTTGGCTCTGTTCCTGCAATTTTTCCAGCCCAGCTACCGCCACTCATAAGAGACCATGATTCAACAGGTTCACCTTGTCCAGAATACTTTGTATCATATTCATCTGGTAAGCCTAAATCATGACCATACTCATGTGCAAACACACCAACTGCTCCGTCTTCAGGCTCGATTGTATAATCATATGCAGCCATCTTTCCGCCCCAGTTTGATACATTAGATTTTGTACCATCAATCGCATAAGGCTTCGATCCTAGTTTCGAACGATGAGACCAAATCGCATCATCTTTTAATTTACCGCCGCCAGCTTCTTGCCCTACGCCAGCATGTACTACCATTAAGTGGTCAATAATTCCATCTGGCTCGTTTTTATTTCCATCACCATCTTGATCGTATTGATCAAATTGGTCATAGTCTGCTAAATTGATACCTTTTGCTACCGCCGCTTTTAAGGCTTCTTTCACAAAATCGCGTGGACCTAAAGGACCCTTGTTATCATGACCCGTTCCCGCATCCGCACCATAATCTGACGCTTTTCCTGGAACAGTAAGCCATTCCGTCACAGTTCCATCAACTGTGTAGCTTCCGCCAGATTGTTCTTCATAATACTGTTTAAATGTATTAATTTTCGAACCATCAAATAACGTAAATGGCTCATCACCAAATAACATTTTTTGATAATGTTCACGATTAAAGTCCTTTGAATACATGTAACCCGGTTCTTGATCAATATTATTATGCTTAAAATCGCTAAATTCTACGAGTAAAACAAGTACTTTATCTTTTCGGACAGCTCCATTGTACTCAGCTTGCTTCGCTGGTATAGTAGGTACTTTCCCATTTAATTTTCTAGAATGCAACCCTACATCTTGTCCAGCAACTGTTCCTACTTCTGGCTGCTGCGCCTGTTCATTCTCCTTCATTTTTGCATCTTTTACTTTTTTCATAAAATCTGAAGCTTCTTGTGTAAGATTATCTCCTGTCATAATTTCTTTTCCAGGGTTTTCCCCTTTCTTTTTCTCAACATAATTTTCGACAGCCTTTGATGTCTCAGCTTGTGATGCAGATTGATCAATTACTCCCCGTTGCTTCAGCGCTTCTGCCAAACGCTCCTCAGGTATTAAATGCTCATCAATTGGTAGAGATGGTGGCGTATCAGCCGCTGCATGACTTCCAAAAGCAAACGTACTACTTAGCACTGCCGCAGTTGTTAATACCGTAAAAGGCTTTAATTTCTTTTTCAATGTATTTCCTCCCCAGTGTCTGCAAATTATCGTTTTTTGCCGATAGCAACATAATATTCGTTATAATACGAATATTCAATCTTTTTAAAAGGTAAAATGTTGAGAAATATTTTTTGTAGTGTGAAAAAGATAAAATAGGTAAATTTAGAGGAAATCTATTCTAAAAGTTTTGATTCTATTTCCTCTTTTCTCCAATAGGAATCTCATCCACAAAAAAGCCAATCCCTAAGTACTATCTAAGGAATTGGCTTTTTTTAACGAGAATGCTTTATAAATATCCGGATTGCTTCTTCTGGCACATAGAATTTACCATTGCTTTCTACAATAATACTGCTTAATTCATAATCTTTATTCTTAATACGAATTATATTTTTATTTACAAATAATTGAGCCTTTACATTATTACGTTTTACTATGAGCACTGGGTTTGCTACAGTAGTATTATCTATAGTGACTGTTGCACCGTTTTGTTTAAAAGCTGATTCACTCTCTACAAATAAATGGCTTGTTACTTCTTCTAAGTTAAAACCCATTGCTTTCGCCATCGTCTTCGCAATGTCTGTGTTTTGAATCAAACCGTATGGCTTTTTAGGACCGAAAGAATATAAAAATACATCCTCACCTGTATGGCCACCTGTTGTAAAGCCTATGTTTGCACGATTGGCCAATAATGTAGTAAATATTGGACCTACATCCGATTTCTTTTTAGCTTCTTTTACTCTTTCTTTTTCATCATAAGTTAAGTTGTCTAAACCGTATAATTTAGCTATATCTTCTACATTTGATAAATCCGACTTCAGTTTATTTGTAGTCCCTTCAAGTGTCATTTTCGCTTTTTTTAATGGATCAATATATGTAGAAATTGGCGTAGTATTGTAACCTTTTGTCGTATTCATATTCCCAATAGAAATACCACTATTACCATGGTCAGTTAAAGCAATGAGAAGTGTATTCCCATCATTTTTTGCAAATTGTAATGCTTTTGCTACCGCTCCATCAAATGCTAATACATCGCTAATCATCCCAATTGGATCATTCACATGAGCTGCCCAATCTGGTTTACTTCCTTCCACAAATAAAAAGAAACCATCTTTATCTTTTGATAATGTTTGAATTGCTTTTTCCGTCATTTGAGAAAGTGTCGGTTGCTCCGGATTTGTTGCCTCACGATCCATATCAAACGCTAAAGCACGATGTGAAAAAGAGCCCCAAATCTTATTAGATTTTGAGTTCAATAATGCATTTTTCGTTTCAACAAAGTCGTATCCTTTGTTTTGAATCACCTTTACTAAATCTTCACCATCTTTTCTTTTTAAAGGTAGCAGTGCCTGTTTTCCTCCGCCTAATACGACATCTATATGTTGAAACACTTGTTGCTCTGCAATTACGTCAAAACGCTTGCGGTTTACATGATGCGCAGAGAATCCGGCCGGAGTAGCATGCTGAATTTCAGCTGTAGCAACAATTCCAGTTGCGCGACCAGTACGTTTTGCACCTTCTAAAACATTGGCAACTGGCCGTAACTTGTCCTCTTCTTTGATTGGTTTTACACCAGGCGAACTTACAATAGAAGGTAATACACCTACATATCCTGAATTCGATTTATTCCCCGTCGCAAGTGCTGTAGCTGCTGGGGCTGAGTCTGTTATAGCTGATTCCGCTGAATATGTACGAACTCCTCCTGTTACCATTTCATCTAATGCCAGTGGTTTACCTTTATACAAGCGAGTCAACGTAGTTGCTGAAGAACTCGTTCCGTCCATAACCATTATAATTACATTTTTCGGTTGCCGTTCTACTTTTTTCACTTTTGCTTCCACCGTATGATCATTCGTCATGCTTTCCGTACATAGCATACTTAGTGTGATTGTTCCTACTAACAGTAACTTTTTCATCAGTAAACCCAAATTCGACATTGTAATTCCTCCGTATATTTTACATTCATTTATATATGTTTTATTAGTCCCCAATTTTTATGAAGCTAACAATTGTTACCTTCACTTTCTTTTATTAGTAAAACAACGGACATTACATATCATACCTTTTTATGTTCAAAAACTAGAGACCACACCTTTTTTATAAAAACGTCTTGTCATTCTCTTCTCTAAAATTTATTTATCAATAAAAATTCGATTAAAATAAATAAGAATTTATTGTTAAACGATAAATTTCATGTTAAATTAAAAAGATAATTTAAAAATGAGGTGCTTTATATGAAACAAGGATCAACACTCTTTTTAAAGACAGCTATTATCCTTATGGGGATTCCTGTTTTTGCTTTGTGTATATTTTTAATTCCTAATATCGGGAATTATGCAGCGGAATTGTACCCGGATATTGCATATATAAAATATCTTATTTTAATTAATCTATATGCAACGGTGATACCTTTTTACTTTGCTCTATATCAAGCCTTTAAACTTGTAAGCTACATTGACAAGGGTAACGCCTTCTCGAAATTATCTGTTAGAGCTTTAAAGAAGATAAAACAATGTGCTGTTACAATTAGTGTATTGTATGTATTAGGTATGCCACTCTTCTATCTTGTAGCAGAGAGAGATGATGCACCAGGTATTATTATAATTGGCATGATTCTTATCTTTGCTTCAATGGTTATCGCAGTCTTTGCTGCCGTTCTCCAAAGACTTTTAAAAGATGCGATAGATATAAAATCAGAAAATGATTTAACGGTCTGAGGTGAATAACATGGCAATAATAATTAATATTGATGTAATGTTAGCGAAACGAAAAATGAGTGTAACTGAACTGTCAGAGAAGGTTGGAATTACAATGGCTAACCTTTCTATTTTAAAAAATGGAAAAGCAAAAGCAATTAGAATTACAACTTTAGATGCTATTTGTAAAGCGTTAGAATGCCAACCAGGTGATATTTTAGAATATCAACCTGAAGATACCGAATAAAAAGAGTCCTTCATACGAGAAGGACTCTTTTTATTGCACATTACGGTGCAAAACTAATTTGACCAGTAAACAATAAGATAATCGCAATGATCCAAAATATAAAGAATGATAAGGACAATATTAATGAAAGAATAGCAATTCCCTTCTTCTCGTTTTTTTTCGTCATCGTAATGACAGAAAGTATAATACCTGCAACTGTGAGTGCAACTGTAATATAATCTCCCACTATATTACCTGCATTCGCAATCCTTGTCGGAGTAATAAAAACGAACAAAAAACATAAAACGCCGATGAGTAAAGATATGTAACTTATTATGCTGTACTTCTTTTTAGGAACTATTTCAGTTTTCATGCTCATCCTCCTTTCTCTATTGCTATGTGTTCATAGTAGCATAAATATCCATAATTTGGTTAAAAAATAAAACAGATACAGCGGTACCTTCCACTGTATCTGTTTTTTATTTAATATATAAACCTGCTATTTCTTCTTTATCATTATAAGTTATAATAAATGTACGTTGTTCCTTACTATACTTCGCTACAAGTATAACAGTATATAAATCATCTTTTTCTTCAATCGATTTCTTCTCAATTTTTTCAAACGTTCCGGCTTTCTCAATTACAGGTGTAAGATCTTTCATTTTTTCTTCTGGTAATCCAGCTTTCATTTTACTATCAAATTTTTCATGCACTTCTTTATACTTCGCTTCATTTAATAATGATACAACCTCTTCCGCCTTCGGAATAAACTTTTTTGACGTACTTTCATCTACTTTATTACCGGTACATGCTGCGAGTGCGAACGCCGCGATAGCACTTACAATAATTAGTAACATTCTTCTCATTTTCATACACCCTTTCTTTTTAAAATGAAACTATAACTAAAAACGAGTAAAGCACAAATTGCTATTGAAACTTCTGACATAATGATCCCGCTTTTCCCTGGTACATATAGCGATATAATGCCCGCTAATGCATTTGCAGTCCCATGGATGAGAATTGCATATATAATATAACAAAATTTCTTTTGGACAACAGCTTGCAATATAATGAAGGAAAGCCCAACATGCAAAACCATCGCAAAAATACGCTCAATACCGCCGAAATAATAACTATCACCATTTTGAATGACTGTTTGTGACAATAATAGAGATATTACCGGAATGCCAACTATCAACACTGCTTCAACACCACCATGCCCTGCTCCAAATAAAAAACCAGACTGCCAATCTCGTTGCTTCATAAAATAACGCATTGCAATAAAACGAGCTATCTCTTCAAAAATACCAGCTGATAAACTAAGCAAAAGTACATATAGGACAGGCTGCATAACAGAAAACATTTGAAAATCTGTGCTAGTTCCATTTACATAATTCAGTATTGGTATGCGAATCAATATTTGTGATACAACAAAAGCCAATACACCTAACATATATGGAATATAGCGTTTCTTCCACACAGCATATAAAAGTGCTACAAGTGGTAAACCAAAGCTAATCATTGTTGTAAAAATAAGACCATTCATCTCGCTTCACCTCTTACTTGAAGTGTATAAAAACGAGTGTAGAAAGTATGTAGTTATTTCTTATTCGGTTTCCTTTTCATCATAGATGGTCATTTCATCTCTTTTAATATGAATGTTTGCGTGAAATAAGGACTTACATAAGTTGTTTCTAACGTCGCATTATTTGTTTTATTTATAATCCGTTTTAATGAAAATAGCCCATACCCTCTAGCTCCTTTTTTACTTGTATGATTTTTCTCATAAATTTTTTGTAAATCAATCTCTTCACTCTTTGAACTATTACGCACGATAAAATATTGTCGTGAATCCATTTTAAAGAATGCGATTTGCAATATCTTTTCCTCACTATGTACCGCTTCTTCAATTGCATTGTCTACTAAAACTGAAATGATGCGAATAAATGAAATAATCGTCATCGAAACACTTTCAATGTTTTCAGGTATATCGAGCATTACTTTTATTTGTTGCTGCTGGGCAGTGCCAACTTTCGCCCTTAATACACTTTTCACTTCAGGAATATGTATGCGAGATAATTTCGCAATATCAAGTTCATGATCATTTATTGTTTTTAATGTAGGAGCTATCACGTCATAATACACTTGCTCAATTTCTTTCACATTTTTTGTACGTATGCCCTCTTCTAACGATAGTAATACATTCATATAATCATGACGGAAACTAGCAAGCTCATCGTGCATATCCTCTAATTTCTCTACATAATCTAATAACTCTTTATCTAAACGTTTTTCATGCTCTTCTCTTAACTTTTCTTTTGATAAGTGTGAGCTTATTAGTACAATGATTAGTAATAATAAAAATATTATAATCGCTGAAATATAACTTACTTCACTGTATTGTTGATTTAATTGTGCTAATAGCGCAGAAGATGGTTGAGTTAAGATTAGTTCAATAATAAATCCGGCAATTAATAATATATAAGTTACATAGTATAGCGGACTACCTACTATATATTGAGCAATTTTTTGGATTCTTTTACGGGCTACAAAAATACCGATAAAAGTAAGTGTCGATACGGTAAGATGAATCACGCTTCCTGTCCATAAATATAAATTGAATGGCGTTAACATAAAGATCTTCATTCCTAAATCCAAAAGCAACATTTTTACTAACGTTATAATCACCATGCTCACTAGTGCAAAATATACATTATGCTTAAGTTTTAGTTCATTTTGCATTAGTCCTAAACTTATTAAAAATAACACAATCGTACTATTCAATTCTGGATATCTCGTTACTGTTACGACAATAGCAAGTAAAATAATAAATACCGAACTTAAAGTTATTAACATTCTATATGACAATCTATTATACCGGATTAATTGAATGTACAAAAACGTATGGCTCATACTAGTAAGCAGTATTGCAAATAAATCATAAATATACATTACATCTCACCCTTTAATATGTTACGTACTTTACTCACTAAACGACGTGATACTGGAATACGTTTCCCACTTTTTAAAACTATCATTTTCTGCTTCGCATCATAAGAAGACATTTGCTTCGTATTCACGATATATGATTGATGACATCGAAATAAACGTTCATCTATTAATTCAATTTCTTTTAAAGTCCCGTAAAAATAAACAATTCGATCTAACGTCACTAATGCTAAACGGTGCGGTTCATCGGTCATAACATATTCAACTTCATGAAACGGAACCCGCACAGTCGCATTACTATTTTCAACGACAAAGTCATCAGACGGAATAATATGCTTATTACGCGCTTCATACTGAAGTAAACATTGTTCAAAAACATTACGCCTCTCCTCGTATGGCAACCCCTTATCAATAAAAGTTAAAGCTGATACCATATATTGATAAGAAATAGGCGCAAATTCAGAATGCGTCGTTACAAACACAATAATCCCTTGCGTATCATACTTTCGTATTTCTTGCGCCACTTGTAACCCTTTACGCTCTTCCCTTTTAATCTCTATATCTAAAAAATAGATTGGGACATACTTTGCCTTAGGAATGTTAGTAATGATGTTTTCACTTTTACTAGTTACCTCTATGAAATCAAAAGGCAACATATAGTTCTCACAAATCTCTTCAACTAGCCGCTTCATTTGCTGTGCTTGTATAATATCGTCTTCTAAAATGAAAATACTCATGTGATCACTCGCTTTATAGAAATCTTTTTATTTATAAATTTATCTATAAATATATAATTCAAATCATTATACCAAGCTCCTTCTAAATTCTTGAAAGTATATATTTTATTTCGTTTTTATTAAACATAGAAAACAACCTCTACTTTTCTCTTGAAAGTAGAGGTTTTATTTAATTTTTTTATAAAATAACCTCTCTATCTATCACTATCTTAAAAAATTCCGAGTAATGTGATAAAGAATAATCCGCTACATCACAATTCCCTTGAAACATACATGTTGAAATACCTAATTCTTTTGCAGGTATTAAATCTAACTCCCTGTCTCCAATAGCTAGATCAATACTGTGCTTTTTATGCAAATAATCATAAGATAAAGCGTTCGGTTTTCGGGGGAAACCATCGTCAATTGTAACCATGTCTACGAAGTATTTGTCCCATCCGTAATGATTTAATATAGATAATACCCCAGCTCTATCTTTATGAGTCATAATTACATTTTTATCGCCAAACTTTAAAACCTCTTCCACTTTTTCAAATGGTTTTATATCTTCTATCATAATGCGACTCTCTAATACATCAATTTCACTCAATTGTTTTTTAGTTATTTCATAATAATTAATTGCATGTGAAAATGAAATCTTTAACTTTGCATAGATTTCTTCTTCACTTATTTCCTTCCCTAAAACTTGAGAAAAAATCTTTGTATAAACTGGATACGTATCAAATAACGTACCATCAAAATCCCATAAAATATTCATTCTGTTCACCTTCTAATTTCCAATCATTGTATGATTAAATCCGCTTGCTCCTTCGGTAATTCCGTTTCTAAGTAATAATCCTCTGCTTTCCAATACCTATTTTGAAACTTCGAAAGTTTCTTTTGAGTCTCTTCGCTTTCCCGCAGAAACCGTGTCTCTCTTGGACAATCTAAATACACCATATAATGAAAGAAATCTCTCCATTCTTTTCGTTGTAGAAAAACGCCTTCAATTACAATTACACCTACTATGGGAATCTGTACTTTTTTCATTTCGCATGCATCTGTCACAACATTATAGAACGGTAAATTCAGTTTTGTTTCAGTTTGTAACTTTTGAAAAAACTTCTGCCGAAGCCACTCAATATCCCATTGTAAATAATAATACTCATGCCATTCTTCAAATCCTGTATCATATCGTTTATTACGCTCTACTATGTGATCGTCAATATGAAAAATATGAAACGGAATACTTTCTTGTTTCATATTTTCCTTTAAGTTTGTTACAAACGTTGTTTTTCCTGATCGACTTAAACCATCTATACCTAGAATGAACCTGTTTTCTTTATGTTTCTTCATTATATTTATAAGCTCATTTGTACGCATTACTTCTTCCACTCTTCTTTTAATAAAGAATATAAAATCGTATCATGAGCAACTCCATTTTGAATCATATGTTTTCGAAGTAATCCTTCTTCTTGAAAACCTGCTTTACTTAATAATTTTTGAGAAGCTTTATTCTCTACGTATACAACAGCAGCAATTCTTATCAGTTGCAATGTTTCAAATCCGTAAGTTAAAATTGCCTGTAATGCTTCTGTTGCGTACCCTTGTCCCCAATATGTATCGTCTAATTCATAACCGATTTCAGCTCGCTTATGATGTTTGTTTATTAAATGAAATCCGCACGTCCCGATTAATTGGCCCGTCCCTTTTTTCTCTATTCCCCAGCGAAATACACTTCCCTCTTCATAACGATTTTTAAACGTTTGAATAGTCGTTTTCGCTTGCTCAATATTTTCGAAAGAATCCATTCCGAAATAACGTATAACAGATTCTTTTGAAAAATAACGGAACATCGTTTCTGCATCTAACAGTGTTAGTTCTCTTAATACTAAACGTTCTGTTTCTAGTTTCGGAAACCCCATCTCGTTTTCTCCTTCTATTCTAATGAACTACAAATTTCAATATAATTCCCATCTGGATCGGCAATGTATGCAATTGTTTGTCCCCACGGTTTCACAATTGGTTCAACTAAAATCTTAATACCTTGCTCTCTAAGTTGCTCAATCGTTTCTTGTACATTTTCGACAACGAATCCCAATTCAAAATGGGAAGATTGTAACTCACCTTCTGTAAGTGGTAGTCCCGTTAATTCTTTTACGTCTTGCCGCGTATTCATCGCTAATATGGTAGTACCCGTATTAAATTCAATATATGTACCGTGCTCTGCTTTTATAGGTAACTGTAATACATCTTTATAGAATCTTAGACATTCCTCAAACTTTTCTACGTATAAAATGATATACTTCATTTTTAAATTCATTTTACATCCCCCTTTATATCTATCCCTAAAATTTCGACAAAAGTCTTATAAAAACCTTGTTTCCTATAGGAACGAGCACAAAAAAATGAGGCCGATTTCTCGGCCCACCAGCTTATTGGCATAAAACAGGAGATTTGGTTTGGACATAACCAGTTCGTATCTTTATTATATTTTATTTTTTCTGAATTTTAAATACATTAAACACCTATTTATATTGAGAAAGTTTTTTCGGTTGCATAAAATTAAAGAATTTAAGAAATGCTACAAATGGAGGTGTATACATATGGAACCAATGCTATGTCCAAGCTGTAAAACGAACCGTACTCGCTTTAATATTCTTGAGCAACAAGTAAAACCAGTCAAGTTAAATCCACAAACTGGTCAAGTAGAAGAAGAATACACAAATGAAAATATGAATGCTTTTCATATGGCCTATCAAGGACCAACATACAGAGTCCAATGCGCTGTATGCGGACTCGTTGAAAACCCGGAACAATTTATTAAACCTGCGCAAAATCAGTCTTTTTCTTAAACATTTTTATTACCCCCTACCAATTTTCTATAGGGGGTTTTTTGTTTCATATGTTAATAAAAAACGTTTTTCTTCCTTATTATAAATTACACCCCACACCTTTTTAGTCATCTTTTATTTTTTGATTTTCAAAATAAATCGTATTTTATTCATTTATTATTTTTGAAGTATTGTAACTTTTAACTGTTAACTTTGAACCTTCATACAGATTTTTATTATATAAAAAAGAGTGAACAAAAATACAATTATATAGAAACAAAAGAAGTTGATCCCAGTTTCCCCCCTACAACATCAACTTCTTTTTAACTCTACTTTTTATTATAATATTTCACTTTTTAATTTCTTAATTTTCCAAGTGAGTCTTATAAAGAAGTATATCCACATACAACCTGTAAGACCCGTCATAGCTTTCGCCCACATTGGCACTCTTGATTCCATCGGGCTTATAAATAGATTGTACATTGATGGTAATATAGTTGCTAACATAATAACAAAGAATACTAATAACTGGTTTAGTTTTTGTATTCTCGTCTCCTTTTCTGAGTAAATATCAGGCAATTCATTTACTTCTTCTACTTCTTTACAAAAATAATTCCAGCTTGTGAAACTTGTTACGCGTTTCCAACCTGACATTTCGTATATTTCGAAATACTCTTGTCGTTGTTCTTTCGAATCTCTATAAACCAATCTAAAATCAGCTTTGTATATTACATCTTTTGGCTCAGTTTTCTTAAACGTATACATTACATTATATTTTTGTAATGCCCAACCTTGTTGATGCATCTTTCGTAAAAAAGCTTCTTCTTTTTCTAAATTCCATGCCGTAAAAAACTTAAATACCCTTTTTGTCTCCATCTTCCATTCACTCCCCTAATATACTATTTCCATTCCTCACAGATCTCTGCAACCTGTTATACTCTAGCTCTAATACTTCTCTACCAAGTGGTGTTAACTCATAACACTTCTTTCTATCTGTAGAGGCAACTTCAACTATTAACTTCTCTTTTAGTAACTTCGTCGTATTCCCGTATAAAGTACCTGGACCGAGTTTTACTTCTCCATTTGTCATCTCTTCTACCATTTGCATAATTCCGTATCCGTGCATTGGTTTCACTAGTGATAAGAGTATGTAATACGTTGCCTCTGTTAACGGAATATATTTTTTAGCTTTCGCACTCATTATAACCACCTCCGATACATCGCTTTATGATGTATCGACTTACGATACATCGTATATCGATATTGTATAATTACATTTCAAAATATGCAAGTATAATTTAATAATCGGATATTTATTTCTTTGAACTGAAAAATTATATAATTTTTCTGAATAATTTGTTAAAATATAGAAATATCCGTTTATTTTTTGAAAGGAATGATACATATGATAAATAAATTAAAAGAAAATATAGGATCTGTTTTTGTTGGTAAAGAAGATGTTATAGATTTACTCCTTGTTTCCTTGCTTGCTGATGGACATGTACTACTTGAAGATGTGCCTGGTACGGGGAAAACGTTACTTGCGAAAACACTTTCTAAAAGTATTGGTGGTAAATTTTCTCGCGTTCAATTTACACCGGATGTACTTCCAAGTGATGTAACAGGTATCGAATATTTCAATCCGAAAACGAGTGAATTCGAGTTAAGACTTGGACCAGTCATGACCAATATTTTGCTTGCTGATGAAATTAACCGCGCAATGCCGAGAACACAGTCTAGTTTATTAGAATCAATGGAAGAACGACAAGTAACGCTTGAAAAGCAATCTACTCCTCTTCCGAAACCGTTCTTTGTTATTGCGACGCAAAATCCAATTGAATCACAAGGAACGTTTCCTCTACCAGATGCACAGCTTGATCGTTTTTTAATGACCATTTCAATTGGCTATCCGTCTCCAGAGGATGAGCTACAAATGATGCGACGTTTTCGGAGTGATGTACCACTAGAAAGCGTCAAACCTGTTATTTCTTTTGAAGAGATTTTAGAAGCACAGAAACGAGTAAAAGAAATTTTCGTATCAGAACCGTTAGAACATTACATTATTAAACTTGCTCATGCTACAAGAAATCATGATTACATCGCTAACGGTGTAAGTCCACGTGCCACACTTGCTTTAGTGCGCGCCGTACAGGCGTTAGCTTTTTTACGAGGAAGAGAATATTGCACACCTGAAGATATACAATTTTTAGTTCCTTCTGTTTGGAATCACCGCATTGTCTTATCAATGGAAGGCGCATTGCGTACGACAAAAAATGAAATTATACAAAGGATTTTAAAAGAGATTGACGTACCAGTGGAGATTGAGCAAGCATGAATGGACAGCGCGTTGTAACTGTACCGTTATTTTTCCAACTCCATATTATTCAACTAACTGTCCCAGGCGCTATACTATTTACATTTTTTATGCCGCAACGAATTATTATGTTTCTCTTTTTCTTCTATTATTTATTTGCGATTTTTATTTATAAATATGTCGCTTACATAGAGAAGAAATTTGAAGTTATAAATGAGAAACAAACGACTCGGCTTTTCCCTGATGAATCTGGACAGTTTTTTATTCATTTAAAAAATGGAGCAAATATACCAATCGTTAACGGTGTTTGTTATTTTCATTTAAATCCGTCCCTACTGCCACAAAAAGATCAAGGTATTGAACAAATATCGAAAACGTTATTTTCTTTCCCGTTTTCACAACCTGCTCATTCGGCGCAAAAATGGGATTTAACATTAACCGCAACGAAGCGTGGTGTATATCAAATTGAACAGTTTGAATGTGTCTTAAAAGATCCTTTTCATCTTTTAACTGTACATTTACCCATTTTTGATAAATTACGGACTGAAATTATTGTGTACCCTTCGCCTAAAGACGTAGCAGGTTTGCAAGAACTACAGCAACTTTTAACAGGATCTTATCGAACGAATTTTTCTTTTTACAATGATGAAACATCTATTATCGGTGTTAAACGATATGAGCGGGAATCTTTCCGTTCTATTCATTGGAAAGCATCTGCTAAAATGCAGGAATTACAGGCGAAGCAATATGAACCTGTTAAAAATTATAGTTGGACAATTTGTCTTTCATTAGCTGCTGATCGCGGATTTGGTTGGAAAGATAATATAGAAGACCTTATTTCATTTGCTACATACATTTGTCAATACGCAACGAAGCATCAAATACCGTTTGAATTATTTATTAGTGTATTAGCAGAAGGTGGTCCTCTGCATTTACCATTAAACGAAGGGCAAACACATTACGCAAAAGCTTTAGAGGAATTGGCACGTATTTCAGACGATAGCACATTAATTCCGAAACAAGGGTTTCTTCATTATACAAATAGAAAAAGAGAACGATCATCTACAATGATATACATTGGTTTACAGAGAAATGAACTCCCTCTTCTCTCTCAACCTACGTTTCTCATTACTAACGAAGGGATGGTGGAAAAGCTTGAAAACTTGGCTCTATCACGTTAATGACTTTATTCTGCTGCTCCTCCTTTCGTTATTAACGGAAAGGGAAGAACTTGTT
Organism: Bacillus sp. EB106-02-03-XG38; assembly: GCF_058792175.1. Classification (NCBI taxonomy): domain Bacteria; kingdom Bacillati; phylum Bacillota; class Bacilli; order Caryophanales; family Bacillaceae; genus Bacillus; species Bacillus sp. EB106-02-03-XG38. The sequence continues at coordinate 1,137,526 of NZ_JBYTED010000001.1, forward strand.
GCTGTTGCTATATTTTTAGCAACAGGATATGTAGGGGTACTTCTAATCCATAAACTAATGAAGAAAAAAACAACAGGTTTTGTCATACTGTTACTTACTCAAATAATCGGTTGTTCTATCTTTCTCCCTTTCTCTCTATTTGGCACAATAATGTTACCTCTTTTCTTCTTTATCGTACATGTTGTCGGGCCGGGATATCCAGTTCAAAAATCGTTAGGCGGCATAGTTTGGTTTGGTATTTCAGCTATATTTTATGCGCCCTTTCCACCTTTGTGGAAACTGTTACTTTTAGTTTTACACATTATGATTACGTTTTGGTTAACTGGGGCAAATCGTAATCAACAGTTATTACGTTTCGCTTCTCTTATTACGATTGGAATAATTAGTGCTTTCCTTATTCCTATTTCCCCATACATTCGCCTTCTTTTTTCTTATGTCGTACAAGTAGTTGCTTTAGGATTTGGATACGCCATTAATCCGTTATTTTCGGCAGCTGAATCAAAAGAAACTGATGATTTTTGGTTGAATAAAGGGAATTTAAAGGATCCTCAAATTAAGGATGAGTTTGGACAGCGGGATTTTGATCCAACTCTTATAAATAGTATTACAATTATAGTATGTACAACCATTGCTATTTACATCGTTTGGAAAATAATAAAAAGGCGAAAACAATTCAGTTTACCGAATATGCCTGTCTTCGAATCTACTATCATTACTGATAAAGAAGGAATGAGCCAAAAACGTTTGAAGCGAAACAAACCGCCACATAACGAAATACGAAAAGAGATTTTTAAACTGGAGAGTAAATTAATTCCTCCTTTAAATAGAAATCGAGGAGAAACTATTGAAGCATGGTTAGAAAGAATAAATAGTGAAGAAGATGTAAATATTGAGAGTCATATTGTTATAGACGCTTATAATACAGTGCGTTATTCAAATGGTGAGAATATGATGCTACTTCAGGAATTTAAGGAAGAGGTTCATAAGCTTTATGTGTATCAGAAAAGTTTGAAGAAAAGAAAGAAATAACAAAAAGACTCCTATTTTCATAGGAGTCTTTTTATACTTCTACGTTACTTTTTAAATTGAAGCGTTTTTCCCTGCTTCAATTTCTAATGACTCTTCATGCCACCAAAGTGTTTCTTCAGGGTCTTCTTTCGCAATTTGATGTGCTTCTTTTTTCGTTTCTACTGTAGGATATGAACCTTTTAGTGCACGTCCTGAGGTTGTAACAAATAAAACACTAAATACGACTAATCCAATAACACTTACACCCGCTAAATAAAATGCTGGTGCCAGCGGGTTACCTGTTGCATGAACTAAGTATGAACATACAAGCGGCGTTGTTCCACCGAATATAGATACAGAAATATTAAATGAGATCGAAAGTGCTCGATAACGTACATCGGTGAAAAAGAGTGATGGTAATAACGAAGGTAATGTTCCTTCGTATACACTTAGGAAGAATCCTAATACGAAAATCCCTGCAAATATAGCTGCAATATGTCCGTTACCTATTAGTAAAAATGCCGGAATTGCAAATACAGTTAAACCGAGTAAGCCGATTTGCACGACGCGTTTATTACCAATTTTATCACTTAATTTACCGAAATATAGTGCTAGTGGAATCATAAGTGCCATCGTAATAGAAATAATTAATAAGCCAGTTGTTTCTTCGACTTTAAGTACTTGAGTTAGATAAGAAGGAATATACGAAAGAATCATATAGTTTGTAATATTAAAGAAGGCGACAATTACTGTGCTTAATAAGAAGTCTTTTTTGTGATATTTTAATATATCCATAAATGAAAATTGTTCGTTTTCTTCAGATTCCTCTTGTGCTTTTTCCATCTCTTCAAAGATAGGAGATTCATCTAAATGACGGCGTAAGTATAAACCGACCAAACCAATTGGTGCAGCTATTAAGAAAGGAATACGCCAGCCCCAGCTGAGCATTTGCTCATCTGTTAACAATAACGTCAAAATGGTAACAATTACCGATGCAGCAATGTAACCTGAGAGTGTTCCAATTTCAAGACCACTACCGAGTATACCACGCTTTTTATCTGGAGAAGATTCTGCGATATAAACCATTGCACCTGAATATTCGCCGCCTGTAGAGAAGCCTTGAATCATTCGGGCAACTAAAAGTAGTATTGGTGCCCATACACCAATTTGTTCATAGGTTGGTAGTAATGCGATGAATAATGTAGAAAGTGCCATTAAAATAATAGTAGTACTTAACACGATTTTTCGGCCGTACTTATCTCCTATTCTACCAAAGAATACACCTCCGATTGGTCGAACGAGAAAGGCTGCTGCAAATGTACCGAATGTAAGTACAAGTTGCAATCCACTATTATCAACACCTGAGAAGAATAATTGACTTAAAATTACCGCTAAATACGCGTATAATCCGAAGTCAAACCACTCCATTGCGTTCCCAATACCAGTAGCAACTACTGCTTTCCTGGCTTGTTTAGGATTGACAATATTAACGTCTTGAGGTTCAAAATTTAAATCATTATTTTGTTGCATATAATAAAACAGCTCCTTTTTTAATTTAACTTCTTTAAGCACACCTTCTCTTATTGAATAAAATTAATTCGAAGCACTTAAGGAAAAGCAACGTCTCCTTTTCTGTTATTATTATTTCACATAATTAATTATTTGTCCAATTAAATGCTCTTTTTGTATAAATTTACACCCTATTTAACTTTTCATAAAATGAAGTTTAGGCTATATAATATATACCTTTACACTACAAATGAACCTTTCATTTATTTAAATTTATTACATTTCTATCATCGCTTCCTCTAACATAGAAATTAGTAACTTCCACTAAACATTTGTATATATTTAAAAAGCGAAATTATTAGCTCAATTTCACCTTACGAATATTTCTGCGTTTTCATTTTGATTGACTTTAGTTTCTGCATGAATACTCAAATAACTTTTCTTGTATTTAATAATAATTTATACAGAAATAAAGTGAAACTTTAATCAGTGGAGTTTTCTTCATCCCCCACTGATTATTAGCCCTCACCAATCGGACTTTTATGGGCAGCCCGACCCCCACCTAAATTCTTTGCTTTCGCTGCATTTTGAGGTGGGGGTCTTACTGCCCATTTAAGCGGGATAAAATACCGTTACAGCTTTATTTACTCTTTACTGAAAATAAAAAAGTAAAAACTCCTTCCTTTATTTGAAGAAGTTTTTACTTTTCATTAACCTTTTCACTTTCTCTCAGTAAATTTCTTTAATTTACTCATAAAATTAGCAGCATATCCTGTTATAAAAAATCTTTGAAATTTCTATTCTTCAATAAATAAGATAGCCCTTCTATATGATCTCCAGTAATTCTCAATACAGCTGGTGGATGTCCTACTGTTGCAAAGTGCTCGTTTGGACGAATACGATTTGGTTTCATTACATCTACAAAATGGACACATTCGACTTTATATCCTTCTAATATTGCCTTTACTTGCGCAACACATGCTGTGTGAAGAGTGTCCCAGCCGATTCCCTCTAAACATTTTCTACTAATAGCGTGGGGAACAGCAATTGTGGATCCCACACCTAAATCTTTACGATTACAAGCAATATTCAACATATATTTATATAAACTTACAATATATAGAGGAAATCTAAGATTTAAATTTAAATCATTTAAAACCATATCAACACCATCTGCAACAGCCTGCGTTAACGGATGAAGGTCTTTTGCTGGAATAGCAAAATCAGCATCAATAAAGAGAAGTATATCCCCTGTGGCTTCTTGTGCACCAATTGCCCTTCCTACATCATGCCCTAATCTTTCTTGATAAACAATTACTGTTGCCCCTAATTTCTTAGCGATTACTTCCGTCTGATCTGTTGACCCATTAATGACAACAATTATTTCTTTCGGTTCAACTTTTCTTGCCTCAAGAATAACTTCTTTAATCGTTGATTCTTCATTTTGTGCTGGTATAATAATTGATAACTGTTTTCCATTATAAATTGATGAATCCATGCCCCATCCTTTATAGAAACGTGAATAATTCTTTTGTTTTTTTAGTTGCTCTATAATTTCTCTTTTTCTTCCTCCATCTGTATAGTTACCTCTGTCATCTTTTCGGTGTAACCAACGTTCCAAAGCTTTTACATTCTCTTTAATCTCACATACTTCTAATTTCGTTAATTCATTTTTATAGAAAGAGGTTTTGTTTGCGGGTATGTCATTTAAAGAGGTTTTAGTTATAGCTGACGAGGAGCGTAGTCGCCACCCTTTCTCATTAAGAGTTACTAGAGAAAGAATCGGATTTTGCAAGGTGTCATATCCAATGTCTTCAATTGCTTTTTTTGTAATAGCATATGGCATAGATAACATCGAATCATATTTTAAATCCATACGTCCCAATACATCATTTATTATTTTTCTATACACCATAGCAATACTTGGCCATTCTGCTCTCATCTTTTCAAAACATACGGAGTCTATGTTATTCAAAATTACATCCTGTTCCTTTTTTAGTAGCGGTTCTAAAAATCGTTCTAGTTCTACCGAAAAGATAACATCTTCTCCATCTAAAAATAAAACTACATCTCCATTGGCGATTTTCGCTCCATGAACAGATGCTTTCCGTTTGTTTTTCTCTTCTATAACAATAACGTTACTTTCAACAAATGTAGGTATAGCTTGTATTGTACTCATTCTATCATCAGCTACAATTATAATTTCTAGTGGTTTTATATGCTGTACTTTATTTAAAATTTGATTTAATTTCGATTTTTCTTCTCCTAAAACTATAACAACTGACAGCCCAACTTCTTTCTGTTCTTCTTTCACAGTTTCATTAGGGGTTACTTTTTTTATATATTCAATTGTTTCACTTTTCCCTACTGCTGCATGTCCTGCTTTTTTATCGAAATATAGGTCTATTACAATTTGATTTACTTCAATATCCTCACCCAATTGTTCTAATTCAGAAATAAATGGCAGTAAATGATTTTGCACATCAAATTCACACGTGAAATTTTGCAAAAAATAAATATTCGGTACATATTTAATATGATTAAAAAATTTCACAGCATTAATTCTTTCCCCGAATTTCTCCTCAACTTCTTCTCTTGATAAACCTGGATAAGATAAATCGAAAACTAGATTTATTGGTACAGGTATCCATTTTAATAAATTTGTTTGAGGATTATTTATTAAAGCTGTGGAACCCTTAACGAATCCAGCTAAAATTAAAGACATAAACCCTCCCCCGGAACTCCCATAAAACAACACATTTTTTGAATCAACTTTTAACTTTGTAAATACTATTTCTAAAATATTAGCTATATCCTGTAAATAAAATCTATCTAACTCCCCTTGCCCCCAACCTAAAGATAATTTTCCAAGATATAAAGTAGGATCATTAAAATATATAACAGTATCTTCAAATTCATCCATCCATGAATGTCGATGAAAAATAGGCGGACCAATTGGCTGTTCTTGAAATCCACCTGCTCCGGATCCGAAAACAATAGTGTTAGAAGCACCGGGCTTAATACGAATTAAAAATTCATACGTTACTTTATCCCAATCAACCTTGAGTATAAATGGTTCCGTAGTTTGAAAATCTATTTGCCATAATTCTTCATATGAAATGTTAATTTTTTTGTACTGATCTATCAGTTTAATCACCCTTCCCATCCATTTCGAGATGTTCTATTAAGTAAGAGAGAGCTTCAACGTGATCACCAATTATTCTTAATACCGCTGGTGGATGTCCATTATGACTTACGTTCTCCATTAAACGAATTCTGTTTGGTTTTACAACATCAACATAATGTACACATTCTACTCTATACCCTTGTAATATAGCTTTTACTTGCGCAAGACTAGGGCATAGTAAACTTTCCCATCCTATTGCATCTAAGCATGATCTACTCATAGCATGCGGAATTGCAACTAATGAGCCATTACTTAATTCCGGACGATTATATGCTAAATTAAGCATATACTTTACGACATCTACAACATAAAACGGAGGATGTAACATCGGATTCAAATCATTTAATGCTATGTCTACGCCAGCTGAAACTGCTTTTGTAAAGTGATGTAAATCACTTCCTGAAACACTAAAATCACCATCAATAAATAAGAGAATATCTCCTGTAGCTTCAAGCGCTCCAATAGCACGTCCAACATTATGACCAAGTCGTTCTTTATATTCAATAATAGTAGCACCAAGTCTTTTAGCGATATTGGCAGTACTATCTGTCGAACCATTTACAACGACAATTATTTCTAGCGGTTCTATTTTTCTTGCCTCAAGTATTACTTGTTCTATAGTTTCTTCTTCATTTTGCACTGGTATAATGACAGAAAGTTGCTTCCCGTTATAAATTGATGAATGCATACCCCATCCTCGATGATAGGAAGGATATCGTTTGCCTTCACCTAACTTTTGAATAATATCTCTTCTTTTTCCTGCATCAGTAAACCCTACTCTTTTTCCCTTTTTCTCTATCCATTTAGAAATACCGATTAAATATTTTTCCACTTTCTCTTTTTCATTTTCTAATAATTCTTTTTTAAATAAATCCCCTTCTTCTTCTAACGTTTCATCTTCAGATAACGTTTTTATTGCATATTGATCGTTAATCCGCCAGCCTTGATTCACTATGTTCATATGAGCTAGAACGATATCTTTTATATAATCAAAACCGATATTTACTACTACTTCTTTCGTAAGTGCATATGGTAATGAAAGTATTGAATTGCTTTTTAAATCTGGTCGACATAAAATTTCATTTAACATTTTTCTCCAAACAATATCCATATTTGGACATTTACCAACTTCAATAAATTTATCTATTTTGTTTAACACTACATCAGCCTGATTTGTAATGACTGACTCAATAAAATTCTTCATTTCATTTGAAGATAATGAAAAATTACTATTTACAAATAACAATACTTCTCCTTTTGCTTCTTTTACAGAAGCTTCATACCCATCATAATGGGTACTATATTTATTCATCAAAACAATATGACATTTATGTTTCTTTGCTATTTCATACAAATTACCACTATCATCAGGAAGCAAAATTATAATTTCAAGAGGATTTAACTTCCTTATAGATTGAATTGACTCTTCTAACATTTGCGCTCTTTCACTGTACAACATAATAACCGTTAACGATTTCATTACACGCCCCCTTTACACATCATGTGACATTAATTGAAACTTTAATCAGCCCTCACCAATCGGACTTTTATGGGTAGCCCGACCTCTACTTAAGTTCTTTGCTTTTGCTGAATTTTGAGGTGGGGGTCTTACTGCCCATTAAAGTGGGATAAAATATTAAGTATTACCATTTCCTATGAATTTGCTACTTTATTAACATATTCAAAAGTGAATTATACTGTGTAAAAACAACCGTCTATTTTTGAAAATATAAGTTCTGTACTTACCTCCTTCCTCTTATCATTGTTTGTTGCAACTCTCACCGTAAAAAAGCAAAAAAAAAGTCCTAATTTCTTTAGGACTCTTTTAAACAAATTTATCAATATTTTTAATTTTATATTCTACCTTTTTCCACGTTATACCGCGATCTTTTGTAGTAAATATTTCTTTTTTATTACACGCCCAACCTTTACGCCGATTAAAAAAATGCAAACAAAATATATTTTTCAACAATGGATTACTTGATACTTTTATCCATTTTGATCCTTTTTTTATTATTTGATATACACTTCCATTTTCACTATTTATAACCCAGCCATAATAGAAACTAAAAAAAGAAACAGCCACTTTCGTAGTATTTATTGTTTTATTTGAAATTTGCCACGAATTCCCCTTATCAAATGAATAATTCATTAAAAATATGTTATCATTCATTTTGGTTGGTATTACTAACAAGTTATTTTTATAGATTGCTTTATAAGCCATAGCAGTCCCATTATTAATACCTTTAAGACTTGGCATATCTTTTATAGGCTGCCACCTTTCCCCACCGTCAATTGTTTTAAATACCACCGATGTTTCATATTGTTTTTGTAATGAAATAAATCCAACTAACTCGTTTATAAATGTTATCCCTGAAATACTATCGCTAATACTTATATTTTTAATTACTTTCCATACTTTCCCTTTCGTTTTCAAATAGTATAAATTATGTTCAAATTTATTTGATGCAAGCTTTCTAGATAATACAATCCATATACGATCCATATTCGTGGCATGCAATTGTACTTGAACATCAGTCGATTTCTCCCAATCTTCTTCAATTGGTAATGTAAACTCACTCCATCTTTCCCCTCTATTAACTGTATAAAATATAGCAGGCAATAAATCGTTATTCGTTTTTGTTAAACCATATGCCCAAGAACTTTGTTCGTTTATTGGATATGCAAATAATACAATTGAATTTAGAGGATTAACAACATCCCATTCTACTCCTCCGTTCCGAGTATATAAAATGGCTTGCTTTTTATTTGTATATTGAATACCAGCCCAACCAAATCTATCACTTCGCATTTGTAAAGAAGTAAATTGAATATCATTATTTTCCAATATATCACCTCATTCTTATCATATTTATATTCGTATGCTATCATTTTTAAAATGTTCTATCCTTAGTTGTTAGTACCAGTCGTTTTACCTACTATCTTTATTTACTTACTTTTTCTTTTTTTCACCACTCTAATATCATTCAATATTGTATCAAATCTATTAAAACCTCTTCTATTTTCCATTATCATTTAACAACGGTTGTATTTTTATAAAATTCTAAAATAAAAAGCGCACCCCCATTATAAAAATATCACTAACAATTAGGGTGCACTTTTTATAAAATATAGCTTTAAATTTTTAAGCACTTACTACAGCAGCAACTATATCCATACAAGAAATAAATTGATTAATAAATGCATCAATTTCTTCTTTTGTAATTATATATGGCGGAAGTAAACGTATGATGTTCCCTTGTGTCACATCAACTAACATCCCTTTCTTCATTAGCTCTACCTGTAATTTCTTCACATTTTCATTTGTATCATTCAAACTAATTCCAAACATCATGCCAGCATGACGTACTTCTCCAATATAATAAGAATTTTCTTTCTGAATTTCTTGCAATTTATCATTTAAATATAGTGACGTTTCATACGCTTCTTGCATTAAACCATCGCCAATCAATGTGTTTAATACCGTTAACCCTAAAGCCGTTCCCATTGATGAATGAGCAAATGTTGTGCCGTGATCTCCTGGTGCAAATACATCACATAACTTTTCACCAACAATAATTCCGCCAAGCGGTATCCCGCCTCCCGCTCCTTTACCTATTTGAATAATATCCGGTATAATATTGAAATTTTGATAAGCAAATAGTTTACCAGTTCTCCCCATACCGCTTTGTACTTCATCAACGATAAGTAGTACATTATATTTCTCACATAAGTTTTGAACACCATGTAAATATTCACTTGATAAAGGGTATATCCCTCCGCTACCTAATACAGGCTCTAGCATAATCGCAATTGGATTTTCATGAATAATTGTTTCTTCTAATTGCTCTATATTTTCACGCTCTACTTCATATACTGGAATCGATGTTTTAGGGAAATTTTGATATACACTTTCTTGTCTCGTGAAATGAAGTGCTCCTAACGTACGTCCGTGGAAACTATTTTTCAGCACTACAATTCCTTCACGTTCCTCATTTGTATTTGCTCTATATTTATCAATTAATTTTAATGTTGTTTCTGTCGCTTCCGTACCAGAGTTTGTAAAAAATACTTTTCCGTTTTTTAAAGAGCACTCCACTAATTTCTTTGCATATTCAATCGCAACTGGGTTTAAAAAATGAAACGGCAGATGCAACGATTTCGTAACTTGCTCCATTGTGGTTTGCACGATTTTCGGGTGATTGTATCCTAATACGTTCACTCCGACACCAGAAAATAAATCTACATACTCTTTACCATCCACATCATAAAGCTTTGATCCTTCTCCTCTTTCTATTGCAACCTTCGTACGACAATACGTAGGCATCATATATTCTTTATCTAATTGAAACCAATCCGACATTTTAAATTCCTCCTAGTTTTTTTCCTGTTTATTCTCTATAAAATCATGTATAAATTCATTTTTAAGATTGTAATTTTAATAGTAATTTTCTTCTCGATATCCATTTTTCCATAATTTCTTCTAATTCAACAGGTCCACTACATGCACGTTTTTTTCATCTAGCGGTCTGTTACTACTTTGCCGGTCATACATAATCAAGGCTATGAAATCATATTTAGTAACAATGGACAAAAAAGATTTGGAGGCAATATCGATGAATGAAAACTATGATAAACAGAGGAAATCTTTACTAGGGAAAGACTTTAATGCAAATGAAGAACGTAATGAACAAGCTACACTTCATTCTCAAACAGTTGGTTCACGTGGACCTGTTCTAGAGCAAGATAGTGTACTTCACGAGACGTTACAACAATTTATTCATGAAAAAATTTTAGAAAGACCTGTTCATGTAAAAGGATTTGGTGCGTTCGGTTATTTTCAAACGATCTATCCAATGTCTGAACATACGAAACTAAGTTTTTTACAACATTCTAATGAAAAAGTTCCTGTTATGGTGCGATTTTCATTAGCTGTTAGTACGAAAGGAACACCTGATACTTCTAGAAATGTACGTGGTTTTTCTACAAAGTTTTATACAAAGGAAGGTATTTTCGATCTTTTATGTAATCACATCCCTGTCTTTTCCGTTCGTGATCCAATGCGCTTCCCGGAAACGATTCACGCGTTGTCACCTTCACCTAAAAATAACTTAATAGACCCTAATAGATTTTGGAACTTTGTCGCTAGAGCACCTGAATCCATTCATTTCGTTGTTCGTTTATACTCTGATAATGGTACGGCCAAAAGTCTTCGCCATATCCCAGGCCATAGTGTAAATACATATGTTTGGAACAATGCACAAGGTAACCGAAAGTATGTAAAGTATCATTGGTACCCATTTGAAGGTGTACAATACATTACTAATGAGGAAGCGAATAAACTGGCTGCCGAAAACCCTGATTATAGCGGGAAAGATTTATATGATGCAATCGCAAATGGTAAACCAGTTGAATACGGATTATATGTCCAGCTCATGGACCCGAAAGATGAAGCACATCTTTCTTATGACCCGCTAGATGATACAAAAGTATGGGATGAAAAGTCGTATCCTCTTATACCAGTAGGCAAAATGGTATTAAATAAAAATCCTGAAAATTATATGGAAGAAGTAGAAAAAGTCGCCTTCTCCCCTTCTAATTTGCTAGACGGTGCAGAACTATCAGATGATAAAATGCTGCAAGGACGCGCTAACATTTATAGCGATTCTCAAAGAAGAAGAATTGGACCTGCATTCCGCAAATTAACGATTAACCAACAACAAAATTGGACACCTGCTAATCAAATAGCGAGCGGCGATGGAAGATACGTTGAAGGTAAACTTGAAAGAACGTCTATATCGAAACAGGATGACTTTACGCAGCCTGGTGAATTTTATGCGAAGTTAAAACCGATAGAAAAAGAACACCTTGCTGAAAATTTAGCTGGTGATTTGAAAGTTATATCCGATGATATTAGAAAGATCGTTTTAGGGTATTTTCATAAAGTGTCAGCTGATTTGGTGAAGAGGATTGAAAGTACGATGCAAAAGCTTTAAGTATATAAAAAACGTCATTTTTAAAATAAAAAATGACGTTTTTTATGGCGAAATTACTAGAAATTTCTACCACTTCATTTACAATTATTAACGAATTTTTCCACACTTAAAATTCCGTTATTTCATTTTAGATTATGGTACTCATTTCTCTTTTTCATATAATCTTTTTCACATTGCAACGGCTTGAATTTTACTTTTTTCCCTTTCTTCTTTTTCGTTTTTATAACGAGCCATTCCCCTTTTTCAACATCTAGTTTTAGGCGTTTCATTACATTGATATTATCTTTTTCTTTATAAAGTAAAAATGCTTCTTGAGCCCTCACAAATAAGCTAGGCTGCTCGCTAAATCCACCACTATCATAAATTTTAGTTAGCGAATTATAATAAGAATCATTTTCTCTTCCACCATACATCAAATGGGCCGCATCCAGGTCTCTTTTACTTACTTCCCAAAAACTATGTTCATCAATTTTTAAATTAAATGTGGATTTAATATCACTTATTATATTCTTCACATGCTTGTCATCTCGAATTTTCCTTTTTTCAAGACAATCAGAAGATAGCTCTGGTGCATCCGTTTGAGAATGTACAACTTGTTGAATAGATACACATAATATAAATACACTTAAAATATACAATATTTTTTTCATATTTACGTATCACCTCAAATGATTTAGATACTATATTATTTGAGGCTTATAATATTCTTATGCTAACTATGTGAAAAGCCCTATAAATTAGACTTTTATAGGACCTTTCATTTTAATATTGCTTTATCAAATTCACTGGTGAATCTAGTACTTTACTACTTTTCACGTCATATAGTCCTATAGGCGTTACACGTATAAAAGGTAAGTGCGTCGCAGAAAAGAATAAAATGGTAAATGCCGGATCGTCATACGCGTAACCACGCTCTTGGAGTAGTTTCACCATCCGTTTCTCTTCCTGTATTAAATCACTCATTTTTAAATTAGACATAATCCCGAGCAATGGTAATGCGATTTCGTGTAATACTTCATTCTTTTCAGCTATTACCATTCCCCCGCCAAGCTCTTTTACTCTATGAAAAGCTGTAAGCATATCTTCTTTATTCTTCCCAATAAGAATGATGTCACCGGTACCAGAATATGAGCTAGCAAGTCCACCAAGTTCTTTCACAAAACCTTTGACAACTGTATTCACTCTCCACATACCGTCACGAGCAATCATCATAAGAAAACACTCATCATGATCTAGAGAAAGTTTATCACGGTTTAAATCAACATCAGTCGTGTAGGGTTTTGTTATAACGTTATTTAATAATTGTATACCCATTTTATGAGAAAAAATCATATCCTCTTTTTCTATGGACCAGTCTAATAATAATGGAGTTACTTTGAATTTACTCCAGTCTATTTGTACTGATTCATTTTTATTTACTCCGTCACGCTTCACCCATTTCCCCTTTGCAATTACACTTATTGGAACCGGATTTTCTTTACTTTCCAAAATATTAATATTAGCAATTCTACCTGTCGCAATTGAACCATGTAGATCTTCCATATTATAATAACGAGCGATATTATAGCTTGCCATATGATAAGCATCTATTATTGGCACTCCTTGTTTTATCGCGGTAGATATCATTACGTTTGTCATTCCATTTTCATAAAATGAAGGATGTGAGCCGTCTGTAGTAAGAATAAATCTATCAAACTGCTTTACTCCTAATCCCAACAATTCTTTCAGTAACACTTCTAAATCTGGGCGGATTGAAGAATTTCTTAAGGAAACCGTGTAACCTTGCATAAGACGAGCAAAAGCTTCCTGCCCTGTCATCGCTTCATGATCACAATCTGTACCTAACAATTTTAACTTCGCTAATGTCGTTTCTGATGCTCCTGGAAAATGCCCTTCTACTTTTTTATGTAATCGTTTCGTTTCCTGCACCCAATGTAACATTTCATCATCACCATGTAATAACTTCGGCCACGCTGTTAACTCGCCGCCTTGAAGAACTGCGTCATGCTTAAGCCACTCTATAATTTCTTCACGATTAAATAAAGATTCCCCGTTTTGCAATTCAGTTTGTCCATCAAAACGACACCACCAATACATACTCGCTGGAATCTTTTCAAATTCATCTAATAAACGAAATGCTTCTTCACGTTGTAATGTGAAAAATAAAGTTAAATTATCATTAATAAAAGTCGTCGTTCCAAATTGCATCGCATAATTTGTTAACGTTTCTGGATTATATAATTGATATGGATGTGCATGCGGTTCTATGTAACCGGGTACGACATACTTTCCTTCGCAATCAACAACTTCACACTCCGTTAATTGCCCTGGCAGCTGCTCCCCTACGTATACAATTCGATCATTATATATCCAAATGTGCGCTGTCATCCACTCGCGCATATAGGAATTTAAATAAGTTGCATTCTTAATTAAAGTGTGCGGACTTCTTTTGCCATCTATTACTTCAACATGTTCTCTTAATTGCTTGTTACTCCATCTAAACTGATTTTCTCCCAATGAATTTCACTCCACATCAATTTACTTTTATTTATTAAAATAAAAACAATTAACTAACTAAAGTATTCTCCATCCATAACTCCCCTGTATAGCCCCTATACCCTTCATTATATGGAATGATTGAAAAAATAACAATTTCCAAAATTCAAAACATACTTCTTTGATTCTCAATAAAAAAGGATGTCGTGTAACCGACATCCTTTTTTTATACTAAACTATACGATTGAATTACACTTGATGTCATACTATGAATGCTAATACTGTCCTTTAAAGCAGGATTCCATTCACATTCTTTTCATTTATTTCTTAAATTCAATTTGCATCATTTTATTAAACTGTGGAACAATATCGATCCCACCTATAGAGTTAACACTGATAGCCAATGTATGTTTGCCTCCAATTACTCCACCAGCAAAAGTTGTAAATCCAGGAATTCCTCCTCCGTGTCCCCAAACTGATACACCGTTAGGAAGTTTAGTCTCATAGATACCAAGGCCATATCCATCCCCAACCTCTTTTCCTTCTACAGGAACTGTAGTAAGCATTTCTTTTAGCTCGCGTTGCTTTAGTAACTTACCACCGAGTAAAGATGAAAAGAACTTATTTAAATCGTCCGCATTAGAAATCATATCTCCAGCTGCATTAGCTAAACTCGGATTATAATCAGTCATGTCTTTCAACTCACTTTCCCCGTCAATTTTCACATATCCCCGAGCATGATTCTTTCCTGGGATGACGGGCGAATTACCTGGTAAAAACGTATTTGATAGGTTCAAAGGCTCAATAATGCGCTTTTCAATTTCTTCTGCATAACTATTACCAGTTATTTTTTCAATTAGCATTCCTAGTATTACGTATCCTGTGTTTGAATACAACCAACCTTTACCTGGCGAAAAATCTGGAGGTAGAGCGAGTCCTATCTTTACTATTTCTTCTGCTACATACGTTTTCTTTGAATTCATTATGTCAGCGTCTTTTGATTTTAAGTATTCAGCTATACCACTCGTATGATTCAAAAGTTGACGTATCGTAATTTGATTGCCATCATACCCATTTCCTTGAATGAGGCCTGGCAGCCACTTTTCAATTGAATCGTCAAGTTGCAAACGATTTTCACCTACTAATTGAAGAACAGTCGTGGCAGTAAAAGTCTTCGTCACACTACCAATCCGAAAGCGATAGTCCGATTTCATCGGTTTCTTTGTACTTAAATCTGCAACGCCAGCAGTGTAACTACTAGTTTTTCCGTTATTATACGCCTTTGCTAGTATCCCTGTAGCGCCAAGCTGTACTGTTTCCTCCATTACTCGTTTCAAACTATTTCGATTCTTTTGATCATGCACTTGTGATGGACTAGATATATTTTGAGCTGAATCTGCCTTCAAAGTAAAACCAGGTGCGAATATAGTAGTACCCGCTAATAAAACTGTCAAACTTGCTAACTTAATTGAATTACATTTTTTCATAATCTTCTCTCCTCTATTCATATCGTATTGATTCAAGTTATACTTTCATCCTAAATGATAAAACTCTCTTTTTTCTTATCCATTCCTTACGAAATACTTACTTTCAAAATTTGGCGACCAGATGAGAAAAAATTATGTATGGAAATAAAAAAAGAACGTGTTTTCATTTATAAACACGTTCTTTTAAGCACTCTATTAACTTTTACCATCCTGCGCTAGCGTTCATACCATTTCCTATAATAGTAAGAAGTAATGGCCACAGTACTGGTCCTAACGTAAGAAATAGATTGAGCAGTATAAGTATTCTATATATCCCAGTAATATTATGATTTTTACGATTAACAAATACTAGAAAAACTAATAATATTATGGTCGTTACAAATAAAAGTAACACTAACAACCAATACCAAACCATTAAACTGAGACTCCATGGCTGTAATAGCTCGTGTACAATACCAAATGTGATTCCCAATACTGCAAAACTAAAAGTAGTAACCGTTGCTTTAATAAACAATTTACTTAATTTTTTATCATATGTATACTTACAATATAAATCTATTATCGTGTATAAAGATATAAATGCCATTAATACACCTACCCAAGACAATAACCAGTCTCCGCCTCCTCTAACTAACATAAATAGAAACCAACACATCCCTACTACAGAAAAAATAAAGGAAAGAAGTATGTTTTTCAATACTGGTTTCATTCTATTTTCACACCCTTACAAAAATTTAAAAATAAATTATATTTTTTTATTTACATGCTACTCGTAATTGATTTATCTCTTTTTCATTCTATATTGATGAAGTGAAGATAACCTCAAAAAAATTCAACGAGCAATACTCTACTAAGGCTACTTTTTTCCATTGGTAGAGATATAAAAAAGTAAGTATACATTATCATATAATTAAATATAAGTAAATAAAATTAATTTACAGTTAATTTTATTTACTTATATTAACGTCACCCTTTCCCGTCTCGCTCTATCCATCGTACAGTCTTCTCTATATCTAACTCTGTATATGTCTTTTCTCCATATCGGACAGACTCATATATCGGAATAATATCTCTCGTTCTACAAATTCTCGTTAACCATTGTTGCATCGTTTCATAAGACCTTCTCTGTTCGTGAAATGGTAAAGTTCTTTCCCATTCCACTAACGTTTTTCTTATCGTATCTTTAGGTAACGGCTGTTCAAACTGATGCTTCACTTTCTTGTTCTTTTCGGTTCTATCCATATTTTCTTTTGTTATCGATTGTTTATCCTTTTGTATTTCTGATTTTGTTACCTTTTTCCTCATTAATTTATAAAAAGCATATAGAATAACTAATGCAATAATTACATAAAAAACGACACTAATCCATGCATTTGAAAGAACAGAGAATATGTCTCCCCATGAACTTTTCTTTTCGAAACCTTTAAATTTTTTACCCGTCGTTGTTTTTTCACCATTATCTGTCACTTTCTTTAATTCTGAAAGTTAAGAATTATTTTTTCGAATTATAACACATCAAGTTAAAAGTAAATATATTCCTATCAAAATAAAATAGATGACCCTAGCACTATAAGCTAAAGTCACCTTTTTCATTATATTATTTTACTAACTCTCCATTATAAGCTTTTATATCTAAAGGAGCAGTTAAAAACTGTTTTACCTTACTAACGAAAGATGTGAAGTGTTCACTCGTATTATGACTCGCAACTGCCTCTGCATCTTTCCATACTTCTACCATTGTATATACATTTTCTTTTTCTGTATCTTTATAAAGGTCATACGAAATATTTCCACTTTCTTCTCTTGAACTATGAATGAGCGGACGAATTTCTTCTAAAAATGATTGTTGTTTTGCTGGATCTACTTGAAATATTGCGTGAATAATAATCATGGTGTTTCCCCTTTCATATCCCACTTATTTCTGTATTTATAAAATTACTTCCACTCAGCAACTTTTTCAATTGGAAGACGAACTGATTGGTATCCACTGTCAGCAGCTTTTCCGATTGAAATTAACATAACTGGTACGTGACGTTCTTTATCTAATCCGAAAGCTTCTGCAATTTGGTCTTTTTCAAATCCGCCAATTGGACAAGTGTCATAACCGTGAGCACGAGCTGCTAGCATAAATTGCATTGCTACAAGACCACCGTCAATTAGTACTGTATCTTTCATGACTTCTGGTGTAACCATTGAGAAGTAAGCTGAAAGTTTTTTCATTTGATCTTCTTTTACTTCTGCCGGCATTAAACCGCGCTCTACAGCTGTACCGTAAATTTCTTCCGCGTTATCAAAGTTGTTTAAATCACCAAATACAGCAATCATTGCTGAAGATGTTTCTACTTGAGATTGATTGAATTTCGCTAGTGGCGCAAGTGTTGCTTTCGCTTCTTCACTTTCAATTACTAAAAATCTCCATGGTTGCATGTTTACAGATGATGGTGCAAGTGTTGCTTCTGTAAGAATTTCTGTCATTTCTTCTTTGCTAATTTTCACTGATGTGTCGTACTTACGAATTGAACGGCGTCCTGTTAAAATTTCGTTAAAATCATTTGTTTTTACTGAGTTAGTCATAGTTGTATTCTCCCTTTTTTATAATTCTTTTATATTTTCTTGAATGTGATTTAACATATTTAAAAGATTATCGCGTTCTTCCTCACTTAATCCTTTAAATGCAGATGCTGCAAAACGTTCTTTTTCCTCTTGAAATGCTTGAATTTTATTTCGTCCCTCTTCAGTAAGAGAAACTAATGTAATTCTGTTATCTTCAGGATTTTTACGTCTTACTATCATTTCATTTGCCTCAAGCTGCTTTAAATGCCTTGTTATCGCAGCGTTATCAATATTCACTTCTTGTTGAAGTGCTTTTTGACTAATTTCACCTACTTCATATAACTGAAGTATAAGCTCTAGTCTAGATTGACTCATACCCGTACACCCTTCAAATTTCGAACTTACTTCTTTATTTAAAAAGTGTAATTTATATAAAATAATCGCTTCTTTTGAGCATGAACTTGTCAAACTATCCCTCCTTTACACGCAAAACAAAAACGTTTGATGTATCAATAGTTGATATGTCAATTAATATAATCTATATCGATTTAGAATGCAAGCATTTTGTTTTTATTTATATTTTTCCAAATTAAGGCGCTTTGTCACGTTACAAAAAATGTTAATTGCACTATAATAGTACTAATTTAGATGACTGGAGAGTGATTGGAATGCGGCAATACACAAATAGAAATGAGGAATTAAAAATGGAAAATGAAATGAGGATATTCACATATGACAACAATAAATATAGGGATTGTCGCGCACGTAGACGCTGGCAAGACGAGTTTGACTGAGCGTATTCTTTATGAAACGAATGTGATTAAAGAAATTGGCCGAGTAGATAGTGGTAATACGCAAACTGACTCAATGGAATTAGAAAGACAACGCGGAATTACGATTAAAGCATCTGTCGTCTCTTTCTATATTAATGACTTAAAAGTAAATGTCATTGATACACCTGGACACGCTGATTTTATAGCTGAAGTGGAGCGATCATTCCGTGTTCTAGACGGTGCAATTTTAGTTATTTCTGCCGTTGAAGGTGTGCAAGCGCAAACAAAAATTTTAATGCGAACATTACAGAAACTAAACATACCGACTATTTTATTCGTTAATAAAATTGATCGTAGTGGCGCAAATACTGAAAAAGTTATGAAACAAATAAAAGAGGTTCTTTCAAATGAAGCATTTCCCTTCTATTCTGTCCTAAACGAAGGAACGGAAGGAGCCCGAATCATTGAATACAAATCATATGACGACTGTATGGAACTGTTAGTACCATATAATGAATCATTACTTGAATCATATGTAAATGACGAAATCGTACCGGACACATTATTAAGAGAAGAACTCATTAAACAAATAGCGCAAGCAAATGTGTACCCGATCTTTTTCGGATCAGCCATGACAGGTATGGGTGTAACTGAGCTGTTCGAAAATATTCCAGCCTTATTTCCAGCTAATAAGCCTGCTGAAAATGAAACATTATCCGGTGTTGTGTTTAAAATTGAACGTGAACCTTCTGGGGAAAAGATTGCATATGTAAGAATTTTTTCTGGTCGTTTACACGTTAGAAAATATGTTCATATACAGCATGATGAAGCTCAAGCACATAAAGAAAAGATTAAGAAAATATGCCTATTTGATAACGGAAATGCTGTTCAAGCTTCTATCGTTCCTAGCGGAGAATTTTGCAAAGTGTGGGGACTTAGTGATATTAAAATTGGTGATATTATCGGTGAACGGACTGATTATATAAAAGATATTCACTTTGCCGAACCACAAATGGAAGCTGCTATTGAAGCATTACCAAAAGAACGAATTCATGATTTATACGCTGCACTTATGGAACTATGCGAAGAAGATCCACTCATTAAAGTGTGGAAAGATGATATTTATAATGAACTATATATTCGCCTTTTCGGTGAAATACAAAAAGAAGTAATTGAAACAACACTTTTGGAGAAATATAATTTGCAGGTGACTTTCTCAAATACGCGTGTCGTATGTATTGAGAAACCAATTGGCATAGGGAATAGCGTTGAAGTAATGGGCGAAAAAGCGAATCCATTTTACGCAACAATTGGCTTTAAAACCGAACGTGGTGAACTTAATTCTGGCATAACATATAAGTTAGGTGTTGAACTTGGATCACTTCCATTAGCATTTCATAAAGCAATTGAAGATACTGTATTTCAAACGTTAAAACAAGGTTTGTACGGATGGGAAGTTACGGACATGATCGTCACGTTAACCCATACAGGTTATGCTAGTCCTGTTACAACAGCGAGTGACTTTAGAAACTTAACACCACTCGTTTTAATGAATGCTTTAAAGCAAGCTGAAACATGTGTATATGAACCAGTAAACGATTTTGAATTGAATGTACCGGAGCATGCAATTAGTACTGCGATGTATAAATTAGCTGTTATTCCAGCAACTTTTAGCGAGTCTTTATTCAATAATGACTCCTACCATTTAACAGGATCGTTACCTGTTGCGAAAACGGAGAACTTTAAGCGAATGCTTCATTCATTCACTGAAGGAGAAGGCATTTTTACAACGAAGCCATCTGGTTACAAAGAACTGAAGGCTCCCTTCCCTACTCGAAAACGTGTTGATTATAATCCGCTGAATCGTAAGGATTATTTGCTTCATGTGCTTAAGGCTTATTAAATACAAAAAGAGGTGCAAATTGCACCTCTTTTGCATGTATTGATAGGTTAGTTTGTCCTAACAACTTCTTTAAGCTTTTCTATTATTTTCGCTATCGCTTCAATTGAATCCTCTGTTTCAAATTCTCCAACATTTACAGAATGATTTGCATTTTTGACAACTTCAATCTGTAAATTCGTCTTATGTAACTGATCGATTTGATCTGCATTGTATTGGTGATCTTTATCTCCAATTACTAAAAGCCCTTCGTGATCACTATGCAGGATCGAATCAAAACTGGGATCAAAAGTTAGTAATGGTGTAAATAATATCATGTTTGATTGTAAGTATTCTTCCCTCTTCATTAAATCATTTGCAATCGGAATGGTTCCAAGTGATTTCCCTAAAAATATAATATCGTTGTATTGCTCACCTTTTAATACTTCCTTTATTACAGGATTAATATCATCCATCATTATTTTTGTTACTTCTTCTATTGGTTTATTCATTACTTGTTCGTCGTAAGAATAATGAATATGTACTACATCTATTTTATGTTCAAGCATTAACATCGTCGCATAATAAAATAACGGTTTATCATAATTGTATCCTGAACCTGAGAACATAAAACATATCCTATTAGAACCTTTTTCAATATGTGTATACGGAATTACTTTTCCGTCTATATGAATCTCTTTTTTAGTCCCCTTCACCCTTTTCCCTCCGCATACATTTACTTTTGTAAAACGATATGTTCTGTATGAACTAATACATCCTTTACTTTCTCTTTTATAAACGCTGGCTGTAAGTTATATGTATCTAACTCTTCTACAGGCACCCACTTAAAGAAATATGTTCTACCTTCTTCTTCCAAAATATATTGCTCTGCCCCATTTGCAGGTAATTGCTGCAGCTCTACTTCATAATAAAAACTAATTTCATGAAACTTTCGTTTAGAAAGTGTAAAGAAATTTTCTACTGACCATATTAATTTCTTTACCTCAATAGGAACGGCTAACTCTTCAGCAAGCTCTCGTTTTAACGCATCTTCACTATTTTCTAGCACTTTTACTCTTCCACCTGGTACGTACCAAAAATCTTCACCGTCACCTTGCAAAATGAGTATTTTATTATCCTGTTTACAAATTGCTCCGACGCGATAATTAAAACATGTTTCTTCAACTTTAAATGTTAGATCCACTATCTTTTTACCACCTTTACATAGTTTTGGATTAAGAGATAAAACAATTGTAATTGCAAGTAAGTACAATAAAAAACTATTTTCACAAGCACTTTACCTAATTACACACTATCATTAATAAATTAAGATTACTAAATCTACTCATACCTTTCAATATTTTTAGATAAAAACCACTATTCTAACTATTTACCTATTACTTTTTGTTAACTAACTTGTTGTAATAAATAAAAATAATAATCTACATCACACAACAACAAGTTGAATATTCTTAATTTTTTATATTGTTTCTTTTATTATTATCAATTAATATATATATGGAAGAATAGTGGATATTTGGATATATCTACCTCAGTAAAAACAATATTGTTTCATGGGGGGAAATATGTGTTTACTAAATGGAAAATAGGAATGATTACTTCTCTTCTTGCTTTTACAGCATTTACATCTGTGATTTCTGCTGAAGAGAAACCAAAAGATCAGCCAAAATGGGAAGAGTGGATAAAGGAAAATGCACATAAATTAAACGAACCAAATGCACAGACAAATGAAGATTTATCCTTTTTAAAAGAAAAAGTAAAGGATAAACGAATTGTTCTACTTGGTGAAAGTACACATGGGGCCAAGGAAATAAACCAATCAAAGGTACGTATGATTAAGTATTTACATGAAGAAATGGGATATGATGTTATTGCATTTGAAACAGGATTCGCGGAAGCAAATGCTGTAAATCAAAGCCTCGATCAATTAACTGCTTTGCAGGCTATGAAAAAATCTTTATATGGTGTTTGGCATACCGAAGAAATTTTAGAGCTATTTCAATATTTAAAAGATCAAAAAGAAAAAGGAACACCTCTTATATTAACAGGGTTTGATGCACAGTTCAGGTGGTATTCTTATTTCCCTGAGTTTGCAAAAGAATGGTTAGAAAAAATTAATCCTGAAATTGCTAATGATATAGAAAAGGCTCATACAGAATTACTTAATATTGAGGAAAAAATTGAATCTAAAGATAATAAGTACCCATACGAACAATATAAAGCGGAAGTTCAGCAAGTAATAGTGAAATATGAAAAAATTAAAACGTTTGTTCAACAACATAAATCCGAATTAAATAAGATAGCTCCATCAAATACATATGATGTAAATCTATTAGAAAAGACTATTAGTATACGCATTGATACAATTAAAACACTCCAAGATGCTGCTGTAAAAGAAAAAAACTTTATTTATCCAACAAACTTTAAACTTACAGATCTATCATTTTATATTCGAGATCAAAAGATGGGACAAGCTTTAGCTTGGTTGAGTGATATTCAATACAAAAATAAAAAAATTATTGTATGGGGACATAACTATCATATCCGAAAACAAAATTCAAAAATGATACTTGATTGGACCAAATCCCAACAATACAATTTTAAAGCACCGAATATGATTGATTATTTACCTCAACGGATAAAAGATCAAATGTACACAATTGGCGTATATGCATATAGCGGAGAGAGTTGGGATAGTAGTAATCTTAATAAAATAGTCCCTATTGATACAGACCACGCTGAACAAAGTATCGAGAATATATTAAGAAAATCTCAAAATCCTAATGTATTTGTTGATTTAAAAGGTGAAAGCAATCGTCCTGAAACATCTTGGATGTTTACTCCTACTACTGCAAGACACTGGGGTCTTCAAAAATTCGAAGAAATTTTGAAGCCGATTGAACAATACGATGGCATATTATGGCTAGACTGCATTTCAACATCGCAATATAAATAAGGAAAAGGAAAAGCGTACACTTTCGCTATGGATAAGTGTGCGCTTTTATAGTCATAATAACTACTAACTTTAGAAATTAATAGAATATATATAATAAATGATATCATCCCTTAAATCAAATCATTCTAACAGTACCCTACTAATTTGGCTTTCTTTTTACCACTTCTCTAATAATACACTCTCCCTCTTTCCTGAAATACCTGCTTTAAATTCCCATTCACCCACGCTCTTCATCCACTCATACACATCTGTAACTGTATGTTCTAACCTTCTAAAAGTAAGTCCTTCTTTAACAGCACTTTCAATATTAATAGAAAAACCACCTTTCCAAGGCTTCGTCTCACCTTCTAATGAAAAAGTTTCTGGAAGCCATATTGGCATCTCTGTCCAAGGCTGTACTTTATGTTCATTCATAAATGATTCATCTACCCAAACGAATGCAGCATCACTATTCGTAACCTTTTTACAAGTATTTAATAGCTCTTCCATTGTCAATTCATAATTTGGACCTGTAACATTGAATATACCTGCTTTATTGTTTTCTGCCATGTTTAGTCCCCAGTTTGCGACGTCTTTTATATCAACTACCTGCACTGGGCGGTCTTTTCTTCCTGGAACTAACACTTTTCCTCCCTTTGCTACACGCCCAATCCAGTATGGAAGCCGGTCTGTATAATCAAACATTCCTGAAAGAAGTCCTGCTCTTACGTGTAAAACACGCCCTGGCCAATACTTCTCTGCTTCTTTTTCACACAATACTTTCAGCGCACCGTAATACTCATAAGGAGAAACTTCACCATTCTCTACAGCCTTTATTTGATCACCCGTTGGTTCCGGTTGTAATAAATAATCTTCTTTTATTTGATGCGGAATCCAATCTTTGTATACAGAAAGACTTGAGATGAATATATAATGCTTTATATTATCATGTAATGCTTCTCTAACATTTCTAATATGATGCGGAGAAAATCCACACGTATCTACGACAACGTCCCATTTTCGATTTTCTAAACTTGAAACATCATCATTTCTGTCACCGATTAACTGCTCTACTTCAGGAAAAATTTCTTTATTCGTTCCGCGATTAAATAATGTAACTTCATGCCCTCTTTTTATAGCTTCTTCTACAAAAGCTCTTCCTAAAAATCTTGTACCACCTAGAATTAGAATCTTCATAGTTCTCCCCCATTCGTGATTAAAAATCCTTTCTTGTTTTAAACGATTTTTTGCTGTGAAAAGTTACGGGGTTATTCTAACTTTTTCTACAAGTTCAACATATGTAATTTCCATTTCATATATAATTAAAATATCGCATATTTGATTAATCACTTATACATACTTAGGTAGGTGAACAATATGAATAGAAACATAATTTATCATTCAACATTATGTATTTATCTTCTCACATCACTTATTTATATCATCTTACTGAACATAGAAAATGGTCGTAATTATTTAGGGTTTACGATGGTTATTCCGCTTTTAGCTGCTATTTTATATCAGAAATTATATAATAAACAAAAAATAGTTCATACATTTGGAATTTCACGTCCAAAAATAAGAACTTTGATTTTCTCCATTTTATTCCCAATACTTCTAGGTCTATGTCTGCATTTCTATTTTTATATTTATAATATAAAATTCTTATTTAATCATTATAATGAATTGAGATTTCTCCTACTCATTGGTCTTACTATTGCTGCTTTGTCTGCATTTTTAGAAGAAATCATATGGCGTGGAAATTTTCATTACCATTTACGAAAAAAATATTCATTAAAACAAACAGCAATCATTACTGCATCGCTTTGGTCTATATGGCATTTACCAGTATCAATCTTTTATAAAAATTATGAATTATGGTTTGTAGGAATATTAAGCTATCTCTCGTTATTATTTATAGTATCTATAATTTTGACGTATACGAGAGAGTATAGCC
This sequence comes from Bacillus sp. EB106-02-03-XG38, assembly GCF_058792175.1. Taxonomy (NCBI): domain Bacteria; kingdom Bacillati; phylum Bacillota; class Bacilli; order Caryophanales; family Bacillaceae; genus Bacillus; species Bacillus sp. EB106-02-03-XG38. The sequence continues at coordinate 1,163,327 of NZ_JBYTED010000001.1, forward strand.
ATTCTGTGATAACACCTGCAATTTTACATGGTATGTTTAATGTATTTTATTTAACAGATGGAGTAGAAACAAAATGGGATATTAGCCTAATGGAATTAATTAAATTTATCTTGCTGGTAATTGTGTTTGGCATGATGTATCTAATACATCGAAAAGTTAAAAGTACCTAAACAAATTATAAAGTACTTCAACACCTATTCAATAATCGTATAGGTGTTGAAGTTTTCTAATCTTAGTTAATACAACACTTTTTTCTATCATGAAGAACAAAAAAAGTTTAACTAAACCTTTCATTCTTGTTTTTATAAAAATAACTATATTAATCTTTTAAATAAGGAAGTATGCACTCTTTAATTAACTTCCATCTATCCTCTGCATTCGGTATGACTTCAGAAGCAATCACTACCACCAGTTCCTTCTCTGGTACGCAGCAAATCACATTCCCACCATCACCCATTGCACAGTATGAAAAGATTCCATCCTCTTCTCGTAACCACCATAAGTAACAATATTGATTTTGGTTCATTTCTGTCGATTCTTTTATCCATGATTTTGATAGTATTTGCTTTCCATTATGAATACCTTCATTCAAATACAGCTGTCCAAACTTAGCCATATCTTTAACTGTTAACGTTAGTCCCCAGCCACCTGTCGAAATACCACTTGGATCGTGAACCCATCCCTTTACATCTTTTCCAAATAAGTCATCAAATCCAAATGCCTTCATATCGTAGTTTGGAATTTCTCTCATACCGATAGGCTGGAATAGGTATTCATTCGCAAACTCACGAGCACTTTTTCCTGTTACACTCGTAATAATTGCTGATAATACGTGAGCTCCTGCAGATGAATATTTAAATAATCCAATTTCTCCGCCTTGTCCGATTCTATTTAACGTATATTGTACCCAATCCTTTTGTGTACATAGTTCTTCTAACGGTTCCTGCCAGTCTACAAAAGGATGTGGAGCCGTCATCGTAAGAAGATGTCGCACTGTTATTTCAGATGAATGAACGTTATATTCCGGGAAAAATTCTATTACTTTTTGATCAACGTTTTCTATATACTTTTTATCTACACATATCCCAATTAACGCAGAAATAATCGTTTTTGTGACTGACGCTACATGAAACGCATTATCTGGACAGTAACCATTATAATAATTTTCAAAAACAACATTGCCTCTCTGTACTACTAACACCCCATTCATATTTTTGTATTCTTCTTTTATAATTAGATCTAACTTTTCAGCAGTTTTCATTATTCATTCCCCTTTAATCCATGATTAAAAAGGTTCGAGAGGTACATATATATCAACTATATGTTTCTTTTCCGGGTGCTGCCTTGGGTCATTTTTATACATTTCAAAAGGATACGAATCTCTCGGTTTATATCCGCTATTTGGAAGCCACTCACCATATAAGAATTCCCATGCTCCTTTATATTCATCTTGGAATATTTCAAAATGACCTACCGCATACTTGCCTGAAGGTATTACCATGATTCCAATGTCGCTCGTTTCAACTGCGGACTCATTCGGAATTGTTATACATAAACTAGTTCTTAAATGATTGTCCTCAGTAAATTCATGATGATCGTGGTAAATGGTTAATACTTTCGTATCCTCGAATACATAGTAATTTTGCTTCGATGCGTAATGAAATAGTTTCTCTATCATTTTTGGAAAAGCAATCGTTAACTCTTCATATGTACCGATATGCCTTATGTATGCGACGTGTATATCGTATACTGATACAATCTCAACATTTCCTCGAACCTTCTTACATTCATTGTATTGAGAAGATTTCCTTACGTCTTTGCAATTCTTGCTATTATCGTTTCGATATTGAGATGGACTTACACCGTAATAATTTTTAAATGTACGGGAGAAAACTGCTGAATCTGTAAAACCAAAATGGTAAGCGATATCCGTAATCGTCATATCTGTGCGATATGTAAGTAGATTTGTTGCCCTTTCTAACTTTAATCGGTTTACATACCGTGATAATGGCTCGTCTACTATACCTTTAAAAATCCGATGAAAATGAAACTTTGAAAATCCTGCTACATCCGCTAACTCTTCAATTAAAAGTGAATCATTTATGTGCGATTCTATATAATCTTGCACTTTATAAATGCGTCGTAAGTATTCATCTCTACTTTGTTTACTCTCCATACTTTTATCTCCTCACAACAAAAAGGCTAACGTTAAGCTAGCCTACTTTTACACATTTTTCAAAAACAAAACTCTACTACCGCCGTTCCCATCATAATTTGTATGTACCGATACACCCTCTACCTCATCATCCCCAGCTTCAATTCGAAAACCAATTTCTTGATGAAACAGTATCGACTTTTTGTTAATTGGTGACGTAATTGCTTTTACAACTTTACGGTTATTTGCACGAGCGATATCAAAGAAATAAGAATACAATGTCGATGCGATTCCTCTTCTTCTATACTTCGGATTTACACCAATAAAATGAACATATGCTTCATCTTTATATGTTTGTGAAAAGAATCCGCATAAGAAACCTAACGTTTCGCCATCTTCTTCAATGATAAAACTCGTTTCTTGAAAGTGAACGAAAAACAATTTTGGCAACATGTCAGCCATGTCTCTCCCGCCCCACCAATCATTTAAAACAGAATGAATCTTTACATAATCTTCCCCTTGGATGTTTCTTACTTGCATATATTTCTCCCTCTCACTCACTTCATTTTTTCATATATTTTAATTACGGTTTCTACTAATAGAATGAATACCCAAATCCCGCAAAATACTAGAACAGACTGGAATATCGATCCAATTATCATAACACCAACTGCACCTGTTATTGAAAAAGATATTCCACCAAGCCCTGGATCCTGTATAAATGCTCCAGCAGAAAAAGCGGTTATAATTGATACTATTAAATAAATCACACTCATTATTTTTAATATTTTTATAGAAAGATACGAAGTTTGTTCTTGCTCCACTTGTGATAATTCGATTTCCCCGCTTTCAATTCCTTTTTGCAAACAGTCTTCACATAAAAATTCTTCCTTTATTTTTTTACCCCCATGCAATGTACCTGTTATTTCTTTACATCTTGAACATTTTCGATTTATCATGTTGTTACCACTCCAATCTATTAAGATTATACTTATATCATTCTTCATTTACCTTAATATCCCTTTTATGTATTTTATAGAGAAAGGTCGTGTTTTATGATTTCAAAACTCACGTTTGGCTCGAAAAAACGTACCGTTCATTATGTATTAAGACCTAGTTGTTATGCGATTATTTTCCATTCATCTTCTTCAAATGTTGCTGTTATCCAAAAAGGTGACCGTTACTTTTTACCTGGTGGCGGTATGGAAGGTAATGAAACTAAAGAAGAATGTGTGCACCGTGAACTACTAGAGGAATTAGGATGGGCAATTGAAATTGATCAGTATATCGGTAATGCCGCACGATATTTTTATGCTGAAAAGGAAGATACATATTACTTAAATGATGGGTTCTTTTATATTGCGAACTTGGTGCAGAAACAAACTGAAAACTGTGAGGAGGATCATGTTTTACGATGGATGTCTCCTTTACTTGCTGTCGAGCTTCTCCTTCACGATCATCAAAAATGGGCTGTTGAACAAGCGCTTTTATTACAAAGACAAAAAGGATCTCCTTCTATATGAAAGAGATCCTTTTTACTACTAACTTACTTTTTTCAAATTGAGAGCAGGCTTTTTGATTCCGCCTTTTTTTACAACATATAAACCGATAAATATAATCAGCCCGCCAACGAGTTGCATCATATTAATTTGCTCTCCAATTGTTACAGCTGCAAAGATAACTGCGAACAATGGTACGAGATACATATAAACCATTACTTTCGTTGAGCCTATTTGACTAATACCGACATACCACATTGCTAGTCCGAAGATGGTCGCAAAGATGATTGAATATGCAAGTGATCCCCAGCTTGGCGTATCTACTGGCCACGTTAAAGTATTTACGTTGAATAAGCAGTATATAACTAGCGGTACAATTCCAATTAAAGTAGACCATGATGTGACTCTCATTGCGGAGTATTTTGTAATAAGAGGTTGCGCTAATATTGGATACCATCCCCACGCAATTGCTGCGACTAATCCAATTACATTTCCGAGCCACGCATACTCATAAGTAGCTCCTCCTGTATGCCCTGTTAATAGAACGAATGCTGCACCAATAAACGCTACTATTGAACCAATTTGTACTTTCATCGAAAAACGTTCTTGTTTGTGTAATACTGCTAATATCCCTGTAAATATAGGTGACATCGCAATTAATAATGAGGCGTTCGTTGCTGAAGTATATTTCACAGATAGCATAAACATCGTTTGATACATTGCCGTACCAACGATACCGACTGCTACTAATCGTAACCAATCTTTTCTTTCAATACGTAATGAGCGTTCCATCATAAATGTAATAAGTAATAATACCGGTGATGCTACTAAAAATCGTAAACTATTAAATTGAATGGATGACATATATGCCACGCCATACTTTCCTATTGTATAATTTGCTCCCCATACTAATGCTACTGATACTAGGAGCCATTCCATTTGCCATCGTTTCATCCGAATCTCCCCTTCCATATTTAGCATAGTAAAATTGGCTGGATATAACACCGTCCAATTGGCTGTTTTTTTACCCAGCCAATTTGTTATACTGAATGTATATAAGAGATACGGAGGAGTTTGTATGGAATGGAAGCTAGATAACGACAGTAAAATCCCAATTTATCAACAAGTTGTTGACTTTATTGAAAAACGTATTACATACGGGGAACTTCCTCCAGGTAGCTTCCTCCCTTCAGAACGGAAATTAGCTACGCAGTTAAATGTAAACCGAAGTACAGTGACGACTGCTTATAATGAACTGCGTGCTACGGGAATTGTAGAAAGTACGACTGGTAAAGGGACACGTGTAAGTACACATATGTGGGGCGTTTCTCCAACATTAACGCCGAACTGGAGAAATTTCGTAGAAGGTGGTACGTTTTTACCAAACTTACCGTTACTTCGCCATATTCGGGCGGAAGTACAACAAAATGAAAACATCATTGATTTCGCAAATGGAGAGCTCGGTTGTAACCTCTATCCTCACGATCAACTACAAACAATTTTACGAGAACAACCATTAACGCATTCATTAAGTTACGATCATCCGCAAGGCTATCTCCCGCTAAGACAAGCGGTAGTAAAATATATGAAAGAATATTTAAAAGTTGAAGCGACTGAGCAATCCATTATGATTACATCTGGTGCACAGCAAGCACTTCACCTTATCGTTCAATGTTTATTAAATCCCGGTGATGCAGTTGCTTTCGAAAGTCCTTCACACTGTTATTCCTTACCGTTATTCCAATCAGCAGGTATTCGTATTTTCCCGTTACCTGTCGATGAACATGGTATTAATCCGGATGATGTACAAGAGTTGTATAGAAAACATCGGATTAAAATGATCTTTTTAAATCCAAATTTCCAAAATCCTACGGGAACAATGCTTCATCCAAACCGTAGAAAAAAACTGTTATCACTTTGCGCAGACTTACGAATTGCGATTGTTGAGGATGATCCATCTAGTTTACTTACACTAGAAAAGAAGCAACCTTGCCCTACTTTAAAATCAATAGATGAAAATGGGACAGTCATTTATGTACATTCCTTATCAAAAATGATTGCACCAGGTTTACGAGTTGGCTGGCTTGTCGCTCCGCAGTCTGTAGTAGAAAGGTTATCCGACGCAAGGCACCAAATGGAATTAGGTATGAGCATTTTCCCGCAGTGGCTTATGCAGCAATTTTTTGAAACTGTACCATTTCAGTCTCATATTGTACCGTTACGAAAACAACTAGCAGCCAAAAGAGACGTTATCGTTCGCGCCCTAAACGAGCAACTTCACGATAAAATCTCTTTTTCAAACCCAACCGGTGGTATATACATATGGGGAAAATTAAACGAACCGATAAACGAAAAACAACTTATTATGCAAAGTTTAAAACAAGAAATCGCGTTTATGCCGGGTAGTATTTTCGGTGCGAAAGATGGTTATATTCGTTTATCTTATGGAAAAGTGAATATTGATCAAATTGAGGAAGGTATTTCTCGTTTGCGAGAAGCTATTTTAGTTTGTGAAAAATGACTTTACATAAAGCTCTATCGTTTGACAAAAGAAAAATCTACCATTATTATCAACACGAACCTAGTTATAGGAGTGATACCAATGAAAATTTACGTTGATGCAGATGCTTGTCCTGTAAAAGATGTAATTATTTTTGAAGCTACGAATTCAGAAATCCCTGTAACCCTCGTTACTAGCTTTTCTCATTATTCTAATGCTCAGCAACCTAAAGGTGTGGAAACAATTTATGTTGATTCCGGAGCAGATGCTGCCGATTACCGAATTATGCAGTTAGCTCAAAAAGAAGATTTAATCGTAACACAAGATTACGGTCTTGCTTCGCTTGCATTAGCAAAAGGCTGTATCGTTCTACACCATAAAGGCTATAAGTATACGAATGATAACATTGAACAATTGTTACAAACACGGTATTTAAGTGCAATGGTTCGAAAAAGTGGTAAACGTACAAAGGGACCGAAACCATTTACAGCAGAAGATAAAGAGAAATTTAGAGTGCTCTTTAAAAGTATGATCGCACTTTAAAAATGAACCGTCTATTCGCAAGGAAAACTTCGCAAAAAAAGAAGAGAATATCGGAATGAACATTCTCTTCTTGAGGTTTACCCTTTTAAAATGAAGGTAAATTATCTAAGTTATTTTCTTTTATTCCATCCGGTTCACTTCGTATAATATCTCTACCATACTTATGAAATACGTCCACATGAGCTAACTTCCCTAATTTAGCTTCATTAAGAGCAGTCATATAATCTAACTCTCTCCCGCTACTTGTTTTAAACGCTATTAAATCTCCATCATCATTTTTACGAACAGCAACAATTTGTTCTGCTCCTGAATTAACTTCATGGTCTACTTCAAATTGAGCTTGCTCTTCTCCTTGATGTAAGTAATCATTATAAACTTTTTCAAAGTCTTTATTGTCCATAACATACACCTCCAACACATTTTATTAGTATGGTTGGGATGTGTTGGTTTTATGTAATTTTTTATTAACTTAACAAGACTTTACTTCTTAATTTAAGCTAAATTTAAGTGTTAATATTTTCCTGAAAACTTTATAATTTATTATATCGAGACGAAATATAAAAGGGAGAATGATTCAGGTGAATATAAATATTAATCGTTTAACTGATATTTGTTTAGAGTTTCAGCAATCTAGATTTTATGTTACTAGAATCCCTAAAGATTTCTTATCAATTGCCCAAAAACGTTTTTCTATACCAACGGAAGATCAAATTATTGCTTTTTTAAGATGTAATTTATTTGGATCAGGCAAGTATGGTGTTTACTTTACGAGTTCGGGTTTATACTGGAAAAATTGGTTATTAGGTAAAGGAAATTTGAAATGGGAACAATTAAATGAAGTACAGCAAATTGAAATTGATAAAGATGGTTTCTTATCTTTTGATGCACAAAAAAGTTTCAATATTAACGGGAGTGATTATCCCCCACTGTTATTTAAAGAATTACTTATAGTCCTTACGAATTCATTCCAAAATTCAAAACAACACGATATACATCCAGTTATAAAAATTAATGAAATAAAATCAATTTGCTCTTTATTTGAAACGCACAATGAATTATTAGAACCTGATAATGGATTATTTGTAGACACTCATATTTCAGACAAAAAGTTAAAAGCAATTGAGGCACGATTTATCGTTCCAAAAGAAGAACAAATCGTTGCTTTTTTAGATACATCTGTCCTTGGGAATATGGGGAAAGGATCTGATGGAATATTAATTTGTCAATCAGGTATTTATTTTAGAGAAACTTTTGTACACTTGTATTTCCCTTGGCATGTCTTTAAAAATATCCCTATTACTTTAACTTCCGATGAATTTGAAATTGGGAAAGGAAATATATTTCATCTTCTACATGCTAGAATGGCTAGTCAAGATATTTTATTGTTCATCAAGAATTTAAAACAGTATGTGAATAGCTTATATGAAGAATATCCAGAATTACATATTTAACACATTTGTTACTACATATAAGCTCGTGTATAGTTAAGTCTAAAATTTCGATTCAATTACAAAAACGATCATTTTTATAGGGAACCCACAGAAATGATCGTTTAAAAAATCTTATTCTTTATTCATATGCTCTTTTATGATGAAATCCGGTGAAGCAGCACACGCTCTAATTCGATAGCCTTTTTTAATATCTATGCCGTTTCTTCAAAATTTCCAATATAGCATCTGTGTGAAAAACGTACCCACTCTTCTTTAGTTAAAAATTTTTGGTTCTGTAACGACCTGATAGATGTTACTAGTAAAACTTACACTAGAAATTTAAATATCCTTTTGGGTATTTTCAAACGAAAACATAGTACCCTCACTATTTGATTGTAAAGTGTATTTTATGTCGAACATCTTTGATATATCTTCAATATTTTTCAAACCAAGTCCTGTACCTTTACTATATATATCAAACCCAATCCCATTATCCCTAAAGGAAACAATATTTTCATCTATATTAATTTTGAGTTTTTCAGCTTTTGAATGTTTAAGGACATTTTGAAAAATATTATCAAATAACCTTTGAATCCATAACTCATTACTATTCCATATCAACTCTTTATCTTGTGGATTATATACTAATTCAATTTTATGAATGCTATACAAATAGCTCCATTTTTTAATCATATTTTCTATTAAATCATGTATATTAACTTCATCATTCACAATATAAGTATTCTCTAAGGTCTCTGTAGATTGAACATTAAATTCGTTAGTTAAATCACTTATATATTGTATCTGCTCATACATTGATTCAAGTACTGGTGCTTGATCCTTGTACTCACCTTCTAAATAATATAATTGTAATCTGACCGCTGTTAAGGGTGTATTAATATCATGCCGTAATTTATTTAATAGTTCCTTTTTTATTTGTTCCTGTTGTTGTAGTTCTAATTCTCGATAAGTTGTTCTTTCTATAAGCAAGTTCACTGATTTAATCAGCTCTCCCATTTCATCATCGCTTTTAACATTTATTATATTAGGGATTTTTTTATCACTAGCTAAATCTCGAATCGTTTGATTTAATACATTAATTTTATTTAATACTGTGTTAATCGATTTTGAAAATACAAAAGCTAATATTAATAGTGATAATAAAAATATGATTAACATCGTAGGATATGCATAGGATTCGTGAAAAGGAATGTTCTGATTTTTAGTTTTAAAGACAACATTATAAATAACTGATACTAAGATACTAATTGATAACAATAACAGTGGTACGCTAATAATAGCGGAGAATAATAGTAACTGATATTTTTTCTTTAAGTTCATTTCTTCATATAGGTATTTAATCTATACCCTTCTCCATATATGTTCTGAATAATATCACCTGTTTTATCATCAATTTTGGTTCTGATTTTCTTTATATGTACGTTCATGATATTTTGATTTCTATCTTCGAGTTGCCATAGGTAATCATAGAAGTGTTCTTTAGATAAAACTCTATCTCTATTTTCATATAAATAGAAGAATATTTTACGTTCAATTGCTGTAAAAGCAACTTCATTACGCAAATCATTAATAAAAACTCTTTTATATTCTGCATCTATAAATAAATGGTTAATTTGCGTGAACATACCATATTGATTATCTAACATTTTCTGAATCCTTAACAACAACTCTCTAGGGTCAAAAGGTTTTATCATGTATTCTTCTCCAATGGTCAAACCTTTTAGTTTACTATCCATATCATTCCTTGCTGATAGAAATATAATTGGAATATTTAATCCTAGATTTTTTATTTTCTTTGTAATTTGATAACCATCTTCGCCTGGTAACATAACATCCATTACGACTAAATCTATTTCATGAATTATATCAAGAACTTTCCTTCCCTCTTTCTCCCAACACACATTATACTTCTCACGCTGTAAAATTTTTTGTAATAAATCTCCTATAATCAAATCGTCTTCAACAATTAATATGTTATATACTTTCATTATGTAAGCCTTTCATCGCTAAAGTTACAATTGTTTAGTTCTTCACTACTTTATTCTTAAGAAAATCCATGGCAATTTTGTATATTTCATCAGAAGCATATAAATAAATACTATGTGTACCTTCAATTATTTTTACATCAGCTATTAATAACTTGCTAGCAAACTCCTTATAATCTTCGTTTTTTTGCTTTGTATACTTCGAATCTTTATATTGCCTAGCAATCGCATCTATAAATAACATAGGTGTTTCTTTTGGGATCGATAAAGAATTGGATTTTTTACCGTTATTGTAGCTTTGTAAAAGTTCTTGCTTCATATCATCATTAAAAGCCCTCTTATACGTAAGCGCTTTATAAATATCTTTTTCCTGTTCATTTAAAAAGGATTGACGAATGACTTCGGGATTATAAGTAATAGAGGGAGTTAATCTCTGAAAACCAATTTTCGTTAAAATATTCATCCCTTTTATTTTTAATGAATCAACCATACCTATTTTATTAGTCACGTACTGTTTAGGTAAACCAATATCTAACGCAATAATCCCTTTTACTTCACTTGGATATTTTTGTGCCCAATAAATAGCCTCTATACCCGATAGAGAGTGTGGTACTAAAATGTAAGGTGGTTTATTTCCACTTCGTATAAGCGCTTCTCTCGTTTGTTCTAATATCGTATCAATATCTCTATCATCTTGAAAAACATCACTGTATCCATAACCGGCTCTCTCAATTACAGAAATCTTGTTTTCTTTCGAAAATTTACTATATAGGCCTTTCAATTCATAAACAGGAGCGGCAATTCCAGATCCGGCCATAAATACAAACGTATCCTCCCCGCTCCCCTCATTATAAACATTCACTTTTTTATTATCGAAATTAACAAGTTCGCCTTCATTCTTCATTAATTTCGATTCCATTTTTAATTGATAGTTATGATATATAAATACAATGCCTGTTCCAAAGAAAATCATACTAACACTCATTAAAAAAATTATTTTCACTGACTTTAATAATTTTTTCATTTGACACCCCTTTCAACCTATAATGAAAGGGTACAATATAAAAATAAATTTCTAATAAATTTTCAAAAATAATATCTATTCATTGTTTCTAAGAATGGACCATTTTTAATACCTACGCAAACCCTTCAAAGTCTCCAATATATCATCTGTAAAGGCTGTACTACCTTCTGTCTCTAAAACTCTAAAATAAAAACTTCTTAAGAAAGTTCTAATATTTTGTACTAAAATAGCATGCTGCGGATGTCGGATGTCTTCAACAGTCGCTATACTATGTAACCAATTGCTCCACTCTTCTTCAGTTAAAAGATTTTGGTTACGTAAAGACATAATCGGCTTTACTAATCTCTCATCTTCAAAGTGCACATACACGTAATCACTCAATCGAACCTTCTGGCGAACAGCAGCTAATATCGCATATGAAAACTCACGATTTTGTATTGTACGCGCTAACGCATCGAGTGCATCCGCTGCATGTGCAGTAGAATGTGCCCAGCCCTTGCCTTCTACGTAACCTCTTACATCTTCTTCTAAATATACATATTCCAACACTTGTTCTGCCACACTGTACAGTTGCTCTTCAGATAACAGTGGTTCTCTTTCATGAACAGATAAAATAAGTGGCGGAATTAATACCGAGAATGCACGTTTAAATACAGAGTCTGTTCCCTTTTCACCAATTTTATAAAATAAATAATCTGGACTAATTGCTTGTAACATTAACCCTCGTAATTCTTTTTGTCTAAATACATCAGTTGTAATCCATGTGTGAAGCGTACTATAAATTAAATCATCACGTAATTCAGCATCAGGTGATCCGATATAATCTAGCATCCACTGCGCATATGGATATGCATCTACGTCTTCTGGTACAGCATAATTATTATTTTTAATTTGTAATAGTTCTTCTTTTAATTCTAGTACTTCATTCATTATATTTCTTGTCCCCTTTTTGCTTTATTAACTTATTTTCGCCTTATTCCCCTTAATTTTTTTCATAAAATCAAGTCGATTTTTAAAATCGTTTTAGTACCTATCTTTCTATGAACTTGATTCAATTATATAAAATTTATCCTGATAAATAAAAGGAAATACGTTAGCACATCGCAGCCTCTCACTTTGTTTACATGCATTTCATGTAAGTTTAATTTATAAAATAAAGTATGTTTTTTCTTTTGTATTCAAACGTAGTTACAATTAAAATTAGATTATTTTAGAACTTGTTTAATAAATTCTGTTTTAGCTTTTGTGTATGCTTCTCTATCTTGGTTAAATCTTTTAGCTAAATCTTGTTTAAGGTTTGAATACTCATAAACTAATTGTGGATTTTCTCGTAAGCGGTTACGAAATAAAAGTTGTTGCTCCCATCGCTCAGTTCCTTTAACCATCAAATGCAGGTGCGCTACACGCCTATTATTCTTAACTTTCACAAAGAACCTTCTCCAAGGTCTTTCATCTAATTCTGGGCTTACATAATGCCAATTATATATGGCCAATTTTGCTGAAATATGTTGTACTCTATCAAATGAGTCTATTTCAGCTATTAAATCAATGATAGGTTTTGCTGGTAAACCAGGTATGGACGTACTTCCTATATGTATTACTTTACTTATACCGAGAGGAGCAAGCAGTTCATATAGTTGCTGCTCTTCACATCGGCCTTTATCTTGCCAATCAGGATTTGCATTAACTATCTCCACTGACTCATTCGCCCATACAGGCCAATCGTTCGGATTATCTTTTTTATCCACCCAAAACATCCCCTTTCACGATTTTTTCTATATAAATCGTATTAAATAAATACAACTACCAAATCATCAAAGTTACTATTCTAAAACACAACACCTACAATTTATTTACATAACATAATTACGAGTAACAATGCATGTCACTTGTTTGTCGGTAAGTCGATATCCTTTGTCGAATCGTTGATATATTTTAAGTTACGATAGATATATTTGAAAAATCGTTTATATATTATGTTTGGCTTACTTTCCCTTAAACCCTCGATACAATGCAGTTCGTAATTCTTGCTTATATTCTTCAATTTCTGGCATATCGAGTTCTTCTGCTAGTCTGATAGCTAATTCAATATCATACGGCACACGTACGAGTTGAATGGAAAAGCTTGTGGCTTCTTTTTCATTGTATGTTCCTTCAAATATTAAATAGGAAGCTTGTGTAATTTCAAGCGGGTTTCCAACACTACCAGCATTACATAACATTTTCCCTCTGAAATTTTGAACGAATGCTTGGTGAACGTCACCGTAGCAAACGACATCTGGTTTTCTTTCCCCTTCTATATTCTCTGTGAGCTCACTATTTTCGAACATACTAATACGCTCTTCTCTTGCAGCGTGTGGTTGAATTCTTTCATATAAACTTCTAGGTGAAGCGTGGAACATACGAATGAGTTTGCCGCTCATAAAAAATTCGATTGAAAATGGTAAGCTTCTTAAATAGTCATTTTGTTCTTCCGATAATTGTTTTTGATGCCATTTTAACGTTTCAAATTCAGTCGGCTTTGTAATGAAATCATCCCAGTTCCCCATTACAACTCCTTCACATTCTTTACGAATGATTTCAATTACTTCACTTGAATGAGGACCTTTTCCAACTAAATCTCCAAGACAAATAATGCGTTCAATTCCTCTTACTTTAATATCTTTCAGTACAGAATCTAATGCCGGAATATTACCGTGAATATCTGAAATTACTGCTATTTTATCCATATGAATCCCTCCATTACTTATAGTTTATTATATCCTCATGTTGTGATTGATACCATTTTGGAATATAGGATGAAAAATGATTATGATCTTCTAAAATTCCGTTCAATCTTTCCTTCATATCATTTACTAAATGGGGTGTGCTTCGGTTAGTCCATACGATATCCGCTGGGAAGGTCATTGCTGCATATAAGGAGTACAGTTTCCAAAAATGAAGCGACGGTTCGCCTCCGCAATAACCATGAACTTGTCCAACTGCAAATGTTTTGCTTATTCTTGTAGTAAAAATCGCTACGTTATAAAAATCGTGTATTGGATCGCCAAAATCATATCCACCAAAATCGATAACGATAAATTCCTTATTATGAATCATACTATTTGCTGGATGGAAATCATCGTGTAAAAAGGTGATTGGACGATTTTTCAATAATTGTTTATGTTCCTCTACAAAACTTAATACTGGTTTCAAATCAAGAAAGTCTATTTCATAGTTTGCTAACGCTTCTACGTATCTTTCGTATTTATTCCATCGAATCATTTCCCATTTATTACTTGCACTTTCTCTTTCAATTGAGTGGATCCTCTTTAATACTTCTCCTGCTTCTCTTCCTGCATAATACTGTTCTTCTATCGATAGTTTCTCTAAACCTTCTTCACCATTTACACCTTGGATCCATTCAAATACTTGAACACATTTATTTAATTCCTCAAGTTTTATGAAATGAATTAACTTTGGTGTTGGAATATGTAATAACTCTAATTGTTTCATATACGTATATTCTTCTTGTTTACGCTCAAAATGAACAGCATCACATACTTTTACAAAATATGTTACTCTGTTTTCTAACTCTATTTTATATTTCTCTTCATGTGAAAAACCTTTTGAAATAGCTGTACATTTTACAATACGAGGCCATTCTAGTTTTCTCTCTATCTCTCTAAGCATTTCTTCCACAACGTTCACCTCTATCAATATATGTACAAACTATCTAACACTTCATGCTCTCGTTTCTTTTCACCTTTAAACTCCACTGCAAATGGATATTCGCCATGATTTTTTATGTATTCTTGCACTAGACCTTCTCCAACCGGTTCACAAAACTGCACATGAATGTCACCAAACGCTACACTTTGACATTCCGCATTCCATTCTTCATTTTTCACGACCGGACTTGCATTTAGCTCCATAACTGCTTTCCATTTCCGTACTGTTTCTCGAACATTTTTTACTGCGTAATGAATCGTTTCAATTTGTTGTACGTTGTTTTTATGTTCAGTGATCGTCCCAATGTTACGTAAATCGTTTCTTCTTTCTTCATCCGTTTCGTTCCACTGTATAAAGAAAGGTAATTTCGGCCCATTCTCTTCTTGCTTTACAAATAACATTTTCCATTCTAAAAGGCGGCCATCTTTCCTCATACGTTTCCCTTCAAATGGCCCAATCGTATGTAAACCATGTTTACTAAACTTAACTGCTAGTTCTTCAATGGCATTTGTTCGAATTGCGATTTGTAGCATTCCTTCTCCGTCTTGTAACTTCACCACTGTTTCTTGTACTAATGGATTGTCTGCTTCTTTCGCTTTTTCTTCATGCTGAACTGCTAAAAATTCTATATAGGATAAATCAAAATAACATAAACTATTCCAAGTACCCCAAGTAGTATGCTCTCCGCCTATTGCAGTATGAAATCCATAAGCCTGCATTTGTTTTGCTGCTTCCTCTGGTGTACCATGTACTGCGTGTACGAGATGATCGAATCGTAACATGTCATTCTCCCCTTTCTCTCCATCCTTTTATTGTATATTTTATTTTTCTTTCATTCAATTCAAAAAACTTTAAAACCCAGTTGATTTATACGATTAATATGTATTATAATGAAACAAATTTAATTATTGCTGATTGGAAAAACCAAAGGCACTTTTCTCATACGGGAAGAGTGCCTTTTTCATTTATTATTACAGGGGGATTATTTATGCAGAAATTAATTGTCTTTGCTATTATTGGATTTTTCGCTCAATTGATTGATGGGGCACTTGGAATGGCGTATGGGGTAACATCTACCTCGCTTTTACTAATGTTTGGTATCGCACCGGCTGTAGCTTCCGCATCTGTTCATTTAGCTGAAGTCGTTACAACCGCCGCTTCTGGTGCATCTCATCTCAAATTTGGAAACGTTGATAAATATACCGTTTCCAGGCTTACATTGCCAGGAGCAATTGGCGCATTTGTTGGGGCATGTTTTTTGAGCAATTTACCTGGCGATGTAATTAAACCGTACATTTCCGTATTTTTATTTACTTTAGGGGTTTATATTTTATTACGATTCATCATTCAAAAACAAATTGTTACTTCAAATAAACGTATGTCTGCTAAACAGCTTGTTCCGCTTGGCTTATTCGCCGGATTCGTTGATTCAACTGGTGGTGGTGGCTGGGGTCCGATTACGACACCTGTGCTTTTGGCAAGAGGAAATGAAGCTAGGAAAGTTATCGGATCTGTAGATACGAGTGAGTTTCCTGTTTCACTCGCTGCAACAATCGGATTTTTCATTTCACTTGGATGGGAACAAGTAAGTTGGGTTTGGGTATTTTCTCTTATGCTTGGTGGTATCGTAGCAGCACCAATCGCTGCATGGTTAGTGCGCATCGTTCCTTCTCATTTACTTGGCGTATTAGTTGGTGGCCTGATAATCTTTACAAACATTCGTACACTGCTTGCTACATTTAAAGTGGATCCAACTATTATTTCACTTTCTTACGTGGCAGTTGGGCTTGTCGTTATTATTTCTATTTTCATTGCTGTTCGCAATCATTCCAAGCGTTCTAACACACCGACAGCCGGATATCCGAATGATCAAAAACAAATGCTACCATAACGATAAAAATACCGCCCGATATACTTCGAGCGGTATTTTTTATTTTTCTATTTTCCAATTGACCATTGTTTCTGTAGTGCCTACTCTTTTCATATGTAATTTCTCTAATACACGAATCGAGCTAATATTTTCAAGAAGTGTCTCCGCAATAATCGTTTCTACCTCTCCTGTTTGAAAAGCCCAATTTATTAATTCTCTTACAGCTTCTGTCGCATATCCTTTATTCCAATATTTCTCAATAAATCCGTAACCAATTTCTACTGTGTGTTCCTCATTTGGTTTTCCTTTAAATCCTATATCACCTAGAACGATGTCATCTTCTTTGCGAATGACATACCACGCCCCCCAAGGTAATAAAGCCTTATTTTGTTTTACATTTTCTACATGCCCTACAATATGTGGACCACTATTATATCCTTGCTCGTTAGCAACGCGAATACCCTCTTCTGTACACGGCACTATATAAAGCCTTTCTGTTTCTAATTTCATGTTAATTTCCCCTTTTTTATTCAACGTTTCTCTTATTATATCAAAAAATATGACCTTATTATAAATGTCGAATTATATTTTCTGAATTTTCTTTTAATTTTTGAAGGGTTTTTCAATATTTTTTGCGAAACATTTGTATAACAATTTTTTCTTTGCTTATTGTTACATAATAGTAGGTTCGGGTGGAGTTTTGCAAGCGTTTCCTATACAATAACCGATATTTTTTGACTTTTCCTAACAAAATATCTTGCAATATATTCAGAAAGTCATTACAATTGCCATATATTAAAAATCTTAGCAATATATCAAATCCTCATCAATCCGATGAGGTAGAGGTTGCGACTTTTAAGAGTAAAACGGACAAGACACAGAGAATGTCATCGACTCCGTTTGAAAGGAAAAGTTGCCGAAGTTTATATTTCTTCTCTGGAAATATGAGCTGGGGCTGTCTCCGAAAGGAACAGAACTGTCACGTTTACAAAATTACCGTGTAAACGTGGGGTGCTATCTTAACGGAAGGGTATGATGGGGTGGTTATTTGTGAAACGTTCCGCCAAATTCCTTTGGCGGTTTTTTGTATTTTTCTCCCCCGTTCCTTCCTATCTTACAAGAAAAGGAGTGTTGAACATGAATAGCGCAACGAATCAAACTACCTCTGAAACGCAAACTACAAAAGGAAAAGGTGAATTAAAACGTAGTTTAAAATCAAGACACCTTACGATGATTTCACTCGGTGGTACAATTGGTACCGGACTATTTCTTGCCAGCGGTGGTGTCATCCATTCAGCTGGACCTGGTGGTGCATTAGTTGCATACGCCGCAATTGGAATTATGGTTTACTTTTTAATGACAAGCTTAGCTGAACTCGCAGCTTACATGCCTGTTACCGGATCTTTTAGCACATACGCAACAAAATTTGTTGATCCATCCCTTGGCTTTGCACTTGGCTGGAACTATTGGTATAACTGGGCCATTACAATTGCTGCAGAACTCGCAGCTGTAACATTAATTATGAAATTTTGGTTCCCAGATACCCCTTCTCTTATTTGGAGCGGATTATGTTTAGCTATTATTTTCCTTTTAAACTATTTATCTGTTAAAGGGTTTGGTGAATCTGAATATTGGTTCGCACTTATTAAAGTAGTTACTATTATTATCTTTTTAATTGTCGGCTTTATGATGATTTTTGGAATTATGGGTGGCGAAACTGTTGGCTTCAAAAACTTCACTGTTGCAGATGCACCATTTAACGGCGGCATCATGGCAATTATCGGTGTATTTATGGCAGCTGGTTTCTCCTTCCAAGGTACTGAATTATTAGGAGTAGCTGCTGGTGAAACGTCTGATCCAGAACGTAATATTCCGAAAGCAATTCGTTCTATCTTTTGGCGTATTCTTTTATTCTATATCCTTGCGATTCTCGTTATCGGTTTATTAATTCCTTATACGACTGAAAGCCTTGCTGCAAGCGATGTAACAGTAAGTCCATTTACACTTATTTTTGAAAAAGCGGGCGTTGCTTTTGCTGCTTCTGTTATGAACGCTGTTATTTTAACGGCAGTACTATCTGCTGGTAACTCTGGTATGTATGCATCAACTCGTATGCTTTGGGATTTAGCTCGCCAAGGAAAAGCACCAAAATTCTTAGGCAAATTAGATAGCCGCGGTGTACCTGTTAACGCATTAATCGTAACATCGATTGTCGGTAGTATCGCTTTCATTGCTTCTTTATTCGGCGACGGTGTTGTATACATTTGGTTATTAAACGCATCTGGAATGTCTGGCTTTATCGCATGGGTCGGAATCGCAATTAGTCATTACCGTTTCCGTAAAGCATATATCGCACAAGGAAAAGATTTAAAAGACTTACCATATAGAGCAAAATGGTTCCCATTCGGTCCAATCTTCGCATTTGCACTTTGTGTCATCGTTATTTTAGGACAAAACTACGGCGCATTTATGGGAGAATCTATCGATTGGAACGGTGTACTCGTTTCTTACATCGGTTTACCACTCTTCTTAGTACTATGGTTAGGTTATAAATTCACGAAGAAAACGAAAGTGATTCCACTTGATAAATGTGAACTAAAATAAAGTGAAACGAGCAAACAAATTTGTTTGCTCGTTTTTTATTCCGATGCTTCTCCCTTCCCTATTGCTCCTGTTTTTGCAATAATAAAGGAAATATAAATAAAGGTTGGGATACGATGAACATTCGCATTACTGATGAAGCAAAAGCAGCTATACATAGATTAGAACGTGAAGACAAAAAGATCATTCGCGTTAGAGGGACAATGACAAACTCTTGTAGTATTTTCGTTGATGTAGATTTAATTTGGGATACATATAATGCAGATGACGTTGTATATGAAGATGCTGGTTTTATCGTACAAATGGATTCATTTACGAAAGACTACACTGGCGATACGGTGAAACTTGATTATAAGACGACTGGTTTTAGTATTACGACTCCGAGCGAGACTTTGGTTTATGGATTGTCGATTAAAAAATAAAAATTGTTTTAGCTGATCATTGAGGTGAAAACATGGGTAAATATGTTCCGTTAAAATTTTTATTTAACGAGGAATTAGCAGAAAAAATGGCTGATTCTATATATAAACACGATCCTACTTTCTCTAAAAGAAACTTCGTATCTTCCGTAACATGTAAAGTTGAAAATTTAGAGTTAAAACAGCGTATTGAAGTAATTGCAGATGAATTACATACTGCATTACAAAAAGATTTTAATGAAGCAATACATATTTTGCTGAAAACATTAGGACCAGAAAACACAACAGAAATAGGTACATTTACAAACGGATATATGTATATGCCTATTGCAAAATACGTTGAAAAATATGGGCTTAACGATTTTGAATCCTCATGTAACGCCATGTATGAAATAACAAAAAGGAATACTGCTGAATATGCCATTCGGCCTTTTCTTGAAACATACCATGAAGACACATTACACATATTACATCAGTGGATTCATGACGAAAATAGCCACATTAGGAGATTAGTTTCCGAAGGCACAAGGCCAAGACTTCCTTGGGCTAAAAAAATGGGAGCTCTAAAAGGTGACTTTAAGAACAATTTACAGCTTCTTGAACCATTAATGAATGATTCTTCTAAATATGTCCAAAAATCAGTAGCCAATCATATGAACGATATTACGAAAGAAGATAAAGAACTCGTTTTTCAATGGTTGCAGCATTTGCGTGATAAACAGCACCCTGTTAACCCTTGGATTATAAAACATGGGTTAAGAACAGTGATAAAAAGTGGTACTTTGCCAAGGGATTTTTCTTTTTAAGTATTTTAAACGAAACCGCTTATGCTTCAAGAATGAAGTATAAGTGGTTTTCTTTTTCAAACATTACTCTTGCCTTAAAATATTTTGAAACATTTCCGGCTTTTTTCGTTCAAAGCTTTCTATAAGTTCTTTTCCAAATATCTTTATACTCTCCTCCCAAGGGTGGCCTAAATAGCCCCACTTAAAGTCTTTCTGAATAAAGAAGTAGTAATCTCCATTCGGAAATACGGGGATCATCCACTCATCAAATTCATTTCTTTCAAACTCTACATGTGGATTCGTCCAATAACACTCATGTTGCCAATCCAGTGCCATAATATATTCATTCGATGACGTATTTTCTTTAAAAGCTTGTAACGCCTTATCTTCCAGATCGCTATATACATTTAAATCTATCGACTCTCCAAAATAATGAGAAATATCATATGTAACAAAAGGACTTGGCACCTTAAATGATGGGAACATAGAAACACTTGGTGAAAACTTAAGTTCACTATATATCTTGTCCCAAATTTGTTCATCCTCTTTGTCCGTAAACTCTATCCAGTTTTTCATTACGCAACTACCTTCCCTAATAACTTCAAAGGAATTCCACTCAACTATCCCGAATATATAAATAAACATTCTCACAAGGAGCGAATGTTTATGAATCTATTTGAACACGAAACGTAAAACCATTCCCCTTTACCTTTAATAAGAGGTCCTCCCTTTTTCTTTTCTCATCATATCATGTACTTACAAAATAGGAGGATACAATTATGAAACGTGATCTATTATTTTCATCACTATTAGAAAGTGCTAATACAAATTTTAGCGGTTGGGATTTCTCTTTCATTTCAGAAACGGGTCGAATGAAGAGCGAGCCTTTATCTTGGTCGTACGGCAGCACTGCTTTTCAGCTTATACAGTGTGCACAGTCAATGCTCGATATGGGTACTGGCGGCGGAGAGTTTTTATCAATGTTGCAACCGTTCCCGTCAACTATTTATGCTACTGAGGGCTACCCTCCAAACGTGCCAATTGCTCGAAAGAAATTAAAACCTTTAGCGGTTACAGTTATAGAGGTAACGGATGATACTGCTTTACCATTTCAAGATGGTCAGTTTGATTTAATCATAAATCAACATGAATCATATGCTGCCTCTGAGGTAAACAGAATGCTTTCTCCAAATGGGATTTTCCTTACACAACAAGTTGGTGGCCTCGATTGTGCGGAACTTAGTGAGCAGTTTAACTCACCTCTAAATAACGAATTTGCAAGTTGGTCGCTTGAAGCGGCATGTTGTAAGTTAAGGGAAAATGGATTTACTATTTTAGAAGAAAAAGAAGAGTTCCCTTTTCAACGCTTTTACGACATTGGTGCGATCGTCTATTATTTAAAAGCGATTCCGTGGCAAGTTCCTAATTTTACTGTTGAAAGGTATTATGAGGAATTATATCGTATACATGAGATCATCTTGCAAAAAGGATATTTTGATGTGAAGCAACATCGTTTTCTGATTAAAGCAATTCGCAGTTAATCATGGAGCATATAAAAATGAAAAAGAGATGGATCTACCATCTCTTTTTTACATTTAGTAAATATTTGTTATATTTAAATACTTCGTTTCACAGTAATAGCCTTTGCCGCCAACATAAACTTTTTCTACTTTATTGTTGCTATCGGTTGCTAATTTAACTAATATTTCGGAAGGCGATTGTAAAGAATAACCTTGTTCAAATACATAGACTTCTTTTTGTAAGTTGTGCTGTTCATAAAGATAGCAAGCTAATGCACCGTTTGAAGTTCCAGTCGCTGCTTCTTCATTGATGTCATATAGTGGTGCAAAGTTTCTGCATATTATTCGATTATCATTAATAGTATATAGATGCATCCCGACAACATTATAATACTTGCTGATTTCTTTAATTTTTTCAAAATTAGGTTGCATTGTATGTAATTGTGCTTCGCTTTTTATAGGAATTAAAATATCTTTTAAGCCCGTGGAGACAATTTGAATTGGGTATGTATTGTCTATAGCTTTAATGTCAAAGCAGTCGATAAACTCATTTGGAGATATAACATCATAGAATATTGGTTCATTTTGTTCCATGGATATTATGTCATCTTTTATGGTAATAGTAAGAACACCACTGTTCGTTTCAATCGTATAGCGATTCCTGAAAAGTTTATTTAAATGCACCAGTATCGCGAAAGAGCCAATTGTCGCATGACCACATAAATCAACTTCTTCTTTTGGTGTGAAATACTCAAATTTATAATCGGCAATTTCAGATTCTGATATAAATGCGGTTTCCGCATAGCCCAGTTCTTTGGCTATTGCCATTTTTTGAGTAGTGGTCAATGTATTCTCCATAAATACCACTCCTGCTTTATTTCCGCCTTTATGATCCTTGCTAAATGCACTTGCAACATAAACAGATATTTTCATAAGACACCTTCCTTCCTCACTTATAGTAAATTGTAGCATAGATAGTACTACTCATACACATATATGTAACCACCATCTTTCATTACGTTTAAATAGGAAACAAGATAATCTGCTTTTTGAATGTCTTGCAGTTTTTTATCACTTTTCGAACAAGCTACAAAAAGGAACATCGTACATATGGCAATGTATCCTAATAAAATATATTTATCACCTCGCATGTATAATGAAAGCAATCAACATAAAAACGCTGATTGCCCTATAAAAATATGATCTACTAGAGTATAAGAGTGATTATTTTCATACTTTTTCTATTGAGAAACAAGTTGTTTTTCATACCGCTTGTTCGCATCATCTTCCGTCAAACATGCAGTTGTATATTTAATAATATTCCGGTTATCATATGTGAATATATGCTCCAGCTTAGTTTCTTCTTTTAATATGATCGGTAAGTATTTTTGTAAATTGCTAACTACACCTCTATTATCATGATTCAATATCCAATCAATTTCTTTCCATTGTAATAAACCTTCCGCCGTACTTAATGGGGTGTCTTTATTCACTCCGTCTGGTAAATCAGCTAGGAATACATACATTCCCTCACTATGCCAAGACTCGTCTTTATCTTTAAAAATAACATTCCCCTTATACGTTACACTTGGAAGCTCTATTCCCGTTTCCTCTAGTGTTTCTCTAATGATTCCATCGTATGGTGTTTCATCCTTTTCTATTTTTCCTCCGACACCATTCCACATTCCCATGTTTGGTTTTTTATTTCTATTCAATAAGAGTATTTCACTCCCTCTTCTAATGAAGCAAATTGTGTACTTATACATACGTTCCTTTTCCCCTCATCTACATATTTAAACTGCATTTTGATTAAAACTTGCTGAATTAAGTTTTTTATTATACAAACAATTGGTTTTTAATGAGGTTTTTTGCTCATTTTTATTAAAAAACATTCTCCTTATAATGATATTTCACATATTATATTGTACAACTTTCGTTTCAGAAAGGAGTGTTCAAAATCGATAACATAAGTAGCGAATTTTTAAAACAATATTACGATAGTCGAGTTTGGTTATATGATACACATTGGCTTGGTGTCCCCATTCTCAAACTTCCCACAGATCTTTTTTTGTATCAAGAAATTGTTTACGAATTAAAACCCGATTTAATTATTGAATGTGGTACTTGTTATGGTGGTAGTGCATTGTATTTAGCTTCTATATTAGAACAAATTGGTAAAGGTCACGTTCTTACTATCGATATATTCCCTCAACCAAATCGTCCAAACCATGACCGAATTACGTATGTAACAGCTTCTTCTGTTTCTGTACAGGCCGTCCAAACCATTTTAAGTATGCGCAAACCTGATGATGTGATTTTAGTTATTTTAGATTCAGATCATAGTAAAGAACATGTCGCAAAAGAACTTTTACTTTATAAATCTATCGTTACTACTGGTAGTTATATTATTGTAGAGGATACATCTATTAATGGAAATCCTGTTTCTCCCGATTGGGGCCCTGGCCCGATGGAAGCTGTTGAAGAGTTTTTAGCTAAAAATAACAATTTCATAATCGATGAATCCAAACATAAGTTTTTCATTTCATTTAATCCAAAAGGTTTTTTAAAGAAGATAAAGTGAAACTTTAATAAGTGGGGGTTTTGTTCATCCCCCGCTTATTATTAGTTGAACCAATCGGGCTTTTACGGGCAGTTGATCTCCCACCTAACTCCTTTGCACAGCTGAACTTTGAGGTGGGGGGCTTACTGCCCGGCAAATAGCCGGGTAAAGTGAAACTTTAATAAGTGGGATTTTGTATAACCCCACTTATTCTATGATCTTCATTTTTGAAAATGGATAATAGACAAATTCTACTTTGCCTATTATATTATCTTCTTCAATATATCCTAAGCCGTTTCGACTATCTCTACTAAGCTCACGATTATCTCCCATTACAAATAACTTATTTGGCGGGATTTTTGTCTTTTGAAAGTTATAAAACACTTGCGTATTATTGAATAAATCTTTATTTGTATACGGTTCTTCTTGCTTTTTATCATTCACATACACTGATCCATTCGTTATGTTAATTACGTCACCAGGAAGCCCTATTACTCGTTTCACATAATATTTCGACTCATCCTCTTCCTTTATAATGACAATTTCTCCGTGCTCTAAATTAGAAAAATGTACTGTTGCTTTATTTACAAATACGTAGTCTTCTTCATATAAAGTCGGTTGCATCGATTTCCCTTCCACTTTACATAAAGTAAAAGAATGATAGGCTACTACCAAAACAAAAACAAAGAGTATGTATTTCCCCCAGCCTCTTTTAATCTCCTCTTTCATATCCATTCCCACCTTATTTAAACACTTTTTCACTCAAAAAATATATCACTGCACAATGTGTTTCTATGCAGTGATACTATTTTTACTGGGCCTTGTTCGGTTGTTCTACTGGGACTGGATTTCCACCTGCTCTTTTCGCTTTTAACTCAAAATACGCATCCAAAATCTCTTTACCAATCGCAGAATTAATTCCTGATTTGTCATCATTCACCCAAGGTACAACAACTGAAAAAGCAACTTCCGGATCAGCATCATATGGTGCATAACCGGCAAGAGTTAAATTATAACATTTTTTTCGGTTATTGTTTTCATCTCTTCCAATATCACTTTCTCCGCCATATACGGTTTCAGCTGTTCCTGTTTTTCCAGCTGGTTTATACGGTAATCCCTTAAACGTTGCAGTACCCGTCCCGTCAGTTTCTTGAAAAACTCTTCTAAACCCTTCTTTTACATGATTTATGTATGAAGTGTCCATATCCACTCGATTTAAAATAACTGGTTCAATAGACCGAACAACTTTTCCAACATCCTCTGGTCTATGTGGTTGCTCTCTCACTTCTTGTACAATTTGTGGTTTCATTCGGTAACCACCGTTTGCAATTGTTGACATATATTGAGCAAGTTGAAGTGGCGTATATGTATCATACTGTCCAATCACGTAATCAAGTAAAAAACCAGGTATGGTATCTGTTCTACCCATTTGACCAATCGATTCATTCGGCAAGTCAATTCCAGTCGGTACACCTAAGCCAAACTGTCTAAAGTAGTAGCGCATTTTATTAAATGTCTCTTTTTTAATATCTAGCGGATTGTTTGGCACATAATTTATACCTGCCATTTTTAACGCTGTATTAAACATATAGACGTTTGATGAAACTTGTAAAGCTCTTAAATCATCAATATCTCCAAAGTCTTTCCACGATTTCTTTGGCTTTGTACTTCCTTTAAAATACATTGGTGCATCGAAGAAATGCGTATACGGCTTAATTGTTTCAGTTTGATATCCGGCTAATAACGTAGCCCCTTTCACAGTTGATCCTAACTCATAAGAACTTGTCATCGTTCCTAAAGCAAAGTCTTCTATTTGCATCCCGCCATCTTTATTTACAATTTTCTTTCCAGCCATTGATAAAATTTGTCCGTTTTTCGGGTTCATCATTACAACGAACGCGCGATCCATCATCGGCTCCGCAGAATGAAATGCTCGTAAATTCTTTTCAAGACTTTCCTCTACTTTTTTCTGTAACTCCATATCCACTGTTAACATTAAGTTGTTACCACTTTTTCCTTCTGTCACTTTTTCAGTTCGAATAATATTTCCTGCTTTATCCGTAATATTTTTCGACTGTTCTTTCGTTCCATGTAATGCATCCTCATACTGTTTTTCAATGTAACTCTTACCAATACGATCATTTCGGTTATAATCACGTACTAAATAATAATCTAATTGCTCTCTTGGCAAGCCCTCATTTTCAGTAGAAACGCTACCAAGGATCGAGCGAAGTATTTTATCATTTGGGTATTCACGTTCCCAGTCTACTGTCGTATCTACTCCTGGTAAACTTGCCAATCTTTCACTTACGACTGCGTATTCATTTTGACTTACATCTTTTTTAACGATTTGCGGCGTCATTTTATATCCCGCATTCATCCTACTTTTAATTGCTAATACTTCTAAATCCTCTTTTGAAAGTTCGCTTAATTCTTCTTGCGTAATTCTTTCCCTACGTAACTCTTCTACTTTTTTATCTAATTCTTTCCCTTCCATCTCTTGCTTCCTAAATGTATTCTCATCTTCTTTTGTCACTTTTGCTGCAGCACGCTTTTCATTTAACTGCATCCAAAAATCCTTTTTATCTGTTTCTGTTAACTTATCTATATCTTCTGGTGACATTTCTATTAGCTGCGCTAACTGTCTTGCTACTTGTAAAACTTCTTTCGAATCTACTCCTTTCATTTTCGTATATGTAACGGTTCGTAGCGGTTTGTTATTTACAATCACTTGACCCTGCCGATCAAACATTTTCCCTCTAGGAACAGGCGTGCTTACCGTTACATCTTCCTTTTTGTTCACTTCATTTCTATACGTTTCTCCATCAATGATTTGTACTTTACCTAATTGAATTATAATAGCTGAAAATAAAAGAAAGACGATAAAAAATAGTACATTTAACCGAAAAGGAATATGGGTCTTTTTCTTTTTCGATTGTTTCTTCTGCTCCTTTTTCTGTCTCATTTCGCTCCCTCGCTTCATTCTATTAACATCTCTACATAGAACCATTATGTATCAAATTTATTTATATGATATATATAGAATTTTATATTAATTACAAAAGAAATAAAAGATTTAATTTTCAGTTTTTTAATTTTATATCCTATTTATTACCATTCCCTTATTAAGGAATAACATGAATGTTATTCTAAAAGAAATAGTGTATACAATTTTTTCATACCATTCATTTACATTTCTTTGTATACTAACAATAAAAGACACTACTAAGGAGAAAATGAAATGATAGATTCGTTTACAATACATACTAATACGTCATATTGTTTAAACTTTATGATTTATATTCAAAATATTTATCTCAACCAAAAAGAGAATAAAGAAAATTTGAGGTTTCCTTACATAGCAAGACAATTAAATTTCTCTACTAACTTTGAAGCGAATTTCAAAGAATTATGGCATACACTTCGCAAGCAAATTACTGACGACAAATATGATTTACACATTTTTCATGAGGAAATCCATATCTTTTATAAGAAGCTTTTTGACACTCAATTATGTAATGAGGACTCTTTTAAAGAATTAGTATGTAGTTTTAAAGTATGGTGGACTAGCATAGTAGGTCAGCTTTCATTAGAACGTTCTGTAAGTGAATATACTGAGCAACTTTATAATGACTTAGTTTTATACGTAAAGCAAAACGAAATAGAACCTTTACAACAGCTACATATTAGTTTACTTTATGACGACTGTATATTCGCTAAAGAAAACATTTCTTCCTATTCGGTTATTTTGCCAACTAAAACCTTTTTTATTGGTTATAGAGATGTGGTTACTACATTATCGAAATGCTTTAAACTGTGATTACTCAAATAAAAAACTGAGGTGAATACCTCAGTTTTTCCGATAACTTATTTCATTGAAGATATCCCTTCAACAAACTCACCAATCTTATTTTGAAAAACAAAATCAAAGTTATATTCTTGGCCTGTTAACTCTTCATTTACTAAAATGGTCGTTGCCCCTATCTCCCTCTTTGCGATTTGCGGGAATGAAGCGACAGGTTGTACTTTTAATGAAGTTCCCATAACAATAAGCACATCTGTTTCATATAAACGTGTTATCGCATTTTGATATTGCGGCAATGTATCCCCGTATAAAACAACGTCTGGATTTAAAATGAAATTACACTTCTGACAGCGAGGCACTTCATGATCAATCATATACTGCAAATCATATCCCGCTTTACACTTCGGACAATGTGCTGTTTGAAGTGTTCCATGTAAATCAATGACATGCTTACTACCGCCTAATTGATGTAAACCGTCAATATTTTGCGTTAAAATCGTAATATCTTTCCCTTGTTCTTCTAATTCAGCTAAAAAGCGATGGCCGCGATTTGGTTTATATTGATGAAACGTATTAATTTGGAAGATTTCTTTATAATGCTTCCAAAATTCTTTCGGACTTCTATTATAATATCCTCTTGATAAATACATCTCCACATTCGCATCAGCATACAATCCATTTGCTGAACGAAAGTCTGGAATACCACTTTCCGTGCTTGCACCTGCGCCTGTTAACACTGTAATTTTCTTCTCTTTTTCTAAAATTGAACGTACTTCTTCAAATTGCACAAAAATCACCTCTATGTATATTGCTATACTTATTATACCAGTTGTTTACAGGAGGTGTTGTATGATTTGATTTATAGTATAACAATAACGCATGCAAACATGTATTAACTTTTTCACTTCATAATTTAAATTCAGTAGAAATATATGATACTTACCCCTATTTGCTAATTAACAGTGTAAACACCTTTCTTATTCTAACTAGTTAATTAGTAAGTTAATATTATCTGTAAAATATAAAAGAGAAGCGTATGCCTCTCTTTTAAAATTGGAATTCTGCTTGTTGTTCTTCCGTAATAGTCTCATACCCATCAGGATTAACCGTATTACTAAAGATTAACTTAGCTGATGTAATCTCCTCAGGCTTCCCTTTAATAATAAGACCTACACTTCCCTCTTTTTTTACTTTACCATAAAATTTACTATCACTATCTTCGCTTTCCCAAATAAAATCATTTCCAATTGCATCCAGCTGTTCGCCATTGTTCAGAACAACTTTTTGAAGACCATAGAAATCTACATTTTGATCACTAGTGTTTTCTACACTATATTGAATTTGTATGTAATTTAGATCATCAGGTAATTTATTCCCACCTGTATATTGAAGTAAAAATTCTGTCATAGACTTATTAACTTTATTAAGCTTAATAATCTTCATATCTTTTACAGTATATTTAATAGGTGCGATATCTACAGTTTGGTTAACTTCTTTAATTTTCATTAATTCAGCTTCATTACCATCTGCTTTAGCTTTCTGCCCTACTTTAGATAGGTTTACAGTACCTTTTTCCTCTTTTTCGGACTTGTTAGAAACATCTTTTTGCTCTGCAGAAGTTGCTTTTTCTTTATTCTCTGTGGATGTTTTTTCATTTCCGCAACCTGTAAGAATGCTTCCTGTCAGCATGATGCTGCCTAATAAAACTGAAATTTGTTTTTTCATAATGTACCCTCCATGATGTTACTAATACTTATTTTTCCCTTGAAAACTTTACCATGGAATATTATACAATGTAAATAGTTTCATCAAATTAAAAAGAAATCCAATTTTAAGATTTCTTTTCCTTTATTACTAGTTATTATATTATTTTGTGAACATTTTTTAAACCTGCTATTTAGCTACTTTATCATCTTGAAGTTGCTTTTGTATTTCTATTACATCCTTATCGAATAACAAAATATTAACATTAGATTTAACCTTCTATACGCTTGACACATAATATTACTCCGAAGAATAGGGTATCACCCATTTCCCTATTTCTCCAAAACTTTATAAAATCATCTATGGATTCTAATTGTATCCCAAGTTATTCTTCTATTTAATGCGTCGTGCCTCCAACTTCCACAATATCCACCTCAACTGTCGTCGTTACTTCTACTGCCAGTTCTATCCCTTTACAAATAGTAGAAAGTGACATACTCGGTTGTCCTGGATAATTGCTAGCTTGCTCTGGTAAAAACGGAATATGAATAAATCCGCCTTTTATTTCCTTATCACGTTTCACTAGTTCATGCATGAGACCGTAGAATAAGTGATTACAAACGAATGTACCTGCTGTTTGCGAAACGGAAGCTGGTATGCCCTCTGCTTGTAGTCTTTTTACAATTGCTTTCATCGGAAGTGTAGACCAGTAGGCAGCTGATCCTTCTTCTACAACTGGTACATCTATAGGCTGATTCCCTTCATTGTCAGCAATTCTTGCATCATCAATATTAATTGCGACACGCTCTATCGTAATATCTGGTCTGCCCCCAGCTTGTCCGATACATATAATCATTTCAGGGTTTAGTTCTTCTATATATTCTTTTAAAACTTGTATTGATTTATGAAATACAGTTGGTACTTGTTTACTAATAATCTTGTATTCTCCGACTGTTTTTTCGTGCAAACTTTTTGCGACTTCCCAAGCTGGATTGATACTTTCTCCGCCGAACGGATCAAATCCTGTTAGTAATACTGTTTTCATAGTTTTCCCTCCTAATTAGAAACGATATACAAGGCCGTACATAATAAACATATTTATGATAAAGATTGAAAGAGCAATTGGTACTTGCGCTTTAATAACTGCATTTTTATCTTTTAGCTCTAATAGCATCGCCGGAACGATATTAAAGTTTGCTGCCATTGGAGTAAGTAATGTTCCGCAATATCCAGCAAACATACCGAGCGCTGCCATAATTGCCGGGTTTCCTCCGTGCATCTGCACAATTAAAGGTAAACCAATTCCGCCAGTAATTACGGCAAACGCTGCGAATGCATTTCCCATTACGACTGTAAAGAGCATCATTCCTAAACAATACGCCAAAACAGCAACGAACGGATACTCTGTCGGTAATACTTGGCCGACTAAATCAGAAACGACTTGGCCAACGCCAGATTTCGCGAAAATACCGCCAAGTGCTGCTAACATTTGTGGTAAAATGACAGCCCAGCCGACAGCCTGTAATAGTCTACTTCCTTCTTGTACAGGCGTTGTTATTTTCGATTTCGTAATACGCATCGCCGCAACAAATGCAAGTAATGCTCCAAGTGCTAATGCAACTAACGTTACTTTATCTGGATCAACAAGGGAAACATTCCCCCATTTGATTTTCCCTAACGTTAACGTACCGATAATTGTAAAAATAGGAATTAATAGTGCAGGCATAAAAATTTTATTTTTTAATTTCTCAGCATGTTTCACACGTTCTTGTACTGGTACTTCTTTCTCCTCTGATTTTGTTACTTTGTTTAATGAAGCTAATACGACCATAGCGAGCACGATACAGCCAACGTAAAACGAAGGGATTACATTTCCGAATAAAAATGTAACTGCAAATAACGCCCAAAATAAGCTAGAACCAAATCGATTTGGATGTTGGCGATCAAATGCAATACGAACAGCGATAAAAGCAACGATTATACCTAATACGTAATAAATTGTATCCATTGTGATAATGTTCATTTTATATTGCCTCCTTCTCTTCTTTTTCTTTTGCTTCCATCGTTTTCGCTATATATCTATCAAATCTTCTAAATCTGATCCAGCTTACGATAAGTGCCGATATTGCTGTTGGAATACCCCAAAGTGCCATATCCCATACACCGACATGCATACCTACTGAATCGAAGAATCCTTTCATTAATAAAATGGCACCAGTCGCGATAAATATATCCTCTCCGAAAAACCAAGCTGTATTTTCCGCTGCTGCTGCGTTTGCTTTAATCTTTTCTCTTAACTTTTCAGGTAGCTTACCGTATTTACCTTGCGCAGCCCCTTCTGCCATCGGTGCAACGAGCGGTCTTACTGTTTGCGCATGACCACCAATGTTCAGTCCAAGTGCTGCTGATGATTCTCTTATTGTGAAATATGACATTAATACTCTTCCAGTTGTTGCTCCTTTTGATTTCGTTATAAGTGCTTCTGCTCTTTCTTTCAAACCGTAACGCTCTAAAATTCCGATTACCGGTAAAGTTAATATAATTGGCATAGACATATATCTATTTTCTATAAAAAATTTACCGAACATGCTAATGACATCATAAAAGCTTAATCCTGAAACCATGCCTGTAACAATACCTGCAACCATAACTACTAATAGTGTATTTAATCTAAATAAAAAACCAACTGCAACAAGTAGTATCCCGATTAATTTAATCATCCCAGCACTCCCCATATTTTTTATTTCGGTGCACAAATAGAAATATTATTAAGTTCGAATGTTCTGTATATTTTTCCCGCAAATTGCACCGCTTTCTCTCCATCACCATGTAAACAAATTGTTTGTGCGTGAACTGCTACTTTCTCTCCGCTCACAGCGTTTACATACCCTTCTTTCACCATTTGAAGCACTTGCTTTATCGCTTCTTCTTCATTTTTTATAAGTGCATTTTCTTCCGTACGACTTGTTAATGTTCCATCTTGCTTATACGTCCGATCTGCAAAAGCTTCTTGTACGAGAGTTATATTATATTTTTCCGCGGCCTGTATAAACGCCTCGCTGTTTGCTAATCCGTAAAGTAATAGATTTGGATTACTATCATAAATTGCCTTTGCAATTGCATCTGCAATTTCCGGATTAGTCGCCGCCATATTATATAAAGCACCATGCGGTTTCACATGCTGCATCTCGCCGCCAGCTGCTTTCACAAATGCGTCTAATGCGCCAATTTGATACAATACATAGTCGTATACTTCGCTTGCTGACACATTCATATTTCTTCTTCCAAATCCAATTAAATCTGGAAAACCAGGATGCGCGCCAATTGCTATGTTATGCTGCAGGGCCTTTTCAACCGTTTTCCTCATTACAGTCGGATCCCCCGCATGAAAACCACAAGCAACATTTATAGAGGAAACGAACGGAAGAATTTCATCATCATTCCCCATTTTATAAGCTCCAAAACTTTCTCCTAAATCACAGTTTAAATCGATTGTCGTCACGATGTTTCACTCCAATTCTCAGCTTCGTAAAGCGATGAATTTCTTTAATAGATTCATATTTACTTCCTGTTCTATGTACAATTGTTCTGCTTCTTCCAACGTAATGTTCTCAAAAGAAACGTAGTCCCCTGGTTTTAATTGAGCAAGAAGTGGTAAATCTACTGAAATAATATTGCCCATTCTCGGATAGCCACCTGTCGTTTGCCTATCTGCCATTAATATAATTGGCTGTCCACCATTTGGCACTTGAATGGTCCCAAATGTAACGGGACTCGATAAAATCTCTTTTTCTTCCACTCTATTTAAAACTTCTCCCTCAACTCTATAACCCATTCGGTCAGCGTAATTAGATACTTTATACTCTTTCGTAAAAAATGCCTGTTTACTTTCTTCTGTAAATTGATCATATTCAAAATCCGTTATGACACGAAGTTTAGGATATTTCTTATACTTTGGCAGTACACTGCAGTTAATTGCCCATTTCGTTTTGACTCGTTCATCCTTTTGTAAGTCTTGAATGAAACGACTCGCCATTTCCTTGTGCGTACCAATTTGAAAATAATCTCCTTTTTTCAGCATTCTCCCTTCTATACCACCAATCGCTGCACGTATGTAAGTGCTTTTGCTTCCCATTATGCGATCAATCTGTATTCCCCCTGCAAAAGTTACATACGCCCTGCAACCACTTTTCACTTTTCCAAAACATAGCATGCTACCTTCTTCCGCTAAAATGGGACGCCATAATGGAATACGCTCCCCATTCAGTAACGGCTCCATATCCGCTCCGCCAATCGCAAGTAAAGTCGTTTTCTTTATTAACAATTTAGGTCCCATAATCGTCATTTCGAGTCCCGCTTCATTCTCTTCATTACCGACTAACATATTGATCATCCGAAGTGCACTTTGATCCATCGCCCCGCCAACTGGTACACCGTATTGTTGATAGTGAGATCGTCCTAAATCTTGGACTGTTGTAAGCATTCCCGCATGCAAAACTTCTACATCCATTCTTTAGCCTCCTCAAGTGATACATACTCTTCCTTCGTTATTGGGATAAACCGTAAATACATACCGCTTTGAATATATGTTGGTGTTTCTTCTTCTGGATTAAATAATGAAATAGGAGTTCGGCCAATAATATTCCATCCTCCTGGTGTTTCAAGCGGATATATACCTGTTTGATTTCCACCAATCCCTACCGAACCAGGAGGGATTTGTAGCCGTGGCGTTTCTTTTCTAGGTGTTTCTAGCTCTTTTGATAATCCCCCCAAATACGGGAACCCTGGTGTAAAGCCTAACATATACACAAAATATGTTGTTTCACTATGTATGCGAATGACATCTTCTACCTGTAATCCTCTTTCATGCGCGACCTCTTCTAAATCAGGCCCATATTCTCCACCGTAGCAAACAGGTATAGTAATATGTTTCACTTCTTTATTCACTTCTTCTTTATACGAATCACACAACTCTTTTATATATCGGCTAACGTATTGATATGGTCCTTCACTTCTCCCATTTCGCTTCCACACTTCGTATACATTGTAATAGACCGCTAATGAAGTGAACGACGGCACACATTCAACCATTCCTGTAAACGGATGCTGCCTCAACGCTTGAAATAATCGCTGCACTTTTTCGTATGTCTCCATCCGCATTTCTTCACCAAATGTAACAATAATTGCTTGATCCCCTAACGCAGAAAATTTCATCCCACTCCCTCTTTCTATGCTAAAAAGCCGAGTTCTTTCGAAATGCGATGTGCTGTCTCTTTCACTTTCGCAATAAAATATGCAATATTACTTTCGTTATACTCAATTGCTAATCCCGAAATACTAATACCCGCTACAACTGTCCCATCGCTTGCGAAAATGGGCGCCGCTATAGCCGCTGTATGATTTTCTAACTCAGAGTAGCTAATTGTGTGTCCTTCCTTTTTCGCCATTTGTAACACTTCTATCAACTGTTCCTTATCTACGATTGTTCCATCTGCAAACTGTTTTAAATCCGTTTCCTCTACGTATTTCCGTTGCTCTTCCTCAGAGAAATATGATAGTAAAATTCTCGGGCATGCACCCGCATAAAGTGGTGCTCTTCTTCCAACCGCCGTATACACGCGTACAGGCTGAGCACCTTCCATCTTTTCCACATAAATCGCGTCGTTACCATCTTGAATAATTAAATTAACTGCCTGTCCTAAACTATCTCTAAGCTCTTTCATATATGGAATCGCAATATTTCTTACTGATAATCTTTGTGAAACAAGTTGACCGAACCTTAAAAAAACGACTCCTAGACGATATTTCCCCTTCTCGTTTTTTTGTAAAAATTCCATTTCTTCTAACGAGCCAATTAAACGATAAACAGATGTTTTCGGCATACTCGTAAGCTGAACCATCTCTGTTAAACTTAGCTCTTCATGCTCATAAAACAACTCTAAAATATCCATTGTCTTAACTGCCGTTTTATTTATACTCATTCTATCTCCCTCTTATTCCGAATTCCGGAACTTAAATTCCGTTTTTCGAAACAACTATATAATTTAAAATTATAAAATATTCTTTCAATTCTATCAATATTTTTTTCAAGCGTATGAATCAATATATTTGTCAGTAATTAAAAAAACGTAAATACCCCATTACATTCGTAAATTTTTACATTAAACTATTACATTTCTAATATACTTCAATTATCATGATATATATAACAACATATAAGGAATGTTTCTTTTGAAAAAGCTACTAATGATTCCTGCTATTATGTTATCTTTTTGTATAGGTTATAATGTGACATTTGCGACAAATGAAGATACGAAGCTAAACTCCCAAATTGAACAACGTGCCATAACAAACGAAGACGTTGCATTTTTCGAATCAACCACTTATAATTTCAACTATTTTAATGGAGATAACTTAAGCGTTCTTGTGCAAAATACTGGTGATTCTCCTTTAGCGTTATACTTTCTTTGTATAACGCTAAAGGTACTTGGATGATTGACGGAACTTTAAAACCTGGGGAACAAGCAATAAGTGAATTCAATATTCACTGGACTGATTGGCTTCCGGACGGTGAATATAAAATTTTTTTTAGAAATAGAGACGGTTCACTTTCCAAAGTACATGTTGCCACAAAACTATTAGAATAAAAGTTACAATAAAAAAGTATGGAAGTTTAGATTTGAAATGAAATTTGATCACCTTTCATTCATAACACTAATATAAAAGAAAATATAAAGAGCATGTATTGATCAATACATGCTCTTCCCCTATTTATTCAAAATATTCTTTTTTTAACATGATTGATTGTTCTTTCTTACAACTTAACAAGTCTATTAGTTACATATTACTTATTTTTCAAAATCGTTCTTTTAGCTTTTTTAATAATTCTACTAGTTGATTTTATGTCAGTATCCTTTGTCCATTCTTCACACAAGTTTATTACCCAATCCGGTTTAGTTTTACTTGCATCATTTAACCAGTTTCCAACCGAATCTTGTACATATTTTGATGGATCTGATTTAAGTAAATTAAGAATGGGAAGTGCTTTTTCAGGCTCTTGTTTTAATATTTCAATATGTTTACTCCATACACCTCGAGGACGAATAGATTCTACAGAGAACCTGCGAATATTCTCATCCTCACTTTTTGCCCATTCTACTAACAATTCCACACTTTCTTCTATATTTTGTGATAGATCTTCTCTAATAGACAGCCAAGCTATTTCTCGAACACCAAAATGATGATCCGCCGCAAAAGGTCGAATGTACGTTAATGTATCTTTTAATGTGTTATTAGATTTTTTATTCATAAACGCTGCCCAACATCGTACACTATCTGAAATATGATCAGATAATTGTAACAGTATGTCTTCCTTGTTTCCTTCATTCTCTTTGAGTATAATTTCATCCAATAAAGTTCCTGTTATTCGTATGACTTTCATTCCTGTTTCAACGTTCTGTTTTTCTAATTCAGCTACTATACATTCCAAACTATTCTTGAGTCCTATTGAAGGTAAGACATTTTTAAGTAGTTCAATATGATTTATAGCCAGCCATTCTGTTAGATTAACACTTTCTACTTTCCCTTGCTGTAGTAATTGTAAGACCTCTTTAGGAATTTCGTTTACTTTCCTGGCTCCTTTCCTGTTTAAGATAGCTTCTACTTCTTTCGTTCTCATTTAAATTCCCTCCTTGCAATACTATCTTCAAATAAACAGAGGCCATTTTGAAAAATAATAATCAAAACGACCTCTGTCTTTCTTAAATGAACATTCAGTTTTACAAAAAATGTGATTTAAATCCGCTAGAAGAATATTTCTCCCATACTTGCTTTATAACGCTCTTACTTGTTTCAACGGCCAGAAAACAGCTTGTCCTTTTCCGACAATCTCATCTTCGGAAATAAACCCGAACATACGACCATCTTTTGAAACTTCACGATTATCGCCTAAAACAAACACTTGGCCTTCTGGCACTTTCGTTTTTCCTGTGATTTGTTCTAACGTAAAGTCTGGAGTTAATACACGGCCTGCTGCTTTTTCTTTAAACTCTTTTAAATATGGTTCTTTCATCGCTTTTCCGTTTACATATAACACATCGTTTTTATACTCCACTGTATCGCCTGGTACACCAATTACTCGTTTTACTAAATCGTACCCTTCTTTACCGTGGAAGACGATAATATCAAAGCGTTCTAATCCACTTATACTATAGCCAATCTTATTCACAAGAACTCGCTCGTTATTTTCTAAAGTAGGCATCATCGATTCCCCTTGCACTAGTGAAGGTGTAAATAAAACACCGCGAATAATAGCAATTAATACAAGAGTAAATCCTATCGTTTTAGCCCATGAGAATAATTCTTTCTTCGTATTTTCCTTCATCGTTTCTCCTCTTTCTTAACTGTTTATTGTATGATTTGAACTAATTGTTGTACTAAATTAGGATCAATTTCAGAAAAACATGATTTTCCTTCTCTTACCGCCGTACCGACATGCGCTTGCGTAATTCCAGTTTCATCTAGCAATTGCTTTATATTTTCTTTCGTCACGCCAGCTCCAACTACAAGTTGAATTTGACCATCGCTTACCTTTTGCATTTCTGTAAGTACCAGAATATTCTCTACTATATTTCCTTGTCCACCTGAAGTTAAAACGTGAGTCACTTTATGAAACTTCTTTAAAGTTTTCATCGCTTCTACTGGATTTTCTATGTCATCTATCGCACGGTGGTACGTTACATTTATTCCTTCTACAACAGATAGTAGATCGGCTAATTTTTCTTCATCCACTTCATTTCGTCCGTTTAGTACACCTAATACAACACCAGCTGCACCTAACTTCTGTGCAACGATAATATCTTCCTTCATCATTTCAATTTCTTCTTCCGTATATGTAAAAGACTTCGCATGCGGACGAATCATAACGTGAATCGGTATATGTACTGCTTCTACCGCTTTTTTAATAAATGCATAACTCGGTGTTAAACCGCCTTCTGTATAAGATGAAATTAATTCAATTCGCTTCCCGCCAGCTCGTTCAATTCGTTTCACATCTTCTAAACATGTTGCAATAACCTCTAGCATGAGATGACCTCTTTTCGTGCTTTTTTCTTATTATAACATTAGTAAAAATAAGAAACCTAGCTTTCTCCTATAAAACTGTAAAAAGAAGAATGAAAAGAAAGATTTTTTTCAATAAATGACGTTTATCGGTAATTTTATATTCTACAAAAAGGAGTAACTCCTAGCACTTCTGACTAAGTGTCACTCCTTTTTATTTTAGTTATTTTTCTTAGTTACTCCATTATAATAGTGGCTAAACGCTTCTACTAGTGCGTCAACGGAAGCGTATAATTCTTCTGGTGTATTATCGACCCCTCCCATTTCAATAAGTAATGCATTGTGAGATAGGTCTTGATTATATACTCCGTTCCCGCTTTTACGATCTTTAATAAAAATCCCTCGGCTTAAACCGTAATATTTTTCATCTAAATATGAATTTATTGCCGTTACTATTTTTTTATTTTTTTCATAGTTAGGATTTTCCCGTCCTAAAATGAAATAGAGCCGAGCATAATTTTTTCCGTTAATATTTTTTGTTGTAGTATTTTTTCGTGCATCATCTCTATGAAGGTCCATTGGGAACATAATATTTTTATCTTGCGTTAATTTATCTTGTAATATTTGACGGGATCCTTTGTAAGATTGAGCCCAATTTAAATTTTTATTCCGTAGAAAATCCCTCATATTTGTCGTATCATGCGAAACACCTATTCCTTTTTCTTCTAACTTTTGTTTTAAATAGTTTCCAACAAACGTAATATTCACTTCATTATTTGTACTGGAAGCATCATCGGGTACAGTAGCACCTGGAATAAGAGGAATAAACGCTTCCCAACTATGTGTATGATAAATAAAAACTTTATTTTCACCGTTATTTTGTGTATTCGAATTTTCATCAGTAGAATTGTTTTCTTTCCCACCCTTTGGGTGTTCAACAGCAGTACCTTTATCTTTAATTTTATCTAAAGGAATGCTGGATTCTTCGGGAATGTTTGTATAGTCTGTGCCTTCCCCAGCAATTAATATTTCCGAATAAAATTGATTCATATTAGGAAGTTCCCTCGTTAATAAACTCCGGAGATCATTTACATTAATATTTGTAGAAAGTGATAGTAAAAAAGATTCTAAAGACGCTCGTCCTTTTTCTTTATGAAATTCTTCTGCAAAATAACGATTTTCACTTCCTATCATATACATAAGACCTTTAGTAGAATTCGTTCCTAATAATTGATTCATATAATATGATTTAAATACGCTAGAATTACTAGAAATGATGAATGAAGTGAGGATACATATAATCGTGAATAAAAAACATATCAATATATACCTTACATTTAATACTTTCAGTTTTACTTTATTCATTTTATATCTCCCTTCATCTACTATATTCTTACGCATAAATTTCAATGAATATGATTACTAATTTAATAGAATTTCCTCAAACTACTTTGTTTTCATTTAAGATCTTTCCGTAAAGCCAATGAGGTTAAAGTTACCTTGCGCAAATATCATCAAAGACTTTAAAAGAAATGAAATAACCTGAGTCTATATAAATATAGAACTCAGGTTATTTCATACTGTTTACTCGGCAGGAGGCATTGCATTTTGATGGACTTTTTTATTCTCCATGTCAATGCCTAATTGCTCTTTCAATAACTTCATACCTTTTTGTGTAAGATGGACAGCACGACTCTTATCCGTTTTTGTAATCCATTCCTGTTCCAAAAATAGTTTTGCAATTGCAGATCCTAACCAACCAGAAATATGGTAGCGTCGTTCACTCCAATCAAGACAAGGTTTTGCAAATATTCTTCTCTTTATATCTGCCGTTTCAATATTTATTCCAAAATTCAAAAACCAGTTCTTACCTTTTTCCGTTACAATGTATTCTCCTTTCTCTAAAATGATAAATTCCTTATCTAATAATTTTTCGGTTATCTCTACACCGAGTCTGCCTGCAAGATGATCATAGCAAGTTCGAGCATAACGAACTTGTTTTAGTTGATCCGATTGTTTTAAAGAACGAACTTGGACTGTTGGTGCGATTGTTCCTAACTTTTCAAGAACTTCTGCTACCTCTTGATTAGCAAGTCGATAGTAACGATGTCTACCATGTTGTTCAACTGTAAGTAGATTCCCCTCTACTAATTTAGAAAGATGAGAACTAATCGTTGGATGTGACACCTTTGCCATATAAGCCAATTCGCTAGCAGGTAGTGCCTGATTATTCATTAAACAATCTAAGATAATTGCTCTTGTAGGTTCAGCAATTAGTTTAGCTATATATGAGATATTCGGATATACATTCATATTTCGATGATACCCTAACTATTAAACTGATACAATTATTTTAAGTTTAATAGTAAAGGAGAATGTATTATGAATGCAATTGATCTTAGTATATTAAATTTGAAAGAAACGAGAAGGCGCTCAGAAAAATTATGGAATTCTCTTCCCGATAATTTTCTTAATTGGAAGCCTGATCATGAAGCTATGTCCTTTGGTGAAATGATTCGTCATGTATGGAGCTCAACTTTTTACTATCATATGATTTTACAAAACAACGGCTCAATACATGATATACATTTCCCCTATGATGACGAGCC
The DNA here is from genome assembly GCF_058792175.1 of Bacillus sp. EB106-02-03-XG38. Taxonomy (NCBI): domain Bacteria; kingdom Bacillati; phylum Bacillota; class Bacilli; order Caryophanales; family Bacillaceae; genus Bacillus; species Bacillus sp. EB106-02-03-XG38. The sequence continues at coordinate 1,205,128 of NZ_JBYTED010000001.1, forward strand.
AATTACTTGTGTAAAAAAAGAAATTGAATTGGCACAAGTATACTTTACTGACTTCATAGAATATGTACAATCCATAAGCATAGCCGAGCTAGATTCAACCCTTATTGATCGAAGCGATGTTGGCTATGAAAGATATTTAGGCGACATGCTACTTCGAATTGCCTATCATGATGCGGTCCATGCAGGTCAATTTTTACAATATTTACGAATGGTAAACTTGGAAAGACCTTTAATTTGGGATTAGATATGACAAATGTTTACAACGCTTCATTTTAAACTAGTATATTAAACACATAAAAAGCACGTGTTTGATTACTACTCAAACACGTGCTTTCAAAACAACTATATTACTCACAAACAATAAAATGCAAGTTTAAAATTACTACGACCAAAACGCCGCATCTGCTAACATAGACAGTGTTACATCATCCATCGGCGGATTGTGTAATCCTGCTCTGACGTTTAAATAGTAACGATGAAGAGGATTTCTTTCTGATAAACTTTTTGCCCCTACGATGCGCATTGCTTTATCTACAATTGATATCGCTGCATTCGTTACGGCATATTTCACTGCAGCTAATTCTGCTTGCAGTGATAATTTATCTTCTGCCTCATCGTACTTTTTCGCAATTTGATATAAAAAGACGCGAGCTTGCATAAGCTCAAGTTCTAATTCTCCAACTAATCTTCTAACATTCGGCAATAAACTAATAGAATGATTTAAACTATTTGGCTTGTATGATCCCGCAAATTGAACTGCATAATTTCTTGCTGATTGTGCAATTCCTAAATAACATGCTGGTATATGTAGCAACCAGCCAATACCCTTTTGTTTCACTTTTCCGCCCTTTATATCTGTAAAAAAGCGGTTTTCTATCTCCACATTTTGTAAGACAAGGTCGTGACTAGCAGTCCCCCGCATCGCAACGCTATCCCACGTTTCTTCAATGGATACACCGAGCGTATTTCTTGGAATGACAAACTCACCAACTTCTTCTCGGCCTTCAATACTCGCTGAAATAATAAAATAATCAAGTATTGGTGCCATCGTTGTAAAAGTTTTTCTTCCGTTTATAACCCACTTCTCGCCTTGTTGAACCGCTATTGTTTCTGGTTTTCCACCACGCGTCGGACTCCCTGTTTTTGGTTCTGTTGCTGCCCTGTTAAAGAGCGCGCCATTACGCACTTCTTCACAAAACCATTTGAACATCTCATCATTCCAAGAGTGATTTTCCGCTAGCTCTTTCACAATACCAAGATGCCAGCCAATCGATAATGCAGTAGCTCCGCAGCCTTCCGCAATTTTCTCTTGAAATAAAACGAAGTCATATAAAGAAATCGAACTACCTCCAAATTCCTTTGGTAACGTTAATTTCGTATATCCGATATCTTTCAAATCACTTATATTTTCATACGGAAATGATCCTAATTCACTTAGTTGATGCTCCCTTTCCATGAATTTCGGAATCAATTTATTTATTTGTTCAATAATGAAAGATTGTTCTTCTGTTTCAACAAATGAGAGTGCCATACTATAATCTCCTTTATGTTCGATTCATGAACCGCTCACTTTTTCATTATGATTATATGAAGCTACCTCTCTATTGTTTCACTATTCCGATAAAAATACAATGTTTTTGACTAATAAGAAAAGTTCCCATTTAAAATAGGTTCTTTTCTTATTAATCTCCCTTCAATGCCTTTAATGGCAATGAGGTTACATATCCAATGTACGAGAATAATTCTTTAAAGAAGAATGGTATTTCTGTGTCTAACGTTTTATATGCTGATGTCGGCGTTGGTGAAGCATACGCTTCAATATTAATATGTTTTGCGATTCTCATTGCGCGTTTCATATGAAGTGGATCACTTACAATCGTGTATGTGCGTATTCCGTTCTCTATTCCAACTTCCTTCGCATTCTTTAAATTCTCTTCAGTGAAAAGGGATTTAGTTTCTATTAAAATATCTTCCTCTTTTACACCTTGTTTCATTGCATATACTCTAGCAGTACGCGCTTCCTCAAGTTCTGCTTCGAACTTTGTACCACCTGTAAAAATAATCTTTTTAATATTTCCGTTCTTATATAAAGAAATCGCATGATTAATTCTTTCTTTAAATACAGGGGATGGTTTTCCGTTCCAAGAAGCCGCTCCTAGTACGATACCAGCATCCGTTTTCACACTATCATCTGTTTTAAAACGATAGCTCCAAATATCGTAAGCTGCATAACTTACATATAAAATAGCAGAACAAATCATTAGTAAAAATACTTGAAAGATTCGTCTTTTCTTACTTTTCTTATTTTCTTTCATTTGTAATTGCCTCCGTACATCATCCATACTTCTATAAAAAACATTTATATCAAATCGTTTTGTTTGAGTTTATTTAAAAGAAGGAACTTTACTTGTTATTTATGTATAAAAGGGTTTTCATTTAAAATTGAGGATTATCAATTCATTTTTTATTTGCGGTTTTCATTACATGTTTTAAATTCATAAGTTTATTACCATACAACTACATTGTAACGAATTTTTTCTCAGAAGGGAACGATGAAACAAAAGTAATTAAAATAAAGTAGCATTTTGTAAGAAAAAAGGTATATTTTTCATACATCTCGAACAATATACCTTTCAAAACACGAATTATAAATTTTCTTTATACAATTCTAATTTTTCCAACAAACGAGCTTTCACTATTGGCCATTCGCTTACGATTATACTATACACAACTGCATCTCTCACATGACCACTTGGCAATTTTCTTTCATTTCTAAGCATCCCCTCTTTAACTGCTCCTAATCGCTCAATTGCTCGTTGTGCTTTTTCATTTCTTGCATCTGTCTTAATTTGCACTCTCAGCATATGCAGTTTTTCAAAAGCATACTGGAGAAGCATATACTTACACTCTGTATTGATACTCGTACGTTGCACACTTGGATGATACCACGTTTGTCCTAATTCGACTGTTTTATCTTCTACTGAAATATTATATAAACGTGTACTTCCTACAATTGTATTCGTCTGTTGATCCACTACAACGAAAGGTATTTCATTACCCCTTCCGTAACTCTTTATCGCTTTTTGCACGTATTGCTGCATATCTTGAACACTATCCATTTTAGAGATTAAATACGCCCAAATATCACGATTTCCTTCTACAATCGAAAACAAAGTTTCGACATCATCACTATCTATTAACCGTAACTGTGCTCTTTCGTGAATGATTTCCATTTGAAAGCCCCCTTTATTGTTACTATATCATATAAAACAAAAACGTTTTATAATAATAATAGAATGTATTTGAAAAGGAAAAAATTGATAATTTCCAATAAATGCTATATAATGATAAATCGGGAGGGGATAAAAATGCTAGATCAAATTACTTGGGGAACACCTGGCAGCTTATTATGCTTAGGATTCTTTTTTGCAGGACTAGGAATTTTCTTAAGAAGCATGACGTCATATTCAAAAAATAAATAAAAGCATCCTAAAAACAGAAAATAGTACATTTTCATGTTTTTGGATATTTGATTTTCTTAGCTTGATAGTGATATGGGAATACCTCGCTTTTAAACAAAAGAAGCCTTTCTTTTACAGAAGGCTTCTTTTGTTATAGATTTATCTTATTAAAACTTTAAAGCAACAAATAAGCAACCGGCGTAATAATAAGTAACGTTAATATCGTTCTTTGTACGTAGAGAATTATAAGTTCCGATACTTTTAACGGAATGTCCGTTGATAAAATACAAGGAATGGAAGCTGAGAAAAACAATATAGATGATACCGAAACAACCGCAATGACAAACTTTGTCACAAGTGGTGCACTTACAACTAATAGAGAAGGTAAAAACATTTCTGCGATACCAACGGATGCCGCTTTAGCAGCTAGTTCTGCTTCTGGTAATTGTAATAGCCATGTAAAAGGATAAAAAATATAACTGATCCAATCAAATATTGGCGTAAATTTCGCTAAGACGATACCAATTAATCCTACTGACATAATGGATGGCAAAATTCCCATCGTCATAATAAATCCGTCTTTTAAGTTCACTGCAATATTTTTCACAATACTCGGCGCAGATTTCGATACTTCTAGCGCGTCTTCCCATGCGCGTTCTAACATTTTCTCTTTATAAACGGGCTCTGGGAACCCTTCTTCTGTTACATATGTATCTGGTTTTCTACTAAGTGGCGGGATTCTTACGGTGATAGCAGTTACGATGAATGTTACAACGAGAGTAGTCCAAAAATAAACATTCCATAAATGCATAATGTCTAATGTTTTTGCAATGATGATCATAAATGTTGCGGATACCGTAGAAAAACCTGTAGCGATAATCGCTGCTTCTTTTGTCGTATACTTTCCTTCTTTATACACGCGGTTCGTAATTAATAAAGCTAACGAATAACTCCCCACAAAGGATGCAACCGCATCAATTGCTGATCGTCCTGGTGTTTTCCATAATGGTCTCATAATCGGACGACAAAACGTACCGATAAATTCAAGTAATCCGTACCCGACTAATAATGCTAAAAAAGCCGAGCCAATTGGAACGAGTAAACTTACTGATATTACTAGTTTCTCATACAAAAACGGTCCTACATCTGGTGCAAAGAACCAAGCTGGCCCTACTTTCAAACAATATAATACACCGAAGATAACACCAACTACTTTTAAAATTGAAAAACAAATGTCTACGATAGATGCATTCCACTTTTTCGTATAAAACGGATAAATCGCCCCCATTATCATAACGAGTAATGCGTAATAAGGTACTACGCCCGGAACCGAAGTCCGAATCCATGATACGATATGATCAATCATAATGGAAGAAGCACCGTTTATCGTAACTGGTACGAAAAACATAAACACCCCAACTAGACTAGCGAGTATAAACCGAAGAACGGTCCCCTTCTCACTGCCTGTCTTAATTACATTCCTTTTTAATTCAATTTCACTCAAAATTCGACACCTCCTATTATCTAAATATTCTGTATAATTACGTTAGATTCCTTCTTTCCATTTCTATATTTAATCATATAAAAAAAGCCTATTTAAAAAATAGGCTTTTCTATTATCTCTCATAATCATCCACAATTACTTGAATAACACGATACGATTCCTCTGCCACTATTTTATTACTAGTCTTATTCGCATCATATGTAATTAACGCTTTCCAAAGTGCCCATCCTCTTGCTCTATTCCACGTTTCTTCATCTATGCGCAATACTTCTTTAAATACGTTTCTGCTATTCTTATCAAAAAATGTCCATGCCATCGCTGCATCACAAGCCGGATCGCCTACTCCTAAAATACCAAAATCAATTACGGCACAAAGCTTTCCGTCCTTAACAAGTAGATTTCCTGGTGCAACATCTCCATGAACCCAAACTGATTTACGCTCCCACGTTGACTGAAGGGCTACATCCCAAAGATGCTTTAATACGGTTTCATCAAAAACGTCCTTATTATTTTCGATAGCATCTCTCGCCTCTTCATCATATACAGATATAAGCCCGCCTCGGTAAAAATTATGTGCTCCAGCTATTGGGCCGTTACTCGCATCAATGGATTGCAATTCTACTAAAAATGATCCTAAGTCCGCCGCAAATTCATGTAAATCACGAACATTTTGTTTCGTAACGGTTTCTCCCTCTATCCATTTATTAATAGACCATGGCCACGGATACGATTCTGATGGATTTCCTTTCGCAAGTGGTGTAGAAATCGGTAAAGAAAGCTCCTTACTTAATATAGGTAGCCACTTATTTTCTTTCTCTACTTGCGGTGCATATGCCTCATCACTTGGTAATCTAACACTCATCTCATCCCCTAGATGAAACGTTCTATTATCATGTCCACTAAACTTTACAGGCTTCACCTCTAAATGTGCCCATTTAGGAAACTGTTCCCCTATCAATTTTTTAACTAACTCTGTATGAATTTGATTCATTCACTTAACCCCTTCTCTTTTGAAACTTACTAAGTCCATCTGTACTCCCAACATATTCAAAACCATTTTTCTTATAAAAATCATTCAACGTACGATTATGCCCAACACAATCTAGTTTCAAAAACTCTTTGTCATTTTGTACATTCTCTTCTACCCACTGTAAAATCCATTCTCCAATCCCATTCCCCTTATACTTCCGTTTCACCGCAAATCTATGAATATATAAAGAATCTGAAACTTCCTCCTTACCAAAAATACGCTCATCCCATTCATTTTGTTTAGGAGATACTGTAACCGTACCGACAATTTCATTTTCTTTCACAACAACATACGTATATTTCTCTTTTATACCTTCTAATATTTCAGCCGTAGCCTCTCCGCCTAGCAGATACTGCCATTGATCCACTTCTTTATGTTGTAGCCACTCTGCTACTTCTTTTAATAAAGTGATGATGCTATCGCTTTCCTCTTCAGTAGCAGTTCGAATTGTATATTCTTTAACTGTATTTCTCTCCATATTGCCGTTCCCCTTTCAAAACTTACTTCTCTCTTTATTCATTTTCGTTTTATACATTATATACCAAAATTAACCACTACGCCTTCAAAGATATCTAACCTGTATTTCATCAAAAAAACCGCTCACTACTAGTGAAACGGTTTTAATTCCTTCAACATTCACTTCGTCTTCACAAAATAATATAAAAACCACACCGCATGATTTTGTTCATCGGCAGCTATTCTGCGCAACAACTCTTTCAGATGTGCATCCGATGTTTCATCGGAAATTTCCAAATAATAATCTACCGTCTTCTGTTCATCTTGTATAGCGAATTCTAATCCTTGTAAGTACGTATTCGGGCATTCTTCTGTAATTTGTGGCTTTGGCTGCTGACCTGTTAAATTTGTATAGATTTGTACAAAATGATGAAAATGCTTTATTTCATCGTTACGAATTTCAAGAATTTGATTTCGTTCCGCCGCATTTGGAGCCATATTAGCTAATTTCGCATAGCAACTTATTGCACTAAATTCTCCATTAATTGCTTTCTCAATATCACGAATCAACTTATCATTTTGCCTATACCAATCATAATAATTCGAATTATACATCGTATCCCCTCCATTATTTCACATAACATTTTATGCAATTTGAAATAGCAGGAGCATGTATATAACAGGAAAACACAAATCCGAACCCTTCTATTCCCTTTAACCTATAAGTTAATAAAAAGATAAAAACGCTTCACTCCTAGTGAAACGTTTTTATCTTTTATGCATTTACTTCCGTTTTATGTTCCTTTCCTACACTACGTTTGAATGCAGTCGCTAAAATAATCATCATACTTACTACGCCAATCCAAACGAGCACTGTTACAGGTGTACTCCAGCTTAAGTCTTTTCCGAAGAAGAAGATTTCTCTAAGCCCTTCAATCATAAATCGCATAGGTAACCATGCATACACCCAGTCTTGGTAAAATGGCGACAACATTTCAGGCGCTAATGATAATAACGGTGCACCAAAGAATAGTAAGAGAGCAAATACACCAATTCCCTTTAATCCAACTAATGAAAGTACCGCCGATATCATTAAGAAGAAACTAAAGGACGTAATAGATAAAAACAGTGCCGTATCTGTGAAGTTCGTAATATTTAACCCTACCATACCATCCGCGATCCATGTAAGGCCAAATCCAATGACAAGTGTCGCAATAGCTCCTGTTATGATTTGTTTTAGTTTTAATACAAAGTTTTCTTTTCTTGTACTTACTGGCATTTTACTTATCGCAATAAAGATAATTGCTGCGCTCGCTAGACTTGCAATCCATAACGGCTGGAATAAAGACATTGGCGAGTTACCGTTCGCACTATTTTTGCCGGTTTCATTTACGTTTGTCACTTTCTTTGCAATCGGTGTGACTACCTTTGAAACTTGGTCTGCTGTTAATGTAGCTCCTTTTGCTTTATATCCTTCTAATAATTGCGTGCGAACAGTGTTATTCATATTATCAACTACAGCATTTAACATTTGTCCTGCCATAGTTGAAGCCGCTGTATTCATTCCTTGATTTATGAATATTTCTACCTCTGGCGAAGATGGCTGTGGTGTTCGTAATGATGCCTGCTTTGTACTAAAATCTTTCGGAATGACTAATGCTGCGTAATACTCTTGATTATTTAATCCTTTTTGCACAGATTCTTTATTTTTTACTTCTACCCACTTTACTGAAGGTTCTTCCTCTGATTTTGATGTCTTTTTCATATTATCAACAATCGTTTGCCCCATATTCATCTTCGGTTGATTCGGGATTTCTACTCCTTGATCCTCATTTACGATTGCGATTGGCAAGTTTTTCGGCTGTGGTTGAACCGTTGGAAATAACGTTAATGAAAAAATAAAAACTACAAGTAGTGCAATAATTGGTGATACCAATAAAAGTTTATTTTTAAACATTTTCTGTTCTCCTCCTCTAATTTGATTTATAATAACCAACAACGTGTTGTTTATTTATATTTTGAATTATATGTTCGAGTTGAACCTTATACAATAATCAAAAATCGTGAATGTGTCGGTTATAAGACACATCCTTGAAATGTGTTGGCTAAAATGAAGGAGGACATACTTTGCGTGATAGTAATTTAGATTTACGTGTTGTTCGTACGAAAACTGCGATACGAAATGCATTGGTGGAATTAATTGAAGAAAAAGGCTTTGACGCCATTACAGTAAAAGATATTACAACGAAAGCAAACATTAATCGCGGTACTTTCTATGCGCACTATCAAGATAAATTTGATTTAATGACGAAATGCCAAGAAGAAATTATGTATGAGTTTTCTAGCATTGCAAAACGGAAATTTCCAGAAGTTATTGCTGACCTTGGATCAAATCCTTCCCCTACAATGCCATTTATACTTATCACTTCTATTCTTGAATTTCTAAATGAAAATAGTGATTTTATGAAAGCTGTACTGAGCCCAAAAGGAGATTTATCTTTCCAAACAAAACTGAAAGACTTTATGTGGAAAACACTATTTGAAGATACGAATGGTGCTCTCATTAATAAGGAAAACTTACTTGTTCCAAGCCAATACTTAGCTTCTTATATGGCATCTGCCCATATTGGTGTTATTCAGCAATGGTTAAATAACGGACAAAAAGAAACACCTGAGGAAATTGCTCGCATTTTATCAACAATCGCAGTTCATGGACCTTTTTATGCGGCCGGTTTAAAGAAATGAGCCAGCTATATATGACAAAAGATCATCCCACTATAATAGCGGATGATCTTTTGTTTCATTACAACACTTCAATATACCCTTCTGTTCCATGTACCCGAATTCGTTGCCCATCTTTTATTAATTTCGTAGCATTCTCCACACCGACAACTGCTGGTAATCCATATTCACGTGCAATAACTGCCCCGTGCGTCATAAGTCCGCCAACTTCAGTGACTAACCCTTTTATGGACACAAATAACGGTGTCCAGCCGGGATCAGTAAAAGCAGTAACTAATATATCTCCCTCTTCTAAATTCACTTCTTCCATGTTTAAAATAACGCGAGCTCTTCCCTCAATCACTCCTGAAGAAACAGGCAGGCCTACAATCGCATCAGCCGGGAGGTTTTCTCGTTTATATTTACCTGTAATGATTTCTCCATTAGACGTCATAATACGAGGAGGTGTCAGTTTTTCATATAATTTGTAATTATTTTTTTGTTTTTGGATAAACTCGTAATCTAGTTTATTCGTGCGAACAACTTCGTGAAGTTCTTCAAAAGTTAAATAGTATATATCATCGACTTCACGAATGATACCGCTTTGCACAAGTTGCTCAGCTTCTTTCAATAACGCCTGCTTATATATGAAATAACGATTAATCATGCCGTATTTTGGATATTCACGATAGCCGATACAATTACGGAGGTTTCGAATCATTCTCTTCGTTTCTTCTACTTTTTGTTTACCCTCCGGCAAATGCTGCAATCGATCTATTAACTCTTCTTCTTTTTTCAAAGCTTCTTGCAGTCCTTCTTCAAATTTCCGCTTACTCGCACCATATTCAAAATCTCTTATATTATTTAAAATCATCGGGATAATTGTAGTTGACTTTTCACTCCAGCGCGTTTTCGTAATATCTATTTCTCCGCTGCATCTCATTCCGTATTTATTTAGAAAAGCACTGATTGCCTCTTGAGCTTTCTCCCCGCCTTTAAACTGAACTAGTTCATTTAAAAAGCTATCATCTTCTACATGTTGTAAATACGTTATAACTTCTGGATATGGCCGAATCACATCAGCAACATCCATTAATGCTAAACCCATTTCAGACGTAATATTATTTTGTACCGATTGAGAAAGCGTGTCTGCTGCATTCTTTTCACCTAGCCATTGCTCCATCTTTTCATTCATCCATGTTGAAGCATTCATACCCGCCATAATGACCGCTATACTTTGCGGGTTAAATAATACTTTCTTTAATTGCTGAATATCTTCCAAAATAAAATGGAGTACATCCATCCCTGATTTCGTTTGCATGTTTCGTTTTAACTCTTCGATCGATGCTTCACTAGCCTTTATTAAATTCGTAACGATTGACGGATCATTTTCGATTTCTGGTTGCGAATTTGCAGGTGGCACACTTTTACCAGCACTCTTTCCTTTTTCATCATCTGGTAACAATGTAATAAAATCATCTCGCTCGATTATAGTCGTTAATGCATCTCTTACGAGCGGATCCGATTTTCCTAAAGTGTTTATTAAGTAATTTCTGCTAGCAGGTGAAGCTAATTGTTGCGTAGCATCAACAAATAGTCTTCCTCCCGCTTTACGCATAGGAGCACTAGTCGTTAACAGGAAAAAAGATAACCCTAGTGGTTTCATCGCATCGGTCATCATTTGTTGATGGCCAACCGATATATACACATGATTTCCCCCATCATTTTCTTCAGGGATTGGATATAATGTCGTGATTGGGCGACTTTGGACAATATAAAATGTATCATGGGCTAGACACCATTCAATATCTTGCGGACAGCCAAAATAAGACTCAATCTGTCGTCCGATACTTGCTAGTTCTAAAATTTGTTGTTCAGACAATGTTTGAAGCTTTTGCTGAGCTGGATCAATCTTTTTCGTCTCTGTTCCGCCCTCTTTTACAGCATAAATAGCTAATTTTTTAGTTGCTACCATCATTTCCGTAATTTCGCCTTCTTTTACTTTATAATTATCGGCAGAAACCAGTCCTGATACTAAAGCCTCACCAAGTCCAAAACTGGCATCAATTGATAGCACCTTTCGGTTAGAAGTAACCGGATCGGCCGTAAATAAAATGCCCGAAGCCTCAGGGAAAACCATTTTTTGAACAACAACACATATAGAAACTTGATTATGTTCAAAACCATTTTGCATGCGGTACGTAACTGCTCGTTCTGTAAATAAAGACGCCCAGCACTTTCTTACATGCTGCAAAATCGCTTCTTTTCCAATAATATTTAAATACGTATCTTGTTGACCAGCAAACGAGGCATATGGTAAATCTTCAGCCGTAGCACTAGAACGCACAGCATACGCATGTTCATTTCCAAAACGTGAGAGATAATGAGCTACTGCTTCCACTAAATCAGTAGGGATTTCTACTATCATAATGACTTCCCTAATCTTCTTACTAATTTTACCAATTTGAGCTCGCTCTTCCTTTTTCAACTTCGTTAGCTGCTGCAACAAAGTATGAAGCTCTTCATTTTGCTCGATAGCCTTTTCATACCCTACCGTTGTAACACAAAATCCTTCTGGCACTTGTATCCCTTGAATGTTAGATAACTCCCCTAAATTCAAACCTTTTCCACCAACGAGTGAAAGCTGCGTGTTTTCTATTTCTTGAAAATCGAGAACGAAAGAACTCATGTAACATCTCTCCTTATTATGCATGTGTTCTTGATTGTAGCAGGAGTAAATACGAATAAACAGTCTATTTCGAACTTGATTTACATGATATAATTAAGTTAGGAAGAGATTAAAAAATGCCCCAGTTGCTTCATTCTGCAACTGGGGCATTTTATTTCCGCTCAATTTTAAATTATAATTTGTTCACAACTAACTTCAATGTATTTCTGTATTCCACTTTATATATAGAAACGCCATTCATTATTACATACAATTCTTACCTCAACAAATGGTATATAACCCGAAATATGCTTTATTTTATCCTCCTGTGAGCCTTTTCACAGGAGTTTTTATACATACATATATTATTTATAATGAATCAGTTCTCCTCTTTTTCAAAAGCATGTTCTGTGTCATAATAGCGCTTTTTAGAATTTATATATACCTACTAATTTTTCTAAAAAAGGATGATTGTATTGGAAATAAAAACGCTTCAAGGAATTTATGATGATGTTATTAGTTTAGGGGAAAATTGTTATACTGCTATTCATCTAAAAAAATATAAGTTGCGGAAATATTCAGGTCCTCTAGATTGGTTTGTATCACCGAATCTTTCTTCTATCAACGAATTATTGAAAAATAATTTTATAGACTTTATGGAATTAAAAAACATGCACGCAATGCCGGATCAAAATGTTGTGTTTAATGATGGCGTGATACAACCTGTTTTTTCTCATATTATAAAAGACACAAAATATAACGTGACATCTTATCATGATTTCCCTGTTATTCCAAATGAAGATTGGTTCATCACATACCATGATTTTAAACAAAAATTAGATCGAAGAATTGATAATCTTTACAAAAGAATTCATAATTCACAATCCATTTTATTCGTTAGATGGGGCGGAAACTTGACTGAAGTGCTAGAATTACAAACAGTTTTATCAAATATTGTTAAAAATAATTTTAAGATCCTTTTACTCTATCCAACAGGAATTGAAAATGAAATAAACGAATTAGAATGGGGGCTTGATCATGTTTTTCCCATTCAAGTTTCGAGTAATTATCTAAATAAAAGAACTTGGTATATCCTCTTCAAAGATATACATCTAAACTCAAAATAATAAAACTTAAATAATGAAAAGTAGGCTATCGCCTTTCACACGCTTAAGGAAAAATTTCTTTCGGTACATTCGTTAAAGATAAGATTATTAACCTTCCTCTCAGAAAGCACAAATGCCGAACATTCCAGATTTATTCCATCAGAACGATTGGTAGGTGAACAAATCGTTCTAGGTAATAAGCTTAAAGATGAGCCTGTTACCTAGAAACACATTTTAACTAATCTCAATTACATCAACAAACTTAAACATTCTTTGATTATGAAAAGCATCGGTACAAGTAATCGTCTTATTTAATGAATTTATATCAGCTACTGTTATGTAATTTTTATATGAACCCACATTATCATATCCTGATGAATCTTTTATTAACTCGTAACCCCTCCTCAAAAAATAGTATTAACTACGACTTTAACATCAATATTTTCTGTTTGCATTTTATATAAATTGATATGTCTTCCTCTTAATTCTAGGACTAAATTATAGTTTTTTGTAATACCCTACTAATTCTTTTCTCAAATCCCCAAAAATGGATTTTCAAAATTAGGGAACTATAATGTCGTATTAAAATATATTTAGGGGGATACAAAATGGATAATGAAATGAATTATGGAAGTGATTACAAGTTTATTCCAGCAACTTCAATTGAAAGTGGTCATGGCATCAAAGTATTGTCTGATTTATTTTGTTACACGATTCAAATCGTCAACATATGTTTTGTTGGGAATCCGCATACCGATGATTTTGTTTTAGTTGATGCTGGAATGCCTAAATGTGCAAATGAAATTATCTCTGTTACCAAGAATCGATTTGGTACAAATAGCCGCCCAAAAGCAATTATTCTAACTCATGGGCATTTTGATCATGTTGGAGGAATAATTGAACTCATTAAGTATTGGGATGTTCCAGTCTATGCCCATGCAATGGAGATACCATTTTTGACTGGACAACAAAGCTATCCTGAACCAGATCCATCAGTTGAAGGTGGTATGGTAGCGAAAATGTCTCCCCTATTCCCTAATGAACCGATTGATTTAGGAAATAGCGTAAAAGCACTACCTACCGATGGAACTGTTCCCCATATGCCAGAGTTTAGATGGATTCATACACCAGGGCATACTCCTGGGCATATTTCATTATTCCGAGAAAAAGACCGAACTTTAATTGCTGGGGATGCTTTTGTTACAGTGAAACAGGAATATCTATATAAAGTATTTACTCAGGAGCAGGAAATAAGCGGCCCCCCTCGTTATTTAACAACAGACTGGAAAGCCGCTAAAGAATCAGTCATTAAATTAGAAGAAGTAAAGCCTCTGGTCGCTATTACTGGACATGGGATACCAATGTCAGGTGAATTGCTATCAACAAGCCTCAAAACACTCGTTCAAGAATTTGATAAAATCGCTGTACCCGATTATGGAAAATATGTAGATAAAAAGATGCATTAAGCATGAAACCGGAAAAAATTATTAATTTTAATAAAGAAACACTGTACTTAGGCAACATCTGTATTATAAGAATGGAACTGCGCCTTGTGAATAAAACTCGATATTCCGAAAATACTATCTGTAGTATAAGCCTGCTTCTTACCCAGGTTGTACTTCTTATCATTAAAGGTTCATTAAAATGGGTTACGCTATATAGCATAACCCGTTTTTAATGAAATCTTTTATTTCATATACGTTTTAACAATGGAGGAAAATGATGAAACATATTGTTGCTTTATTAATTAAATACACAGCGATAACTGCAGTATTACTTACCGTACTCGGTATCTTTCAAGGCATTTCCATTCCTAGAGTATTACTCATTTCTCTTTTCCTAACAGGAGCTTCCTATTTAATCGGCGACCTCTTCATTTTGCCTAAATACGGAAATACGATTGCTACAATGGCAGATTTCGGATTAATCTTCTTCGGAATTTGGCTTTTAACACCCTTATTTACTAATTTAAATGCTACTCGTAATATCGGACTTTCTTCATTTATAGCCACATTAATTATTGGCGGAATAGAGGTTTTCTTCCACATTTATATGAAGAGATTAGTACTGCGTAATGACGATGCATTAAGAAATCACAACCATATTCATCATGATAAGTATGCTATGGAGATGTCAGATGAATATATAGATTCTTCCACAATCAATACATCCAAATTTAAGGATACATCTAAAAAATAAAAAAGTGGCCAATGCCACTTTTTTATTTTTGTTTATTAAGCTTGGTCAGAATTTCTTACATGTAACGGAGGTGGAACTACCCACCCTTTTTTCTTACTTAAACGCAGCAAAGTTACACCTGCTTGCGCTTTTTTCATATGAAATTGTCCGAATAGCATCCCTACATCTTCTCGAAGACATTTTCCCATCACTTGACTACATGTCACAAGCCCAGCTGCTAATCCTGTAGAAACAGCTGCTGCTATTTCAGCATCATTAATACGCGCTCCTGGAGGAATGTCTTCGATAGATGCAACTGGTCGTTCTGGAGGAGCAGGCGGTAATGCTACGCCATTAACCTTTAACAGAGTTTTTAACTCTTCTATTTCCGAGTTCATATCATTTTCAATTAAGCTTTCTAAAAACTTCTTCAAATCTTCGTCACCTGTGTGATTCATAAACACTTGATGGCTTGCGATTCCACCTTGTGCTGCTAGAAGATAACTCCAAATATCAAATACTTCTCCGTAATGTAACGGTTCATTTTGAGGATTTCCACTTAAAATACCCATTTTTAAATTCCTCCCTTTCGAAAATATCATAATAAATATTGATTTCAATATTGAAATCAAATTTTTAATTATGCTTTTTCCTGCAAAAGATTTTCTACTATGCATGGAAAACACCTTTCCAACACTGCGTGTTTATTGTTTAGGAAAGTAGTTTACAAATAAAATACTCAAAGATTATGAAAGAAGATTATCAATAATCTTTGAGTGAGAATCCATTTACTATAAGGGTTTTTATTTTTATACATATACAAAAGAAATTGATTTACTTATCTGCTATATTGTATGCCGATTTACTTAGCGGTTAGCTCTACCACCAAGTTGTTGTTCAGCCATTGCTACTAAACGCTTTGTAATTTCACCACCAACAGATCCGTTTGAACGAGCTGTTGTATCTGCACCAAGTTGTACACCAAACTCTTGTGCAATTTCATATTTCATTTGATCAAGAGCCTGTTCAGCGCCTCGAACTAACAATTCATTACGACTTCCACTATTATTGTTTGCCATATCGTTTCACCTCCAATGTTTTTAATATGCTACAAATTATGAAATAATAATTATCCTTTTTATGGGAGTTAGATTATGTATAAATATTGAGTTTCTTCTTAAAATAGGGCAAAAGATATAAGAAAGAAGAGCTACTATAACGTACTTTCATAACAACAATATGTATAAATTCCTCTTTACTAAAGATTTCTTTGCCAAGAGATACATATAAATTATGAAAAATGATTTCTAAGGAGATATGTGATGAAAGCTGTAACCTATCAAGGACCAAATCAAGTACAAGTTAAACAAGTGGATGATGCGAAGTTAGAGAAAAAAGACGATATTATTGTAAAAATTACTTCAACCGCTATTTGCGGTTCTGATTTACATTTATATCAAGGTAACATGCCTTTACCGCAAGGGTATATTATCGGCCATGAACCAATGGGAATCGTTGAAGAAGTCGGACCAGATGTTACGAAAGTAAAAAAAGGAGATCGTGTTGTCATCCCCTTCAACGTTTCTTGTGGACATTGTTTCTATTGCCAACATGAAATGGAAAGTCAATGTGATAACTCAAACCCTCATTACGATTCTGGTGGATACTTTGGTTATACAGAGAAATTTGGTAATCATCCAGGCGGACAAGCAGAATATTTAAAAGTTCCTTTTGGAAATTTCACTCCATTTGTTATACCGGAATCATGCGAACTTGAAGATGAATCCCTACTATTTTTATCAGATGTTTTACCAACAGCCTATTGGAGTGTAATAAACGCAGGTGTTAAACCAGGTGATACTGTTATCGTCCTAGGTTGTGGACCTGTTGGATTAATGACACAAAAATTCGCCTGGATGCAAGGTGCTAAACGCGTAATCGCAGTCGATTACTTAGATTATCGGATGAATTATGCAAAACAGATTAACAATGTTGAGGTATTTGAGTTTACAAAATTTCCTGATATGGGAGAACATTTAAAGGAAATCACACATGGCGGTGCCGATGTAGTCATTGATTGCGTGGGCATGGATGGAAAAAAATCACCACTAGAATTTTTAGAACAAAAGTTAAAATTACAAGGCGGAACTCTCGGTCCTATTCAAATTGCTACGAAAGCAGTAAGAAAATATGGAACGGTTCAAATGACTGGCGTTTATGGTGGCAATTATAATGCATTTCCACTCGGAGCATTTTGGGTTAGAAATATTAATCTTAAAATGGGACAAGCACCTGTTATTCATTTTATGCCAGAACTATTTGAAAAAATAACAAATAAAGAATTTGATCCAAAAGAGATTATTACACACAAAATCCCTCTTGAAGAAGCGAGCTACGGTTATCAAATTTTTAATAATCGAGAAGATGATTGTATAAAAGTCATTTTGAAACCTTGAAGGTACAATTCACTATTCTTTATACAAAGATAAGATCACACTCCGTAATCTTATCTTTTTCATTAAATTGAAGGTAGCTATCCCCCCACTTTCATCTCACATCAAAAATAGTTATTTCAAGCATTTTAAGGTAACGATTTGTTGGTAAAAAAATGAATTTAAGTATTAAGTAACCAATTAGCGGACACGATAACAATGTTAACTAACTTAAAAAGAGGTGTACTTCATGTTTTATTATAAAGAAGAAATAATTAATATGATTAAGCCGGATAAACCAGACCCAGCTGCTGCAAAAGTTTTACAAGAAATATTAGGCGGGCATTATGGTGAAATGCGTACAATGATGCAATATTTCTTCCAAAGTTCAAATTTTAGAGGTAAAGAGAAGCAATATCGTGATTTACTTCGAGGTGTTTTTTTAGAGGAAATAAGCCACGTAGAACTTGTACAACATACAATTAATCAACTATTAACTGGATCTGGTGAACCTACGCCAGGAAATGCTGGTATTGATAAAGCACCGCTTGATGAAGCGGTTAAACATGCAAACCCCCATCACTTTATTGTAGGTGCTCAAAGTTCATTGCCTGTTGATGCAGCTGGCAACCCATGGAATGGATCTTGGGTATATAGTCATGGAAACTTAATTAGCGATTTACTAGATAATGTCGTACTTGAGTCTACAGGCGTACTTCAAAAGACTAGAATTTATGAAATGAGTTCTAATCAAACATTTAGAGAAACTCTTGCATTTTTAATTGTACGTGATAATGCACATCAAAATGCTTTTGCAAAAGCTTTAGAGACATTAGGGGTTGAATGGGGGAAACTCTTCCCTGTGCCGAACTATGATATTAATAAATATCCAGAGTGTAGAAAATATGTGGACATGGGATTCCATAATGCACAATTTAATTTCAGCTTAGATCCAACAAGAATGGGAGAAATATTCCAAGGTGAATCACCAAGTAGAAACAAAGGAACATTAACAGTAACTGACCCGCCAAAAGGTTTTCCTGTACCAGAGCTTCCTGAAATACCAAATGAGCATAGTCCCGGATTAAAAGATATGGATCTTTAAGGTCATTATGGCCAACTATTTATTAATGGTTGGTCATAGTTCTTTATAAAGATTCATGTAAGCTTGTTGTTAATATGATAGGATGTTTTAATAAATCCTCTTTATTTAAAAGTGATGTTGATCATATTTCTGTTCCTCTTAATTTTGTTTCTATGAACCATTAGACGCTACTGTATACTTACTTATAACCTCCCTACCTCTATTCACATATAACATCCCTATATTGTAAAAAAGAGGAGGGGCTTGCCTCCCTCTTCTTTTAATTTTTCTTTAAAAGAGTTGCTCCTGCAATCCCTGGGTGTGTCATTTCGAATGGATCTAGAATTAACTCTAAGTCTTCTTGTGACAATACACCATTTTTCACACAAAGTTCTCGAACGGATTGCCCAGTCGCGATTGCTTCTTTCGCAACGCGAGCTGCTGCTTCATAACCGATATGAGGGTTCACGGCTGTAATAATTCCTACACTCTTCTCAACATACTCTTTTAAGCGATCTTCATTCGCTTCAATTCCTTTTAAGCAATTATCTGTAAAGGCACGGAAACCGTTATTCATAATGCTAATTGATTGAAGTAAGTTGAAAACAAGTACTGGTTCCATAACGTTTAATTCTAATTGTCCTGCTTCTGAAGCAAGGCAAATTGTATGGTCGTTACCAATGACTTGGAACGCAATTTGATTAATTACTTCTGGCATAACAGGATTTACTTTCCCTGGCATAATTGATGAACCTGGTTGACGAGCTGGTAGCATAATTTCCGCTAAACCAACGCGTGGACCTGATGCCATTAAGCGAAGGTCATTCGCGATTTTAGACATATTCATCATACATACTTTAAGTGCTGCTGATACTTCTGTATATGCATCCGTATTTTGCGTTGCATCTACTAAGTCTTCTGCGCCAACAAGTGGTAGTTCACTAATTGCAGCTAAATGTTTTACAACTGCTTCAATATACTCTGGGTCTGCATTTAAGCCTGTACCAACTGCAGTTGCTCCCATATTTACTTCATATAGATGTTGACGTGATTGCTGAATTCGTTTCATATCACGTTCAAGTACGCGAGAGTACGCTTTAAATTCTTGTCCAAGACGAATTGGCACAGCGTCTTGTAAATGTGTACGACCCATTTTAATAACATGGTCAAACTGCTCTGCTTTTAATTCAAATACATCGTGCATATAACCCATCGTTTGTAATAAACCTTCTAATGCGTTTAATGTAGCGATATGAATCGCCGTTGGGAATGCATCGTTTGTTGATTGCGCCATGTTTACATGGCTATTTGGACTAATATAATGATAGTCTCCCTTTTCCATTCCTAATAATTCAAGAGCACGGTTGGCAATGACTTCATTTGCATTCATGTTCATTGAAGTACCTGCTCCGCCTTGGATTGGATCTACGATAAAATGATCATGCCATTTTCTATCAAGAATTTCTTGAGCAGCTTCTGCGATCGCGCCGCCCTTGTTCAATTCCAATCTTCCTACATCTGTATTCGCAAGCGCTGCTGCTTTTTTTACAATTGCGAACGCTCTAATTAAACTTTCATGAATTTTGTACCCTGTAATCGGGAAATTTTCAACAGCGCGTAAAGTTTGAATTCCGTAATATGCCTTAATAGGTAATTCCTTTTCTCCCAAAAAATCCTTCTCCACTCGCATGTTCTTGTTTATCATTGACATTTTAATTTCTCCCCTATATTAAATGTAAAACCTAAATAAATCATATGGAGTCATTACCAATCCTTATCAGATTTTATTGTTAAATCATAGGCTAAAGGCTCTTCAATAATTTTTTTAATCTCTTCTAATTTATTAGTTTTTCCAAGCGTCCACATCAATTTTGCTAAGATGGCTTCCGTATTCATATCTCCAGATAATATTACTTGATGTTGCGCCACTTTTCGTCCTACTTCATAGAGAAGTATGTCTTCTCCTTCTTCCAGGCATTGAGTAGTAATCACTACAGCAATCCCCATTTCAGTCAATTCTTGAATTTTCGAAAGCAAGTTCCTTCCTTCAAAAGGTAATCCGCCGTTACCAAAACTTTCAATAATAACCCCTTTATACAAATCTTTTAAACAATCAAACATCTCTGGCTTTGTACCTGGATACAATTTCATAAGAAAAACATCTGTACATAAATTAGTATCTATTGAAAGTTCATTATGGGAAGACGTTGGCTTCCAATGATATTTCACTTCATCTTCATTTACTTCAGCAACATATGGATAATTCACACTTTCAAATGCATCATAACTTTTTGTTCGCATTTTAACTGCTCTCGTCCCAATAATCACCCTACTATCAAAAACAATAAACACACCGCCAACATCCTCACAGGCAAATCTAAGAGCATCAGCTACATTTTTCTTTGCGTCTGTCTTTTTAAAACTGATAGGTACTTGTGAACCTGTTAAAACAACTGGTTTTCTTAAACCTTGAAGCATATAAGATAAGGCGGAAGATGTATAAGCTAACGTATCCGTTCCATGTGTAATCACAAACCCGTCATAGTCATCATAATGATTAAAAACAGCATTAGCTATTTCTTTCCAGTGCTCAGGTTGCATATTGGTACTATCAATATTCATTAAGATTTTACAATCTATTTCTAAGTTTCGAGATGACCTCGAAAAATAATTCAATAATTCCTCAGCAGATAATCCTGGAACAAGCCCTTCACTCCCCTCCACAGATGCAATTGTCCCACCAGTTGCAAGTAATAAAATTTTCTTCATACACAACCCCTCCATAAAATAAACAACGATATATCGTTCGCGTAATGCGTATTTATATTTATCATTATAGAACTTAATTTAAATTAATCAAGATTTTGTATTCGATACGCGTACTTTTTTTCTATTCTTGATTCTTTTTCTATGTTATAATTAATTTAATAAAATTAGATGGGGTATGAGACGAATGTTGGAACGTTTATCTAAATTAAGAAAAAATCAAAAATGGTCCCTACAAGAGACAGCAGATCGACTTGGGATTGCGAAAAGCACCTATGCTGGTTATGAAAATGGTTATAGATTACCTTCATTACAATCTTTATCTAAAATAGCCGATTTATTTGATACGTCTGTAGATTATATATTAGGCAGAATTGAACATTCACATCAAAACAAAGATGTCATTGATATTACAAGACTCCTAAAAGATCCAGATCCAACACTTTTAATAGATGGAGAAGCACTGTCAACAGAAGAGATCATAGATTTTATTGCTTTTGTGAGAAGCAAACGAGAACTAAATTCCAAGAGAATAGAAAATATTGCACCAACATGTAAAAGTTGATTCAATAAAAAACGAAGCCACTGCACTCTTTAAACTTAGAAATACTTAGACAATTAATTTGTAAATAAGGTGTTGGAAGCTTTCTACGTACTAGATTTAAATTTACATCTAAATCTTCGACAAATGCGATTTGTGGACCCACAATATTGTATTCAATTTCGGCTTTTGTAATATCCCTTTTTTCTTTCTTTGACACATTTACTAACAAACAATTTAATGTATCTGTATCGAACTGAATCAGTATATGGCCATTTAAAATACTATCCTGAATATCTTCCATTTGATTTGTTATTTTTGAATTCTCAAAGGGTAAGACAGACTGAATATCTTGTAACGAATCGAAACTCTTCTCTTTTATATAAGTCAAAATCTCTTCATGAAATATATTTACATCGATTAATGTTCTAAAATATGAAATGACTATAGAGGAATTATTAGAAGCAATTTCCAACGTTATAAAATCTTTAGATTTTTTTAGTAATTTCATTAAATCCTGTAAAGATTCTATAGAGTAAACAGATACTCTTTCATGCGGTTTCAATTGATAATACCCTTCCTTTCAGAAAGAAACTATATATAGTTTTCAGGAAATTGCTATTTTTAAAATTAGGGATGGTGATATGTAAGTATACTTACTGAATTAATAATAACGCCTTTGAAAATACTTAACCAAAATTAGTTAAAAAATGTATTAAAAATAAAAACCAGAAATGTTTTCGAGCATAATTACAATATTAAAAACATCCTTTCTTTTAGTTCGAAAGAAAGGATGTTTTTATAACAAGCTTTTTCAAGTGTCTATTCTATAGGGTACATTTACCAGTGTTCTTCTCTTTATTATTTCATTAAGTAACATTAGCATTACATTCTGTATGGTTTCTTAAAAAATTTCAGTAAAAGAATATATTAATTTTGAGGTGTACAAATAGGGAGAGTGACTTCAACTGTAGTCCCCTTATTCACTTCGCTTTCAATAAATATCTTTCCCTGATGTGTTTCAATAATTTTATAACAAATCATTAATCCTAAGCCAATCCCCTCTTCTTTAATACTATAAAAAGGTTCTCCGAGGTATGGTATACGTTCTTTTGGAATCCCACACCCTTGATCGATAAAACGAATGCTTAATTGATTATTATCAAGTATATTTAATTGAATGAGAATTTCCCCTCCCATCGGCATAGATTCAATTGCATTTTTTAATATATTAACAAATACTTGCTTTAACTGATTTCCTTCACATGAAATTAATGGAATACCAGGGTTAAGATCGATTCTAATTTTTATATTGTTCATCATTGCTTGAGGTTGTAGTAGCATTAAAACTTGATCCATTAGCACACTAATATCATTAAGTTGTATTTTTGCCACCTGTGGTTTGGCTACCGTCATAAATTCATTTGTAATACTCTCTATACGCTCAATCTCTGATGATACTATATTAATATACCCCTGATTATTCTCATTTTCCGTTGATTTTAGTAATTGCATGAACCCTTTCATTGCAGTTAATGGATTATTAATCTCATGAGCCATTGCAGTCGCTAATTGTCCTACAACAGCAAGTTTTTCAGATTTTCGTAATAATTCTTCTGTTTTTAGCCGTTCAGTGATATCACGAGAAATACTTAGAAAAACCTTTTTACCATTTAAGTTAAAAACACGAACACTAAACTCAGTTGTTATTACTTTTCCTGTTGGAAAAACATATTCATCTTGCAAAGTGAAGGAAGTTTGTCCCTTTTTAATTTTTTCTAATAGCTTTACGATCATTTGAGAATCTTGTGGTACTATATTTGAAAATGATAATGAGAGCAACTCTTCTCTACTATATCCAAATCTTCTACACCCAACAGGGTTTACCTCAATAAATCGACTTGGAACATTATCTTCATTCAGCTCTACTACATATACCGCATCAGTTGCTTGTTCGATTAGTGCACGGTACTTCATTTCACTATCTCTTAATTGCTGGTGTAATCGATGCCGTTCTCTTTCTGCTTGTTTTCTTTCAGAGATGTCTCTACATATTGCTGATAAAGCTATCACATTTCCTCTTACATCTAGTATAGGAGAAACTGTCAGACTGATATCAAGAAGACTCCCATCGCTCCGTTGTCTAACAGTTTCTAATCTAGTAACTACCGATTCACCCGTTAGAATTTTCTGAATATTTTCAAGCGATTCTTCCATTAAAAAATCTGGTACACAAGGTAATCTCTTACCTATGATTTCTTGTGATGACCACCCAAATATCTTTTCATAAGCTTTATTAGCTTGTAAAATATGCCCTTCTCGATCAGAAATGGTAATAGCATCTAGATTGTGCTTTATAAATGATTCTAATAATTCTTTGGTAGCGCTTAATTCTGATTCTACCTTTTTCCTTTCGGTTATATCAACTGTAGAACCAACAACTTCAATAACTTGTCCATTTCGTTTAATCGGCCTAAGTGCAATAAGAATAATAGTTTTATCATTTGGCCAAGGTAATTCAAATATAATTTCGTTTCCTTCCCATGCCTGAAGATAGTACTTCATCAATTGTGGAACTAAATGTGGAGGAATAATAGAAGCATCAATAGTACGTAAGCTTTTTCCTACCACCTGTTCAGAATAAAATCCGTTTTGATAATAAAACTGCCCATCACATAAAGTGTGTATAAAGTGCTTACCCACTTTTTTAAATTTAAAAATTCCTCCTTGAAGCTCATGCACGGTATCTGTAAGTTCTTGCTTCGATTTTTTTAATTCTCGATTCATTTTAGATAAGTCCTGTGTTAAATAATACAATCTCTGATAGGCTTCCATAAGAAATAGCCCAATTAAAAGTCCTAACACTATATATAATAAGCCTCCTGTGTAAAGTAATGTAGTATTAAATAACACCCCAACTACCCACTTTATTCCAATAAAAACAGAAAAATATAAAGATGCACCTTTAAAAGGATGTAGTTTTTTTAAATAAGTTTTAAAAGTAGAAAATAGAATCCCCATACCTAAATAAGCAATCATAGGAGGTTCCCAATACCCTCCAATGTAAAAGATACGCATTAAAATTATGCTAATTAACGTAATCCAACCAGCAATACGACCAAAGTAAATAAAAGATAGAATAAGAGGAACAACTCGAAGATCGTAGGAAAATCCCATGTATGGAACAGAAAAGAACATTAACGTAACTGCAATAATCCCTCCATAGAGTTTTTCGAAATATCGACTAGAATTAATTGTAAACACTTGAATAAATATTGCTGCGCTAACTAATAAAGAAAAAATAGAAAGGTTGATGAAATAATCTTTAATAATCATGTAATGTCCCTCCTTGCATTAAGTGTATTCGACAAAAAAGCTAAAAATCCTACAAATTGTATAAACAGTTCAAATGCATAAATTTTAAACTAGGATAAAATTTAGAAAAGTAAATAAGGGGCACAGCAGATGAGATATTTTAATGAAAAATAGTTCAAAAAAGATAATAGTAACCGTTGACTACTATTATCTTTTTTCTTTAAGTTATCGTAATATGTCTGAAACTCTAAGGGACGTGGTATGTCATTTCATCAAACAATGATTATATGCTGAGTCATGAATATAGAAATTTCAGCAGTAATTTTTGAAAAATAACATAAAAAACAAAACTATCTTTGAAAATGGAAAAAACCTATATAAATGTCAACTAATCTATGTACAAAAACGTTCACTTAATTTTGCATAAAATCACTCCACTTAGGAAGCTAAGTAGTTCTTCAAGGTCGATAAGAACACCTGTAGATGCTTCAGGATAACTACATAATTGTATGAGTAATGTACTTGAAACCTTTCGATAAAACCATATACATAAGACAACTAACTGCTTGGTTCAATATTTACTTTTTCGCTGAACAAATTCTTTTTCTTGAGCAAAATATTCTAGGATATAAGGAGATTTTTCAATTAACTTGTTGTCTAGTTTATTATCCGGCTCCAATTACTTCGTTACTTTCAGATTCAGTTCATTATATTTTGTACTTTGTCTTTATACACAACATATTCTTTACCATCCACTACTGCTACTACCGCAAATTCATCATTTGGATTGAATGAAAGCCAATCAGCCCACATGTTAGTATTAGCCCCTCCACTCCACATATTATGAACAGTGTTTTTAGTTAAATTCATAACTTTATAAGACGCATTTGGCGCATTTGTTCCAGTCTTTATTTCAAAAGTGTATGCGTTATGAATTTTTTTATAAAAGTAGAAAACGTTTGATGGACGAAGCTGATTCAAAAAATCCTGTTCTTTTTTCTCTGCAATTTTTATCCCTTCTTGCAAAGTGACAACATCTGTTTTTAATGTTTTCCAACTGTTTTTCGCTGCATTCAAGCTAGGGGTTAAGAATTTATATTTATTTTGATCAGCTTTTTGATCAGCTTTATCAATATGTCCCAGTACACCCGAATATTGAGAATCTAAATCCTCCCATTGCGTAGACATATAAGTAAGAGCAGTGATAGCACTATCAAGCATACTATGCATATCACTAATATTATGAAATGCAACTCCAACTACACGATTCAATGTTATTTTATAATCTACAGTCTGACGCAATTTTTCTAATTCAGGTTCTAGCCAACCTAACTTACCTCTTGCATCACCTATCATTATGCCACCAGCAATCAAGGTTGGAATAAAGGGGATTTTCACCATGTCTAAGCCCTTAGATTCTATGTCTTTCTGATATTTTACTTGTCCCAAAAGGTCCTCTAGACGCTTTTGGTCAGCCTCCACATCAGCACCTTGGTTTTTTAAAATCGATTGCAATGTCTCTTTATGACTTCCAAATGTTCTAACATCTTCTCCAATAGCATTTTTTAATTGAATTAATTCTTCTATTAATGCTTTTGCAGACTTTTGATTTTGTTGAATTCCTCCCTGTAAATCTATAATCCCTTTTTTTAAAGTATCTCCATTTCCAGTATTGATCGCCTCTACTAATGTTTCATAATAATTTTCAAATTTTGTATCGTATTCTATAATGCCTGTCAATGTATCAAAAAGCTGTTTTTTTACTTGTGTATTCCATGTAACAGCATGTGCTCTTGCATTCTTTTGATCTTGTACAATTTTACTAGGTAAATCTGCATTTCCATTAATAGTTATTCCTTCAAAACTCACATCAGGATTATGAATTAGCAAATAAGAATATTCATTCATAGCTTTTGCAAATAAACCAGCATCTTGCAAAGCTTTTTTCATCTGTTCTTCATTTGCTGAAAGAGACATATTTTCAGTGTTCGTTTGTTGAATTTCAATTGCAAAAGTTTCTAGTGGTATGACTGCATAAGTAGTTGTTATAGTTAAAAATGCTGATACAGCGAGTAGTTTATTAGGAATTTTTTTCATCATTTCGTATTCCTCCTATATAAGGTATGGTTTCAAGTTCTAATCTTATTAAAAAGCGATGTCTTTCAAAATGAGTTCTACATCTTTTATCAGTATCGTTTGAACTTTCTTTAGCAGCCTTCAAATCATTAAGTATTAAAGAAAATGTATATAATCTGCTTCAAATTAACCGATTCTGTTGCAAATTTTAAAAAAGCAATTAAACTACAAGGTTATTTTTTATTCGAATCATACTTATATATAATTGAAAGGCGAAGTCTTTAATGAGACTCCGCCTTTCTGTTATATAAGGATTTATTAATTATTACTTTTCTGTTTAACAGTGTAATCATAGACTTTCTATGTTTTAGTTCACTTTACAACAGAATTAATATTTCCCTATTTTTGTGGAGTAACAGTTTCCACTTTTAATTCCTTTATTCCTTCTTTTAATGTAACAGCATCTGTTCTTAATGTTTTCCAACTGTCTTTCGCTGCATTTAAATTAGGTTTTAAGAATTTAAATTTATTTTGATCGGCTTTTTGAGCTGCATTCTCAATATGCCCTAGAACGCCCGAATATTGAGAATCTAAATCATGCCACTGCGTGGACATATAAGTAAGAGCGTTAATAGCATCATCAAGCGCCTTGTGCATTTCATTAATATTACTGTAAGCAACTCCAACTACACGATTTAAGGTTACTTTATAATCCACGGTCTGACGTAATTCTGCTAATAAAGGCTCTAACTTACCTAAATTATCCCTTGCTACTCCCACTATGATACCGCCAATTATTGGTAGACCCAAAATAGCACCCTTCATTACATTAAACCCATCAGATTCTAATTGTTTATAATAGTTTACTGATCCTAATACTTCTTCTAGACGCTTTTGATCGGCATCAACATCTGCACCTTGATTTTTTAAAATTGACTGCAAGAGCTCTTTATTACTTCCAAATGCTCTAACATCGTGTCCAATAGAGTCTCTTAATTTAGTTAATTCTTCTATTAGTTGTTGTGCATACTTTTGATTTTGTTGAATTTCACCTCGTAAATCTGTAATCCCTTCTTTTAAAGTTTCTCCATCCCCTGTATTAATCGCCTCTATCATTGTTTCATAATAATTATCAAATGTTGTATCGTACTCAACAATACCATTCAATGTATCTAAAAGCTGTTTTTTTACTTTCGTATCCCAAGTAACGGCATGTGCCCTTGCATTCTTTTGATCTTGTACGATTCTACCAGGTAAATCTACATATCCATTAATGGTAATTCCCTCAAAATTCACATCAGGATTCTTAATTAACATATAAGAATAGGCATTCATAGATTTTGCAAATAATCCAGCCTTTTGCAAGGTCTCTTTCATTCTCGCTTCATTTGCAGAAAGAGCCGTATCTCCATTATTCGTTTGTTCAATTTCAATTGCAAAAGTTGTTACTGGTGAAACTACATTAGCAGTTGTAATAGTTAATAGCGTCGATACAGCGAGTAATTTGTAAGGGATTTTTTTTATCATTTCATTTTCCTCCAATTTAGGTTTTAAATTTCAGTTCTACTCCTGTTTAAAAGCAATATCTTTTGAAATGAATTCTGCATCTTTATGAATATCATTCCAACTTTCTTTAGCGGCTTTTAAATCATCTGGTATTAAAGAGAATTTGTGGTCTTGCATAGAATCGATATTATCCAATAAATCTGTATAATTTGCGCCCATTGTATTCCATTGCTTTTGAATATTTGTTAGAGACAATATCGCTTGATCTACAGTCTGGTATAAATATGCCAATGTTTCTTTCGCGTTAGTAAGCGAAAGAACTGCTTGATTAGCACGATCTGCTTTCATACTTAATTCTCCGATTTTGTTAGAAATTTCATTATAGGAATCCATATGCTTAGATGCTGTGACACCAGCCGCAGTTCCTAGACCGATACCAGCTGCGCCAAGAGCCGAGAGTCCACCAACAACAGCCGGTGTTGCTGTACCGCCAGTTACAACAATAACTACCGCTCCTCCAATAGCTGCAATAACTAAAATAGCTGCTCCCAATCCACCACCAATTGACCATGCTAATACATCATCAAAATGTTTTTTCTGAGTAGAACGAAGTTGCTCAATTTCAGCTTGAAGTTGTGGAATCGTTGCCTGTTGACCTGCTAATATTGCAGTTAATCCACCTTTCCCATCTGGACCACCAACATTATTTTTAAAATCTGTAGAATTTTGATATAGTTTCCCTTTGAAGTCTTGTAGCATCTTAATCACATCTGTAACTTCTTTTGAATTTGTATTGATTGTAGTAATTAAATCATTTATACCCTCTTTTAGACCTGCCTTATCTTTCTTTTGTACAGTTTCTACTAATGTGTCGTAATAATTTTGAAATTGTTCATCGTAATTTACAATATTACGAGCAGTTTTTTGAATCTGTGGCTTCGCTGTATCTAACCAGTAATTCGCATTGATTCGTGACAGCTCTTGATTAAGGTGAATATTTTTGAGCAACTCTCCCCCCTCTGAGCCTAAATCGATATTAGATAAATTTACATTTGGTTGCTTAATCATTGTTTTTGCGTATAAATCCATTACTAGAATATGAGACCCTGTTTCAGCTAATGCTTTCTTCAGTCCTTCGGGGCCTAATGCATAATTGCCTACTTTTTGTTCTTGAGCGGTCGTTTCTTGTGCAAATGCATGAATAGTGTTACCGGTAGTAGCAGTTATAACAGTTGCTAATGTAGCTAAAGTTAGTACTTTGAATGGAAATTTTTTCATGACTATTCTCCTTCTTTCGCTAAATGCTTATAATCTTTATGAATTCCCAAAAAACGCAATATTAAAATTTATATACTTGTTCTTCAAGGTAACTTATTACATTTTTTAATTGTCTTAATGTATCTTTTTGAGACTGCTCGTTAGTTGTATCAACATTAGTAGATAATTTTGTAATGCTATTTTTTATTAGATTTAAATCTTCTTTATAGCGCTTTAGTAGATCAAGTTCTACATCTACTTGATTTGCAAACGTATGCAAATCATTTTGTGTAAGAAGAAGCATTGATTTTTGTAAATCAGCTATTGATAATTTCGTTGTTAAATCATATATTTTTTGATTTTGTTTCTCTAAATCATCTAAATATGCTCGCTGTTCTGCTGTTAATTTATTTACTTCAGCAAAAACGCCAAATGTTTTCTTAATCTTTTCGGTATCAATGGCTTTCATCAGGTCATACTCTTGTGTTTTTGCTGCGGCTGCGGCTGCTATTTCACCTTGTTTGCTTTTCTCAATTGCTTCACGAGCCGCTTTTTTTGCTGATTCAATCTCTAGAGCAGTTTTACCTTGTTCTGTCGCTTCTTGCGCCGCTTTTTTCTCCGCTTCTAGAATAGAGTTGTTGATTTCTTTTCCTTTGTTATACGCTGCCACCCCTGCTTGAGCTGCCGGTTCAATAATTTCTTTTGAAAGACTATAAACTTCTTTGAATATAGCAAATCCCTGCTCATTTAAAGCTCCTGGTATTAATGCAATTTGTTGTAAATCATTTTGAATTGCTTTTTTGGTATTTAATATTTCATTTTTTAACTGATCTATTTTTCCTGTTCCATCTGTACTTAGTATGCCTTGCGCAGTTGCCACATCAGTATCAAAATCTTTTAATTTTTTATCAAGCTGTAATTTAAGATCTGTTAATTCATTGATTTGTCGTTGCGCATTTTCTTGATTCGTCATAGCCATTTCTTGAAGTACTTCAAGTCTATCCGAAAACCCTTCTCTATCTTCTTTATTGTCTACAAACGATTTTAATGTCGGGTAATAACTATTAAATTTTGTTACAAATCCTTTACTTTTTGAATTTAATAGAATTAACTGTGGATAGAGTTCCGATGACCATTCCTTCATATCTTGTTTGATTAGGAATTGATTGGTATTTAAAGCTGGGACTTCCTCTAGCTGTACATTAGGACTCATTAAAGATTGATCAATATACGTTTGGACTAATTTAGAATGCGCACCTAATTTTCGTAATGACGAAGAAATATCCATGTTTTCTTGTTGAGTTTCTGCTTGAACGATTGGTGTTGCGAGAGTATTGATAGGAATAGTTGCTCCAGTTACAATGGATGTTATTAAAAATCCTGTCATTATTTTAGTTTTCATTCCGTACACTCCTTTACCATTGTTTTTATAACTTAATTCATATAACTTGTACGACCGCTCTCTTTGTAAACTGGATAAGAAGGAGAAATCTTTCAGATACGTTAATATCGTTGTTTTTTACTTCTAATAGGATATAAGGATTTTATTTATCTCTCATTTCGAAGTTGCGGTTTAACTTACAGAATCGTGAGGATCAATAAACCAATGCTTACAGTTAATCTTGTCATAACATTGTTTAATTTCAATTTGATAATATCCCTCTTAGTTTTGTCAGCAAACTCCTTACTAGACAACAAAAGGTGAAATTATACTGTACATTGCTTATACTTTTATTGCGGAATAACTTCACTTTTGTTATGCAGAAACTTAGAACACGTTTATTACCAATTTGATTCTTGACCTCTCGTAAACAAAAAGACTATTCAGAAAAATATTTCCAACATAATGTTACTTACAACTTCACTATAATTCCTATTAGCGTAACCTTCTCCTTTCTGTCTGGTCATACCAGTTATGTTGTTCATTAAAACATTAAATTTTTAATGCGTAAATAGAAAAAATTTGTCGATTAAGCTCGATAATTCACTGTTAAATAAAAATATGTCCCGAAAAAAATTATATAAATATAGTTATTCGTAAATTTCATTTCTGTAATTGGAATGATTACAAATTAATGTGTATACGGTTAAAAATAACTATTTTAGCTCAACCAAGAAATTTTATTTTAGAAAAAATACTTATAGAATAATATAATAGGTCTTTTTATACTTTTTTTCCTTTATTTAGTTATGTATAATTGCATATAACATAGATATATTTAGTAATCTATGTTATATTGTTGATTTTTTACAAAAACATTCTAATATCAATATTAACAAATATTAAACTTGAAGATATTAGTCTATAAACTTATCATCGTTATAAACATAGGTTCTAAATTACAAAAAAGCTGCAAAGCTTCCTTGAAACACTTTGCAGCCTTCTGTCTTTTTGTTTTCTTTAGCAAAATAATGGTTAGTGTATTTTCATTTTTCGGGATACTTATACCCATGTTTAAGTCTTTACATTGTAGATAGCAGATAACAAGCTTATATTATTGTATATTTTTCACGGTACTGCCTAGGAGTCATGCTAGTATTTTTTTTGAAAACTCTTATAAAATAACTTTGGTCATTAAAGTTTAGCCAAGCACAGATATCTGATAACGAATAAGTAGTGAGTGTTAATAATTTTTTTGCTTCTTCCACTCGTTCCCTTTGAATATATTCGCTTAAAGTAATTCCCATTTCTTTTTTAAATAGTTTAGACAGATAAGTAGGCGTAATTTCTAAATGATTAGCAAGTTCATTCAGAGATATTCCATCGTAAACATTTTTATTAATATGTTTTATACATGTAGTAACCGCGTAAGAATACTTTTTTGCATTGTATTCTTTCACACGATCTGCAAAGGTACGTAAAGCGTCCCCTGACAATCGCTTTACAGATTCTACATTATCTAATTGTTCTAAGGTTTGTATATATAAAATACTATGAGCAAAAGCAATATCTGGTGGCAGGTTTCCTTCTATTGCATATCGAGTGGCTAAGGTAATCGCAATAATTCCAAGGTTTTTTTGATTCCTGAGCGGATCCTCTATTAACATAAGTTCAACATCTTCTTGCGAAACCGCATACATATACTGTATTAACTTTTTTTTATTTCCTTCTTTGATAGTCGAAAAGAAATCATTTACTAATGCCATATTGTGAGTTTTAGGTTTGTTTTGTCGGCGTTTTAAAATATATAAGTCAGGTTTCACAATTTTATTAGGAACTTCCTCTAGTACTTTATTTTTTTCCAAGACAATATCTACATCTAACTTTTCATTGAAAATCATGTAATGTAATAAAATTCCCATATCAATTAATGTAGTTTTTTTAATCTCAGATAAACACTGATAATAGGCAAGTCTTTCTTGAATGTTATCATTTGATTTAAATTCTTTCTGAAATTTTATGATCATATCATCTGAATCTTTTGGATGTATAGTAGGACCGATTATAATAGTCCCTTTAATATCATCATGATTTTCTATATGAATTAGAACAAAATTTTCAAGATAGTTGTTACTTCGGAAAAGTGGCAAGTTACAGGGATCATTTTCTTGATAAATATCAGTAAGATGTTCTTCTTTTGAAGAATAAAAAGGACTACAAACATTATCAAATGTAGAATGATATAAAATTTTTCTGTCTGCAGATAAAATATGCACAGGGGCATTAAATGCTTTATGTGCAAGATCACACAAGTGTTGTATATCGATGGAAGTATTCATTGCATTCTCCTTTATAGATCCATAAAATATATTCTGTTATATATAATTCACGACAAATAATACTATAAAATATCAAATTAGTACAATTCACAACAAAATATTACTATATCTTTTTTATAAAAATCATATATTATTTAATTGTAGTTAGCATCTAAATATCAGAGTAGATAAGTAAAGGAAATACACTAAGTTCTTTTCTTAATTCTACAAGATATAATTATTGAACTTGAGAAAACAGTGAAGTACTACAAAATACAGTGGTAGTCAATGCGAGGACCAAGCTGGAAAAAGCTTCAAAATGCAGCGAAAGTTACAGGAAATACTATATCACCGCAAGAAACAACAGTCAAAGTTCCAATTCAATCACTTATACAAATTGAATTCAAAAAATAAATACTGCTAATTTAAATATGAAACTGAAAAACCACTTCGTTCCAAATTTTAGAAAAAGATAATAACGAAGTCATGAAATTGGAAACAGCTGAAAGTGATAAGGCTATTTTTGAAACACTATGCTTTGAAAAATACAAGGTGGAGGAAATTCAAGTACTCAATTAAACATTTAATTGAGAAAAAGGTCTTTTCCTCATCAAAAAATAAGAATAAAAAACGAATGGAATACCCAAAATTTTTATAACTAGTCGCAACATTAGTTTTACTTTCCACAAAAGAGGAAAAAATATATATACTTTACAAATACTAAGAAGAGCAAACTAGATAGTTTTATTACCGCATCACATAAAGTGAAACTTTAATCAGTGGGGGGTTTGTTCATCCCCCACTGATTATTAGCCCTCACCAATCGGGCTTTTACGGACAGTTGATCCCCCACCTAACTTCTTTGCTTCCGCTGAATTTTGAGGTGGGGGTCTTACTTCCCACAAATAGCGGGATAAACTTATTATTCATTTCCAAATACAATAGTTGTTAATCAACAAAAAAACTTTAATAATTAAGGTGCACAGTAAATTGACCTCAAAACAGTAATTACTACAATATCAGTTTTTACTTATTCTATAAAAAGAAATATCACTTGATAATTATTCCTTTATATCGATTTAGACATAATTTTTTTATTATAGCGGCTTAAGTATCATGGAATTAAAATTACAAACAATACCAAAACTCTTTTAACGGCCCATACATCATCCATATTGAATTAATTATCTTTTAATACCTATTCCATTAACACAACTACAAAAGGTTGTTACAAAGGAATCTGAGAGGTTTTTTAAATTTCAAAATTTATTTTTTGTAAATTAAAGGAAAAATAATCCATATATATACGGATTATTTTCTTAGTGTAATCTGTATTAACCTGTTAACTGTTTTTCAGGCATTCGAAATAAGCGTTTTGTAATCTCTCCACCGATCGAACCATTTACAGATGATGTATCAGGTCCCAGTGTGACTCCTAGTTCAAAGAGCAATTTCATACTTCATTTGCTCAATAGTACTTGTAGTAGCAGAAGTAAAAATTTCATTTGTATTACTTTCGTATCTTTGAATATTTATAATTGCACTTCCAATATATTTATAAATAACATGTGCCTAATTATGCTATTTATGCATGAGTAACCTAATTTCTTCTAGTATTTTTATGAGAACCCTTTCCCTCCCCTTATGCCACCAATTAAATTTGAAACATAAATGTACATTGCATTTCAATATGACAATAACATCTACAAAAGCAACGAATTTACTACTTTAAAGTTAAGTGTTTAACCTTGAAGTACTTAAATTCTTTTTCCAGATAAAGCATACATTATATCTTGATGCTTGATTGTCCTCTTATAATTATGTGGTATCGGGAATTTGTTTCGGTGTTCTTTCATTATAATTAAAGTTTGAAGTTCTATGCTCAATACTTTTGCGAGAACATGATAGTTATATCCATTGTTTAACAGAGAAATTATGTCATAAAACATAGTTTTTCCGCCTACTAATTTTACTAATCTATTCTTTAACTCATCTCTTTTTTCTTTAGCTTCATCCATTTCTAACAACATGGATTTTTTATTTGTTTGCTTAATGTATTTAGTATATAACTCTGGGAATTCTTTTTGGACTTCTTTGTTTAATACTGGTTTATATTTAATCATATAAGTAACTTGTAACAATGAGCGTTTTAACAAACTATCTTCAATGAGATACGCTACTTTATTAAATAAATGGACATATTCCTCAATATTGGAATAACTATTAAAATGAGCTAATACTCTACTTTTTATACTAAAAGCCTTGCCTACATAAATAATATTGTCATTATAATCTTTAATGAAATAAATACCACTGTCAGATTTTTTCAATTTATTATCTAATTCTTCTATACTCATAAAATGGAATTCACTCATACTTCTCTCTCCTTAGCAGTTTTAAATCGTAAAAAACAAGCAAGGTTTCTAAAAAAGTACTTAGCTGCCCTAGCATCTCTTATTTTATCTCTTGCTAAATGTCAAAAAACTGTTTCTATGTTCCTCAACTATCAATATGATTATTAATAAAATTTTCTATCGTTATTATCTCGCAATTTTATCATGTAATTTCGAGATCGTTTCCTCATTTAAATTACTGTGTTTTATCGAATAAAGGAAATATATTACTACCCCAATAGTAATCCAAATACTAAAGTACACCCATGTCCTTAACGGTAAATTTAGCATTAAAAACAAACAGCATACAATTGCAACGCATGGTAATACAGGTACAAAAGGTACCATAAATCCACGTTTTAAATTTGGGTGTGATTTACGTAGAATAATAACTGATAGACAAACTAACGCAAACGTCACCAAACTACCGATATTAACTAAATTAACTAATTCTTTCAAATCAATAAACCCAGCTATTATAGAGCTCCCTATTCCTGCCAATCCAGTTATAAAAGTGGGTGCTCCAGTTTTCTTATTAACTTTCGCAAATGATTTCGGTAACAATCCATCACGACTCATTGCAAAGAATACTCGTGTTGCCGCATACATATTGGAAAAAATAACAGCCATAAGGCCAATTACAGCACCTGCAGCAATTGCACCAGCGACTTTTCCTTGTCCTACAACTTCCATTACATAAGCCATCGCCTCAGGAACATTTAATTCTTTATAGGAAACCATTCCTGTCATAACAAGGCATACCATAACATAAATAATTGTACATATGATTAATGATGCAATAATACCGATCGGAAGATTACGTTTCGGATCTTTTACTTCTTCTGCTGAAGTTGCTAATATATCAAAACCCGTAAAAGCGAATAAAATAGCTGCTCCACCCGTAAAAACTCCACTTAAACCGTATGGTGCAATTGGTATCCAGTTCATTGGTTTTACATAGAATATACCAACCGTAATAAACAACAAAATCATTCCAATTTTAATCAATACCATTGTATTATTGATTCGTTTACTTTCCCTCGTACCACGGGATAACATCCATGCTAATATCAATGTAATGATTACTGCTGGTAGATTCACAATACCACCATGCGAAGGAATCGTTACTAGAGCTTTAGGTATCTCTAATCCAAATCCCTTTATTAAATTGTGGAAATAGCCTGTCCATCCAGCAGCGACAGCCGCTGTTGCCACGATATATATTAATAGCAATGACCAACCTACTAGATGAGCAACAAACTCACCAATTGTTGCATATGAGTATGTATATACACTACCAGACGCCGGGAGTGTAGAAGCAATTTCCGCGTAACATAATGCTATAAATCCACATATAATTGCTGCAAGTATAAATGAAAAAACAACTGCTGGGCCAGCATTTCTTGCTGCTACTAATCCAGTTAACACAAGAACGCCCGTTCCAACTATCGAGCCTACCCCTAACATAATTAAATCAAATGCTCCTAATGTTTTCGTTAAAGTCTTGCTTTGATTATGCTCTAACAATTGTGTAACGGATTTCTTTTTTAGTAAATTACTCATATTTTCTGTATCCCCTTTAAAATAAGGTTTATTCTTCTCGTTAGTGTTGTATATAAATTTACTTAGTTATTAACTAGCCTCATAATATTTCTTTTACATTAAATAGATTTAAAATATTATATAAATTCGCTTCTCACTTACTAGTTAAACTAGACATTTCCATAGATTTTTGCGTACAACGTTTCATAGCTGAAATGATAGCTGTTCTTAAACCTTTTTCTTCTAGCGTTACTACAGCCTCTATCGTCGTTCCACCTGGAGAACAAACCATATCCTTCAATTCACCTGGATGTATTCCTGTTTCCAATACCATTTTTGCAGAACCTAATACAGCCTGAGCCGCAAATTTATAAGCTTGTTTTCTCGGCATACCGCCAAGTACAGCAGCATCTGCCATGGCTTCTATAAACATATACACATATGCTGGAGAAGAACCACTAATAGATGTAACAACATCCATTAGTTTTTCATTTATGACCTCCGTCTGGCCGAAAATATTAAATATGTTCAGTACCTCTTTTATATCTTTTTCTGTAACCATTTCATTAAAACATAAAGCAGACATTCCTTCTCCAACAAGTGCCGGTGTATTAGGCATTACTCTAACAACTTTTAACTTTCTACCAAATTCATTCTCAGTGCTCTTAATACTTTTCCCTGCAGCAATAGTTACAACGATTACATCATTTTTTATTTGATCTTTTATTTGGTTAATTACCGATGAGTATAAATCTGGTTTGATTGATAAAATTAAAATGTCAGCGCTGTTAGCGACTTCATTGTTGTTAGTAGTTATAGTTATGCCATATTCATTACTGGCATTTTTTAAATTAATGACATTTAAATCTGAACAAATTATTTGATCTGGAGAAACTATATTTTTTTTAATCATCCCACCTATCATAGCAATACCCATGTTTCCACATCCGATGAATCCTATTTGTTTATTCATAATAATTTGCTCTTACTCCTTCTACTCTAAATTTTATTGATTTTGAAATTATTATTCTAAATAAGGGCTATTACAATTACTTGGTTTATCAATAGAATTTCAAAATTCTCCTTCCTATATAGAGCTTACATATACCTCTAATAACTTCTTTGCTTTCGCTGAATTTTGAGGTGTGGGTCTTACTGCCCGGCAAATAGCGGGATAAAATCATTTCTTTAATCTATAATAAGAAGGACATAAAAAAACAAAAAGTTACAAAAATTTTCAAATTAAAACTTTTATAACTTTTTGTTTTGATGTAAATATAATTTCAATTAATGTATCTCACCGTTTTAAACTTGACGCTCCATAATCTTGTATAGTTACATTTATATGATATTTAATCGGTACTTTACTAAATGTTTGATCCCAATCTTTTTTGACTTTCTCCCATGTTCTCGGGTGTTTAATTCTTAATTGGTTGCCAAAACCCGCAATATCGACTTGATATTCTTTTTGTATTTTTTTTGTAACATGATGTACTAAGTGCTTTACTTCTTTTTCAATAGCTTTTTCTTCCCTTTTTAAAAATTCATTTTCAAAATCTTTTCCTGATTGCATCCAATTTTCAGACAAACGCCCTTCTGATTCAATGTTTACATCAAAGGAAATATTATTTCCGTTAACATGTGGTATGATTTTGCTTTTTATTGACTTTATCTCGTATATAATAAGTTTCTTTGATTCTTTATCAAAAGTTTTTACCACACCACCATTCCTTTTTCCGTTTATCCATACTACTCCTTCCAATTCCTGTTCATTTAAAAAGCCCATCAACTTTTTTGTCTTTCCTTTAATTACAGCAGCTCCTGCAAATTTTGTTTCTCCTTTTATCGAGATTACATTTTGCAAAAGAAAACTGGACCCTGACCGCATCTTTCCTTCCAATTTAGCGAGCGATACAGGAGGTAAAATCCTTGTTGTTCTATTTCTATTATCTGCAATTCCAGACAAACGAAATGCTGGGATTTCTCCTTTTTTGTTTGATTCCAGTACCTCCTTCGCTAGACCCTTGCTAATTAAGAGCATACAGCTAAGCCGAACTTCATTGTCACGGAGATACTGTTCAAGTAATTGTTCTAAACTGTATGTACGTACAAGACTATCACTAATAACAATGTTTTTTAAATGTGGGCTGAACATTGTGCTCTCTCTTTTCAATGAAAACTCACGAACAATTTGATGAATGGAATCACCGGTCTCAGAAACATTTATATAACGTTTTTGTTGTCCATTTCCTTTACTTTGTGCTTGTGAACTAACAATTTGATAAGTAGCTGTTATAAGATTTCTTTTAGGATAA
This sequence comes from Bacillus sp. EB106-02-03-XG38, assembly GCF_058792175.1. Lineage (NCBI taxonomy): Bacteria > Bacillati > Bacillota > Bacilli > Caryophanales > Bacillaceae > Bacillus > Bacillus sp. EB106-02-03-XG38. The sequence goes on from NZ_JBYTED010000001.1 coordinate 1,245,178, forward strand.
CCTCCTTCCTCATCCTCTTTCTCAATTGTTGAATCCTTCCCTTTATCTAGTGCTATACCTGCAGTTAAACTCAACTCTTCTACTTCTTTACTACTCCAACATCCTGTTAAAAATAGAAGCAAAAGCGTCCATAACAAAGCCAAATAGAACCGCATATAATTAAATTTATTTTTCACACTACTCCTCCTTTTAATCGCGTAATAATAAGAAGAAGCAGTGGCAGTAAACCAAATAAAAATAAAGCAGCATTACCGAGCATATCCCCCAATTTAAGCAAGTCATTTATATTTTTCGAAGTCATAGCAATGATGTAAATGATTGGAATCAAAGCGAAAATAAGCGGATGAATACTCTTTTTAAAAAGTTGCGCTAATCCTAATGCAGCTGCATAATAACTAATCGTATAGGTAGCAAATATTTGCATAATCCATATTACAAGCAGTAAAGATTCAAAGCGTTCAAATATCAATCCAGAAATTTCAAAACTGCGCATAAGGTCAATTGTCGGCCATGTTCTTGTTACAACCCCATCAATTGATAATGCACCAATGACCATTACAACAGTTATTACATAAAAGATTAACGGAATAGAAATTCCAACTAAAATAGCTTTTACTGCTTTATTTCGTTGTTCCATAAATACCAAAAGAATTAACATAATTTCAGGACCTGTATATGCGAGAGACGTTGTTTTTATCCCATCTAACACTGGTTTAATCCCCAAACCCAATACGGGACGGAGATTATCTATCTCAAATATTCCGATACTCATAAAGGAAATGAGTAAAAAAATAAAAAAAGTAATAGGAAATATTATTTCAAACATCCGTGCAATTGAATTAATACCACTCATAATCAAATAGAGACCTATCCACATAAAAGGCATAACAATAGCCCATGTGGGGGTTCCTTCGAGCAAAAAAAAGCTTATTACTTCTGCCATTGAACGAATTTGAAATGCTGAAGTTGTAAGAAAATACCCTATAATAAGAAAACTAAGCAACCTGCCTATCCATTTCCCTACAATATCTTGACTGTATTGGTAAAATGTTTTTTCTGGAAACTGCTGACTTAATTTGACCATAATTACTCCTGAAACCATTGCCAGTATTCCACCTAATATCACACTTAGCCATACATCTGGTGTTTTCACTTTTTCCACAGATGCTCTGGGCAAAGTGAGGATTCCTGTCCCAAGTATGTAATTTACAATAATAACAACTGCTTGCGAAGTTGTTATTCGGTCTTTAAGTTTAGTAATCACTGAAGGCCACTTCCTTTCGTCATCAGCTACCTTTTGCGGATATTTTTTTTGGTATGCATTATTTTTGGTCGACGTCTCATTATTTTTAATGGCATGCGAACCATAAAATCTTTCCAGTCACTAAATCGATATGGAACAGCAGGGCTGGTATAAGGAACGCCAAAACTTTTCAGTTTCACTAAATGACTGCAAAGTAAAAGAAAGAAGAGAATAACTCCATACAAGCCAAATATCGCAGCACAAAACATAGCTATAAAACGAAGAATGCGTAACGTAATTCCCACACTATATTGCGGAATAGTAAAAGAAGAAATAGCTGTTACCGCAACAACGATAACCATTATTGGACTAACAATTCCTGCTTCTACGGCAGCCTGACCAATTATTAAACCACCCACAATTCCCATTGCAGGCCCAATCGGTTTAGGCAGACGTAAACCTGCTTCTCGCAAAACTTCGATAGCTACTTCCATAATTAACGCTTCTATTAAAGCGGGAAAAGGAACTCCTTCTCGCGATCCGATAATAGAAATAGCGAGCTTAGTGGGAATTAATCCTGGATGAAATGAAATAAAAGAAATATATAGTGCTGGGGCAAATAATGAAACAAAAGCTGTCATGAAGCGTAATAAGCGGAGAAGCGTACCAGGAAGCCACCTTTCATAATAATCTTCTGGTGATTGCAGCAGCATACTAAATGTAACTGGAGCAATTAAAACAAATGGTGTTCCATCTAACAAAATAGCTACTCGACCTTCCATTAAAGCACTAATAACACGATCAGGTCGTTCTGTATTTTGAATCTGCGGAAAAGGACTGAGATAATTATCTTCAATAAGTTGCTCTATATAACCAGATTCGAGTACACTGTCTATGTCAATTTTCTGAATTCTGTTTTTTATTTCATCCACCAATTCTGTACTAGCAAGATCTTTAATAAATGCGACAACTAACTCTTTCTTTGCACGTTCTCCTACTGGTAGCTTTACTAATGATAAGTTCTCATCCGCACAGTGTCGTCGCAAAAGTGAGGTATTATCACTTAATACTTCAGTAAAACCGACACGTGGCCCTCTGACTAATGCCTCCGATACTGGTTCTTCAATATTTCGTTTATTTGCTTTTGTTGTACCAAGAATAAACACATCTGCTAAACCATCAATTAAAAGAGCTGTTGAACCTATCAATACTTTGGGTATTAAATCTTTTATGTAATGGACTTCTGCTACTTCACTAATTGTAAGAACTTTATTTTTAATATATTCTTTTGAAACAGTCCCCTCCACATAAGAAGATTCATTTTTATATTCATCAGAAAAATCATCCATTAGTAATTTCATAATATGTTTGTCAATTATCTCTTTATCTGATAGACCATCAACAAAAACGATCTCAGCTTGAATATCTGTGCGTCCAATATTAAACTTCCGAAAGCGAACATCAGAATTATGTCCGATTTGTTGCTTTATAAGTTCTAAGTTAGAGGCAAAATCATTTGTGAAATGAACGTTTGCATTTTGAGATGGTTTATGCTCTTGTTTCGTTTTACTTTGAATATTATTTTTTTTCACTTGTTTGTCTCTTGACTTCCACCAACTCATTCTTCCCACTCTTTCTCTGACATACGAACCCAATGAAAAAATCTTGAGATAGTATACGGAATTAAAAACAAGATAAAAGCTTGTACAAAGACTTTCCAATCTGGAAGATAAGAAGTAATTATGTTCCACATTTTTATCACCCAATTTATATACTCTGCTAGGATTGAGATTTCTAAAAAACGATATGTACTTAATAAAAAATAACTATAAGATTAAAGAGCAGAAAAGCGAGACATTATGCTTATTTAGTACAAATAACCTAATTGGTATAAAAACATTTCTGACCTAAAATACCATTTCCAATTATAATTTGTTAAATATTATCTCCTTTTCCCTTATTTATATGCCCGCATTTGAATTTCAAATAATATAAGGATCAATGATATTTCCTCTTAAAGAAAAAAAGATGCTAGAAGATAGCATCTTTTTTTAAATTCAACTTATTATGTATTTATATTTTATTGTGGAAATACTCGTTTTTTTAAATGAATATTAATGTTTAAAAAATAAAAAATACATATTTTTTTGTGCTAAGTTAATATACTTCTACCGAATCGATACGGAATTTTCTGATTTTAAAACCAATATGAAATAAAAGAAAATACTCTCTTAGAAAAACTATATAAAACAAATAACATTAAAACAATTATCAATCTATTAATTGAAAATACTAATGAGCAAGAGTTTATCATCTTAATTCCAAGTGTATTCGTTTTGCTTCAAAATAAAGAACTTGAATAAATTTTTTCGTATCAATACGAGCAGGTAATGTTGGTTCATTATTCAATTCTGTCATCTTTCTCCTTACGGTAGTAAAATCAAAAAATCTAGAAGCATAATTTTCGAACTTCGGGTTTAAAAAATCAGTAAGTCCAAGAGATGCTAAATGGTTTAATGATTGATAAATTGCTCTCCGAATCCGTTGTTTGGAAGCTTCTATGAACCTTTTTAATTCAGCATCTTCAACTGAATCCCCAAGTTTTTTTTGAGCCAAATTCATAAAAATCTCTTTTAGTGAGGGAAAACCTTGTTCCAACGTATTATCTTGTTCATATTTATATAAATAATCTAGCATATCCATTAAATCTTTACTTCCACTTTCACTGGCTATTCCTAATTCAGACAAAAGAAAATGAATGGAATTTTGAAAATGATTAAAAGTATTTAAATGTTTTTCATTACGGTATTTTTCTTGCGCACTTGAATTACTATCCAATTTTAGTACCATATTAAGCGATTCTTGAATATTTTTTATCGATTTTTCCAAACGAATTCGTTCAATGACTTTCCGAACAACTGTTAATACTTCAATCCGGTTAATTGGCTTAATAATATAGTATTCAACGCCAAGCGAATAAGCTTCAGCAATTAATTCTTTTGATTCTACTTGAGAGACCATGATGATTTTCCCTTTAAACGAAGGTTTTATTTGACGAATTGTTTTTATTCCATCTTGAATCGGCATTAACAAATCGATAAATAAAATGTCTATATTCTTAAGGATTGGCATTTGTTGCTCTAAAGATAAACCATCCTCAGCTTCTCCTATAACCTCCCCAAGATCTTCATCCTCGATAATTTGAGCCAACATTGAGCGAACCGCTTTTTCATCATCTACTATATAAAAATACATAGAATCACCCTTTCGAAATTATATGATCAATCCCTAATCTAATTATAAAAATTGATCCTTTTCCTTCGGTTCTGTCCTCAAGCGTAACATCACCTTCAAGTTGTTCGACCATTTCTTTAACATACGATAATCCGATACCTGTCGACGGATTGCCTAAATCATCATATTTAGAAGTAAACCCAGGCTCAAAAATTGAATCTTTATATTTTGAAGAAATACCGGGACCATTATCGCCTATTTGAAATTCAACAAAATGGTGGTCTTTATTAATGTCAATTGTGATGGTTCCCATACCTTGGATAGCTTCTACAGCGTTTGTAACGATATTATTTATAATAGATAAGATTGTGTAAATATGATAGTGAGGATGCACACCATCAATTTTATACACAAATTGGATGTCTTTCTCTAGCAACCGTGCATATTTCGCATTTGCCCGTATAATGATATTTACTAGTTCATGTACAGACATATAATCTGTAAAACTTTCATCAGAAATTAATTTTGAAAGTCCCGCAAAAATACGTTGGTTATCCTTTTTAACGTCATGGACCTCACCAGCAATTTGTAATGCCTGTTGTCTTAAATCCCCAAACTGAAAATCCATCTGTTTGTGCTCAAAAGAGTCTAAAGTTTTATATAAATCATAGGATTTTTTTGTTATATTCTCAGCATCTTGTAATGTTTTTTTTAAATGAACAGCATCTTCATATAAATTAGAGATGAGCATGAGCATGTGTTCATTTTGTTTCTTTATGTGTCTTTCCCTTGATTGCGCTTCATACAATTTCATCATATTGAAAAAGCTTAGAACTATAAAACTATGGGAACATGCGATAACAATGATCTCATTTATTGCCTCGGATGTGATTGATGTTTTTAATACGAAATATTGAATCATTAGTTCTACACAGTCTGACAGTATTTCAATCATGCAACCAATCAAACCAATCATTAGTGGTTGATGATTAAAACGTTTGATTTTTGCTAAATGAAAGAGATACGAATACGTAAAATAAAAGAAAAAACTAGGATAGTGAGTATGAAAAGCGGCTAGCCAATCCATATTTCCCTTTATAATGACATCCATTGAGATACGAAATACCACCACGACTATTGCTGTTAAAAAACCCGGTAAAAATGCTGGGATTCGTCGAAACAATAACAAAAAAAAGAAAAATGTTGGTGCACCAAAGCTCATTCTAAATGTTTCATTTAAAGGAAATGACTTTATTTCACCTACTAAGGGTACTGTAAGTATCATTAAAACGAGAATATAGATGTCTTTTTTTACTAAATTACTAAGATTCAAAATAATCACTTCTCACTTTCGCCTAACAGTCAGTATACAAACCTATTTGCATTAATACAATACTTACTCTATTTTTTTCAAAAACTGATAAATAAGATATAAACGAAAGCATTATAGATTGTGAGTATTCATTACACTCTTCTACTTTAGAAAGATACTTTATAACTCAAAAATGTTCAGACACAACATAAGGTCTGAACACTTTTGGACTCGCTCTAACACCAAAATATCTGTGCTCCTTTTTAAAATATACTTAAATCCCATTCTTTTGCAATATGTTCTAACAACATAATTCCTGGTAAACTATTCCCATACTCATCAATGGCTGGTCCGTAAATACCAATACCACATCCATCTTGGAACGGTAAATCCTTCCTAGATTTTGAGGGAACAAGTGTCATAATTCCGCCGGATACCCCACTTTTAGCTGGTAATCCAATGAAAGCAGCAAATTTTCCAGAAGCGTTGTACATTCCACAAGTAAGCATTAAAGCTTTTGTTAACCTAGCTACTTCTTTAGGGAGCACTTGTTCTTTGCGAATAGGATGATATCCATCATGTGCCAGTATAAGCCCTATTAAGGCAATATCTTCTGTATTTATTTCAATCGAACATTGTTTTAGGTAAATCTCTAGTGTCTCCTCCACATCTGATTCTAGAAAACCATTCTCCTTTAAATAGTATGCTAAAGCTCTATTACGATGAGCCGTTTCCCATTCTGATTGAAATACTATTTCATTAATAGCAGGACGCTTCTCTATCATTTTTTCAATTAATACATATAGAGATTCTAATTTTTCTTGCACCGATGTCCCTGGCAAAAGTGAAGCTATCGTAATCGCTCCAGCATTAATCATAGGATTAAAAGGTTTTCCTGGTTTATGTATCTCTAAACGAATAATTGAATTGAAGGCATCTCCAGTTGGCTCTACGTCAACTCGTTCTAATACATAAGAAATACCACGACTTAAACAAGCGGCTATAAAACCAATTACTTTTGATATACTTTGTAATGTGAAAGGTACCTCCCAATCTCCTGACTTTATCATTGTTCCATCTGGCTTTACTATACAAATACCTAACTGCGATACATTTATTTCCCCCAGAGCGGGAATATAACTGGCGCTTCGTCCCTTAGCTGCATACGTTCGATAATGAGCTACCCATTGATCTAAGCAAACTTTTTCTTGACCCTCAACTTGAACGCTAGAATCCTTTATCATTTAACAATATTCCCCCGTACTATTAACTTTATATAGAATAATTTTTTCTTTAATATCATCAATAATATTTGCATTAGAACCAAGAAAGATATTCAGACATATTGCAGTCTGAATATCTTTCTTATTACACACTTTTCTTTTTTGAAGTTTTCTCATAACTATCCCAACATTCAATATTTTCAAGCCCTTTAATATTTTCTTTATAAAAAATAGGATCTTTACCAGCTTTTTTCTGGTTTATATAATCTTGTAACGCCGCAAATGCTACTTTTGAAAGTAAGGTAATAGCAATTAAATTAATAATAACCATAAAGCCCATAAATAAGTCCGCTAAATCCCATACAATTTGAACCTTTGCAACAGAACCAAATACAATCATAGCCAACACACTTATTCTGTATATCATTAACCACACTTTACTTGTATGTAAGAAGCGAATGTTTGTTTCACCATAATAATAGTTGCCAATTAACGCACCAAATCCAAATAAAAAAACAAAGATAGCAAGACAACCCGATGCCCAAGAACCGATGTGTTCACTTAATGCTGCTTGTGTAAGTGCAATACCATTTAACCCCGGTTGTTTATATGCATCAGAAAGCAAAATAATAAAGGCAGTGCTAGTACAAATAATCAGTGTATCCGTTAATACACCAAATGCTTGAATCAGTCCTTGTTTCACTGGATGACTTGTTGTTGCTGTTGCGGCAACGTTTGGTGCACTTCCCATACCAGCTTCATTTGAAAATAAACCACGTTTAACTCCATTCATAAGTGCTGCACCAATTGAACCTCCTGCTATTTGTTTAAAACCAAATGCGTTTTGAACAATAAGAGAAAGAACTTCCGGCATTTTTGATATGTTGGTAATTACAACAAATAATGCAACTCCAATGTATAATACCGCTAAAAATACCACTTTGTATTCAGCCATTTTTGCAATACGTTGTACACCACCAAAGATAATCGCAGCGAAAGCAATGGCCATGATTATCCCGACTGTTAGACGATCTGTACCAAATGAGTTTTGAAAAGCAATTGTAACTGTATTTGATTGTACTGAATTGAATACAAGACCAAAAGTAATTGTGATTAAAATAGAGAATAATACTCCCATCCAACGTTTATTCAAGCCTTTTTCCATATAATAGGATGGCCCACCGCGGAAGCCAGTTTTATCTTTTACTTTATATATCTGTGCTAATGTGCTTTCAACAAAACTAGAGGCCGAGCTAATAATAGAAATAATCCACATCCAAAATACAGCTCCAGGACCTCCTAATGCAATCGCAATCGCAATTCCTGTAATATTCCCTGTTCCAACGCGAGCTGCCATACCAATACAAAACGCTTGAAAAGGAGAGATTTGATCTTTAGAACCACTTTTCCCCTCCATTAATACACGGACCATCTCTTTTAACATTCGAAACTGTACAAAATTTAATTTAAATGTAAAATAAATTCCGCAAATAACAAGCATAATAATTAACAATTTAGACCATAAAAAATCATTCGTTGATCCGACTAAATCTACAAAAAACTTTTCCATATTATCACTCCATACCAAAATTTATATTTCATAATCTATATAAAATCACCTATATTTCCTGGCATAAATACCTCATTCATATTCAAATACAACAAGGATAAAAATTTTCTATATTAATAGGATTGGCCTGTTTAAGCAAACATCACAACATGTAACCGTAAAACTGGAATTTTGAAGAACTTAACGTTTATACAAACGGATGCTCTATCCCCTTCTGTAAAACTAATATTCTTATCCACTAATGTTGTTGTACTATTATGTTTGTTTCGTTTACCGGTGATCTACATTTAAATCATAATAATCAATAGTGATTAATTGGTTTTTGGTTAAATTTCTCAAGAACATGGAAATATCTCCTTTCTCACTACTAATCTCAAAAATAGGCTAGGTAAAAAATTCACAGAAAAACTATGAAGCGCTTTCAATCTTCAACTAAGAGAACCTTGTCTTTAATTTATAATTAAAAGTACAGAATGTTACGAAAAAGTACAGGTTTTTATAAAAACAAAAAATATTTTAAGGTTTTTTCATCTAAAAAACACTGAGATTTTGTAAATTTTATACAGTATCCAAATGTCGCGGATGCTGTTCTACCTAACCTTTGACAAGCCTCTTTTTTCTTCATAAAAACATGCATACTTTTTCTCTTTTAGAACTTCATATCAAGTATTTGAAATCAAGAATCGATAGGATATTATAAGAATATTCCAAAAATAAAACATTTAATTTATTTATGGTATCATACAAAAAACATTTGTTTTCTCAATTAATCCCCCTAGCTGGATTCGTCTATATTGCACATATTTACAGCATGAAAGACACTAAGCAAAAAAGGATTTTGTTGAATGGATGAAACATTACAAATCTCTTATTTAGGACCTTATAACATCCTCTTTTCTAGCAATATTGAGTTATCCAAAAAATGTATATTTACTAACATAGATTACAGGTGGTGTATTGTGAAAGAAATCGTATTCGTTCAAAATAAAAAAAGACTCCTTATGAAATTCGAATTTTTAAAAAAGGATTTAGTACTTACCATTTCACTGATACTAGCAATTGTAAGCTGCTTAATACATTCGCCAAAGATCGAATATATTAACTTTGAAGTGTTAATTAGCTTATTTAATCTAATGGTGGCCATTAAGGCCTTGGAACAGCTAAAGATATTAGACAAACTTGCCGTTGCGATTTTAAATAAATGCAATAACAGCAGGTCAATATCTATTATTCTAATTTTGTTATGCTTTATTTGCTCCATGTTTGTAACAAATGATGTCGCTCTCCTCACTTTTGTGCCAATAACACTTGTCATTAGTAAAAAAACACAAATGAACATGATGGATACAATCATCCTGCAAACAATTGCGGCAAACATCGGCAGTAGCTTGATGCCTATGGGAAACCCACAAAATTTATACTTATATTCTTACTATGGAATTAAGCTCATCCCATTTTTAGGTTCAATCCTGCTTTTAGCTGTACTTGGAATCAGTTTGTTATTTATATTTACTCAAAAACTTCAAAAAACAGATTTAAAAATAGAACTACCTGTTATTACCGTGAAGAATCGAAAAAAAGCTACCATCTGGATTTTGATACTTATCACTATCATTGCATCTATTTTTGGTGTCATTAATTATTACATTGCGCTAATAGTTACATTGATGGCAGCATTTACGTTAGATAGAAACTTACTATTTAAGATCGATTACTTTCTTCTAATAACCTTTGTCTGTTTTTTTATTTTTATCGGAAACATTTCCCATTCCGATGCGCTGGAGACATTTGCTCGCGCTAATTTAAAAGGAGATACTTCAGTCTTCTTTAGTTCCATATTTTTGAGTCAATTGATTAGCAATTTTCCTACTTCAATTCTTCTATCAAACTTTACTTCTGATTGGAAAGCTTTATTACTCGGAGTAAATATTGGAGGACTTGGAACAATTATCGCATCTTTAGCTAGTGTAATTTCCTATAAACTATTCACTCAAGCCAATGGTAAAGAGAGTAAGGCGTATTTAATTAAATTTAGCATTTACAACTTTTCATTTTTAATCATACTTACATGTATACAATACTTTATCTTTAAATTTCTAAAAATTTTTTGAAAAATTGATTCCTTTAGAAAAACCCAAATATCTCAGCCTTAAATTGAGAAATTTGGGTTTTAATATAGGTATGTTTAAAGAGATACAATAAAAATACTATATACATAATAATCACTCATTATATATGTTGCTCTTTTAATCGGCCAATGTATAAACCAATCCTTTTACTTAACCATCTCTCATGATTGGTTTGATTGTTTCTAGATACTTAATCCCTCTTTATACTCATTTCAAGCGGTAATCCATTCCGATTGAAATTACAAATGACAAAATTTATCCGTTTTTCCGTTTTTCCTTTTTGCCTACTTGCTAAATTCAGCAAGTAAAATGTTTTTAAAAAATTCCGGATTATTAATGTTTAAACTGTTCGAATTGATAGCAATTGTACGTTTGCCTCCAAGTGTTCCACCAGCAAAAGTGGAAAACCCTGGAACGGCACCCCTGTGTCCCCATACCGAGACACCGTTCGGAAGCTTAATTTCAAGGATTCCAAGACCATATCCAGTTCCCTCTCTATTTGTAGGAACTGTAGTAAGCATTTGTTTTAGTTGCTGTTCCTTCAGTAATTTGCCACTGAGTAAGTAAGAGAAGAATTTGTTTAAGTCGTCAGCAGTGGAAATCATATCTCCATCCGAGCTACCTGGGTTAATATACGTAACGTCTTTTAGCTCACTTGCTCCGTCTAGTTGCAAATAGCCACGGGCATGCTTGGTGCCTGGAATCACGCTTGAATTACCAGGTAAGAATGTATTTGACAAATCAAGCGGTTCAATAATCCGATTTTCAACCTCTTCCGCATAGCTGTTTCCTGTTACTTTTTCAATTAGGATCCCCAGTATTACGTATCCTGTGTTTGAATAAGACCAACCCTTCCCTGGAGCAAAGTCTGGAGGAAGAGAAATCCCCATCTTTACAAATTCTTCAGCCGTATACGATTTTTTTATATCCGTAATATCAAAGTCCTTTGAATTTATATAGTCAGCAATACCACTTGTATGATTCAATATTTGCCGGATTGTAATCTGGTTACCATCATATCCGTTTCCTTGAATGACACCAGGCAACCATTTTTCAATGGAGTCATCTAGATTCAAACGGTTCTCTCCAGATAATTGAAGTAGAACTGTTGCAATGAACGTTTTCGTCACACTGCCAATACGAAAGCGAAAATCTGCTTTCATTGGTTTCTTAGTTTTTAAATCCGCTATCCCAGCGGTGTAATTCCATGTTTTACCACCCTTAGAAATTTGAGCGAGTATTCCCGGGTATCCAAGTTGCAGTTCATCTCGCATTGCTTTCTTAACGGAAGTACGATCGCTTTGCGTACTTGTTTGTAACGAACTAGATACATTTTGCGCAGATTCTGCTTTTACAATTGAGACTGGTGTTATGTATAACAGGGAACTTCCAGCTATTAATAGTGCTAGACTTGCACATGTAATTTTACTGTGTGTTTTCATAAAGCATTCCTCTCTTCTATTAAAATTGTATAGATAGTTGATAGCAGTGTCATATACGAACCACACAGCTATCAATTCTTCCAATGGTGAAAAGGCAACAATGCATTTGCAATCACTGTACTCATTATTTTCACAAAACACTCTTGTTACTGATTGTTTTATATGTAGGCCGTACTTATCCCCCCTTCACGCCTCCTTATATTTTTATCCTACACAACGAAAATCTCTTTTTCCTTACCTATCCCTTACGAATTCCTTACATTCGAAATCGCTTCTATAATAGGATTGAAGTAGCATCTGTGCCCGAAAGCGCAAAAAAACACCGATGTCGCTTCGGTGTTTTTTTGCGCTTTAAATATTGAATATTCTTTTTACTCTTAACAAGTTACATTGCTGATTTTTTCTAATATGATTATTTTTCTTGCTATATAACAAAATTTCATAGCGCTATATGAAACACTTATCACGTTGTCATTAAGACATACGATTCTACTTTTATTTATGCACTTGAGATGGACTCACTTTTTGAATTTGAACAAGTATATCAAATGATTTCCCTAATGATATATCAACAGTTTTAGGTATAGTAGGCCCTTCGGTAGTTATCCCCGCGAAAATTGGATGTTGTTCGTTTAACCAAGTTTTTGTCACTCCGTTCGCCTTACGTAAATCAATAAAAAATTGATCTTTTTTAACTTGTCCGAAGGTGTAGTTATAACTGTTTGGATCATCTGATTTTAATGTTCCATAAGGGCCAAATTCACCGTCACTATTATAAACATTATATTGTCCTTCATAAACTGATGTTCCAATAGATACATACCGTTTCCCATAGTATTCTGCTAAATGCTGCCCAGCTACTTTAGGGTATATAAAAGGAATCATATTTGTTTTCGAAACGTGCCCATTATGTCCCCATACAATGGTTTTTCCTAAATGTTCTTCAGTCCACTTCGCATTCTCATACATTGCGATATCATGTTTCAAAAAAATATCCGATGGTTTATCAGGAGGTGACGCTAACATTGTAGTGAACTGTTCAATAATACGGGCATTTTGTTTTATCCATGCGAACTCTTTGGATTTTCCATTTAAATAACTTTTATTTTGTTCTAATAAAGCACTAATTTGTTTAGCATCTGAAATATACTTTTCTTTTTCTTCTTTTGAAAGAATCTCAAAAGTATTCATATCCTTTGTTACAGGAATAAGACCTTTTATCTTCGCTTCTATTCTAGGCACAAGATCTGAATTGTTCCTCTTTATATATTCTATTATATTATTATAAACATTCTCATTTACTGATTGAATATCCATCCCGATGACACGCACTTTAGATTTATGTTTTGGATTAGCATTATATTGCCGAATCCAATCAAGTAAATCCAACATTTCTTTCGTCTTAAATGTAGGTGATAGATGTTGGATTGGGTTTCCCTTACCAGTAAGAACATATCGATCAAGTTCCAAAGCGCTGTCCCATCCCTCTTCTAAAACTAAGTTGGTAAAGCCCTTTTCAGATACTAAATAATTAACAATACGGTGTTTCACCGTAAAAACTTCATGAGCCCCATGCGTAGCTTCCCCTAAACCTACGATTGAAGCTGAACCTACCATATTCTTAAGTGGTTTTAAATCATTAAGAGATGCAGTTGGATTCGTTGTTTTTAAAGGCTTTGCATGTGCTTCTAACCATCCTGCTATTTGATTTGTATTGTAGGGAGCTGTAACAGAAACTTCTGTTTTCGATTCTGCATAAGTACTTCCTACAAAATTAGTCAGTATTATAGCAGAAGCACTAAGTGCAATAATTATTTTCTTTTTCATAAAAACCTCCTGAAATACTAATTTATTAATTTTTGACATACTATAAGAACTACCGTTTAAACCATTACCTCTCTTATTATCATTAAGATACATTTATTCTAATTCCTAAAACTCACTTATTTCTTAATAGGTTCTTAAGAAATCCTTAATTCCCTCATACGAATATAAAACTACATGAACTTCAATCCATTGTAGTGTAGTTAATATTGGGCTAATATGAAGTTCCAAATTTTAATTATTTGTAGTCTCTTCATCATAGAGTTAATTTAGGGATTATTTTTTGTCTACTCCATTGTTTTCAGCACTCTGCATCTAGACGGTATACCCATTGGCCACAGTAAGACTTTATTTCAAGCCCATAAAAAATAGATTACCTGCACACGAAAAAGTTAGCGTACAGGTAATCTATTTGTTTTTGAGACTAATAAAAATCTAATTTATTTTTTGAATTCTTCCATCAATAACAGATTGAATTGGTTCTTTTGATTCTTTTATATAATCTACTAATGCTTCAAAATCAGTTGGGCCTGTTTCAGCATCTTTCCCGTTTTTAAAGGATACAAATCCATCTCCACCTGAAGCTAAAAATGCGTTAGCAACGACACTGTAAGTTTTAGAAGGAATAATTTCTTCTCCATTTGTTAAGCGAATACTTGTTACTTTTTCTCCATTAGGCTTGTTCGCATCCCAAGTGTATTGGATTCCTGAAATTTGAAGCATTCTTGTTATGTCTTTTTGCCATTGTTGATTTAAAATATCACGAATGTCCTGGCCTGTTAAATTTACTTTTATTAATTGATTTCCGAATGGTTGAATACCATATATCTCGCCCCATGTAATATCACCAGCATCTAAGTCATTACGAATACCACCAGGATTCATAAGTGCAATTTCGGATTGCATTGTTGTACGCTGGGCATCAGCAACTAAATTTCCAAGAGTAGATTCACCACCCGTATTTAGTTTGCGATCTAGTGGAGCAATAGACTTACCTACAACTTCATTAACAAGAGGTGCGATTTTTGCTTGATATTTCTCCATCTTCTTCTTTATTTTTTTATCAGGCTCCATGCCTTCATGGTAAGTTGTAACAATTTCTGCTTTTTTCTCAACAATATCTTGTGTCTTACGATCAATCTTTACATCAACATCAGCAAAAGCCATACCATAAGAATTTGCTTGTACGACAAGTTTATTATTAACAGTTCCATTTACATAAGTGTGGCTATGCCCACCAAAAATAACATCGACTTCTGGATCAGTCTCATTTGCTAATCGGACGATATCACCATTTGTTACGCCGGTCCCATCTGTTGTACCTCCGTTATGCGCAAGAACAACGATAGATTTAACGCCTAGTTTTTTTAATTGCTTTACAGATTTGTTAATAGCTTCAACTTCATCTGTAATTTCTACATTCTTTAGCATAGTAGGCATAACAAGGTTAGGAACATCCGTTGTTACGACTCCGATAAACCCAACAGGAACTCCTTGTACCTTTTTTATAGTGAATGGCGGTAAAAATAAACGGCCAGTGGATTTATTATAAAAATTTGCGGCAACGTATGGGAATTTTGCTCCTTTAAAATTCCCTGTTTTCTCATGGTATCCACCATAAATAAGGCGGTTCATTTCCGCAACCCCTTCATCAAATTCATGATTTCCTATAGTTCCAACATCGAATTTCAAATCATTTAGAAATTCAATCGTAGGTTCGTCTTGTAATAATGCTGAAACAGGAGTACTTGCTCCAACAACATCGCCAGCATGAACCTTTAATGTATTTGGATTTTGTTTTTCACGATCACGTAAATAAGCTCCTAAGTACTCAATTCCCCCTGCATCTTTATTGTTAATTTTTTTTACAGTGTCTAGTTGCCCATGAAAATCGTTAATACCGAGCATTTGCACATCTATGTAGCGGTTTGGTCCTGTACTTGCTTGGGCTGAAGGCGCAGCAAATACACTAGTAAAAGTAACTGTACTTATTGCTAAAGCAACTGGAATGATTTTTTTTAACATAAAATTTCTCTCCCCTAATTAAAATCTGACATAATACAATGTTATTTTAATATATTAAGAGGATTATTTCTATAAAAATTCTACTAATTATAAAAATTAATAATGTTTTATTTTTTTCTGACAAAAAATCTTTGTTTTGGGGGTTACTCAAATGATTTTATTTATATTAATATAAAAATACACCTAAGAGACCTAAAAAAGCTAATCCTTACATTTTAGCTATTAAGAAGAATATTCAATTCAAAACTAATGGAGATTTATCATCCTAACATCTCAATATCACTATTTAAAAAGATGCTCCTGGATTTATCCAAGAGCATCTTTTATAAAGCTTTATTTTAACTTGTTTATACTGATCAATTAACAATTATATAGTTGTAATCAGTCTTTTAAAAATGCCAGGAGTGCTTCATTAAATTCTTTGGCATGCGTTGCATTTAGCCCATGTGGACCACCCTTTATTAACGTTACTTTAGAATTAGGAATTGCTTCATGTGTTAACTTCCCACTATATTCAAATGGTACAGTTGCATCTGAATCACCATGAATAACAAGGGTAGGTATATTAACCTTGGCTAAATCGCCTCTAAAGTCTGTTTTGCTGAAAGCAGCGATACAATCTAGTGTTCCTTTAGGCGATGCACCCGCCGCGATATCCCTATTGTAAAGTCGAAATGGTTCACTAACTAAGTCAGTTCGATCTCCAGCAGCAAAAAATCCTTTCGTAAACTCATCAAGGAATGCTAGGCGATCACTTTTTACTCCATTTTCAAATCCTTGAATTGCTACATCATCTAATACACCCTCAGGATGATCTGCAGACTTATAAAGGAATGGTGGTACAGCTCCTGCAAATACAGCCTTCTCTACTCTATTGGATCCATATTTTCCAATATATCGAGCTACCTCGCCTCCGCCCATAGAAAAACCAACAAGTGTGACATTTTGAAGCTCTAACTGTTCTAATAATTGATGTAAATCAGAAGTAAAGGTATCATATTCATACCCTTCCCAAGGCTGAGATGATTTTCCAAAACCTCGACGATCATATGTTATAACTCTGTATCCAGCCTCAACAAGAGCTGGAACTTGGTATTCCCAAGATCGACCACTTAACGGCCAACCATGAATGAGTACAACTGGTTTTCCTGTGCCATGATCCTCATAATATATCTCAATTGGTGCTTGATTTTCGGTTCCTACAGTAATTTTTGCCATTCTCCTACCTCCTTTAATATGTATCCTTTTCTTCAATAATTCGAATGAATCTCATAACCTATTTATACGCATTTGTATTGTGAACGCTAAGCATGAAACTCTATCGTTCCGATGAACTCATTTTCTCTTTATGGAACAATTCTCTATCTCATACCTTTTCATCACGAAGTAATGGCTGAACATTCCTCCTATTCAATTCTAATAACAAAAATAGGTGACTATCAATATCGTTCTATCTATAGAATGTATAGATAAAATCAATCCATTTTATAGTGAAAATAACTATAGTTACGACCTATACAAATTATAGATAATTTAGAATTGATTAACCGATTGGTTTTCAAATACTATAAATTTGTATAGCGCTTCATGTTCTGTGAATGCTGCTATAACCAATATTATGGGTCGGCTTAGTTATAAACGAAGAAACTTATGATAGTATTCGACTATTTAAACTTTCTTCGATTACTTAATTTTTAGGAGGAATACATAATGACTGATCTCTATTCTCGTATTAACAAAGATGATGCTGTCGTGCTTTTAGTGGATCATCAAACTGGTCTTATGTCTGGACTAGTACGTGACTATGGTGTTGATGAATTTAAGAACAATGTTTTAGCTCTTGCTCACACTGCTAAGTTTTTTGATTTACCAGTTATTTTAACAACAAGCTTTGAAAACGGACCTAATGGACCTTTAATGCAAGAATTGGTTGATCTCTTTCCTCACGCACAAAAAATAGCTCGACCTGGACAAATTAACGCATGGGATAATGATGATTTTGTAAAAGCAATCGAAGAAACTGGAAAAAAACAACTTATCATCGCGGGCGTAGTTACGGACGTTTGTGTTGCCTTCCCGGCACTTTCCGCTATAAAAGCTGGATATGAAGTATTTGCTGTTACTGATGCTTCAGGAACTTTCAGCAAACAAGTTGCAGATGCTGCCAATACGCGTATGGCACATAATGGTGTACAACTTATGAACTGGTTTAGCGTAGCTTGCGAATTACAACGCGATTGGCGCAACGATGTTGAAGGTTTTGGCAATTTACTTGCTAGTAATCTTCCAGGTTATCAAAATATAATTGGAAGCTATATGGGAGCTCAGCGCGATCTTAGTAAACAAAATGCATAAATGTATGCCAAAGAAATAGTTTTAAATCACTTTTTTTAAAGTAGATAGTATAAATTTAGTGCTGATTAAATCAGCACTAAATCTTAAATTAAAAAGCTTAGTAAAGCTTTTATTTTTATGATTACAGCTTAAATTAACTTTTTGAAAATAATAAAAAAAGGAGCGTTTTATTATGAGTAATTTAGAATTGTTAAATCCGGAGAACAGTGCCTTAATTTTGATTGATTTTCAGCCCCAAATGACTTTTGGAGTTGCAAGTATTGATAGACAAACATTGATTAATAACGTTATGCTACTTGCTAAATCAGCAAAAACTTTTAACGTACCTACTATTCTTACTACAGTTGAGACACGCAGCTTTTCTGGTTATTTTTGGCCGCAAATTCTTGACATATTCCCAAACCATGAAATTATAGAACGCAGTTCAATGAATTCTTGGGAAGATCCAAAATTTGTTGAAGCAGTTAAAGCAACAGGTAGAAAGAAATTAATATTTGCAGCACTTTGGACTGAAGTTTGCCTTGCATTCCCTGTGCTTGAAGCAATTAAAGCTGGCTATGAGGTGTATGCAGTTGATGATGCTTCAGGTGGTACTAGCTTGACAGCACATAACGCTGCTATGCGTCGTGTAGAACAAGCTGGTGCAATTCCAGTCACAGCAATTCAAGTTTTACTTGAATACCAACGTGATTGGGCACACAAAGACACTTATGATGCTGTAATGGAGATTGTAAAAGAACACACTGGTGCTTATGGTCAAGGCGTAGAATACGCATATACCATGGTGCACGGCGCGCTTCCAAGCAGGAAAATATGAAACTAGAAGGAGTAGCTGTCGAAGAGACTCATACAGAGAACACAATGGATGCTGCTAATCCAGTAACAACGATTGTTACATGGAAAATTCAACAAGGTAAAGAAAAACAGTTTGAAACATGGAGACATGAAATCGAAGCTGCAGCTACTAAATTCCCAGGGCATTTAGGTGTAAATCTAATAGTCCCTAATAATGCATCCAGAGAGTATACTGTTATTTTTCGCTTTGATACGTATGAGCATCTACGTGCTTGGCAAGAATCAGATGTTCGCCGAGATTTGTTAAAAACGGCAGAACAATTTCAAGTTACTAATCCGAGTTACAAAACTGAAAGCAGTTTGGCCTATTGGTTTGTTACTCCGAAAACGCCAGTTCCACCACCAAAATGGAAAATGTCTATCGTTACCCTTCTGGGTGTATGGCCTCTTAGCATGTTAGTTCCTAAATTGATAGGACCTATTATAAAACATATGAATCCTATTATGTCCGCTTTTTTCGTTTCTATATGTATAGTGTCCTTGCTATCATGGGTAGTTATGCCGATTTTCGGTAAATTATTTCATCCATGGTTACAAAATAATAGGAAGTAGACGAGGTGTGAATATGAATGTACCGGATATGATCTTATATAACGGAAAAATTACTACCCTTGATCCCTCTCAACCTGAGGTATCTGCTATCGCCATAACTGAGGGTTTAATAACTGCAGTAGGTGGAGATGAGATTCTTAATAGTGCCACAGAAAAAACAAAAAAAATAGACCTTAAAAGAAAGAGAGCTATCCCAGGCCTGAATGACTCTCATATACACGTTATTCGTGGCGGTCTTCATTATAATATGGAATTACGATGGGAAGGTGTTCCTTCACTTGTCATTGCTCTCGAAATGCTCAAAGAACAAGCAAGGCGTACCCCCGCTCCTCAATGGGTAAGAGTAGTTGGAGGTTGGTCTGAATTTCAATTTAAAGAGAGACGATTGCCAACTTTGGAAGAGATTAATGCTGTTTCTGAAGATACCCCTGTCTTTGTGCTACATCTTTACGATAGAGCACTTGTAAATCGTGCTGGGCTGCGTGCACTGGGATACACAAAAGATACCCCAGACCCTCCAGGCTGTTTAATTGAGCGGGATAAACGAGGTAATCCAACGGGCCTTTTAATTGCGAATCCTAACGCTTCTATTCTCTATTCAAGTTTGGGGAAAGCTCCAATACTTAATTTTGACGACCAGATTAATTCAACTCGCCATTTTATGCGCGAATTAAATAGATTAGGTATTACAAGTGCTATTGACGCTGGTGGCGGATTCCAAAATTATCCTGATGACTACAAAGTTGTTGAACATTTAGCCGAGAAGGAACAATTAACTTTGCGTATTGCTTATAATCTATTTACGCAAAATCCTAATCATGAATATGAAGATTTTGCTTCATGGGCAAAAATTGTTTCTCCAGGTCAAGGAACTGATAAGTATAAAATGAATGGTGCCGGAGAAATGTTAGTATTCTCGGCAGCCGATTTTGAAAAATTTCAAATGCCACGGCCTGAACTAGCTACGATGATGGAAGCTGACTTAAAGAAAGTAATTTCACTATTGGTAGAAAACCGTTGGCCATTCCGTTTACATGCAACTTATGACGAGTCAATCACACGTTTCTTAAATGTATTTGAGGAAGTCAACAAAGAAATTCCTTTTAATGGTCTACGATGGTGGTTTGACCATGCAGAAACAATCTCAGATCGTAGTATGGAACGTGTTAAGGCTTTAAATGGCGGTATTGCCATCCAAGACCGCATGGCTTTTCAAGGTGAATACTTTGTTGATTTATACGGGAAGGAAGCTGCAAAGCGTACTCCTCCAATTTATCGTATGTTAGACCTAGGTATACCTGTTGGCGCTGGTAGTGATGCAACTAGAGTCTCCAGCTATAACCCTTGGGTCGCTCTTTACTGGATGGTTGCCGGAAAAACCATTGGTGGACTTTCGATATACGATGAAAAAAATAAACTTGATAGAAAAGTAGCCCTGGAATTATATTCAAAAGGAAGTGCGTGGTTCTCTGGTGATGAAGGTAAAAAAGGAACCCTTGCAGTAGGTCAGTTTGCTGATCTTGCTGTATTGTCTGCTGACTACTTTACTGTGCCAGAAGAAGAAATTAAAGACCTTGAATCATTACTCACCATTATGGGTGGACAGGTTGTTTATGGAAATGATGAATTTAAAAATTTATCACCTGAATTGCCGCCAGCATCACCTGATTGGTCACCGACGGGAGTTTATGGTTATGGTGGCGCTAACCTAGCCCACACTATACTTTCTCACAACTCCCATGATAACAAGTTACATAGTTGCAGTAACCCTCTCCATCAACACACTCATACCGTAATAGGAAAAGATGGAACCAAATGGGGTATTGGTTGTACTTGCTTTGCTTTCTAAGTCAAAACCACCGGTATAATGCCGGTGGTTTTCTTTGTGCAATAAGGATATGTAAAAAGAAATAGCAGTATCTCCCTAATGGAATCTATTACTATGTGATAAAACCGCAGAGTTAATTAATTAACTTGACTTATTTTTAACAGCCTTCTCCCCTTGCAAAGTCTGCCCTTTTCCCTTAAGTAAAAGTCCATGGTATTCCATTTTGAAGCGACTACACCACACATATAAATCTACTTACCCTTTGACTGTAATTTAGGTCTTCTCCCAAGAATTATGTATCATGTTTAATTCTCACACTATAATCATTATTATTTTTATTATACTAATACTTTTTCAGGATTATTTAACTTCTGCATAAAGATACGTGCTGCAAAACTTAAAAATTTATCATCAAAGTGAATAAGATTAATATCTTGACTTGGTGTTGGGTCAATAATACGAACTATGCTCAAAGTATCATTATTAACAAAGTTAACCAGTGAAAGAGGTATTATGGCAACCCCATGTCCATTGTATACAAGGCTCAATAGTGAAATAGAAGATTTTGTTTCTATATTTGCTTCAGATAAAGATAACCCTAAACTCTCACAATATATTTTAATAGATTCACGACAACTACATGAAACCATTATTCTACTGAGCCCTACTAATTCTCGAAAAGAAACAAATGATGTTTCATTCAAAGGATGATTTTTTGGAATGACAAGGACAAGCTCTTCGCTATACAAAAGGGTGCTTGTTAATGTGTCTGGAATTTGAGCACTACGCGTGATGCCTATATCAATATTTTTATCAACGATTTGATTTACAGCAACTTCGGATTCTATAATTTTTACTACGATGTTAGGATAATGTTGTTGAAACTTCATAATATAAGGTGTTAAATAAGTGAGATCCTCTAATAAACCTCCTATAGTGATTACCCCTCTTTTTACACCCTTTAATTCAAAAATTTCATTATAAACGTCATCAAATTGTTGCATGATAAATTTTCCTTTATCAAATAGCAGCTTACCCGCTTCTGTCATTTTGATACCTCTTCCAACTCGATGAAACAAGGGTGTATCAAGTTCACCTTCTAACACACGGATTTGTTGGCTTAAAGTCGGCTGTGAAATACCTAGAACTTCCGCAGCTTTAGTAAAACTATTATTATTACAAACTTGAATAAAATACTCTAAATGACGTAATTCCATTCTTGATACCCACTCTCCGCTTTATGAAAGATTTATAATGAAAAGGACGATATGTATATCGTTAACATAACAACTATCTTTCTTACTATATCAATTGTAATTACAAGATTTATTCATTTTGCATTACAATAAAATTACTACCATTTATTAATTTTTCCTCCTAATTTATTTAATTTATATTTAATTAGGGTATTACTAAACAGAAATAACCTCTAAAAACTCACAATTCCTGCGCGCAATATCCTAACTTTTTCAACTGTTCAATTATCTTTTTTTCTCAATATAGTCCAAACTACCAAATATTTACCCAATCCCTCTTTATGCTGAGGAAAAATAGTATCCATCAATTCGATACCTTCTCAAATATTTAACGCATACGTGATACTACTACTTGCAAATAATATTTTGTCTTCAAGTTTTTGTATAGGCTGATCACCT
Organism: Bacillus sp. EB106-02-03-XG38; assembly: GCF_058792175.1. NCBI lineage: Bacteria > Bacillati > Bacillota > Bacilli > Caryophanales > Bacillaceae > Bacillus > Bacillus sp. EB106-02-03-XG38. The sequence goes on from NZ_JBYTED010000001.1 coordinate 1,268,425, forward strand.
TAACTGTATAGTAGCTCAAGCACTGCAAATTCAGTTGAATTAAGTCCATAATTTTTTATAACCTTTTCAATACGTTTAGTATTGACTGTACTGCCCTTGATAATATAACGAGTAAATTTAAAGATAAGCTTTCATCTTTAATCACACTCATAATTCCCAATCCTTTACAAGTTATCTTGAATTCGAGATTCATTATATTATCGTCAAAATATTATGTCAATAATTCGTTTGTTCTTTATCAAGTCACTTATAATTTATTTCTCAACATAAGACATATGGAATTAGAAGAAAACAATTGTTACTATATAAGTATCTCAATTACGTTATTTCTTTTAAAGAGAGCTTGTTGTCTAACGCAAGTTCTCTTTTGTCATATTCTAAATTGAATCTGGGCAAATTCCAGATGATGCGTCTGCCTATGTATATGATATAGTTTTAAAAAAAGATTAGAGCCCTCCTACAAAAAGGAGCGCTCTAATCTTTCATATAAAGTGAAACTTTAATCAGTGGGGGTTTTGTTCATCCCCCACTGATTATCAGCCCTTACCAATCGGACGTTTACGGACAGCCCGACTCCCACCTAACTTCTTTGCTCCAACTGAATTTTGAGGTGGGAGTTTTACTGTCCGTTAACGCCGGATAAAATTAGTACCTCACTTAAGAAGTTTTAAAAGACAAGCTTGTTAATGATGCTCCAACACTTAAATCGTCATTTAATACGAGGGATAAACAAGCTACTAATGGTAATGTAATAGTAATTGAGCCATCAGAATTAATCACTATACTAGGACTAGATCCACACTCTTCTCCACCACTTACAATTGATTCTACCCCAACACTAGGAGTAAACGTAACAATAAGACACACATCGATACAAATATCATTTAAAGTATATGCCATTACTTATACCCCTCCCTAAAACAATTTATAATAAGCTATGTAGTAAAAAGGGCTAATGACACAAAAAATTTTAGAAGAAGGCGCATTAAGGTGTTTTTTCTATTTTCACAGAGACCTGCTCAATTCATCCTTAAAAACCCAAGGTAAAGTGAACCCGTTAAAGTCTATGGAATAAGCTCTAATCCCCACTTATCTAAAGGAGGAACTATTATTATGGGATATGATTATAGTAAGCGGTGGTACTTTTGAATTTGATCAAACCATTGTAAATCATAAAAACTATACAATTTCAAATGTAAATACATAAAGCAATACAAAATAGCCCTTCTCACCAGCAGCGGCTATTTCATATGAAAATACTTCATTAGTTTATATATCCTAAAACACTTACAATCTTACTCGCTTTTAAATTATGAATATGATAATAAATTTCTAAACCTTTTCGCTCAGCTCGTAACACTTTACCCTTCATTTTTGATAAATGTTGTGAAACTGTCGATTGTGGAATATTCAGCAATTCTGTTAATTGTGTTACATTACACGTTTTTCTCGTACTTAATTCATTTACAATTTGTAAGCGGATTGGATGCGCCATAATTTTCAAAATATCTACATCTTCTTCTGAAACTAAACTTTTTCTCATTTCACTTGTATATGTTGTCATAGGACATTCCCCTTTTATATGAACTCCTTTTATTTTGATCTATTTCCAAAATATTTAAAACTCCGATGTAAAACCTTTATATAAAAATAAAGGAATTTTAAATTTTTAAAAACAGAACGAAATACAATTCACTTTATTTATTCTTTCATTACATATAAATAATAAAATATTAATATGTGCTCTATGTGAAGTTAGCCTAAATTTATAATGAAGATTTTTCAAATCATTCACATGTAACTACCGATTTTTCTGCTTTGTGTTTCCCTTCTATCTTTGTTGTTTTCTTTCCTTGAGCTTTTCATTGTTTTCTCTAGGTGCAGGAGTGTTGGTCATATAAAGATCGATAATACTAAGTCGTTTACTACGAGGAGAATATTTCCTTTCTTTCTATTTTCTTGTACAACTTAATCCTGTACTCGTTTTTTTGTTGTTCTTTGGTTAATAGATGAACGCTCACACGAGATGAGACTTTATTGGTTATCAAAGTTGGTCCGCATCAGGATCTAACAAATGAGTCCAAGTAATTAATGCTGTCAACATAACAAAAAGAGTCCTGATTGATACGGACTCTTTTGTAAGTTTTTACAAAAGTAAACTTTTAAACACATAATTACATTTCTATTATTTATTTCAACACTTGAACAGATGCTGGTTTCCACCCCTGATTCTCTACCCAATCAATATCAACCTTATATTTTTTATTACTTTGCTTATCTCGTACATTACCGTAGGCTTTATGATCACCATTATTCCCAATAAAATCGAAAATCAATTGGCTCTCTGGAACATCAACAGCATAAGAAATTGCTTGTTTCATCTCACTCCAATCTACTGTTCCTTCTTTAAATTTCATTTCAGGTTTTGCTCCTTGCACTGTACCAATTGGCTTCCAAGAAGGATTAGTTTGAGAACCCTTTTCTTGAGATGCCGTTTTTTCTCCCTCTTTATTTTCATTTCCGTTCATTTTTACCGATTTTTCTGCTTTTTGTTTCTCTTCTAACAGTGCTGCTTCTTTCTCCTCACGTTTCTTCTCTTCTAGCAGTACTGCTTCTTTCTCCTCACGTTCCTTCTCTTCTAACTGTGCTGCTTCTTTCTCCTCACGTTCCTTCTCCTCTAACTGGGCTGCTTCTTTCTCTTTACGTTTCTTCTCTTCTAACTGCGCTGCTTCTTTCTCTTTACGTTTCTTCTCTTCTATCTTTGTTGCTTTCTTTTCTTGAGCAATTGCTTTCTTTGATGTATCAGAAGGGGAAAACAACTGGTATGTCACTATACCAACTGTCACTAATACCAAAGTAAATGCAATATTAAAAACCACCTTTTTACGACGATTTTGTTGTTTTTCTTGAAACCTGCTTACTTGTACCATTTTTTAAACCCCCGAATTTATTTTCTCTTCTAATCTTTATGCATCATTCTTATAATTCTTAATATTTTTATTAAACGATGGAAATAAATCACAATTCCCATACAAGATTTCATATCATAATAAAATTTGTGTTGTTTCAAGTATCTGACATATGTTATTCAAAAATATTTTAATACATTAAAAATTGATAAACTCCTATTCGTAAGAAACCTTCAATTTTATTCAAAGATGATTCCAATTACGTCCACATTAGATCTCCTGTAGAAATCTTTTTAACAATTAAGCCCCTTCTTCCCTTATTTATAATTTTCAAATTAAACTGCCCTCTATGGTACAATAAAGATGTGTTGTTTTCTACTGGGATATGTCGTAAAATCAGAAGGGATTTTATCTCTTTTACCTTTTTTTCAGAGTAACTTTCACCACTAGGAAACTCTATTATTCCTAATGTAATCTTTAATTCACTTTCATCAAAAGTCCAATCCTTATTAAGTTCCCTTATCTTTTGTATAAAGCTTCTTTTGGTTTTTCCTATATAGATCAATGTTTCATTATTAGCATATACTCTAGAGATTGCAAATATTCCCTTCTTAAAAGCTTCTTCTCTATTATAAAAATCATTTAAACTATACAATCCATACCATTTAATATGTACTGTTTCTATTAACCTCACCTCATTTTTAGATAATATTATAATTTCCGAATGTTCGAATTATTTCGGATACATAGCCTTGATTACTTGAATTATAAATAGTGCTTTTCAATAATACATTCTATTATTACTAATTTCAATAATGAATATGTATATCTCAACATGAATTTCCTATCATTGGTTTCGTCAAGTAAGGCTCATAATTCTCTTCGATAATTTTATCTTACTGTGGTGGGAGAATCCTTGTACAGTGGAGATAGCGTGTCAGCCGGATGAGTTGATTTTTCGTTTTCTAAATACCTTTTCTTAAAATGATATGCGAGACGTCATTTGCATAGAATAGCCTACTTTTTTGTGGGAATTCGAAAATAACCACCTTCACAGGAGTCGGACACTTGTCGATAAGCGACATGCCCCCTCTTTGATACATTTTGTTTGCTAAATTGATAAGCATTTCAACATCCCCAAACGAATTATTTTGTTTTGTTAGCTTGATGGGCATGTGGCACTCCCCCTATTAATAAATATTACTAACCATATATCTATGATTCATATCTATCATATTTTTTATAAACAGGATCAATTAGATTTAAAAAAAGATTTCTTTTTCTTTACTCGTAATAAATCACCTGTCCATCCTTTGACTCGCATATATAAATACATACCCCCTGTTGTGAAAATAATAAATAAGAGAGCGATTAAATAGCTATATTTCCATTCTAGTTCAGGCATGTATTTAAAATTCATCCCCCACAATGCTCCTAAGGCCGTCAAAGGCGTACTTACAGCAGTTAATACAGTAAGAGCTTTCATAATCTCATTCCCACGATGTGAAGAAACCACTTCTTGTAAATGAATCATCGTGTCTAATTCTTCTTGGTACTCTTTAACAAGTTGTAATCCACGCTCTAATTTTACGTGTGTTTGTTTATAACAAAGGGTGTTTGTTAAGTTTTCTAACCAAGCTTCTTTCAGGCCTTGTAACACTTCTTGTATTAAGCGAAACACATGTGTGTTCATAAATAATTCATGACGAATATGATAAACTCTTTCTAAAACTGCTATGTTATTATGATGATAAAAATCCCATAATACATTTCTAAAATTGTTTTCGAAATAATCAACCTTTCGCAAGTAATGAGATATAAAAATTGATAAGATAGCACATAATCCTTCAGCGGAACTATTACAATTTTTCACACTAAAAGAGGAATTATCTATTAATTTTTGGAAATCCTCTTCCTCTTTTTCCTGGACCGTTATCAGTATTCCATGAGCTACGAAATAATGAAGAAATTTTTGAATTTTGGCGTCCTTTTTATCTTGATCATATAAAAACGAACCATATACACAAGTTTGACTTGGTGATAACGTATAAACATATAATCCATTTTCACAAGGAGAACTTATTTTCTTTACAAATTGAGAGAAATAAGTTGTTACATCACGAGGGATTATAGAAGAAAGTTTTTCAAGTTCACTAGTTTTCACATGATACCAATTCCATTTCGGCATTTGTATGCATTCCATATTATTCTTCCTTTCTGAATAGTTTTATGTTTGATCGAATAATATCCGTAATATGAAATTTGTATGTAGGTATTCATGTCTTGGAGGAAAGGTTTTTAGATAATAAATGGTATAGGAGGTCTTCTTCTGTTAGAAGGAAGACCCCCTATATATTAGTTATTTTTATTCTCAATTTTAAACATTTCCTCTATACAAGTACTTTTTATTTATATGTGGAAAAGAAGCTACATAATTTGGCACGTCTATTCAACGAACTCCTTTTCGGTCGTCATTATAATTTGGATTCATATGCAGATCGATTGGTGATGTCGTCAAATACTTGACTTCCAATCATATAGTATCCATGAAGTGCAGCCTCTTTCGAAGCGTCTACCATACGGAAAGAAGAAATTTCACCTTGCATTTTTTCAATTCGTTTTTTGTGGATATCTACTATTCCTCCTGTCCAAATAATAGTGTCATACTGGTCTAACTTAAATTGTTCTTGTAATACACGCATAACGTCTTGGAAGTGTGTATCCAATTCTTTTTGAATCAAAGTATCAACCTGACTTGTCTGATAATTTTCTTCTCGACCTCCATATCCTTTTTCTAATATGTTTGGCATGTCGTTAATATGCAAGTGATCACCTTCCCCCGCATGATTTTGCAGGATATTCTTAATATTTTTCAAAGGCTTGCTACATCCTAGTTCCGTCTCATAATGATTTAAAATGACATTCTGTTTCATATCTGTCATTTCTAATGTACGAAATCCACCATCAATAATTAAGATACGATCTTGTTCCTGAATGATTCCCTCTTTTAAGAAATAAGCATGTAAAGCGACCGGTTGCTGAAGAATCAAAGCATTTTCCACCGTAATATTAATAAATTTCCCATCAATTTGCACGGAAGTTTCTTTTTTTAGTGCACGTTGTAATTGCTCATGCTGACTACCAAAACAAGTAACGGGAAGCCCTGTAACAACTAAAGGTAACACGACATTTTCTTTATAATCCTTTGCAATGCAACCAAATATTTGTTGTTTAAACTCTTCGCTTTCATAATAATTTTCTATTTCATCGTCAAATGGAGGAAGAAATGAAGCGTCAGATTGATGTGCTTCATTTCCCATGTAGTATGCAAAGTCTAAGTCTATAAAACTTACCTTTGTTAAATCTTCACTTTCAGCATGATTAGGTACAGGGGCTAGTGTGGAAGCTTCACTCTTGATCGTCATCTCAGAATCTACATCCTGTCGATATGCCCTTTTGGTAAAGCCAATTCCTACATCAATTGCATACAGAGATTTCATACTTTTTTCCTCACTTTCTATTTTTAGAGTTAAATCTAGGCACTCTCTTCTTTCCCTTCTTTCACATATTTCTTTTCATTTTTCGTTTTTTCCCCGTCTAAGTTCTTACTATTTTCATTTATTTCGTAATCCTTTTCACCTGTTTTCTTTTTATTATTTTCGTTTTCTGTTAAGTCTTTAATGGTAGAAATGACAACTGGTGTGGCTGTAAGCAGTTGTGGTAATGTTTGTTTTGCAACATTAGCTGCAGTTACAGAAAATTGTTTACTTGTCTCAGTTACCTTCTCTAATGTTTCCTTTATGTTTCCTTCTTGTAGTTTTTCTTTTACGCTTTTTCCTTTTGTTTGTATAGCTTTCCGATTTTCTTTTTTTAATAGGGAGACTATGACTCCGGTCGTAATTCCAATCACAGCATATTTAAATATTGTATGTTTCATTTTTCTCATCCTTTTCTATTTTTATTTTCTTCAATGCTACAACCTAAAATAATTACCTTACCTATTTATCAGATGTTGCAATCTATTAGAGAGAATGATAGTTTTGCGGCTGCCTATCACTCGCCGTTAGTGTTTCATCTGTTACTAGGAGTAAAATTCTCCCTTGATCTAGTTTTTCTTCATATAAGTTAGCTTCCTCCTTCGACAACCCCATTTCCTCCATTTGATTTCGGAGCTCGTCCCCTTTTTTGGAGAAAAAGTTGATAATACTTGTGCCCAATCCTTGTTCTTTTACTCCAATCGTATTTGTGTTTGTATCATCCGCAATCCTTTTTGTTATATGTTTTTCATGCGCTAAAACATAAATGTCATCGTGGCGAACCCCTTGCAATTCTAGCTCTTTTACTTTCATAACTACTTCCTGTTCATTTTCATATTCATGAACCACCGGTTTTCTTTCATTCTTATGCATTGTATTTTTCCTCCTTTAGATTTTTTATTTTCTTATTTAGTTGTTATGTAATATGTAATACACCTATTTTAAAGATGTTAAACCTAAATTTTCAAAAAACTTCATACAATAGGTTATTAATGTTTTTAAATATTAAAGCGGTTTCTTTTGTTCTATTAACATTTCTGCTGCTTTAATTTTCCGAATAGAATACCAAAAGACTGCTGATCCTAAGTGAAAATCTTTTGGTGGATTCTGACCAGAGAAATTAGGATAATTTAACAGTTCAAATTGCGCTTTGTAGAATTTATATTCATCTAGGTTCCTTGCTCCAATAGACAAAAGGTACTCAAATTGATCTAAAATAACATCTTGGATCGCACGAGCTGGCCCTCCCATTACAATTGCCTCAGCAATATTTTGATTTTGGTCTTTTTTCGCACAGTTAAACTTTATTAAGAAAAACTTAAAGAATTTCCCTCTATATTCATAAGAACTTTTTTCTATACTGAAAAATGTAAATAGACAAAAGGAGAAACAATCATGAAGAAACTTTTACTTTGCATATTAGGAATAGGCCTCCTTATATACTTACTACCTTTCCTATTGCGCGGAGATTTGGACAGGTTTAATCCTCTTGCTGAAGAAAAAAATGTATATGCTGTTGCGGAGGGATATGGTGTTCCCGATTATCATAATGAAGGAAGAGCAATGTACTCATTAAAGGGTATTGATGAATCTGGAAATCAGGAAGAGTATACAGTAGGAACGAATACCCCTAATGATTTTGTACGAAAAACTTACTTAAAAATTCATGTGAAAGGAAGATATGTCTATTCTTACGATATTATTACTGAAAAAAATATTCCGGAGAAAATAAGAGGACAATTGGAGATGGTAAATAAAAAATAAGCTGAATTAATCAGCTTATTTTTTCATTCCTTTATCTTCTCCAGTCCAAAGAGTCGTCTTTGTTTCAGCATCAGCGATAAGATATTTCACTCTGAAGTCTTTTTCCGTTTCTGTCCAGGATGCTATTAAATAAATTTGTCTATTTGGATTAACGTCTATTGATGGTTCTTTGCCAGCCAATTTACTTACAAACGGTCCTATTTCTGATTCCATAGTCGATTGTAAATCTTTAAATAGAACTGTTTTCTGTATATGATTCTCAGCATCTTTAAAAGGAACATAGAAAGAACTATACGTATGATTTTTAACCTTACTATAAAAAACTTTTGGATTTTCAAAAACTTTATTTGCATTGTTTTCTATATAAGAAATTTCTTTGGAAGACTCCTCTGCTTCTACCGTCCCATGTACACCCAATAAAAGAAAACTGTAAGTGAACAAAATTGCTATAATTTTTTTCATATTAAACCCCGTTTATTTTTTTAATATTTATATCCAATTGAAGGTATTTCATGCGAATTTACCCACTAAAAATCTAGAGCAATTACGAAAAAAAGACTCTTATATAGTAAGAGTCTTTTTCGATCGCTTTATTACATTCATTATCCTTGTTTTAACAACCATTCTTGAATTACTTTCACAGTTTCATCTCGTTGTGCTTTAGGCGTAATTAAGCTCGCATTATCACCTTTTTGCTCACCATACATGCCAAAATGAGCATGATTTCCACCTTTTATCATGTGCATAGTTGTATTCTTTGACATGAACTTTTTATTGTTCTCTATTTTTTCTACTGTTGCTAAAGCATCTACTTCCCCATAAATTGATAACATCGGAATCGATTTCGTAGAGAAGTCATCTGCAGGATAAGAGCCTAAGAAAATGATTCCGTCTACCTTGTCTTCATGTTGGAAGGCATACTTAGAAATCATAGCTCCCCCCATTGAATGCCCTGCAACATACCATTTTTGAACTTTAGGATACTGTTCCATTACACTGTCTACCGCATTAATTCCAAGTATCGCTAAATTTAATGGCAACTTAGGCATTACTACAAAGTGCCCATCTTTTGCAAGAGCTTCCCCTAAGTAACTATAAGCCTCAGCTTCTACTTTAGCTCCTTGGTAAAAAATAATCCCTACTTTAGCATCTTTCTGTCCAAAAACGATATGATCCTCATCTTTTTTATCATCTACTAACGACAAAGCCTCTGTCGTCGGTTTATAAGTAAACTGAGACCAAGTCAAAAACGTAATACTTCCTATAAGTAAAATACCTAGTAAAGAGTACAGCGTAATTTTTATCCATTTCTTCACAAAGATGACCTCCCTAAGATGTATATATTCTATATTTTAGATTATCATTCATACACATAAAAACTCGAGCATTTTTATTGTGCTCAAGTTTTTATTTACGTCTTTAATTTATACTATAAATTGTCCAAGATAAATATGTAGCAAATGTAGACCATACAAAATATGGAATTAGCAACCATGCCGATACTTTAGATAATTTGGAAGAAACCGCTATGAGAAGTAACGTAGTAATAGCGACTAATAAACAATCTACTGTTGCTAAAAATAAATTTTTTTGACTAAATTGAAAGTAGCTGAACGCTTGATTGCACATATAATTTAAAAGAAATACAATCCAAAATGTTTTTGGCTTACATCCATATTTGTTGTAAATCATTGCAACCGATAATGCAATAAGTCCATATAATACAGCCCAAACTATTCCAATTGTCATACCAGAAGGTGTCCAAGACGGCTTTTCTAACGCATCATACCAAGTACGATCAATAGGAAATAAAATACTAGAAACATAAAACAAACCATATGTTAGTAAAAATACTAGAATACTAGATTTTTTCATAAACATTCTCCTTTTTCAATAGAAGGTTTTAGAAACTCTATATGATTATTCTGTCCCTTTAATAGGTAACATTCTAATATTTTAATTTTAAATACATATTGTTTAACCTATTTTATGCGAACTCTTTCATACTTTTATATGCACAAAGTGCTCTCTCACGTGCTGCCTTATGATCAACAACTGGAAAAGGGTATGTATGACCGAGCGTTATATTGGCCTTTTGTAACATATGCTCAGGTGCTTCCCACGGTTTATGTATATATTTATTAGGCATATCTCTTAATTCTGGTACCCATTTTCTTATATACTCCCCCTCTTTATCAAACTTTTCTCCTTGTGTGATTGGATTAAAAATACGAAAATACGGTGATGCATCTGCCCCGCTTCCAGCAACCCATTGCCATCCCATTGTATTATTTGCAATATCAGCATCTAACAGTGTATCCATAAACCATTTTGCTCCTTCTTGCCACGGAATTAACAAATGCTTTACAAGAAAAGAAGCGACAGCCATTCTTGCCCGATTATGCATAAAACCTGTTTGCCATAGTTCCCGCATTCCAGCATCAATAAACGGATAGCCAGTTTCACCCTTCTGCCATACTGTTAATAACTCCTCTTCATTATTCCACGGAAAATGTTCAAAGCTCTTATTAAGAGGTTTATATACTGTAAATGGATAATGATATAGCAAATAATAAGAAAACTCTCGCCAAATGAATTGACGTATAAAACTATTCACTTGTTTTTCAAAAAGACTACATTGTCTTTCGGTACTCTTATTTACTAAGTAATGATACATAAACTTTACTGATATTTGACCAAATGAAAGATACGGTGCCAACATCGAATGAGCATTTTCATTTGGAAAGTCTCTTCCTTCACTATAAGAGGCTAATTTGCTAGAGAAAAATTTCTTACATGTTTTGTATGCTCCTTCTTCTGTAGGCTCCCATATTGATTCCATATGAGATGTCCACCGTATAGTCGGCAGCAAGTGTAATTCTGAAACAGATAAGCTTGCTGGTAAAGAGTTTCCTCCTTTTATACGCTGCACTTTACTAATAGGTTTAGGTATTACCTGCTTTTGAAATGCATTGTAAAAAGGCGTAAACACCTTATATTCAGTGTTATCTTTCTTTTTAATAATCCACGGTTCTAATAATAAATGCGAATTAAATTCCTTACAGGTAATACCTTTATCTTCTAACATCATTTTCATTTTTTGATTAGATTGTAATCTGTCCGGATCATAACAAATATTCCAATATACAGCCGTTATACCTAACTGTTCTATGAGAGAAAGTATTTCTTCCTGTGTATTTCCTTTGCGAATTATTAAAGTAGAGCCCAATGCCTCAAGTTGTTTTTGGACATCTATTATAGCATGGTGTAACCACCACTTTGACGCACTTCCTATTGAAAAAGTTTCGTCATGTATATATACCGGAACAACCTCATCGGACTGAGCAGCTTCAAATAGAGCTGGGTTATCATATAAGCGAAAATCTTTTTGAAACATAACTATAATTTTATTTTGCATGGCTATCCTTTCTCATTCTTAAAGCACAATTCTTTCTTTATGAAAACAAGTACTTCTGTTTTTTTTAATGATTATAAGAATCACTGTTTATAATTGCAAACAAATTTTTCTATCTTTAATGGATTTTTCCAACTCTTAATAAAAGTAAAAATACAATGTACTTTGTACTTATCTTAAACTCTTATAAAATAAAAAAGAAAATGAAGAGAAATATGAGAAAACAGTTTGATAAACAGTCAAAATTAAATACATCTATAGATTCAACAATCCTATGGACTTTTCAAAACCAAAATGCTATAAATACACTTTTGAATGAAGGTAAGCTTATAGCCGATTCTATTTTTGTTAGTAAAGAAGATTTCACAGCATATAAATACATTGTAAGATGCATGAGACAGAAAGGTATTGACTTCATTATAGATTTCCCTATTTGGGCATGGCATTCATGCAATGGTTACCAAAAGAAGCCTACTTTTGAGACGGCAAGGGAATTACTATCAGATATTCAATTAGAAGAAATATACCTTATCGAATTTACATGTCCTAATTTTTTATTCATGCTAACAAACTATAGTGGATGGTGTGACATTTATTTTAAACTTATTGGCAATCCTAAAGCAAGTGTAACAAATGATGAAGAAAAATACTTATTTAATCTTTATCCTACCATTGAGGAAGAATGGGAATATCATCATATCCAAGTAACTCTACCCTACCTAAAAAAAGAATAGATTATACAAATAACAGAACTTAGTAAGATGAATGGATTTAACAAATAGTCACATTAAACTAATCCATTTAAAATAACGATTTTTATATGGTACCCTAAATACTATGATTTTGCATATACATGTAGCTTACTCATTAAGTTTTGGTCTAGTTTGTAAATATAGATTCAAATCCGGACTTGAACCGCTAATAATTACATCTCGAACAATTTTAGAAAGTACCATACTATATACTAATCCATTATCTCCATATGCATAGATAAAGTGACAATTTGGAAAATCTTCATACATTCCAATTATAGGTAAACCATCATGAGTACCACCATAAAAAGCACTTAAATAAAATTCAGGTTTAACGGTTATATTGGGAAAGAGCTTATTAAATTCATTTACTAATTTCTCTTTTTTATGGATTAATTTTGAATCTCTTTCTTGAGCAATGTTTGTATCTTCATCTAACCCACCTATAATAATCCTGTTATCTGCAGTAGTTCTCATATAAATATATGGTCTCGCAGTTTCCCAAATGAGAGTACGTTTATACCAAGAAGATAAATCTTCTACAGGATTAGTAATAACTGCATATGAGCTAATCAGTGTAGCGTTCTTTTCCTTTTTAAATTCCAACCCTTCATATCCTGCAGCCACAATTACTTTATTGGCAGTAATAGAATTGCCCCCCTTTGTATAAAAGATAGCACATTCTTTCTCTAACTTTTTGCCAACAATCTCTGTATCTTCATAAATTTGAACTCCTTTATTAGAAGCTTGTTCTAATAAACTATGTGTAAATTTATAAGGATTTATTTCACCATCATTATACGTATAAATAGCTGCACGTTTTTTAAATGGATATCTCTGTCCAATTTGTTTCTCTGATAGCCAAGTCGCTTTAAAATCATGCTTATGTAAATAATACAGTTCTTTTTCTAATTTCTTTATATCCTCTTCATAACTTGCATAATATAAACTGTCACGTCGTTTAAAATCAGAGCAATAAGGCAAGTTTTGATCAGCATATTCAATATCATTAATAGCTTGCTCACATAATTTCATATGCTTAACTGCATACTCTTCTCCAAATGTATTTACAAGCTCAAAAAACATCTTATCTCCTAAATATTGAATAAGTGCTGTATTTGTAAGGTTACTCCCGTGTCCTACCTTTCTTTTATCAACGATAACAATATTTAAATCTGATTCACTCAAATAGTATGCTGATTGAGCACCTGAACTCCCTGCTCCTATTATTAGTACGTCACATTTTATATCTTCTTCCAACCGAGGATAAGAAGGTGTATTAGAAAAAGTTGTGTTCCAATATAATTTCCCTTTCTGTAAATCCATTTTAAGTGCACCGTCCTAAATAAAATAGTTATATCCCCATCTGTATCTCCAAATCATTCTTACTATATACTTCTTATCAAATTTATTTTTGCTACCATTAGATTATTAGTGCAATATTTTGTTCATCCATATTTGGTATTAAACTAAACTTATAAAAAGTTAATAGTATATATAATTATTTATTTTCATTTAGAAATTTAAGAACTCGATTAAAAGCTTCTTGACCTGGTGGAGTGTTCATTTTAAATTGAAATTCATGTGCTAACTCACCAGAGATATTTTTATCAAAGAAAAGTGTATCTACAGGCACTCCTTTATTTTGTAAAGTAGAAGCTAATGCTTTACCTTGCTCTTCAAATGATGCAGTATTTCCATCTGTGATGAACGTTGGTGGGTAATCTTTTGTAACGTGTTTATAAATAGAGGCGATTTCCATTTCAGGTAATGTTTCAAACTTCTTTTTACCAAAGTAAGCCCAGCCAGTAGTACGCATAAAGTCTTGTACTTCTTTGGATGTTTCCATTTTAGCTAATGCAGGCATATTATACGGGCCGCAAAATAGCAGTATACCTTTAATTGTAGAAGGAGCAACAATAGCGTCAATTCCGGTTAATTTCGCATAATCTGGAGATGTTTGAATAGTAACAAATTGCCCAGATATTTGCGCTCCCGCAGAATCTCCTGCAAAATACAGGTCATCTAGTTTTACATTATATTTCTTTGCATTTGCTTTTATATATTCATAAGCCTCACCAAGTTGTAGTACTGGTGTAGGATACTTTCTTTTAGGAGCAAGAGCGTAATTTATATTTATCACTGTATAACCACGAGCAGCTAATTCTACTGCATAACCAGTAATGTCTGATTTATCTCCACCTACAAATCCACCCCCGTGTACCCAAAAAAGAACAGGTGTTTTTCCTGTAAGATTTTTGGGATAAATAATGTCTAATGTACCATCAGGAAATTTAGAATCATAATTGATATCTTTAACAATTCGTGTCTCTTTTAGAGCGTTTTTATAATTATTAGATTGAACAAACATTCCACCTTCAAATGCTTTTTTTATGAGAAACGATTTTGGAATAGGTGAAACATTCCAAAAAATAACTCCGGCAATAATCAATCCGAAAACAATACAAATAGTTAGTAGCATTCTTTTTCTCCATATCATTTTAGGTTTTAACTGTTTTATTCTCATAATTAAAGAAGCTCCATTCTTTTTAATAATAATCTTGAAATAAATCTCAACATAATTTTTTATTTTCCGCCTGCTAATCCGTCCTTAAAATTTCATGCAAAAGGTTATATATTTTTATTATGTACATATTAGATATCTCCTATAAAACACATTAAAAATTCAATCAAAAAGAGCAAAAGATCCCCATTTATAGAAGATTTCTTTTGCTCTTTGTAAAGGACACAAGTCCAAACAAAAATTGCTTATCTATCAATAACTTACACATAAGAATGCATTTTTTTCGCTACTTTATTAGTAGCAATTTTAACAACCGTTTCTTTTCCACCAGTTTTATCAATCATGAAACCATGAGCTTTAATATCAGAAGGTACTAACGGATGATGACGAATCATATCTATACTTTTCTCAATATTTTCACTAACATTTTCTTGTCCACTTAGCCATGCATTCAGGCTACCACTTGAAAATTCAGGCATGCAATTTTTAAAAAGATAGTCTAATTCTATATTATCTTTTATGAAATCATTTTGAGTTTGTAGATTAACGGAAGAAGTTTCTTTATCCTCGATTCCGACAACAAAAATTTCTTCAACTTTTTCTTCATAAATAGCAATAATAACAGATCTCATTATATCTCCATAAGGATGTACAATTACAGAATCATAGCTGTGTATAGTCAACATGTTTTCTTGTTGAATATTAGTTACTTGCTGGATAATAGGCTCTATTCCATGTTCAATGTCTGTTAATAATAATACTTTTTTATTCTTTGAATTCATATGGAGCACTCCTTCTTCATGATTGTATTTATAGAACTTTTAAACTAGTAACGATAGTACATTATTCATTACATGGTTATGACCAATTTTTCCATTGTCCTTCTGGATCAACACTTGCCAGTCTAACCCACCCATTTTGAACTTTTTCTCGAAATGTGAGATTGGCATTTAGCAAACGCTCTATATATTCAATAGGTGCTTGAATTACAATTAGTAAACGAAGTGGTGAATGATACGTCTCACTATCTGACTGCATAACGGATTGCCAAGGTAAGCCTGGCAACAGGTCACTTGCGTTTCCTTGCATAACACCGAGACCCGCCGTTACAGTTTGGGTTGTTTTATTTCCACTACCATAATAATGAGGTGCTACAGTTGAAGCGTAATATTGCAGGTTTATCCACTGAGCTACTGTTCCTGGTCCCGCTATGATGCTAGCTAATATATCGCCACTGTCATCCTGTTTCCAATCATAATTATGAAGGAAAGCTCTTCCTTCTAAGTCACAATCCTGAGTTAATTCACGCTGCCCGATAATGAAAGATGCATTACGGGCCAATCCCCATTCCGGACGTATTTCACTCCAATCTTCTGCAAATCGTTGTGCCTCTTTACTCGGATTTTTTATTTTCGTTTGAAAATTAGGTAATTGCATTAAACGCTCTCTATTTGCATGTTGGCTGACATTCGGCATAATTGATTCAATACTATCAAATGCTTCTTGCGCAGTTTCTGAAAGTTCTGGGACGTAAATCCATTCCAATTCATCCACTGTTGTTTTATGTTCAGCTGCTGCAAAAATGGTATCCTCAGGAATTTTAATGCCTTCAGCAGACAACGCCTCTCTTACTTCTGGAAGGTTACATAAAGTAGCGAAAACTCTTGCATTGAATCCTCCTGCTGCTCCGCCACAAGCACCACACTCAAGCGCTGCAGCATAAGGGTTGTTCGTACTTTGACTACTATGCCCGCACATTACAACTAAAGGCGCGAATTTTTCTGTTAATCCCACCATTTTTAAAGCTTGACGCACATAGTTCACTTTTTCTTCTTTCGTAAAACCGATAGGTATCTCACATTTTGTATCATGAACATGAGTAAGTGAGAATGTTGTATCAGGTTTTTGTAACATCGTTTTACGAAGGTTACGAAGGAAACTACCTACTCTTCTTGGCACAAAACTCCTTGTCACCATTTGTAGACCAAGTAAAGGGCCACTTACCTCAGGTAGTAACATACTTGTCAGTACATTTTGTTTCATCGTTTTAAACGTATAGCTTACTGAGCTGTCTATCTTCTTACGTTGTTGATAAGATTTAAATTCATTTTCATCCGTGAGCTCTTTTATTTGATGTTTCGGTTTTAATATAACTGGCAAAGATGGATGGCTGTCATTACTACCTAGTTCACTAGTCGCAATTGGTAACCCAAAGAAACCAGCTATTCCAAACGTTTCGAACGGACCTAATGTTTCTAGATGGCGGCGAAACGGTTCTGAACGTACATCAATACAGAATGCTAATTGAGCTAATACACGTTTTTTATCATTAGTTACACGTTGCTTAGAAACAATCTTTTCCCTTAATTGCTCTGCATGCGTCTGTTCCCAAGCTTCTAGCCAAAGTTTCCTGCGAATATTTTCATCAAAACGATAAGCAAATGCTAATAATTCGCTTTGTTCAGCTGCAGACATTTGTGACCATTCCAGGGTTGAAATATTCCCCCAGTAGATCCAAGAAGCTATAAGTGGGACAATCGCAACTTTCTTCTCAGCCTTTTGATTTTTTATAGGTAAATAAGGTTTTGCAATGGCCAGCTCCATAGAAATTCGAACTGCTAAATATTCTATAATGAGTTTCTGCTCCTGAGTTGACTGTCGGGAACGCCATAGTACCATTCCTGCCCATCCAGGCAAAGCAAGCAAGTGCCCCTCAAGGTAGGCTTGCATGTTAGATTCAGAAATACCTAGTTCAGATAACGCTCTTGTTAAAGCTACCTCGGCATCCTCTGGCCAATCTTTTAAAACGCTACGCTCATTTTTACTGAGCGCTGGATCAAATGTAATAAGGTGATGCCATGCACGATACAAACCTTTCTCTCGATTTGGCATCGTCCAACTTGACCCGGAGTTATCCAAATATAATTTACACCATTTAATGATGTGATAATTAAGAATATCAGATAGGTTGTCACCCTTTTGATTCTCTATAAGTGTACTTACAGGTTGCATAGAAGAGTCTTTCATACTTCCTGTATTTATATAACTCATTTCTTCTGCCAGTTTATTTAATTGTGGTGATGATAATAGACTAGAAGGTAATCCCTCTAATTTTAAAGCTGCTTGGCAAAACTGCTCCGCTTTCTTTCGCGGGATATGAAACGATTGTGAATCAAGCCACCGAGACAAGCCAATTTGTAAAAATGATTCCTCAATCTCACCTTTCGCCTTTGCCGAATGAACCATAGAAGCACTCGGATATATATCCACATTACGAATTTCTTTTAACCAATCTGCAACTTGTTCAAATGATTGTTTTTCAAGTCCCATCCAAGGGTGATGAGCTGCAAATGTAGAGATAGGCCAAAGTGGTGCAATCACTCGGCTAGCAGATTCAACTAAATCATTCATATTCTTTTCTTGTATTTCAATTTTTGTATCTTTCTTTTTTAAAGTTTCTTTCGTTACGATTGACTGTATGCTCATCACTGATTACCTCCCTTTGATACATAATGTTTCAGATAGCTTGGATGACTTTCTACTGACTTTTGTCTCGCCTCACCTACTCGAACGAACCAAAGATACATTACAGCAAATATAGTAGAGGATTGATTACGAGTAACGAGAGTACTAATAGCACTACCAAATAATAAGAGACATATAACAAAAATAACGGCTGAAGCCGACGGTTGAACATTTTGATACATGTCAGTATGCAACCATTTATAAAGAGAATTATGAACGGTAAAGTAAATGAGAGAAAATCCAGCTAAAATAAATACGCCAACAATTCGCCCCATTCTTCCCTCTCCCAAAACAACAAGCTGTTTCCATGAAAAGTATAATGACCACCCTAAGATGAACGCACTAACTAATTCATACCCTTCTCCAGAAGTCGTAAACCAAAAAGCAATCGCTATAAATAATCCGAAAACACGTCCGACCATAATCCATAAATTAGATATCTTTTCATTAGACTGCTTCACTGCCCCAAAACTTTGCACGGAAGAACCAGCTTGTAAAAACAGTGTAGCTTTAAACAAACCATGTAAAATCAAATGAATAACAGCCGCTAAATAGGCTCCTAATGCGCATTGAATAAGCATAAACCCCATTTGTGCAATAGTTGATCCCACTAGCTGACGTTTATAATCAACTTGAACTAGGCTAATTCCTGTTCCGATTAAGATAGAAATACTTGAGAAAATTAGTA
Source organism: Bacillus sp. EB106-02-03-XG38 (assembly GCF_058792175.1). NCBI lineage: Bacteria > Bacillati > Bacillota > Bacilli > Caryophanales > Bacillaceae > Bacillus > Bacillus sp. EB106-02-03-XG38. The sequence goes on from NZ_JBYTED010000001.1 coordinate 1,287,538, forward strand.
AAATGATTTGTGCAATATCATCATGAAAAAGAGGTGAAAATCTAGTTAACATGATACCGCCAGCATTTACTAAACCCGCATGCATAATAGCCGAAACAGGAGTTGGAGCAACAGCTGACTCAATTAACCATCTTTGAAAAGGCCATTGTGCTGCTGGAATCATCACAGCTACTATAATCAATAAGTTAATTCCTGTTTTCTCCAACGTTCCAAATTGAGCTACATTTTCATTCGTTAAAACTGATGTTAATTGCCACTGTCCAGTAATTTGAAAAAGCCAAATGATAGCTACTAGCAAAGCGATCCAGCTTATTATAAATAAATAACTAGAAATTTTTGTTGCTTCGCTAACTACTTTCCACCCTTTATTTAGCCCTATAAGTAAAACCAATCCTATAAGAGTTGCTCCCCAACAAATAATCATGAAACGAAGATCATTACTTAACCATGCAACCGCAGATACACCTGTAGTAAATGTAAAAAGTGCAAAGTACTTTCGATATGAGCGATCTCCCAGTAAGTAGCGTATAGAAAAACGTTGAATGATTAAACCAATTGTAAGAACAAAGAAAGCCATGAACCAAGCTAAAGTATCTAAATGCCAAGGCCCTACAACGCTATCTCCATTGTGATTAACAAGTGCGAGTAAAGAAACCAATGAAGGCAATGCAGCGATACCAATATGGATATGAACAAAACGTAAAGGTATCCTTGCATGTAAAAACAATAATCCACTTAACCAAGAAGCGCTAAGCGCCATAAAAAATAATGTTATCAGTGTTGATGAACTCAGCGAAATTAACATGTACAATACTCCCTTCCAAACGAAAATAACCTATAAAAATTCCTTTTAAGTAAGATAGTTTTTTAATTTCAATTTTCTTTCACTCTTTTTAGTACATCGTTTTTTTCCATAAAAAAAACCGACAACTTCCATAATTCAATGATTTTATATCATCATTGAATTATGGAGATTGTCGGTTTCACTTCAACTAACTTGAATAAAGTTTTTTGAAGAGCTCCCATTTTATAGAGGATAATGTATGTATTACTCCTGTTAAAAAGAATTGTATATTTCTGATCTCCTAGATTATGCAATCAATATATCAATTTATGTTATACGCTATCTTTTAATTAAGAAACTTTTTCATTTAGTCAATATTACATATTAAAAAAATGCTAAAGCCTTAATTATAGCAAACTGTTAAAATGAGCATCTATCAATTTTTTAAAACAATTATAAGATAAACCATATTAAGCAGTTTGTCAATTTATTTATCAGTTTTGTAGATTTATTATACCTAAATAACTTCAAGTTTTTAATTATCAGCCTGTTAATAAAGTGCAAAACTTGTAGGTTTCTTAATCCTTCCACTAACCTTAAGATATTTTTAAAATTTTTCCTCAAGATTATGAAGCAATTTAAAAATCATTACTCGTTCGCCTGTACGGGAGCTTATATCTGTATGAAAGCTTTTCACTTTCTCTCCAGTTAATTCTAGTATAATCTCTTTTAGATCTTCAATTCCAGATTCAACTAACTCTGAACGATTTTTCTTTATCGTTAGCATACCGTCTTTGGTTTCACAAACAGTATATTCAGCTGGTGTTAAAATACCTTGTAAATTTACGATAATCATATCCCGTAATATATCTGTCTTAACGGATATAGACCCGCGTCCTAGATAGTCCTTTTCCCAGTGAGTAATTGCTTTGCTTATCTCTGATTCAATAGAACCTTTTGAGTTTTTCATCTATGTATCCTCCTTCAATAAAATAAATTTACAATAACAATATAATAATCTGGATTAATTTTATTTTCAATTCCTAAGTAGAAATTATAGCAATTATAAAAAAGAACTCTTATAAAGTGAAACTTTAATCAGCCCTCACCAATCGGACTTTAATGGGCAGCCCGACCCCTACCTAACTTCTTTGCTTTCGCTGAATTTTGAGGTAGGGGTCTTACTGCCCATTAAACCGGGATAAAGTTAAGTTCATAAACAAAAAGAAAAGCAAATGACCTTAATTATTAGATCACTTGCTTTTCTTCCATCATATACTTTCTAAACAACTCTATAAACGATTCTAATTACTTGCCTTACTTTCAAGTTCTTGAGTTGCCACTTTTTTAGGCATGGAACATGCAAAGATTAATGCTACGAAAGATAAGAATAACATGAATAGATACGCATCACTTGAGCCGAAAATAGAAGATAATTTCGCTAGTTGAATAGCTGTAATGTTTCCATTTTGTAAAGATAACTCCGAAGCATATGAACTTGCTTGAGTCGTATATACAGTAATAACAACAGCTGTTCCAATAGCACCGGCTAATTGACGAACCGTATTATTTACGGCTGAACCATGTGAACCTAATTCTCTAGGTAAAGCATTTAGTCCTGCTGTATTTAAAGGCATTGAAATGAAACTTAACCCAATCCGTAAAATAATAGTACGCACCATTACATACATATACGTTGTGGATTCAGTTAAATCAATTACACCCCACATCGAAATAATGATAAATACTAACCCTGTAATAAAGAGTGGTTTTGCTCCGTATTTATCATACATTTTACCTGTAATTGGTGATAAGAATGCATTAATGACCGCTCCAGGTAATAGAAGTAAACCTGATTCAAATGCGGTAAAGCCTCTTCCGTTTTGTAAGTAAATCGGTAAAAGAATTAAATCAGCATACATAATCATCGTGATAAGTACATTGATCACTGATGTAAGAGTAAAAATTTTATACTTAAATACGGATAAATTTAATAATGGATCGTTAGACTTTATTTGACGTAAGCAAAATAGCGTTGTAACAAGTACCCCGGTAATAATTGTCGTAATAACAATCGGGTGATCCCATCCCTTACTTCCTGCACTACTGAATCCAAATAAAATACACCCAAAACCAATCGTTGATAAAATGACACTTACAATATCCAATCTTGCTTTTGTCGTATCTGCAACGTTCATTAAATATTTCAGCGCAAGAATAATGACGATGAATACAAATGGAGCTAATCCAATAAATAACCATCTCCATGATACATATTCAATGATAAAACCAGATAACGTTGGAGCAATGGCTGGCGCAAAAATCATGGCAAAGCCGATAGTTCCCATAACACTCCCGCGCTTTTCACTAGGATATAAATATAAAATAACTGTCATCATGAGCGGCATAATAATTCCTGCCCCAATTGCTTGAATCATTCTTCCTGTTAATAACATGCCAAAATTGATGGCACCGGCACATAGTAATGTTCCGATCAATAAAAAAATCATTGAGCTAGTAAATAATTGCCTCGTTGTAAAACGTTTCATTAAAAATGCCGTAATTGGCACTAACACACCGTTTACGAGCATAAATCCTGTTGCTAACCATTGTACAGTTGCAGCTGTAACATCAAATACTTCCATTAAGTTACTCATTGCCACATTAAGTAACGTCTGGTTTAATGTCGATAAAAAACATCCAGCAATTAGTACAATTAATAAAACTTTCTTATTTCTTTCTGTTATTCCCTTCTCCATTTGTAAACTCCCTTTTTCTATAGTTGCATTATCGACACAGTGTCGATAAAATTTATAGTAACAAAGATACATATTCCTGACCATGAACAATTTTGTTGAAAATGTTCATTAATCGACATTGAAAATACGCTATGTCGAGAAAGTCAAAGAATAATCTATAAAGGAGTTTCAAAATGTCTACATCTAAAAAAGAGGATCCTCGTACACTTCGTTCAAGAGAAATGTTTAAAAATGCCGTCTATTCCCTTTTACAAGAGGAATCCACCATTTCAAATTTAACAGTCCAAAAAATCGCAAACAAAGCTGGATTAAATCGGACAACATTTTACTTACACTATCAAGACATTCAGGATTTACTCATGCAGCTCACTGATGAAATTTTAAACGAACTTTCTAATAAAATTACTGCTTTAATACACGTAAGCGATTTATCAGAAAAACAACAGCTAACACAATTGCTCGATTATTTATATACTCATCGAAATTATTTATCCATTTTATTTAATATGAATCATTTTGAAGAACAATTATTTCTATTAATAAAGCGATTAGTAGAAACGAGAAGGAATAATAGTGAAACAGAGTTACCCCCAGATTATGTCTCTATTGAGATTAAAACCGCCTCATTGGTAGGAATCATCATGTGGTGGATAAGAAATGGACTTCATTTTAGTTCAGATTATATTACAAACCAAATTTATTTCATGTACAGAGGACAATGAGGTTAGAGCATGTAAGTCCTATTTCGCTATGTAGAAAAATGCTAAGAGAATTTGAACAAAAAAGCACCCCCGGATGATTAGACTATATCTAACAATCCGAGGGCACTTTAAAGTTATATAATTGTTTTAGTCATTACAATGTCTGTTTGTTCTTCATCACCCATTTCTTCAGACTGAGCGTCATTCATATTTACCTTTACGTATCCAGCGACTTCGTTATTAAACTAAATAAATCTGAGGAAAGTACGCTTTGCTTCCACCCCCTATCCCCTAATCTAGAGGCTTTGGAAAATTTTCGATAAGCGGTATAGCCTTATTTCCGGGACACACGTATCTAGAAAAACGAAAAAAACCAGTTGAATTAATTCTTATTTAAGCTTAGCTTGATGGCAATGTGGCAGTACCCCATCACCATCGAACTATGAAAAGCAAATACCCCAAAACATTGGGTTGATGGGTATTTGATACTATTTTTTATTATGCATCTCTAAATTTTAGAGAATGTTTACAGCTGTAATTTTGCAGGTTGAAATAGCAAACCTAACGATTGTAGTTGGATTTATAGGTAACGTACCTAGAACTATACCAAGACCTGTTTGTTCCACGTTAAAATCTACTGCAGTAGAACCAGTACTTGCTAAAAGATTCACTGTAGAACCAATAAGCGTATCTAGGAATTCCCTAATTGGTCGTTCGCGACAATCACATTCACACCCTAAGTCTACAGGTGGAAGTAATGTTATAGATGGTCCCGGCGGTAAAAAACCTACCCCTGTTACATCAGAAATATTAACTACAAAGGATGTGAAACCATCTGTAACTGTAACTAAAAAATCATTTACGGAAGTAATAGTAAATAAAAAGAAAAATGGTGGAGCGTTTGGTGCATCTGCAATAGTGCCAAGAAGCACTGTTTCCCCAATAAGTTGTTGTAAAACATTTTGCATAGGTAAAACACAGCAATCACAAAGGCAACCTTCAGTTGCTCCTGTTATTCCTGTTGGACCTGTTGAACCTGTTGGGCCTGTTGGGCCTGTTGCTCCTGTTGGACCTGTTACTCCTGTTACTCCTGTTGGGCCTGTTGCTCCTGTTGGGCCTGTCCCTCCCGTTGGGCCTGTTACTCCTGTTGGGCCTGTTGCTCCTGTTGGGCCTGTCCCTCCCGTTGGGCCTGATGGTAGAGTAAATGATGGAATTGGTGGAAGTGTAGGGCCAATTAAATTTGAATTAAATGCATTAGCTTGAAGTATTTTGTTTTTATCAAACATGTAACTACCTCCTACAGATATACTTTATTATAGGAATATATACAATTACCCTTCATAAAATTTATTTATCACCATATAATATGCTATATCTTCACTATTGTGTTTTTTGTGATGATCCAATGATAGTATTTGTGTATGAATAGCAAATTTGGTTCTGATGCAAAGAGTTCACCGATTCGAAAGAGGTATATAGAGTTTTAATGAAGCCTGTTCTTGTGGGCATTTCACAACATGCCTACCAAATTAAGCGATTTTAATAGCCCTAAGTAGAAAAAATACGCTATTCTTTCTGTAGAATCATAGGAAAGGATGGCGTTTTTTATGTCTGTTTCTGTGTCTGACGAATTACAACTATTGACCCAAGAAATTCAAGTTTTTTTATCACCAGATATAAAAACACCTTTTTAAGATAACTGCGTTTATACTATAACCTTTGATCTTTCTGGAAGTTTAAACGAAAATGATCCTCATCATTATATACCCCAAATTCATACCCTTGCTCTTTATAAAATTTAATAATTTCAGGAAGAGCTTGTAATGTTTGCGCCTTTTCATGCATTAAAACAACTTCTACTTCTTCTGTTGTTTGTTTCTTTACATTTTCGATAATCTGAGTTGGATTATCTTTTAATTTCCAATCATTTGAGTCTATTGTCCAATCCCAAACTTTTATTGCTGCTTCTACAATTTGATTACGAATTTCCTCACCCTTTAATCCTGGTGCAGATCCATATGGTGGACGGACTAGTTTAGGAGTTGTACCCGTAATATTCTGGATAAGAGCTAACGTTTCTTTCATCTCCGGTACAAATTGTCCCTTTTTGTATAGCTTATCACTATTATGTGTCATACTATGTGCACCAATATAATGACCTTCTTTTACTGCTCGTTTTACGTTTTCCTGAAAACCTGTATTTTGTAAATTACTACCTTGCATAAAAAATGTCGAGGCAACATTTTGTTCTTTTAGTACATCTAAAAATTTCCCAGTTAATTCGCTAGGACCATCATCAAATGTTAGATACACAACCTTTCCTACCGGTTTTCCATCAGGTCTTTTCTGTTTTGCTGGTGGTGTTTCTTTTTTCTTTTCTTCTCGTTGCGTATTAACTTGTTTACTACTTTCATTAGCTACTCCCTTCGCTGGAGTAGAGCTCCAATTTCCAATTAAGAAGAATGTGAAAAAGGTCGTCGCTAAAACAACTCCTAGAGATATGATTGCCTTCGTTACTACACTTGTTTTTTTCTTACTTTGCGATTCTTTCATTATTTTTCGATCCTTTCCCTATTAATTTTCATTATTTATAAGGCTGAGCCTTTATTCAACTGAATCATTCGTTTCAACCGGTGTTTACAATAAATAGATTAATAGAGATGGATAAAGATAAAATGCAGATAATGTCGAAATCAGTTAAAGAATACTACTCTTTCTAAACAGCATTTTCATATCAAGATACTAGCATGCTGGTATAAAGATAACATGCAAAGATAGCCTTACTATTGAAATTCCATTATAATTTTGTAATTGGAATGAATTTGAATCACATAAAGAACCAGAAGAAATAATATGATTTGGAGGTATCACGATGAGCCTTTTAATTAGAGAGCTAGAAAAAAATGATTTAGACAATCATCCGGAGATTGATGATAGTTTTATAGTGAATGCTCGGTTAATTCTTTCTCTTTCAAAAGTAAATAGACGCATAGAATATACAATAGAAAACGTTCCGAGTTATGAAAAAAGTTATTTACAAAATGATAATGAAGAACTGGCGTACAATGAATATATAAATAAGCCCAATCAAGTAATTTACATAGCACTGTTACATAACCAAATCATCGGATTAATAGTATTGAAAAAGAATTGGAATCACTATGCTTACATAGAAGATATAACGGTGGATAAAAAACATCGTACACTCGGGGTTGGTAAAAGATTAGTTGATCAAGCAAAGCAATGGGCAAAAGAAGGCAACATGCCCGGTATCATGCTTGAAACGCAAAGTAATAATGTCGCAGCATGTAAGTTCTATGAAAAATGTGGATTTGTAATAGGTGGATTTGATTTTCTTATTTATAAAGGTTTGGATATGACAAGTGATGAAGTTGCAATTTATTGGTACTTTCAATTCGAATGAAAATGTTCTTAACGTTAAACAAACTCAAAATAAAAACCCCAATCTCTCTACATTAAAATTGAGAAATTGGGGTTAAGTTATTTAAAACAAATAACTTATTAATAATCCTGCTGATAATAAGAAGCCGAAAATCGTATTTGTCATCGCTGTTGATTTCATAGCGATGCGCATATACCCGGGATCCTTTGCTCCTTTTTGGAAACTTTGAATAGCAGAGATTGGCTTTCTCAAACCTAGGAACATAACTAATGCCCAAGGGCTTATATAACCCATCAATACAATTACGGCAATCCATAAATAAGCAATGAAAAAGGCTACCCCTAGTGTTACTATTGCTTTCTCTCTCCCAAGGAGGATGACTAGTGTCTTTCTTCCACCTTTAATATCTTCTTCGATATCTCGGATGTTATTCGACATGTTGATTGCACCGACTAAAATTCCAATTGGAATGGAAATCAATACACTTTCAATCGTTATCGTATTCGTTTGAATAAAGAAAGCGATGAGTACAAAACATGTCCCCATTAACAATCCAGAAACTAATTCTCCAAACGGAGTGTACGCAATTGGTAATGGACCACCTGTATATAAATAGCCAACCGCCATCCCAATTAAACCGATAACGACTAACCACCAGCTACTATTCATACAAATATAAACTCCAATAATTGCTGCTACTACATACAATAAAAGCGCAACTGTTAACACATTTTTTGGTTTCAATCCGTGACGGACAATTCCACCACCGATGCCAACAGAATCAGCGGTATCTAATCCACGTTTGAAATCATAGTACTCATTAAATAAGTTCGTCGCTATTTGCAATGCTAAACATGCAACCATCATCGCAACAAATAAAAGCCAATCAATTTCGGCAACATAAAGTGATGCCACTGTTCCTAAAATTACAGGAGAAAACGTCGCCGTTAATGTATGCGGGCGCGTCATCTTCCATATTAATTTAGCGGAACTAATTTCTTTTTCTGTCCCCATAACTCTGTTCAATCTCCCTACATTTTAAGTATAAATGACTAGCAGTATCTTTCTATCTATTTTCTGCCACGCATCTATTATAGCAAAAAAAGAATTGGTGATAGAACTGTAATGCTCTTGCTTGTCCTTCTTTCACTCTTGAATTAAGTTTTTCAAAAGAAAATCCGTTACTCAAATGCGAACAACGGACCTTCTTTATATGAACCAATGTAAAACATCCTCAGCAATCTCTTCTGGTCTATCCCAATGCATTAGGTGCCCTGTATCTGTGTAAAGCTTAGTCGTAGTCTTAATATGCTTCCTAAATTCCGCAATTTGTAATTCTCTTATTTTCAAATAATTATGTGGAATATCACAATACAATAGTAAAATATCGCTTTTAATTTTATGAGATTCCAACGTTCTATACACCGTATATTGAAATTTAATTACACCTCTAGCGGTATCGCCAGTAGCATGCCATTTCACTTTATAATCTTCTTCTCGCATTAAGTCATAAACCGCACGTTCTATTAATGGTGACCATCTGCTGTAAACCATTTTTTCTGATTGGATGAATGCTTCTTTACTGTCAAAAATGTATTCATCAAAATCTTTTTCGTAATGAGTAATTTCTTCTTCTAATGATCGTGGTGGACACTCTCCTTCTTTCACACCTTTATATAGATTCGCAAAATAATCCGCATTCATTTTACCATGATGATAACCACCATCTAACAAAACCATTTTATTCACTTTTTCTGTACATTCTGCTGCATAATGAAGCGCAACGCTTGCTCCCCATGAATGTGCTACTATATGAAATGTTTCTTTTCCTAGCTGCTCAAGTAATGCTACTACCCATTTTGTTAAATGAGATGCACCGTAATCTTCATCCTTCCCGAAACTTGGTGTTTTCCCATGTCCAGGTAGATCAAACGATACAATATGAAATTTATCTTTTAAAAGTTCCGCTATTTCTATAAAACTTAATTTTGTACTTCCTAGACCATGAAAACAAATGATTTGAGGATTACTTTTATCTCCCCATTCACAAACACTTGCTTCATATTCGCCAAATGCCACAAAAAAGTGATTCATTTTTAATCTCCTCTAGTTTTTAGATATAAATTAATTTGCATGCAAAATTGTTTTTTCAGAATAAACAGTTCCTGCAAATTTATTCAAATCCCTTTTTCGTAAATAATTTTTATAGAATACGAGAGTTAACTCTCGTTGAAAGCACGAAACGCTTATCATTTATAGACTACATCTTCACGCCTATGAAATGAATATAGTTTAATAGTTGTACTATACGTTTATCATATGTGTGATTTCTCAAAGTTCTATCCAGTCCATTTTTTGCTATTTGTTTTCTTTCTTGTACATGTTCCAAATAATACTCTGCTTTTTGTATAAACTCCGCTTCACTATTAAACGTTTCTATTTCAACGCCTGGTATGTAATGCTTTGCTACATCTGGTCGTATATCAGTTAGTTGAAAAGAACCTACAGCATTAATTTCAAACGTCCTATTATTTACTGAATAGGCTTGAATATTTGCAGCATTACAATTCAATTCCTTATCATTTGGTGAACGGTGTAAATTTATATTGATTGTAGTTGATACGTAAAATTGTAATGCATCTTCATACTTCGCAAGTGGCAATAGTTGTATTTTATCCTTTAGCCTCTCATAATTCTTTAACTTCTCCCAACCGAATCCCACAATTTTTGTATTTTTTTCTGCTAAATACTCTGAAATAGAATCAACAAAGTTAATTCTATTTTCAAACGCTGTGCCTATAAAACTAAGATCATACTTATATGTATCTTCTTTAAGAGAAGGTTTAAATACCTCTTGATTCGCTGCTAACGGGAGATGAAATACATTGTTACATCCTATCGCTCTATAAAACTTGATACAATTTAAATCTTGCGTAAATATGTAATCATAATACGGCACAAGATGTTGTGTTACATCCGTATAATACGGATCATCTGTCAGCCAAAGTCCAGTAGTAAAACCAGCACTCTTTAGTACTGGCATGACACTAATAATCCCCTCGTTTAAACCACCGAGTACCAAAATAAAATCCGGTTTCATTTTTAATGCGGTTTCTATCGCTCTTTCTGAGTTTACCATAATTGTATTACTATTTACTTTTTGTAAACTATTCAAAATTGCTTCTTCGATCATTGGATAATAAAAAGGAATGCCTGATTGAATAAATAAAATTTTCTTAGGCGTATTATCTTTCATGTCATCTCCCCTATTTCTATATAATCAAATTGCACGAAAATTAGCAGTCTTTATTCATTTTATGACATCTTCTTTTATATTTATAAGCACTTTTTATGTCCATTATGTTGAACTTTTCCAGATTCATAGGCTAGCGGTGGATGATTCTTATAATATTGTTTCACCTTCTTTAGAAGCTGTTACTTCAACCAACTTATTAATAAAACATGATACATGAAAGAAGAGCCAATTCACATGAATTGGCTCTATCTTATCGTATAAAATCTCAATAGTTACACTAGCTAGATTTTACTTTTGTAACCCATTAATAATGGTATCTGTATTCCATTTCATCATTTTCAAGTAAGTATCTCCATCCTCACCTGTTTTACCTAGTGAGTCTGTAAAAATTGTACCTGCAATCGGTACGTTTGTTTCTTTTGAAACAGTTTCCATGCTACGTCGATCTACACTTGTTTCAACAAATAAAGCCGGAACTTTGTTTGTTTGAATTAAACTTACAACATCTCTAATTTGATCTGGCGTACCTTGATTTTCTGAATTGATTTCCCATATGTATCCCGTCTTAATTCCGTATGCTTTTCCAAAATATTTAAATGCACCTTCACTAGAAATTAAGAAACGTTTTTCCTCTGGGATTTGATGAATTCTGTTCACAGTTTCATCATGTAGCTTTTGAAGTTCCGCTACATACTTGTCGGCATTTTTAGTATAGAACTCTTTATTTTTAGGATCTTCTTTAATTAATGCTTTCTTCACATTTTCAGCATATACAATACCATTTTTAATATTCATCCATGCATGTGGGTCTGGCTCTTTTTCTAATCCTTTTGTTTCTAAATAAATAGCTTCTACACCTTCACTTACTTTATAAACAGGTGCATCTTTCTCTGACTTATTTGCCGTTTTTAATAGTTTTTTAAACCATGCTCCGCCCTCTTCTAAGTTTAACCCATTGTAAAACACCATATCTGCATCTGTCATTTTCATAACATCTTTCGGTAGCGGATCATATTCATGCGGGTTAGCTCCAATTGGAACAAGACTATGAATCTCAACTTTATCTCCACCAATTTGCTTCACCATATCGTATATAATGGAGTATGTTGTTACAACTTTTAATTTTCCACTACCCTCTTCTTTTCCATTTGTGTTACTCGAACACGCTGTTAATGCAAATACGAAAATACAAATTACCGATAATAAAATATTTTTTAATTTCATCATTATCCTCCAATCAATTATGACAACTCTGCTCTATTTTTTCTAATTTTAATAGCTCTCCAAAACAAACCTTGTGACGGTGAGAAAAAGAATGCCAATGCGAACAAGAATGTTGCAACGAGAACGATTGTTGCACCTGAAGCAAGATTATATGAAAAACTAAAATATAGCCCTACTACAGATGAAAGTGCACCAATGCCTGCCGCTAAGTAAATCATGACCCATAAACGGTTTGTTAATAAATACGCTGTAGCCGCTGGTGTAATAAGCATAGCGACAACTAGAATAATTCCCACAGTTTGAAGTGAAGCAACTGTAACCATTGTAAGTAAAATCATTAAACCGTAATGAATCCATTTGTTCGGCAATCCATAACTTTGCGCCATCGTTGGATCAAAAGTGGATACGAGTAGTTCTTTATAAAACAAAATCACAAGACCAATAATGACAACTCCAATAATCAGTGTCATCCACATATCGGAAGAACGAACTGATAGAACATTCCCGAATAAAATATGATACAAATCCGAACTACTCTTCATAAAGGTAATTAAAATAATCCCTATAGCGAAAACAGATGTAAACATAATCCCTATCGCCATATCATGTTTAATTCGACTATTTTGACTTACAAATCCGATTCCAACTGCAGTAATAACACCTGTTAAAACCGCCCCTATAAAATAATTCATACCAATCATATAAGAAAGGGCTACGCCTGGAAGAACAGCATGTGAAATGGCATCTCCCATTAAAGCCATACCTCGTAAAATAATAAAACAGCCAATTACGCCGCAAATAACTCCTACCATAACGGAAGTTAATAACGCTTTCTGCAGAAAGCCGTACTGCATTAATGCATCTATAAATTCTACAATCTTCATGATGAATGTACCTCCGCTGCATTATTAAACAATATGCCATGATTTACATACGCTTTTGACATCACAGTTGGTTCTAATACTTGCCTTACTTCTCCGTAATGAATTAAGCTCTTATTCAATAATAGTAATTTATCAAAATAGGACTCTGCTTTACTTAGGTCATGATGTACAACAACAATTGTTTTTCCTTCTTTACGTAATTCTCTAAGAATTTTAATAATTGTCTCTTCGCTTGTTACATCAATTCCAACAAACGGTTCATCTAAGAAAAATATCTCTGCCTTTTGTGCTAATGCTCTCGCTAAAAAGACACGTTGTTGTTGTCCACCTGAAAGCTCACCAATTTGACGATTCTTAAATTCCTCCATACCGACTTTTTTTAGACATTCAAAAGCCCAATCTCGATGCTCTTTCTTCGGTCTTTTCATCATCCCTAAAGATGGATATGTTCCAATTAGCACCACATCTATAACTGTAATTGGGAAATCCCAATCTATATCACTCCTTTGCGGTACATATGCAACATGCTTTCTAGCACTTCGAATATCCTCTCCAAGAACTTGAACGTATCCCTTATCATTTGGGATTAAATCTAAAACAGCTTTCATTAAAGTAGATTTCCCCGCACCGTTTGGACCAATAATTCCAACGAGCTTCCCTTTTTCAATATCGAAGGAAACATTTTGAACTACTTGATTCCCTTGATAAGATACAAACAAATCTTTGACGATTATAGCCTCATCCATTTTTTATGCATTCCCCTTTCTTTTTTTCATATATATAATTATTTTGCGCTAAGGCAACTTTTAAACAAAAAAATATAACGCGAATGTAAATTCACACTAAAGTTTCCTTAAGGAAACTTTTTTATATGAGTCAAATTATATAATCTAGATGCAAATTTGTAAACTAAATTTTACTAATTTATAAATATATAATGAAAATAATTATCAATGTGGAACAAAATATATTATCTATTTTATGATTTTAAAAAAAAAGATATTACTGTGAAAAATAAGCAATATAGTATAAAAGAGTAAGAACCTACTCGTATGAGTTGACTCTTTCTCTCTTATACTATTTAATACGCTCTACAGCAAAAAATATAATTAAATTACTTCCAAACAACACCTCGCTGCTCGTATTCCATTCTATATTCAACTGCAGCTGCAATTTGGGAGCTTGCGAACCTTTCCGTAATCCAAAGTCCTAAGTCAACTCCTGAAGTAACTCCTCTTGCGGTAATCACATTCCCTTGATCCACAATTCTGTAAGGAAGAATCTCTGCTCCATATTCACTCATTTCACTCTGCGCCAAATGATGCATGGTCGCCTTTTTATCATTCAATATACCGGATGCAGCTAGTAACATACCTCCTGTACAAACTCCCGCAACAATCGTTCCTTCGTTGTGCAAATCTCTAATCATTTTAGTCAAAGTACCAATCTCAGCTTCCTTTCGCACCCCTTGCTTAGCTTTATGATTCCAGCCACCACCAGGTACAATTAACAAATCTGGGCGATTATCCATTCGTAAAAAATCATGTAGTGTAACTGTAACTCCAAACGAGGTAGTAACTTCTTGTTTTCGTTCACTTGATACGAGTTCAACTGTAAACGGAGCCCCTTCTTCTTTTGCTCTTTTCAGTACTTCAAAAGGTGCAAAGGAGACAAGCTCTCCAAAACCGTCAAACAATACAATTTGTATTTTCATTTTTTGAACACCTCATATGCTTTCTTTTTCGCATCCAAAATTAGAAGAATAAATGTTATCTACCAATTAACAATGACGACAGTCTTTCTCCCCTTCCTTTATAAACTCTCAAATGTTCTACTAATGCAATCTCATCACCTAATAGACCTATCGTCTTTTTAACGAAATTCCAATTTAAACTGCCGGATAACCATAGCAACGAAGAAAGTCTTTTATAATTATTTGAAGTTAAAATATTATTAGCTCCATACCCTTCTAAAAATGCCCTAGCAATTTTAGAACATACTACATGTGACTCTATTCCATCTGTCCTGGAATACCACTTTATTAAAAAAGCTAGTCCTTCTATACGATCTACATATCCAATCGATTCAAAATCTACAATTCCTTTTACACATTGATTGGAGTTCCATATGACATTTAAAGGATTTAAATCCGTTTGTACTATATACTCTAGATCATTCGTATGTGCGCTTTCTATATGATACTTAGCTAACTCCATATACCTCTGCAATTCCTTGCATGTACCACCTTTATTTTCTAATATTCTTATAAACTCACCATATCCATCTAAATGAGATTTCTTTTGAAAAGTCGAGCTTTGAAATGGACTAGAAATATCATGTATCTTTCTTGCTTCTTTTCCAAAAATCTCTGCCATTGTTTCTGTACAGTGAGTAACATGCTCCCCTTCAATCCAAGTAGACAATACAAACCGGTACTGTTCGCCATTCCAAGTGAGTAATGTAAAGGAATCCCCCGCCATATTCTCCCTAATCTGCATAAACGGAATTCCATGCTCTCGTAAATAATACGTAAACCGTACTTGCTCTTTCAATTGTTCATTTGATAACATCCCAAAGGCAGGATTGATTGTTCGATCGCTATTTATAAACCGTGCGGAATACCGGTCTCCATCTGCGATGATTTTATAATGCAAATCTGTATGCCAACTGTTCTTATGTAATTCTTCTTCCACTACTAATGTATGAATTTCTTTAAAGTAGTTTATTAATATGTTTTTTATTATTTGTTTCATACTATTCTCCTTACATGTAAAAACCCTCGATGATAGATTTGTAGCATACACTTCATTTACTCAAAAGAAAAATAATAACCTACATAATTAAACACATTTGTAAAACCTACATTTTCTACAACGGCCACAGAAGGCTTATTTATTTCCATGCAGTCCCAATATGGAATGATATGATTCGCCAAACATTCTTTTACAAAACTATGAGCTATTGTTTGAGCTAATTTTCTCCCTTGGTGACCTTCTATCGTTTCAATATCTATACAATGTATATTTTCAAAAACGAACCCTGAAAAACATACACTTACAATCATGTTGTTAAAAACTATACAATAGCCTATTCCCTCGTTAAAAAACTCATCAGGAGAGGACCAAAACTCTAAAATTTTTGATTGTAAAAATTCAACATTCTTCAATACATTCCCTTGATTTTCATAGAGAGCTTTACTCATTTTTATCACTGTATACCCTTGTTCAATTTTAGGTTCATGATTCCCCACATAATCTTCTTCCTTTAGCGTATACACTCTTTGATTCCAACTCTTTAAATTACGATGGTGAAATATTTTTTCGATTGTTTTATTCCACTTTGAATGATTACCGATTGCTTCAAAGCAAGTTAGTCCAACCTTTCTAGCCTCAAGTATTATTACATTATCAATAAAGCTATTCATTTCATTATTAAATTTTTCATTTTCAGCATCTCCAATAAAGAAGAAGCCATCATTATTCCCTAACCAAATGAGTCCCGAACTAGGAGAAGTCATGTTATCTACAAATATACGACCAGGATTCACTCCTGCAATTACAGCTTTTACTTCTAATTGTCCTTTTTTATTTAGTAAACTGTTACATTTATAAAAATCATCCTTGTTTAATTCAGAAATCATATGTTATCCCCCCTGAAACTGCTCTATTCTAACTTTACCACCATGACAGAATATTCTCTATTCGTTTTAATAGTTGTTTTAAACCAAAGAAGCAGATAATAAAAAAGAGCCAATCCCTATAAAATAGAAGATTGACTCTTTACTTTACTCCCCTGTTTCAGAAAATTGCTTTATACGTTCTCCAATTTCATCGCGAACACGTTGAAATTCAGACCATTCTTTTCCTGCTGGGTCATCAAATCCCCAGTGAACACGATTTACGTGCGGAGGTGTCGAAGGACAAACAGAATCTGCATGACTACAAAGGGTAACAACTAAGTCAGCGTTATTTAAAATATTTACATCAATTATATCCGAAGTTTGATTCGTTATGTCTATTTTTACTTCTTTCATCGCTTTAATCGCATTTGGATTTACTCCATGTGCTTCGATTCCTGCAGAATATACATTCCACTTATCTCCTACATATTGTTTGCCCCATGCTTCTGCCATTTGGCTTCGGCATGAATTTCCTGTGCATAAGAAATAAATTGTCTTTTTGTTTTCCATGTTGTTTTCCACCTTTGTTTTTAAATTATACTGGTTGATCATTAAAATATTTACGCTTAAACCAAAAAGCGACGTTTACAAGTGCAATCATTACAGGTACTTCAACTAACGGTCCGATAACAGCTGCAAATGCTGCGCCTGAATGAATACCAAACACACCAACTGCTACAGCAATTGCTAACTCAAAGTTATTACTACCTGCTGTAAATGCTAACGTTGTAGTCACCGGATAGTTTGCACCAATTTTTCTTCCCATAAAGAAAGAAACAAAAAACATGACAATAAAATAAATGAGTAATGGAATTGCTATTCTTACTACATCTAATGGTACGCTAACAATCATTTCCCCTTTTAAGGAGAACATAATGATGATTGTAAATAGTAGTGCCAGCAATGTAAGTGGACTAATCTTCGGTATAAATACTTTTTCATACCATTGTCTTCCTTTTAACTTAACAAGTACAAAACGTGTTAACATACCTGCTATAAAAGGAATCCCCAAATAGATAAATACGGATTTCGCTACTTCTACCATTGTAATATCGACAATAGCCCCTTCAATTCCTAACCATTCTGGAATGACTGTTACAAACACGTATGCATAAACGGAGAAGAATAACATTTGAAATACTGAGTTAAAAGCCACTAAACCTGCAGCATACTCTTTATCCCCATCTGCAAGATCGTTCCAAACGATTACCATTGCAATACAACGTGCTAAACCAATCATAATGAGTCCGACCATGTATTCTGGCTTATCTGGAAGAAAAATAATTGCTAAAACAAACATAAGTACAGGTCCAATAATCCAGTTTTGTACTAAAGATAAAACCAATACTTTTACATCTTTAAATACACGGCCCATTTCCTCGTAACGAACCTTTGCTAATGGTGGATACATCATGACAATTAAACCAACAGCAAGCGGGATAGACGTTGTTCCAACTTGTAATGTATTCAGTCCGTCTACTACACTAGGAAACACAAACCCTAAACCAATCCCAACAGCCATAGCTAGAAAAATCCATAGTGTTAAATATCGATCTAGAAAAGATAAACGTTTCATTTTATTTTCCATCTCCTATTAACAACAAGAATTTTTTTCTACTACGTTAGAAGTCGTGCAACATGATACCTCTTCTATTTTATGAACAGCACTTTGTGCTTTTGTATAAAAGAATTCCCACTCGTTCCCATCAGGATCCGTTACCCAAAACTTATCTTGAACTGCATAGCAACAAGTCGTATCCATCTCATCACGCGCAAAGAAACCTTCTTTTTCTAATCTTTCTTTATGTACTGTAATCTCTTCAGCTGTATCCACTTGGAAACCGAAATGATTTACCTGATTTCCGTTCACTTCATCTCGTACGTTCAGCGTGAAATTAAGTCCTGGCGTCTCTAATAAAAATTTTGCATAATCCACTTTTACCTTAACTGGTGACACACCAAATACCTTTTCGTAAAATTCAATAGACTTCACTAAATTCGTAACATTTATACCAACGTGAACATATCTCATAGCTTATTCCTCCTCTTTATATGTTATTAATCAAGTTTTTTTGATTAATAAATTAAAATTTTAACAGCAGCTACCTTTACCTGTTTTTCTAAAGATACAACATAATTCTTCTGATAATAAATTATTTACTTCCGCATCATTTAAATCATAATAACTCCACGTACCTTTTGTTTCTTTTACAATTAAACCTGCATCTAATAAAATCTTTAAATGATAGGACAACTTAGATTGCGTCATTTCAAAAACCTCTGTTAAATCACATACACAAGTCTGGCCTCGTTGGCAAAGTTCATACATAATCTCTAAACGCTTCTGATCCGCTAATGCTTTGAATTTTTTCTCATAGAGCTGAAAATCTTGTGCCATTTTAGTTCACTCTCCCTTCATCAATTTTTTTTGATGTTTATAGTATATACGCAGATGAGTTTTATATGCAACTTATTAATCAATTTTTTTGATTAACTTAACCTTCTCTTCCTTCACATCTTATAAAGAATACACCTTTAGCTCCTTAGTAAATCATTATATTTTAATGTGATTACATAACAGAAAAAATAGTACGTTATCCTTACTATGATTCTCACAAATAGGATAACGTACTATTTTTATACGAAATGAGAAGTATCAACTCTAACCGAAGACTCTTTGAAACACCTTCTCATTTCTCAATTGATTTAACATAAGACACTGTTATGGCACTACATTTAAATTTTCAAACGACCATATTAATACTTCTTCATCTGGTGAAGTAGTATTTATGATCAATCTTAATATCATACAGTCCAATTGTAAGGTTTTCCTCTCAAACATTATCCTTTCTTCATATCTGTAAGGAGGTCATTTTTCCATGCAATTGTATGCACATAAGAATCTTTAACTCTAAACATATCCAATGTGTACATAAGATTGTATTTATTTTTGTTCTTGAACTCTATATCCAATTTATTAAAATGACTACCGATATGAAAAGCAAGAAAATACTCATTCCAATCTGAATAGGAGTTTTGAGCAAGTTTTGCCGCTTGTATCATATAATGTTCCGCTTCTTTTTTAGATAAATAACCTAATCTTTTACCAATTCGACTTAAACAAATACACCATGCATAATCAAATGCAGCAATTCCAGCATCCGGTAACATGTGTAATGAGTAATTCACAACGTACATTTTTTCATCGCTTGCTTGTCCTGAAAGTAATAACTTCCGCTTTGCTTCTGAAAGAGGAGTTAATTGATTGTACATCGTTTGAAATTCTTGGCGTGACCCTTCTTTTAATAACCACTCAATCATTTCTTTCAATTGTGCTGGTTCGTTACAATCAAATCTTCGTAATTGCTCCTTCAAAAACTTTTTCCCAAGTATACGGTCTCTTATAAATGTAAATTCATATTTTGTAAAATAATGAATAAGAAAATAAGTACCCATACATATAGTAGACATGCTTCGTAAATATTGTTTTACCTGTTTTTTCTTTCTTGAAACGAACACCTAAGCTCCTCCTTATATTTTGATTTTCAGTCTATAAAACTTCCACGCTTCCCAAACAACCGGAAGAAGAAGGATATATTTGAAAGGTAGTCGCGTAATAATAGCAAGAATAAAAAAGAAAATATACACCCAAGTACGTCTTAAAAACATGCCACTATACATCAATATCCAACCAAATACATAGGCCATTGTAAACCCTGGTTTATTTGGTTTCTTTCCGCTTTGTGCCAAAAATGAATTGAAGTATGAAAGAAACTCAACATGGTTCATATCTATTTGTAAAGCATCCTGCACTATTTTTTCAGCTTTCTCTATTTCTCCCGCTTTTTCTAAACATTTTGTCATCATGAGCATCGCATCCATATGCTCCGGATGGACAGAAAGAAGATGTTCACAATCTTTGATAGCATCGTGAAATTTCCCAGAATTATACTGAATACGGACACGATATAATAATGCATCTGGATCATCTTTATCAATTGATTGAATATTGCTAAATGCCTGTAATGCCTTCTCTTTATTGCCTATACGTAAGTAATAAATACCTTGCATACGTAATAATTCAGGGTCCCTTTGATACATTGCCAACGCACGATCCAGTTCTTCTTTTACATCCACTAATTCATTCGCTAACAGCTTCCTTTGGATTTCTTCCCGTATATAGAAATACAACTCAAAATCTAAATTATCATTTTTTTCAAAAATATCATAACGCATTTCTTTTTCGCCGCTAATTCTTTCTAATAAAAATCGGATTGTATCTTCTCCATATTCATTTACTAAATCATCTTTTTGTTCACTGAATCGAAATACTTGATCGATTAATTCCCAAATCGAATGTGGGAAGTGATAATGATATAAGAAAAATTCAATTAACTGATCTTGTAGTGCTGCTGCATATTGAACATCCCATATCACATCTGAACGTAATATTTCTTCCCAATTTCCCTGCTCAATCCGTGCAAAGAAATCATCATAAAGCGTTTCAACACTTTCCATGAATGTATAGACTGGATGCTCAGTAACTGTAGTAGTAGCAATTTCCGCATCACTGTCAGTCCATGGGGAAAATACAAATTCCCTATCAGGTGCATTTATTTCATCTATTTGAATCGACTGCTTATCTTTCATATTTTTTGCACTTTTCACTGCCTGGTCAAACGCTTCTCTTACTCTTTGATATCCTTCTGGATCATCTTCTGGATGATGTATTTTTAGGAGTTTTGCATAAGCTTTTTTAATCACTGAAATATTGTCAGTAGGTTCAATCTCCAATGTATCCCAAATACTCATTAGCGATTTGCCCACCTTTCCATACTTTCAATATGTTCTTTTAACTTACTGGAAGCTTCTTTAATCTTTTTATCATTTTGCGTTGTGAGCACTCTCTCAAATTGTTGTAGTAATATAGAAATCTTTTTACGTTCATCACCAAGCAACTCTTCATAAAGTCTTTCGCACTTTGCAAGAAGTAGTCGATTTTCTTCTCTATCTCTCGGATGAATTTTAATATCTCTTAACTCTAAAAGTCTCTTTTCTATTTCTTCATCTGTAAGATTTCCAGCGTTTTGCTGTATGATTGTTCTTTTCTTTTCCCCAGTTGATGTACTTATTACCTCGACTTCAAGAATGCCATTAATATCGTATGTATAACGAATATCAACCGACTCATTTCCAGCAGGAGCAGGAGGAATTTTGATTTTAAGCTCACCTAGTTTCAAATTGTTTACTACCCTACGGTTTTCTCCTTGATAGACATCAATAGTTATAAATTGTTGTCTATCCTTTACTGTATATAGTCGCTCCACCTTACTTACAGGAATTGGTGTATTTCTTTCTATAATAGGGAAGAAATACCCAGACTCTGACTTACCATCTCCAAATTCTTGAACAACACTTGTTCCTAAAGAATATGGACAAACATCGGTTAAAATCACTTCTTCCAACGCCTTATTTCGTTCTTTTAAGGCAACTTGAATTGCAGCACCTAAAGCAACAGTTTCATCTGGGTTTATATTTGCATAAGGCATACGCCCAAACATTTTAGAAATAACAGATTTCACAAGAGGCATTCGAGTAGCTCCACCAATTAAAATGACAGCGTCTAAATCATTTGGGTTTAACGAAGCATCGCGAAGAGCACGTTCAATTGGATAACGAAGACGTAACAGTAGCGGCGTTACAATCTTTTCGAATTCCCCCCTATTTATACTTGTTTCATATGTTTGATTATGAATCACAACATTCATAGTTGCAGTTGACTCATTACACAAAGCAAGCTTACAGCGTTCTGCTTGTGTATAAATTAATGATAATGTTTTTGAATCAAGTGAATCTGGATTCAGTTGATGGGATTCTAGGAAAAATGTCATTAAACTTTTTGTGAAATCTTCACCACCAAGATAATTATCACCCGCAATAGATTTTACATCCATTATCCCTTCAAACAATTCCAAAATGGAAACATCAAAAGTTCCTCCACCTAAATCAAATACGAGAAATTTTGTTTCTGATTGTTCTTGGTATAAGCCATATGCAATTGCCGCAGCTGTCGGTTCACTAATGAGGCGTTCTACTGTTAATCCTGCTATTTCCACTGCACGTTTCGTTGATTTTCTCTGCGTATCATTGAAATAGGCAGGGACACTAATTACAGTACCGGTAACCTCTTCATTTAAATACGCTTCTGCGTCTTGTTTCAAAGATTTAATAATAAAAGATGATAGTTCTTCAGATGAAAAAGTATATGTACCTAACTCATATTTTTTCTCTGTTCCTATAAAACGTTTAAAAGTTGCTGCTGTTAGTTGTGGATGCGTAATAAGTCGTTCTTTCGCAATACGCCCGACTAAAATTTCACCCGTTTCATCTATACTAACTACCGATGGTGTGAGAAATTCACCTAAAACATTAGGAATAAGCTTTGCACCATCTTCCGACCATGTCGCTACTAAACTATTAGTTGTCCCTAAATCAATTCCAATTATCGCCATACTAATCCCCTCTCTTTTTACTATATTTTACTATACCATTACAAATAGGAAAAGTATGTAAGAAACTAATAATACTGAACTTTCTAAATGTAAAAAACCTATTTTAATCTAGTTAAATGAAATACTTTGTTAAGTTATAAAAAAGATACTTATTTTATAATAGAATCGTTTAAAACTGCCAGTCATTGAAATTTCATTCCCAATCCATCCTTAGGCTCTCTTCCATCTAAATACAAAAACCACACAGGAATAACCGCTACTCGCTATACGCTCATCACCCAAATTTTATTTACTAAAAAACATGTACGGTGTACTTTAGCAGCAAAGTATACGTTAGCTTCCTGAAACTGTTCCCTCCTAAACTTTATCACTTCTACAAAATTACACATACAAAAACGCTATTCTCTCCTATGATTCAACGGAAAAAAATAGCGTTTTTAAATGGTATTTTATTAGCTTGTTATTGATTTACAAGCTTCTTTAATAATTGATCATTCATTATGCATAGTTGTATTTGAAATCATACGAAATACTTTCACATAGAAAACTGCACTAACAAGGGTACAAAGTAATATAATTCCGAACACAACAATTGGAGATAGCCATGTAGAAAATACAATCATTATTGGTGCAATAAAACGCCCAATGGTAAACTGTAAATTAGATGCTGCCATATACTGTCCTCTAGAATTTTCAGGTGCATATTTACTGACAAAACTATGCACAACTGGCGAACGAATCAATTCCCCAATAGTTAATATTGCCATAAAGCCAAACAGTAACCATATATTCGTCGTTAGACCTATTAAAAACATACCGGTTCCAAATAAAACATTAGAGACAATTAAAACATTTCGGTCGCTCCAATTCTAAAGTATTTTGCAACAGGTAAAGAACATAAAACAAACAAATCCCATTTAACCCCATCATCCATCCGAAAATTTCAGTATTACTCAAAGAGAATAAATCAATATTCCACGAGAAAAGAGATTGAGTTGGTACAAATTCCTTTACATATAATGCAAGATAAAGATCGAGCTGCATGAAAGCTATCATAATGAATATTCCAGTAACTATATAAAGTGAGAAAATTTTATCACTAAAAATTTTCATATAATTATTCCATTGTTCTTTAAAGATTTTTGATATTGGATTGTTATCTCCATCATTTTTAGAAGCTTCGGGCAGCGTTTCTCTAATTATGAAATAGATTGCTATAAAATAAATAAATGTAACAATTGTACAAGTCCATAACAATTCACTTCGATAATGAAAGAAGAAAAATGAACCTAACACCGGTCCAAATACAGCACCAATATTATTTGCTGTAACAAAAGTGGCAAAGACTACCCTTCTATCCTTTTCTGGCACTATATCAGCTATCATTGCAGAACTTGCTGGACTGTATATTGCCCCGCTAATTCCAATACCAATATAGGCTAAATAATTAATCCAATGTGAATGAGATAAAGCAAAAACCGCAAACATTGCTACTTGTATGATTGTGCCTAATAGCATGACAGGTCGACGCCCTAATCGATCAGCTAAATATCCACCTAACAAATTACCTATTATGCCTACAAGAGGTATAATTGCCATTAAAATTCCGCCAATTGCTTTACCAAAAGCATCGCTATAGTATATTGCCATAAACGGAAAATACATCCAAAACAATGTATTGAACATAGTTTCGCCAATCAATCTAGTTTTTAAATTTCTGTCCCAAAATAACCATTTCAACGTAATACATCCCCTATTTTAACTTGTCAAATATTCACTGTACATTCTATAAACTGTCAGTCCAAGGGAAATATAATAACATAAATTGAATTTATTTTACAAATTAATATAGAAATATAAATATTAATTACAACACATTCTCTAGTTATTATCCTTTAATGCAATTCGAACTCACAGATCACCGTTACTATTAAACTAGACTAGACCAGATTCAAGATATCACTAAAGAAATAAATGATTCATAAATAGAAAAGAACATTGATTATTCAATGTTCTTTTCTATTATTTCTGCATATGAATTAGATTTATATTCGAAAAAGCGCCTTACCCTTGATTCCTCTGCGCCTCTCTAAACTCCTCCTTCACCTTCTCTAACAACCCTTCTTCCGTAATTAATCGATACGCTGTATTTGCTAGTGCTTTTGCGGATGTAATTAATGCTTTATCTCCAAGTTCTGAACGAGCTGCTTCTCTAAATTCATTCGTATGTGCAATTAAGTCATCTGGTCCGATTTTAATGTACGGGTGAATTGTCGGTACGACCTGACTGACGTTTCCTGCGTCTGTTGAGCCGATGCCAAATCTTTCTTTACGGTTTACGTCTTCACCTTGTAATTCTAGTTCTTCGGCTACGACGTCATTAAATGTTTTTGTTACGAGTAGTTCATCGATTTCATTTTGGAATTGATGAATTTTCACTTTCGTACCTGTTGCTAATGCTGCTCCCTCTGCGATATTTCTTACTTTCTCTGTTACTTCCGCACATCTTTTTCTCGTTGCTGCGCGGATAAAGAACCTTGCTGCGGCGTAGTCTGGGATAATATTAGGCGCTTTTCCGCCCTCAGTAATAACGCCATGAATTTTCACATCGGACGGAAGTTGTTGGCGAAGTGCATTAATACTGTTATACAGCTGAATAATCGCGTCTAATGCGTTAATTCCTTCTTCTGGTGAAGCTGCTGCATGAGCTGTTTTTCCGTAAAAGTGAAAATCAAGTGGATCGACTGCTAGTGACGGACTCGTTGTCGCTGTTTTTCCGCTCGGATGAATCATAAGTGCCGCATCAATATCTTTAAATAAACCAGCTTTTACATAACTCGCTTTCGCACTACCGTTCGGCCCTCCTTCTTCAGCCGGAGTACCAAACACGACAACTTCCCCACCAATTTCTTCAAGCGTTTCTGATAATGCGATTGCTGCCGCAACGCTAATTGTGCCAATTAAATTGTGACCACACGCATGACCGAGTCCTGGTAAAGCATCATACTCAGCTAAAAATGCGATAACTGGTCCTTGTTTTCCTGAACTTTTTCGTGCGATAAAACCTGTTTCATGTCCGGCTATATTGTGCTGCAACTGAAACCCTGCGCTCCCTAGCAATAAACTTAACGTTCTCGATGCATAAAACTCTTGGTTACCAATCTCTGGATTCGCATGAATATCGTGACTTGTTTCTATGTACTTTTCCTTATTTCTTTCAATGCTCTCTTCAATTGTTTTTCTTTGTGACGTTACTCCAGTCGCTCCCATTTTTCTTCCCCCTTATATTTTCACGTAAAAAAGCCTCTTTCTAAAAGATAGAAAGAGGCTTTTGCATATACAGTCAAAATGAGCTTCTTTCTTATCTTTCAAGTTACCTTGCTGGAATTGGCACAGTATTCATAACGAATCCGCTGCCGAGGTGTCATAGGGCCAGTCCCTCAACCTCTCGTGATAAGAATTTTCATAAAATTATATTAAATTACATTCATTCTAAGTTCATTCCGATTAAAAGTCAAGGAATTCCTATCCGAATTTACCGAATATCTAAAAATCCTTTTAATACACCAATTGTTTCTGGTGCTTGCAGTCTTGCACATACGTACGGAAATTCCGTACTACCTTCAAACGTCATTTGAGATGTGAGCGGTGCGCCTGCCCAGAAGATGTCATCATCAATTACGATAAATGGGAATGCTTTGTTTTGTCTTTGTAACTTTACATTTTTTAATGGAACTGGTCCATCACTATACACTGTTATTTGCGCATTTGTACGCATTAACGCTTGCCATACTCGCTTATCCACTTGTTTTGTACTTGGAAGTGAAATAATAATCTTTCGTTTGGCGGCTAAAATATCTTTCAATACCCCCTTCGGCTCTTCAAGATTCATTTCCATAAACCAGCGTAAACGTTTTGAAATTTTCCGCTCCCACAATTGTCTTGATGTTGTGCGATCATACACATCTCCGTGACGTTCTATATGAGCTGTTAATTGTGATAACGCTTGTTTTCTCGAAAGGTTTTTACGCATATAATGGCAATCTGATAATTGAATGAACTTCCCTCTCGCCCTTGTCACTGCTACGTTGACAAGGCGATGATTTTTATGGTCAAAGAATAACACACCAGGACGTTCTTGCGGATAACTATCCACTGTATCAAAAATCATCATATCTCTTTCAGACCCTTGAAACTTATGAACTGTTGCCGCTAAGACAGGTATGTGACGATACTTCGTTTTCTGCAACATTTCTCTCATGCACGTTGATAAAAAGCGGGATTGCGCTCTGTAAGGTGTAACAATACCAATCGATTGAACACCGTCTAACAGTCCAATTAACATCATTTGCATCGCTACTAAACCAGACATAATGTTAAAACGAGAACCAGATGCAGCATCTTTTAAAGAAAAGGCTCCCATTAAGCTCGTATCAAATAAAACACTCGCCTCATTTGCGAACGGTTGTAGTCTCGCAAGTTCTTTACGTTCTGAAACAGACGGATGATCATATACTCTATTTTTATAAATAAATGAGTTTGTAAACTTCGATATATCTACATGCATACGTCTTTGTTCCTGCAACATAAAAAGGTTCGGATGTGCTTCTGATTTATTGACAGACTCAACAATCCCAGCATGATAAAACATATCTTCCCCAAGCCATTTTCGAACGAGTTCATGATTCGCCATCGCAATCGGAGGTAACTGTAAAAAGTCACCACATACGACAATGCGTTTTCCAAGTGAAGCAGCTAACGCAATTTGCGGAACATATGCCATACTCACTTCATCTACGACAACTAAATCAAATGTACGCTCATAAATCAGTGAATCAATCGCACATTTCGATAAAGTTGCTCCGATTACTTTCGCATTTTCAATGTATTCTTTTTCTACTTCCTTAATTTTCGCTTTTTGCTTTCGAAGATCACTTTCAATCTCTTGTATACGCTTCTTATCAGCAGAAGTCGCTTTATATGATAAAATCTTTTCACGAAGATCTTGGCGTGTTTCCTCTAAATAGAGTCTTTCTTCTCCCCAAGATCCGTTCGTCGTTTCAACTAACTTCGACGCAAGTAACGTTTCATGATTTCGTATATGATCATGCTGGCTATAACCGTAACGAACAATTTCGCCAGGCGTCCATTTCTTTTTATTTTCAATTTGCTTCGTTACTTCACTCATTAATACGTCCACTGCCGCATTACTATGAGCTAATACAAGTACCGATTTTCCTTTTTGATAATGCGCCGAAATAATACGTGATAAATTGTAAGACTTCCCTGTTCCAGGCGGTCCCCACACGTACGTTGTCGGATTGTAAAATGAACGATACGCCAATTCATTTTTCGGATTTTTCATCTTCTCAATATGTTTCGGACTGCTCGTCCCGTCAACAAGACGCTTTATACGATTACGTTTTAACTTATCTTTACGTGCTTCTTTCAATCGCTCTTGCAGTTGCTCTAACAATTGCCACGGTTCACTATATAAAACAGCTTCTCGTATTTCACCTTGTATATAATCATTTAATTTCAGTTCTATTTCTAATCCATGTACAGATAATACTTCCCCTGTCGCTTCCTCACCATCAAACTCAATTCGAATTGGTGAACCTTCCGGTAAGCTTACTTCTGAAATAAGCTGAAATACATATACTGTACTTTCATAATCTGTATATAAAAAACGACCGTTCATGATAGAAATTTTACTACCACCTATCGTTTTCCAATGTTTAATTTCATACGCTAATGCATAATGCCACTCTTTCATCGTTTCCGATAATGAAGGAGTTTGAGTAGGTGTATTCATCGTATAATCTCCTTCCTTCTCCCCAAACATACTTTCTCACTATACCATATAACAAGCTAAAATTTGTAAGGTTTTTATCTTGCTTATTTTCTTAATTTTCAATAACATATTGTATATAATTTTCAGAAAGAAGGGATCTTTATGCCAATTAGAAGAATTGAACACATCGGACTTATGGTCGCAAACTTAGAAGCATCTATCTCATTTTATGAAGAAGTAGTTGGATTACAGCTCATTAAACGGATGGGGCACCCGAATCCAAACTTAAAACTCGCTTTTTTAGGTGTGGAAGAATCGAAGGAAACGATACTCGAACTCATTGAAGGCTACAACTCTTCTCTTCCGGCAGAAGGAAAAGTACATCACATTTGCTTTAAAGTGGATTCATTAGAAGATGAAATTAAAAGACTAAAGAAACATAAAGTAACCTTTTTACTAGGAGAAGAAATTGAAACATTACCAGATGGAACACGTTACATATTCTTCGCTGGTCCTGATGGAGAGTGGATTGAGTTTTTTGAGACGGAGAAATAAACCTTTATTTTGCGGGTTTAAAACAAGTATTTTATGAGGAGTAAAGAATGAACAATACAATCTATATTATTATTTTTTGGATCCTTATACTCTTTTCAATCCTGTATGTAATTAAGATAAGACACTGGAATTTAAAAGTAGTTGCCGTATTTGTTGGAAAAATTCTATTAAGTATTATCTTTTTCATAAATGGAATCGTGCTAGGAATGCAACGAAATTGAGCAGAGCCTCCCTATGAAACAGAATGGGATTTCTTTATAAAGTCTTTGCAACATGGGAAAACTGATGCACTTATAGAAGTATTTCTTCTAATTATTATCATTACTTTAGATTTAGCAATTATATTTTTTTATAGAAATAAAAAGAAATAGGATATTCTCTCCTATTTCTTTTCTTAATGTTATAAAAATCTTTCCAATAGCTCTAACTTGCACAATGCTTTCCGTTAATATAATACGCTGATTCTGTGAAAACCGTAAATACAACCTCTACTTCTGGAAGTCCAAAATCCATTACATATGTAGTAATGGCCTTGGCAAATCGATCACGAATTTCCTGTCCACGCTCGAACCATTTCACTTCAATAAGAGGAAACGCTTCTATTTCTTCTCCATTGAATACAAACGTAGAACTTGGTAATTCCAAGGTGAAATTATCCGTACCACACTCACAGATTTCTGCGAGCTCTTCTACTAATGGCTTGCTTATGCTCTTTAATTGTTCAGTAGTAATTCCACGAAACACAACATGCGGCATGTTATTCCCTCCGTTACATAGCTTTATATTTCCTCATATCATAACACAATTTATTTTGCCGCACTAACATCTATTCGTACACTTCAATGACATTCTTAAGAATGCAGAAAACATCGAAACAGTACGTCGAGTAATTGATGAAAGTAATAGTGGAACCTTACAACATAAAGAACAGTACCTCAAGATTTTGGTTCGTTGGTATGAAGGTGATTTCTCTCAATCCGTTGAGGAGCATAATTTATTATGGAAATTGGACAATAACGGCACTGGTCAAGCATACGAATTAGCGACACCGGAACAAGAAGAAGCATACATTCTAGAACAAGGAAAGTCTGAAAAATAATAACGGGGTATTATTACATTGCTATCAAACTATCAAAAAGAGATGCCCCTACAATAAAAAAACGCTATTCTTTCTGTAGCATCAATTCAAAAAAGAAGGGATTATCCCCTTCTTTTTTGAATTCTGAGTCCCTCATTATTTACTATAACCACGATTCAGTTTCGTTAACTTTTCATTGATGGCAAAAATTCTTACTCTAATATCTTTAACACCAAATGTTTGAAGTCTATTTTTGTGCATTTCCGCGTATTTTTCAGCATCTTGTTTTTCTTCAAATACATAGATGCCTCCAGCTTCTTTCGTTTCTGCATTCTCCGTCCATATTTTCCAATGGAATCCTTCTTCTTCATTAATACTTTTTGCTAAATCCCAAAATGCTTTTTCCATTTCTTCACCAAAAGGACCTTCAAACGGAAAATCAACTTGTAATACATATGCCATTTTCACTCACTCCTATGTTCAATATTTTCAATTCGAATGCATACAGTTTAACGGCTGTTTTCATAATTCAATAAAAGCTCCCAGATTGCGGTAGATATTTTTAAATATTATTTTGTTTTTTTGACTTGATTATAATAAAAGATGGACTTCGCGATTCGTTTATTAAATCTGGCATTTTCTCTATCCCTGCCAAAGTTGATTGTGGTTCGATTATTTTATCCAGCGAAAACCCGTGTTCAATTAAAGTATTTATTAATGTGGCAACTGTTCTATGGTAGATAACCACACTATCGTCAACAAACCAGTTGTGTACTCTGATTCCTTCTTCTTGATAATTATCTAATGCCCAGTGTGATTTATTACCATCCTCAGTTTTTATCCAATGGTTGCTCCCTTTGCGAGCTGTTGCTATTGGGTGTTCGGTTGAAAAGATAAATTCACCACTGCTTTTTAATAGTTCATTAATCTTTTGAATCATTGCCGAGTAATCTTCAATGTAATGTATAGAGAGGGAACTTATAATCAGATCAAACTTTTGATTGGTTAGTCCCATATCCTCCATAGGAAGACACATAAATTCTATGTTATCATCCTGATTTAACTTTTTAGCACGTTCAATCATATTTTTGGATATGTCTACACCTACTACGTTTTTTGCACCATTTTCTATACAATACTTTGAAAAATGACCATCACCGCAACCCAAGTCTAATACCGATTTTCCTTTCAAACACAGAATTAATGATTTGATTGCTGGCTGTTCTATGAAGTCATTAGCGTTTATTCCACTTTCACGCAACGCTGTGTAGTTTTTGAAGAAATTCGGATTATCGTAAACATTTTGTTTCACTTACATCACTCCTCTGATAAGTTTTTCATAGATTAAGCTGACTTCTGTTTCCAAATTATCATACTAACCATAAAAATTTTGTCATCCTTTTATTATAGTAATGTTTTTTAGGAAGATATCCCGAACTCAATACTTTCACAATCCTGCCCGTTTGCTGAATAAACTGCTGGAGATACTATACTGTATTAAGAAAATTAACCTTTATTTTAATTTTCAAAAATCTCACATGAAATTAAACTTATATAATGTTAGCTTGATGGGCATAGAGCACCGCCCACATTTTAATTATTTTATGGGCCAAGCAATTCTCAAAAAAGGATAGCATGATTTTAATTATGATTTTGATTTAAACAATGCGTTCTGAGACACTACTCTCCTTCTAAAATAGCGTAATAATATTCATCCCACCATTCATTTCCACGGGGTATACACTTCCTGAAATATCCTTCTCTTCTCATTCCAATTTTCTCCATCAATCGATATGACGGGGTATTTTGGGGCTGACATGTAGCTATAATTCTATGTAATTTCATTTCCTTAAACCCATATTTTAATGTAGCTTGTGCTGCTTCAGAAGCATATCCTTTATTGAAATATTTAGGATTGAATACCCACCCAATCTCATAAGTATGGTCACCAAAATATTTATGAAAAACAATATGACCAATCAGAATATTTTCATCTACCAGTATCACAGGAAAGTTCTCTGCATTTTCACCCATATTTCTATTTACAAAGTTTCTTGTATCTTCTTCAGTAAAAACCCCTTCAGGTATGTATTTCATAACATTGCTATCTGATGTATACTCATGGACATCTTGCCAATCTTTGAACTCAAAATTTCGTATTAATAATCTTTCTGTTCTTATAAACATTTACTTTTCTCCTCTCAAAAAATCGTTTCTTTATTTCAAATCCACATTCAACCCTTAAACTATCTTACAGATTCATCATAGAAACTACATGAATAATAATTTGATAAATATATCATATAACAAATATTAGCATTCATACATTTCGAAAATTATGTTAATTAAGGACAAAAATAGCTTTTTCTTAACTATTCTTAATTTCGTTTACTACTAACTTCATTTTACTTAAATAAAATGCTGGATCTGATTTTTTTGCAACTTCTTGTGAATGAGTAACAACAATTACGCATTTTGTTGAGTTTAAATTAAAGTCTACTTCTCCCTGATGTTTCCCCTTTTTATTAAGTATTTCAAATCTAACATGTTGTGTATATAATGCATAAAGATTATTGGATTTTGAATCAACATATACGCCCCTTTTATTTAAAAATAAGAAAACCCCATATTCAATAAAAAATACAGGGTTTTTATAAGGCAGTTTATTTTGTTTACAATTATACTTAGTCGAAAGAAGTTCGTGAATGAAATATTACTTATCTAATTAAGAAGAATTTAGATTCCAGCCCAAACATCTTTTCCATATCGTCCTTCATCTTGCACACGTTCCAACCAATCCCTTGCTTCTTGTTCACTGACTTCATGAATTTCTTGATATGCTTGACAAAGGGTATCTTCTACATCAGGAGCCATTTTACTTCCATCACCACATATATAAAGATGTGCTCCATTATCTAATAACGAAATTAAATTGATTCTATCTTCTTTTATTAAATGCTGTACATATGTTTTAGGATGTCCTTCTAAGCGAGAAAAAGCTGTGTGTAAAGAGATTAATCCATCTCTTTCATCATTTTCTAGTTCTGTACGATAGAGATAATCTTTTTCAGGATGACGACAACCAAAATATAGATGTGCTTGTCCTAAATTCATACCTTTTTGCTTTTGAACACGACGCGCTTGCAAGAATCCACGGAATGGTGCAATTCCAGTACCTGGTCCAACCATGATAATTGGTGTTTCTGGATTTGCAGGTAATTGAAAGTTTGATTGTGGCGTTCGAATGAAACAAATAATCTCATCTTTATTCTGTCGCTGAGCTAAATAATTAGAAGCGACTCCTTCATATGTCCCTACCCCACTCCATGCAGGTGCATTAACAACACCAACCGTAATGCTCAGACGATCCTGTGCAACGAGTGGATAGCTTGAAATAGAATAGTAACGCGGTTTGAGCGCAGGAAGAAGTTCTAAAAAGCGTTCAAATCGAATTTCACAAGCCTCATACTTTTCAAGAAGATCCAACATTGATATACGTTTCTTTAATATTTGCTCATGATAAACTCCTTCTTCCAATAATGATTCCAATTCCTTTTTATGAGGAGGGCATGCTGTGAATGTCACCATTTCTCGTATTTGTGCTCGAGTGGCTGCTTCTTGCACTTCTACACTATAACTAAGAAGGTCAAATAAACTAACAGGACTGTCTAAAGGTATGTGATTTACACTACGCCCACTTGCGCTCAATATGACTTGATCCTTCCCGTTTAATCCAAAGCGTTTTAAAATTCGGTTGACATTTTTCTCACTATTAATTGGCAGCACCCCAAGGTGGTCACCTTCTTTATACGTAGCGCCTTCTGGCAAAGATATCTCAATATGTCGCGTGCTTCTTTCACTGCTAGATGATTGAAGTTCACGATTTTCTAGTATAGATGCATAAACTGCTTCATATGTTCGGGCAAGAGGAGATCCTCCAAGACGACTAACAAATTGTAAACTTAATGTACTGCGTTCTTTCTCCATGTTTTTGTTAAGTTCCAATCCAAATGCCTTCATCGCATCAGACCACATACTTTGTTTCCATTGCTCGAGCTGTTCCTCGAAATCACCACTTGCATCCGCTTCCCCGCGTTTAGAAAATCTTGTTGCTCCTTTTTGAGCCATTTGCTCATCAATGTATCTTGGAATTCTCTGATAAGTACTAGCCCAATTGTGATCTCCACAACCAAACACTGCGTATTGAACACCTTTTAGCTCATCCGGTTTTAATTCCTCCAACCATTGCACAAACTGCCCTGCATTACTTGGCGGCTTTCCATTATAAGAAGAAGTTACAATAAGAATCGCTCCTTCTTTTGGCAGACTTCCAATTCGATCGTTAAGAGCTACCACTTCCGTTTGAACACCTTCTAAACTAGCTGTATCTGCTAGTTCTCTTGCAATACCTTCTGCTACCCCTGTATCCGATCCATACAGAACAAGAAGTGAAAGATTATCGGCCCCAATAATAGAAGGGGTCTTCTGAACTTGCTGCTTAATTTCATGGTTTTTCAGTTTCTCCTCTTTAGGCGCAAGAACAGTAGTATGGCTAATAGTTTGATTTCGGGGTAGAATCCTAATTTTAAAATCACCAGGCTTTAGCGTTAATGTTTGTTTTACGTCCAGCTGATAGTCTTGATAATCAATGAATTCAAAATGTTGAAGAAGCATTCCCATTACGAGTGTAGCTTCATGAAGTGCAAACTGCATACCGATACATGCTCGTTGACCATTTCCAAATGGCTTATAAGCATGATGAGGAACCTTATCCAGCTCTTCAAATCGTTCAGGTTGGAATTCTTCCACATTGTCTCCCCACGCGTCTTTATCCCTATGTAGCTGTGGAATAAGAACAGAAATACGATCTTCTCCTTTCTTAATCGGATATTTCCCACCAATCACTGTATCTTCTTTTGCATAGAGACTGAATGCTGGAGCAGTAGGCCATAGACGTAGCGATTCATTTAAAATCATCCGGATATACTTTAGTTTCATAACTTGTTGGTATGTTGGAGTGGGATCTGTTAAAACCCGATCTACTTCTTCATAGGCTTTTTTCAATTTAAATGGATTCTTTAATAAAAAATAAATTGCAAAAGATAATAATCCACTTGTTGTTTCATGCCCAGCTATTAAAAAAGTGATAATTTGGAAACGAATATTTTCATCATCTAATTTTTCACCAGTTTCCGGATCCTGCACATTTAACATACGGGAAAGTAAATCATTTTCTTCCTGATTTCCACTACTTTTACGTTCGGCAATAATATTATCTACTAAAGAAAACATAGATTGAATATCATGCTGAAATTGACGTTTCGTTCTCCACATGAGTTTGTCTTCTATATCCAGCCGCTGTAATTGGTGCATCGCCTCATCTAGAGCACGGCTCATGCTAGTAATAAAAGGATGAGGGGTCTCACGATAAAAGCTATTAAATCGATAATTAAAACCACATAGACCAATTGTATCCAATGTAAGGCGAGTCATATCCTCCGGTACATCTACGCTTTCATTCGGATTAAGCCGTGCCCATTTTTGAACGAGTTGTACGGCAAGATCGACCATCATAGCATGATAATCTTTCATTGCCCGTTGGCTGAATGTAGGCATCAAAATATTATGAGCTTTTTTCCAGTTAGGCTCATGAGTCTCACTTGTAAATAATCCGTCTCCAGCAAAGGCACGAACTTTCGCTAAAGCACCCTCTATACTTTTATCAAATCGTGTTTCGTCACAGACTTCTGCTACCAGTTCATGTCCAGAAACGACAATGATGGTATCACTTAAAGTTTGAATTTGAAAAATGGGACCATACTCTTCCGCTATCTTGATAAAGGATAGGGTCGGTTTATCTTTATCGATTAATGGAAGATTCCCCAGCAATCCATATGTTTTCGGTTGAGGAATGGCAGATACTTTTTTATCCATTAAAAACACCCTTTCAAAAAAATATAAAATAAAATATTCCATTCAATAAAAAGAAGATAGCAATGAATCGCCTGGGATAAAGCTATGTAATTGATTACCTTATTTTATCTTTTCCCTAACTATTCACGATTATGATATTGCTTATAAGGTTCATAATCTAAGTTGTTTGTTGCTATTACATTTATAACTTGCAGAAAAAATACTAAATGAAAATGAAGTGTATTATGATAATGTTTATCAGAAATTGAGAGCTAAAGATTGTAGTATTTGGAAAACCAGTAGCTTCTCATATCAATTCAAACAAATACGATAAATAAGTATACTGTGTTGCTAATGAAAAAGGATCTGATATGAATATCAGATCCTTTTTACTATATATAATTATTTCAGTGGTTCTTTTCCAGCTTTAAAGACCAGCGCCTTAGCAGCAGAAATTCGCATTTCTTCATAGTCTAACTAAACAGTAAAAACTTATAAGAATCATGATCTAAAGTTTTATTTTTCTCTACCGATTTAACCTCTCGACAGCTTCCGCACTTGTATCTACACGTTTAACGAAAAAAACCAATAGTAGTGCAACAACATTCATGCCAAGCGCTACATAGAACGAATATTGAATTCCGGATAATAAAGCCTTCTGAGTTAACATTGCCTTCGTAGCTTCTGTGAAGGTTGTTGGATCTACATCAGCCATTAGACTTTCAGCTTTTGTTTTTGTTACAGAATTCATGATCGTAACAAGAATAGCAGTACCAATTGACCCAGATACTTGTTGAGCTGTATTATTAACAGCTGTACCATGCGGATTTAAGCGCGTTGGCAATTGATTAAGGCCATTTGTCATAAGCGGCATCATCACCATCGCCATCCCAAACATCCGCAGTGTGTAAATAAGAATAATATGCGTGTGACTAGAGTCGAGTTGCAGGTTTGCCAGCATATAAGTTGAAACGGCTGTAATGGAAAGTCCTACTATACCAAGAATACGAGGGCCATATTTATCAAATAGTTTACCTGTAATTGGTGACATAATCCCCATTATTACCGCACCTGGAAGCATCATCAGCCCAGAGCTCAGCGGCGAAATACCGCGGACGTTTTGTACATAAGCTGGGGTTAAAATCATACCCGAAAACATAGCCACTGCGTTGACAATTGCAATTACAGACGCAAGTGCAAACATTGGGTACTTGTAAACACGTAAATCCAATAACGGTTCATTCATTTTTAATTGACGGATAATGAAAGCAATTAGAGCAATAGCGCCTATGATTAAGGTTGTTAAAACAACTTTATTCGTCCAACCATCGGAACTTGCAGAACTGAATCCATACAACAGACCGCCAAAACCGACAGAAGATAATAATAATGAGAGATAATCAAGTTTTGCATTTTTATTTTGCTTCATGACATTTTCCGATTTCCAAATCCCTAACAGTAAGCTAATGATTGCTAATGGTAATATCATTTCAAAAAGCAAACGCCAGTCATAATACTCTACAATATAACCCGATAGTGTCGGTCCAATTGCTGGGGCTGTAATCATAACTAACCCAAAAATCCCCATTGCTGTTCCCCTTTTTTCCCTCGGAAAGCTTACTAGCATAATATTCATTAACAAAGGCCCCATGACTGAAGAACCTGCTGCTTGAACCATTCGGCCAGTCAATAATAAACTAAAGTTAGGTGCTAAAGCCGCTAAGCCTGTACCAAGAATAAAAATCAACATAGATGTAATAAATAAGCTCCTATTGGAGAAGCGGGTTATTAAAAATGCTGAGGCTGGAATTAATATACCACTTACAAGCATATACCCTGTAGAAAGCCACTGGATCGTTGAATAATCACTAATGTCTAAATCCTTCATTATGGATGGCAAAGCCACATTTAAAAGCGAGTTATTTAGAAATGAAACAAATGCCCCAATAAAAAGGATTACAAGCATTAAATATGGTGGCTTTCTTTTATGTAATGTTTCACTCATATATTCATTTACCCCTTCATTATATATTCCATTAATTCGTTTAAGCCGTTTGCATATCTGCACAAGAATACATTGCCCTTGCAGTATTTTGCCAAACTCTTCGGATGGATATTCTCTTTTTAGCAATTCTATTTGCTCAACATAACATGTTACAATCTTTTTTATTGATTAACCCTCTATAAACACGTTTGTTAACAGAAATTAAATTAGGTTGAATGTTGAGGTGGAGTTGTCTTATTGCCCACAAATAGTAAGATAAATCAACAAGTCCATACACCTTTTAAATACAGGCTTGTAAATCTAGTTATGTAACCATTCATAAAAAGAAATATTACATAGGCTAAGTCTAACATTACATTTTTAAAGTGAGGGGAATAAGCTTATGCACCAATGTTGGTATTTGAATTCAGAGGGCAACGGTGAGCAATATAATAACCAAATTGCAATGTCATCATTATATTTACAGCCCCAAATAGCTAAAGCTGAGGGAATGAATGATTTGAAGGTTCCTGAGAATTGGAGTTATCGAGTTTATCCATTTGGTTGGGATTCACCAGCTAATTATACGGGTTTCAATCCCCAGCCCCCTCCCTTCTCTCTAGGTCAGCCAATCCATTATGCAGGGTTGATGCCCCAAGGACCTCCCGCTAATTGGGCTCCATTACAAGGCCATACGGGTTTTAACTTTCAAAAACCTCACTTCCCCTGGGCTCAACCATTCAATCATACAGGCATGTTCGCACAAGGTCATCTTGCCGCTTTACTATCGCCACCAGCCAAAGCTTTTAATTTTAATACCAATAATAACTGGGGTATTTTTGGAAACCCTCCAGGATGGGGAGGACAGGTAAGTCCTATGGGATGGGGGAATAACGTTCAGCCGGGAATGTTTGGAAACTTACTTACATTAGGAAAAGGCACCATGAATGGAATCGGAATGCTTAGTAGTCTAATGGGTATGGGAAAGTTCTTCTTTTAGTTAATTAGAACGGGAGGATAGATCCATAGCCAAGAATTAAAAACCATTTCCTTTTAATCTTCTCAAACATACTCCCTTCAAGTTCGTTTCCTCGTTTTTCAAATTATAAAAACATCAAGAAAAGACATTCCAAATATGGAACGTCTTCTTTCACTTTATAAAACCATTCAACAATCTGAAATATTCTAACCAACATACTCATTTAACTAAATAAATTGGTTAATTGCATAACGCTCTTCTAACTTTCCTTGCGAAATTTAGCGGATCATCAACGTCTTCGATATTAACGTAAATTAAATTTGGATCATCACATAACCACTCATTGTGTATAGACGAAACGATTATTCCTTGTTTAATAATTGTAGCAACAAATCCGTTGACTTCTTTTTGCAATAGCGCTATCCGGCCTAGACATAATGCTCGTCCAGTTTTATTATCTCGTGATTCGAATGAGAAGGAACTTGTTACTCTAAAACGTTTTCCTAAAATAGTTGCTTGTATTTCATCCCGATTTATTGTTGCCACGCATTTTCCACCGGCGAATCCTTCTTGGCCACCGATAATCTTTGCAAACTGTTGACAAATTAATTCATCATTACACGCCATACCTTGAATCATCCCCCCTTTTTTCTATTAGGTTATGAATGAATATTTAGGTCTGAAACGGTAATGAATCCATTCTATTACAAAAAGATTATCGGAATCTAACGAAGTCTATTATATGGTAAGGCATTTTCAGAGAGCATAAAAAAACACCCTAAGGTGCCATCTTCCGACTTGAGAATCATATCTATGTATGGATAAATTTAGAAAAGAGAAGGTTCTAACTATAATTTATAAAACAATTATGCCATGAATTACATACATATTTCCTTATTTACTGGGAGCAGAATCCTGTTATATTACTTTCTGATCAGTCTCGTTAAAGCCATCCCAATAAATCCAGCGCCCATTCCTACTAGCCATCCAGCATGGGTATCACCTAATATAGATCCCACTCCTCCGCCAAGAAACATGCAGCCAACGAATACTAATCCTCCAATTCCCCAATTCGGACGTTCCATAGTCAATCACATCCCTTCAATAAAACATATGCTTATAGTTATCTAAACTTTCTTGCATAGGATGGTTAATTATTTTGCTTAAGTTTAGCACTTTAAGGGCATTCAAAAGATGCGATGATTGGCCAATTTGAATGAATTGCAGAATGTGAATTTAATTTTTTCATATTATAATACCTTAAGAGTTGTGGAACAAATTCTTCTTCAACTAACGAATTAATAGAAGTATGGAGATTTCCCACAATTTATGGCTCCCCCCTCGTTATCATGTTAAGAAAAAGCAAATTCCACAAAAACGAAAATTATATGTATCATTAACTACTGTTAATGATGCGTTATGTCATACAATGGATTTACTATTAGAAAACTGTGAGGATGATTACGTTGATAAAATTTGGAATTAGTTATGCTGCAAGTCTGTTTGCTTTTATTTTTGGATGGTTCATGATTTCATATATTTCTCATCCTAGCTTTATTCACCCGAACGTTGTATTAGGATTCATTAAAACGATCGTCACTTATGGTAGTATACCGGCTCTTGTAGCTTGTCTAATTGGGGAAGTGTTATACAGGAAAATCAAACGATGTAGAGAATTTCAATTTGGGATTCCTGTATTTATAGGACAAGCAGTTATCTATACACTTATACCATTTCTTTTTCTTTTTCCCTTTAATTTATCCCATTTCTTTGATTTCGTTGCACCTGTTATTATGGGGTCCTTATCTTTTTATTTCGTACGTAGAAAAATATAATTAACTTCAAGAGTGTGACAGAAGGAAACCTGAGTGAGTAAAACCCACTGTATAACCATACAGAGCTCAAAGAACGCATCAATTCTTGCAAAATCAACAAGAAAAAGTATTTGCGGATTCTAGGTTTAAACAAAACGAGAACAATCAAAACGCCATCATTACTTCTCTTAAAAGAAGAACTGAAAA
The DNA here is from genome assembly GCF_058792175.1 of Bacillus sp. EB106-02-03-XG38. Lineage (NCBI taxonomy): Bacteria > Bacillati > Bacillota > Bacilli > Caryophanales > Bacillaceae > Bacillus > Bacillus sp. EB106-02-03-XG38. The sequence continues at coordinate 1,329,064 of NZ_JBYTED010000001.1, forward strand.
GATAGAGAAAAAAGAATAAAGGGCTTCAAGAAAAAAATAAGTAATTGCGTGAAAAAGGAAAGGTACAGCTTACTGATTACTTCATGCATTCATAAAAATAGGACCGTACATATTAGACATATCTAATATGTACGGTCCTTTCGTTTACTAGTCGTTCACTTATATCACCTAAAAATAAGTATGTGGTCCTTTTACAATTTGAATTTCTTTTTAAACTTCTTATATTTTCTATACGAATGTCTAACAATGTTTAACATAAAATACGGTATTTTAATAGGGAATGGAAATTTATAAATGAAAGGCAAATAAAATATAAAATATGCCTTTTCTAGGTCTCTCCACTTACTATCTTCTTTTGTTTTTAAGAAATCAGATACATCGACTACATATCCTCTTCCGTTTTCCATCATCACATTTTTCCCGTGAACGTCACAAGGAGTTAACCCTCGTTCCCTTGCATACTCTAATGCTTCATTGATATCAAAGATTACCTGCTTAGGAATTTTTATCCCCTTATGAATAGCATCGTATAAAGTAATTTCTTTTAAACGTTTCAATACTATGAAATTTTCTCCTTTATATATAAGCTTCGAATAAGAAGGATGGTCTCCAATTCTTCGGTATACTTCCGACTCTTTTTCAATTCCTTCTCCTTCTCGTGCGTAAACTTTCACTACCCAATCTTTGTACTCTTTGTGCATAAATACTGCAGCATAATTACCTATCCCTAGACACTTCCAAAGTCTAGGAATATCTTTAACTACTACAGGCTCGAATTCATCCTCACTTCTAATGTTTACCTCTTTTAATAATTCGTCCTTTATCAATCCCACAAAACTGTTTATACTCATCATTTCCACTCCGGTTTTGCTAAAAGGGGTCCCACCCACATTTTAACGAAAATATACACTAAGTGAATTTTATCATAAAACGAGACATCTTTTTTCTTAAAATGAAAAGATGACTTGTTTTATTTTAACTGTTGAATACTTACTATTTATTTCACTATTCATTACTAAAAACCTTATAAAAAACAATTCCCCCCACCATTTACGTATTTTCATTTTTTCAGAGACAACCGTATAAGAGCTTTTATTAGTGCAAGTTCTCTTCGTTTATTAGCCATGCTACATATATGTTTGTTCATCGCATAAGTATAGCTTAGCTTTTCATCTGAATCGGTAAAACAGGATGAACCTCGGTGCTATACAAAACGTTCTGGGGGTGGTATGAGCTTTTAACTTTATGGGCATAGGGCGGGACCCCATACAGTACAATTTTATTTCAAAGACACAACAATCTTGCTACACACTTTTTATTTATCCCACACTCTCATCTGCTAGTATTACTATTTTTTATTACTAATGTTGCCGTTTCACTCGGATGGCTAAGAGGAAAATGATGGCCATATGGAACAAAATCAACCTTACCAAGATGCGATGGAGCAGAATAGCCTCTGTCATACTCCCCCCAAATAATGTGAAGATTATACTTTGTTACTTCATTGAAATCACCTTGATCGTTTTTCAGTAGTAAACTGTTAAGCTGAACCGTAGTATTTAATATTCTAGGAGAAGTAAAACTGTTTCTTATTTTTTCAATATAATGTTCAGGAATGCTCTCCGTACTTTCAAACAAACCATTACTTAATAAATAACGCTCTATCAAATTAGTAGTTGCCAATTTTAATGCCCATTTGTTCATAAATTGAGGAACATTTAGCGATTTAACATTTTTTTTAGCAACAGGTGGCTGAAGTAAAGTGATTGCATACTTCTTATCTATGTACTCTTGTACCAATGCTTCTAGAAGAATAAACGCACCGAATGAATGGCCAATTAGATGTGCACCATTCGTAGCTTTCTCCAATAACTTTTTCACTACATTCAAATAGATATCTAGAAGATTTTTCTCTCGTTTAAAAGGAGAACGTCCCAAACCTGGAAGATCCAAAATCCATACAGGTTGACCAGTTTTTTCATGAAGCTCTTGTGCTAAAGGAAATAAATCCTCTCCATCACTCAATAAACCATGTAATAAAATAAACGGTTTACCCTTTCCTTGTAATTGGTAAAGGGTAGTGTTATCGCATAATGTTCGTTTAAATACATGATTATGCCGGCCATTTTGATACATCATTCGATAATCCAGATCAGCTACTACGGCAGGGAAAAATTTCATTACACTCGTCTTTTTAAACCAATCTCCTCCCATAATTTTTTCCGCTGAAACATTTGAAAATTTTTGTTTTGTAATAAAATTCAGTCCATCAGTAGGGATTTTTGTTATTTTACTTCCTCCACTATTCATAATTGCTTTCATAAATGGCATTGGAACAGAGATTTTTGGTGCCCTCATATTCATACTTTCCGACATAACACTTAATAATTCAGCAATGTTCTGATCGTGCTGTTTGTCTTCAACAAGTGTATATGTTTGAATAGTCGGTTGCTCCAATCTGAAAACCTGCACAATAAACTTCGCAAGCTCATCGTTTGAAATAAGTGGTAACCTATATCCCTTACCTCCAGGAATCACTGGCATGAGCCCTCTTCGCATACTCATCACAAGCAAACCTAATCCTGCTATCTGCTCTGTACTCCCTGTTTTACTACTACCGACTACAGTTGGCGGATTAATTACAGAAAGCGGATAACCTACTGCTGATGCCTGCTGACGGATATAAAGATCTGCTAAAAATTTTGTTCTCTCATATGGATTTTTTATTTTCAAATAATTGTTTCCTTCTTGAAACACATCAATTGCAATCTTACTATTTTTATCATCAAAGGGACTCATATAACCTACAACATGAATAAATTGTTGCAAGCCCTTCAATTGATGAATACTTTTAGCTAATTCACTAATATGTTTTGCGCCATTTACAAATACGGAAGATGCCTCTTTACTTGTCGCTTGAATATCCATGGGACCTCCTGCGTGAATAATCACATCCGTTTTCAATACTCTCTCCTTATCTTCAGCACTTAGACCTAAATCTATTTTCGTCAAATCACCTTCAATAAAGTGCATAACTGACTTTTTTAAGATGCCTCTTTCTTGAAAAAGGCGTATTGCTTTACTTTTCGACCTCACTAAAAGAAGAATTTTAACATCCTCTTTGGCTAATTGTTTCACTAATTGCTTTCCAATAAAGCCTGTTCCACCAGTTAAAAATACTGTTCTCATATAAGATCTCCTTTTTAGTACTATACAGTACTAATTTGATGTAAAAAAAATGCTTCTTTTATCGAAGCAATTTTAAAAAATGATCTGCTGTTTTCGTGATTACAGTTGCATCTTTCAATGTTTCTGAAATAAATAACGCTCCTTCAAGATTTGTAATAAAAAGTGATGCAACCTCATCAATATTAATCGTATTTCTGAATTCTCCATTCTCTACCCCTTGTTTAAGTAATAGAGAAACTTTCTCTTGTAATCCTGTAAAAAAAAGACCTATTTTTTCTTTTATTTGCGTGGCCTGTGTAGGACTTTGAATATAAAGAGTAATAAATGGACAGCCCCCCTTATACTCTCTCGACTGAACTCCTTGTGATAATTGCTTTAAAAACAGTTGGATACGATCTTCAACTAAAAATTGGTTCTGAGAAAGCACGTCATCAATTGCAGATTGATACATTTCAATCCAATAATCAACGACCCCTTCTAATAATACTTCCTTATTAGAAAAGTGATAATACACATTAGACTTTGAAACTTTGCTTACACGTACTAATTCATCCATACTTGTATAAGCAAACCCTTTTTCTAAAAATAATGTTGCAGCTACTTCAATCACACGTTTTTGATTCATTAATTTTACCTTTGTCATAACTAGAACTATATAGTACTAATTAGAATATTGCAAGTATTTATGTTAATTTTGAAAAAAGTTTGATTAAAAAAAGTTCCACTAACATTGATTTTACTGTAAAAAAATCTTATTTTGAATACAGTTAAACTGAACCCCGAAATTGTTAATTCACTATCGTCTCATAGGGGTCACCATACATCCCCATCAACTTAAGAAAAAGAAATGCCCCAAAACGAAAAAATGAGCGGCTTCTCAAAATAGCTATCTGTAGAGAAAGAAAATTTTAATTTAGGGGATATGAAAATATTAGCTTGATGGGATGGGATGCCGCCAGTATTTCGAAAAAATCACACTAAGGGTATAGATTTTAAACAGTTTTTCGGTTAATCCAATAACTGACAAGAGGATAGAAAAGTATAAAAAATGCATAGATCCATAGAACCAAAAAAAAACGATTCCCTTGTAAAATTAGGGAACCGTCTTTTTCTTCGCTATCGATAACAAAAATCAAATACGTAATATTTTATTTGTCGATATTTTTTAATCTTCTTTATCGATTTCTATTGTACCTGTTCTAGCACTAACTTTTAAACTATTTAACAGATTATCAGGTGTCTTAATTTCCACTTCATATTCAAATGTAGATTGTGTTAAGTTGTCATCTTCTAATTCGAATTCTTTTTTCACATTCATAATTTCTCCATTTGTATGCGCTAAAGAAATTTCACGAACTTGTTTCTCTGTGTAGTTTTCATTCTTTTTAGCATAATTGTAACCCATACCATAATATCCACCAACAATCGCAATACCACTTATTAAAATAGCAATTACACTTATTATTATTTTCTTTTTATGTTTTAACATTTTCATCCACTCCTTCATGATTAATCATCTATTCCAAATCTTGCTTCGAGTCCATTTTCTGCTTGCTCTAATTGATCTTCCAGTATATCGTATTCTTTTTCTTGCGCTTTATATTGTTCAATCGTTATCGTTCCAGCGTGATAATCTGCTTCTAGCTGATTATCAGACAGATCTATCTTGTCATCTAATTGATCAATTTCTTTTTTTGCTGCTAAGTACGTATTTAAGTTTTCTTCTTTTGATCCAACTGGTTTCGTGTTATTTGCCTTTTCAACGATAGATGTGACTTCGTTTTTGAAATCTTGTATTTGCTTCCTATCATTCGCAGCAGCTTGTGTTTTGATTGGTTCTTGTTGTAGTTGAGAACTTTCTTTTTGCAATGTATCATTCTCCACCTTCAGTTGTTGTACTTCCGTATTCTTATCAGCTTGAGTAGAACAAGCTGTTAAGAATACACAAGACATTGCTCCAATCAACATCCACTTTTTCATTCTGTTTTTCCTCCCTTTACATGTGCACCTTATCCTTGCCTTTATATTACTCAACAAACATTAAAGGAAGATTAATGTACAAAAAATAAAATGAAGACTTTTACGGGTAGCCCGACTTCCCCTAACTCCCTCGCATTCGCCGAATTTTGAAGGAGGAGTCTTACTGCCCGTTAATGCTGGATAAAATGATATAATTAAATCGTTTCTAATCTTTCTTTAATGTTTTGGAATTATAGTGATACATATAAAGTGAAACTTTAATCAGCCCTCACCAATCGGACTTTTATGGGCAGCCCGACCCCCCTCCTAACTTCTTTGCTTTCACTGCATTTTGAGGTGGGGGTCTTACTGCCCATTAAAGCGGGATAAATAAGGAAAAAAGGAGAATGTTAATGCGAGTTCTTATTGTCGAAGATGAACAAGACCTAAAAAATATATTGGTAAAACGATTGAATGCAGAACATTATAGTGTCGACGCATGTGGAAATGGAGAAGATGCCTTGGATTATATAAACATGGCTACCTACGATTTGATTGTGCTTGACATAATGATTCCCGGAATAGATGGTTTACAAGTATTACAAAGATTACGCGCGGACAATAATACAACTCCTGTCTTGCTTCTCACAGCTAAAGATACAATTGACGATCGCGTAACAGGACTCGACTTAGGTGCGGACGATTATTTAGTAAAACCATTTGCTTTTGACGAACTGTTAGCAAGAATTCGAGTTTTAATGCGAAGAAATACAGGAAACACATCTAATGTGTTCGAAATAGCTGACCTAGTGGTAGATTGCAATATGCATAAAGTAACTAGAGGAGACCAGGTTATTACTCTTTCCAGTAAAGAATTTGCGATTTTAGAATATATGATTCGTAATAAAGAAGTTGTGCTGACACGAGATAAAATAGAGCAACATGTGTGGAATTACGACTATGAAGGTGGCTCGAATATTATTGATGTTTACGTCCGCTATCTTCGTAAAAAAATTGATAGCCAGTTTGAAACGAAGTTAATTCATACAGTACGAGGAACTGGTTACGTATTGCGAGTAGAATCATGAAAAGACTATCAATCAAAATGAGAGTAACCCTGTGGTATACAGGGCTAATTGTAATTATTATGGCACTCGTGTTAGCTTTTATTTTAACTTCTTCAGATAAAGTTTTGCTTTTTAATATGAAAGATCAATTGAAGAGCACAGTAAAAGAAAGCATGGAAGATATTGAATATAAGCATGGACAATTAAAGATGGACGATGATTTTGAACCCTTAGAAGATGGAGTAAATATCATCATTTATAATAAACAAGGTGAACTGCTGGCAGGAAATAGTCCAACAAGCTTTAATAAAAAAATCTCGCTTAAATCCGATGAAATACAAACCATTAAAGACGGTAATAAAGAATGGATTGTATATGATTTTCTCCATAATACAGGTGGCGATGAGCAAGTCTGGATTCGTGGAATAATGACTATGAACCAATTATCATCAACGATGAATACGCTTATTGTCATAACACTCATCTCTTTCCCATTACTTATTCTCATTGCGGCAGTGGGAGGATATTTTATTACACAAAGAGCGTTTCGACCTGTGCAACAAATGAGTGATTCAGCCAGTAAAATTAGCGATGGTAAAGATCTTTCGAAGAGAATTCATTTACAAGGTTCACCGAAAGACGAAATGTATCATTTAGCACAAACCTTTGACAAAATGTTTGAGCGATTAGAGACATCGTTCGAAAGTGAGAAACAATTTACATCTGACGCTTCTCATGAATTAAGAACACCAACATCTGTTATTATTTCACAATGCGAATACGCTTTATCGCAGAGGAATAATCCGAAAGAAATGGAAGAGTCGTTAGAAGTTATTTTAAAGCAATCACGTAAAATGTCCGCGCTATTATCCCAACTCTTATTGTTAGCAAGAGCTGATCAAGGAAACCATAATACTTTTCAATTTGAATGCATCAATATGAGTGAATTAACGGAAATCGTTGTAGAAGAGCTTTCATTAATGGATCAAGAAACATCGATTAATATAACAACTCATATAGAGGAAAACCTGTTTATAAAAGCAGATCAAACATTGATGATGCGTTTATTAATGAATTTACTAACGAATGCGATTGCTTATAGCAAAGCGAACGGCACTGTGCATATGCAACTGTTCCGTGATGAAACCAACATAATAGGTAAAGTCTCCGATAATGGCATAGGCATCAGCGAGCAACATATTACGAAAATATGGGACCGCTTCTATCGAGTTGACACAGCACGAACATCTTCAAGCACTGGAAACACAGGTTTAGGATTGTCGATGGTAAAATGGATTGTAGAACTACACGGAGGAGAAATTACGGTTGAAAGCAAATTAGGAGAAGGCAGTACATTTACTTTTAAACTACCAATTGAAAAACGAGCATAATGTATGAATGTTTGTAGCTCCAAAGTAAAGATTCTTCCATCTTTATATAAAAGTAACCGTTGCATTTTGTTCTGTTAAGTTCATATTCATATGGAAAAATATCGAAATACAGCCCCAGAAATCCAAAGGTCTCTGGGGCTGTATTATATATTTAGCTCTTTTTGCTTTTTATTTTGTTTATGTCTATGCAGTAATTTTCGGCTGATGAGAGAAATCAGTAATAAGATCAGTACTAGTGCGAAAAGTTGCATGTATGATAAATTAAAATACTTAGCACCTGTGACAAGTAAAAGTGTAGAAATCGTACCTTTTACAATGAAAAAAATAATAATCCATAATCCGCCTTTTTTCCAGTTCATTTTTATATTCCCTTTCCTACGTTTTAATTCTTAAATGGGACACTTATTAGCAATCTATTATATGAATAAAAAAGTCATGTCTAAATTAAATGCGACGTTTCCATAATAAATGAAAATGATATTCAATGTCAATTTTATTGACTATTTGAATATCTGTTTCTTATAAGCAATGAACTTTTGTTGTCAAACTAAAAAACACCTCCATTGAATTTACATACTTCGTATGTGAATTCAAGAGGTGTTTTTTCTTAATACTGCAGCTATTTTCTAGTACACAATAACTGGATCATACGTGTTCAAACTATCATATACAGTTTTTGCAACGTTAGGCAGAAGGTTTACACACCCGCCTGATCCTCCTGTTAAGTATGCATTATTTCCCCAGTCTTTTCGCCAGCCAGCATCATGGAATCCTTGGCCGCTATTTGTGAATGGAACCCAGTAATCTACTTTTACTGCATAATCAGCTTTCCCTACTGCACTTCCTCTAAGCGTGTATGGTGTTCGTTTATATAGAACGTACCACACACCTGGAGATGTATCTTCACCCGTGCTATGTTTACCCGTTACTACATTTGTTGTGACAACTAATTTTCCATCTTTATAAATCCAAATTTGTTGATCCGCAATGGAAACTTCGGCATACGTGTCCCCGATGCCATTATTTGCTGTTGTTTCATAGCCAATCCCTTCCTTCTTCCAACCATTCCCGTGAATATTAGAAGCAGAAAGCGATTTTTCACCTTGCTCAAAAGCTTGTTGCACTTGTTTTGTTTCTTTTTCCACATCTAGTGACCAACCGTATCCTTGTCCTTTTACTGATATAACTGAACCAGAATGTGTTTTAAAAGCGAAGTCTTTATGTAATGTAGATTTAGCCTTATTAATTTCAGCAACCTTCTTCTGAATATCGCTCGCATCGATTGTCACTTTCATATCCTTTGACATAGACGCATTTTGAATTAAATCTTTTGCTTTTAATGAATACACTTCACCTTGTACTTTATAATCAACAGACTGCGTAAGAAGATTTTGTAATGCTTTCTCTTCTTTTTTAATAATTGGATCGTCTTCTTTAATAGGCTGTATGTATGCAGACTTCAGATGAATTTCACTTTTATGCTTCTGCTTGTCGTAATCTTTTAGTAGATTCGTAACGTCATATTGTTTCCCATCAACGCTCTTCGAAATAACAACTTTTCCTTGTTCGAGCTTCGCCATAGCATCTTGAGGCGCTTTTAATTTTTCATTCATAGAAACGAGCTTTTCTTCTACAAGTTTTTTCATCGTTTCACTACGATACTGATCTACCCCTTTCGGTAACAATGAATAATCTTTTTCCTTTGCGGAAGGGAAAAATGTCCACTGGCTTTTTAATAATTTCTTAACTTGTGGGATATCTTTTTCCGTCAGTTCCGTTTTTGTATCTTGTTCATCTAAAATTTGTTGTTGATCAATATAGACTTTGTTTGCTAGTCCAGATGTTTTTAATTTCTGTATTGCCTGATCAGCGCTCAAACCACCGACTTTTGTATCGTTAATCGTAACGTTTGAATTAAAATGAGTTGCCTGATAATAACTCATTCCCCCAATAAGAAGTGCAATTACACCGCCACCCGCTGCGATTAGCTTCCAATTTGTAAAACGTTTTTTTGTTCTTACCCGTTTTTTCTCAACTTCTTCAACAGATTCATTTACTATATTGTTATTCATCAATCTTTCCCCCGTATACATAAACGTCAATTGATTTTAAACCAAAACCATTGAATAGTGTACCTTATTTTCCCTGAAATTTCATTGTTTTTTCCAGATTTCATCTCATTTAATCTATTAAAGTTAGATTTTTTAATAGAAAGATATATAAAGATGGTAGATAACGTGAAAAAGGACCTCATCAATCGAGTTATTATGAGGACCCTCACATCTTGAAGGATGAAACGCTATAAACATTTTAACCTAGTAAAGTAATTTTTAGAAGGTCCAAGTTAGAGTCAGTCAACATAGAATATCTCTTATTTATGAAAAATATCCACAAAAAATGGCCTACATGTAGACTCTTTTTTGTGAATATTTTAATGCCGCATATTTTATTAATTAAATGCGAACTATGCTTCCCGCTTTTCACCAAGTTTCACAAACTCTACTATTGGCCTAATTAAATTCACCTTATGACTTTTATCATCAACAATTTCAAAGTTCTTAAAAACTTTCATATATGTTTATACCACGCTTTATTGATACGCTTAATCTTTACTGGTGTTGAACTTTTAGACTCTTTCTTTGGTGTAATCCTATTATTAGAACATCCTGCAATAGTAAGACAGCATGTAGTCAATACAACCAATAATATTAATTTTTTCAAATAGCCACTCCTATATAAACGAAATATTATATTAAGAAAATTAAACATAACATCGAATCTTTCTAAAAACAATATATTTCCTCGGTTTATTATTCATTGGCGGATTAATGGACACATTAATCCGCATATAAACGTAAAACTTCATGCCCATCAAGTCAATTTCCATTTTATCCGATTCTCAATATTTATTCCAATATAAATATATAGCTATTATTGTTGAAAACTAATTATCTCTCAAAATGAAAAATACGAACTGAATTCCTATAACCATATATGTTTATTCAGTTAACTTCTCCCCTGTAACAATCCGAAACAAAGTGGCTGCATTTTTTTCTTCTAATTGAGCGTACCGATTATCTCCTGAGATGATTTCCACTTTATCCTTATTAGGGCTTACCCAAATTTGATACAACACTGCTTTCGCCTCTATTTTCGGATTTTTAAATTGAAAAACAAATTGATAATCCGGTGGACGAGGCATTTCCACTTTTTTATTTTCAAAAGTAGTATCCTTTAATATTTTCTTTACTTGCTGAACTTGCTTATTATCTGTAACTACCTTCAAATCTTCATATTTATCATCCGTATGTTTTTGCACTTTGATTGTTTGATCTTCATTTCCTAGTTTATTTGAACAACCGATTATTATGAGTATACAGATGCTAATAATAACTAGAGACAAATTTCTAAATTTCATATTAATACCCTCTTTTCAATACAAAATAATTAAAATTGTAAAATAAAGGTAATTAATTTAAACTTAAAAATATAAATAATAAAGAGAAAGGAGTGTCTCGTTCCATGCAAATAAAAACATACACTTGGAAAAGTTATACGTTTCTCATTGTAAGTATATTCGTTACTATGAATCTCTTTCTCTTCACACCTATTTTAGACCGGGCTGGAGTAGAATATGTTGTGCCTTTCGCCTACTTCATATTAACTTCCGCTGTTATAGCAATCATATTAGCAGTCATCTCTTTTTGTAGCCAATCTGAGAAAAAAATGTTAGCCATTATCGGTTTATGCTTTACTCTATTTAACACAGCGGTCATTTTATTTTTCCTTTGGTTTGGTTACCATTTCACTTAAGTAAAATATAAATAAATCCCATAAGCCACAAATGAAATGAGTACAATAGAAATGCCGAGTACCGTGTATATAATCCATTGTAAGTTTGAACTCATATACGCTCTCCTCTCACCTTCTAATAATTCCATTATATAACAAAAAAGCATTGGATACCCAATGCTTTTTCACACTTACGCAAATAAAGATGTATTCGCATATAAAGCTGGTGAACCACCTGAATGTACGAATAAAATGTTGTCTTCTTTATTAAATGTACCTTTTTTAATTAAGTCGATTAGTCCCGCTACCGCTTTACCTGTATACACTGGATCCAGTAAAATACCTTCTGTTTTCGCGAGTAATTGAACTGCTTCCACCATTTCCGGCGTTGGTAACGCGTAACCTGGTCCTACATATTCATCAAAGCATGTAACAGCTTCACGCGGGATAAAGTTCGGAATACCAACGTGAGCTGACGTTTCCTCTACAAGTTTTGCTACTTTCTCTTCTTGTTCTGCTTTTCCTCTACTTACGTTGATTCCGATTACAGGAATGTTACTTTGTGTTCCTGCAAAACCAGTAATTAAACCAGCGTGCATACCAGCGCTGCCACTTACGCAAACAACTGAACTGAAATCAATTCCTTGATCGAATGATTGTGCCATAATTTCTTGCGCACAAGCAACGTATCCCATTGCACCAGTAGGATTTGATCCACCAACTGGTATTACATATGGTGTATTACCTTTTTCACTAACTTCATTCGCGACTTTATGCATCTCTTCCATAAGATCTGCTTCGTTTGGTACAACAATTACATTTTCAGCACCTAGTAAATGGTATAAGAAATAATTTCCGTTAAAGTCTCGCTTCTCTTCTGGCTCAAGTCCTTCTTCTAATACAAGAATACACTTCATTTTTTCTTTTACCGCAGCTGCAAGTGTTAGGCGGCAATGATTGGACTGAATGCCACCAGCTGTAATTAACGTATCCGCACCTTTTGCCTGTGCATCCGCAACTAGAAACTCTAACTTTCTCGTCTTATTACCACCAGCTGTTAAACCAAGTAAATCATCTCGTTTAAAATAAATAGTCGGCCCACCAAGTGCCTCAGAAAAATTGTTTAATTTTTCAATTGGTGTATATGACTCTGTATATTTTTTTCTCGGGAATTTAGCTAAATTCATGAATAACGCTCCTTTTGTACTTCTTTCACAATGTATGTAACGATACTATTATTACATGTAAAAATGATGAAGTCATCTTTCTGGTGGAAAAATATATTAGAATTCGGTTTTGGTGAATGGAATTGTATTAAAGATTTTAGCTTCAATACGGTACATGAAATTTATATCGACGATTTTTCAAATATATCGTTCATAACTTGAAATATATCAACGATTTTTTCAATATATCGACTTACCGACCAAAAACGACATCATAAAAAGACCCACTCATTAAAAAGTGGGTCCTCTCCAATCACTTATTTTCCGAAAATCGAAGAAGCTGTGTTAATCCTGGTTCTAAATTCATTTCGCCTTTATGGCGTACGTATACAATTTTGTTTCCATCAAATTTTGGAGGATTTCCTGGATTATACGTATTCCACTCACTCGTTCCTTCTACAGAGTACTCCATATACTCCGTTGCACCGACGATTACATTTTTACTATCATCTGCCGTTACATTTGGTGCCATTTGTGCGACTTTCGAATCACTAATTAATAATTTTTTGATTTCCTTATCACGCTTGTAATCATAAGCTGTCACCATTACATCGCTACCGTATGCTTTCACTTGTAGCCCTTGTTTAAATGAATAACCATCAGGAGCAGTCTTCTCTCCGCCATTTGGTCCAGCCGACATCCAGCCCGTTTCAATCCCACCCGTATTTACAACAGTAAATCCTTTTTTATCTCCGCCTGCAATTTTCTTTTTACCAGCCCAGTCTGGTAAGTTTAAATCCCAATGCGTGTGACTCGTGAAGAAAACAACTTGCGGATAGTCTTTTAATATATCGTACAACTTATCGACGTTTAAATAATCTTGTAAGTACGGTGATTGTCTCGATCCAGATACTGTATCAGGTAAAACGTGATGAGAGAAAATGAAGATTGGCTTATTTTTATCTTTTTGACTATATTCTTCTAAATTTTGTTTTAACCAACCTAGTTGCTCATCACTCATAAATACTTCATCCCACATTTTTGAATCGTGGTATTTCATATATTTTTCAGTTCCTAAAAATAAAAGCGGATAACCGTCTAATTCTTTTTTATGATATACCTTTTCTTGCCCGCTAAATTGTAAGTAGCGACCAAATAGCGTCTCTTCCGTTACACCATTTGGCCATGTACTTTGAGATAGCTTCCCATCAGCTGTCCATTTACCAGCATAAAACTCATGATTCCCAACAGTTGACCATACATTCTCTGGATGCTTATTTTTGTTTAGCACACGCTTTACATCATCATATTGTGACTGCTGTCCCGTTGGCGTTATATCCCCATTCATAATAAGTGCTCTAGAAAGTGGTGTCACTTTGTTCATATCTTTTAATACGTGATCAAAATCCCCTAAATCCCCTTGAATGTCACTAATAACATTAAAAGTTGTAGCTGATTTTCGAACTTGCTCTTTCCCTTCCGCATGTGCTGAAAACGTCGGCAATAATGCTGTCATAACTGCTAACGAAGCAACTGTCTTTTTCATACAAATTCTCCCCCTAATAAATAATTGTACAAACTGACATGTTCTGCTTTCTCTTAGGTGCTTGTCCACTTCACATTATAGGGAGGGATTGTAAAGATAGATGACGTTAAAAGTTAATTGTTTTTTAAGAGATTTTGTCGTTTTTTGCAAACCACAATTAGCGATTCACGCCAATCTAGCTTTCTAGCCTTTAACATTACATACATGTAAATTTTGATGTTAAACCTTTTCGTTTCATACGTTGTTTTTTATTACTTCTAATTTTCGGGAAAAATCCACTAATTAGTAACGTTATAATCCATACCATTATTAAAATAAAATTTATTGTATTACCGGAATTCAAGCTGAAAACTCTCCACAAATAGGCAGCACAAAAAACGAGGATAGCGGTACTAATAAGTAAAAATGTCCTAACTACTAATCCGATGTAGGATCTCTTCTCTTGCTTAAAAATGAGGGTTCTTCTACCTTTGTACAATCTAATTGCAAATAGCAGCAAATATACACTGAGTATGGCTCCAATAACAATTGATGTAATGAAATTACTTTTTCTCTGCTCAGATAGAGAGAAGTAACTTTCAGGTAATTTTCCCGTTTCATATTCAATCCATGCGTGGTAAATATCCTGTCGTAAGTCTATACCGCCTTCACCATTTGTAAGGATTACCAATCCATCCTTTGTATTAGGAATGAAACCGTAAAAAGAATGCCAGCCTCGATTGTCACCAGAATGATAAAGTAATTTCCATTGATTAGATAGTTTTTTTTCAAATATACCTAAACCATTCTCCCCTAATACTGACTTTTGCATTTCCGTAACACGTTCACTTTTGATGACACCATTCCCTTTAATATTTGCATCCATGCTTGCAAGTATCAATGTCATCATATCCGTAACATTTGTCTTAAGACCTGCAGCAGCCTGTTCGGTAAATTGGTAACTAGGGAGCTCCTCTCCAAAATATCCATAAGCTTTCGAAAGGTTATAGTTTTCAGGACGTTGTAAGAATGAACTAGATTTCATTCCTAAAGGTTTCATAATTTGTTCTTCCATATAACGATCAAACGGTATTCCGGTAACCTCTTCCATTACAAGTTGTAAAATTGTATATCCGCCACCAGAGTAAATTGTTTCTGAACCTGGTTTATTGGTCACCTCCACTGGTTCATTAATCCATCCTTTTCCAGACAGAGATTCCTCAATAGAGTCAAGATGTTTCCCTGGTGCAACCCCGAGGTATCCTTTATGTGCAGACAGCCCTGCTGTATGGCTTAACAATCTTCTTATTGTGACTTCATTATTATGAAACTCTGAATTAGATAATTTCCATTTGGTCAGATATTTTTCAACGGGATCATCTAGTGATAAACGTCCTTCATCTACAAGATGCAAGATTCCCCACGCTGTAAGGCTTTTAGATATAGAACCAGCTTGAAATAAAGTATCATCACTCACCGCTTTTTTTGTCTTTTTGTCTACATAACCGTAGTTAAGTGTATAAGCAATACGCCCCTCATGTACAATCCCTATTGCAACCCCTGGTACCTCATAATTCTCCTGCCATTTTGGTACCTGTTCATCCAAATTTTTTTTGAAATCCTCTATACTCCTATCAGTCAGCGTGCCGGATTCTGCCCTCACCACATTTGTAAACCATGCTTCATTCGTAATAAATATACAAATGATGAAACATAAAATACTTTTGCATATTATCGATGCTTTTTGTCTATTCTTCATTTGCTCTACCTCTTTTTCAGAATATTCTATCTGACAATCAGAGTATCCTATTCACATATCTAGTTCTATCGATTTTCATTACTTAACCTTACAAATTTGTAATAAAAATCAAATATCTACATATTTAGGGTGGACTGTTCTTTATTCGAGAACACTGAATTCAATACAAAACATTACATCAAAAACCCATGCTGGGAATCCTAGCATACTTATAGCTCCTACAAGCAAAAAAAGTGGCAGAAAAATGATATTGGTTAGTACGATAAAACTCACTACTGGTTTTGTTAGTTTCTTTTCTCTATTCATGCACAATCCCCATTTCAAACTAAGTATTTCGTAAACATAATAGTATTTATATTTACAAATACTTTCAGCTTAAACCTGGGGGTTACTCACAGGTCAATACATGTTTGCATTATTTTACAGGTGCATAAACTTCTAAAAATATACGCTCAAGTTCATCTTCATACGTGGTAAGTAATATATTTATATACACTAGCCCCAAAAGCTCATATCCTTGTTCTATCGCCGCTTTTCTTAAACTGGATTCCACATTATGATCAATACTTTCCCCTCCAGTTGCCCACCTTCCATCTTCAATAACTGTATAAATACATTTTGGATGCGATAGAATTTTTCCTTCCACTCTTTTATCAGAGCCCTCTACTTTTCTTACAATAATAAATTTTTCTTCTATAATACCTTCTTCATTGAAATGTATAACTCTTTGTAAAGAATTTAAAGTAACTGCCTTTTTTAAGCTATCCGTGTTCTTTTTCAAAGATTCATATTCATCATATGCAGTAAAATGCTCTATTTCTCCGTTTACTTCTAAAGGCTTCATTTCTTTTACTACGTATTTCCCTAAGAATTGCTTTATTTTTTCACAATCTTCTTTTACAATTTGAACCTTTTTTAAAAGAAGATTTTTATATTCTATCTCCTCTAAAACTTCTTGTTCTTTCTCTTCCAACAGTGATTTTATTTCCTCTATACTCTTACCTTTTCTTAATTCCTGAATTTTTTTTATTTCGATATCCATTTCCCTATAGAAATTGACCGTTGTTATATCATATATATCAAAATGATTATATTTTCTATACCCATTCTCAATATTTTGCTTCGGCTTGACCAAATCTTTTTCCTCATAAAACTTTAAAGTATCTCTAGATACATCTAAAAATTTAGCAACTTGTCCAATTGTGTACATTACGCTCTCCTTTATCATTGCTACTTAATTTATTACATTCATACTTCATATTCTTTACATTATCGAATTTCCCTTCCTAGTTAATATTTCCCCCTTGTTCTCCCACAAAAAAAGACACAGAGATTTCTCTCCATGCCTACTAATCCTCTACTTCTTCACCGCATGCACGTAATGCACCGTCTCGAAAGCTTTTAAATAATCGTTTCGTCCTTCAAAATATAATGTATGAATATCCTCTGGTGTTAAGTGCTCATAAATGAGTAAGCCCGCCTTCTCTAACAGTGCTTCCATTTCGATATACGAAAAACACGATTTCATCGGTTCTCCGCCTACTGTAGCCATTTTCACCATATTTTCAACTCGATTGGACAGTCCTTTTTCGGTAAATAAGTTTTCATCCGGATAATCGAAAATGATAGAACTTCCCTCTGGAACCATCGCAAATAAACGTACTATTAAACTAGAAAGCTCCTCTTTCGTTAAATAGTACGTAACACCTAATAGGCTAAAGAAAGTCTTTTTATTTTCAAACCCTTCATTCCGTAACTGTTCATAGGAAAATCCTTTCGTAAAATCCATCGAAACAAAATGAAGGTTGTTTGGAATTTCAAGTTCTGCTTCTTTTATTCTCTCCTTCTTAAACCTTTGCGTAGAAGGATGATCCACTTCAAATATTTCTATTTTATTTTCTAACTCACGGTGTCTAAAACTAAATGTGTCTAAACCTGCACCGAGTATAACGTATTGTTTTACGCCTAATGTAATTTCATGTAGTAATATTCTTTCACAATATGCCGCGCGTGCCAAAGGTGTTGGTGCTAATTGAACTTGTGTAATCCATTTTAATATTTCTTGTGGATTATCTTGAAACTGCTGTGCAATGTCTGTATTGAAAAAATGTATTCCTTGAACCATGTTCATTTCAATTTCATTACGTTCTTTTTTTGAAATGAAATCTTTAGCTACATAATCATCAAAAATTTTAGGACTATCAAATTCACTATGATATGCTCTTCCGAAAGCTGATACTAGCGATGTTACACTTGCTTCACCTTTTTTCACGCACATACACTCCTTCATTTTCACAACAAAAATAGGGTTCCCCTGGCCAGGAGAACCCTATTATACACTTTATTTTTACATTGGTAAATTATAGCATAAATAAGTTTTTTTGTCAAGTTTTCAGCCTGCTAACTCTCCGACAATTTGTATATTCTCTAGCAGGAAAATCGGTGTTATACACACAATTTTCCGAATCATTTATCCATTCTTTGTTGAGCAGTATTAGTATCTTGAGATACTGCTATATGTTCGGTTGCTCTAGATAAACCTGTTTTTGGCATATTAACATAGATTGCTTCAGAAGCACCTTTTCCGATTTGATACGTTTCGTGAAAAACACCGACACTCCCATTATCTTTAATCTTATTATTGTATGATTTCCAAGCATTTGAATGATTTTTTCCGTGAGCATAGTTTACTAATTCATCGAATCCCTTCCAGTATTGAATTAAGACCACCTTTCTCCAACTAAAGAAGAATTCTGTATGTAAGAAACCCCATTGTGGATTTTGATACAATTCTTTAATCATCGGTCCCATAGCATTAAAAACTGGTATCCACTTCCAAAATTTCAATAGGTTATTAATACGCATACCAATAATAAAAACAACAAATTCTTGATCCTTACTATTAGCTATATGCCTGCCGTTAAAAATTTTAGCTCCCACTTTACTCCCCCTTTTGTACTGAACATAAATTATGTAGATCTCCCAAGTAAACCATAACACTTTCACATGAATTTTCCAATTGGTTCAACATTGATTATGAAAGACTATATTTAAAAATAAAAGATATATGTTTTTACCTTTTTATTATTAAATCTCCTTTTCATCAAGAACGTTTTCATAATATATTTCAGTAACGATAGCATTACTGCCTCCTTTCTAAACAGAATATTTTTTTGTAAAACTTTCAGCCTATTGCTACTCATCCACTTTGCATATTCTCCAGCAGGAAAATTGTCGATTCACACCGAATACCCAAATTATAACAATACATATGGAGGCCAATATGAAACGATTAGTGATCATTACTGTAGGAAAAACACACAGCGGAAAAACTACATTCGCTAAAGAACTAGAAAATAAGTTACCCCACTCTTTCGTTATAGATCAAGATAACCAAGCTGAATTTATTAACAAGCATTATGAAAAATTACAGCCGGTCGAAGGCACCAATATATTTAAGCACGGTCTTTCGAAATTCATTGTTGATTATGCGAAAGAATATACGAGTTTAAACTTTATTATTAGTAACTCCAATCGCAGTAAAAACGGAAGATTATATTTACTAAACGGATTATTTCCAAAAAATGAATATGTACGCATACTCGTTCATTTTGACATTCCAGATGATGTACTTTACGAAAGAGTTGCTCGAAGCACGCGAAGTACGAATATTTTTAGAGGTGATTATTCTAATTTCAAAGAAGTACTCGATCGACAACAGTCTGAATCAATTCACGAAGATGTGGTAGATCCTATAGAAAATGAGGCAGATTATTTGTTTGTTATTCGTAATAGTAAAGATGTAAAATCTACTATAAAAGAAATTGTTCATCTAACTAAAGTTTTGTCCCCTACTCCAAAATAAGAGAATTTTATAATTACATAATCATAGATTATTATGTAAATACTTCCTCTAAACATCCTACATGGTATATAATGATAAAATAATCTACTTCTATATGCTCATTTTTACACAAGACAGCTCATGCATATGAAAGAAAAGAGGTACAAAAATATGAAAACAAAACAAACAATCGCTGCGTCTACACTAGCTTTAGCAATGATTGCTGGCGCAAATTCTGCTCATGCGGAAGTAACTGATGCTACTCCTCAGCAAAGTGCGGGAGATCGATTAGCTGAAATTAAGCAACACAAACAAGAGTTAGATGCGAAATTACAGCAGCACAAAGAAAACGTGGATCAAACATTAAATGAACTTAACAAAGTTAAGGAAAATGTTGATACGAAGGTGAATGAACTACACGAGCGTAAACAAGTTGCTGATGAAAAAATTAACGAAATAAAACAGCGTAAAGAAGAGTTAGATGCAAAACTTCAGCAAGACAAACAAATCGCCGAAGATAAAATCGCTGAAATTAAAGAGCATAAAAAGCAAGTAGAAGATAAAGTTGCTGAAGTGAAAGAACATAAGCAAAATATCGATAACAAAGTGAATGAGATTAAAGAACATAAACAAACTGTCGATGAAAAAGTGAATGAAATGAAGCAACATAAAGAAAACATCGATCAAAAGGTTACTGAACTTAAGGAAGTTAAAAAACAAGTAGATGAAAAATTAGCTGAGTTAAAGAAAGCGAAACAAACTGCTGAAGACAAACTTGCTGAACTAAAAGAAAATAAGCCGAATACTGGTAACACGTTAGAGGAACTTAAGAAAATTAAAGGCAATTTAGATAGTCTTTCCGCTAACTTAGAACTAGCTAAACAAGATGTAAAAAACAAACTTGCTGAATTACAAAAAGCTAGAGAAGAATTACTAAATAAAATTAACGAGATAAAACAATCGAAACAAACTGTTTCAGAGGATTTAACAAAGAAAAAACAAGACTTAGATATTAAAATTAACGACTTTAAACATACTGAGAAAAAAATTGAAGACAAATTAGCTGAGGTACATACTACGAAGCAAAATGTAGATAACAAAATTAATGAAGTATCTCAATCAAAACAAACAGAAACAAAGACTGGTACTACAAACATAAATAACAATGCTAAAGAACTTCCTAACGCTGGTAGTGAGCAATCAAACAATATGGCTTTAGGTATGTTATCTGTATTAGGTGGCGTTCTATTACTGGCGCGTAATAAAATTAAAACATTATTCTCAAAATAAAGCACTTATACAAAAGACAACCGCATGCTTGTGCGATTGTCTTTTTTCTTTATATTAACTTTCCATCTCGAAGCGTCAATATACGATCACATACATCAAGCATTCTTTCATCATGTGTAATCATAATTGCTGCTTTTTGACTTTCTTTCACTTCACGTTTCATCATTTCAACAACTTCACGTGCGCGTTTTGAGTCTAAGCTTGCAGTTGGTTCATCCGCTAATATTAAATCCGGGTTGTTCATAAACGCACGAGCAATTGCTACCCTTTGTTTTTCTCCACCAGATAGTTGATTTGGATAATGATTTTTTCTTTCCCCTAATCCAAATGCTGCTAATAAATGATCCGCACGCTTTTCTGATTCTTTCTTGTTTTCTTTTTTTAACTTAGCAATGTAAAGCAATTGTTCTTTTACATTTAAATATGGAACAAGATTTGCGAACTGGAAAATGAAGCCGATTTTTTTCAAACGAATGTCTGTCATTTCTTTTTCTGATAGCTTCGTAATATTTTGCTCACGAATGTAAATATCCCCTTTTGACGGTGATAATAAAGCACCCGCGATTGATAATAACGTACTTTTCCCTGATCCAGAAGGACCGACAATTCCGATAAACTCTCCAGCTTTCACATCAAGCGACATCGGATGAAGGGCTGTTACTTCTGTATTCCCTTCTCCGTACACTTTACTTACTTTGTCTAATTTTAATAATGAAGTCATTACATCCCGCCTCCAATTGCTTCTAATGCATCAACTTTTAATACTTGGTATAACGAAATAAGTGTTCCTAAAATACTAATGACGATAAAGATTGCTGCATATTGTGCAATCATCGGTGTTGTTAATAAGAATGGCATACCTGCTGGTAAAATTTGTTCTAATCCTTGTACAAAAACAATACTGATTACCATCGCAACGACTGATAAGAATAACGCCTGTACGACTAAGCTATTTGCTAAATAAGAGTTCTTCGTACCAATTGCTTTTAATACGCCTAATTGCTGTGTTTTTTGCAATGTAATGACGTAGAAGAATACGCCGATTAGTAACGCAGCGATAACTAGTAAGAATGCAATGATCATCGTTAATGTCCCTTGCTCTTCTTTAAATCCTGGAATACTTTGCAGTACTTCTTTTTTGTCAATTACGTGTGCACTTTTAATCTCTTTATCTGTGTTAAGTGCAATTGCACTATAATCTTTTTGGTTTGGTTGTGAAATAGATCCCCATACGTCTTCATTTACATAAACGACTGGTGTATGGCTAAACATTTGATCTTTCGTAAATCCAACAATTTTAAATTCTTTCTTTGAAACAGGATCAATAATTGTATCTCCAATATCAATTCCTTTTTCTTTAATTGATTCATCAGCAACCATTTCATTATTTGCTGTACCTAATTTCTCACCTTTTACAATGTTTGGCTCTAAAAATGAATCACGTTCACTTGAGAAAATAGCTATATCCACTTTTTTCGAACTATCTTTCTTTTCGTATGTTGAAACTTTCACACGAAACGGAACTGCCTCTTTCTCACCTACTTGATTTACTACGTTATCTACATCGTCTTTCTTAATTTGTGAACGAAGTAATTTATTTTCCGCATCATCTGCTAAAACGAACTTATTTGCCTCCATATTTTGAATCGATGAAGCATTATCATAGGATAGTCCATTTGCTAATCCTGAAATAACAAGAACTAAAAATGATAATAACACCATAATCAGTCCGATTAATCCGTATCTTAATTTTGATTGTTTTAATTCACGCAGAGCTAAAAACATTTCGCTCGCTCCTTCCTCTTTCTTTCTATGCACTTATCATAAAAAAGAAATATGAACGGAATATGAACAGAAGATTACAGAGAGTAAGTTTTAATTTTCAGAAAGTATTGAAAATAATTAATATCCTTGATACAATTCAGTCAAATAATCTTGACCGAGTAATTTCATTTAAGGAGTTGATCATGTTGAAGCCCATGTTAACCCTCACTACTTATAGCCAACTAAAAGCAATAAGCGATCCACTACGTGTCGAAATGATGATGCGTCTATGCGAACGTCCTTATACAGGGCAATTACTATCTGAGAAATTCGGCATTCCAAGGGCGAAAATTCATTATCATTTAAAAGAATTAGAAAAGAATGGTTTTATAGAGATTGTTTATACAGAAGAAAAGAATGGCATCATTCAAAAGTTTTATCAATCTGTTGCGAGAGGCTTCACCCCTGCTGCAGAACTATTACCTCATTTAGAAATATTAAGCGAATCAGGTCGCCAAATCTTTTTACAAATGACGGAAAGAACGAAAAGCCATATTCTCGCTGCACCAGAAGAAGCTTTTACATTACGAAAAGTAAGTGAAGACCCAGCTGAGTGGAATTACGTTTCATCTTGTTGGGAGTTTGATGCCACGCCAGAACAATTTCAAGTGTGGGTGAAAAAGTTTCATGAATTGATGAGTGAATTAAATGATATCGCAAAAGATGCGGATAAAGATCCAAATAGTAAATCTTATTACATTTCTACTACTGCCCTACAAATCGACGAACGAGCAATGCAGCGCTTTGTGAAAAAAGAAGAAAAATCGTAATACGATTTTTTTTACACTAACGGTCAAATTTATTTTACCGAATAATTTTTTTATAAAGGAGTAGATTAAATGGACGTATTAAAAAACCGGAATTTCCTCTTATTGTTTTTAGGGAGAATTTTTACAAACATAGGAGATAGTTTGTATTATGTAGCAGCGATGTGGCTCGTATATAAGCTGAGTGGTAATCCTTTTTATTCTGGATTGGCTGGTTTTCTTACATTATTACCTTCTGCATTACAATTTCTTACCGGTCCATTCGTCGATAGATGGCCAATAAAAAACACCCTCGTCATCACACAAGTTTTGCAATGCATTCTTATATTAATCATTCCTATTACACACTACTTCGATTTATTAACAGTTCAACTACTACTCATCATCATGCCCATCGTATCCTTTATCGAACAATTCACCTATCCCGCACAATCAAAAGCTTTACCACTTCTACTGAATAAAACACAATTATTAAAAGGAAATTCACTCTTTTCATTTGCGTATCAAGGCATTGATTTAATTTGCACGACTCTTTCTGGCATATTAGTAGCACTACTTGGCGCAATCACTTTATACGTAATCGACTCTTTTACATTCGCGATTACTGCCCTTTTGTTCTTTTCACTAAAAATGCCAAAGCAAGCAGAAACAAATACATCACTTTCAACTAAACAATATTTCTCTGATTTAAAAGAAGGTTTTTCAATCGTCTTTCGTTCATTAATGGGCGTATTCTTAATCGGTTCAGTAGTCGCTAATTTTTCAATCGGTATGACGATGGCGATACTCCCTTCTTTCTCGGATTCTTTAGGAGGCGTAAAATCATATGGCTTCTTTCTAGCTGCTATATCAGCAGGTAGTCTCATCGGTGCATTATTCAGTTCATGGGTTGGCAAACGTAATGTTGGCCGTGTTTCTATTATTGGCTTTGCGACTGGCGCTATCTTTTGGTTTCTCTCTACAATTGTACCGTTTCAATGGCTCTCTATTTTCTTATTCGGCCTAGCTTGGATTCCAATTGGTGCCACGAACATATTATTTGCGACAATTAGTCAATTTGTAGTTCCAAATCAATATATCGGACGCATCAATTCAGTCATGCGAAGTATGGGCACAATTGCTATGCCGTTCGGCTCTTTAATTGGTGGATACGCCGCAAATGTGTTTAGTAGCCAACTTATTTTCGCGCTCGCTAGCATCGGGATTTTATTTATTTCTCTCGTATGGCTGTTTCATCCGAAATTACGAGCATTGCCAAAAGCTGATGAAATTACAGCGGATACTTTTGGGGTACAGTTTAAAGTAGAGCGCGGGAAAGGTACAGCTTTATAGGTGAAGTGGTGGATACGTGAAATTTATATCAGCGATTTTTCAAATATATCAGCGCAACTCGGATTATATCGGCGATTTTCCTAATATATCGGCGCAACTCAAATTATATCAGCGATTTTTCGATTATATCGACTTATCGACAAAAAACAACAAAAAGAAGAGGCTGTTTCCAAACAGCCTCTTCCATCTATTTCGGAAGCTCCACTTGAACAGTAGTCCCTTCCCCTTTCGTACTATACACTGAAACATTTCCGTTATGTAGTTCAACAATTTTCTGCACGATTGATAATCCTAAGCCACTACCTTCTACGTTTCTCGCTCTTGCAGTATCCACTTTATAAAAACGATCAAATATACGGTCCATTTCTTCTTTATCCATACCGATTCCGTTGTCTAATATAGAAATCATGATACTAGACTCTAACTCTTCGACAAAAAACTCAATGGTCCCGCCGTCGCTTGAAAACTTAATGCTATTCGTAAAGATATTACTCCATACTTGATGAAGTAAGTTTTCATCCCCTTGTATTGTAATGTCCGGCACATCAAATTCAACTGCGATATCTTTTTCACGCCATTTCCATTCAAGCATAAAAATGACGTCTTTAATTTGCTTCTGCAAATTGAATTCTTTTATTTGCAACACTTTCTCTTCTTTATCTAATGACGCTAGCGTAAGTAACTGTTTACATAAACTAGACATTCGCTTACTTTCACCCTCAATAATTTGTAAGTAATGGTTTCTTTCTTCCACGCTCATCTTTTCTGTTTGCAATGTTTTCGAAAAACCTTGTATAGAAGAAAGTGGCGATTGAAATTCATGTGAAACATTCGAAACGAATTCTTGTCTCATTTCATCTAGTTCTTTTATACTTTTCGTCATCTTTTGGAAGCTTGTAGATAACGTCCCTATTTCATCTTTTCGCTTTACGTCTAATTCAATTTCATATTCACCACTCGCAATTTTTTGCGTAGCCCTCGTAAATTTACGAATAGGACGAACGATATAACCTGCTGCGATTGCGATAAAGATAATGCTTAATAGTACGATAAACCCAAGTAATACCGCTAAGAAAATTCTCATCTCGCCGAATTGTTGCTGAATGTCAGGGCGAATGAATAAAGCGTACTGTTTATCACCGTGTTGTACCGGAACACCGACACTATTAATTAATTCATTATCGAAAAAACCTGTAATAAAGAGACGGGTTGGATACGTAGAAACACCATTAAACGTCTCTCCTTGCAATACTTTATGAACGGTATCATCACTTATTGTCGTCTTACGAAACGCATTACCGATACGCTTTCCGTTCTTTTGATCATCGACAATATAAATTTCATATCCTAGCTTCGCAATAGACTGTAAGTATGCCTCTTGATTTTCTTCACTTTGCTTTTCATATAACGATTTTACTTCTTCAGCATACATTAAAATCTTTTCACTATTGTACGGTTTTAACTTCACTTGATAGTACACATTTGTTAATAAAAAACCGATAATACTGCTAAGTAGCATGATTCCAACCGTCATAAAAACAAATCTAGAGTATAATGATTTCATTTTATTTCAACTCCAACTTATAACCAAGTCCGCGTACTGTCGTAATTTGAAAATCAGCCGTTCGTTTTGAGAAACGATCTCGTAGCCTCTTCACATGAACATCAACCGTTCGTTCATCTCCTTCAAAATCCATTCCCCATACTAATTCAATTAATTCTTCTCTTGAAAATGTTCTTCCAGGATAACTAGCCAGTTGCGATAACAATTCAAATTCCTTCAGTGGCAGCAAAATCGTTTGTCCGTTACACTTCACTTCAAAGCCTTTTCGGTCAATTGTTGTACCGTGCAACGTAATAATATCAGCACTCAGCATTTGATAACGACGTAATAATGCTTTCATACGGAAAATAACTTCAGCTGGCTCAAATGGTTTTACAATATAATCGTCCGTACCAGAAATGAATCCTTTTTCTTTATCAACTAACTGATCTTTCGCAGTTAATAAAATAACCGGTATATCATGATACTTCCGGATTTCTTCACATAACGTATAGCCGTCAACAAACGGCATCATAATGTCTACTATCGCAAGATGAATATTTTCTTTTTCTAAAACGCCTTGCGCTACTTTTCCATCTTCTGCTTCAAAAACTTTGAACCCCTCTTTTTGTAAATGGTAATGTAACAACTCTCTAATATGCTTATCATCATCAGCTAATAAAATATGTATCATCTTCATTAAACCCTCTCTTGTTCATCCTTCTACATCCTTACCTTAAGAAACAATTGGATTTTTTGCAAGAAAAAGAAAAACAAACCCACATTTTAAGATAAATAAAAAGAATCTATTTTGAAAAAAGATTATTCAAAATAGATTCTTACGTTTTAGTATTAAGATTATTTTAATGAAAAATAAGTTCTAAGCTTTAGAAATATCAACGAATCCTTCTCCAAATACGTCACGGACATCGTGTATAGCGATGAACGCAGCTGGGTCCGTAGTTTGAACAATCCTCTTTAGCTTCACTACTTCTTGCTTATTAATAACAACATAAAGAATTTCCTTCGGCGTTTTCGTGTAATAGCCATGACCTGAATACACCGTAACCCCTCTGCCCATTAAGGTAGTCACCTTACCGGCGATTTCATTTGGGTTATCAGAAATAATCGTAATAGCCTTCTTCGGATTTAAACCTTCAATTACAAATTCCATCACTTTCGTTGCTACATATAGCATAATAATTGTTATCATCAGTTTTTCTGCACCAATGATGAAATAAGATGAAAACGCAACAATTAAATCGAAGAACAGTAAACCATAGCTAATGCTCCATCCTAAATATTTATGCGTCATCCTTGCTAAGATGGTAGTACCTGCTGTTGTTCCGCCAACGCGAATAATAAGACCAATCCCGCACCCAATAAATATTCCACCGAAAATGGCATTTACGAGCATTTCATCCGAAGCAATCGTCCAACCTTCTGTCAAATGAAGGAATAGCGAGTTCGTAACTACAGCGATAATCGTATAAATTGTTGTAATCTTATTTAAAAACTTATAACCGGCTATTAACAAAATCGCATTTAAAATTAAGTTAACTAAGCCCGGTGACCATTCAAATAAATAGTACGTAATAATCGTGATACCTGTTACCCCGCCCTCACCAAACTCGTTCGGGATAACAAACAAATTAACACCTAACGCAAAAAGAAATGCACCGATAATAATAAAAATAATGTCTGTCGTTCTTTTTTTCATACAGTACCTCACTTCTTATGTAAATATTTATTCTGTCATAAACTCTCACCATTATATCGTGGAATATTCAAATCGAACAGTGGTTTATTTTTATTTTAATATAGGGTAATAAATCAACTTTATCCTATATCCACATGTAATTAAAAAAGTAAAACAACTGTATTTATTATGTACTACAAGTAAAGTTTTGATTTCACATGCAGTTGATGCTTAAAATGAATATGAATACTCACTCGCACTAACTTCGAATACAAAGCAAATAGGCGAAGCTATAAAATAGACTTCGCATCAAGCGTGTGATCATGGAGATTCATATGAGATTTTATATTCATAATTTCCAGAAACAAATTTACTTATCTTTCTCCATATATTCTTTAATTTTTCGTTCTTCCCACTCTTTTCCGAATATCCCAACTGGAAAAGTTGTCAAACCATGTATAACGATACCGATTCCCCAACCTGCAAGTGGATATAAAAACCATAATTTACTGGAATCAGAGCTTATATTTATAATAAAAAGCATTAAGTTCACTAGTATATAAACCGTTAAATGAATATAAAATGCTTTTAAATTCTCCACCCTTTTTTTAGCTCGTAAATAAACCTCATCTTGCTCCATTTATAAACACCTCTTTCATTATTGTATTTTTTAAATTCGCTCCGATTTAAACATCATATTCTAATCAAAAATCTCTTATTCTCAAAAATTCACAAAATAAAAAAGATCGTCTTCATTTCAGCAAGATTGCAAGTGGCTAGTGGATACCCTTTTTTTGTTCGTAGTACGATACCTTGTGAAAAAATTGAAAAATCAAATTTCACAATAGAAATAAAACCTTTAAATCTGTATAATAAAATTAATAGCGATATTTTAATACAGAAAGGTTTTGGTAACATGCTAGGTATCGATATCAAAAAAACAGATGGAGAATTAATTATTTCATGGCAACTAGCTAAGATTCAAATTCCATTAAGTGAAATTATTGAAGTTACAGAAGATGAAACCTATGCTGGTGTAGAAGAAGAAAACGTAATCCGAATTGGAACAGCATACGCTACAACAGACCGGATTTTAATCAGAACAGTAAAACAAAATTATCTATTATTTACGACCAATAGGGTCTCAATTTTGAATAAAATCAATGCATAAGCAATAGGATAAAACACTTGTCTATATGGGTTTATTCGATTCAACTGTATACCCGCATTTTAAAAATTATTATAGATACAATGATGTAAAAACAAACAAAAAGTACCCAGCAAATTGTCATACACATGATCATTTGCTGGGTACTAAGGGATACATTTGTTAATTACAGAATTCTAATTAAGACCAAATCCAAACATCATCATTATTTTCAACGTTGCTCTTTACCTCATAAACCTTTTCAATATTGTCCGTTGTGTTCCAGTTAATAGAACTTCCGCCCCACCCTACATACTTCATATCAATTTTTACTTTCTCACCCGCATTAAATACTTGTCCCTTCGTTAAGAAAACATCAATAATGACTTTCTTACTGTTTAGTGATGGATACTCCACTACGACATATTTAGTAGCACCGTCTTCCGCATCTTCCATCGTTCCTACTTTTGCTACTTCCCCAATTACATAATCAGGTGAGCCATCTTCTTTCATGTGCATACCTAACTTGTTTGTTGTATTTTCAATTGCAGTTGCAACCATATATTCTGTAAAATTACGCATCATAGATCCAGTAGCTTTAACCTCATCTCCTACTTTCACATTTGAGAAAGTATCCATGTATACACTAACAGGTTCTTCGTATTGCTTAGATTTCACAACAATTACACCATTATCTACTTCTACTACTCGTCCTTCTAACGTCGAGAAATTCGATTCAATAGAAGCTGCACTCGCTTTTGTTACTTCTAATCCTGGTAAATTCGTTCCTGATAATGCTGCGATTCCTAAAGCACCTGCTAAAATTAATTTTTTCATACCCATTATGAAACATCTCCATTCATGATGATTTTATTTTTTTGATTGGATACGACCAACCTGTAATCATTATAGTTACAGGTCGAACAAAATAGCAACCATCTTTCTTATGCAATGTTGCATACTGTAACTTTTTAAATATACAGCAAGAGGGCTTTAATTTAATTCAAAGCTAAAATAACCTTATGACCACGGTATAAAGAAATTAAGAACTACTTTCGGTCCTAAGGTTAACGAATAGCTTTATAAAAACTCAATCAAAATTTATTCAACTAGTTGAAAAATGAACCGTGTCGAATTTTATTTTCGTAAAATTCAAATTTCAAGGAGGTTTTACAAAATATTACACAGAATTATTCGTATATCGCAATATATTTGGAATTTTTTTACGATTCGTTTCATTTTATCTACCACGTTTAGACAAAATGAAATAAAACAATAAAAGGAGAGAGATAGATTGAAAAGAAAAATTAGTACAGCTGTTGTAGGGTTATCAGTGTTTAGCTTTGGTCTTTTTGGTGTAAATATTGGGGATGGCGGCGTTGTAAAAGCTGAGCACGGTGAAACTTTTTCTCCGAAATTAGAAAGCCATGCTGATTTCGCTGCTCCGAAACTAGAGACACATGCTGATTTAAGCTCGAAATTAGATTCACATGGCGACATTTGGGCTCCTTCTTATAATAAAGGCGACGGTGGCGCTCCTGCTTATGATCATGGCAGACCTCCTATTTCATCATACAATATAGGGGATACTTGGGCTCCTTCTTATACAAATACTCATGGAGAAGGAATGGCTCCTAAACAAGAGAGTCACGCTGACTTCTTTGCTCCTACGTTAGAAGCGCATGGTAATACTGGCGCTCCTGCTTTAAATGTTGGTGATACGCCGACTCCGAAACTTGAAGGGCACGAACATTTCCCTGCTCCTAAACAAGAGACACATGCTGATTTAAGCTCAAAAATAGATTCACATACAGATACTTGGGCTCCTGCATTAAACATCGGTGACACTGGTGGGGCTCCTAAACAAGAAGGGCATACACATTTCCCTGCTCCAAAAGTTGAAGCCTATGGCAATACTGGCGGTGCTCCTGCTAATTCTGAACATGGTACAGGTATTTAAGTTACCCAAATTGAAATCTATTTAGTTTACCATTTTCATATATTTACAAGGAAACCATTCGATGTTATATGGTTTTCAAGTCTAAAAAATACACCTAGTAATTAGGTGTATTTTTTATTTTACCTCGCTATCTAATAATTAAAGAATACTCCCCTAAAAATCCCAACAAAAAAACCGAAGAAACTCCCTATACTTCATACACTTAAAGTACCACGAACGTTGCGATTTTTAGTGACGCTCTGTATCCAATCTCACTTTCATCCCAAGTGCCTAAAGGCGATAGCTTTCTTGTTCAGGAAAAACTGTACCCTTTCCATTCATGATGATTTTATTTTTTGGATTGAATACGACCAACTTATAATCATTACAGTTACAGATTGCAGAAAATAGCAACCCTCTTTCTCACACAATGTTGCATACTGTAATTTTCAAATGCAATTAATTCAACACTAAGACTAAATTCTTGAATACCAGCAGGTAAACAGATTGATGATGAAGAAAATAATGTGATGCATCATATTTTTTCAAAGCTACAGTTTGTACAGTCGTAGTCCATTACATTATGTAGGAGTGGAGTTAACATGTTAAAAAACCCAAAGAGATTACAGCCAGGTGATATCGTGGCAACAGTAAGTCCTTCGTGGGGAGGCGCAGGTGATCCTGAAATAAGATGGCGATATGAACAAGGAGTAAAGAGATTAGAAGAAGTTTTCGGTCTTACGGTTGTTCCCATGCCGAATAGTTTAAAAGGTAGCGAATTCATTTATAACAATCCACAGGCTCGTGCGGAAGATTTAATGACTGCATTTCAAGATACGCGCGTGAAAGCAATTATTGCGAATATTGGCGGTGAAGATAGCATCCGCTTACTTCCTTATATAGATTTTAATGTAATACGTGAAAATCCGAAAATTTTTATGGGATACTCTGACGTTACCGTTTCACACTTGTTTTGTCATAAAGCAGGAATCTCCTCTTTTTACGGTCCAGCCATTTTAACTGATTTTGCCGAAAATGTAGAGATGGATTCATATACAATTGAAATGGTAAAGCGAACTCTCTTTTCCAATGAAATGATTGGCGAAATTCAACCAGCTCATGAATGGACGAGTGAGCGTTTAGAATGGATAGAGGCAAATAAAGATACAAGACGTACGATGCAGCAAAACAATGGATATGAGGTACTTCAAGGCTCTACTACTGTACAAGGGCGTTTAATTGGTGGGTGTATAGAAGTACTGGAATTTACAAAAGGAACGGAGCTTTGGCCTGAGAAAAAACATTGGGAGGATAGTATTCTCTTCTTTGAAACTTCTGAAGATCATCCAGAACCAAGTTATATAAAGTATTGGTTACGAAATTATGCAGCGCAAGGCATTCTGCAAAAGGCAAAAGGTGTCATCTTCGGTAAACCGAAAGATGAACAATACTATGAAGAATATAAACACGAAATACTGCAAGTAATGAAGGAACATAATTTAGAAGATTTGCCGATTCTTTATAATTTAAATTTTGGCCATACTGAACCGAAGTTTATTTTACCATACGGTGCGATGGCAGAAATTAATTGTGAAAATGGATCTTTCTCTATTTTGGAAAGTGGCGTGGAATAAAGTGAAACTTTAATCAGTGAGGGTTCCATTCACATCGCTATCAAGCTAACATTTTGAAGTTCTCCCAGAACGAAAATTTATTCTTTTCATAGGTATTCAAGGAAATTCAGTTTATTTTTTTATGTTAAATATCGCTTTAGAATTTCTGTCTTCACCCCTTCACATAATCATTATAATAAAGTAAGAGTCTTTCCATTAAGGAAGACTCTTACTTTATTATAATGAATTCAATTTTATAAATTTCATGCTGCGTGTCATAACCCTATAGCTGTGCACAATATTTATTTGATATAGATTGAAGTTCGCATTGTATTAAATGGAGCGTTAATAGATGTTTTTTGGTATTCAAATGTTCCTTGCTGATGCCCAGAAGCATCCCACTTAAAATACCAACCAACAATTGGTTTTCCGCCAATTATAGTGGATCCAATACTTTTCACATTAAAACCATTCATTTTCGCAAATGGATTTTGACCATATCCCATTTCCTTCGTAGTAATATATAAGTATTTTCCCCCATGGTCACGTGTTGTGCTAAAACTGTTTGGATTAATAGTTTCTACTCCGCCCTGCTCAGATTCTACTTGTACGACATTTAGTGAAGTAAGTGGTGCTGCAGGTCCAGCAGAAGCTTCTGTTGCCATTCCTAATCCGACAAAAGCAGTTATTGCTAACAATGAAATACCAAGTGCTGCTTTTTTAAACATAATAACATCCCCTTCCATCTATCTATTATTTTCTCTTTCATTGCCAATATAATCCTACTACCTTTATATGTATATAGTTTAAAACTGCAGAAATATTAATGAGAATATTCTATCTTATGTTTCTGCAGTTATATGACATCCCATTATTTATTAATAAAAAATAGGAACAGATCATATTGTTTGTTCCTATACGCTTCTAACCTATGAATCTATATGATTTTTATTTTGATTCATCTGTCCATGCCTTAGTATGAATATCATCACTAGGGGCATACTACAAGATGAAGAAAAGAAAGCAACGAGAGAAAAAATAAAATTCAAGGTTGTATTAAATAAGAAAAGGATTGCAGATGCAAGAATAAATTTTTTATTTATATATATTAATTTACAATAAAAGGGGACTACTCAACATTTTTCGTTAAAGATAGTCTATTAACCTCTAACTCTAACTACCTAATGAACACAAGTAAACATATCTTAAATTATTTTAAGAGGTATAAAAAACACCTTATAGCTATAAGGTGTTTTTTATATTTCAGCTCTTTAAAATTCTTCTATTTCAACTGTAAAATGTGGCTTGAATTTCATTTCACTTCTATTTCTTCTCCTTGATTGTAAAATGTATCATGATCCATTTTAAATTAGTAAGGATCATTTCCCTACACATTGAGACTACAAGTTGTATAAGGAAGCTCTTCTTTTTTCCATGCAAGAAATCCTCCCTTTAGATTCACCACTTCCTTTATACCAGCTCTTTGTAAAATACTAGCTGCTATAGCAGAGCGCAATCCGGTTCGACATTGTAAAATGATTGGGTAATCTTTTGGTATACAATCTAGCTGCTTAAATAGATTTCCTAAAGGGATATGTATTGCATCATAAAGATGTCCTTCCTCCCACTCTTTTTTACTACGCACGTCGATTACCTTAACACTTCCATCTTTTATATGCGGATATAATTCAATTGATGTTTTTTCTTTATAACTTTCAAATCTATCAAGTCTTTGTATAACTTGTAAGGGTGCAAAAGCAATACTATTATCTAACCCAATAGATTCAAAGTCTCTAATAACCTCCTCCACTCTAACCTTTTCCTCATCTAGAATGATTAAAGTTTCTGTTTTATAATCTAGTAACCATCCACACCAGGTTGTGAAGGAATTGTTATACGGTATGTTAATTGATTTCTCGATGTGACCAGAAGCAAAACTCTCTACATCCCTTATATCAACTATTTGCTGAACGTTTCTCATAGCTTCTTGAAGTTTTTCTACTGTATTAATAGTAGTAACTTCTCTTTTCTTACGAATTGGAGGACCA
This sequence comes from Bacillus sp. EB106-02-03-XG38, assembly GCF_058792175.1. NCBI lineage: Bacteria > Bacillati > Bacillota > Bacilli > Caryophanales > Bacillaceae > Bacillus > Bacillus sp. EB106-02-03-XG38. The sequence continues at coordinate 1,363,958 of NZ_JBYTED010000001.1, forward strand.
TACTTATTTAAATTCTTCATTAAAGAAAAATACCTTGGAGGCTCTGGCTGCCCCGTCAATAAAGTCGATACAAAATCACTTTCTTCATTACACTGAAATGCCCAATTGAACATCTTTTCATAACCTAAAGTAGAAGTTGGAATTGCTCCTAATGCTTTTCCACATGCACTTCCTGCACCATGTGATGGCCATATTTGCAAATAATCAGGAAGTATCTTTATTTTTTGTATAGAATCAAATAATTGTTTCGCTCCTATTTTTGCAGTATCTTTCATACCTACAGCAGTTTCTAATAAATCCGGTCTTCCTATATCTCCTACAAATATAAAATCACCTGTGAATATTCCTATTGGATTATCATTCGTATAGTTATTTTGACTTGTATCAGTTACTAAAAAAGAAATACTTTCAGGCGTATGCCCTGGGGTGTGAATTACATTAAATTTTATATGACCTATTTTAAACTCTGTTCCCTCTCTAACCAATTTGTATCGCCCTTCGTTAAGATATTGATATTTCCAATCACAATCACCTTCATCAGATACATATAAATTGGCATGATAAAGAGTAGAAAGTTCTCTAGACCCAGAAAGAAAATCTGCATGAATGTGAGTCTCAGCCGCAGCAATTACTTCCATCCCCTCTTTCTTAGCAAAGTCTGTATATTGTTCTATATAACGACCTGGATCAATTACAATTGCCACGCCCTCCTTCTGACAACCAACTAAATAAGAAGCATGAGCTAATTTTTCATCATAAAAATATTTTAAAAGCATAGCTATTCCCTCCAAATAGTTAATTTAAAATGCTTTTCCATTTTTCTAGCTGCTTTCTCTCTTCCTTTATAGGATCCCTTTCAACATAAAGTTCCAATACATATAGGGCAACATATATCTTTTAAGTAAAAACATACTATATCGTTCTTTCGCTTGATTAAACGGAAACGTTTCTTGAGGCTCATGTTCATAGTTAAATTCAGCGAGTATAAGACTTTTATAACCTGTAACAATGGGGCACGATGTATATCCATCATATTTAGCATGCAAGTCTCTTCTGTTAAGTACGTCCATAATATTTTGTTTTAAGACAGGTATTTGTTTTCGAATTGCCGCTCCAGTTTTAGAGGTTGGTAAATTGGTACAATCTCCAAGTCCGAAAATATTCTTATACTGTACATGTTGCAAAGTATAAGGGTTTATATCTACCCAGCCCTGAGAATCACTTATTTCACTCTCTTTAATAAAATTAGGTGGCCCCATAGGTGGAACAACATGGATCATACTATACGGTACGGTCTCTCTTTTCAGTGTTTGCGTATCTTCAAAAATTGCCTCTTTCTTCTCAGCAATAATTTCTACTAAGTTTTTATTATAATTTGTTATTATTTGCTTTCTTTCTAGTACTTGTTCTAATGTATTAGCATATCGTGGAACCTGAAATATGTTAGCGTTCGCGGTATAAAACATTACTTCACTTTTGTTTCTTACACCGCTATTAGAAAAATACTCTTCTGCTAAATACATAATCTTTTGGGGAGCACCACCGCATTTAATAGGAGTATTGGGGTGGGTAAACACCGCATTTCCTCCTTTAAATTTTTCAATTTCTCTCCAAGTAGAATCAACATATTTATAAGAGTAATTGCTACAAACCCCATTAGTTCCAATAGACTCCTTCAAGCCTTTAATACCATCCCAATTTATTTGTATACCGGCTGCTACAATAAGAATTTCATACTCAAGCAGCAGTCCATCATCTAAAAGTAGCTTATTTTCTTCCGGAAACAACTTAACAACCCTTTTAGGAATCCAAGTTGCCCCTTTTGGAATAAGCACTTCTTGATCACGCATCGTACTTTCCTTTGAAACAATTCCTCCCCCCACTAAACTCCATAGTGGCTGAAAATAATGTTTTTTTGATGGATCAATAATTGCTATATTTTCTTTCAATAAGGGTATATTTCGTAACAAATGTGCAGTAGAAGATATTCCTGCAGTCCCAGCACCAATTACAATAATTTTATAACTATCTCTGGTCTTCATTATCCTCTTCCCATCTAAATTTGATTTTTAAAATAACTAATTCATAACCTTATTTTCATTGTAGTAACATTATTATAAGTTAAAAATACCATCATTTTATCTGACTTAAATGAATTTTTTGTTAATTTCACCATCAATTTTACTTTATGCGTAAATCCCCTATGCTACTTCCATCTTTTATATTTTTCAATACTATTCTTTATCCAACCTTACTTTTATGCCAGTTTCTCTCTACTCTCAAAGCTATCTTTATCTCCTTTTTCCAAGAAAGTGCTTCTTCTAGGGCGTCTACACCATTCACTTCATAGCTTATTTTCCAAATTCTAATCGTTCCAGAATTAACAGAAAGCTTTGCCGTAATGTCAGCTAATAAAATAAGTTCCATTCATCCAAAAAACACCCCCTGATTTCCATTATTCATAGGAAATCAGGGGTGTTTATCGGTATATAAACCTTTAAAATTATTAATAAGTCTTCTATTAAAATATAAATGGTTAAACAGATGAAAAACTTCGACTGTTATATTATCCCTTATTTCTTAAATACAGGTGCTATTTTATCAATGCGATTTGTCCAAATTCCACCTGTATAATCTTCAGGAAGGCGTTTTATATCTTCAGATGAGTCAAATCCACTTGAAAACCCAAACCCATTTCCTCCTACAATGATAACTCGAGTATCTGCTTTATCCATTCGATTAAGAAAACGATTTGGCCATCCCCAAAGCCAAGGAGCTACTTTGTCTGGTATATGTAATTCTCCATGCTTCAGGCTTGAAGGTATGTAGCCAGTCCATCCTAATGCCATATAAGTAATAAGATCTTTTTTCATGGTCGCTTTTGACATTGTTCTTAAACTAGGGATGCGCTCTTTTATCACAGCAATTGGTTTATCGCCACCATATACAGTTAGTTGATCAAGGCGTTTCGCTGGTAATTTCTTAAGGTGAGTAGCCAATTGGATTCCTTCATTTTCATCATTGCTTTTAATATGAATAAGAAAAGAACGATCTGGAAAATGGGTAAGTACTTCATCAAGTGTTGGCATAAGATTAATCCCTTTGCCACGAAATGGGAATGTTTTACCCCCATCAGCTGTATAACCGTAACCAATATCAAGTGCTTGTAATTCTTTTGTTGTAAAATCTCTTGTAACACCTTTACCATTAGTACGGCAATCAAGCGTCCAATCATGAAAAATAACAAAATTATTATCTTTAGTTGGTTGAACATCAAACTCTACTAAATCAGCTCCAGCTTTAAATGCCGCTTCCATAGACGGAATTGTATTTTCTAAATAAGAATGTTCAGGTTTATTTATACGTTCTGCTGTACATGTATCACTCTCAATCTCTTCCATGCTAAATGTTTGCGAAAGTCCTCGGTGAGCAAGAAGAAGAGGAGTTCCATCGTCCCTCTTAGCAAAAAAAGAACTGTTATTTACATAAACAAATACGAATAGGATAAGAATTATCCAAGTCGTTTTACGTTTCAATATCCTTTTTAGTTTGTTCATTGTATGCTCCTCTTAAATTTTGGTTGAAATGCCTTAAATAATTTTCGGCATTTAAATACTGGTAAATATTAAATCCTATCTTATTTTTTTACAATGGATATAATTGTTAATTAAAGGCTAGTACTTTGATATAAAACGGGAGCAATAGAAATCAATTCAATAACCACTCAACTTTCAGTAAGAATAGTTTTGAAAAATTTCTATGAGAATTTAATATAAGTGGGTATATGTAATATCCTATTATTTAAGAATCATTGCTATATGTATATTATCTGACAGTATCCTAATCACCTTATTGAAGGATTAGAGGCCGTCTAATTGAACTACCCCCACTTTCACTTCGTTTAGAAGTGAGGGATTCCTAAGTAAAGAGTTCTATCGAACTCTAATTGATTAGGCTAACCCCGCAGTCCCTGCGGTTAGAAGTCTTATTGCTTCATTCTTTATATTGATACTTGCGTTAATATCCCTATCATGGTGTGTACGACAAGAAGGACAGTCCCATTTACGTAGGTTTAGATTTTTAACATCTTTGTTTTGATATCCACAACAAGAACATAATTGGCTGGAAGCAAATGTTTTCGATAAAACAATGACTTGTTTGCCATACCATTTTGCTTTATATTCCAACATGGTTCGAAACTGTGACCAGGATACCTCACTAATTGCTTTTGCTAATTTATGATTCTTTAACATATTCGATACTTGCAAATCCTCTATACCGATAACATCGTGGCTTTTGATGATTTCGGTTGAGATTTTGTCTAAGTAATCTTTTCTAGCATTTGATATGTATTCATGAATTCTAGCTACCTTTACTCGCTGTTTATTCCAGCGAGAAGATCCTTTCATTCTTCTAGAAAGAACACGCTGTGCTTTCGCCAACTTATCTTCTAATAATCGGAAAAACTTCGGATTTTTATAGAGTGTTCCATCTGATAAAATAGCGAAATCTTTTAGTCCTACATCTATTCCAATGTAAGAATGTGTTTTCGGAAATTCTTGTACTTCTGTTTCAACTAATAGTGACACAAAATATCTGCCAGAAGGGTTTCGTCTAACAGTCGCATTTACAATACGTCCCGTTATTTCACGACTTTTGGCAAATCGAACAAGACCTAGTTTCGGCAACTTTACCCTGTTTCCTACAACGGCAATGTTTTCATTTGTTTGTTTTGTGGTATAAGATTGTACGTTATTTTTCTTAGATTTAAAGCGCGGAGCGCTATTTTGTTTTTTGAAAAAGCGTGTATACGCATCCGCAAGGTTGCGAACAGACGACTGTATAGCAATACTATCCACTTCTTTGAGCCAAACAAACTCTTTCTTCATGGCAGGAAGTTTGGCAGAGCATGTACCATATGTTAAACCTTTTCCAGTTTCTTTATATGCGTGATCCCATAGGGATAGGAAATGATTGAATACAAAGCGAGAACAACCTATTGTTTTATTAATTAGAATTGTTTGTGCTTGATTTGGATAGATACGAAACCTAAAGGATTTATTAATTATCATTTGATTCACCTCCATTTCGGTATATGACCATTATACACCAAACATACATTCGATAGATAGTGAAGTAACACTTTATGTATGTCGAACAATTAGGATGGCTTCCTGCCATCCCTTGTTCGAAGCCAATTCATCTCCCACCTACTCACTTCGCGTTCCTTGAGGAAGGAGTCTTCTTGGCTAAAATGATAAAAAAGATAATCACAATTTTTTATGCATCCTATTTGTTGGTAACCAATGTATTACTGTGACCTAGTTTTATCTAACTTGAATTGAATCTCCTTGTTGTAGATTTTTATTTTATTATTAATAATTACGGTACATGAAATTATTAATAATAAAATAAAAAAGCTCCCCTGAAAGGAGCTCCTTACATGACAAAACACTTAAGACACTCTTCTAATAACAGCTCTACTTAAGATTTGGAGTATGGTTATAACTCATCCACCCCTGTTTGTTACGATAAATCATTGGTCGAAGACTATTCTTTTTCTGTGTATTATTTCAATCTCTTTAGATTTTTTCTTTTTGTGAAATTTACCTCAAAACAAATTAACTAGATAACAAAACGTAAAATAACAATGCAGCTGCCTCTTGTCGTTTCATACTTTGTTTCGATAGATAATCTGCTGATCCATCTTCATTATATATAACCTCAGGCCCTACTAAACGATGACCTACAATGTTTTTTACGGACTCTATTGCCCAATCATCAGTTTCTCCCTTTAATGTTGCATCTGCAGATGGCGCTCCTAACATTTTTAAATACTGCCAGGTAACCCATGCTGCTTCTTGTCTAGTAATTGCACGGTCTGGATGGAATTGTTTCCCTTCTTTTTCATATAAAATACCAATTTCATATAACTTTTGAATATGTGGTGCATATGGATGATTTTTCACATCAGAAAACACTGGTTCTTTTTTTGAAGGTGGCGTAAAGTAAGCAATTTGAGATAACCAATATGCAAATTCTGCTCGTGTAAGAGAAGATTCTGGAGTGAAATTCCCCTCCTTATTTGCTTGTAATACCTCGTATTGATGTAAAGGATTTATAAACTTAGCATATGGATGATTTTCATCTACGTCTTTAAATCTCTCAGGCTCACTTAGCTTCACCGCTGAACTACCAGAGTTCCAATGTATCATTTCTTTCACGGTACCATCTTTGTGAAGTTTAAACGCCATATAATTCCCTTTTTCGTCCTCAAATAGTAAAGGGTCTATTTGTTTTAGCTCCTGTTTACCATATGCTTTATCACTTACATATAATTTTCCTTCACTTATGTTTACATGTGACATTAGGTTTTTTAATCTCAAATCACGGTAAACCCCTTCAAATTTCTTTAATTCTTCTTCATTAGGGTTTAAATATTCAGGCTTTGTTTTATCTGGGAAATAATGATTCATAAAATCATCAAACACTTCAACAGGAAGTGCTGAACTATCTTTATTTGTAACAACAAAAACTCCAATTTTATGCTCTGGAATTAACCACATTAAAGATGAAAAACCTGGTATATTTCCACCTTTCCCAAACACATATTGCCCGTTATGACTTTGCGGTGAAAAGAATTCAAACCCATATGTCATATTAGGGTATTTGGGATGTAACGCAAATTTTGTTTTTTGCATATCTTCTACAGTTTCTTTTTGTAGTATTTGGTTATTTTTAAATTTACCATCATTCAATTGAGCAATCATAAAATTGGCTACATCACTTCCTGTAGAAAACATACTGCCTTGTGGCATGTCTGTTGGCCTTGTCTGATAAAATGGGATGGCATTGCCTTTAGCATCATATCCTGTTGCTAACTTTTCTTTAATAAAATTTGTCATAACAAAACTACTATTATGCATTTCTAAAGGGTAAAAAACATTTTTGGCCATATATTTGTAAAAAGGTGTGTTTGTCAGATTTTGAACAATATACCCTTGAAGCATAGAAGCAAAATTATCATATGTATATGTATCTCCTGGCTTTCTCACTACTGTGGGCATATTATCTTCTACATAATCTTTAAGCATTGTATAATCATTATCTTGATAATGGATGTCCTCGGGTCTAGGATCTACGTAATCAAACCCTGTTGTATGGGTAAGTAAATGCTCCATTGTAACTGCTTCACTCATGTTATTTTGGTATTTTAATCCCCCCATATAATTTACTATATCTTTATTTAAATCAATTTTTCCTTGTTCAACTAACTGCATGACAGCACTAGCAGTAAAAACTTTTGATATTGATGCTAATCGAAAAACTGTTTTTTTAGGATCGATGGGAGTATTCTTTTCTTTATCGGAAAATCCGAATCCCTTTTGAAATAGAATTTGATTATCCTTTACAACGACAAGAGCTACACCAGCTGCATTTTCTTTTTTCATTTTCTCTGGAATTACTTTATTGGTGAATGCTTCTACCTCTTTAGGATTTAATGTTATAGGTGCAACAGTTTCGGCTTTTGAATAATTGCTCCCCAGAAAAAATAACAAAAAACAAACACTTACAGCTATTAACCTTTGAAAATAATTTTTCATTCTTTTGTTCCTATTCCCCAAATTAATTCCCCCTTTAATACTAGATTTATTGATTAATCAGCTACCTGTTAATCAACCATATTCTACCATTATGTAGTTATTTTTTCTAATTTTTCTTCTATTCCGTCTTTTTAACTGTTCGTCTGAGGAATTAGTCTATATATAATTAGTTCTTAGTTATACAAAATGATTTAGCATACAAAAATGCAAGACAGTCTTTAGTATAGACTTTCATCGACAGGTCTTCCCTAATATCCTATATAATGAAAACACCCATCCTTTATCATTAATAAAATTGGATGGGTGTCTTGTGACGCTTTAATTATTCTATTCTTACTAGGTATTAAGCTATCTAAAATGATACCTTAGTTTTTCAATTTCCATTTAAAGTCTATTGACTGTATATATCTTTCTCTATATTCTTTAACAACGTTTCCAACCTATCCCTAGTAACTTGATTAAAATGTGGATTTAATTCCTTTATTATGAATTCAAGTAACTCATAGCTTATGTATTCACCCAATTCCAGTGAATATTGTTCAGCCAAAAAAGACTTTAATTTTTTAGAGATATCAATCTTATCCTTTTTACTAATCTTTATCTCCATTCGATAACAAACCCCTCTTAGATTAATCTGAAAAGCTAATTAAAATAACTTTTTATTACCTGAGAACTGGTCACTGTTGCATATCATTTTTATTTTTGAAGTATCTCTGTTTTATATATTACACAGCACAATATATAAAACAAAGCCCAAATACAGAATTTTTAACTTTATCAACTTTTTTAGGTATTCCCAATAAAATTAACTTTTTCATATTATAAAAATTTTTTCTATAAATTTTTCATACTTTCTACCTTTTTGGCACTTTCGTTACCGTAAGTTGCAATTTTCCTCATTTTTAAAATAATACAGCCTAGACTCAATGCAAAAAGTGAAAATATCCCAAAAGTAACAGTTATAGTATTTAATGATAGACTCCAGCTAATTAAGAAAGATACTAGTGCCCCCCCTAAACTGGCCGATGCGATAAATAGACTAGTCACTTGATCGATATTATTTTCCATAATACGGGAAGCTAAGATTAATGTTATTGGAAAAACACCCGCTATGACTAAACCAATAATGAAGATGATAAACAAATACATACCTGTACCTCGAACAAAGGGAAATAGAGATAAAAGAATCACTAATGTAAAGCAACTAGATGTAATGTATTTCCAATAATTAAATTTATGGGCTAGCTTACCTACAAGTATTCTTCCTATAACTATTGCTAGCCAAAAACAAGATATACTTACTGAACTGATTAATTCATTATTGGTAAGAATCATGATTGTAGATAAAAAATTTGCAAGATTAGTTTCTATGCCTGCGTATAAGAATGCAAAAAGTGAAATAAATAATATAACTGTAATCTTTTCACTTTTAAATTTCAGAGTGAATGAGGAAAGGGATGCTCCTCCCTTTTCATTATTTTGAGGAGAAAAATTTAGAAATTTTGTACGTCCAAACATGTACCAAACAAATAGTGTAAAAATAAAGAATAGTAATATCCCATAAAGAATAAAATACCATTCATAAAATTTTATAATATAATTAACTAGTAACGGAAACCCTAGCGCCCCAACCCCAAACCATACTTCGAGAATGCTAAATTTAGCAGCACTATTCCTTTCTACTGAAATAATAAAGGAACCCACCGTAGTTTCTAACAAACCTGCTCCATAGCCTAATACAAAACAAATAACAGCTAAATATGCCCATTCTTTTATATATATAAAACCTCCTAGAACGATGGACATTACTAAAACACCTAATGTTATTGTTTTAAAATAATGATACTTTCTTACTAGTATAGGTGAACTTAGAACACCAAATAAAAAACCCGTAAATTGAAAAAATATTAAAACACCTAATTGATCAGGAGTTCTTCCGTAATATTGTATTAATGAAGGAATTAAACTACCGATACAAACATGTATGATCCCTACAATAAAATAAAACAAGCAACCATAATAAAATATTAACCGCATCTTTTCTCAACTCCAATCCAAAATAAAAACAGGGATTTAAGTAAAAGTTCTAAACCCCTGTTTTTACCATAAAACTAAATAGTTGCTACAGATCGTTCTTTATTACTACTGCTTTTATCAAAAAACATATCCAATATAACTTGTGAACGAAATCCATCTTCAAATGTTGCTACAGACATATTCGGCCCACCTTCCGCAGCCTTAGCCCATTCTATAATTTCACTCCTAAAAGAATCAGACCATTCAAAAATCTCATTTTCTGGATCGACTAGTAAAGGTAACGGTAAAGGGATTTCATGTTTTTCCAATCCGTCAAAGAGTATATATTTATTTGGCTCTTTAGAAGAGTACTTATATTCTTTCTTCGTTCCTATTACCTCTATACTAAAACCACAATCGTCAAGAAATGAACTTTTAGATGTTGTAATATTAACAAAAACCTTATTATTCAATTGGCCATAAACCTCAGCATAGTCATCAACAAAAACTGGTTTACTTTCTTTTTCCTTAACATTTGTTTTAATTTTAGTTCGAACAGTATCCTCTCTAAAATCACTCTCAAATAAAAACCATAATAAATCTATTAGATGAATTCCTAAATCTCCCAAGGCCCCACTAGTTCTATTACTTTGAGAATCATCTCGCCAAGTAAAGGAAGTTCTCCTAAAAGCGCTATTTTTTTTAAAATGCAACCTTACCACTACTATTTCCCCTAATTCTTCATTTTGAATGAGTTGTTTCAAAGCCTTAACGTAAGATAGGTAGCGATAGTTAAACCCCATTGAAGCGACTAAATTAGTATTTTTTGCTATTGTCATCATGTATTTTGCCTCTTCACAAGAAATTGCCATAGGCTTTTCACATAACACATGTTTGTTTTTTAATAACGCTTGAACTGCTTGAGATCTATGACAAAAATTCGGGGAAGATATTATTACCCCATCAACTACTTCAAGTAACTCTTCATAGCTATTAAAAACCTTCCCGCCAAAATCCCCTACCAACTTTTGGGCATTATCATTATTAACATCATACACTCCAACTAATTTACAACTATCAACAGTTGATAATGCTCTAGAATGAGCTCTTGCAATACTTCCTGCACCAATAATCCCAATATTCATTAAATGAACATCTCCTTTTAATTAATAATGTGCTTTAGAGTATTTAAAATTCCAATCGAGTATTCACCTTGAGCTAACATTGAGTGTATTTTTTTAGCCTCTTCTGTTGCATTTTCTACTAAATAGCCATGCCTTACAGCTTGTAGCATCCTTAAATCATTCCCACTATCTCCAAAAGCAATGGCATTTATTTTATCTAGTTCGTACTTGTCTAAAATAAACTTCACTATCTCATCTTTACCTGTTCCAAGTGGAATAAAATCTACATCATAGCAATTTTCTGGGTCACCAGCTAATGGGTTACATTTGTTAATATTAACTCCAACTTGGAATATCTCTCCGATTTCTTCTATCTTTTCTAAATTCTTTGTATCAATAAATTCATTTTGCTCTTCATAATAAAAATTAAATTTGTACTTAGAACTTCCTAATTGTGTCTGAGGTCTTAAAAAAATTTCATATTTCATTTCTAGCAATTTAATAATTCTTTCAATCTTCAAAGAATCAAAACCACCCTCTATAATTCTCTCTTCCCAAATTTGATCATCTATAGTAGTCCCATTACTATCAAAGTACGTTATTTCTGTACCTAATCCACTCGCCACAAAATGAGGAAAATACTGTATACCACCCTTTTTCATTTTTTCAACAATTGATTCTAAACTACTTCCCGTTACCCAACCAATTACTAAATCCCCTTTACTTCCTTGTTCATACAAATACTTTTCTAACAATTTCATATTGCTTCTTTTAGAATCATCCATGTTATGAGGATAATAAGTTTCATCAAAATCACAGAACACTACATACTTAGGCTTTTTAACTTGTGGTAATCTTTTGAAATTTAAAGACTGTAAAACTTCATTACTTATTGACATTGAATAATCCCTCCAGAACGAAATTTTGCTCTTCTAACATCATATTTGGATGTAAAGGTAGATGTAATATTTCTTTATGAACTTGCTCTGTATTAAACATATTTTTTTGCAGATAATTTTCCTTTATCCAGTTAGTATTTTGTTTATGAGATAATACCGGATAATAAATATCTGTTTCAATGTTATACAATTGGTACAATTTATTTTTCAACTCGTCTCTTCTTCCATTTTCAACTCTAATCGGGAAAAGGTGCCAGACATTATCTTCTGTCATAATAGGTAGCTTTATTAATTCTCTATCCTCTAAATCCTTTAACTCACGAATATATCGTTGAGCTAAATACGCTCTTTTTAAATTGTTGTATGATAAATACTTAATTCTTTCCAAACCAATAGCTGCTTGCAAATTATCAATTTTAGAATTGAATCCAAAGTCTAATACTTTTTTATTTTTTGTATCAATTTCAAATCCATGATAACTATATTGATTGCAACGTATTGCAAGAGTTTCATTATTAGTAACTATTGCCCCAGCCTTACCACATACACCAAAATTCTTATATGGATTAAAACTAAGGACAATAATATCTCCATATTCTCCAAGATTTGAAGAACCAATAGCTTGACATGCATCTTCAATAACTCTTAATTGATATATATCCGCGATTTCACGAATTTTTTTCATTTCACACTGCTTACCATACAAATGTACAGGTAAAATGCATTTAGTTTTTTTGGTGATAGCTTCTTCGATTTTAGATGGATCAATACAATAACTCTTCTGATCGATATCTACAAATATCGGTTTTGCTCCGACCGCTAACACAGCATTTTCAGTAGCAGCAAAACTATTAGCTGGCATAATTACTTCATCTCCCGGCTGAATACCAATAGATAACAATGACACCATAAGGGCATCTGTACCACTGCTTGTTGCAATTACAAACTTTTTATTTAAATAACTTCCGATTACTTCTTCTAGCTTTTTTGAAAATGGTCCACTTGTAAATTGACCTGTTGGTAAAACATCTTTTAAAACTCCAATAATTTTTTCAACCTCATCTTGAGAAATCAACCGATTAACTGGCATAAATTCTATTTTCTGTATATTTTTTCTGCTATAATTGAAAATATCTTTTTCTATATCAATATCTATTTTCAATTTGTTTTCCCGAAATAATTTCTCTTTCATCTTGTGATTCGGTAATATATTACTAATTTCAAATTCTTTTTCTTTTGTTTCCCCCTGTAGGCACTTTAATAAAGCTAAATTGTCTTTACTATGTCCAGAAATTGTAGTAAGAGTTTTCACGTTAAATCACCTCTAAGAAATTATTTTGAAAATCATGAGTAGACTATATTTTATGTTATCGATTACATGTCAACATATTTTTTACGGAGGGTTTCTCTATGGTAACAATTAATGAAATAGCTAAATTATGTAATGTATCAAATGCTACGGTTTCAAGAGTTCTAAATAATCATCCTTATGTAAATTCAGAAAAACGTGAGAAAATAATAAAAGTAATGCAAGAATTCAACTATACTCCTAGTGCTATTGCTAGGAATCTTAGGATAAATAAGACACAAACCATTGCTCTATCAATTCCAAATATAGATCATCCCTTTTTCGGAAAATTAGCTAGAGAAATTTCTAAAGAATTATTAAAACACAATTACAAATTGCTAATTTATCAGACTTTTTATGAGAAAAAAATAGAGCTTGAATTACTTTCATTACTAAAGAATAAAGCTGTAGATGGTGTAATTCTCGCATCCCTAGAAAATAGTTGGGAAAATATAGAACATTATTTAGCATATGGGCCCATAATACTTTGTAATGAGTATGAGGAAAATGCACCTATTCCGATAATTTGTTACGATGAATTTGAAGCTGGATACAAAGCTGTTAAACATTTAATAAGCAAAGGTCATAAAAAAATTGGCTTTTGTTTTGACTCTCTTAATAGTCAAGCACAATTAAAACGCCAACAAGGTTATCTGCATGCCTTAAAAGAAAAACAATTACCATTCAATAAAAATTGGCTATTTGGAGATGCAATTACTATTAATGATGGATTTAAAATTTTTGAGAAGCTAGATAAATTAAAAGATAAACCTACTGCATTATTTACTGGAAATGATCAAGTTGCTGCTGGAGTCATTAAAGGAGCTACTATTAAAGGGTATTCTATTCCAACTGACTTAGCTGTTTGTGGTTATGATAATCAATTAATTTGTACAGTTACAACCCCAACAATTAGTACTATTGATATTCCAATTGTTGAACTGAGTAAACGTACTGTTAACGAGATACTACTATATATAAATACAGATGAATCTATTAAACGTAAAATTATTGAATATCCTACAAACTTAATTATTCGTGAATCAACATAATTAAAACAAAAGTTTCTGCTGTAATTTATCTAATATATAAAAAGAGGACGTAAATAATAATGCGTCCTCTTTTTATATTAAGCTAAAACAATCCATTAAAATGCTTTTCACGCAGTCAAATATATAATGTTATTAAGAAAGATAAGTACTAACATTTTAACTGTTACAATAGGTGACGCCACATAATTTATACCCACGGCGAGCATTACATATCACTCCATATTCAGCAACAAATTTCATTTTATGCTAATATTTATATATTAAAATTAATAGTATTTAGATGGTGAAAACAGAACAACCAAAAGATGAGCAGACACGAATGACGAAAAGTATTGAACGTAGAACTAAGGAGATTATAGAATATTTCGGTGGTACTGTAACAGCGGTTGAATTAAATAAAGAAAATAACTTGTATGTCTTATATGTTTTCGTTGACAAAACAGCATTGTCAAATGCTGACGAAGGCTTACGGAAAAATTTCGGCTACAGAACGAGAACAAAGTTAAAAGACGCCGTTGCACAGAGTGGCTTGCAAGAATCCGACAAAACAACCATAAGATACTTCACATCAGATGGTAAAACAGAAATCGAATTTGAATAAGCACTTCTACGTGAGTGCTTATTATTTTCACCTGTTATTTCAAAGTTTAGAAGATTATTTCGAACCTTTGACATTTAACCCCGGTTCGGAAAATTATTACGCTCCTTTCTCTTTTCTCTTTTCTCTTTTCTCTTTTCTTTCAATACATCATAACTTTGATTCTTTCTCATTATTTTGAACTACCCCCTCTTTCACTTCATTTAGAGGTGAGGGAATCCTAAGAAAAGAATTCTTTCAAACTCTAATTGATTAAGCTATTCCCGTATCCCTTGCAATGAGAATCCCTATTGCTCCATTCTTTAAAATAAAAAATTGTGAAATTTTATAGCATTATGTAAGACATTTGATATCAAATATATTACATTCACTATAAAATTAGTTTATTTATAAGATTTCTATAGATAAAACAAGGTACAAAATTGACCCTTAAGAAGTCATTACTATAAAATTTGTCTAAAAATTGAAAAAATATGTGTAGATAGATATCATCTTAAATACATATATAATTAATTTTAATTCTCTGACATAATTCTTAAACCATTTTTTGTGCATTATGAAATAAAATATTGCACAATGTCAGTCTTTAAAAGATTATATATCAAAACTTTAAGAGAGGGAGAAAAACTATGAAGATGAAAAGAAAAATCATGATGACAACAGCACTTGCAGCTACATTAGCTACAGGCGCACTACCTACTACATCAGTGTTTGCTGCAGAAAAAGAGGCTCCTATCCAACAAAAAGAGGCACAAATGACTATTCAACCATTAGCACAAAATAATTTAGAAACAGCTGTTAATGCTGCCTTAAATGGTCCGGAAGTCAAAAAAATAAAAGTATTTGAGCATGAATTTAATGTAAAAGAAATAGAAGTAGTAAATCTAGGTGGAGGAAAAAAATATGTTAAGGGACAAATTTCTCATCATTTAAGTTTCCGTCCAGATGATCAATTTTATTATGAGTTTACTGTGCAAGATGGAAAAGTAGTAGATAAGCCTGTATTTAATATTGATAGAGGTGGTTGGACACCATTTGCTGCTCCACTTTTATCAATTCTTGCTGCGTATAATGGAATTCCAGTTAATCCAAATGATTTAAATACACTTGGGCAGCAGATTGGTAAAGTTATAGATGGAAGCTGGGAACATGCAGCCCAATCTATTGCAACTGTAGTTAGTCTAAGTTTTAATGAATAGTATGTTTTAATTTTTATTAGCATTGTAGGGACCACTTTTCCTGAATAGCCTTGTTATAAGAAATGCCTGAAACAGCTATAAATAGATTTTTACCGCTCACTCACATTATCTTAATTTGTTAAACACCTTATCATTCATAATATGTCACAAAATAGAAGTCTTTTTAAGGCTTCTGTTTTGTTTGTATACAATACAGCAAAAAGCTTATTTTTCACCTTTTTATGCTACTATTCTTTAAGAATCGTTTTGGCTATTAGATACAATTCATTACAGTAAATTTATAATATCTCAAGTTAGCTCATTACCCCTTTTTCAATTACAAAAATTCATTACATTAGGAATAGAAAACAATAAATATAGTCAAAAACCATCTTATTATAGCTATTATGTAAAGGTCAGGAGAGATAAAATGAACAAAATAAAAAATTCCTTTAAAATTAGCATTCTCACTTGTTTTACACTAGCAAGTTTAGGTACACCATCAACTATTTTAGCTGATAGTCATCCAGGTTATTCCTATGAACCCAATCTAGGTTATCAAAACCCATCGTGGATGTCAGAAGTAGCAGATTCAACAAAATTAAGTGAAATATCTATTCCGGGAACTCATGGCACAATGGCTTTACATGGTGCAAGTTTTCTTGATGAAAATTTGACAAGAAATCAAACTATGAGTTTACCCCAACAATTAAATTCTGGAATTCGATATGTAGATATGCGCGTTAAACGTGTAAAAGATTCTTTTGCAATGTACCATGGCATTGTAAATCAAAAAGCAGTGTTTGAAGATGTATTAAAAGATGCAATTCAATTTTTAAAAGATTATCCGACTGAAACAATTTTAATGCGCTTAAAAGAAGAAACTACACCTGAAAGTGGATCTCCATCATTTGAGGAAATATTTTTAAAATATAAAAACGTTAATGCTTCATATTTTTGGGATCCTAATTCCGTACCAGCTATAGACAGAAACAACCCTACTTTAGGAGATATCCGAGGTAAAATTGTAGTCTTACAAAACTTTGCATCCTCTCAATTATACGGTATTGATTACGATAGTTTGAATATACAAGATAAATTTGAAATTGGAAGCGGACCAGACGAAATATATAAAAAATGGAATGCGATAAAAACTCATCTACAAAGTGCAAATACTAACTTTAATAATGGAAAAATAAATCTTAACCATTTTAGTGGTACGGGTGGCGCAGCCGCATTTTTAAATAATGTATATCCTTGGTTTGTTGCAAGCGGAAAAGAGAATAGAAATACTGATAGTAGCCCTAAGTTGATTCAAACGAATTACACTAATGCGTGGAGTGATTTCCCCCGCGATAGAAATGGGCAAGTATATTATGGTGGGATGAATACACTTGGGACCGAACTCTTACAACAAGGTAGAGTTAGACATTCTGGTATTATCGCAGCTGATTTTCCTGGGCCAGGTTTAATTGATAGTATCATTAAATTAAATGGTGTACATTCGAATGAAAAAGAGATATTAATTTCGCAAATCCCATCCGAATCTAGTCCTTTATCTGGACAACAAAATCGTTCTAGTCAAAACTTTAAAATTGATAATTTACCTGTAGGAACTAAAGAATTAAAATGGGTTATTGAGCCTTCAGAGAAAGATCATCCTTCTACTATCTCTTTCCATGTAATGATTGATGTTTCCTTAGGTACCGATTCTATTCGTTGGAAAAATATTTCACATGAATCTAGGACTGAGGCTTACTCAAATACTAAATATTATATCGCAAGTCCAATTGGTGCCACTAGCAAATTCACTTTGAAAATATACGCTATTACAAATTAGAAAATAAAAGAATCCCATTAGAGTTCCTTTTTGATGGAATACCATTGGGATTCTTTTCTGATTTCATTTTGTAAACATTAGGATGGTGATTAAATTTATTAACATATTATTTAAACCATTCAGGAATTTATATTTGGAACGCCCCTTTACTTTCAAAGAAAAACCCAAAAATGTTAACTACATTTTCCACTTATCATTTATTCAAAACTGGCTTCCAAAGCGATAGGGCAAAAATCCAATTTGTGTCACCATTGCCTTGATAATCTTGAACTGCTTCATACACTTTTCCCTCATGTACCACTCTATCACCTTTTATATATGCTTTTCTTGCATCCCATTTTTCATATGTGGAATCCTCTGACTTTGTTGTTACATTCAAAATATCACTTCTACTAGATTCATTTCCAGCTAAATCAACCGCCGTCACTACATATTTATACGATGTATTAGCCTTCAATTCTTTATCCATAAAGGATGTGTTATCCGTTGTCCCAATTTTATTCATAACTCCAGCGCTTTCTCTATATACAATATAATGGTCTACGCCTACATTATCTTCAGACGGACTCCACATCAAGTCAACAGTTGTTGCTGTTGTACTCATACTATGTAAGCCTTTCGGTTGAGTCGGAGCTTCTATATCTGGGATTTCACTTGTTGTCTTAACCTTTAGTTCTTCACTTTCTTTTGATATGTTTCCAGCAGAGTCTAACGCCTTTATTGTATAGGTATATTCCGTGTTTGCTTTTAGTTTTTTATCAATAAATGTTGTACCTGGTACCGTATCAATTACTTCCCCATTGCGTAACACTTGATATTCCTTTACACCTATATTATCCGTAGAAGCCTTCCATGTTAGTGCAACACTATTTGCAGTAACTTTAGACGCATTTAATCCAGTTGGTTGACTTGGAGCTACTGTATCGGGAGTTTCATTATTTACTAGATTTACATCAATTACATTATAAAACGCATTCGATGTATCTGCTACATCCCATACAGCTAAAATAACATGATAACCATTTCGATCAGTTGGTACATTAATTGTATGTGTTAAATTATTTGATGCGGCAGAACCATCATGTTTCACTGTTCCAATTGGTTCTAATTCAGCACGTGTTAATGGTTTATTAGGATCCCATCCCTTTTTTGTAATGTAGTAATGCCATTTACTTGTAAGATGTGCAGCTGTATATTTCCATGTAAATGTATTTGCTCCACCCTTAATCGTATTTTTGAACCAGCGATTTGATGTTTGTTGGTCAAGAATCCCTCCAAACAGTCCTCCTGCCGAAGCGATTTTTCCATCAATCGGTCCACCATCTGGGAATCCTTTAGGTGCTTCTAGGCTTTGAGGTTCGTACATTATATTTCCACAATTTAAATTCAATGCTCCATAATTCTGACTACATAAGGCAGCACGACTGCTTGGCTTTTCAACAAATCCATGTGCATACGCACTTTGAGGTATCATTGTAATAGCCGTCACTCCTGCAGCTAAAATACAGGCACCAATTCCTTTTTTACTTTTTCTTAATCCTTCAAATTTAGATGTTAATTTTAAATTCATTCTTGTCCCCCCAATATATTATTGTTATCGCTAATATAATAGCAATATAGAGATAAACGAACAAATTGCTATTAAATATACTAATATCTCTCATACATTGGTACGTTTATTATTATTTTTAATCTCATATAAAAATAAAATAAATACAATAAGTCTATTTTGTAACATTATGTATTAATAGAGGGATAAAAACCTCAATTAATTTCACAAAAAATTCAAATATTAATTTAAAGAATTATATATTTAACCTTATGTAGAAAAAATTTACTTTTAAAGTAAAAAAGTCTGGAAGAAACTGATAATATCAGTTTCTTTCAGACTTTACATTTCTATTATATAACTTGCAAATAAGTCATTTCTAAAGCTAAATTCACACATATTTTCTAAACCTTAAAAAACACAATAAATAATCTACTTATATTCACATGGTGAATGCACACAAACCCTTTAATCTTAGACATTTACTCCTATAACCACATAACTAATGTAATTTATATATTGATTACCTTCAGGATGTTCAAACTCATATATTAAAATTACCAGGCAGAATGAACTACCCATCACTTAGCAAAACATAAAGTGGGAGCTTCTCAGTTACACGACGAAAGTAACCTTTCGTTTCCCTGATCGTTTATCCAACTTAACTTTATAGTCCTTTTTAATAGTCATCTCCTACCCTGTTAATCCTTATTTTAAACAACTCATCAAGAGATTGATTATGTAAGATAAGAAAAAGAGAATTAAAAATCCAATTTCCCCCTATAACATTCTACCAATTTATTGTATTATTTTTACCTAATAAGGTACAGAAACAAAGGAAAAACTTCAGTATGCTTGAGGTTTATTAATAAATACTAACGTTTTTAGGGTGAAACGTTTAAAGGGTACATTACTAAATTTTTATTAAATGTTCCTGTACCTAGTATTTAAATTAACTTATGTCAAAATATTTTACAATACAAGTATGAAACGTTACATATTTCTATATTTAATGATACATTTCTTCAACTTACTCCCCTAATCTTTATGCTAAATATAGAAAATTAAGCTCGTTTAGATTTAATTTTAGAATTCTCATAATAGCAAATGAAGAGATTAGGCACATAACTTTCACAAATTAATAGTTTATCTATTTTTTCAACCATGAAAAATTTATTACCACTTTAATATTTACTCTAAAACTAAAACATATCTATAGCCACAACTACTTAATAATCTTTTAAAAGAGTCGATAGTTTTATATTTTTTATTTTTTTATTGTACATTTGTACATTTGATGTTAGGATTATGCCTATTAAAATTGAATCCTAACGATTCTTTTTTATACCTTTTATATTTTTATTATCAAATAAAAATATAGATTCTAAAACAAGATCAAAATCAGAACAAAAATGTCGTTATTTGATAATGATGTCTTGAAACACCTTTAGAATGGAATGATATATGCAACAACGTGTTAAGGGGTTACAGGAGGAACAAAAATGAGAGATTTTTTTGATGATAAGTATAAAAATATTGAATTAAAAAGGAGGTTAATCAATTTAATAAGTGAAATTAGCGAATTCAAAGGAAAATTAGCTGCTTATCAGGAACAAAACCCTGACATATTTAATAGTTTAGAAAAAACTATACCACTACATTACATAAAAAATTTCACTACTATTTATGAGGATATAAAAGTTCCTAATAAAAGATTAAAAGAACTTATTTTAGATGATATAGTACCTCAAAATATTTCGGAAGATGCTATTTTTTGTTATTATCAAACACTTTCTTTTGTACATAAAAACTCCTGTACTTTATCAATTAATCCAGCAACTATACAGGAATTACATTTTCAACTAATTCATTACATTACCTCTGACAGTGCCAAATGGCGTGAAAAATCTTTTATTATTCCAGGTATTCCTGAACATGGAATGCACTTGAATAGTTACCGCATTCTTCCACATGAACTCATTCCACAGTTTATGGAGCAATTATGTGATCAATACAACTCATTAAATACTAGTAAGGGGCTACATTCGCTTTTATTAATAGCTCGTTTTATATTAAATTTTTATTGCATAGTCCCTTTCAATCAAGGTAATGGCAGGCTAGCATTTATGTTAATGCAGTTGCTGCTAATTAAGAGTGGACATACATTTGTAAAATATGTATGTTTGGATAAGTATATTAAGAAAAATGAATCTGAATATTACAATTCGATTTATAAATCTTCGGTAAATTGGTACTGCGAGGAACACAATAGTAGCTTTTGGTTAAAAACGTTTTTAACTATTATATTAGAGGCTTACAAAGATCTGCATAACACCGTTCTAGATTCTATATGTAAACATACTAAAGTTGAGAGAATTCAGGATTTTATACTTAAACAAAAACAACCCTTTACTAAGGAAAGTATTCGTAACAGATATCCAGACATTGCAGAGAGTACAATTAGTAAGGCTTTAAATTCCTTGCAATTATTTGGCCATATTAAGCTAGTTACAAAAGGAAGAAACGCAAAGTGGACTAAAGTTTGACCTTTCTTTTAAAACTCTTACGGTTTAAAAATTCAATTATAACGTTATCAATGGTTTTCATAACTTTGGGCTCAAATTCATGGAATTTCATTTTAATTTTAGGCTATTATTACTTTAGTTATATCTAATTCCTACAAAACATCTTATAGGAAAAGGGTACGTTTTCCTCCACCTTTTCCTATAAAAATATTAGATATTAACGTAGAAAAATTGTCGAAAAAAGTCGTATTTTAAGATTTTTTCTTTATTTTCTGGTTGTAAACGTTTTAATTTCATGTTACCATCTTAATCAAACAATAGAGGGTAATAAAAATAAAAGTAATTCTTTCCCATAGAAACATATAAATGTACGGTAACATCAAGAAAATAAGGCCAAAGAAATATTTGATACCTACCAAAATAACCAATAGGAATTTTGCGCATTTTTTCTGTTAATTCAGAAAAATCATTTTTGTCCCTAAACAAAATTTGTTAGCATGCAAAGTTCAAATACACTAGAACACCCAAATAAATGTAATGTCCTTTTTAATCGAGCATTAAGGTATGAAAAACCATTCTTCCTACAAAATTTAGCTGATTAACTTAAAGACATCTAAATTACTACCTTAATTATCCTCTGTTGTTGACAACATATTTACCAACTATGAAAAAGAGCCTATCAAGGGTTCTTTTTTATTTTAATCATTCAAATTTCAATTCTATCTTGATACCTAGATTTCCCCACTAATCACCTCTACTTTTTTGTTCTCAATTATTAATTTCCGTTCCCAATTTGTTTAAATTTGTGAATAAAATTCCCTCAACTAAAAATAATAAATACAACTAATCGTTATATATTAAAGAGGTGTCAATTTTGTCCTTAAATGAAGAGACCTTAGAAACTAAAACAGATAAAAACATTAAAAACATCCAAACAAGTAACTTAAAAGAACTTAAAAATACATTAAATAATATCTTTGATATTAGTGCAGATTTAATCGAACATCCTTTGCAATTAAAAACAACCACGAATATTTTACTATATTATTTTGAAGGCCTTACAGATGGTGTCGCTTTAAAAAGCAATGTTGTTACACCATTACTACAAGAAGTAAATGAAGACAGTCAAATATTTAATTCTAATATTATTGCAACTCATACCAAAATAGTATTTACATGGAATGAAATTAAAGAAGGATTACTTGAGGGTCAATGTGTTCTATTTATGGAAGGAGAAAAGCGGTCACTTCTAATAAATACAAAAGGCTGGGCAGAAAGAGCAATTCAAGAACCCATTTCAGAAGTTACTATTAAAGGCTCACATGATGGATTTATTGAGAATGCCACAAAAAATATAGGCTTAATTCGTCGATATCTTCCTTCAACAGAGTTAAAGATCAAAAAGCTGACGATTGGAGAACGAGCCACTTCAGTAGTTTATTTAATTTACTTAGGTGATGTAGCAACCGCAGATGTAGTCCAAGAAATAGAAACTAGAATCTGTAGAATTAAAACGGATGCGGTATTGAGTATTGGAGAACTATCTAATTATACAAAAGATCAAAATTGGACTCCTTTCCCACAAGCTTATTTAAGCGAACGCCCAGATGCCATTTCAAATCATATACTCGATGGAAAAGTAGCAGTGTTAATGGATAGATCCCCTGGTGCAATGATTGTTCCAATGAATTTAATTGGATTCTTTCAAACTCCAGATGATTATAATATTCATTGGCTCATTGCTTCATTTTTTCGCTTATTACGATTTGCAGGATTTATTATAGCTATTTTTTTACCGGCATTTTATATTGCTATAGTTTCTTTTCATTTTGAAATCATTCCTATAGATTTATACACTTCTATTGCAACGTCTAGAGTCAAAGTCCCTTTCTCTCCCTTATTAGAAGCTTTTATAATGGAAATCACACTAGAAATGCTACGTGAAGCTGGTATTCGCTTACCGCAACCCATTGGACAAACCATAGGAATTGTTGGAGGGATTGTAATTGGACAGGCGGCTGTTCAAGCAGGTCTTGTGAGTAACGTTATGGTTATTATCGTATCTATTACAGCCATTGCATCATTTATTGTTTCTAATTATGATTTATCAAGTTCTATACGCCTTATTCGTTTCCCAATGATGTTATTGGCATACTTTTATGGGATTGTAGGTATCGTTAGTGGATTAATGCTCTTATTCGCTCATTTTGTTTCACTTACCTCCTATGGTTCACCATACGGATTGCCAATCGCGCCGTTTCGGCTTCAAGAATTAAAAGATTCTTTTGTAAGATTTCCTATTTCTATGATCACCACCCGCTCAAGTACAGGACAGCCGAAACAAAAAAAGAAAAAAGAAGGTGGTTCGCATGGGGAATCTTAAATTCCAAAACATAACTTTATTCGAATTTATTATTTTCATTCATTCACTGCAACTTGCATCAGGTATGTTAATCATGCCAAGCCCACTTGCTACTACGGCTGGCACAGATGGCTGGATTTCTATCATTCTTGGTTGGATAACTACTTCTATAATCGGCGTATTTATTGTATTAATGTTACAAAAAAATCCCAACAAAAATTTCTCACAAATCCTAAAAACGTACTTTGGTAAATGGATAGGGACTATTCTTTTTCTTTTATATGCCTTTTATCTATTTTTTGCTGGCTTTAATACTTTATTAAAGGCAACTGATATTGTAAAAGTGTGGATATTCCCTTCCACTCCTGCTTATCAAATCACCATATTATTACTATTACCATTTATTATTTTGGCCCTAAGTGGGTTAAGGGCTCTTACTAGTTATTCTATGCTTGTTTTCTTCTTCACTACTTGGATGCCACTATTTCTTCTTTTTTCACTACAGACTAACTACAACCCTTTACACCTATTACCTATTTTTAAAGATGGATTATACCCTATTCTAAAGGCAACAAAAGAAACCATTACTCCTTATGCTGGCTTAGAACTTACATATTATATATACCCGTTCTTACAAAAAAAACAAAAAGCCATAAAAGGACTACTAATTGCGAATACTGGAACCATGTTTTTCTATCTATATGTGACTATTCTTTCTTATATATACTTTAGTCCGGAGGGGATAAAAGACGTAATCTGGCCAGTATTTCATCTGTTAAAAGGGGTTCGTTTTTCTTTCATGGAACGATTAGAAATTATATATATCGCTTACTATTTAATTGTATTTTCCACTACAATATATCCATATTTATTTTTCAGTTTTAAATCTGTGACCATTTCACTTCAAAAAAACGCCCGCAATTGGGCGCTGCTTGCTTTTATGTTATTTATAGTTGGCCTATTTATTTTCCTAAATCCCGATGTGGATCAATATTTGTTTATATATTCTCTTATGGATTTCTTAAATGTCGTTTTCTTTATTCTATTACCAATATTATTTTTCGCTTACAGTATTCTTTTTACTTGGATTACTAGGAGGAAACAACTTTGATTCGAAAATGGATATGGATTGTAATTTGTTGTGTATATTTAATTGGTTGTAGTCAGAGAATTCCTCTTGAGAAGGTTTCATTAATCCTGTTAATTGGCTTGGATAGAACCCCTAATGGAGACATAAAAGTTGGAACAAGCATACCACTCTTTCATCATAAACAGCCAAAAAGCACTATAGAACATTGGACACAAGCATCTACTGTATATACTGGATTCAGTAAAATAGATACGAAGTTAACTGGCTTTATGACAGCTTCCAAAGCTGAAATCATTTTAATTGGGAAAAAATTAGCGCAAGAAGCAAATTGGTTACAGGAGCTTGATTCCTCTTATCGTGATCCTTACGCTACCATTAATGCTAAAGTAGTACTTGTAGATGGACCTGCAGAAGAAATTTTTAAAATTCATAAGCCTAATAAACCATCACTTTCATCTTATATAAATGGTGTAATCGAATCCTCAATTCAAAATAACCAATCCGTCTCTTCTACAATTCAACAATTAATGAGAGAACAAAATGAAGAAGGCATGACGCAAACTGTTCCAATTATCAAAAAAACAAATAATGAAATCGACACAGTAGGAATTGCATTTTTAAATCGCCGAGGGAAATATTTAACTCATATCCCTAAAAAAGATGTTAAATTTTTCAATCTTATAAATAAGCCAAAAAGTAACGGCCGAATGATACTACACCTTTCGCTTCCCCCTAAAAAATTTAACAAAAAAACAAACACTTCTATCTTCATACAGAACGCGAAAAGAAAGGTAGATGTTAATTTTCAAAACGGAAAATTTGTATTTAATTTCAATATATATGCTAATGTAGCTTTAATAGAAAAAACCAATGCGAATTTAATTAAGGGGCACTATGATAATAAAAAAAATATAAATAATTTAAAAAGTGCTATTCAAAAAGAAATTAATGATAATTTACAAAATATATTAAATGAAATACAGCAGAAGAAAATTGATCCAATTGGATTATCCCTATATGCTAGAGCTTTTCAATACAAAGAATGGAAAAAAGTAAAAGGAGATTGGTTGCAAGCGTTAGCAGAGGCTAAAATAAATGTAAAGACACACGTCAAAATAAAAGATACTGGGACCATTAGAAATTAGACTAGCATTTCTCAAAGGAATCACATATTGTTCTAGTGATTCCTTTGTTCTAAAAGAACAATGCTTTGTTTTAATTAAAATATCTTTTCCTGTTAAAAAGCTTAGTTCAAAGAAAAACTTCCTATCTTCTTCTACTTATCCTATCTGAAAAGGAAACAAGGTGAAAATTTTAATAATTATACTGTGCTTTAACAATTTTATAACTATCCCCTTCTTGTAGCTACTCCACTAAAGATCTTGCTTATATATTGAGCCCCTGGTTTACTTTCTCCAATGGTGATAAATTCATCAACTGATGATTCTACGCAAAAATAGCTTTTAGAATCATCTTTTTAATAAGTTTTAGGTATTAAATACTATGTATATTCGACACAAATTGATTATTTTTTTATGAATTTTATTGAAAAACATTGTAAAATACCTCCATTTTTCCTTCTATTTTGCTATGATAGTTACAATTTAATAGGACTATGATAATTCTATAGGATGGGGGAATATATAGTGAGTGTTTCAGTAAAGGGCAATGAGCAATTAACCTCTCTATTGAACGACTGGTATCGATCTATGCTATCTCAACAGGTTGTAAAAGCTACTAATCTAAAAAAGAAAATTGATGAAAAAATTAATAAGTTAAGCATTGAGTCAAATCAAGAACGTCAGGATCAAAATTTGTTACTATATTACTCATTACTTGAATTTCGTTACACAGTCTTAACAGATAGTCTCGGTATTCAACAAAATAGTTTTGATGCTATTAGTGATTATGATATGCCTACAGACCATTTTCTACGCTTCTATTATCACTTTTTTAAATCCATTCATTCCACTTTTATATCAAGTTTTACTGAGGCAGAGGAACATTATAAACTGGCAGAAAAGATATTAGTAGACATTCCAGATGAAATCGAACACGCTGAATTCTACTATAGAATTGCTACTTTTTATCACCATACCTATAACATGCTCGCTTCTATTGAGTACGCAAATAAATCGAGAGCAATCTTTAGGAAGTACGAGGGTTATGAAGTAAAAACAGCCTTTTGCAATAGTTTGCTAGGTGGTTGCTGTATCTATTTAAAGCAGTACGAACAAGCTGAAGAATATCTGCATTGTGCGATTGAATTACTACAGAAGAATAAGGAAGAAGATTCCTTGTTATACGTAAAAAGTACTATGGGGTGGCTGTATTCTAATCAAAGTATGTCTACGTTAGCTATTCGTCACCTTTCAGAAGTAATAGAGAAAATCCCTACACACTTCAAGGCTATCTTCCTACAAGCTAAGGAGCATTATAAATTAGGAGAACAATCAGCAGCTAGCAAGCTCATTGATAAGGGATTACAGATTTGCAGAGGAATTCATAACGAAGAATACACACACCACTTCTCTATTTTAAAAAGATTAAACGAAAATATACCATTGGAAGAATTAGAAAAAATCATCCAAGAAGGAATCTTATACTTTGAGGAAGAAGAATTATGGGAATATGTTGTCGAATACGCTGAATTATTTGCCACAAAATGTAGACAATTAGAGAACCATCAAAAGGTAAGTGACTATTTCCATATTTGTTACCAAGCCAGAAGAAAATCAATTGAAAAAGGAGTGTTAAAATAATGAAAAAAATCAGCCTACTATTATCAGGTATTGCTTTTATTGGGGTTCTAACGGTGGGAATTTCTCAGTTTTATAAAACAGATCAGCTTGCAACCCATGGACATTATCCGGCTCCTTCATATAGTGTTGGCGATCATGGTGGTGCACCACAACAAAATTAATATAAGTGTATGTAAAGACCCTCCATTTGGAGGGTCTTTACATATCAAAATATGTATTGTTCTTTTTGGCTACGCCAAATCAAAATTCTTCTCTCGCCTATCACCCTGCACTCTCTTAAGGCAGGATTATTCTTTTGGAAAATCCTTTAAATAATAGAAGTAGACTAACTATTATATCTATCAACTCTTTATATGCAATATTACATGCGAGGTGTCTTAAATATTTTGTTATACTATGTATGTGGATTTTTCATCCAAAAATCCTCTCAAACGCATATTTATATATATGCCACCCTAATTGATGAAAGTGAGAAGAATGTTTATCATTTTTCTCACTTTTTTTATTTAAATTATGTGCTTGTACTTATTCTTTAGTTATTTTAAATAATAAAAGCTCAAAAAGAGAATTCACTTTTCAAATCCAACCTATCGAATCAATTATTGTCTAATAATACCACACCATCTTTATCAACTCATTTTAGAATATTTGAACAATAATTTTATATACAAGCTCTGCATAAATTATTCATTTTCATTTATATAAGGCCTACATTTTTACTTCTGATAAATTATCAAATATTGAATTATTATACACAAATCAAAAAACACGTGATATTTTGTAGAATTTTGTCTATCAATATGTATGTACACCCTTATGTAGTGGATATAGACTGTGAGGTGTAAGGAGGTACCTTATAAAATAATGAAAAGGAGATTATAAAATGATTAGTTTAACGAAAGTCTCAAAGTTAGCACTTGCAACATTAATTGTGGGAAGTAGTTTAAGCGTCTTTGTGTCGTCACACAGTGTACAGGCTGACACCTTAGATCATAATTACCAAGACACTCAAAAATTCATACCACCTTCTAGTGCTAGGCAAACATTGGAACAAAAAAACAATATTGTTCCAGAATCAAAAGTTATTAAAAACCATTATGTAAAATATTCTAAAGCACATTTCCAAACTAAAGAAAGTATACCAAAAGAGATTTATTATTCTTCAGAAGGCTTTAAGGGCTATATACAAGCAAGTACCGTTTGGGATATGGGGGATCATTTCGCAACGCTATATTCCGGAACAGTTATTCGATGTTAGACTTTTAATCCCTTCTCTCCTAATACTTATAATGATTAATAACTCACTGCCAATACTGTAATAGCTATTGTTCAAAAAATAAACCACAAAATCTTTTGATTTCATGGTTTATCAAATATAAAGATAATGCTAAATATATACTCTAACATTACCTTCCCTAAAGTTAATTATAGAGTATTTTCTCAAAAAAGACACTCTTGTAGTGTCTTTTTTATATTATTTTGATTTACTCTCATCTTACTTTTATTAAACTCATATATGTAATAATGCATATTTTTTGATTGTATATTATGATATACTCTCATTGTGAGCTGATACATAATTTCTTTAGATTGGAAAACTAAAACTTCGTTTACCCAATTTTCGGGCGCCTTATGGCGTCTTTTTTTGCTATTGAAGTAAAAACTAGGACCGTAATATCATTGTTAAAAAAATTGTATACTTTAACAAGAATTCCCCCTACTAACCTTTATTTTTTGCGGTTATTTATTTGTTTCAACATAATAATTTTTCATCTCGTATATGCAATAGACAATGATAGCTAAACTCCAACTGACACCATAGTAATCATGTGTGTAGAAGTCATAACCTGCCTTAATACCTTTTTCCATTACAACTAACGTAAATCCTAACGCCACCCACTTATTAATTTTCATCTTAATATACGTTATGGCTATAATTATTAAAAATAAAATATTTGTAAGGTAGTTTATCATTAGCTCATATTTTTGAATGTATACTGCCATTACACAAGCAACGATATTAGTCGCAATACCAAAGGCAACAACAGCTCCCCAAATCCTGTCCGAAATTTCCACTCCCGATTCAGTCCCTTCCTTAATCACATTCTTTTCCTTAATTCGTTCCTACACCCTATTCAAGGTATGCTGTATTATCCTTGTCTGATGAATATCTCATTATCTTTTCATATAGAGCAAACAAAATTTCTACTCATAATTTTTTCTTTCTTAGGCAAACTAGGTTTAAGCCGTTTGAACTAGCGGCTTCACTCTTCTGGTAATGGGGTAGTAAATTTATAGTAATTGACTAACTCATTCAGTCCATTGGCACTGGCAGGCGACAAAATTGTTGTCTGCCATTTTCATGTATACTTTTTCTGATTCTATTCCAAACCATATGTTTGCTGTACTGCTTTTGAAAAGAACGGTATTTGATTTTTGAATAAGTAAAAAAGATACAGCTCAGCCCACTTTTGGAATAGGACTTTTTCTTTTTACATATACTATTTTTGAGCCTTTTTACCAATACGTGTCCTATTGGTGTCTTGAATTCCTCCTAAAGGGGCGGCAGATACGACTGCATGCCCTTTTTATTTATATTGCTGTTCTATATCCAATACAGCAATTGAAAACTAAAGATGCACTATTACATATTTTTTTCGGTTCAGATTATGTTAAAATTTCTTAAGTTGTTTATTTCATATTGAATTATGGTTTCATATCTAATTCAGCAATATGTGAGCTGTACCCCAAAAGAAAAGACACTCAAAAGGTGTCTTTTCTTCTTTTAATTAAAAAATCATTTTTCTTTTTCCGGAAGATTCAACTATTTCACTAACCTAAACCTCTTATTTAAAGACAATTTGATCATGGTGCTCAAGATTTTTCGTCTATATCAACATGTAAATTGTTCACTTCCAAATCATATTTCCACCACTATATTTGCTTTCTCAAAGATTTTCTGTCTTGTTCTTAATTTTGTCAAAATCCTCATATAGCTATACAAAAAATATATGCTATCATGTTTTTAAGAAACTATGCGTTCCCTTAACCCTGTATCCGACCCTGTATTTTGTTACAGGGTCTTTGTTTATTTTATTTACTTTCATTAGCTTATAAGAGTTACTACACACCCCATTTCAATTAAAATCGTTTAAATATTAGTGAGAATTTAAAATGATAAATCTATTAGCTTTTTTGACAATTGTAATCTAATACTAGATTTCTAAATGTATGCTACACTAAACATCAGTTAACACTATAAACATAGTGTTAACTTTCTTAATTGAATATTAGTAATAGTAAGTATAAAGATTATCAATTTACTATATCTTACATTTATGTAAAAATAGATGTATGTTAAGCTTTTTCAAAATCTTTCCCCTAATAAAGATTTGAAGTAGCATTTCATGATTCTCCTTACTGTTAATATGCCTTGAAAAAGAACCCAATAGGGTTCTTTTTCTTCTGATTACATCCTCAGTAATTACTTATTTAACATACAAAAAGGACTGACAATTACTTGCAATCCTTTTTACACCTTAATATACACTTGTATTAAGTACTTAACTCTTTATTTAGCATGCATTTAAACTAAACCAGTCATTATTATTTATATATAAAACACTTCAAAACTTAGAAATACACAATAACAAATCTTTCCCAACTTCCAGCTACATAACTATTAGCAGTTAATTCTCTACCACCATTTGCTGATATAAATCTACCATTACTTAACGCTTGTAATACATATATCCTATTGTCCCCACCATTATATAAGATAAATTTTTCCCATGCTCCAATTGATGTACGATCTGCTACTACTCTACCATTTGGCTCAAACGAAACGTACTTTCCATTACTTTTCGCTTTTAAAGCAAACGTATATAATTCTCCAGTCGGAATTAATTCGAATTTCTCCCATTCATTAACTGCACTACGATTTGCTATCACATTTCCCGATGGCTCAGCAGACACATATTGTAAATTTGCAGCTTGTATAGCAACAGTCCAGCTCCCATTCAATAGACTCACACCTTTTAGTGAACCCGCATTTGATTGGTCGGCTGCCAATGCATCATTCGATGGGGTTATCATCATTATCATTAGAACCATTGGTAACACCATTAAAACTAACTTTTTAAAGATCTTATTACCATTTGCATGAGCTATGAACCTCTTCATTCTCATTCCTCCCTTAATATATAGCACTCATATACATCATACCAAATATGTAAAATATTGTAATGCAAGAGAGTCTTTATCAACAAATACCTTATTATTCTGTTTCTTTTTTCTCAAATCTATAGCACCTAAACATCACTCAATCCTCAAACATATTTTTAAAATTAATTTCACTTTATTTTAAATAAAAGCCAAATAGCCGTTCATAAAGAACGACTATTAAGCATCTAACTAAAAATTTGAATATTTTTCATGTTAATCTATTTTGTTTAATCCCGTTGAAGTAACTTGATAGATTCTTTTTTTGCCTATATATTCTTGTTTATTATTCTCAAAGTTAGTAAGTGTAGCCCGAGCCTTTTCATTCACTGCTTCCCCTTCTATATGGGTAAACTCAATATAATCTCCCACTTTGACTGGCACAGTTTGGCTTTCAGCAGTTTGCTGTCTATTTCCCACTATTTCCTTATTGTACACAACACTACCGGATGAATTCTGTACTCTGATACTCGCATACGTATTATTAAAATAAGAATGTGGTACGCCTGCTTCTAAATTCACCTGCATTTTCTCTGTTACCCTATTATAATTTACTTTTGCAATTTCTCTATCACTATATCCTTTTAAAGACCAACTAAATTGATTTCCATCTAAAACCGTTGTTTCTGGCATTTTTTCTACTTTCTTCAGACCTTCTTTTGTAATTTCGTACATTGCTTTTTTTCCAAAGCTTTCTTGTTTACTATTATCTACATTTGTTAAAGTAGCTCTATGCACACCTTCTAGATGTGTTAACTCAATATAATCTCCTACTTTAACTGGAACTTTTTGTGATTCAGCATTTTGTTGTTTGTTTCCATAAATATCTTTATTGTATACTACTTTGCCTGATTCATTTTGCACTTTAATACTCGCATATGTTTCATTAAAATAATGATGCGGTACGCCTGCTTTTAAGTCCACTTGCATTTCTTCAGCCGACTTATTGAAATTGATTTTAGCAAACTCAAAATCACTTATTCCTTTTAGTGACCATGCAAATTGATTTCCGTCTAAAATTGTTACTTCTGGCATTTTTTCTACTTTTTTCAGGCCTTCTTTTGTAACTTCGTACATGGCTTTTTTTCCAAAGCTTTCTTGTTTACTATTATCTACATTTGTTAAAGTAGCTCTATGCACACCTTCTAGATGTGTTAACTCAATATAATCTCCTACTTTAACTGGAATTTTTTGCAATTCAGCATTTTGTTGTTTGTTTCCATAAATGTCTTTATTGTATACTACTTTACCTGATGCATTTTGCACTTTAATACTCGCATATGTTTCATTAAAATAATGATGCGGTACGCCTGCTTTTAAGTCCACTTGCATTTCTTCAGCCGACTTATTGAAATTGATTTTAGCAAACTCGAAATCACTAATCCCTTTCATTGACCATGCAAACTGGCTTCCTTCTAAAATATTATTTGCATTAGGCACATCTGGTTTAATCGGATTAGAATCCGTCCCCTTCCAAATCTCTGCTGTTAAAATTGGATATCCCAATGCAGCTACTTTTTGAATCGTATCGTTATTCGGACGTAATCCCCACTTCTCAAAGAAAGGCATCAAATTTTGTTTGGCTACTTTTGATGCTGAGATCATAAATAATTGTTTTTTATTTTCATCAGTTTGTGGAAGTTCATTAGAAGGCATATCTCTATACAATTGATGCAGTTTAGGATAGAAATCTTCTCCATATGCTAATTGTAGTTGCCAAAGCATAACAAGCTTAACAAAAACATCACTAACTTCGTCATAATTTTTATTAGGTTGTTCTAAGTATTGAAATGCCTTAGTATACGCACCCTCTTGTTGCAATCTATAAGGTTGATTAGATGTAAATGCTTTTTCTACAGAAAGGCTGTAAATATTATTTTGTACTTCTGTCATATTATAAAATTTCCAAGGTGATTGCTGTCTCAAATGCCCTGCCTCATGCCAAGGACCCCAACCATCTTTTATAAATTTATTAATATCTAACACGTATTGAATTGCATCTCCTACATATGCAGTTCGATAAGAAGTCGCATACATATAATAATCTGGTGAATGATTTTCTTCTACGTAATGAATATAATGCTTGTCTGCTTGTTCTTCGGATAATCCAGCTACTTTGTCTTGGATTCGGGTAGCTTCATCCATCTTTTTTAAGAGTTGTACAGGATCTGTATTAGAACCTAGCAAATATTTCTTAACACGTGCAGGGCTGGCCGTAATTAATACACGTTCTCCTTTTAGCTCCACTGCATGTGCATTTGGATATTGGTTCAGCATGTCTATTAAATCTTGTTTTGTATGCTTGCCTAGTTCAAAGAGAGGGGTAGTCGTTCCACCAGTTGTAACCGTTGTTCGAATGGTACCACCTTGTTGTTTATTGTAAAAATAAATCATTCCTCCATTTGGAGATTGGATTGTGTTTATACCTGGTTTTAATGTAAATGATTTTATTTTAGAATCTTCTCTCCAAGAAGCATCATACGAATACGTTCCAATGTATGCTTGAATATTTTGATTTCCTTCTACATTAATCGTTATTTGTTCATTTGGCTTTGCATATAAACCAGTCGGTTCATATGGACTAAATGCCATACTTTTTCTTTCCTGTTGTTTCAGTACCTCAACATCCCCTTTTCCTGGGACTATATATGTTCTGTTTTCTGATTTAACTGACTTTTCATCTTGAAGTGATGTCGATATTTTATTTTGCTGCTGCGTTTCCTCTGCAATGATATCTGTTGTAGAAATCATTCCCGTTGCAAGCATCGTTACTGTAGCGGTGGCTGCAAGTATTTTTCTAGTTTTATGTTTTGAATTATTCCCCATATTAACTCCCTCATTTTTCCTTAATGCACTTAAGGATTTTTGTTTTTTTATGTTTTACACCCCAAGCTATTCATGCTATCTATGTTGTATCTTTTAATCTATTTTTTCTCATAATAATCTCCTTTTCTTTATTTAACATTGTATACAAATACTATTTGATGACACATTAAATAACAACTTTACGATAAACTCATCAATAACAAACTATTATGTTTTGATTCAACACCCTTAACTTCCATCTAATTGTATAAATGTATTCATTTGGCGAAATAAGTAAATAAATTTCAACATTTAAAGCTTATAGTCTAGCGAAAAATTCATAAAAGTTTTTTTAACTTCAAAGGTTTAAATAATTGCAACCACATTTATTTAAACTTCCTTAACTTTTTTTAAACTATTCTCTAAGAATCTTATTATTTATTGTAAATAAACCAGGTTGCTACTCTATATGTAAAAGAAAGGCGGAATCTTTAATATGACTCCGCCTTCTTTGATATAAAAAGCATCTAATTCTATTAGAATTAGATGCTTACATTTAGTTCTTAAACCAAGCATTCTAAACTACTTATGCCCCTGTAAATCTTTTTTTATTACATCCCAGAGTGGATTATCTTGACGTATCGGTTTACCCTCTTCGTCCCATTTTATTTTTCCTGTTCCTAATTCATAATTCATTCCCGTCCATGTGTCTTCACGGAATGCATAGAATGATTTATGCCAACCTCTTTGGTTGAAGATAGAAATAAGATCTTGCATGTATTGGGTAGCTCCTGGAACGGTACGGTTAATTCCAAACTCCTCTGCAATAATTCGGTTAGATGGTACATGATTTTTCTTAGACCATTGTTGGAGTGGCTTTAAAAATTTTTCTAATCCCTGTTTATTCCACATTACAGGTTTCTCTAAATCCCCTACTTTTACTAATCCTGGATATTGATATTCCTTGTTTTGTTTTTCACCTTGGCTCGTTAATTCATATGGTTCATACATATGAAATGCGTATAGTGTTTTTTTATCCTCTACTGGTTTTAAATATTTAAAGGCCCATGGAGTAGCATATAAACCTGAATCTAAAATAATCGGTGTTTCTTGGTCCACTTCACGGATAGAATGAATCACCTTTTCATAAAATTTGTTTAAATCTGCTGTCGTTCCTTTCACTTTTGCATACCATTTCTCGTAATCTTCCTTCCAAAAATCATTATATCTATTATTTTTAGCTGTTTCTGGATGCGGTTCATTTATAATATTATAACCGACCACTGCAGGGTGATCTTTTAGTTCCAAAGCAAGGTCTTTCCAAAATTGACTTGCTTGTTCTTGATACTTCTCTTCTTCCCATATTCTGTCGTCATTCTTGTTATTATTAAATTGGCGCCATCGATCACCAGGCAAGGATAACATTGTAAGAACAACTTTCATTCCCTGTGATTGTGCGGCATCTAAATCCGCTTTTAATTTTTGTAGATCCTCCTTTACTAATCCCTGATAGTTATCTGCACTACCTATCAGAAAATCCTTTCCAGAGGTATCCAGTTTATCCTCAAATAAAAAATCTTTATCCTTTGCCCATTTATCAGGTGCTAAACGAACATATTCAATATTAGCTTCTTTTGCACTTTTATAGTTCTCGGGTAACGACGTACTATTCATGAAATTAGTACCCTTCCTTTTCGAATCCCAAAAACTAATTTTTGAATCGCTCTTGTAATAGGTATCAGCTCTTACATTCATTTCCTGTACTCCAAAATTCATCATGCCTAACAACGCAACAATTGGTAAAAATTTTTTCACAACTTTTCCTTCTTTCTCTTTATATTTTACACACATAACATACCTGTGTTTTGTTACAGGAATATGGCAATTTTCCAAAAATACCTTTTATGTTATAAAAAAGACAGAGATAATAGGAAGTTGCTTCATTTACTAAAAAACAAAAAAAGGAATCCTTTACGGATTCCTTTTTGACTTGCACTCTTTTTCAAATAGTGCATTTTTGCACCTACTTTTAGTATACCTTACAATTCTTATAAAATAAATAAGATTAAATGAATTTCATTTCTATATTTTCAAAAAATATCATATTTCCTTATAATTTTACAAATAAAATAGCGTATTATTAAAACTCATCTCTTGAACATTCCTTTAGTTGCTCCATAGCAATCTTTCGCGCATGTTCCTCACTATCTATCAAAGTCAATCCTTGTGATATATAACTCCAAAATTCATATCCACAATCCTCCATCCATCTATAAGCTTCTGTTGTGTATAGCCCATCTTTTCTTTTAATGATTTGAACCTTATAGTTTTTACTTGGAGAAAAAAACTCTTGTATAACCTGCTCCATTTATGAAACGTCCTCCTAAAATCTATTTGAAATTATATTTTCACATAAACTCGTAATCGCAACCTCTTTTACGATAAATTACTGTAACTTTTTGAAAAAATAATATACCTTACATCCTCCCAGCATTTTCTTCCTGCACTACCCAAAATAAATAATACAGTTTATATCCTACAAATTTCAATAACATTAAGCTGTTACTTCTCTCTGTCGTTCAACATATTTCTACTACATATAATTAAATATTTTTTCAAAAACCACTTCATTAAAGAACGTAAGTTCGTGTATAATAAGAACAGAAATAAGAACAAATGTTCTCGTTATTATTAGGAGGAGTTATAGTGTATGACTATTCAATTTTACCGGATAGAATCATTTTATGTGTTGATCTTCGTAGCTTTTATGCTTCTGTTAGTTGCATCAAAATGGGAGTAGACCCACTTCATACAAAATTATCTGTAGTTGGTGATGTGAATCGAAATGGGTCCATTGTTTTAGCCGCAACTCCACCTTTAAAAGCAATGGGAGTAAAGAAGTTGGCAAGGCTATACGAGATTCCTCGACAAAAAGATATTCTTATTGTGAATCCAATTATGGGAACCTATATTAAGTGCTCCAATTACATAACGAAGTTAGCTCTACAATATGTTCCTATTGAAGACTTTCATCAATACAGCATCGATGAATTTTTTATGGATATTACCGATAGCATCCATCTCTTTGCCCGGAATCCAAATGAATTTGCATTACAGTTTAAACGTGAAATATATGAACATACACGAATTGAATGCACAATCGGGATTGCACCTAACCTATTGATGAGTAAGGTAGCTTTAGATATTGAAGCAAAGAAAAATAAAGACGGAGTCGCTTATTGGACATATGAAGATATACCTACAAAATTATGGAGCATACGGCCGCTTAGTAAGTTTTGGGGGATTTCGCATAAAACAGAAACAAAATTAAATCAAAAAGGAATACATTCAATTGGTGATTTAGCCAATTATCCTCTTAAATATTTAAAACAAAGCTTCGGCGTGATTGGCGAAGAATTACACTTACATAGTAATGGGATTGATTTTAGTCGAATTTCAGAGAAATATGTTCCGGTTACAACTTCTATAGGAAAAAGCCAAATTTTAATGCGTGATTATACAATAGAAGAATTTCCTATTATCCTACTGGAACATACCGAAGAAGTTTGCTATCGATTAAGACAACAAAACAAACTTGCTCAAACTGTTCAATTTTCAATTGGATATAGTAAAGGTTATTCAGGTGGCTTTAGCAAAACACATACCTTAAGCCGTCCCACCAACTTAACCATGGATATTTATCAAGTTTGTCTATATTTTCTACATCAACAATATACTGGAGAACCAATTAGAAGTATTACTATTTCTCTAACAAAACTAATTGGTGAAGGCGAAGAACAAATTTCCCTTTTTGATAACATCATACAACGAGAAAAAGAAATAAAGCTAACGAAAGTAATGGATGAAATACGCACAAAGTTTGGAAAAAATAGCATATTAAGAGGAATTTCCTATACAAATAATGCAACAGCAAGATACAGAAACACACTGTTAGGGGACACAAAGCATGAACAACGCTAATATGCCAAAAGGCAGAGGAATAATAAAATGGACGCCGTTTGCAGCAATGCCAGAACAATTCGTCGGAATACATGAAATGATCAAAGAGAAAAATAAAGTAGCGCGTCCCATTTTAACCTCTGAAAAGAAAGAACTGATTGAGAACATGTTACTATGTTCGTTGCTATCTGAAGAAGAGATATTAATTACATATTATGAAGATGGTTATTTACTCACCAACTATATGACCGTTATCGATATAGATCCATTACATAGCTCTATCATATGTACTGATGCTTTCTATAATAAGATAACAATACAATTTTCAAATATAATAGACGTAAAATAGATTTAGGTGATTATCTTTGGAGTAGTATAAAGGAGCATATAAAATGCAAGGGAATCAGATAAGAAAGAATACAGCGAGAACCATTAATCATAATGATATAAATAACTATCCCTATTTAAATATACCTATGATTATCAATGAGAAAGATGG
Source organism: Bacillus sp. EB106-02-03-XG38 (assembly GCF_058792175.1). Taxonomy (NCBI): domain Bacteria; kingdom Bacillati; phylum Bacillota; class Bacilli; order Caryophanales; family Bacillaceae; genus Bacillus; species Bacillus sp. EB106-02-03-XG38. Next base: position 1,403,390 of record NZ_JBYTED010000001.1, read on the forward strand.
AATAACTTACGAGATTTTAAGCGCTGGTTTTCATAATAATGATGCAGTAGCGATGATAACGACAGATGGTTTCGCTACAACTAGGGTAAATACACCGATTGTAACAGTAAAAAACAATGATGGTAGTATCCAAGCATTCCGCTTACCTTTAGAATTGGAATATTGGGTACTTTCATGTATGTGTGCTGCTTCAACAGGGAGAAATCCGTTCCCATGTAAAGTTGCTTTTGGAATCATTGATACTAAATTTCATGTCGAATTCAAGTGAAAAAGGAGCAAATTAATTTGCTCCTTTTATCGTTATAAGATTTTTAACTTCTATCCTTAAACACACTATCTAGGATTCTATCCTAGATTCTGAACTTATATCTTAAATCCACCAATTAATTCTTGAAGTTCTTCGGCCATCTGTGCTAATTGTATTGCTGAAGAATTTATCTCTTCCATAGAAGCATGTTGTTCTTCAGATGAGCCGGCTATCGTTTGCATACTTGAAGCATTCTCTTTCACAGCCATAGATATTTGATTAATTGATGTATCAACTTCCATTACATCACTTGTCATTTTATTTGATAATTCCACCATACCATGTACTTTTGACACGATATCATTTGCAGATTTTGAAATTTCATAAAAACTTTGTTTTGTATCATTCGCAACCTGAATCCCTGACTGCACTTCAACTCCTACTTCATTCATAGCTTTTACAGTCTCATGTACATCTGCTTGTATTTCATTAATTAAACTTCCAATTTCCATTGAAGATTCGGATGATTGCTCCGCTAACTTCCTGACTTCATCGGCAACAATTGCAAAGCCACGCCCCTGTTCTCCTGCCCTTGCCGCTTCAATCGCTGCATTCAATGCTAATAAATTTGTTTGTGCTGCAATATTTTGAATTACTTCTAATATACTTCCGATTTGCTGCGATTTCTTATCTAATAATTTAATTACATTATCAGATTGAGAAACAGAATGATGGATTGACTGCATTTGCGTTACAGTTTGTTCTACTAATTGTTCACCCTCATTGGCTTTTTGTTTTGTGTATAAGGATGAAGCCGATACTTCAGAAGCATTATCAGCTACGCATTGAATGTTTCGTGTTACCTCACCAATTAATTTCGCTCCAGACGCCACTTCATTATTTTGAACTTCTGCACTATTCGATATTTCTTCCATTTCTTTTGTAATTTGTTCTGTCGCAACACTGGCTTGCTCTACGCTAGCGGTTAGTTCCTCAGATGAAGCAGCCACATGTCCTGCAGATGTGTTAATTTGAGAAATTATATTACGTAACGACTCTGCCATTGTATTGAAACTACCACCTAATTGACCAAGTTCATCCTTTGAACGAATATTTATTTTCTCAGTTAAATCTCCATGACTAATTCTTTGAGCTGAAATAACTAATTGTCTTAATGGATTAATAATAGATTTAAGAATGAAGAAAATTACAATTCCACCTAACAACAATGAAGCCCCTATTATAGTGAGTGTTTTATAAAAAATAGGATTGGTAGCTTCTTCAATTTCTTTAATAGGCATTACACCAGCTATTTTCCAACCTGTTTTTTTGTTTGTTTTAAAGCTTATGTTTCGATCCTCACCATTAAGGCTATAAGTAATTACTCCATCTTCTTTCTTGTATAGTTCATCTGCTAATGATTTCTCTAATTTCTCACCTGGCTTAAGTGTAGGATGAACAACTATAGTCTTATCTTGACTTACTATAGATACAAATCCTTGTTTTCCTATTTTTATCATTTTAGAAGTTTTTACGATATCATTAATATTCAAGTCCACACCAATGACACCACTTTTATCAGCATTTTGCTTTGCAATTGCTATTACCATATTGCCTGTAGCCTTTGATTTATAGGGAGACGAAACAATAATCTCTCCATTAGCTTTTACTGCATCCTTATACCAACTACTTTCTAATGGGTTAAATCCTTCAGGTATTTTTCCAACGGGCGCATGAATAAATTGATTATTACTAGATGTAGTATAAATTGTTTCTATCTCTGGATGTAACTGTATATATTGATCAAATTTACCTTGCACATTTTGCAATTGGTCAGCGTTATAATCACCTTGTGTAAGTATCTTTGCAAAATGAGTTACATCTACATGTTTATTTTCTAATTCATCATCAACTATCTTATTTAAAATACTCACATTATCTTTCGCAGATTGTAGAATTGTATCATTAAGATCTGTTTTCGCCTCATCATAAGATGCTATTCCCACGATAAGACTAGGTATAATTAATATTGCAATAAATGCCATAGACAACTTCGTTTTAAGCTTCATTTGTTCCAATCTCTCTTTTATTTTAAACACTTTCTACTTCTTCCCTTCATTCTTACAACTGATATAGTGTATTTAATTGTTTGCTCCTTTATTTTTTCTACATTGATTTATGGGTATTATTCGAAATGAAATTACCGTTATATCCTTTTACATACATCTTCTTATATAAAAATTTAGTTTTTACAAGCGGAGTTTTATCTATCCACCTTTCGAATATGTTATTTTGCTATATTAAGCAATGTTAAGGCTACGAATTATTCTAAATTACCTGGTTGAAACATAAACTTCATTTAAAAGATAATTTTTGACTTTAATTGGATCAAAAGTTTAATCTAGAACTATTCAAATTTGATGAAATCCTTACCATAATAAACCCCTAAAACTTAACTAAGTGAATTTATTTTTTGGATAATTATGCTTAACTGCCTTTTAACCACTCTAACCGCTTCACTTCATTCATTTATCTATTTACTACAGCCACTTTTGTATTATTGGAAACTAAACCATAAATTCTAAATAGAAGAATAAAATAAATTGGAGGACTTCATTGTAACACGTATACATAAGTTTTAAATATTAAAATAAAAAAATATTTTTTCGTTATCTTATCTTTATGAATTACTAATAATAGATTGCGAACTTTTTTGGGCTAGCATTTAGATCATGATTCAAATGAATAACAGCACCAATTCATATGTATTTTGCGAAATAAACTGTTTTGAACTACCTCACTGCTGAATTACACTTGGATGAATCTTTATAGATTTTGCACGTCTCTTCGCTCCATCATTTCCATCTAAACACCTTCTTACTACAATTACTTTTTCCTCTCGCGAAAATTTAACCATAAAAAAGTACACCCCAATTGTTGTTCTTGTCTAACATTTTGGGTGTACATTAATTAAGGACGACTTGAATGTCATTTATATGGACGATTAATTAGCACCTTTCTTTGTTCTCCCACCATGTTTCAAATGCGCCAACTACTCTCAGCAAGAAGGAACGAGAACTAAGCGAATATAAAGCGATTTATATCATAAAAGATTATTTTTCACTTCTTTATCAATCTTTACAGAAGACACCTAAGAATTAACAAAGATATTGTTTCGTCTGTTTAATCTCTTACAGAAAAACGGACGAAAATCCCATAGGCATAAGAAGAAAACAGTCATTGATATCTTAGGCATAGAAGTTATGCATATAATCAAAAAAGGACAAACTATCCAAGGTGAAAAGTTTGTCCAAAACCATAATCTCTCTGGGTAAACAATATATACTTCAGTTCCGCTAAAAGTCTTTTATTCTCTTTTCATATCCTACTATTTTTGCATTAGAACTAACAATAGTGAATTAGAATAATGACTTAATACTTGCTAGAACAGTAAGTATCCCTATAATAATTACAAATACATTGCTCATTTTCCCTCTGTATTTTGCTAGTACTGGTACTTTACGAATCGCATACATCGGTAATAGACATAAGATAGCAGCGACTAACGGACCGCTAAGGGCATCAATGATTCCAAGAATACTTGGATTTGTATAAGCAACATACCAGCATGTTAGTACAACAAAAGTAAGAATCATTGTCTTAACTGTTTTTTCTCCTATATCTTTCCCACGTTTTTTACCGGACTTGATAATCATGTCACGCATTACCTCATACGCTCCTATATAATGGCCAAGGAAAGACTTTGTAATAGCCACAAACGCAATGATAGGAGCTGCAATCGTGATTACAGGCGAATTAAGCTCATTAGCAAGATATGATAGAATTGACAAATTCTGTTCTTTCGCCACCTTAAGATCATCTGGAGTCAAACTTAAAGTACTGCTCCAAACAAAGAACATAACAACAGCGAATGTCATAATATAACAAACTTTTTGTATTTGAGCACACTTAGCATCAGTAGCGTCTATTCCATACGTAGCTCTCTGCTTCATAACAAATGACGAAATCATAGGAGAATGATTAAACGAGAATACGATGATTGGTAGTATCATCCAAATCATTCCAAAATACCCTGTTCCAGTTGAAGCAGTAGAAACACTTGAAAAACTTAGCATTGAAGTATTCCATTGTGGAATTAAAGATATTGCAATAAAAAGTAGAGAAGCAATGAAAGGATATACTAGCATGCTCATTATCTTTACAGTAATATCCTGACCAAAATTTAGTATAGTGATAAGACCGAGTACTAATACAAGTGATAAAATAGCCCTTGGAGGCTCCGGCATGTGCAATTGGTGTACAATAAAACTACTTGCAGTATTTGTAAGTGCAACCGAATACATCAGCACGATCGTATAAATTGAGACGAAATATACGATGTTAAAAATGATACTTGCTTTATTACCGAAATACTCTCTTATTGTTCCTGTAATCCCCTCGTCGGCAGAATTCGAAGCGTATATCATTTTAGCAAGCGCCCTATGTGAGTAATACATAACAGGATATGCAAGTATAGTAATTATCAGCAACGATAATAAACCACCTGAACCTGCATTAATCGGTAAGAAGAGTACTCCTGCTCCAATTGCTGTTCCAAATAGACTCAATGCCCAGGTAGTATCCTGTTTATGCCACTTTTTAGGGTCTAGATATTTCTTATTTTTTCCTGTAGTATTATCAGCTTGAAATTCTATGTTTTTTGCAGTATTCCCATTCATATAATAATTCCTCCTAGTGTCCTATTCTTACTTCTCTATTTAAGGCATCGGAATATAGACCGTTCTTTAAAAATGAATTGGTTATAAAGTGCGCCACATCGTATATCCTTCTTTTAAGTTGATCAACATTTAAAAATTTACGAGGCATCAACCTGACGAGTTTGTTACCACTTACAAAATGTTTCAATTATATAGTAGGATATATTATTGATAATTCCCCAATATCTAGAAATCCTTAAGCGAACAATAGAGAATAGATTGTTAACTATTTCACAATATAGACGTTAACTGTTCATTGATTTGATTGTTTCTCCCCAAATATTTTATTTTTAATGGCAATCCCTGTAGGTGTAGCCGCAATTCCACCTAAACCTGTCTCTCTTAATTCGCGAGGCATCTGTCTTCCAACTCTATACATCGCTTCAATAACTTCGTCAGCATTGATGATATTGTTTACACCTGCTAATGCGATGTCACCTGCTGCTAAAGCATTTGCCGTCCCAATGGCGTTTCTCTTTACACAAGGAATTTCTACCAAACCAGCGACTGGATCACAAACTAAACCGAGTAAATTTTGTAACGCAATTGAAAAAGCTTCAGAAGATTGCTGTGGCGTTCCACCCGCAGCTTCTACTGCAGCTGCAGCCGCCATCGCTGAGGCACTTCCTATTTCAGCTTGACATCCTCCGTACGCTCCTGATATACAAGCATTGTTTGCGACTATTGTTCCAAATAACGCTGAAGTGAATAGAAAATGAATCATATCTTCATGACTTAAATCTAACGTATCTTTAATACTAAATAGAACTCCCGGAATCGTTCCACTCGCACCTGCTGTTGGAGTTGCACAAATAGCTCCTAATGCAGCATTTACTTCATTAACACCAATAGCACTTTGGATCCCTAACACCATCAAATCTCCAGAAAGAGTTTTCCTATTTTCTCGATAATTTTTAATTTTAACAGCATCCCCTCCAGTTAAACCAGTCGGAGAAAATACCCCGTCGCCCTCAATACTTTTATTTATAGCATTTTTCATAGTCGCTAAATTTCGTTCCATTTTATTCAAAACTTCTTCATAAGTAGATTTAGTTTGTTCCATTTCCTGTTCAATTGCTAATTCATAAATTGGCTTTTGGCTTTTATTAGCTGCATCCACAATTTCTTTTATGGACATATACATATTTTTTCACTCCTTAATGTAACTAAAGAATAATGAGATTAGCTATATTGCTTAAATTTCTTAACTCCTCCTGAATATTAACAGGCAATATTGAATCTAATGCGAATACAAATAAAAATTTTCTATTTTCTTCTAAACTATAAAAATTATTAATTTCCACATCATATTGTTTAAAGATCCTGCGTAAGATAAATTCAAAGTCAGCTCTTTCTGAAATCGCAATAACAACTGGCAATGGCCCCTGCAGTTCTAAGCTAAATCCGTCAATTTCAACATGTTTAATTTCAATTAATCCACCACCAACCGAAATACCCATCGTTCTAATACTTCGACTGTCATCCTCTAAATATACATCTGCCGTATTTGGATGACCGGCAGGACTATCACCTGATTTTTCAATAAAAGTAATATCAATCCCTTTAGATTTTGCTATTTTAATAGCATCTGGCACTTTGCTGTCATCGGCTGCAAATCCTAATATCCCAGCAATAATCGCAAAATCAGTTCCATGTCCTTTATGGGTTTCAGCAAATGATTCATAATACCTAACCACGACTTTTTTTGGAAGATCTTGAAATAATTTATTTGCAACTGCTCCAATAGCCAAAGCCCCTGCAGTATGTGAACTCGAAGGACCTATCATTACCGGACCAATCACGTCAAAACAGCTTTTGTATTTAACAACCTTTTTTTCTTTAATAGATGCTACATTTATGTTCATATAAGCACCCCCATAGTTTATTATTTTTAATTGCTGTTGAATCTAAGTTATTAGAATGATCAATTGAAAATAAGATCTGTTTGATAGCGCTTTCTTTGTTGAGTTGAATAAACTTTCCTTTTGATCCACAACCCTTCATATAGTAATCATATCAGTATGTCCAATTTTAGAAACTTACTGGCAAGTTCTTTAGAATTTTCGAACCAAAACGAGGTTTGATATTTTCTCTAGAGGTTATAAATTATCTCTCGACGCCCTCATTATAACTTGTATATTTATGAGTTCAATCTTTTTTTATTTTTAGAAAGATTGAATAGACAGAATTTTGAATGGTTAATAAATTACACTTAGTATGTAATAATTATGTCCTTTGTTTGAAGCTGTATTAGTTAATAGAAAAGCAAAAATAACACAGAGTTACTTTCATTAACACTTTGATTATATTGGAAAATCATTATAAGAATACTTATATTGTCCTTGGTTGGAACATCTTATTTTGGACATGAAAGCTGTTACAATAAATGATTCATGTAGATGGAAAGGAATACACGAATCAAACATAAAACAATTAATGTATATTAATTATAAATTAAGCATGAATATTTATTATCAGAAAAGAGATACTTCTTTTGCGACTCTTAACATAAAGTAATACTTTAGCAGTATTCACTCCTTTAAATTAAATATTTTCTTTTTATAAAGGTACAGCATTATGTCGGTTTTAGCGCAAATGAAAGATAAGTCCCATATAACAATATGGACTTTTTATACTATTTTCATATAAAAATCCTCTTCATAACGCAAATAAAAAAGGGCTATTTCAGCCCTTTTTTATTTATAAATCCTCTATATCATATTCAGTATATCCCTCATAATAGTAACTAATATCAATGCCTCTCATGAATACTTCACGGCTATTAATTTTATCTACTAGTGCATTTTGGAGTAAATGCTTAATTTCAATATCTTTAATTGGGCTGCGTTCCATTGCCAGTAAATAATCTTCTTTATCAATTCTAGTCCAGTCAACCACCTGTTGAATTTCATTCTTAAAAATTAAATCTAACCATATTCTAGTCGCTCTACCATTTCCTTCTCTAAAAGGGTGAGCAATATTCATTTCAACATACTTCTCAACGATTTCATCAAAAGTTGTTTGTGGCATAGTGTTTATATGTTCTAGTGAATGACTTAGATACATAACAGGAGCAAATCGAAAGTTCCCCTTCGCAAGATTAACCTTGCGAACCTTTCCAGCAAAGAAATAAATATCCTCAAATAGATAATTATGAATGTGAGAAAGACCCTTAAATGTGCCAACTTCTATGTGGTTTATTTCTCCTGAATCATATATATCTTTGGCTTTCATTTTTGATAAACGTTCTTCCACTCGATTCAATTCCAATTGATTTTTGATACCTAATTCATTTTCTAGCACAGTCACTCTCCTCTTTTTCTACCATTAATTCTTTTACCATATCCAAATCTTCTTGTGTGGCTAAATTCTTGATGAAACTTCTAGCCATAGTTTTATTTATTACCCGGTTACTCTTTTATAATATTAGAAATACTTTCTTCTAACAATTCAAATCCATTACTTAAGCCTTCTATATCAATTGTTAAAGAAGGTAACAACTTAATTACTTCATCATTAGGCCCAGACGTTTCAATAATTAAACCACTTTCAAATGCAACTGAGCAGATTTTTTTAGCTATTCCAAAAGTATTACACGCTATTCCTTGCATAAAGCCTCTCCCTCGTACTTCTCCTTGAAGTTGGGGATATTTTAAACAAATCCCATTAAGAAAACTAGTTATTTTTTCACTTTTCCATTTTAAAGCATTAATAAACTCTATATCTTGCCAATAACTCAATGCTTCTGTAGCTGCTAAAAATGCTAGATTATTCCCTCGAAACGTTCCATTATGTTCTCCTGGTTCCCACTTATCATATTCTGGTTTAATTAGTGTAATAGCCATCGGAAGGCCAATACCACTTATAGATTTTGACAAACAAATTATGTCTGGTTTAATGTTCGCAGGTTCAAAACTAAAAAATGTACCCGTACGTCCGCACCCTGCTTGAATATCATCAACAATCAATAATATATTATATTTTTTACACAGTCTGTCAATTCCCTTTAACCATTGGGAGCTAGCGGTATTTAAACCACCCTCACCTTGAACTGTTTCTAGAATAATTGCAGCAGGTAAATCCACTCCACTTCCGCTATCACCTAATACTTTTTCTAAATATGATAAAGAATTAAGAGAATCTAAATAATTTTCATACGGCATGATAATACTATTATTTAGTGGTACTCCAGCACCCTTTCTCTTAAAATGATTACTCGTTATTGAAAGTGATCCTATACTCATTCCATGAAAAGCATTAGAAAAACTTATGATATTTGTACGCCCGGTCACTTTTCGAGCAATTTTCAGTGCACTTTCAACAGAATTTGTACCTGTTGGACCAGGAAACATAATTTTATAGTCTAAATCACGTGGTTCCAAAATAATTTTGTTAAAGTGCTTTAAAAAGTTCACTTTAGCACTTGTTCCCATATCAAGACTATGAATAATACCATCTTCTAAAAGATAATCTATTAATACCTGTTTCATTTTTTCATCATTATGTCCATAATTAAGAGCACCAGCACCTGAGAAAAAGTCAATATACTCTTTTCCATCTACATCCCATAATTTATACCCTTTAGACTTAGTAAAAATCGTTGGAAAGCTTCTACTATAACTTCGAACCTGGGATTCCAGTTCATTAAATATATCCATTTTTGAACTCACTACCATAAAAGAGCACCTCCTAATTTTTCTTTTTTGCTATACTCACAAAGAATAATGAAAAGTTATATAATTTCTATCCTAAATTTTATACTGAATGCGTATCTTTATAGCGATGAGCTGCTATTGCTGCTTGACCAAGAGAGATTCCCCCATCATTGGTAGGTACTTGTTTGTGCATGTAAACCTCGAATTTACAAGCCTTAAGTGACTTATAGGTTTCTACAAGTAAAAACTTATTTAAAAATACTCCCCCACTAAGAACTAGTTTATCAATCCCTGTTTCTTGACGAATTTGTTTACAGGTTTCTGTAATCATCTGAACCATTGTATAATGAAAACGATAGCTTAATTCACCCTTGGTATACTTATTTTTAAGTATCAAAGATACCAACTCTTTAAACATAGGTTTTATATCAATTTTTCTAATACCATTCGAAGCAACTATTTCATAAGATAATAAAGGATTGGAAGAATTATTGATATCAATTGCTTGCTCCAACTCAATAGCAGCCTGTCCTTCATATTGGACTGTTTCACGGACACCCAATAGTGATGAAATAGCATCAAAAAGCCTTCCCATACTTGAAGTAAGAGGAGAATTAATTCCTTTTTGAATCATTTTTATAAGTACATCTAGTTCAAAATTATTTCGCTCTGAAATTATCTTTATTGGTAATTCTTTGACTTGTTCACCATATATTTGCGTCAATATTCCTAAAGCAATTCTATACGGTTCTTTAACGGCTTTATCACCGCCTGGTAGCTGAAAGTAATCGATATATGCCGCTCTTTGATAATTAAGAAAATCACCGATTAAAAACTCTCCACCCCAAATATTCCCATCATCACCATAACCCGTTCCATCTAAAATAACTCCTAAAACAGGACCATCTAATTGATTATCCACCATACAAGAAGCCATGTGGGCATGATGATGCTGAACCTGTACAACTGGTAAAGTTTTTTGATCAAATGCATATTTTGTACTATAAAAATCAGGATGAAGATCACTTGCTATTACGGAAGGACTGATTTCAAAGATTTTTTGTAAATGAGCTATAGTATTTTTAAATGATTCATAAATTTTATAGTTTTTTAAATCGCCAATATGATGACTAATAAAAGCTTTTTCCCCTTTAGTTAAGCAAATCGTATTCTTTAATTCTGCTCCTAAAGCTAGTACATTAGTTGATCCTTCTTTAAAATCAATTGGGTTTGGTACATAACCTCTAGCGCGACGAATTATTTGTAGTTTTGTTATTTCATCATCTAAATCAATACCCCTAACAATAGAGTCATCTACTCTAGTGAATATCTCCCTATTGTGTACTAAATAATAATCTGCAATTCCTTTTAGCTGCTCAATTGCATCTCCATCTTTATATACAATTGGTTCATCAGAAACATTGGCGCTCGTAGCTATTAATGCAAGAAAATTCCCTCTTAAAATGAGATGATGAAGTGGTGTATAGGCTAACATTACCCCATAGGTATTATTATTAGGTGCAACATCTGAAGAAATATACTCATTTTCCTTTTTGTTCAATAGCACAATTGGCCGTTCTTTAGATACTAATAAAGCTTCTTCATTTTTTGTTATTTCAGCAAAATTTTTCACATCATCTAATTGAGATGACATTAAAGCAAAAGGTTTTTCATCCCGTTTTTTTCTTTTTCTTAATTCTTTTACAGCTTCATGATTCATTGGATCTACAACTAAGTGATATCCACCTAACCCTTTAATAGCTAGGATTTTCCCCTTTTTTAACAAATCAATAGTTTTCTCTATTGGATTATCAGTGGGGACATTTGTACCATCTGCTGTTTTCAATTGAACTTGTGGTCCACATTTCCAGCAAGCATTTGGTTGTGCATGGAATCTCCGATCCAATATGTCCTTGTATTCTTTATCACACTCTTTGCACATAGGAAATTTTACCATTGTAGTATACGGTCTATCATAAGGAATATCTTTTATTATTGAATATCTAGGTCCACAATTTGTACAATTAATAAATGGATAACGAAACCTTCTATTCGTTGGATTAAATAATTCTTCTAAACATTCATTACATACATAAGTATCAGGAGATATTAAAGTTTGCCTACTGCTATGTTTTTGGCTACTCAAAATATCAAAAGAGCTATAACGATTATTGGATTCTTGTTCCTCTATCAATTTAACCTCTTGCACATAAGCCAATTCTGGGGAATTAAATTCTATATCATGAATAAAAAGTGTAATATTATTTTGTTCCCCTTCTACTTCTATCAGCACTCCATTTGAATCATTTAACACCCATCCGTTTAGATCATATTTTTTTGCTATTCTATATACAAAAGGTCTAAAACCAACACCTTGCACAATGCCTTTAACTTGATACTTTTTTATAAACATATTTATTACTTTTTTCATAAATTGTCTCCTAACATAATCGAGGTAATTCTGCCCCATATAATAACTCAATGAGTTTCAATTCACCTGATTTTGCTTCCATGAGCACTTGTCTTTCTTTTGTTTGAGTAACTTTACCAATTACCGCAGCTTCTTTACCATATTTAGTATTTTTTAATACCCTCACGACTTCCTCACTTACCTCTGGAGACACAAACATACAAACATTGCCCTCATTAGCTAGATACATTGGATTAACACCTAACATGTCGGCAGCCATAATAGTTTCTGCTAACATAGGAATATCTCTTTCTTGTATTTTTATTCCAGTATTAATTGTTTCTGAGACTTCATTTAAAACTGTACCTAACCCGCCTCTTGTAATATCTCGCATACAATGTATAGAATCACCAAAATGATTTTTTAACTCTGATATCATATGATTTAATGGTGCACAATCACTATTTATTCTCTGTTCAAACCCTAATCCTTCTCTGATAGAAAGGATATGTATACTATGGTTTCCTAGTTGTCCTGTTATAATGATATCGTCACCTTCTTGAATAGAATTTACCGAAAATGGTGATACATCTCCTTCAAAAACTCCTATTCCAGTTGTATTAATAAAAATTTTGTCTACTTCACCTTTTTTAACAACTTTTGTATCCCCAGCAACAATATACACGCCAGCTTCTTTCGCGGTCTCTCTTATAGAATCTAATATTTCTTCCAAATCTTTAATTGGAAAACCCTCTTCTAGTACTAATGCCAATGATAGATAAAGTGGTTTTGCACCACTAACCGCTAAATCATTAACCGTTCCACAAACTGCTACTTTACCTATATTTCCCTCACCAAAAAAGATAGGATCAATAACAAAAGAGTCTGTTGTCATCGCCAATCTTCTACTACTCACCTCAAGAATGGCACTATCCTCCATTTTTCCAAGGTGAACATCTTCTAGTTTTGCAGTAATAATTGAACTAATTAAATCATGACTCAATAGTCCTCCTGTTCCATGATCTAAAATTATACTTTCTAAATCTTTAGTCAATTTCATTTGTTAAAACTCCTTTTTATTTTTATTTTTGAAAAATAATATCACTTGCTACATAGAACAAGTGATATTACAACGTATTTACTTACGGAATTGCAACTCCATCAAAAGAAATATCTTCATTTTTAGAAATCGAATTACAGATTTCCTCGATACTCATAATCTTTGCACAATATGAACCTAACCACTTTAAAGCCCGTTCTTTATCTTCAGCCTTCGCTGAAACAACCGCATCTTCTGGTACGATTACATTATAACCACGGAAAAATCCATCTGCTGCAGTTGTTTGTACGCAAATTTGAGTTTGCATACCCGTAATAATAATTGTATCTACTCCTAATTTTTTTAAGGTTTCATCTAGATTTGTCTCAAAAAAACCACTATCCTTATTTTTCTCCATAATAATATCTTTTTCATGAAGAAACTCAGGTAAGATTTCTGCACCTTTAGATCCCTTTGTGACTGGTAAAAAATCACCATATCGTTCAGCTTTCGGATCATCTTCTAAGTTAATTAACTGTAGGTGAATAATAGAAACATCATTTTCTCTCATAGTATTTAAGAAAGACATCATTTTAGGCGTAAAAGCCTCCACAGCTGCAATTCTATCCTCATTTTTATTAACCAAATCGTACTGTAAGTCATTTGTAAGCACTGCATATTTCATAATAATCCTACCTCCAATTAACTAAGAATTTAATTTTTCTAAAATACAATGTTCATTATTCCACCAGTAGTAAGAATATGTCAAATATTATTTTTTATCCAAATTTTCTAAATAGTTTTCTGAAAATTAATGCCTAATAGGACTCTATTTCCCATTAGGCATTAATTTTACGCTTTTTATTTAGAATAATCTCTCATATGTAATTAAAGTTTTTCACTCTCTGTAAAAAATGATTTATGTTCTACTGGAGAAGAAAGCACTATTAAGGTTGTAGGCTTTCCATACTCTAAACACAAATTAATATAGTCTTCGAGTGTATGTACAGATTCCGTCACTACCTTTGTTAGATAACTATACATACCGGCAATACGGTGACATTCGACTACATCTGAATGTTCCATTGCGAATTTTTTATATTTGTTGCAATCCTTTGGTTCCATCAAAACAAACGCAGTAATATGTTTTTTTAATTCTTTCGGATTAACAATCGTGCGATAACTTGTAATAACCTCCTGTTCTTCTAGTCTTCTAACTCGCTCTGTAACAGAAGGGGAACTCAAACCTACCAGTTTTCCTATTTCAACCATACTTAAACGTGCATTTTCTTGAAGATGAGAAAGAATTTTTAAATCTGTTTCATCCATTGCTGGGCCTCCCCTTGATTAATTAAGAAAACATTTAATAATTCTTAAATTTTTTAAGAAAATTATAATTAATACATAAATTATAGCATGTTATCCTTTTTTAAAACTTTATATAATTAATATCAATTAATGAAAGAGAGGCTGAGTATCTTGACACAACAATCATTGAAACGCTCAATTACTTGGGTACAGGGGACCGCATTAACCATAGGAGCTGTGTTAGGGTGTGGAATCCTTATTTTACCTTCAATTACTGCAAATAGCGCTGGACCAGCTTCAATTTTATCTTGGGTTATCATGTCTATATTAGCTTTTCCTATTGTAGCGACTCTAGCGCGTCTCGCTAAAATGATTCCTAGTGCTGGAGGAATTACAGCTTATGTTCAAATGGCATTTAATGCAAATACAAGTGCCATCCTAGGCTGGATTATGTTAGGATCTATTCCTATTGGAGTTCCTATTATTGCTTTAACAGGTGCCCATTATATTGGATATGTTTTTCCAATAAGCAATCTTAGTGTTATAGGAATTGCAGCATTAATTTTAATTACCTCTTTACTCTTACATATAAAGGGAATCGAGCTATCATCAAAAGTTAGTGTGTTTGTAATTTGTATTATTTCACTTTTAATAGTTGTCGCTGTTATCGTTTCTATACCATATGTAAAATTCAGTTCTTTTACACCATTTGTACCAAACGGGTGGTCTTCCGTTGGCGCTTCTTCTGTAATTATCTTTTTCTCCTTTGTAGGGTGGGAAATGATAACCCCATTAGCTGAAGAATTTAAAAGACCCGCTAAAGATATTTCCATTAGTTTATTTTTAGGAGCAATTTGTATCTCCATTATGTACATTGCTATATCTTTTGTAACAATAGGAACCCACTCATATGGTGATAAGAATCAGATAGCTTCCCTTAGTATTCTAATATCAAAAGGAATAGGACCAATAGGTACCTATATAACAACTATCTTAGCAATTTTCATATCGTTTAGTGCTGTACATGCTAACATTGCGGGTTTTTCAAGAATGATTTATGCTCAAGCTAGAGAAGGACATTTCCCTTCCTTCTTTGCTAAGTTACATTCTCAATTTCAAACTCCAACTAGGGTATTACTAGTTTTAGGAGGAATTTTTAGTTGTATTTTAATTTTTTATGGTATGGCACGACCAAATTTAGAAATGCTTCTTAAAGGTCCTAGTGTAATATTTATTACCTCATATATTTTTACAATGCTAGCTGCTCTTAAATTATTAAAAGTGCGTGATATTGGTTGGTGGATGGCCTTCCTTTCTCTAATTATATGTATTATTGTATACTCATTTAGTGGTTGGGCTATTTTCTATCCGGTTATCTTATCAATTATTGGTTGGATTTATATAGTTATGAATAAAAAGTATAGTACTATAACCAATCATCAAATAAATACATCAAATGAAAATTAGTTTCTACTCCTATAAACTAATACCACAGATTATATACTGTTATTAGCACTATCCAGGTTGGAATAAGTACAGTTTCAGCTGACTTATAATTAGATCAATGTAATTTAATAAAATATGAATGATTAATAGAAGTTATTTTTCATCTTTCAATTAACAACCCTTTTTTATAACGTGCCTCTGCAAAGAAACGTTATAAAAAAGGGTGATTGATTATGTGCAGACCCTCTTTCCCCTTACTTCACATATACATAAGTTTCATTTGCAATTATAAATTAGGTTTTATCCTTACTGTTGTGTATTTTATATTGTAGCGAACCTGCACCAAAACAGTATAAATATAGGTTCTCGTGCAGGTTTTTTTTAACTATAATAAACTCCAGAAAACCAACTAAGGAGCATAATAAATGAGATATGTTAAAGAAAAGTGGTTTGAGAAAGATAATATGTCTGAAATTCTAAAGGAACATGGTATTCCAATTTATCCAACAATCATTATGCACTAAGTTCGTGAATACGAAAATTTTATCCGTTATTTTTGAAAAACAACAAAGCCAAAATACCTTTTTATCTTTATACTCAACATATTCTTTCCCCTCCACTACCGCTACCACTGCAAATTCATCATTTAAAACCAATGAACCCACATGTTTGCATTAACCACTCCACATATAGTGATATATTTTATGCTACCTAGCCTTATCTCTCCTTCATAACTTCTTTTTCAAGTTGATTCCTACATGTAAACATCGTAATAATCTTTGTGCGATTTTTTTCATCAGGCTCAAATTGTTCGATGGTTACGTCACAACGAATTGTTACTATTAATTTGTGACTTTTGATTAAATGAAAATCGCCTCATATAGAGCGCAGTTTTACTTATATTCATTCTTATGCAAATTCTGAGGCATATTCTTCGTATGTCTTTAATGTATTAAGCAATCGAGCTGATTCAATCATGATTTCGTTCGATGAATCAGTTACACAAATGACAATAAATCGATTATCATCTCCGTCTCCAAACAAGCCTTCTGATTCAAGTTCCATTAACACATTTAACGTTTCTTTCAACAGTGTATTTACTCGTATGTTAAAGTCCTCTTCGACGATATCATGATATTTGTTAATAAATTTGTTCACTTCATCAAACATTCCAAAATCGTCCCATTCGCTCCACTCAACAGCTCCGTATCTATAATAATTGTATAAAGGGTCCGACTTATTAACTTTGATTAGTCTTTCTTTATTAGCCACTGGTCCAATGCTATTGACACAATCGTCTGTTAATATGGCGTACCCATATATTGTGTCAACACCGCACCTAGTTATAAGTTCGTTATAATGACAACGAATTGCATTTTTCAACTCAACATAAAAACGTTCTTGCAGTTGCATTTTCATCGTATTTCCTCCGTTTTTTGTAGCGATCTGTCGTTACATATTTCAATCTTAACATGAAAATCAACATGAAACGTTAACTGAGCCAAAATAAGAAAAACCGAAACTAAAATCATTTCGGTTTTTCAAACTAATGAAGTCTATATTTATTTTAAAGAATGTACAAACAACCCACTGCGCAGTTTCGGTTCAAACCACGTTGACTTTGGCGGCATAACTTCTCCAGCGTCTGCGATTGCTAATAAGGATTCCATTGATGTCGGATATAACGAGAACGCCGCTTTATATTCACCGCTATTTACAAGGCGTTCTAGTTCTTCTAACCCGCGGATTCCTCCGACAAAATCAACGCGTGAATCAGATCGCGGATCGTGTATTTCAAGTACTTGGCTTAATAAATGATCTTGCAGAATAGATACATCCAAACCTTTCACGAGATCATTCGCATCAAACGTTTCCTCTTTCACTGTGAGCTTATACCACTTCTCATTCACATACATTCCAAATGTTTTTGGCTCATTTGGTTTATACGGAGAAACAGCCGCTTCTTCTACATAAAAGTATTGCGTGATTTGTTTTAAAAACTGTTCTTCTGATAAACCGTTTAAGTCTTTTACAACTCGGTTATAGTCCCAAATAGATAACTCATCGTGAGGGAATAAAACAGATAAGAAGAAATTAAACTCTTCTTCTCCTGTGTAATTCGGATATTGTTCTCTTCGCATGAGCCCTACTTTTGCAGCTGATGCGGAGCGGTGATGCCCATCTGCAATATAAAGATTAGGAATATCTTCAAATAAGTTTACTAAACTTGCAATTACTTCTTCATCAGCTATTTTCCAGGCAACATGCTTAACGCCGTCTTCTGCTGTAAATGTATAAATTGGCACATGTTCTTCTTTCCAGCTGGCAACGAAACGCTTTATCTCTTCTTTTGTACGATACGTTAAAAAGATAGGACCTGTATTTGCGTCACACACATCTACGTGGCGAATGCGATCAAGTTCTTTTTCATGACGCGTTCTTTCATGTTTTTTAATTGTATCATCTTCATACTCATCAATAGATGTACAAACGACAAGGCCTGACTGCGTTCTTCCTTGCATCGTCAATTCATAAATGTATAACGCTGGCTCTTCGTCTTGAATGAAAACTTCTTCTCGTATAAATCGGCTTAAATTTTCACCCGCTTTTTCATATACGCGATCATCGTACGGTGAAAGTGCCGGGTCTAAATCAATTTCTGCTTTATCAACGTGTAAGAAAGAATACGGATTCCCTTTTACAACCTCTCTTGCTTCTTCACTATTTAATACGTCATACGGTAAAGCTGCCACTTCCGCTGCTTTTTCTTCTACTGGACGAATGGCCCGAAACGGTCGGATTTTTGCCAAGTTCCTCTCTCCTTTACACAATCATTCGAACGGCTACAACACCTGTAATTTTGCTTATATTTTCCACAATATTCTCTTTTATTATATCATCAATTCCGTTATCAATATCAATCATTGTGTACGCCCAAGAATGTTTACTACGATTAATCATATCAGCAATATTAATATGATGTTCTGCTAAACATCCTGTAATTTGTCCTACCATGTTTGGAACGTTTTGATGCATGATCGTAATACGTTTCTTTCCGATATACGGAAGTTCTACGTTTGGATAGTTTACTGAATTACGAATATTTCCTGTCTCTAAATATTCACGTAATTGACGCGCCGCCATTATTGCACAATTTTCTTCAGATTCAGATGTAGATGCACCGAGGTGAGGCGTCGCTGTTACGTTTTTCATTTTAATCACATTTTCATTCGGGAAGTCCGTTACGTAATGCGCAATAACCTCTTCTTCTAACGCTTTTTGAAGAACTTTTTCATCTACAAGTTCTCCTCTTGAGAAATTGAATAAACGCATTCCTTTTTTCATCTTCTCTATAGCGTGTTCACCAATAAGCCCCTTCGTTTGATTCGTAAGAGGAATATGCAGCGTAATATAATCACACGTTGCAAAAATTTCATCTAAACTAAATGCTCTTTGCACATGTGTAGAAAGGCGCCAAGCTGTTTCAACTGAAATGTAAGGATCATATCCGACGACGTCCATCCCTAAAGCTAACGCATCGTTCGCAACTAAAGCACCAATTGCGCCAAGTCCGATAACCCCTAGACGTTTCCCTGCAATCTCTGATCCAACGAATTGTTTTTTCCCTGATTCAACAAGCTGTGGTACTTCTTCACCCTCTAAATTTTTCGTCCAGCTTACTCCGTTAATAATATTACGTGAAGACATAATAAGGCTGGCGATAATAAGTTCCTTCACTGCATTTGCATTCGCTCCTGGTGTATTAAATACTACAATCCCTTTTTCTGTACAGCGCTCGACAGGAATATTATTTACACCAGCACCAGCTCTTGCAATCGCCTTTAAGTCTTTTGAAAAATCTTCTTGATGTAAAGAATAGCTGCGAAGTAAAATACCATCTGGGTAATCCATTCTCTCCCCTACTTCATAACGCTCTCCGCTAAGAACTTGTAAACCTTTTTCCGCAATTTGATTTAACGTTTGAACACGAAACATATCCCCATCTCCCTATCTATTCTCAAGCTCAAATTCCTTCATATAATTTACTAATTGCTGTACGCCTTGTACTGGCATCGCATTGTAAATACTAGCTCGCATACCACCGACTGAGCGATGTCCTTTTAGCGTAACAAGACCGCGTTCTTTCGCTTTTTGTAAAAACTCATTGTTCAGATCTTCTGACGGTGTTGTAAACGGAATGTTCATAAGTGATCGATACGTAGGATCAACTGGTGAAGTAAACAATGTTGATTCATCTAAGAAATTGTAAAGAAGTGAAGATTTCATTCTATTCTGTTCTTCAATCGCAGATACCCCGCCCTGTTCTTTCAGCCACTCTAGTACAAGTTTCGTTACGTAAATACTAAAGGACGGCGGTGTATTATATAAGGAGTTATTTTTGCTGTAAGTTTCATAGTTTAACATCGTAGGACAAGAGCAATCTGCTCCTCCAATTAAATCTCTTTTTATAATAGCAATCGTTAAGCCCGCTGGCCCTAAATTCTTTTGCGCTCCCGCATATATAAGGCCAAACTTCGTAACATCGTATTGTTCTGATAAAATATTTGAGGACATATCCGCAATGAGCGGTACTTTATCTAATTGTGGAACGTCCACATATTTCGTCCCCTCAATTGTATTATTCGTTGTAATATGTACATAATCTAGTTTTTCATCGCTTAGTAAACCATCCAATTTAGGAATTGTAGTAAACTTCGCCTGTTCAGAAGAAGCAATCACTTGTACTTCCCCTACTTTATCAGCTTCTTGCAACGCCTTTTTAGACCATGAGCCAGTCAACACGTACCCTGCTTTTTTATACGTATTCATTAAATTTAACGGTATCATAGAAAATTGTAATGAAGCACCGCCTTGTAAAAACAATACTTCATACTCATCAGGAATGTTCATTAATTCACGAATTAGGTTACTCGCTTCATCTATAATGCTTTGAAAATAAGAAGATCGATGACTCATTTCCATAATAGACATGCCTGTCCCGTTATAATTTACAAGCTCCTTTTGCACTTTCTCTAAAACCGGCAAAGGGAGTATTGATGGTCCAGCTGAAAAATTATACACTCTCTCCATCACCCTGAAAACCTCCCTATTTCTCATTTTTATTAATTTTTAAACTTTCTGAATTATAACCCGAAATATAATACGTGGTCAATTTGTTTTCCACTATTACGTCGCAAGACGCAATGGAATCGCTTGCATGTGCAAACTACTTTTTATAAACATACAAAAAAGTGTTAAGTACATAATCGTACTTAACACTCTAGTAATAAAGTATAATTGCTAATTGTCCGTGAAGAACCGATCAAAAATTTGATAAATAGCAGAAAGACCAATGAGCCAATAAATAGTGTCCACAAGCGCCGGCATAGAACCAAACCATTTCTCAACTACATTGTAATCTAACGCTACAAACAACCAATTCAAACCGCCAAGAATCACCAAAATTACTGTAAGGTAAGACAAAAATTTCATTATGATTGCCCCCTAGGTGATAAGATGGTGAAAGGCCTTTCACTAGAAGTATATGTGGTAAAATTCAAAACTGACCTATTTAATAAAAATTATTTTCGGTACCAGCCGTTAATAATCGTTTCTGCTTCTTTACTATGGATTTGGTACGCATGCGTACTATTATGAGAGCCAATAAACCAAATAGAAAAACCTTTAAAATACGGTTTCGTTTCTAACACTTCTCGATAAGCACGCCACCCGTTTCGCTGTACATCTTTTGAAAACACATTTGTTACATCTGGATTCCACGGATTTTGCAATCCAAGTTCACGCGCCGGAACGTTAAATCCACCAAAATAAACGGGCTTCCCTGTTGCTTTATGTAATTGTTCCAACTGTTGCACAACATTTTGTCCTCGATTATACACTGTCGTCGCAAATAAACTTTTCTTTACTTCTTCATATGTCGGATTTCTTTTTCCTGAAACTTCAAACCAACTATCGATACTTACAATATCAACCTTCTTTAAATACGGACGATTGATTTTCTCTTTAAACTTCGCTTCATACGAAAAATCCCAACTTGCTGTTAACCACCAATTCATTTGATACAAAACATTTCCTTTATACTGTTGACGGACGAAATCAATCGTATCACTCCAATAACCTTCTGCATATTCCATATTCACGAAATTAGAAGCAATCTTGAGCCCGTACACATTGTATTTACTTGTAATCGAATGAAAGATATCTTGCAAAACAACCGTTTTCCAATTCCAGAAGAAATCATTAATATTACTTGGATTCCATTCCGTTTCCCCAACATTTCCTTGCTGAATATACGGGAACGGTTCCACAATAACTTGAATATTACGCTTTAATAATTCTTGAATTAAAAGAATAGCCTGTTTCTTTTGTGCTTGATTAATTACCATGTTCGTAGAAGTTACATTCGGAATATCTACTTGAATCGGTACATTTACTGTATTTAAATTTAAGCGCTCTACATCAGCTAACACTTTCGCCACATTTCCAACTTCCCATACCGTTACATTTCCTGATTTGATTTTCCCAGATTGAACAGTATTTACATCTGCCTGTACATTTCCTTGAAAACAAAAAGAAAATAGCATGATAAACACTCCTAAAAAACTTACTAAACTCTTATTTTTCTTCACAACTTTCCTCCTATAATTTTTGGCATTCTTGCTTATTCTATACAATGTTTCACATATATTCCACAAGAATATTTAATGAAATTTCATCAATAAAAATGCTATTCATCCTTTATTCACACTAACCTCCTAAAAATAGTAAGATAAATAAAAAAAGAGCGTATTTCTGCTCCTTTTCTATCTTTTCACAATTGAAGTTATTAAATTTTTTCTGATAACCTAACCACCTCTTATTTTTCGTATAAATAAATTTTTATCTATATTCACTTTTTGTTTGTATTACTTTTATATTTACTTCATTATTTACCTTTTCAGTTAAGAGTTCCTTTGTTCTTCTTTCAAAAATCGTATCATCATACAAATACATTCTTAATTGTGTGCAAAGTAATAATTACTTCATGAATATTATACCTATAATTAATTCTTTTAGTTAAAAAATAAAGAAGGGAGAGAGATACATATATTATCCAGGTGTTCATTAAATCGGGATTTAACGAACACTTGAAAGAATGGAAGTTAACCTCCCTTCTTATTACTGTACAAAGACATGAAAATGGATACTTTTTAGACAAGAAAGTGGGTACTTCTAATTCTATCCTTGTTTTAGGACAAGAAAGTGAATACTTTTTTATAAAGGAGTTACTTTAGTTGTAAATTTCTATGTACATCTTTACCATGATTTTTAATATCAAATCTGTTAATTAAAAGGTATAGTTGCGTTTAACGATTCTTTCTAAAATAAAAGCACATCACTATTTAATAGTGATGTGCTTTTATTTTAGATATTAGAATAGGAATCCGGGCGAATTAATAAGGAAAAGGTTACTGCATAATATTTCTATAATAGGGTATCAATTAAAGATGCATACTTTATTCCATAATAGAGCATTTAAATCCTAAATTCTCAATTTTATCTATACTTTCTTATCTGCCAACGAAACATTAGATACAATTATCAATCCATTTCCCTTTTAGGCTCTACCAACATGATGTGGGATTCCTTTTCAGTGAAAGGTTTATGCTCAACGCCTCTCGGGACAATAAACATCTCGCCCTTAGAAATTTTCACCTGTCCATCACGAAAATCGATGAACATCTCCCCTTCAAGCACAATAAATAGCTTATCCGTATTAGGATGCTCATGCCATATAAAATCTCCATTAGCCTTAAAAAGCTGAATTTGATCATCATTCATTTCACCAATCACTCGTGGATACCAATAATCGTTAATTTTAGATAACTCGTCATTTAGTTTAATAGGTTGGTAATGGATAATAACCCCTCCTCATTTTTAACTTCCACTATATTACAGTAATCTAATTAAAAAAGTCATCATTACACTTAAAAAGAAAATGCTCAGGCCAGAACTTTTCATTCAGATAGTACAAAGGAGTGATTTCAATGAAAGTTCTTTCAATCCAATGTTTCCTTTAACTCTCCATAAGTATAGAACAGTGATTTTCAAATAAGAATGGACCCCTGTTGACATTAGTATGGATTATTGATGAACTTCTCGCGATATTTAGTAGGCGAAATGCCAACTCGCTTCTTGAAAACTCTACTAAAATAAAAAGGGTCTGCGATTCCAACAGCCTGCGCAATTTGTTGTACAGGCGCAACACTTGTACATAACATTTTTTGAGCCATCTTTATACGATAGTTCAATAAATATTCTGCTG
Source organism: Bacillus sp. EB106-02-03-XG38 (assembly GCF_058792175.1). Taxonomy (NCBI): domain Bacteria; kingdom Bacillati; phylum Bacillota; class Bacilli; order Caryophanales; family Bacillaceae; genus Bacillus; species Bacillus sp. EB106-02-03-XG38. The sequence continues at coordinate 1,427,599 of NZ_JBYTED010000001.1, forward strand.
GCCCCATACCTGCATGCTTTCTAAACACGTAAGAAAGACGATTTCGATTAACATTATTTAGTTCTGTAAGCATATGTATCGTAATATCCTTATAATAGTATTTATGGACGTAACTAGATATTCGTTCGAATAAAGTATGCGACTCATAGTTGTTTTCTCTATTGACAACACTTAATAAAGCTTCATTCAACGCTTCGCGAAACAACATTTCGGTCTGAAACATCGAAATGCCTCCACGCTGATTATACACATCCCAAAGACGCATAAGTAATTCGACAAGACGAGGAGATTGTCCTGTTAATAATTCAAAATGCTGATGAATAAAGCCAGAGTCTTCTCGTTCTGAATTGCTTATCCGATATAAAACAAGAATATATTCCCAGTTTATTTCACCAAGCTTTTTATGGGCTAATGTCATTTTTGCACCCCCATGTATAACTTTTCCTGGAGAAAGGGTATACGGCGTACCATTAAATTGAAATTGCGTCTTCCCTGTAAGTGGAAATACAAATCCTGGGAAAGAATCTGTAGACTCAGCACAAGGCACACCTGGATTTTTAGCATAACGATATACTCCTTCTACTCGGAAAGGATTATTGGCAAGATACTCTGCTAACTCATTCACGTCTAACTTCACAATGCACGCCTCATTTCAATGATAGTTTTCTTGTAATTCGCGAGATTAATTGGTGTACATTCTGGGCAACGCTAAAATAAAAATAGTACATACGACTTAACAAGATCTGGTTACTAACCTATAAATATATTGTTTTTTATTTAGTCTACTGTTAAGTAGCTTTATTGAAAGTCAGAAATTTAACCTTACTACATAATATTAGTATGTATGAATGTTATTTACGAATTACATTAATTAAATTATACGATTTTAGTTTGTGTTCATAGTGTAATTTTTAGTTTGTATGAAGTTTTAAATCGAGACTGTTTACAATGTAGTTTGCGATAAATAAGAAATTAATCTTTTGTTTAAAAATGATTAATTTCTTTTTATGATTTAAATGTATTTTAATTTTATTATAAAAGAGCCTAAATCATAGCCGGTTTTTATTATAGCTATAACTGAAATTAGGGCCAATGTATATTTAATAAATGGATTTTTTAGGAACCCCTTTATATTTTTCATATTTTAAACCTCCATTCTCGATTGAAAATATTCTTGTTCGAGGATAAAAGCCCGCCTAAAATTAGGAGGACTTTTATCTTTCATATAAGTGAATCCGATTTTATGATTTTAAAAATGAGTGTCATCTGTTATACCCCTATAACGCTAACTGTTCAGAACATGCTCTGACATTATTAGTATTATTATACTCATGTATATAATGGATATCAATATTATAGTAATAGGTAGATTCCCTCTGCTGTTAAGTAATAATACAATTGTTTAATTACAAATAAAATTGTTACATTTACAATAAAGGTATTTAAAAATTCCAGTGATTTTATTCGGTTACAGGTACATTTTCTTGAATAATAGAAAGGAATATTCATAAGTAAATCGAAGTTAATTCAGAAGCTGTTATCTAGTATAGCATCGGCACGTACTACTCAACATTAAGGAGGAAATCGATTATGAGTGACACACAGATATTACGAGGATTAACCACAGTCAGTTTTTGGACGGATGATCTAGCAGCGGCAAAGAAGTGGTACGCCGAGCTGTTGGGCATCGAACCTTACTTCGAACGTCCAGGATATACCGAGTTTCGTCTTGGCGATTACCAGCACGAGCTGGGGCTGATTGATAGCCGCTATGCGCCCAATGGTTCAGCGACCGGACCGGCCGGTGCTGTAGTGTACTGGCACGTCGATAATGTAGCAGCAACTTTCAAATATCTGATATCTATGGGAGCGAAAGAATACGAGGCACCCACAGAGCGCGGTGAGGGGTTTATTACTGCTTCCGTGGTCGATCCCTTTGGGAACATCTTAGGGATTATGTACAATCAGCATTATTTAGAGGTTCTGGGTTCGACTAGAAAAACGTAATTTTACAGTTCACCAAGGCTTGGTAAGCTGCATAATGTTCTCTGCTTTCCAAATCTCCATTCCAAAAATTATTCATAAATATATCTGATAGAGTGTTCCATGCAGGAGGAATAGTCTCTCTATAGTTTACAATCGCATCTCGCATATTTAACCAAGTTTCTTTATCTCCTAAAGCTACGAATCCTTTCCATGCATCTACAACACCATCTACAAAACCAGTAGAAATACCAGTCCACGCAGCATTTAAATCCTTTTTGTTAAAAAATGACTCTTTCGATTTTGGAGGGATTTTTCCACACATAGCTCCTTCTTGAATATTAGAGTCAACTAAATTTCCGCCATACAATTCATCCGCTTCTCGGAATTTAACAGCTGCACGCTCTAATTCTACTGCGATTTTATCTAATTCTTGCAAAATGTTAAACATCATTGGCTTCGCATCATTAAACATCTGATAGAAACGATCACTACTTGCTCCGCTCCACTGAAAAGCTATATATTCAATTTGAGAGTATAAATCTTTATGTATATGTTCTAATGATGATCTCGTATTGCTTACGTTTTTAGCAGCTTGTTCTAATTGTTCCGGTGTTACCTTTATTTGTGTGCTCATTCCATCCCTTCTTTGTATATATTATGAAAATTATAACATATCATTATTTCATTAAGAGTTAGCATTTGAAAATATCCGTTCCTAAAAGTGAAAGTATATTCCATCATAAAAACAGCTCCAATTCCGCCTTAGAAAAATGAACGGACTTCGTAAATAACCCGCAACTTTAAAAATAGCCCCGGTTGTCATAAGAGACATCACGTTTTTATACTGATAGTATTATAAAATAAGCGGTTTATTAATATTGCAATGAAATTATATATTCGAATAAATAATTAATAAAACAACAAATTTCCGAAAAATATATTTCGGTCATTATATAATTTTTGATATTCGATTGATAGTCATAAGAAAAACATAATAGGGTAACGCCACATGCTCATCAAGCGAAGTTAAAATTATATCTTCAAAATAAAAAAACGCTATACTTATTGTAAAAACTTTCAACTGGCGTACTGATGAAATCAGAAGGATTGAATCCATGCTTTAATTCAGTATCCGTTGTATTTCTTCCAGAAGTCCTTACTCCTCTTTTTACACAAAAACAGACTGTGGAGAAGATTTCCTTCACAGTCTGAAAAGAATCCATATATATGTTTTTTTATTTATCACCTTAACTTACTGTAACCTATATTGTCCTGTTAACTGTTCTTCGGCCATTCGAACTAAGCGTTTTATTATTTCTCCACCGACAGAACCATTTGCACGTGCTGATGTATCCGGTCCTAATGTGACTCCTAATTCACGAGCAATCACGTACTTCATCTGCTCAATAGCTCTCAGCAGAAATAAGAATCTCATTTGTATTACTTTCATATCTTTGAGCATTCATAATTGCGCCTCGTCATATTTCACTAATTGAATTTACAACACATCCGTATGCTATTTAGTAAGATTTACTATTCGAGACATAATTATTGCAGTTATCAAGATAATAATAGCGGTTATCAAGCCAGATTCTCCAACCCAAATCTCAGTTTGATATCCTGTACTTGCACGTGCGAAAGGTCCTTGAATAATAGCATTCCAAGTAGTATGGATGATAACGGAAGGCCAAACGCTACCTGTGATTAGTCGTAAATAAGCTGTAATATAACTGAATGGCACAATACAAAAATAGATGCCAAGCACTGAAAGTAGGACAGATGGTCCCACTACATATAGACCAGCAATAACAATTGGAACATGCCACGTTGCCCAAATCAATCCACTAATAAGGATCGGCCGTGAAAACTCTGCATCGACTAGCCTTGTGAGCATATAACCTCGCCAACCCATTTCTTCTCCCAAAACTGGGATTAAGTTAAGCAAACTTCCGAAGATGCCGCTCAATACTACTAGATAAATGAAACTGAATGGTGCCGTTACATACTGAAGTCCAAGCATATTGTAGATCGGTTCTAACATACCACCTTCAGGATGCTGAAACCCTACAATTCCGCTCAGCCAGGCGATAGAATAAGTAATTCCACAAATAATCATAGGGATTAGCAGAGCAAAACCAATCCCCTTCCATATCTTTAAGTTACCGAGACTAAAAGATACATCTTTAAACCCTTCTTTCAGTATTATGCGAGTCAAAATAGAAGATAATGCTGGGGTAAACATATATACCACAATAAGCGGCATACTTTTCGTAATTATTACTACTATATTTAGGATAATAGAAGTAATGATTAAGATACTCAGAAAGAGTTGAAGTCCTATTTTAGCACGTTGGATTTTAGCTTTATTATGGAACGATTTTACGTGTAATTTCATTGTAATCCGCCCTTCCCCTTTCATTCACTTGTTTATTGAATTCACTTCTTGTCATTTGTACAGACACAACTTAGAATAAAAATATTTTTGTATACAGATTCATTCATCTTTAACATCACTCCCCAATCTATAGTCTAGTCTTACTTACGACTCATCCATGCAATTATTATTTATAAGTTGTCATAGCCGCTAGTACAAAAGTGTAATGATTAGTCTATGACCTGTGTCAATTAACCTTATGACAATATGTAACTAGAAAATATGATATGGGATAGATAACAATTGAATTAAGGCGATTGATTCGTGCAAGTACATGAATCAATCTTGCTTTTACAAATAATTCAATTGAGGTGGAAAAAAATGAATAAGAAAAGAATAATTGCAATGGTTAGTACAGCTTTATTAGTCACAGGATATGTAGAAGTAGGAAAGGCTCAAACAATAGCAGTCGAAAATTCAGACCAATCAATCAAAAAAAATATAGTTAAATCAATACAATCACAGGCTAACCCATTAAAAACGATAGACCCGTCAAAACCATTTGAGGATTTAAAACCACTTAAGAAAATGATTGGGAGCGCACAATATGTAGCATTAGGAGAGAATACTCATGGAAGCTCTGAAATTTTCACTATGAAGTTTCGCCTTGTGAAATATTTGGTTACTGAGATGGGTTTTACAAATTTCACAATGGAAGAAGATTGGGGAAATGGCTTAAAACTAAATGAATATATCCAAACAGGAAAAGGAAACCCTAGGGAATTTTTAAACTTGTTATATCCTACTGATGAAATTATAGCCATGATTGAGTGGATGAAAGATTATAATGCTGATCCATCCAATAAAAAAAAGATCCAATTTATTGGGCTCGACTTAAAGGAATTGGACCAAGGTTGTTTTAATAAAGTAATTGATTATGTAAGGCTGCATCGACCAGATTTACTGGCAGAAGTAGAAGAAAATTATAAAGAATTGTCGGCTTTTAATGGTAGTACACAGGAATATATGAACCTTGCTCCTGAAATAAAAGAAAAGTTTAAAGCAAACGCTGAGAGAGTAGCTCGATTACTAAAAGATGAGAATAATCAAGCCAACACAGAAATAGTTTCACCCGAGTACATCTGGGCGAAAGCAACGGCAAATGCAATAGAGAAATTTACCACAATGCTAATTCCTAACGACTATCCAAGTATGTTAAAACTACATGAGCAATACTTGGCCGATCATGCAATGTGGGCACAAGAGACATTTGGTGGTAAAACGATGGTATGGGGACACAATATTCATATAGCTAAAGGAATTATCGATGAGAAATTATATCCTTATGTTGCGGGGCAGTTTTTGAAGGAACGTTTAGACAATAATTATGTCACCATTGGTAGTACAACTACGGAGGGGAATTTCACCTTATATAGCGAATATGACCCTTCCACTGGAGGTAAGATTACAACGCGCGATATTCCACAAAATGTAAATAGTTTTAATTATACCCTTGGAAAAGTACCATATAACATGTTTTTATTGGATAACCGTCACCTTAAAGGACAAGCAGAGAAATGGGTTAAAGCAAAAAGACCATTACTAAGTATAGGGGGACAAATCTTCCCGAACGAATCGGTATACTTTGATAAATCATTGCTTGAGCAATTTGATATTATTTTTCACATTCGAAAAACAAGTCCATCTCATATTAAATAAAAGTACAAAACAATCCCGTTTTTGCAGATGCAAGAACGGGATTGTTTTGTGGAGATTAATACAAGTATTTTTTTAATCAGAAGTAGGTTGCTTTCCCCTTTTAACATCATTTAGAAATGTCATATGACACTTTTACACTAGTGAGAATGACAAAAAAAGCAGTACAATTCGGTTATTACATAGATAGGAGCGAGAACTTTATGAAATCAAGATTCATCCAGAATGGTTATTTTTTATTGCTAACTTTCGTTACAGGATTATTTTATTTTTGTTTTTATCTAATAGCTCTGCTATTCAGTTTTACCCTTTCATTTACGGTAATTGGGATTCCACTAGTTATACGCGTACTACAGACTACGACACCTTTTATCCAATTCGAACGCATACAGACGAAAATTTATACTGATATTTCGACCGACTCTTACGATAAAAGTATAAAAATGGCTACATCAAACTGGACTCAGGTGAAATTAGTGCTTACAGATCGTCGCACTTGGTCTGCTGTCTTTTGGTTAATGCAGAAATTAGTGATTGGCATTTTCAGTCTCATTAGTGCAATCATTTTTTATGTAATGCCTCTTATGTTCCTGTTGGCACCACTACTGTATCGCCACATCGAAATGAATATTATATTCATACAAATAGATACTTTTGCCAAGTCACTCTTTGTAATGTTTATAGGTATAGTATTTATCGCCATAAGTATTAGAATAGTAGATGGTTTGACAAAGAAAATTGGAGGCTATACACGTAGCATGATCCGGCAACTAAATCAATAGAAGTCTACAGTCTGTGAGTAATATCACAGTTTTAAATTTAAAAGTATAATAGGCATGAAGGATTAATTTATAATATAGGAAGTAAAAAGGTAGGCTATTTAGGGGGTAAATGACTTGTTAGATATGGTTAAGTATTGGTTTTGGTACGATTGGATTATGTTAGGAGTCCGTATACTTGTTAGTGTCTCTATCGCCATAACCACATTAGATTTTCAGGATAGTTTAACATTGCCACTTTGGATTATTATTCTTTGGGAAATTATTGCCTTCTCGATTCCATGGGTAGCCTTACTATTCAATTACAAATATTACTTGTTCACAGAAATACTGCTATATGGTGGACTGTGTATATATTTAACTTCTTTATTTCCGGAAGCTAACGTTACATTTCTTATATCGGCTTTTCTGATTGCTGCGAATAGTAAGCATTTGTCCTATTATTGGACAGCTCCAACAATAGTTTTTATAACAACTGGAATTCTCTACGCGGTTGCGCCAAGTAATAGCTATTGGATTTTGGTTACCTACTATGGACTTGCTTATGTAATGGGCTTCGCTTTCCATTTATTAATCGTCAATCATAAGCAAAATGAAGCGATTCGTAAACAAAACGCAGTACTTGAGCAATATATGTCTCAGATTGAACGCATTACACTGGCCGAAGAACGGAACAGACTGTCGAGTGAGCTTCATGATACAGTTGGTCATGCTTATACTTCTATTATTATGGGGATGGAAACGTTGCGTACCGAACTTTCTACTGAAATGGGTATACAGAGGCTAGACTCTCTGCTTGAAATGGGACGGAAAAGTATCGAGGACGTGAGAGGTTACCTACATCAAATGGATTCTCCATGTCAATCGCCTTCCTTAATTCAATCTCTACAAAATCTTGGAGCCGAATTTCAGGAGCACGCTCAGGTAAATGTAAGTTTTAGAACATTCGGAGAGGAATATCAGCTGTCTCGGCAAGCGAAGATTGCATTCATTCGGTGCTTACAAGAGTCCCTTACGAATGCAGTACGTCATGGTCAGGGGACTGAAATTATAGTTTCATTACAGTTTGACGAACAATATACGAGGTTAGAAGTTCAAGATAATGGAAAAGGAAATGTAGAATGGCAGGAAGGCTTTGGTATGAATGCGATGAAAGAACGGGCAATGAACTTGCAAGGTCAATTGTCTGTATATACAAAGCCAGAGGAAGGAATGCTTGTTACTTGTACCATACCGCGACAAACTGAAATAAAAGATGGACTTATTCGTTTGTTAATTGTAGACGATCAGCCATTTGTCCGGGAAAGTTTGAGGACACTACTCGATAGATATGAAGATTTCAATGTAGTCGGTTTAGCTGAAGATGGCAATCAAGCCATCGATTTATGTGGGCGCCTTCAACCCCATGTTATACTTATGGATTTAGATATGCAGCACATGGATGGAGTCGAAGCAACCAAAAAAATCAAGCAACAATGGCCACATATCCGCGTATTGATTTTCACAACGTTTCAGGATACCGAACAGGCGTTAGAATCACTTCGCAACGGTGCGGATGGTTTTTTACTCAAATCTATTGAAACGTTGGAGCTAGCTAATACGATCCGACTTACTCACAAAGGCGGGACACTGATTGATCAGGGAATGTCTCACAAAATATTCGAGAAGTTTGATGAGCAAAAAGAGACACCACAATCAAAAGCAATCGCTTATGAGCTAACAGCTAGGGAGATAGAAATATTGCAACTAGTAGCAAAAGGACTTCGATACACTACCATAGCATCAAGGTTATACTTATCAAATGGTACGGTCAGAAATTATGCTTCCACAGCTTATACAAAGCTAGGCGTTCGTAACAAAGAAGAAGCTGTTCAAAAGGCTCTAGAAATTGGAATTATTGAATAACAAAATGTTATGCGGTATATAAAAATGAGCAACTGTAACAGAGTAAATAGGGCCCGTTATCGTATAAGTAAATGTTAAAACACTGACTGTTTTGTCATAATAAAATCATTGAATCTTATCCTATAAAATAGCCTACTATCCACTTAACTGATAGTAGGCTATTAAAATTATTTAAGAACTGGGTTATGTTCTAATTTAACAGTTTTCATCAGTGGAAATATTATCACTTCGGCTGTAAAGTTAACACTTTCCCCTCTATTCCCTCCGTATTCAATGTAGTCGTATGATACGTTCCATTTACCCAATCATCTATTTGATCATGATACCAATTGCTTCTAAAATGTCCCGATTGTCCTGGCCCTACGATATGATAACCGTTTGACATATCTTTCGTATCAATAACGAATCGCCAAGAAGCTCCGTGATTTACAATACCATTTTCTCCGTAACTCGCTGCTTGAACGGTAACTTGGCTTCCGCCGATTGGAACTGGTTTCTCGCGATTAAATGCAAGTAGTGCTAGCATATTAGATGATTTTGAAATCGGATGTGTAAAAGCAAGCTGATGGTAATCGCCCCACTTCCACTCCGCAACATTCGGTCCATATTCCTTTTGCAATTTCTTCATTACATTTTCGTACGAAGTATGCACAACTTTCGTGAAGCCGCCGTACTTCGTAAACCAAGCACTATTTTCCCCTTCTACTTCTTTTCGAATCAATTCATCAACAACTTGTGACTTCCCTTCAAATAACTCCATCACATCTTTCGGTATTTCTTTTGAAAATAACGTATTCGAAATCTCCTTCATTAACAAATGGAATAGTAATGGTGCTGCTTCATCTTTACTATCGTAAAAATTCCACTTTGTTAATTGTTTTACGCCTTCTTTCTCTACTTCATTTAAAGATGCTTTATTTAACTCTTTTAACAATATAGGAGTAAATTCTTTCCCGTATAAATTTTTTTGATCCATCTGTAACGCTTCTAAATCTTTCACCGTATACTTTTCTTTCTTTTGTAAAAACTCTTGAATACGCATTTGCCTATACGGCTGTGCCCACGTATTACTAATATGGTACGGATAGTTATCATCCACAATTTTATTATTCGCAGTTGAAATAAACCCTTGTTTTGGATTGATTACTTTTGGAAGTTGATCATACGGGATATACCCTTCCCATTCATATTCGTCTGTCCATCCTGGCACTGGTAAACTACCATCACCTTTTTTACGCACTGGTATATTTCCGTTCGCTTTATAAGCAATTGTGCCGTCATTTGATGCAAATACAAAGTTTTGAGTTGGTGTATGAAAGTCTTGAAGTGCCGTTTCAAACTCATTCCAATCTTTCGCTTTATTCATATTTAATACAGCCTTTAATTCAGCGGAAGGCTCCAAAGCAGTCCATTTCAAAGCGAATACTGTTTTCGTTTTCTCTTTCCCCTTATCCGCAAACTCTGAAATGACTGGACCATGCCTCGTAACCGTCACATTATACGGAATTGTTTTCCCGCCTTTTACTTTAATAGATTCATCAACAACTGTAGCTTTTTCCCACTTATCTTTATACAAAAATTCATTATCATTATTAGGATTTCGCTTCTCAATATATAAATCTTGCACATCAGGACCTGTATTCGTAACGCCCCATGCTATTTTGTCATTGTGTCCTAATATAACACCTGGTACTCCCGCGAAAATAACACCACTTACTTGTAAATCTTTCATTTCAAGTTTTGATTGATACCAAATAGAAGGTGTCGCAAGAGATAAATGAGGATCATCCGCTAAAATTGGCTTACCAGACGCACTCTTCTCACCGCTTATGACCCAGTTATTGCTACCATTAAACTCTGGCGGAATGATCGTTTTTGCAAAACTTTGTGCTACGTCCACATTTGTGTTTTTCAGTTCAGCTAGTAATCTGGGCGCATCTTTCGGATATGTAGGAAATAGCTCATTTGCTTGCTCTTTCGGTAAATTTTTCAGCGCCCAATATCGAAACGCCTGTCCGTGCCAATGTCCGCCTAAATCAAACGCCATATACTTTCCAATCGTTAACGTATCAACAATAGACCATTCAGCAGGTTCATAGCCTAATAGAGTAAACTCAACTGGTAATTTCTTTTCCTCTTTTGCCTCGCGTATAAAAGCGTTCACTCCATCAGCAAATGACTGCAGGGCATACTTCGCTTCCCCATCATATTGACTAACAGACGCTTCGGCTGCTCGCCGTAAACCGAGCGTTCGAAACAACTTATCTCGATCAACAGCTGCTTCCCCTACAACTTCACTCAACATCCCAGAAGCTTGCCTCCTACTTAAATCCATTTGAAACAAACGATCTTGCGCTTGTACATACCCTTGCGAAAAATATAAATCATGTGCATTTTCCGCTTTAATATGCGGTACCCCTTTACTATCCCGTTTTACAGTAACAGCATGTTGTAAATCCTCTAGCTTTATCGTTCCATCTATCTTTGGCACAGAACTAAGCGTATATATGTTCAAAAAAATCACTGTACAAATAACTAACAAAAGAACGATACTACTAGACCAAATGAAAATTCTCTTACCCCTAGTTCGTTTCTTCTTTATGACGACTTCCATATAACCCCTCCTTTCTCAAACAATTCGCTTCTATTTTGAAAGAACCTTTTTGAATAGGAAAAATCCTTCTTTTCTCATGTTATGGATCATGTAAACAGACTTCTCCTTCCTTTCTTCCACTGAAATCCCCCCGTCCTTTCTTAAACCAATTCCTCAAAATCCCCTTCACATAAGCAAACGTTCGCTTATTCTGTTCAAACGCAATTTTAAGTGCCTCTAGTACTGTCTCTCCTGAAAATTTTTGTATCCACTCTTTCAATTCCTTCACGATATATGGGGATAGACTACTCATATGTTGTTCGTAAAACTTATACACTTCACTATGCGAAGTATCCTCTTCTATCTCTTCTATCTCTTCTTCCTTCTCCTCGGTAACTACTTGTAAACTACTATTATCCTCTTCTGCCGGCATACCAAAATGCTGCAATAACAATGGAATCTTCCATTCTTCTTCCAGACATGTACGTAAAAACATATGTATGAATTCTTTATTTTTTACAGTCTTTAACTCACGTAACACACATTTTTCTACATTCGTATTTAAAATAGGGTTATAGTGTAGCCAATTTAATATGTATAACTCTTTCGTTTCCGCATCGTATAAAATCTTTCCGTATTCAACAAACCTATTTAATAACTTCTCAACAGTCTCCATATTGTAGCCTGTTTCAAGTTCTGCCACACGCTTCGGTAATACGTAAATTCCACATTGCTTCGTTTTCGTACTAGTTAACAAATATATGTAAAAATAACGCTCCTCTGGCGTTAAATCTAATATGAATTCATCTTGCCAAAAGTTCACCTGCACATTACGGTACACAGCCATATGTTTTCCTCCTCCTTTTAGTTTTAAAAAGGCAGAATTCAATCCTTCAATATACATATAGGAATAAAGAGTTTGTTTTGGCATTTGAATTCCAAATTTTTTTAACTACTACAACGCCGGTTTTATTTTTTCGCTCTTTTTTGTTCTTGTAGTTGTTTTTGTTTTGTTTTTTCTTAGTGATTTATTACTTGGTAGGTGCTTATAAGGGGCTTGGAAGGGGCTTCATAGGGGCTAAAAAAAAGAGCTGTTCCAATTTTTCATGTTGGATAGCTCCTTTACCATTCTTTCTATTTTTGACTTGCATCTAACATCTTCACTAAAAAGGCAGCTGCCTCACCACGAGTTGTTGTACCTTTAGGGTTAAACTCATTATTTCCAACACCAGTAACTACCTGTAAACTATATAATCGTTGAACAGGCTGTTTATATGTGATCAAATGTTTATCCCTAAATGGTAATGCGACTAATTCACCTATAACACCTTTATACTGTAAGGCGTTGTCAATCATGATAGATGCTTCTTCACGAGTGATTGGCGCATTCGGGTCAAAAATCCCTCCGCCACGACCGCTAATAATTCCTGCACTTGCACTACGTTTAATACCGTCATGAAGTGATGGGTGCGCTTTGTTAATATCTACAAATGACTTATTTCCTTCTGGGAGTTTAAGAGCATTTGAGATTAATGTCGCAAACTCAGCTCTCGTTACATTACGATAAGGCGCGAATACACCATTTCCTTCTCCGTGCATAATACCTAGACTGTGTAGTTTACGAATATGTCCCTCAAACCATCCACCTGTAATATCATCTTTTGGCTTTTGTACTTCTTCTTTTGGTACATTGTAGTTAATCTTAATCCAACTTGGATTATAGAAGATCCACTCTCCATTTCCTACTTTGTACCAACCGTTTTTAACTGCTAACACTTTGTAACGGTCACCTTTTGAAGCTTTACGAACAATATGATGCTCAAGGTCCGCACCACTACGTACGTTTATACCGTCACCATTCACTACAAGCTCCATGTTAGGTTCAGCTGGATTATATTCATTTGAATCAAATAGCTCGTTTCTTTCTTGTAAAGGCGAGTCAATTTGTGCGTTAACATTTGCATACCATTGAATACCTTGTACGAAGCCAGTCCAATTCCCACGAGAAATTAAAATATCAGGACAGTTTTTTCCGCTCCATTGTTGATGCCTGTAAATATGGTCCGCACTAATTCCTTCTTTATTCATTAAGTAACCTGCAAGTCGCTTCGCATTCTCTAACGCTTTATTGTAATCTCCATCTTGGTTAACTGAAATTTCAATCCCAATAGATTCTCTATTTCCTGAGCCATCACCATCTCCTGCATGCCAACCGTTTTCATTTGTTGGTAAGTGCTGATAGATTTGTTTATCGTCTACAGTAAAATGCCATGAAGCAGTTCGGAACGTACCTTCCGTTGCTTGTTTATACAAGTATTTCGCATGATTTTCAGCATTCGCACCACGAGCTGTGTTTGCAGTCTCGTGAATTGTAATGTAACGTGCTTTCATCGGATTGGCAGGGCGAATATCAGGATTTCCTGCTGGAACAATCCACTCTACAAACGGAGTACCTGCAAGAGTTCCATATTTCTTTGTAGTCATCGATGCACTATACTGAATCGCTCTTGGTTTTTCAACCGGCTTCATTTCGCGAGTAGAACCATCATTTCGACCGTCTACATGTTCAAATGCCTTTTCAATATTTGAAATAGCTTCTTCTTCCGCTACTTGACCTTTTTTCGCTTCTTTCATTTTATGTAACTCTTCAGTTTCATCATGTTTATGCTTATATTCTTCTAGGAGAATTTTCTCGTTTTCTGATACTTCCGCTTCATTAATTTGCATGTAATCTGAAGTTTCTAGATTGAAATCAGAATAACTTAATCCGTTCGTTCCACGTTCTCCTTGTGCGATACGAAGTTGATCAGCTTGAGGGTGTTTACTCTCTTCTGCTGATATCACTAAAGGTGCGCTCCCTAACATTACTAAACTTGTTGATAATGTGATTACTCGTTTTTTAATATTCATTGCTGTAGGAAATACCTACACAGTTCGTGTAAGTATCTTAACCTCCCTTTATTTTCTCATTAGTGAAAGACTATAAATCTACTATGTTTATTTCACCCTTTTATAAATACTTTCCCCAGCAGGTGAATGATAGTTTCTATAAAATTCCTTAACAGACATTATTTTAAAACCAATTGTAATTGCCGTCAAAAGCACTTATCCACCTTACACTCCACTACTGCTCAAAAAATAGATTAGGATACCTTTTACTAATTCTTCAACAAGAAGGACCTTTATGATTTTTCATAACTATTATGTATCTATTAATCAATCCTATTGCTGTATACTTTCCCCATTTTTAAATATCAATATTTTCACATTGAAAGGAGTTATTATATGGAAAAGATTACTCTTATTTTACTCACTAACATTGAAATACATTTCTGCAAAAGTCATTTTAGTAAAGACACTATTATAGATACCGAATTATCTATAACAGAACGTTCTGGACGTGATTTCATTAACACTGTTAATCCAATTAAGGACGTAACTAATGTTTGCGCTACTGCTTTAGCGTTCAAATCATTTTGTAGTTCACCTGATTGAATTCCCTTCGTAATTAATTCTTGAAAAATAACTGTAAGATACATTTGATGTTCTCTAGTCAGTACTTCAAATTTTTCATTATGAGGAGCAAGTTCAACCATTGTGTTAATACAAAAACAACCTTTACTGAACTCTTTTTTATATTCCTCTTCCACCATATTTTCAAAAAACGTCCGAATAGCTTCTTTTACAGATTGTTCGTTTTGAAGTTTTGTTCGTATATTAGCCGCATGTAAATTTGTGTATCGCCTTAATGCCGCTTCAAATAAACCCTCTTTATCACCAAAGGCTGAATATAAACTTGGCTTTTGTATTTCCATTTTTGCAGTTAATTCACTTAATGAAGTAGCTGCGTATCCCTTCTCCCAAAAAAGTTGCATAGCAGCATCTAAAGCCTTTTCTTCATCAAATTCACGTAGTCGCGCCATTTAAAACCATCTCCTTTCTACATCTAGTTATTAAGACTATACATCATCATTTATGTACCAATCGGTATATTATATATCGTATTAGATTATAAACGACATGTCAAAAATCATAATTAACTCAAAACAAACTTGACATATATATTTCTTCGAGATTATATTTTACTTATAAATAACATACCGTTCGGTACGTTATTTTCAATGATAAAAAAAGGAGCTGATTTTATGAATAGTAAAGAAAAAATGATGACCATTCGAAAACATACTCAGATACATTCACCTGTTCATGCAGCAATGTCTCGTTATATGACTCTATTATTCGCAATAGCTTGTGGGATGACTGTAGCAAATATATACTTCGCCCATCCACTACTTGATTCTTTATCAAATGAATTTAAGATTAGTCATTCAACTATCGGTATTGTGATTACTATTACTCAAATTTGTTATGCAATCGGATTACTTTTATTAGTTCCACTCGGTGACTTATTAAACCAAAAGAAACTTATTATTGCTCAAATGCTTTTATCCGTTATTGCTTTAATTATAATTGGAGTCGCTCCCTCAACCATCGTACTTTTTATAGGTATGGCCTTAGTAGGAATTCTTGCAACTGTTACGCAAACACTTGTCGCATACGCATCAATTTTAGCTAATCCAGCAGAACGTGGACGCGTAGTAGGTTTCGTTACAAGTGGCGTTGTCATAGGTATTCTCCTTGCTCGTACATTTGCAGGCACATTAACAGATTTAGCTGGATGGCGATCTGTTTATCTCACCTCCGCTATTCTTTTACTCTTCGTAACTGTTTTGTTACACCGAAATTTACCTACTCTTGAACATAAAAAAGTGACAACTATGCCTTACCGAAAATTATTATACTCTGTTCTCTTATTATTTGTGGAAGAACGACTCTTACGCATTCGCGGAATATTAGCATTGCTTATTTTCACTTCATTCAGTATTTTATGGACTTCTTTAGTATTGCCTCTAAGTGCTACACCACTTAACCTTTCGCATACAGCTATTGGTGCGTTCGGTCTTGCTGGAGTGGCGGGTGCATTAGCGGCTACTAAAGCTGGACAATTAGCTGATAAAGGATTAGGACAAAAAACAACTGGCATAGCCTTATCATTATTAATACTTTCATGGCTCCTAATTAAATCTATTAACCACTCTCTATTATTACTAATTTTCGGCATTATCCTTTTAGATTTAGCTGTGCAAGCTGTACATGTCACCAATCAAAGTATGCTGTTCACAGTGCGTCCCGAAGCAAGAAGTCGACTCACTGCCAGTTACATGATTTTTTATTCTATCGGTAGTGCAATAGGTGCAATTCTTTCAACAAATACGTATGCAAAATATGGTTGGGATGGAGTATGTATATTAGGTGTATCTGTTAGTGCTTGTGCTCTTATATTTTGGATAATAACCTTACGGCGATCATCACAGCTGAAAGAGGAATAATTTATTTATATTTAATACGTGTTTTTCTACAAGACTATAAAATCGCATGTACTTTTCAACACAAATCAACGGCATTTTCATATGAAAAATGCCGTTGATTCCAAACTATTATGTATACGATTCGCTATTTCATGATAATAGATTCTATACTAGCGAAATACATCTATTACAAACTCCCTTTAACATTTTCGACGATCTCATTTATCGTATTTCGATCAAACTTATCACTAATTTCGTATGACTCACGATCTCCTACTAGTTGTACACCCACGATATCGTTGCGGTTCTTACCAAATTGCACTTCAATAATAGCTCCCCGCTCTACTTGTTTCCAAATGTAACCTGCTTCATCTTTATTATCTAAAATAATACAGTCCTCAATATTTTCATCAATCCCTATTAACTTGTTGTCATCTATAAATCCAACCTCGTATTGTTGACGTTCTTTCGCTTTGCCACTTACTAATATACCTTTGCTACCATATGAGTAATCCATATAGTCCTTTTTCTCAGATTGTACCGCTTTCGTCTCTTGTGCTTTAGTTTTTTCATCGTTCCCACAACCCATAATTAAACTGATTGGCATCACCGTAGCTAGTACCACTCTAGTAAATTTCTTTATCATTTAGAATCGACCTCACATATTTAATATAAAACTCCATTTATTAAAGGATAACATGATACTACAGCAAAAACGTCAAAGAGAAAGCATTATTTACATCCCCTCACTATGCGGAGAGCCATACATCCATATTATTTCTCCCCCTTTTTATCTTCATGTTGTATATTCACAATAATAAATAACTAACTGAATTATTGATAAATGACACAAAGTAGACATCCTACCCACATAAGACTTAAAATTGAGAAGTATGGAAGACATGCTAAAAAATATAGGCTAGATGCTCACAATTAAAATGGTCTTTATATTAAGGAAGGAAGTGCACAGCTTTGGATTTTAAAACAATTATGCAGGAGCTTGAAGCCCTAGGCAAGGAAAGAACGAAAAAAATATACATATCTAACGGTGCGCACGAGCCAGTTTTCGGCGTAGCCACAGGTGCGATGAAACCAATCGCTAAAAAAATAAAATTAAATCAAGAATTAGCTGAAGAACTTTATGCCACGGGTAACTACGATGCTATGTACTTTGCAGGCATTATCGCGGATCCGAAAGCTATGAGTGAATCGGATTTTAATCGCTGGATGGATGGGGCGTATTTTTATATGCTATCTGATTATGTAGTAGCAGTAACTTTATCCGAGTCAGATATTGCACAAGATGTTGCTGACAAATGGATTGCAAGTGGAGACGAGCTACGAATGTCTGCAGGCTGGAGTTGCTACTGTTGGCTTTTAGGAAATCGCAAAGACAACGAATTTGCCGAAAGCAAAATTGCCGCTATGCTTGAAATGGTGAAAAATACAATCCATGATTCGCCAGAACGAACAAAATCCGCTATGAATAATTTCCTAAACACGGTAGCAATTTCATATGTACCACTACATGAAAAGGCAGTCGAAATCGCAAAAGAGGTTGGTATAGTTGAAATAAAACGTGAAAATAAAAAGAACAGTTTGCTAAATGCTACAGAAAGTATTCAGAAAGAACTTGATAGAGGAAGACTTGGTTTCAAACGTAAGTATGTTAGATGTTAAATGATCAAAAAGGTGTCAATCTAAGCAAGATTGACACCTTTTTGATGAGAAAAACGTATAAATTCCCCTTGTACACCTTATCCGTTAAACATTTCTTCATTCAATTTATAAACTCTATCTCTTTTCTCATCACTTTTGACAAAAATAAGCTTGCCTTCTTTAACAAAACCTTCTAATAGTAAGCATACTTCTCCATATGCTTTAGGCTTATTCGTTGTGAATCTTTCATCTGATATTTTTCCAGCTCGTATTAATTGTTCGCATAACTCAAGAGCACTTATTTCTTCAGAATCCACTAATTCCAATATATCTTTTTGCAATGGCGATAAAGGTACTGGTATTTCAACTACCTCCACCGTTTCTTTCTCGTTTTCTTCTTCAAATAAATCTTCAAATGAAATTTGATTCATACTTCTATTCCTTTCTAACGATTAATTTGTAAAACATGAACTGAATCCTATAGCGTAGTTATTGTTATGTATTACTTACCTTTTCACATAAGTCTCAAACTCATGTACATCGTTTCATATAGTATGTTTTGATTATACCAAATATACGTTCTGTCTTCTATTGTAGATTGAAAAAAGACGCGTTTTACTGTTCGCAAATAGCAAAAATGAGTTTTTATATACTTTTGTTGAATTGATTTATAAATAAGATGATTAAGTTTCATGCAGGTTAGAAAAATAGACATTTATTCCATAGAAATTTATGGTAAATATTCATTAATTACATGTTATAATCACGATGTAAACATTAAATTATATTAAATGTTTAGGTTATTCAATTCGTTTCATATAACAAGGGGGTTCACAAATGGGAAGAAAAACAAGGAAAGTTAAAAAGTTTTTTGGATTCGTACTAACCGCAGCACTAGCAACTACAACGATGGTAGGCACAGTAAATGCAGAAACAACTACGAAAACAAACGGTAATGAAAAAAGCTATACGGTAGTTAGCAATAATGACACTGTATTTACAGATGTACCAAAGGACCACTGGTCAAAAGTTGCTATTGATTACTTAGCAGCAGCAGGGATTTATAAGGGGTATGGAAATGGGAAATTTGGTTTTGGGGACAACATCACTAGAGGTCAGGTAGCTTCTTTAGTCAATCGATATTTAGGTTTAAAAGCAGACGATAAACAAGGAAATATGTTTAGTGATATTACAAATCATATGTTTGAAAAAGATATTAAAGCCATTGCGCAAGCTGGAATTATGAAAGGTGATGGAACAGGTACATTTCGTCCAGATGATGTATTAACTCGTTATGAGATGGCAGTAATATTACAAAAAGCATTTCATTTAGAGTTTAAAGGACAAGAGAAATTTAAAGACGTACCAAAAGGTCATTGGGCTTATGAAGCTGTAAATACACTGCGTAGTAACCGTATAGCACAAGGTGACGAGGCAGGTAATTTTAACGGAAACATGATTGTGAAGCGTGAGCAATATGCACAATTTTTCTATAATGCAATAGCTAAAAACAGAGATTATAATTTCAACATCAATTCAAAAGAAGAATTGAAACAAATGCTAACAACAGCTTTACATAATGGAACGTTTGGTCCATTTAAATTAAATTCATTGGGTAAAGATCTATCTGACGTAAAAAAAGAATATGGAGTGCCTGATGTTTTGAAAAAAGCACCATGTACAGAATGTGATGCACCTAATATAGCAGTATACGGCGATTATAATATTGACATGTACCCTTCGGACGCAAGACATATATGGGTAAAAATGGATATAACTATCAATGAATTAAAAGAGTGGTTTGGTGAACCCGATGAAATCGGGGGAGATATGACTAGCGAAGGCTTTATATATAATCGAGGAAGCTATTATCTTTATTTCAGCTTCTCTGATGGTTATATTCAACGCGCTGAAATATCTAATCATGAATATAATTAATAAGTTACAAACAATATAAATATATAAATCATAAAAAATCCTTCAAGAACATGCCTTTTCTTGAGGGATTTTATTTTCCCCTATCTATTTAACAAAATCCAAAGCTATAAAACTCCTACTGATTAAAATTTATTTTTCTTCATGCTCAGCATCCCATTCACTTAAATACGTTGCATATTCTAATTCATCTGGATCATCATGTAACATAGAAATAAACTCTAATTTATTTCCATCACACTCTAGAAAATATACGCTTGCAGCTGGCATCCACCTTTGAACAATTGGCTCTTCATTTCCTTTCCCTTGACTCCCAACTACCTCTATTCCACGCTCACCTAACCATAATTTAGAAGTCTTTAAAAACTCTAAATCTACACGAAAAGCGAAGTGTTTCGTCTCAAAATCTTCATTACTATGTACTTCCCATAACCCGAGCATTTGCTCTTTATTTTCTCCTACCCAAAAGAACGCAACTCGTCTATTCGATAATTTTTTCGCTAATGCTAAACCTAACTTATTTTGATAGAAATCTATCGCTTTTTCTAAATTTCTTACATGTAAATGGGTTTCGTATATGCTTTGTATCATTATATATTCCCCCCTACATTCTGATTTTTAAAAATTTGTTTTGTTTTTATCATACAAATTAATATATTTTTAAGCATCCTACTTTTGTATCATTGTTCTTTCCTACAAAGGTATAGATATTAGCTTTAACTAATGTCCGAACGCCAGAATTCAATTCAATGAAACTAGTGCAGTTTTATTCTCCCCACACTAATCATGCTTTTATAAAAAATTGGCTCTCACCTACTTTTCTCCCATTAAAAGCTTTACTGCCCATTAAAGCAGTATAAAAATTCTATTTACATTCGTAAATTTTTATAATGTAATAAAGTTAACATCTTAATAATAAGAGGAGGAACCGTTCTGGATAAAACTAAAGTTATGGCTTATTTTAATGTAACAGGTGATATATTCCCTGTCGAAGCAATTTCCGATGCCTTAAATATCGAGCCTACAAAAACTTATAAAAAAGGAGATGTTGTTGAAAGACGTGATAATCCAAATCTTGTATCCACAAAAAACCTATATAGAAAAGGGACGGATTGGACTTTAAGCACTGGATACCAAGAGTCATACGATATAAATGATCAGTTGCATGTTATTGTAAAATCTCTTGGAGAGAAAACAGAACCATTAAAACAGCTTAAGAAGAAATATGATTTACATTTTCTTCTTATGGTAGTCATTCAAGTGGAGAATAACGAATCACCCGCGATGTATTTACAAAAAGAGATTATTAATTTTGCTAGTTCCATTCAAGCAGAAATTCATTTTGACCTATATATTTATTAAAAATAAAAACGCTATTGATATTGAAATCAATAGCGTTTTTTTGTGACTATCTATTTTATCTTACTTGTACCCAAAAGCAAATTCTTTTTATATAATGTATTACTTCAATTTCCCCTCAAAGACAATCTTTCTACCGCACGGTTCAACTTCTGTTTTGCCGTTTTTCTTCACTTCATGAAAGATTGGTTCTTCCATACGACGAGACGGTGCATAGCCTTCTTGTTCCATACGTGCTAAGCAATCTGTAATTGTTTCGTTTTCGAGTACTTCAAATTTCTTTTTATTAGGTTGTTTTGTCATGCCCTAACCTACTTTCTATTTTTCTTGATGCGAATTGATTCTTCATGTAGACGATATATAACATTGCGAGAATTCCTATTATAATCATAACCGCAATAAAAAAGCTTGTATACTGTATTTTTTCTATAAATACGCCTCCTAATACAGGTCCCAGTATACTTCCTAAACTAAAGGCGATTCCAGACAATATATTACCTGCTGGCAATAAGTGCCTCGGTAATAAATCTGTCATAAATCCAAGCCCTAAAGAGAAGCACGATCCAATGACCATACCCGCTAATAGCATACAGGCAAAGATGATCCAATAATATTGATCAAATACTGCTGCCAGTAGGAAAATCCCCGTACTTATGCTGAACGTCCACGTTAAAATACGGTCTCTTCCGTATTTATCACTTAATATACCGAGCGGAATTTGTGTAATAATGCCCCCAACTGCAAATGCCGGTAATAAGAAGGATACTTCTGAAACAGACCATCCTTTACGCAGCGCGTATACTGGTAAATTACTGTTTAACATAGCTTCCAGTACGCCGTATGCAAGTGGTCCCAGCAGTGCAATCCATCCTAATCCAACAACTTGTTTATAACGCGAAAATGATGATTCACTCTTCACTTCTCTTTCATCTTGCGCTGGGAATGCATTTTTTGTTGGTAATAGTAACAGCCAACCTATTAGACAAAGTACAGTAGATATAATAAATGGCGTTGCAAGACCGTACTGAACAGTGCTTGCTAAATACGGACCAACCGCAAAACCAATTCCGAAGAATACACCGTATATCGATACTTGTCTACCAATTTTACTCGGGTCTGATGTTGTCGTAATCCATGTTTGTGTTCCGACATGAAGCATATGATCTCCGACTCCAACTAAAAATCTAAGAATAAACCATACCCAAAATGAAAAAGTTTGTGTAAAAAAGAATAATGATATAACAACGAGAAACCCACCAATCACGATAATTGGCTTCATTCCAAACTTTTGCATCGGTTTTTCAAGAAACGGTGAAATAACTAATATCCCAATATATAATGCCGTCGCATGAATACCATTAATACTTGAACTAACCCCTTCTTGTTCAAAAATCATTGCAATGGCCGGTAAGAGCATCCCTTGTGACAAACCTGAGATTGCTACAATTCCAACCATAATCCAAAACGTAAAACGCATTGACATCTCTTTCCCTCTCCTTCTCACGCTGTCCACCTTTCATTATAAACTGTTTCTTCAAATGCGTGTACGAATATTCGTAATAAAAAAGAAGCTAAAAGAATGATTCTTTTAGCTTCTTATCCTTCCCATACCTGCGCTTTCACATTGTAATGAAAGTGCTTGAAATATGGATTTTCATAAAATGATTGGCCATATAAGTAGTGGTGTACATGAGCTATTGGTGGCTGCTGCATTTGTAAAGGAACTACTGTTGTTGAAACTTGCATATACATCGGATCTAGCATTATTTTTGTATATAAGTGATGATTATATGGTGAATGCGCAATTAAGAGCGGATGATGCATGGATAATCTCCCCTTTTACCTACAATGTTATAGTATATGCAATACTTTTACTTTCGGGGATTATTTCTCTTCTAACCAATCCTCTACATGCTTAATAAATACATCTAAGCAGTCTATAAACGGCGAGTGCCCACAATCTTCTAATATCTTCAACTCTGCATTCGGCAAATGTTTTGCTAATTCTTCACCGACTACTTGCGGTACGACATAATCTCTGTCACCTTGTATGACGAGTGTCGGAGCTTTAATGTGATGAATTTTCTTATTTCCCTCTACAACCCCGTTATGTTCATCCGAAATATTAAATGTAATGAGCGCATAATTTACATCCACGAAATTACGCTGCGTTAACATATCGTCTAAATATTTTTCATAGCGATCTGGTTCCGGTTGATTATGTGTATATATTAATAGGTTCCATACTGTACGGTAATATAATTTATTCATATTTTTTATCGCATCTAGCACTGGCGCAATTTGTACGGGATCTTGTGCGATTTCTTCTTTCGTCTTTACTAAACTTGATACGATTGGCTGCCCATTTATATCTTTTTTAAAAATTGGATATCCCTTCATGCCCACTGATTCTACTAAAATTAACTTTTCGACAAACGTTGGATGATTCGCTGTAAATTGCATCGCAACACCACCACCCATTGACCAGCCCATTAATGAAAATTTCTCTAGTTTTAATTGATCGATAAATAGTTTTACATCGACCGCAAAGTCTTGTAATGAATCTATCGATTGATTATATGTTGATTGGCCAAATCCTCTTAAATCAAGAGCGTAAATGTGGTATTGATCTTGCAGCTTTTCAATAACTAAATCCCAATGTTGTGACGATGTCATGTTTCCGTGAATGAGTACAAGAATTTCTGTATTTTGCCTTCCAACTTCCTGATACGCAATCGTTTCTCCGTTCGATAGTGAAACAAACTCCATTGTTGCAGGCTTAATCATCACAAGGTCCCCCATTCTTTTTAATAGAAAGAAAATTCTTTACTTACTTAAAGAATAACATGCAGAATGTATGTTCTCAACAAAAAAGCTATACGAAATTATTACATAAATCAACATGTCTATTACTAGACAATTATAATAAAAAAGGATATAGTTAGCTAGGTAACTAATTTGAAAGGATCTAACTATATGGACGAAAAACAACATTTTTTTCACATTGTCAGCCAGACTTCTCGAAAATTCACAAAGAAATTTAATGAACGCGTATCTCCCACTGGGTTATTTAGTGCGCAATGGGCTGTAATTTTCCGCATCAATCAAACTGGTTCTTGTACGCAAACCGAATTATGTCAGTATTTAAATGTTGAATCACCAACGATGACTCGTACATTAACACGTATGGAAACGATGGGCTGGATTATTCGTACAGAAGGAAAAGATCGCCGTGAGAAGCTTATTTCTTTATCAGAAACAGCGATAAAAATGATTCCGGTATGGCAAGAAGAAGTTGATACTTTCGAAGAAAAGACACTAGAAGGTATTAACGAAGATGAGTTACATCAAGCATTTCAAGTGTTACAACAAATTATTAAAAACTTAGATTAAATTGGAGGGATGACGATGCAAAGTGAAAAACTTTGGACGAAGGATTTCCTCGGAACTTGTTTTAGTAGTCTATTTCTTTTCTTAACATTTTATATGCTCATGACTACTTTGCCTGTCTATGTCATAGACGGCCTAAAAGGAAAACCTGAGGAAATTGGTTTAGTTGCAACTGTTTTTCTTATTTCATCTGTTTTATGTAGACCATTTACAGGAAAATGGCTCGATGAATTAGGGAGAAAGAAAATTTTATTTATTTCATTGTCATTATTTTTAGCTGCTACTGTTATGTATTTTGGTGCACAAAGTTTATTCTTATTACTTGCCCTTCGCTTCTTACATGGTATTGGGTTCGGTATGGCAACAACTGCAACTGGTACGATTGTCACAGATGTTGCGCCCGATCATAGACGAGGCGAAGCACTTGCCTATTTCGGCGTATTCATGAGTTTGCCGATGGTAATTGGTCCTTTTTTAGGTTTAACAATTATTTCTCATTTTTCATTTACTGTACTATTTATCGTTTGTTCCGTATTTTCATTGCTTGCATTTTTATTAGGACTACTTGTAAATATTCCGCATGAAGTACCAGTGAGCAAACAAAAACGAGAAAAAATGAAATGGAAGGACTTAATTGAACCATCCTCTATTCCGATTGCTCTGACAGGATTTGTTTTAGCCTTTTCTTATAGTGGTATTTTATCCTTTATCCCTATTTATGCGAAAGAAATCGGTTTAGGAGAAGTTGCTAGTTACTTCTTTATTTTATACGCACTCGTTGTTGTCATTTCTCGTCCATTTACAGGAAAGATTTTTGATCGCTTCGGTGAAAATGTACTCGTTTACCCAGCTATCATTATTTTCACAATCGGGATGTTCATTTTAAGCCAAGCGCAAACTCCGTTTTGGTTCCTTGGCGCAGGTATGTTAATCGGCTTAGGTTACGGAACATTAATTCCAAGTTTTCAAACGATTGCAATCTCTGCCGCTGCAAACCATCGACGAGGTTCTGCGACAGCTACGTACTTCTCATTCTTTGATAGTGGTCTCGGTTTTGGTTCTTTCATTTTAGGTATCGTCGCAGCGAAATCAAGTTACCATAATATGTATTTTATCGCAGCTATTATCGTTGCATTCACTTTACTACTCTATTATGGCTTACACGGACGAAAACAAAAATTCAAGAAACAACATACAGACGGACAAGTTTCCGCTTAACATGAATAAGGAAAGTAAACTTCCCCGTTTACTTTCCTTATTTTGTATTTCTTTTAATAGAAGCGTATACTTATAATAGAAATAAAAAAGGAGGGACCGATATGAAACTTAAAAAATCTCCCCTACTCTTACTCATAATCACATTCATATTTGTAATTACAGGGCTCGGTTTTACATACTTCAAACATAATAAAACAATCCCATCAAAAAATAACGTGACGAAGAAAAATTGGTTAGATGATCCGTACTTACGTTGGTCGTATACACATATGAAAGAATTCACTTTAATTAACGAGGTGAAAAATAACCCGGATCAAGTTTTCCACTTCTCTACCGCATCGCAAAACTTAGACGATTTTGCTGTGGCGCGTAGATTTGAAAATACAACTCCTCTAAAAAAACTTTTAGACGATAACAAAACGGATGCTTTTGTCGTTGTACATAATGGACAACTTGTATATGAACGATATTTGAATGGATATAACGAGAGTGAGCCTCATGGTATGGCGTCATTAGCGAAGGTTTTTACCGGAGCAATTATACAATCTCTTGCTGAAGAAAACCGCATTGACTTAGAAAAAACAGCTGACACTTATATAAAAGAATTAAAAAATACACCGTTCGGTAATGCCACACTTCAGCAATTAATGGACATGCAAGTTTCTGTAGAATATCCTACTCACGGATATGAACATCCAGCGTTAGAAAATCAAGATGCACAACTATATTTAGCTAGCAATATTTTACCTCGAGGTAAAAACTACGACGGTCCGATGAAAATTTATGATATGTTACGAGAAGCAGAAGAAACTGCAACGCCTGGTTCTGATTTTTCTTACGATAACGGATCAGCGGAAACACTCGTTTGGGTGATTCGAACAATCACGGGTAAATCATTAGCGGAAAATGTTAGCGAGCGCATATGGTCTCAAATTGGTATGGAAGAAAACGCGTATTACGTTACAGATGAAACAAAAGTAGAACAAGCAAGCGCTGGCTTAAATGCAACTGCTAGAGATATGGCTAGATTCGGACAACTACTACTAAATAACGGGGAATATAACGGAAAACAAATCCTCCCTTCTTCTATTACTGAAGATATAAAAAATGTCCAAGAAGGTGAACTTGCAGTTGGCCCCGGGGCTTCCATTTCTTATCATAATCAATGGTGGATACCGCACAATGAACAAGGTGCTTTTGAAGTGTTAGGTAGTTACGGACAAACTCTTTACATCGATCCGAAAGCCAATATGGTCATTGTCCACTTCTCTTCTAACGCTACACCTAGTAATGAAATACATTCCGTTTACTCTAATATGTATATTGATATTGCACATCATTTAGAGAAGCTTCCACAGTAGTGGAAGCTTTTTATTGTTGGGGTGTATTATTTAAACCCATTATCCTCATCACGTTTATTCATAATGAAACTTTTTATTAGCAATCCAATAATACGTTACGAAGAGTGTCAATAAAATCCACACTATAGTTAGTAATCCAGTAATTATTGCGTTTGAATTTACGCCCCCCGTAACTAACGTTTCCATTGCATACTTACTCATACCGGCTGGATTAAGCCGATCCATTATTGGATTCAAACCGACAATTACTCTGCAGGCTAAAAGGAAAACAATTGAAATTAATGCAATAATACCTTGACTGTGAAAAATAGCACTTATCATCGTTGTAAAAGATACGATAAAAAGAACCCAAATTAGATAAAATAGTAATCCAGTAATTAGGTGTGCAAATGGAACAGCAGTAAAAAGAAAATTTACATATAAATAAGAAGTTACGTATCCAATTGTTACACTAAACGCTACCATTACATAGTTTGACACTATTTTCCCACCTACATATGAAGTAACAGTAACGGGCCTTGTTAAAATAAAGGCCAGCATACCATTAGCTTTATCTGTTTGAATTGCACCCATCATAGAAATCACTAGAATCATAAGTCCAAGCTGGTCAAACTGGGATCCCAAAGTAGTCGCTAATACTTCGCCCCCTTTTTGCGCTGCCATACTCAGATCAATTGTAATTCCCTGGCCTCCACCTAACGCTTCTAGAATTGATGGTAAATAATGAGTTACTATCGGTTGTGTTGCACCTAAAAATATAAAAACAATTGGTAGCCAAATGATCTTAAAATCACGTAACATTTGAACACATTCTTTTTTTATCAATACCATTGAGTTATTCATTTTTGCACCACCAATTTCAAGAAAATCTCTTCTAAAGTATCGTTGCTCATTTCAAATTTAACGATGTCCACTTTATGTTCGAGTGCATTTTGTAATAACATATTTTTGCTTATTTCGATACTTTCAACCTTCACTTTGATTTTAAGCCCAACCACTTCTACGTTCTTCACATACGGTAATTTTTTCACAATTTCAATCCACTTTTGATCTTTAGCTGTTATTTCAATAACTAATTTATTTTCACGATTACGATGTAAAAGCTCCGTAATCGTTGTGTCTTCTATTTTTGTTCCATCTTTTATAATGACAAATCGTTCACAGATTTCTTCTGCATCGCTTAAGATGTGGGTTGATAATAAAATGGTTGTATCTTTTTTTATTTCTTCAATCAGATTCAATACTTCCCGCCGGCCGATCGGATCTAATGCGGATACCGGTTCATCCATGACAATAAGCGAAGGTTTATGCAATAATGCTTGTGCAATACCAAGTCGTTGCTTCATTCCACCAGAAAATGTACTAACCTTTTTATTTTCTTCTCCCTTTAGTCCAACTTTCTCCAACATTTTCGGAATCGACTTTGACAATTCTTCTTTTTTCAACCCCGAAAGTTGGCCCATAAACGTAAGCGTTTCTCTCGCTGTCATCCAATGAAAAAAATTTGGATATTGAGGTAGATAACCAATTTCACTTTTCATTTTTGATATTTTTATCCCATTCAATAAAACTTCACCAGCAGTTGGATTAGTAATATCCGAAATTACTTTTATTAATGTGGATTTCCCTGCTCCGTTTGGTCCAATTAATCCGACGCATTCCCCAGCTTGCAATTCCATCGAGAAATTATTGACAGCAATTTTTCCTTTAAATGATTTTGTTACATTTTTAATCTCTAATTTCATAATTTCCCACTGTCCTTTCTCCCTATAACAAAGTACAAGATAGGTCCCAATATATTAACGAAAAGAATAATTAACGTCCATACAAGTACATTTTTTCTTGTTTTCCTATGTCGATATAAATCAATGAATGCAATTAAAACTAAAAGTGCTCCCACTGCAATAACTGGCAATATAATGGGTAGAAAAGCCATAATATCAATGTCTTTAAGATCATTCAATCCATAATGTATTTTCATTGTCATCACTCCTTTTAAATCTCATTATCATTATTGATAATGATAAAATAAAAACAGATGGATTGCAATCATTATTCTCATTATTTATAATGAGAATAAAAAAACGATATATAAGGTGATATAATGAGTAATAAAGTTGAAATTTTAATGCATCCGGTAAGAATGAAAATTTGCCAAGTGTTAATGAGACATAAGGAAGATGGGCTAACACCATTAGAAATGGTAAAAATCATTAAAAATGTACCACAAGCAACACTATATAGACAGTTACAAACTATGGTTGATTCTGGTATTGTCCATGTAATTAAAGAAAAAAAGGTGAAATCTGTTTCTGAAAAATATTACGCAATCAATGAAGAAGATGCAAAAATTGAAGGAAGTGAATGGAAAGGATTATCTGATGATGAAAAGTTAAACTATATTTCTTATTACCAGTTATCACTTATGACACAATATCAAAGTTACCTTAAGAAATTAGAGGAACAAAACAATCAAGAAGATAAGGCTACTTTTTCTGTAGTAGAATTCAAGCTAGATGATGAACACTTTGGAAAATTCCAAAACGAACTTAACGAATTAATGATTAAATACTATAATAACCAAAGTAAAGGCAACGAAATAGAGGCTCCGGTTCGGACTGTCGCTATTACAATTATTCCAGAGACTTAAACTAATCCAATATAAATCATACAGGCCGATGTTTCCTTACCATAGGAAGCATCGGCTATCTTCAGTTCGAAAATTGTTTTGACTTCTGCTGTATGGCTGGCGAAAAAACTAATTTAGCAATTCGAATGTACTTAAAGATCCTATCTTTCTTATATTAAATGAATTCTTTTCTTTCTTTTCTTTCTTTTCTCATATTCGTCTCATACCATCCGCACTCTCTACAAATACTTTTTAAAAAGAAGCATGGGTAAACTAGTAAATATAAATTAGGAATCCACCAAGAAATATCGAAATCTAAACGGATTGTCCAAAATGCTAGAGCTTGTAATCCCGAACAAAAAGTTAAAATTAATGATAAGAACGCAAAGTGGCTCCAAATATGTTTTTGTTTAGAATGTAAATACATGAGCATCCCCCTATTGTTCCCTCTTATTAAAGGAAGAACTATTATGGGATTTTGCGGTAGTTGCGGTTTTTCTGAAGGATTTTCTTTATTAGATGTATTGTTTATTTTATTAATCATCGTTGGAGCTGCTTGCTTCTGCTAAAAAAAGTATAAAAAAGACCCCCTTATAGGAGTGTCTTTTCTACTCTCTTTAAAGAAGAGATATCAACCTCATAAGTATTCCCATATGGTCTAAGCGATGGTATCTCTTCCTTTGGCCCATAAAATAATAGTTTCAAATCATCATCTTTATACTGAACTACGAAGAAATCATCAAATTGATCAAATGTGTTTTGATTGATAGTGATAAATCCTTTTTCTTGGGCAGTTGTTTTAACACTTATTCTTCGCCCATCTTTAATGACATCATATCCATGCTGATTCGTCACTTTGGATAACTCACCATTTGTGTAAAGAACACAAAAAAATTCACCTAGACGACCTATAAGATGCCTTAATTCAGTCGCCTTACAACCAAGAACATTCATTTCAAATCGTAACATTTCAAAGTATGCTTCATATAATTTTTTAATTTGTGAGATTCCTATTTGATACTTATCCTTATAAAAAAGAAGTTTCCCATTATCCCACTCACCTACAACATATTCACAATCTGTCCCTTTAGGTTTGTGAAAAACTAATCCTGTATAGGGATAATTTTCACCTACATATCTATAAGTTTTTTTATTTATATATATAAACAGATTTTTATTAACAGCTCTCCCTTTGTTATAACGGTTATAACAATAATCAGCAGGATTAATACTCCCCGGTTTCGTATTAAATTTTGTTATTAATCTGTCCTTTATCTCTGCCGATGTTACAGTATCGCCTATTTTTTCTTTAAGAGCCTCTATGAATTGCTCATAACTAGTCAATGTAATCCTCTCCTCATGTCTCTCAATAGTTTTAAACCTAGTAGAACTTGCACTCTATAATTTGGCCTAATTGTAGAATAATATATTTAAAGTTCTTCATAGATTCTTATAACTTACTATATAAATTTTACATTTAATTAATTAAATTTCATAGACTATTAGAGTAAAATATAAATTGGAGAATTTTATTAAATGCTCAAAATAAAGATAATACTCCATTAAGAGCTCGTTTATTTAGGAAACGTGTCTTTTTTTTATTGGCTTTTTAAATAAGGTAAACGTGAATAAGTATTATAAAAAGCAGGACAATAATATTAAATTAACTTCCATTCGAAGGAGTTTAAGCCTTGCATGAATGACTATAATGACTATTTGGTTGAGCAATCGATATGTTGTGCCGAAACGTCAATATATTAAAAAAAGGATCTCTCTTTATAAAGAGAGATCCTTTTTTTACTTCTTCTTCTTTTCTGTCGGTTGGCTTTGTTTAGCGAAATTAGATGAATCATCGAAATTCGGTTGCTTTTTACCAGCATTATTACTTCTACCTTTTCCCATATGTAATGCACCTCCTCACGTCCTTACTATTCCCAATAAAAAAATCCTCTTGCATCCAAGAGGATTTTTTGTTGTGCTATTATTAATAATGCCCAACTGTTACCGCAGTACTTCCAACACGGTCCTATCCTAACTTTTAACCATGGTGTCGATCGTGGCCATCAAGCCTATGATTATCTATCCGTCTTGGCGTTTTCCTTTAAACGTACCCTAGTCTTCGATTGCTTGATAAGCCGTAGTCCAGAAGTCTTGGATAAGATGCGATGGGGCCGGAGTGGACATCCCAACCTGTGTGAACAGAATTCCAATAAACTGTTTATCTGGATCAGCGTAAGCTGAAGTACCGGTTCCACCATCCCAGCCGAATTGACCAATAGACGCGTAGTCTCCAAGATAGGTACGCACCGCCATCCCAAAGCCCCAGCCACCTTGGATCCCTTGTCCGAACGACAAATGGACGTTATTTTTGGCCAAATCGTCTCGGTATACTTGTTGTTCCGGAGTAAGACGGTTGGTGGTCATCAGCTGGACTGCGGGTCTAGACAGGATCCGTTTAGTACCGTGCATCCCTTTATTCAAAAGCATCTGCAAATACGCGTGATAATCGTCGACGGTTCCAAGCAGTCCACCACCGCCTGCTTGGAATGCTGGAGGTTTACTATAACGTCCACCCGCCCCCTCATCCCACACGATGAATTCACCTGTCTGCGGATTGGGGTTGAAGGCTGGTGGAAGCCGATCAATCTTGAGCTGAGATACGTAGAATCCAGTGTCCTTCATTCCTAGCGGATCGAATATGCGTTCGTGCAAGAACGACTCGAACGTCTGACCCGTGACCCTGGCAACAAGAACGCCGATTACTTCTATACTGATATGATACTGCCACCGCTCTCCGGGCTGATAGCTTAGCGGAAGTCCACCTAGGCGACGCATAAACTCATCTGGATCGGGCATATCCTGCCCTGGCGTGTCAAATATCCCACTCTCGAAGAACGCGTTCATGATTGGAGAACCCATCAACGTGAGATCCACTCCGAGCCCGAATGTGGAGGTCAACAAGTCTCGTACAGTGATAGGACGCCGTGCTGGGACGGTCTCTTCTAGCGGGCCATCGGGCTGTTTCAACACTTTCCGGTCTGCAAGTTCCGGTAGCCATTTGTCTACTGGGTCGTCTAAATGCAGTTTGCACTCATCGAGCAGAACCATTACTGGTGAAACTGCGATTGGCTTGCTAGTGGACGCCAATCGAAAAATCGTGTCCCGACGCATTGGTGCACCACCATCATGCCTCATTGTTCCAAGCGCTTCGACATGCGTCTCGCCGTTTCGGCTGACTAAGGCGACGAGCCCAGGAATCTTTCCAGAATCGACATGCCGCGCCAATATATTGCGCATTTTGCGCAATCCTGTTTCAGAAAAGCCCTTATTGTTTTGTCCCATTTTGTTCTCCTTTAGTTTAGATTAAGATTTCTAATACATATTGACAATCAATTATTAGTTCTTCAAATAGAAAAATTCCCCTTTTTAATAATTTCGACAAAATGCATTTATATACATGGAGACACCATGCATCACTATCAACCTAAGATAGGCTACATTTATGGGGATTTAATAAAGGGGAATACAATCATTAATAACATTGATACAGCCATAAAAAATATGATTACAAGATTTGCGAATTGATTATGATACATCTAAAAACACCGACATTCTTTCAAACAAGTAAAAAAGCGCCCTATAACCAGGGCGCTTTGCTCCAACCTAATGACTAATAGTAGCAGTTGGGTATAACGTTGTTCCTCCAATTGAAACCTTTATTTCATTTGTTAATGGAACATTTTGTTCATTAATAATTGTTCTCCACCATTCCCATGCAAGACCTGTACATTCTCTTGCAACGATTTTTATATTTTTGGAATTTGGTGGAAGAGGGATAACTGTAGAGTAATGAGCTGTTTTGTCTTTGCCACTACCTTCCCATGTTTTATGTGTTAGTACTTCTTTCCCATTTTGATCAAATGTGAATTCATCCCAAGATACATCAAATTGAGCAACGTAAGCACCGTAATGATCAAGTGTCATTTTAGCACTTGAATATTCTGTAGTTGTCGTCTCGATATAATCTGTATTGTTATGAACAGCAGCAGTTGCATTATCTTTTAAGAAAGTGCTTGTATATGAAATTGGATATGCTGGATTTTTAAAACTTAATTCAGCATTATCTTTAATGATATTTCGGATTTCATTGAAATCTTTTGTAACAACCTTGTTATGCTCTTTCGCATCTCCGCCTAATACTACAGCAGTAAAGGTACTTTCTTCAAAAATATCTTTGTACTGTCCACTCGTTTCGACACTGTTATTCTTAAGTAAAGCTTTAAAAGCAGCTTGTACATCTTTACTCTTAGATGTTGTTTCTAATTTTACATAAACCGTTCTACCATAAGCTACATTTGAAACCATAACAGGTGGAGCTGAATTACTTACTCCTTTACGAGTTAGCTCATCAAAAGTAACACTATTATCAAATAGATCGGATGGATTGTTAGGTAGCTCAGCACTTACGGTATAAAATATTTGCTTATATGCCGCTACCATCACTTTTTTCTCTCCATTTGCAACCGCATTAAAATCAATGTTTAGACTGTTATCAAGGTATTTAGCATTAACATTAAGAGCACTTGCGATTTGTGATTTACTATAAACCATAGATTCTGTATACTGCATTCTTGCAGGTAACGTATGTGTTGCGGAATACTTTTCATTCCAAGTAGATACTAAATCGTCTACTGCTCCAGCCACATTACCATATGTTGGGTTTTGGACAGTGATTGTATTTTCTTTTCTCATGCCAGGTAAGTCTATACTAATATTCAAAGGCTTTCTCTTAGCCACTAATAAGCTTGGTTGATTGTCTGCAAAAGCTTTATTGGCAAGTTGTACAGCTCCTGGATACGTGCGATTCACTACAGAATCAATAATCGAAATATCGACTGGTGACGTTGTAAGTGATTTTTTCTCGCGTTCCACTACTACAAATTTACCATTTGAATTGATACTTTCTTTCGGAACAAAACTCTCTACTTTATCACCATTTACAGCTAAAACCTCTTGATTATTATATTTAAGGTTTGCTATGCCAGTATCAATGCTACTAGCATTTTTAGTTATATCATTTGCATTAACGATTTGTGTTTCTGCGAAAGAAATAGATGAATAATTAAGAGTGCTTAGACTAACTAATAAACATGCAAGGAACTTTCTTTTTTTGGTATTTTTCTTAATGTTCAGAAAAATCACCCCGTTCTTTTTTAGTAAGATATAATAATGATTGATACATGATAGCTAACTAATAAACTTACATAAACGCTTTTAAAAGTTCTTGAACTAACGGAATTACTCCACCTAAAAATTTTAAAACTGCCATTGCGATTTCCATATTACTTCCTCCTCTTTGCTGTATTAAGATGTGTTGTATATTTATGCTTTCATTATAATAAGCTTTTACATTTGCATCAATTCATTTTTATATGCAATATTTCATATTGAGGAAAGCAACTTTTTCTGTCAGAGTGATGGGTACTACTCTTCTTGACAATATTCCCCCCCCTCTATAAATATCAGAATTTTCTAATTCTTAAAGGTTATGAACGAATCAACCTCGAATAATTGTAATAAACATACATAAGGAGGTTGATCTATTTTGTTTCGTTCTTTTACAAATGGTTGCGTCGCCTTAGTGCAACGTTTCTTGCCAGAACCGTTTATTTTATCATGTTTATTAACTGTTTTTGTAATCTTCTTCGGCATGTTTGCGACTCACCAAACACCTGTGGAAATGATTAATCATTGGGGTAATGGAATTTGGGGACTTCTCGCCTTTTCTATGCAAATGGCACTTGTACTCGTGACAGGATCTGCTTTAGCAAACGCTCCTCTTATTAAAAAAGGATTAACGAAAGCGGCAAAACTACCGAAAACGAATGGACAAGGTATTATTGCTATTTCAATCGTTAGTTTACTAGGGGCATACATAAACTGGGGATTTGGTATTGTTGTATCTGTTTTATATGCAAAAGAAGTAGCAAGGCAGCTGGAAGGATTAGATTATAGACTAGCCATTGCCTCTTCCTACTCTGGATTTCTCATTTGGCATGCGGGGCTTTCTGCTTCTATTCCTCTTACGTTAGCAACTGGCGGTGAAACGTTAATTAAAACGACAGCAGGCAGTATTAAAGAAGCAATTCCAATAACAGAAACGTTATTCTCACCATACGCACTTGTACCGGTTATTATTTTTCTCGTTACGATGCCTCTCATTAATAAAGCGATGCATCCAGATGAAAAACATACGATAACTGTAGATCCTAGCGTATTCCATGAAGAAGCTGCCGCTCAAGAAGTAGGAAACAATACGTTCGCTGAGAAAATGGAAAATAGCATCATTATTACACTTTGCGTTGGATTGTTAGGTCTCATTTATATTTTCAATTACTTTTATACGAAAGGCTTTAATCTTACTCTCGATATTGTGATCTTTATGTTATTAATTGCTGGACTTATTTTCCACCGTACTCCGATTCAATATATTCGCGCTTTTTCAGATTCTACAAAAAGTGCTTCTGGTATTTTACTTCAATTTCCGTTTTACGCAGGAATTATGGGGATGATGATTGGAGCAAATAGTGAAGGACTTTCACTTGGAGGAGCTATTTCTAATTTCTTTATTAGCATTTCAAACGAAACGACTTTCCCGTTCTTTACTTTTTTAAGTGCTGGCATCGTTAATATTTTCGTTCCATCTGGTGGCGGTCAATGGGCTGTGCAAGCACCCATTATGATTCCAGCTGGCGCTGAACTTGGTGTACCTGCTGCAAAAACAGCAATGGCAATTGCGTGGGGTGATGCTTGGACAAATTTAATTCAACCTTTCTGGGCATTACCGGCATTAGCGATAGCTGGTTTAGGTGCTCGTGATATTATGGGATTTTGCGTTGCGAACTTACTATATGCAGGATTCATCATTAGTCTATGTTTCTTATTTATTTAAACGAAAAGCTAGTTTTATACTAGCTTTTTTACATAATAATTTATTCACCCCGCATTAACGGGCAGTAATCCCCCCGCCATTTATCCAATTGAAGCAAAGCAGTTCTGCGGGCGATCAACTGCCCGTAAACGCCCTATTGGTTCAACTAATAATCAGTGGGAGAGAACAAAACCCCCACTGATTAAAGTTTCACTTTATTTCCCATGCAATTTATAATCTTCCTCCACTCTATCTCCGTAAGATGTAATGCCTCAAGTGCAAAAAAATCTTCACATACTTGTTCAATTACATGTGGATTTTTCTTAAGGAAATTCCATTGTAACGCTTTAGGAAGAAAATACGTTTCATACTCTTTACTTCCTCTTACTACCTCATCCACTTCTCTTTCACAAATTCCTCTTATTAAATAATCATTTCTTAATTGAATCTGTATTTGTTGAAACGTTTCACTGCATTTCTTCAATTGAAGTAAGCAATTAATATATGTACGAAAAAGTTCGTTATCATACTGACAACACTTTATAATACGTTCGATTTCATTCATAATGTACGAGCCTTTTCTTCTATTTGTAATAACCACTTTTCCCGCTTCTCTCGTTTACTCGTTTTCACAGATTGAAAAACAGATCGTTTTATATCGCGAATGCCGCAAAAACGTAAAACACCTCTCTTCATCATAATCCAATCTGCTGAACGATATAATAGAGACACGTACCATAACGGTGAATCTAATGTATTAATTACCCACGCTTTCTTCCCCTTCAATAATCCTTTCGGCAAGGCACCTTCATATTTATAAGCAAATCCAGCTACGAAAATGCGATCAACAAACCCTTTTAAAATAGCGGGCATCCCCCACCACCATATCGGATATATAAAGAGAAGCATATCTGCTTCTTCGACTAACGTTCTGTACCGAGCTGTTTCTTCTTCATTTACTAAATCACGTCTTTTCTTCTCTTCATTAAATACAAGGACGGGATCAAATCGTTCTTTATATAAATCAAGTACTGTAACCGAATGATCTGTTTCTTGTAATCCTTTTTGCACATATTTTAAAATCGCCGCGTTAAAACTTGAAGGACTAGGATGAGCGTATACAATTAGTACATTCACTACATAACAACTCCCTCTATAAGTTAAATTTTCCCCTTCTTTAACATTTTCTCTACAATTTGCACGTTTTTCGAACTTTGTAACAATCGATTTAGTACAGTAAGTAACTCTTCCTTTTCTAAATCTTTCAGTTTCTCTTTTACCGTACTCTCACCAGTACTTTGAATATCATAAACAACTGCCGCCATATGCTTACAATAGTTTTCATATGGACATTCGCAGCTACTTTCTGTAAAGTCTTCAAGATCAATAATCACTTCATAGTTTCCTGCGTTTCCAGTAACGAAAGCAAATATTTTCTTATCTTGTATTTCAACATCATCTACATGTCCTTCTTCATAATATTCATACCCTTGATCTATAATGTACTTAGGAATCCATTTCGTTATATCATGTAATAAGTAAGCGTACATAACAACACCTCTTCCTTTAATTCCCTTTTGACTTCTAGAGCCGCTGCATGTTATTCTAATAACTGTCAAATAGCAAGTCTATATGACAAAACGACTGACACCTATTCGGCGAAGGTGTCTCTTTTCATTTGCAGCCGATATGAAGTGCCTCTTTCAGGCACATTCAATCTTTGACACTACACACTCAACACCATTCCCTGTATCAGGCTGCTTAAGCAGTCTTTTACTCTACATACTTCAAAAAAAAGAGAGCTTAGCTCCCTTTTCCCGCCTTATAAAACACCCCTTTTTCCGTATAGAGATATTCATCAGCTAATGTAATTTTCCCATCCAGTTTCAGTTCATCTAATAGTCTTGATAAATAAAATTGATGTAACATCTTTTTCGTGAATTTTCCTTCATGATGCGAAACGATATGTTCTTGAATATCTAACAATGATATCGGCTTATCTTGCTCTATCATATATTCATAAACTGTACTACGCAGTTTTACGTATTTTTCGAGTGTCACAGTACTTCGCAACCCCTTTCTTCTTAATATAAATTTTCGTAATCGGTTTTTTTGCAATAAAAAAACCTCTCCGATAAGAAGAAGTTACGTATATATCTTCGTCTTATCTCCCAGAACAAATATGTTCTGCTGGAATTAGCACCTGCATCGCGGTTGCTGGGTTTCATCGGGCCAGTCCCTCCACCTCTCTGGATAAGAAAATATTCACTTAATTCTTACTATACGTAATTTCATTTTAATTGTCAAACAAATATAACAAATAATATTTTCACCTTTACTGTTCATACTATACATATATGAATATGCAAGGAGGAATATGAAATGCACGAAAATGCTCGCGGATATGTACAAGATTCTTTTCAATCCTTACAAGAAGCAAAACATTGTTTAGAAGCAGCGCTACAGACTGTTGAAAAAGATTTTAATCGCGCACGTATTGAACAATCCCTTTATGCGATCGAACAAGCTATTCAACGTTGTGATTACACAGTTCACATTTTAGAACAAGATTGAAAAAGCTTCCCATCATAAGGTGGGAAGCTTTTTCAAATGGCATACTTCATAATTATTACCGTTATAATTAAAAAATATACAGAATTAGCAATTTCTAAAATACCTACTTTTATAATAGAAATCTTTTTACCGTACAACATAATTGCTCGAATGACACTCGGTATAAAAATAAGAGAACACCACGGATTGATAGCAAATATAATGATTGTTAATAGAATATGATACCCCCATGATATAAGACGATACTTCGGGTTATTTTTCTCACGTATCATCGTTTTCACATAAAACGTACTTCCTAAAAAATATAAAAATGATATAGACGCAATAAATAATGCTGTTTTATCTATGAGTTTCATTGAAAAATAATAACTAACTAAACCGCCAATACAGAAAACAATAATTGCACTAATATCATTTAATAATGCTCTTTCATTTTTTTGACGAGCGTAATACATATTTACAATAAATAATGGAATCATGAACACTACGAATAAAAGAATGCGCCATTCATATAATAGAGAAATCATCCCAAATATAAATGCGATGATAAAATATACAATTGCTGCATGTAAAAACTCTTTTTTTCGTCTTTGCTTTATGTACGTAAGGAATGGATACGTAGCTAAATAGATAAAGAACCAAGCTAAAAACAATGGAATATGATACATAGTAGGTTTCCCAAGTATGACACTTAATAGAAATGGTATAACGAGCATGGCCCATGCACCGTGTTGCTTCGGAATAACTAACTTCATTAACTATACACCTCCTCTTCGAAAACATTTCTCACCTACTATTATACAAATAATCTTATATAATAACGGAAGTATATTGGATCAATTTTTTGACAATAAAAAATGCTCCTTACAATATGTAAGAAGCATGAAAGAGGCAAACGAATATGTAAGTCGCGACCCTACCTTATATGAGTATGCTTTTCTATGCCATGTTATGCTTATCTAATATGCCGTATTTCTTTTTAAACCTTGTAAGAGTCGTAATCCAAGACGTACTAAATAGTAGTAAGAAAATAACATTCGAAATCGCATGGCTCAAATCAAAATAAAAACTTGCAATATAGTACGAAATGACTGCTTCCCACGTTGCCTCACGTATAAAACCGAGCAGCCCCCATAAATTCATAATCCAGCCAA
Source organism: Bacillus sp. EB106-02-03-XG38 (assembly GCF_058792175.1). NCBI lineage: Bacteria > Bacillati > Bacillota > Bacilli > Caryophanales > Bacillaceae > Bacillus > Bacillus sp. EB106-02-03-XG38. The sequence continues at coordinate 1,468,531 of NZ_JBYTED010000001.1, forward strand.
ATAAAAACCCAACAAACAATCCGTATAGAAGTCTTCCCCATAGCTTTTTCATTAAAAATGTATTACGTAATAATCCAGCTATAAAACCAATCATCCCCCACGAAAACATTTGCCACGGCGTCCACGGACCTTGTCCTAAAAAGATGTTAGATACAATAGCCGCGGTTGCCCCGATCATAAAACCAGTTTCACTCCCAAATACAATTGCAGAAACGATAATGACAAAAGAAGTCGGTTGTACACTTGGTAAAAGAGAAAATGGTACGCGGCTAACTGCTGCAATTGCTGCTAACACAGCAACGAGAACAATTTCACGTGAAACAAACGCCTTTCTTTCAAAGCGGATATAAAACGGTAACATAATAACAACTAATAAAAACAAACTACTTAACATGTAATAACCGTCCATGATAAGTGTCGTAAAGAGTAATGTGCCTACTATTACTGCAAAAATACATATTATAAATGCAACATATCGTTTGGACACGCTTCGTACACATCCTCCCACGTTAATGCATATGGCAATTCTTTTCGAATGAATCGATTGATAGATGTTGTATAAAAGAAGTTTCCACTAAAAAATTCTTTCGGTGCATCATTCATAATGACTGCTCCGTCAAATAACATCATACATTGATCAACGTACTTCGCTGCAAATTCAATATCATGCGTCGCCATTACAATTGTTGTACCTTCTTGTTGTAACTTCCTAAATAGCTCTCCTACTCTTTCTTTCTTCCATGGATCTAATCCTTTTGTCGGTTCATCGAGTAATAATAAAGTTGGCTTTGATAATAACGTTGTACATAACGCGAGTAATTGCTGCTCTCCCCCGCTACAATCATGCGGATGGCGTTCTTTAAGCGAATACAACCAAAACTGTTTGAGCATATCTTCTGCTATTTCTTTTCCCTGTTCTCCGTATAACTCTCGTGCATGTTCATACACTTCTTCCCACACTGTATCAAATGTAAAATGATAATACGGATGCTGCGATACATACCCAATACTTTTAAATCGTTCTTTCGAATCAATTTTATGTATCACTTTCCCATTCCACTTTACTTTCCCTCTTCTCGCTTTTTGTAATCCAGCTAAAATCGTTAACAGTGTAGATTTACCTGTACCATTTTTCCCAACGAGAGCTACCCATTTTCCTTTTTCAATTGATACTGTTAAGTCTCGTAAAATAAGTGGGCTACTTTTTTCATATTGGAATGAAATATGCTCTGCACTTAAAATGACTTCTCGCTTTTCACTTTGTGCGATTGGCCCATTCACATATGATATCGCTGAAAAGTTATTCAATTTTATTTGCGCTTCTCGCACTGTAAACGGGATATCTTTCGCATTCCACTCTAAAAACAATCTTGGAATTTGCGGAATAAATGGACGAAAGTTTTCTACTTCCCACATATTCGTGATAACTGTTTTAGGATTACCATCATACACGATTCGACCATTATTCATACAAATAACGCGCGTAGCAAGTGGGATCACTTCATCTAAACGATGTTCACTTAACACAATCGTAATGCCAAGTTCTTCGTTAATACGTTTTAACAATCCTAAAAATTCTTTCGCAGTAATGGGGTCTAACTGCGCCGTCGGTTCATCTAATAATAATAATTTCGGCTGCATAACTAATACCGCAGCTAAATTGACAAGCTGCTTTTGCCCGCCAGATAACGTATGAACAGATTGGTGCAATAAATCTTGAAATCCTAAGAAGCTAATAAGCTCTGCTATTCGTTTTTGAATAATCTGTGATGGTAATCCGATATTTTCTAAAGAAAATGCTAATTCTTGAATGACCGTATCCATTACGAGCTGATTTTCTGGATTTTGAAATACCATTCCAATCTCTTGCGCAGATAATAAATCAGGTACCTCCTCTAATAAAACGTCATCATAAAATATCTCTCCTGAGCGTCTACCGATTGGAAGCAATTCCTTTTTAAAATGTTTTAATAAAGTCGTCTTCCCAGATCCTGATCCGCCGGCAAGTGCAATAAACTCTCCTTTTTGAATAGAAAGAGAAATATGCTGTAACGCATATTCGTTTTCATCAGCATATACAAATGATAAATTGTTTATTTCTGCATGCGCCACCATATCCACTCCCTTCCTTCCATTATAATTGGTAAACTAATAAACATCGTAAATACGCCAAACATTATTCCATCATATTGCTGAAATAGAATAGATTCAACTTTCGGATAAATGATTAACTTTCCTCCGCCATAATTACTACATATAATAGCAATGATAAGTAGAATACTTAAATAACTGAGCGTATACCAATCTCGTCTTTCCATTCTATACCGAATATATGTCGTACGCTTCGTTACACCAAATCCACGAGCTTGCATAGAATCTGCTGTTTGTAGCGCATCTTCTAACGAACAAATTAATAATACTTGCAACAGTTGCATACCATTTTTCACCCGTTCCACAATGGAACCTGCATCTACTTGTACACCTTTTGTCTTTTGGACGAGTGTTATTTTCTGTAATCGTCTCATAAACAACGGAACAAACCTCATTGTAATCATCGTTAACAATGCTACTTTCGGTGAAATTCTGGAAAACAAATATAAAAATTTATGACTTGAAATAATATCATTATACGAAGCAAACGTAAACATTATCGCAACTAGTAATAACCCCATTACTACTCCAAACATGATCGCCTCAAGCTTAATACGGCTATCACCTAACCAAAATAACGTAGTTCGGCCTCTATGTGTTAAGAATGAATTAAATAAAATGACCATCAAAAAGAATACGATTGTGCTCGGTAACATCTTTCTTATCTTTTCGCTATTCCCTTGCATCACATTGATTATAACGATTAATAGAATTGCTCCAATTAAAAAAAGAGGATGAAGACACATCATACATAGTATCATCACCCCGATATAATAGAAAAAATTCACAAAAGGATGTAAAGAAGAAAAACTTATTTTCATAGTCCTTTACCGAATGCCTTTCTTAATTTAGTATACATACACCCATTCGATTGTATCTCCTGGCTTCACTGTAACTACACCCGCACTATAGTTTGGAAACGAACCGTTCAAACGATATTTCCACCCACTATTATCATTTACATCTTTTTCATATAAATCATTAATACCTTTTACGTAAATATCACCTTTAGAGCCCATTGCATCCACATCTAAACCTGTGCGTTGCAATACTTTATAAACTGTATCGCCTTCTTGTACATCCATTTTTCTCGCACCTAATAAGTAGCCTTTGTCACCTTTTACTGAGATCGTGACTTGTTTTGCTTGTGGTTTAGGTACTGGTTTTGGTGATGGAACTGGGTCTGGTACTGGTTTTGGCGTTGGCGGAACCGGTACATTTTTTGGTTCCTCAGGATTTCCTTTCTGCTCCTGCTTCGGTGTTTCTTTCGGTTGATTCACAACCTTCGCTTCTTCTTTTACTTCTGGTGCTTTCGATTGTTGTTGCTGTTGTGGTTTCTCTTCTTGTACTTTTTGCTGTTCTGGTTGCTTAGTAGCAGGCTGTTCCTGCGGTTTCTCTTCTTTCTTTACTTCCGGTTGTGCCTGTTGCTTTTCTTCTTTCGGCTTCTCTTCTACTTTTTGTTCTTTTTGCTCTTTCTGTTCGTCTTGCTTATTTTGCTCTTGTTCAGCTTGTTTTTCCTCCGGTTTTTCTTCCGGTTTCGCTTCATTTTGTTTCTCTTCTTGTTTTGCTACCTCTTCTTGCTTTGGTTCTGCTTTCTTCTCAGGCTTTACAGCTGCCTCTTCACATCCGGCAAGTAGCCCAAGTGAAAGCATTAAAGAAATCAACCACTTCATCTTATTCATGTTGTCTCTCACCTTTCATATTAAAAATTAGGAGCAAATATTTGCTCCTAATTTTTGTTAAGCTGCTTTACGTCTCCATAATACATATGCAGAAGCGATACATAATACACCCATACCTACTTCTGTAGCTGCACTATGAGAAGATGCTCCTGTTTTTGGTAGTACGCTACCATTTCCGGATTTTTTGCTTTTAACCGGTTCGTTATCGACAACAACTTTTAAAGTGTCATCTTTCATTTCTTGTTGTACTTGTTTTTGTTCTTGTGGTTGTTCAGTAACTTCTTTTTCTACTACAACATTTTCTGAATCCACATTTGGTTTCATATCGATTTCAGGAACAGATACATTTGACCAGTCATAAATCGATTTTCCAAGATCTTTAAACTGAAGTAAAGCTAAAAATGCTTGTTCTGTAGCCATGCCGCTACCGTTTTGATCACTTGGTAACCATTTGAATTCGCCATTTGGAAGTTGATATGACAGTAGATTTTGCACTGCCTTATGTAGACGATTTTGATCTACATCTTTCACAAGTGATAATCCAATAATTGCTTGCGCAACACTATTAGAATTTTCTTGTCCATCAGCAGAAAAACCACCATTTTGTAACTGTTCTTTATATAAATAGGCAACAGCTTTTTCTACAGCCGGCTTCACATCTGGTCGATCTTGATAAGGAGCTAATGCTGATAAAACCATACCTGTTACATCAACACTACTAGCACTGTCCTTACTGCTTGCGCTATCGTAAGTCCAGCCGCCATCCGTATGTTGTGCGTTTAATAGCGCATCTACTAAAGCAACTCGATTCCATTTTGAATTCACTGGCACTTCATATTTCTTCGTATCAAATGCAAGTAAAGCAAATGTATAACCTGTAACAGAATTCACTTTATCTGATTCGTACAATTTTTGAACTAAATTATGTTCGCCAACCTTTGTAGGGTCTGCTTGCATTGCATTCATCATAATAATCGTTCTAGCTAAATCTGTCGCTGAAAAACGGTTAATGCGCTTTTCTACTTTTTCATTTACTGACTTAACATAATTTAATTTCGCCTCAATTGGAACATTCTTTCCAGAACGAGAAAGACCTAAAGCTACCCAATCACTTTCAATTCCATCTTGTAACATCTTTTCAGATGTCTTATCGATTGCGTCATTTACTTGCGCTGCTGGAACTTGAATGTTCTCTTGCTTTGGTTGTTCTGGTTTTTCTTGTTTTGGATCATCTGTTTTTGGTTCTTCTGGTTTTTCTTGTTTCAGATCATCCGTTTTTGGTTCTTCTGGTTTTTCTTGTTTCGGATCATCCGTTTTTGGTTCTTCTGGTTTTTCTTGTTTTGGATCATCCGTTTTTGGTTCTTCTGGTTTTTCTTGTTTTGGATCATCTGTCTTTGGTTCTTCTACAGTTTTACAAGTACCAAATTTATCTAATGTTTGCTGTAATGTTTCCTGGCTCATATTGCTCCAATCTGAAACAAAGCGGAAAACAACAACATCACCAGACTCTAATTTATAACTATCTGCCCCAACTTGTGCAGATGTATCATTTACATCGTACGTCCAACCACTTGTAGCCCCGGCCATTAAACCGTCGATGCCTTTTACATATGTTCCAAACGACATCGTTTCAGATTCTACTTTGTCCCCCATGACCTTTTGCAGCAAACTTAAAGCTGTTTCCCCATCTTTAATTTGCTCTTCTTTTGGACATAACATAATGCCCTTTTGTGATTCCCCAATAATTGCAAGTTTTGCTGTATTTCCTTCAGCAAACGTAATATGTACTGTATTCGCAAAAGAAACAAATACGAGTGTAACTGCCATTAACGACGTAAGCAGCCATTTTTTCAACATTGCCATCCCAAAATTTCCTCCCTTACTACTATTTACACAAAAAAAGGCCCTTCAAGGGCGTGCAATTGACACTCTTTTTTTGTAAGTGTCGAACAAACTGCGCAACACCTCCGACCCGCATCATTCGCGGCTATATTTGTATAGGAAAAATAATTTTGTTTATGAACGTATCATTGTGATAACATTCACTTTTCTAGGCACTACTTACTTCCATTTCAGTTATCGTAAAACGATAAACCTATACATTCTGTTAATTATAAATTTCTGTATTATTTTACTATTGACAAAGAATTTTGTCCATGCTTTATCGGATTTATTTTCTAAGAATAGTAACATACTAGCCTTTAACGATGTAATCGCTTTTCACTAATAATGACGCCATCTTCATCCGCATATACATATTCATTCGGCTTCCATTCTACTTGTCCAAATTGCAACGAAATATTCCGCTCTCCTTTTCCTTCTTTTACACTTCTATTCGGCATCGTTCCTAACGCTAAAATACCAATATTAATATTCTTTAGTTCACTAGAATCACGAACATATCCATTCACAATAATCCCTGCCAGCTTTCTTTCCTCCGCAATAGCTGCCAAATTATCGCCCAGTAACGCACAATTCGTAGACGCTCCGCCATCAACAACTAACACCGTTCCTTCTGGTAGTGTTTGCAATCCTTCCTTCACTAGTACGTTATCATCCTTCACTTTTACCGTTGCAATTTTCCCGTGAAATTGTTCTTTCTTCCCAAAAGACCGAAAAGACTGGCGACATATTTGTAAATCCTTTTCAAACCCATCACATAAATCCGTAGTTTTCCACATCTTTCTCCCTCTTTTCCTTATTCTTTCTATATAACATATTCTTTGATTCTTTTCGTTTCCCTGTCTAATGTTGCAAGAATTTGTATTGCGGGAAGAGGATAGAAAAACTATTGCCTTAGGAAGCTACCTTTATTATAATCTATTTCACAGATAAATTTCAGAATATTAAAAATTAACCAAGTGAAAAAGGAGGTTTTTTATGCAATTACATACCGAAGTAAAAAAGCAGCCGAGTAAACGAAAGTTTAAAATGCCTGACGCGTACGTACTATTATTTTTTATTGCATTACTTTGTGCCATTGCTACATATTTCGTTCCTGCTGGAGAGTTTAAAAGAGTTACTAACGGGACTGTTACAACGACAATACCAGGAAGTTATCATTCTGTTCCACAATCGCCGGTAGGGTTTGTTTCTTTTTTTACAGCTATTGAAAAAGGGATGACGCTTGCTGCTCCGATCATCTTTTTAATTTTATTTACGGGCGGGGCTATTGCCATTCTTGAAAAAACAGGTGCTCTTGACGGGTTAATCTATCATGTTATTAATAAATTTCGTAATCAGCAATTACTTTTCATTTGTATTGTCGCCGCACTCTTTTCTATTCTCGGAACGACTGGCATTATCGTTAACTCAGTTATCGGCTTTATCCCCATCGGCATCATCGTTGCACGCACATTAAAATGGGACGCTATCGTCGGTGTAGCAATTATTTACTTAGGCACCTATGCTGGTTTTAATGCTACTATATTATCTCCCTCACCTTTAGGCATTTCACAAAAAATCGCAGAACTTCCGATGTTTTCAGGGATTGGTTTACGTACGGCAATCTATATCTCTTTTTTAATTGCCACCATTTTATATATTAATTGGTATGTAAAACGTTTAAAAAAATCGAATAAAGGAAGCATACTCGGAGATAACTGGTTTCCAAGTAATGCTCTTTCAAGTGAGAAAAAAATAGAGAAAACAGAAGTTCCTTGGACAATACGTCATAAATTAATTTTAGTCGTTTCGACTTTATCATTAATTGTATTTTTAATAGGTGCTTTTCGTCTACATTGGACAGACGCCGAAATGACCGCTACTTTTATTTTCATCGCAATTACAGCGGGAATAATAGGTGGCATGAAAGCAAACGATATCGCTTCTACTTTTCTAGCAGGCTGCCAAAATCTCATATACGGTGCTTTGATCGTCGGAATGGCTCGTTGTATTTCAGTTATTCTAGAACAAGGTAAATTACTTGATACAATTGTGAATCAGCTCGCACAGTCTCTCGAAGGACATAGCCCTGTATTTGGCGTTCTCGGTATGTATGTAAGTAGCGCCGCATTACATTTCCTCATTTCATCCGGGACAGGTGAATCTGTTATTTTCATCCCGATATTAGCTCCATTAGCTGATTTCATGCACATTACACGCCAAGTTACAGTACAAGCTGTTATGCTTGGAGAAGGTGTAGTGAACTGCCTCAACCCAACTTCCGGTGTTTTAATGGGTGTCCTCGCAGCGAGCGGCATTTCTTACGGAAAATGGATCCGATTTATGGCTCCACTTGCATTCATTTGGTTTATCATTGGACTTATTTTTCTTATTGTTGGTGTAAATATTGAGTGGGGACCGTATTAAAAAACTCATTTTATATTTAACTTGATAAAATTTCTATTCTCCAATCCTATAAAAATTACTTATTCTAGTATAGATATAAACAGGGATTGATCATATTGATCAATCCCTTCTCTCAAAGTAAAATAACTTTATGTATTTTAGTTCCAAATTTTATTTACCCATTCCGGATGATCAATAAAAGGATTACGATTATGTTGATATTTCGTAAAAATCACTTCATTACGCTTTCGCTCTAAATCATCTACCGGGTCTTGTTCATTCCATTTTAGTAAAACGGATAGTTTCCCCATGTATGGATCTTTATTATTATTCACCTTTTCATTTAATTCTAAGTCTATTTCGCCATTGTCTCCTTCATAACGAACAGCCATGTAAAATAGCATTCTAGCGATATCTCCTTTTACACTATCACGAGGTTCCCAAGAATCACTATCGTACTTACATTCTGTCGCTTCCGAATGATTCACACCACCATTATCAAAATCCAGATTTCCACGTGAACTATTTACAGATACATCCGTCGCTCTTAAATGATGCAAATCTGTTCCAGGTCCTGCAGTCGTTCCAAAATCACCGTGAGATTTTGCCCAAACATGCTCTCGGTTCCAATTATCAACTCCTGAACCATTCGTAAGTTTCCCTTGCGAACGCCCAGTATATAAGAGTATTACATTGTTTTTATTATTTGGATCTTCATCCGTATCTCTTAGTGCTTCCCAAACCGCACTATATGATAATTTTGTATGATCATCAATAATATTATGAAGTTCCTTCTTTAATTCTAAACCCGTTTTTCCTATTGCATTATTATAATATGTATCGTCATAGCTTTTTACAGTCATCTCTTGTGGTGGTGCAGAAGCTACTTCACCGTGTATGATATCTGTGAATGATAGAGATGCAGTACCTAAAATAAAAAATGAAGATAGTGTAACCATAGCAAGTTTTGTATTTCGAAACTTCATATACCCATTTCCCCTTTAAAATATAATTTGAAGCTATTAACTAATAAGTGCTTTCTCCCCCCCAAAAAACTTTTAGAAAGCCATACCCATCCTTTTCTCTTTATTTAATACAAAACTCTATTGAGTCTGTATTATTTCCACACTTTTGGTTTATCTACTTCTCAAGGAATATCCTTCTCTAGTAAAGGTTATTAAAATATTCTTTACTATTTAAAAGTAGTTTAATGTTAACTTATAAAATTCAATTTTTTTATGCAATTATGCATATTTGATAAAGTGAAACTTTAATCAGTGGGGGTTTTCTTCATCCCCCACTGATTATTAGTTGAACCAATCGGACTTTTATGGGCAGTTGATCCCCCATCTAAATTCTTTCCTTTCGCTGAATTTTGAGGTGGGGGTCTTACTGCCCATTAAAGTGGGATAAATCGTTCAAAAAACATTTTGAATAAAAATTAAGATGATTGTTCGACTTTTCCTTTTTCTATAACTGTCTTTATTTTTTGTGTAAAACCCTTCTTCCTCTGAAGAATAAGTACAAAAATAGATTGGATACCATGTAAGGCACCAATCTATTTTAATGAAAGAAACTGTGTCAATTCTGAGTTCACAACACTTTGTGCAGCAATGATAACATTTTTATCTTGAGACAGAACTACTACTATTTATTTGGTATCGAATCTATGTACTTTTTAACTACTTCATATACATATTCTTGATTTGCCGCCGCTGTATTTGGATTGTATTTTCCGCCGTTAGTTTTATTGTTAGATAATACTCGAATCCCTAAAAATGGTACGTCATAAGCTTTTGCAATTTGCGCTGCTGCAGCACCTTCCATTTCCTCTACAGATGTACCGTATTTTGTATGGAACCACTTAATTCTATCCACTTCATTATTCCAAAGATCTGCTGAACCTATAGTCCCTTCAACCACTTTACCTTTTGTATATTTATCCTTTACCGCATTAGCTGCTGCAAGTAAATCCTTATCTCCCTCGTAGTATCGGATTTTCTCAGCATTTGGATCTTCTCCTGCACTTCCTTCAGAAGCCATTAAGTCCATTGAAATCCATTTTGTCGGTTCAATCCCTTGATTCTCATCCATATTTGTTGTTTTTAATGAACCTATATTCGCGACTTTTTTTCCTAAAACAATATCAAATACATGTAAATTAGGATCATGTCCACCTGATGTTCCTTGGTTAATAATCGCTATAGGCTTATATTTTTCAATAGCCACTGCTGTAGCGGCTGCTGTATTTTCCATTCCTTTACCTGTTTTCGCAACGATTACAGGATAATTGTCGACAGTGCCTTTATAAAATGTAAAAGTGCCAGACTTTTCTTCTTTCACATTTTTTAACCTTTTTGCAAACTTCTCAGCCTCTATCGGCATTGGCCCTTGAATTATAATAGGTTGTTGATTACTTTTTGCCTCGACTACTTGTTTTGGACTCGCATTACACCCTGCAAGTATTGAGAATGACAATACAGTAGTAGTTACTAGCGCCGCACACTTTTTCAACATATTGTTCTTCATAAATAATCTCCTCTTTCTCTTGTTGTTTTCTATACTCGATGCTTTTGGTCCAAACAAAAAAGTTCTAGAAATTGTAGAAGAATCTCTACTTTCTAGAACTACGGTAGTCAAAGTTAATTAAGCACATGCAAAATTATAAATCGGTAGCGTACATTACATAGTACGGCCGAGTACTTTAACCCGTAGTCCAGTTCTTTCATTGGGAACTAGGTAGAAACGCTCGGACCATATTACCGAGTATATACGAGTGATGATGTGTAAAATTATTATATTGGTAATATATCAAACTTTTAGTGTGCACGCAATCTAAATGTGAACATTTTTATTAAAATTATTTTTAATGTTCGTTTTTAAATGGGAAATTAATTTTTTTATCCATTTCTAAGCGAAAAATACCGCCAAAAACTTATATTCTGAAAACTAAACTAAATACACCTACAACAACCGAGCTTTTACAAACAATTAAGCTTTCTTACTTCCGCCTTATATCGAGCTGGAAGTCTTATTCCCCTCGTATTACGAGATACAATGCGCCTCTATCCACTTCACAATTATTTCTTCCAGCATCGGATGAATTGGCTTTCCCGTCCCTTCTTTATAGTTCTTTCGGAGCTCTAATACTTTAAATTCTCCTTCAAAACTTTTTAAACTATGATCCATATTTTTTACTACATGTACTTCTGAATCACCTTTCACATAATGACCAATTCGCTTCGCTTTTTCAGGATCAGCCTGAATGTCTTTATCACCAGCGATTGCTAGCACTGGACATGTTACTTGTTGTAAATCTTTATAAATATCATGCCGGAAATGTTCTCTAAACCATTTTGCGTTCATCGGTTTAAAACCAACTTTAATCGTATCTTTTTCTGTGTTCATCATTTTCTCTTTTATTTTTTCCATCTGCTTCTCTCCACGTTTCTCCACATTGAGAAGGCGCATTAGTTTTCCCTTTATTCCTTTTTGTTCTTTTAATTCTTTATAAGCAATCTCTCTTTGTCTTTTCGTAGCCTCTTCTAACGATTCCGCAGCTCCTGTAAGAAGTATGAGTCCATTAACTGGCGTTCTTGCGTTTACTACAGTTGCTAACATACACCCTTCACTATGCCCAGCTAAAATGATATTTTCCGAATCAACAAATGGTTGTTCTTTTACATACGTAATCGTAGCCTCTATATCACTAACTAAATCCCACATTCCAGTCTTCAGAAATTCCCCTTCACTCTTTCCTACTCCACGCTTATCAAAGCGGAGCGTCACTACTCCAAGTCTCGCCATTACATGCGCTAAATCTTTGTAAATATTCGACGCAAGCTTTAACGGTACAATCATTCCATCACGATCAATCTCTCCAGATCCAGCGATAATAACAACTGCAGTATGCTTCCCTTCAGCTTTCGGTTTAGTAAGTGTACCACGCAAAGTAAATTCACTATTTATCGCTACTTCATATTCATCAAAGGCCATCATTTTTTCACCCCTCTATTCTTTTATATCCAATTTAAACTTCAAACTCGCTATTATATTTTTGTACTCTCTTACATCTTTCATCGGAGCGAAAACTGGATTCTCTGCAATACTTTGTAACATGCTCCGCTTTATAATCTCTTCATTTCTAACCGTTTTAGCACCGAGTGGAAATCCTGCAAACCATTCATCAATCGCATCAAAATAGGAATCGCCGTGTAAATGCAGACTATTTACTGTGAAACTAGCTGCACAAACTGTTACGTATTTCTGCAACATTTCTAACGCTCTTTCAAAATTCGCTTGCATACAATATACTTGTGCAGCAGCATAGTATACTTTTAAAGTCATATTTGGATGTAATGTTTCTATTTCATATATATCTATTAACATGAAAGCTCTATTTAAAATTAACTCTACCTTTTCAGCGTTTGAAGCATTTACTACTACATAATTCGGTATTGTTGAAACGAGTTGTATTAAATGTTGGTACATACTAATCTGCATCATTTCATTCGCCTTCTCAGTACTTCCAAGCATTTGATACGCTTGTGCGATTAAGTCTTCTTCTGGAACGCTAGGACGTATCGTTTCGCCAAGTAATTGAAGCACCTCATTTGGTCTATTGAGTATAAGATAGCAAGTTGCTTGAAACGTTACCGCCTCTTTCACAAGAGAAATATCATCACTTTCTTCCTGCACCCTGCTAAAGAAAGACATTGCTTCTTCTAAAATTTCAATTCTTTTATCCATATCCTCTGTTAACATATGGTGGTTAATAAAAAGTAGTCCCATTTGAAGTAATAATGGAAAACAAGAATAATATTTTTTAATTATTTCTCTACACTCCTTCATTACTTCATCAAACGGTTCTTCACTAAAAGCTTCCGCTAGTCTATGATATAAATTTTTAATATCTTCCTGCTCCATTTGTGGTGTATAACAGATTAGTTCATCTATACTTACGTTAAAATACGATGCCAATAGTGGTAAAAATGTAATATCCGGATAACTCTGCCCAGTCTCCCATTTGGAAACAGATGCCTTCGTAATACCGATATACGCCGCTAACTCTTCCTGTGTAATTCCCTTTTCTTTTCTCTTATCCGCAATAATTTTATGAATGTTTATCTCCTTCACATCATCACCTCATACTTTTATTATATGTTCTTTTTTTTACACGAAATATAGATTTGAAGTCGACTTTCGTTAACAAAATCAACTGTTAGGAAACTTCTCTCTAAAATCAAAGGCAGGAACATATTTGATATGTTCCTGCCTTTTTATTGTGGGGTACCTATACATAGCCATCTAGCTAAGATTTTGAAGTGCTGCAAAATCAAAAATTTTAGCTCAACACCGTTTTCTATGAGAATCCAGTGAACAGCTTATTTACAAAATTATCGATTAGGGGTACCGCCAACGTACTAACATAAAACCCACGCTAAGGAAAATAAATCCTTTTATATCAAGGTTTATAGTGTAACAAAAAGGGGTGTTGAAAATAATGTTACGAATTATTTTTGATGTGGTATTTTGTTACAGCAAGATTGGCTAAATACAGGTTAACGCTTCTTGAAATCAATGTTGTAACAAAAACGCTCAATTTAGTTACAATCCTTAGCGTACAAAAATCAAGTCTTTCACTTCCCAAAAATATCTTAACGTGGGTTTTATGTCATTTGGTTGACGAAACCCTTTGTTTGAGATTATTTTTTGCTTTTCATTTTTAGACAAAATCCAGTCTGCAACCAATCGCTGCTGCTTTTTTTAACCCATCTTGTCCCCTCTTCACATCAGTCTATGAACGGGACGGATGCCGCGTTTTCCGTACAGCTTCCGTCCCGATTTTCCGGACAACTAACTCAAATACCGATGTCGGATGACCCCCATGTGATGAATCTCGTGTCCTGCAATTCCGTACGCGAGGGCGCGCACCGTAATACTTGCGTTGTTCGCTGTGCCTTTGCGAGACCACGCCTCCGCTGGTAACCCGCGCAGCAGTGTGATCGTCGATTGCCGTACGGCCCGGTAGTCTTCGGCCAATTGCGCGGTCGTCCAGTTTCCGAAAGGAGGCATAAACAATTCCTGGTCGAAACCGGACAAAGGCGTCTGATCCCCTCTTGCGAAACGGAGTAGGCGGTAGGCCATGACGCGTTCTCCGTCTGCAATGTGGCCCACGACTTCTTTCAGCGTCCATTTCCCTTCCGCATACCGATACGCGCCATCGCTTTCGGTCAACGATGCCAGCAGCTCGGTCATTTGCTTTTCCTGAGCAAGCAAAATGTCGATGATATTGCCTTCCGGTACCAACCTAATATATTCTCCGAGGTTGACGGCATATTCCTCTTCAGACGGTCTTTGATTCATGCGTAATCACCTCTCTATGGGGTTATAGAAAATTAAACTGCTCTTTCCAATGCTCTACCGCGATTTTTTTGCGAATTTCGGCATGTATAATGAATTCGCGAAAGGATAAAACTTTCCTTTCAATAATTGAGCGTAAGCAACCACTTAGTTGGTCGGTGGCCACGATAAGCTGCCCTTTAACGGACTAATCATCCTAAAATCTGTATTTAAACTTAATAAAATTAGCACTTCTTTCCCTATGTATCATTATTTCGTTATCTCACCAAACTGCGCTCTCGTCACTTTCGCTAAGTCATCCACTTTCAGCTCAATTTGTATACCAATTTTCCCGCCACTTACAATGATTGTTTCAAGCGATTGAGCAGTCGCATCAATACATGTAGAAAATAACTTCTTCATCCCTACTGGTGAACAACCACCGCGAATATATCCTGACACTTTCGTAATATCTTTTACAGGAATCATTTCAATCTTCTTTTCACTAACCGCTTTTGCGGCAGCTTTCAAGTTCAGTTCCTCATCTACTGGAATGATAAACACATGATAATTTTTACTATTCCCTTGAGCGATTAACGTTTTATATACTTCTCTCACTTCTCGTCCAATTTTCTCGGCTACTGATACGCCATCAATTTTTCCATCGTCTGGATCATATGACATCATCGAATATTCGATCTTTTCTTTATCTAATATTCGCATCGCATTTGTTTTATCTTTTTTCATAACGGTCTCCTTAAAAGGTTATTTCATATTATTAAGTTTTATTATACACCCATTTCTCTTTCTCCTACATAACTTCACGTATATTTCAAAACTAAAAATATTGATAATTCAAAAATCATCTGATATAATTTGGAAAAACTTATGTTAAGGAGAGATTTGTCATGCGAAATGTTAATACTTCTTTCCAACTTCATCATCATACGTAACGCCGTGTATCCGAAGAAAAATTTCTCTTCGTGGGTACAGGGCTTTTCCTGTTGACCCACGAAGCGTTCATAAAGCTATGTGGGTATTTTTATACCTGCATAGCTTTTTTTAATTTAAAAAGGAGTGATTACAATGGAAATGAAAAATGTAAAAGGAACGAAAGACTATTTACCAGAGGAACAAGTACTGCGAAATAAAATTAAAAGGGCCTGTGAAGATACGTTTGAGCGATACGGATGTAAGCCGTTAGAAACACCAACGTTAAATATGTATGAACTTATGTCTTACAAGTACGGCGGCGGTGATGAAATTTTAAAAGAAATATATAGGCTTCAAGATCAAGGAAAACGCGACCTTGCCTTACGATACGATTTAACAATTCCATTCGCAAAAGTCGTGGCAATGAATCCAAACATCCGCCTTCCTTTTAAACGTTATGAAATTGGGAAAGTATTTCGAGATGGGCCAATTAAACAAGGAAGATTTCGTGAGTTCATTCAATGTGACGTGGATATAGTCGGTGTAGAATCAGTTATGGCAGAAGCGGAACTTATGAGTATGGCGTTTGAACTGTTCCGAACGTTAAACTTAGAAGTAACGATCCAATATAATAACCGAAAATTGTTAAACGGTATTCTCGAGTCCATAAACATTCCTACTGAACGAACGAGTGACGTCATTTTATCATTAGATAAAATCGAAAAGATTGGGATTGATGGTGTACGAAAAGATGTATTAGAGCGCGGAATTTCTGAAGAAATGGCTAATACGATATGTAATACCGTTTTATCTTGTTTAAAGCTTTCAATTGCTGACTTTAAAGACGTTTTCAATACTCCACTCGTTGCCGAAGGAGTAAACGAATTACAACAATTACAGCAATATTTAATTGCGCTTGGAATAAATGAAAATGCTATATTCAATCCATTTTTAGCACGAGGACTTACAATGTACACAGGTACCGTGTATGAAATCTTTTTAAAAGATGGATCGATTACATCCAGCATCGGTAGCGGTGGTCGATATGATAATATTATTGGAGCATTCCGTGGTGATAATATGAACTATCCAACAGTCGGTATTTCATTCGGTTTAGACGTTATTTATACAGCACTATCGCAGAAAGAAACAATATCATCTACAGCAGATGTATTTATAATCCCACTCGGGACAGAGTTACAATGCTTACAAATTGCCCAGCAATTACGTTCTACCACTTCCTTAAAAGTCGAACTCGAACTAGCAGGACGTAAATTAAAACGTGCCCTTAATTACGCGAATAAAGAGAATATCCCTTATGTGCTCATTATTGGGGAAGAAGAACTTAGTACAGACACTGTTGTGCTGCGGAATATGAAGGAAAGTAGTGAGGTGAAAGTCTCCCTTTCTTCTTTAAGTAGGTATTTATAATACGAACCACCTTCGCTTGGGTGGTTTTTCTATTTTAAAGATAACGAAACAATTAGTTTACATAAAATAATTATATTCTACTAAAAACCACAAATATTTAATATCCAATCACCTATTAATTTTGGTAATATATAGATATTAATTGTTTTAGGAGGATTAACTTTGAAAACCTACATACAAGCACTAAAGTGGATCACAGGGATCTATCATCTTTTATTGATTCCTTTTTGTTTTTTATTTCTAAGTCGTGTTAACCTTTATGGGATACCTTTACTCCTATTGATTGTTTTACATATCACTACTATTTTATTGGCTAAAAAAGAAGGCATGAATACGTATCCTCATTCTATCGGTATTATCGTTACCCTATTTGCCTTCTTTCCTTATATAGAACTGGTTCTACATTTTATAGCAGCCGTTTTCCTTTTATTAGATGCTGCTTCTACAAATGCAAAAAAAGTATATGATTCATAGCTGAATAAAATAAAACTTTAATCAGTAGAGTTTTGAATTAGGTTAGCAAATTACAAAATCAATCTTACAAACTAAACTTATTGCTAACCCCCAAAAAAGATTTACTTTTTAAGTAAATCTTTTTTATTTAAATTTGTATTCCTTACTTCAAATTAATAAAAGAATATTCTGTTTTATTTTTATAAAATTCTAAATATTTACAATTAAGATGAATTAACATACATTTTAGTTACACAAAAAATCTAAGTTTAAAGGAGATGAATGCATGCTTAAAAAATTGATAGTAGGTGCAGCTGTAGCCATTTCAGCATTAACTGGCGGAATGGGTTCAGTATCAGCTAGTACCGAAAAAGAGTATTCGATTACCTCTTTTGAATATGTAACTGTAGATGAAAAGACTGTAGATTCGTTTAACAAATTGGGTGCTCTATCTAAGGAAGACATAAAAATAACTGTAGTTTTACCGAAACAAAATCAAAATGGAGACTGGTTATCTTATGGATTTTCGAGCAAAAAAAGTTTAGATTCTTTTATTGAAAAAGATAAACAAAGGTTGAATCATACAATCAATCCCCTTGGTGTAGGAGGGAGCGGACCTAATAATACAGATTTCTATGAACATGCAAATAATGGTGGCGAGTATTTTTCTCTTAGTAGCGGTTTTAAAAATTTGCCTCCTAATTGGCAAAATAGAATTTCTTCTGTAAGTACAGCATCCCCTACTGCTAGCTATTCAACAACGCTATGGGATCGTACTTCAACTGAAGGATATGGTAAAGGTATCGTCTTCAAACACTCTGATTGGTATGGTAAAACTGTAAACTTGAATGACTTTGCAATTTCAGCGGTTGAAGTTAAAAAGTAAAAAATATAGAAATAAAAGGTGGCTTCACATATGGAAAACACCTTTTATTTCTACAACTCTTAACTATTATTTTTTGTATTTCTACTCTCCAAAACTTTCTCCATATTATGAGTTGCCCATTCCATCATTAATAAAATCATTGGACGTAGTGATTCACCAAGCTCAGTTAACGAATATTCTACTTTCGGAGGAACTTCACGGTACACTTCACGATGTATGATGCCGTCTGCTTCAAGTTCTCTCAGCTGCAGTGTTAACATTCGTTGTGTGATATTAGGTTTTAATCTTTTTAATTCATTAAACCTCTTTGTACCATCTAATAAATGATACAAAATAACCCCTTTCCATTTCCCACCAATAACCTCAACCATTGCTTCAACTGGACAAGAATATTTATTTAGAAATGGGTAATTTATATTATTTTCATTCGAACAATCCATCATAAATCCCTTCCCTTACCAATAGTATCTTTTTTGATACTATAACACATAAATGTGCGTACTTGTATCTATGTTACTTTAAAAATATAATTTACTTACAAAAATAAATTAATGAAAAGAGGTACTTTTATGACAAATACAAAACAAATTACAAAAGAAAAAATTATGGAGGCTTTCCATTTCAGACATGCATGTAAAGAGTTCGATCCTATGCACAAAATTTCAGAAGAGGATTTTAAATTCATTTTAGAAACAGGCAGATTATCTCCTTCTTCTTTTGGTTATGAACCATGGAAATTTATTGTCGTACAAAATAAAGAATTAAGAGAAAAGCTACAACCGTATTCATGGGGCGCTGGTGGGCAACTTGCAACAGCTAGTCACTTTGTTATTGTTCTTTCAAGAAATATTAAAGATATGCATTATGATGCAGAGTATATTAAATATATGATGAACGATATTATTGGATTACCTGAAGACACTCAAAAAATCAGATATGAATTCTTCAAAAAGTTCCAGGAAACAGATTTTAACTTATTACACTCCGATCGTGCTGTATTTGATTGGTCATCTAAACAATCTTATATTGCTTTAGGAAATATGATGACGAGTGCAGCTCAAATTGGCATTGATTCTTGTCCAATAGAAGGATTTGATAAAGAGAAAGTAGATTCTTTACTTCGTCAAGAAGGCATTATAAAAGACGATAATCTTGAAGTGTCTGTTATGGTTGCTTTTGGTTATCGTAAAGAAGAGCCAAAGCGTGATAAAACAAGACAGACTATGGATACAATTGTTGAATGGATTTAGTAATATAGCACGCAAAAAATAATCCTCCTTATTGCTATACACCCATACTAAAGAAGTAGCATTTGATTTTTCTTATGTATGAAATTGATTTTTCATGGAAAACTATATTAGTATGTATGCAGTTTAAACACTCTTTTTATTAGAGTTGGACAGGAGGAGAATGAATATGTCTGATATTGAAGTTGGCGAAGTATTTACTCTTAGTGATGAAAATAACGAAGAGCAAGAAGTAGAAGTGCTTGGAGCGATGGATGTCGAAGGTGCAGAATATATTGCTGTTGCCTTTGTGGAGGATATCCAAACAGAAACTGAGGAAGACATTGATATTTTCTTTTTAAAAGTAGAAGAAGATAATGAGTTTTCATACATTGAAAATGATGAAGAATTTGATAAAGTATCTGCTGCTTTTGATAAAATTTTGGATGAGCAGGAGCAAGAAGAATAGGAATAAAAAACAAGAGGACGGATGCATATCCGGCCTCTTGTTTTTTATTCATCACTCATCCAAAGACTTATGCAGCAATTCCAGTACATCTTTCATCACAAAAGGCCCGTCTTTTTTTACATGCTCAGCGAATTCAGAAACGAGACGTAATGTTTTTACACTTTCAATCGGATGCTCGCCTGATGCACTTTCAGCAGAAAGCATAACGGCATTCGTTCCGTCCAGTACAGCTTGAAACACATCGGTCACCTCAGCCCTTGTTGGAATAGAATGATCTACCATAGATTGCAGCATTTGTGTCGCTGTAATAACATATGTATTCGTTCGATTACATTCCTGAATCATCATTTTCTGCAAGAGCGGAATAAATTGATACGGTAACTCTACTCCTAAATCCCCCCTTGCAATCATAATTCCATCTACTTCTTTACAAATATCTTGAAAATTCTCGATTGCTTCCATCGTTTCTATTTTAGCAATTATATTAGGTGACGTTTCTTTGTACTGTTGTATATAATCTCGTATTTCTTTTATATGACTAGGTTTTCTTACGAAAGAACATGCGATAAAATCAACATCCTCTTCTAACAGAAACTGAATGTCTTTTTTATCTTTCTCTGTAATAGCTGGTAAGCTAACGATTGCCCCTGGTAAGTTCACCCCTTTATGAGATGAGATATTACCACCTATTTTCACATTTGTTTCTATTTTGTCCGTACTTATCTTCTCAACGATTAACTCAACTTCGCCATCATTAATTAAAATTCTACTGCCAACTTTCACATCATTCGCGATTCCTTCATAATCAACACTTGCTTCTCTATCGCTCCCTGTAACTGGTTGTGTATGTAAAAGAAATGAATCTCCCGCCTGAAGTGTAATTTGTTCGCCGCTCATCTCACCTAATCTTATTTTAGGACCTTGTACATCGCCTAAAATTTTAATAGAATCATCTAACGATTTGACTAAATGAATGATATCTTTATGACTTTCATGCGTGCCATGTGATAAATTTAGCCGCACAATTTTCATACCATTGTTTATTAACTGTGCTAACGTTTCTTGATTATTACTTGCTGGCCCAATTGTACAAACTCGATCGATTGTCATATTTATCACTATCCTTTCTTCATTAGGATTCCCATAAACTTTCATTACACTCTCAACATAAAAAAGCCTACTTACACAGTAGGCTTGTCAAACTACGAAAGTTTCGTTAATAACTGAGTTAAATCTTTTTTCGTTTTCGTCGTTAATGACTTCATTTTAGCAATATCTATCTTTTCTTTCTCCGCTCCTACAATTAACGGGTACATACTTTGCCCAATTGTTTTATATTCAGCTGGGTGTGATGCCTCTAGCTCTTTCTCAATCACATCCCACTTTTCATTAATTTGTTTTCCAAGTTTATTTACTGTTTCTAATTTCGGATTTGCAGCTAATTGCTTGTCCAAGCTATCAACTAATGCAGCAACTTCTTTAACATTTGTTTTCACGGCTACGCTTTTCTTCGGATCTTTCGTTGTTTTTCCGTTTGCGTTTGCGTTTGTACTTGTACTTTGATCTGTCGTTTTTCCACTAGTCGTTTGATCATTCGTTTTTCCTGTCGTTTCTTTTTCTTTTGTTTTCACATTCTCATTTTGAGATGATGTTTTACCGTTACTTTCTGTCCCTGATGATTCTTTCGTATTTTTTGTATCTTTATCTGTTTTTTCATTTGAAGAAGTATTTGTTTCTTTTTCAGTATCTTTCGTTGTTTTTGACGCTTCATCTGCACTTGTCGTTTTTGATTCTCCTTCATTTTGCGCTGTTACTTGCTCTTTCTTTTCTGTTTCTTTATCTGCTGAAGGACTACAAGCTGCCATAGTAAGCATTGTACCAATTGTTATCGATGCGATAGCGACCTTTTTCATTTTCATTTAAATCCCCCTATGTTTACTTTATTTATCCTCCCCTTTACGATTCGATTTCCCCTTAAAAAATCCCTTTTCATACGAATTACCATCTTTCCGACAGTAATCTTCATAATAATACGTACAAAAACCGATAAACCATTTTGAATATTCGAGTTTCTTCTACTGCATTTTTCTTCTCTTTGGCAAAAGAAAAAGAGTATATTGTCACATGAAGAAATACTATCTTCATATGACGATATACTCTCCTATCAAATTTTTATCTTTCTTGACATTTTATTTAAACAAAAAAATAAAATTTTCTTTCATTTATTTGTTTCTCAACTTCTATTAACATAATATTTTTATGAGTAACCACCATTTGAATGAATAACTTGACCCGTAATCCATTTTGCTTCTTCACTTACTAAAAAAGAAATTAAGCGTGCTGCATCCGCCGGTTCCCCTACTTTACTTTGCGGGAACTTCCATACTAAATGATGCTTCAGCTCCTCTGTAATCCATCCTGTGTTCGTCGGTCCAGGATCTACAGCATTCACTGTAATTCCCTTCTCCATCGCAACTGGTGCTACTGATTTTGTAAATGCTTCAATTGCTCCTTTCGTCGCTACGTATGCTAGTTCATCAGGCATTGGCCCTAACGACTGCCCTGAAGTAAGATTAATAATACTTCCACTCGTTTTCAGTGCATAGTGTTTTATAAATAATGAACTTAATAACATAGTAGCGCGAACATTCACTGTATAATGTTTATCTAACTGTTCTACGTTTAATTCTTCAATTCTCGTATGATTAGCATACGCTGCATTATTAATTAAAATAGATGGATCACCTAAACGTTCTGAGACCATATAAAACAAACGATTTGGCGAATACGACTGCGATAAATTGATTTCTGCCATTTCACATCGAACACCTAAACTTTCAATCTCCTCTTTCAACAAAAAGGGCTCTTTGTCATGCATTCCCCACGGCATCGCTTTATCATACTGAGACCAGTACGTGAAAAAAATGTCTATCCCTTCTTGAGCAAGCACCTTGCATACAGCTGCACCAATTCCATTCAGACGAGTTGCCCCTGTTACAATTGCTATTTTCTTCACCTTTTCTCCTCCATCTATGGATAAATCCTCTGCACGAATACAGAGGATCTATCTATTTATTCAATATTTGACAATATACGTTCTGCACCTAATTTTAAAATTTTAATAAAGATATAATTTACAATCGTAAACATTACAAATAAAACGATAAACATAACCCACAGTCCTACTTGAAGGAAGAAGTATAATAAACCTACTCCCGCAACAATAACTAAAGCTATAAAAATATTAGCTAAAAAATTCCACAATGTTGTATATCGGCTCTTAAATAATTTCTGCTCTGTATCCCAATGAATATCTGCAGTTTGTGCATCCCAGCGTGTACCGATTAAATTAATTAACAATAACCCGTTCGCACTTAGTAAAAACCACAGTAACATGAATACAGGAGAAATCCCAGCTACAACTGCCATCGTAATGCCGAATACTGCTAAAATGATCACATTAATTAACCAAGCAGTGATTGCTTTCGCAAAAAAGATATCCGAAGCTTTTACAGGTAAATAACGATTCACAAACCATGAACTTCCATCACGTGAAAATGATGTTGTCGCGATAACGTTACTTCCCATTAAAAATAGCGATGCACAAAGGCCAACACCAATTGCAAGGCCTGCAGATTTTGGGTTATCAATATACCCTGTAATCCACTCTAAATTTCCATCTTGTACGAATAAAACAAAGAATAACATAATCGGCATAACGAAAGTTTGTACGATACAATTTAAGAAAAATTGTGGTGTACGGAATAACGTTTTAAATTCCTTTTTCACATACGCTTTTAAATGTGAACTTTGTACCGTTGATTTCTGTAATCCTTCGGCTGAAATGACCTCTTTTTTTGCTGTACTCGTTGAAAGTCCAATAACCCCTTTTAAATATGTACGCTCTGCAATGTAATAAAACAACACAAAGAATACAAATGAAATAAGTGCAAAGATGATTACATATAAAGGACCCTTCCAATTTGCATTTTCTACTAATGCCACTGCTCCGAAATATGTAGTTGGAAAATAGTTTGTCATTTGTACTAAAAGAGAAGATTGGTTGTTCGCAAGGTAATCCGCAATTGCATCTTCAGAAAACGAACTTTTATTTTTCCACTGTAAAAATACATTAATTCCTACAATAAATAGTATACTTACAATTCCAATAAATATATTTCCTCGGTCTTTATTTTTTGCTATATTTGTATACCTCATAATAACTGTCATCAGTAACGAAGCTAGTACTAACGGCACAATCGGGAAGAGTAAGTAAATAAAAATCATGTATATGTAATATGTAATAAATGCGCCACTTTTTAATCCGTACGTAATAAAGATTGGTAATAAAATGAATGAACTCATTACGTATTGTGTTATTAATACTGTTAAAAATTTTGCCGAAATAATCTGGGCTGGTTTTAATGGTAATGGTAGTAACATTTCAATGTCATTACTATAGTAAAATACAGTTAAAATGTTCGTTATACTCATTAAAAATACCCATATACTCGCAATCGCAAGTCCCATTGCGATAATCATTCCTGGATCTTGCCCTAAATGTATCATTCCCTCATACATTGCGTGCGTGATAGAACCAAATAGTAAAAAGCCGACAAATAAAATGGCTGCAAATGAAAATACATACGCCCATCGCTTCTTCTTATCTGTTATAAAATCTGCATAATTTAATTTTAATAATACTTTCGTTAACGTCCAAATTTTACTCATTGCCCGTCATCTCCAAGAACATTTTTTCAAGTGATTCATTGGATTTAAAATGATCTCTCATTTCATCTAAATTCCCTTTAAACTGAAGATTCCCCTTATTAATAATTGCAACGCGGTCACATATTTTTTCTGCTACTTCTAATACGTGTGTCGAGAAGAATACAATCTTTCCTTTATCCGCATGTTCTCTCATCATTTCTTTTAAAATATAGGCGGATTTCGGATCAAGCCCCGTTAACGGTTCATCTAAAATCCATATATCTGGCTCATGCACGAGCACACCAATAATAACGATTTTTTGTCTCATACCGTGCGAATAACTTTGAATTTGATCCGATAACGCATTGTAAAGATCAAATTTCTTCGCTAAAGACTCAATTCGCTCTTGTCGTACTTCTTTCGGCACTTCATACATATCTGCCATAAAGTTTAAATATTCAATTCCCTTTAATCGTAAAAACATATCTGGGCTATCTGGAACATAACCAAACGTCTTTTTCGCTTCCATCGGATTTTTCATAATATCTATACCGTTAATCGTAATCGTCCCTTTGTCCACCCCATGAATACCAGTAATCATCTTAATTGTCGTTGATTTACCCGCACCATTCGGTCCTAAAAATCCAAAGATTTCTCCGCTAGGCACTGATAAACTTAAATCTTTTACTGCATAGGTAGACCCATTATAACTTTTTGACACATTCGTAATTTCAATCATTACATCCAATCCTTTCCTTAATTACCAAATAACTATATTGATATTATAGCATACTTCTATTTTTAGATTTTTATATTTTTTCAGTTTTTTAACCTTTAAAATAAATATACAAACCTAATCCAACGATTAAAACGACAGCTAGTATAATATAAATCATCGTAAGTCTTCTAATATTTCCCTTTGTCGCTTTACTATAATTCGCATCACCATTTCGCCCAATTAACACCGTCGCCACTACAGTAATCACTACAAGTAATACAACGATCATAATCCAAGTTAGCATGCCTTCCTCCCCCTCCTTACAACCATTTTACAATATTATCCTCTTTATTTCGCAGTATATTTCCTCTTTTTACTATTATTATGAAAAGAATTGGAAAACTATTATTACTATAGATTTCCGAACGTGATATATTTATAACATAACGTGAATTATTTCTAACATTGCAAGGAGGACCTATTATGAAAACAACTTGGATTAAATATTTAGGATTTCTCGGTTTCTTTGGATTCCTCGGCTTTTTTTACGACAAAGGATTGTTTACTATGTTCTGTTTCTTCTCTTTTTTCACAACGTATAGAACGGTTCAACACGATGAACTATTTGAACAAATCGTTAATAAATCGTGCCGCAATGCCTTTATCGTTACATTACTAACTACCGCTATCATTCTGTTTATTGAATTACTGTTTCCAAACCCGGCGCTACAAGAGATTGATATCGCTCTTATTTTCGGCACACTCATTCTTACGTTCGGCTTCTCTATGTTCTTTTATGATAAACCTGTTGATGAAATGGAAGATGCGCCATGGCGTTCGTAACGAAAATAAAAGAATACCGCGCCAAGTTGAACATGACACAAGAAGATTTAGCGAAAACTGTTGGTGTACGCCGTGAAACAATTAGCCATCTCGAAAAAGGAAAATATAATCCTTCCTTACAGCTCGCTCACGATATAGCGAAGGCACTTCATAGTACAATTGATGAGATTTTTATTTTTGAGGATAAATAAAAGTACCGGCATCCTTCCCATGAAGAATGCCGGTACTTCTCATTTATCACCCATACAAAACAGCATGAAATACGCCTAACAATAAATATTGATCCTCTATATAATTCTCATCATATACATTCATCTCAATATCATACATATCTTCCTCAAGACGAATATTCCAATCTGCGATTACATAGCCGTTTCGTAATAACTTTCCAAGCCCAATTGTAGTTTTATGAACAACATATTCTTCTGTCTTATATGTAAAGGTAAATAAGAAATTTGCATCTAATAACTTTCCGTCACATATAAGTATTTCATGTTCTGCTTCATGATGATCGATATACGTAACTAAAATCCTTCTTTGACGCTGCCTACTTACATCCTTTGCAATGACGCGAATATTGTCCTTACTATCCTTTATTTCATAAATGATATTACTACCGACTTTCGGAATAAAGTCTAGCACTTTCATCAACGTATTTTTATAATATCCCCGTACTGCGCCTACTCTTTCGCTTTCATTGTAAACTTCTATCGACGTCGTATCCGCTTTACTATCACACAGACGTTTATAAGAAAGCTGCATCATTCGCTCTCCTCGTAAATACTGATCAAACGTCACGGGATATTCTATCGCGCGCAGTTCCTTATTTAGTTCATTCAAATAACTTTGAACGCTCTCTACTAATGCTGTAGTGGATATACGCTCTTGCAGTTCAAATTGTTGCCAACTAGAAGACACTCTCCACTGATCTTCCTCTTCACAAAAGAATCCGAGAATTACTTCCTCACGGTCATTCGTTTCATAATTTAACTGTTCGTTCTGCCCATGTTGCACTTGTTCCATCCACTGTCCTAAATAAATTCCGAGCTCTGCGACCTTCATGCATGACTTCTGGAAAAGTACGCTGTCACCGACAAGAATTGTTACATCCCCTTCAATAAAGCCATTTGCATAAGCGGCATACCGCGGCTCATCCTTTTGCGGAATACTCTTGTCTAACTCAAATAAAAACGTTAACATCTTTCACTCACCTCTAGTTATTACACCGATCATCGATATACATTGAACGCAACTCAAATTATATCGACGATTCGACAAAGAATATCGACTTATCGAAAAATATCAACACGATTAAAATGAGGCTACTTTTTCTTCCGCCACTTCTACAATTTCTAAAATTTGTAGCAGGTTCTCCACTTCATAAGTCGGCTTAACACTCGTCATGTTCTCTTTCAAACTCGGATTATACCAGCACGTATCAATGCCGAAATCTTCTCCGCCTTTCATATCAGAAGTTAAAGAATCTCCAACGATTAATACACTTGATTTATCAGTAATCTCCAATTTTTCAAATGCATAATCAAAAATTTCTCCCGCTGGTTTTTGATGACCAACCTCTTCTGAAATAATAATATGATCAAAGAAGTTACATAAAGGTGAATTTCCGATTCTAGATTGTTGCACCTTCGTATATCCATTCGTAATAATACCTAACTTACAATCTTGTAGATTCTCACATAATTGCACTGCACCTTCTATAAGGTGTACTTCTTTTCCTAAGTTTTCAAGGTATCTATCACTAAATTGCTGCGCATCTACTTCTATATTATGAAGGGCAAATAATTGTCTAAATCGATCTACCGCTAATTCACTTAGCGTAATCATTTTATTTTCTAAATCTCTCCATAATCCATTACTAATCTCTTTATAACTTGCAAGATAATCATTATACCCTGTAGGCATCCCGAACTGTACAAACGCGTTATGTAATGCGTTTCTTTCCGTTTCAGGGAAATCTAGTAATGTATCATCTACGTCGAATAATATAACTTTGTATTTCATGATGTTCTCCTCAATTCTATTTCAAAAATTCATTCCCATAGCTTATAAACTTATATATATTTCGTGATGTATTGCTTTAACCCGCTCTTTATAGAATACACCTTTATCCTCTATTTTCAAATGTGCTATAAATAAGTTTGCAAGCATGACCGCTGTATCTAACCTATAAAATAAACTAACAATATGAGGAGTAGCGTTAAAGATACTATCATTCTTATATCCATCTTTAAATTCATCCCAACTAACCTCATTTGTTTCAGCTATTCTCATAAGCTCCAGTAATGGGTGACCAATAAGAGCGTTATCCCAATCAACTATCGCTTTAACCTCTCCATTATATCCAATCAAATTGGCAGGTCGAACATCCATATGTAGTAAACACTTTTCATGATCTGCTGTACTAAGAATATGTTCAATTGTTTTCGTATCTGGAAGTTTCATTCCACAGTTCGTAATTGTATGAAACCCTTCTACCCGTTTCACAATTCGTTCTGCTATATACTTACTGATCGGCTCTCTAATGTTTTGTCCGTAATGTAAATCCTCAATTGGCATACTATGAAGCTTACTAACTAACTTGCCTATTTTGTACGCAGAAATTGGAACATGATTAGTACACACACAATCCGAAATTAAAAAATCAAGTTCTGCAGAAAGATGCAATCCATGTATCTTTGGCACTGGAATACCTTTTGAATGACAAAACTCAGAGAGCTCTGCTTCCTTTTCTAATGAAATCCGACTATTAAATAAATCTTCATTTATATTTTCTACTTCTCTCTCCCATGGCACTCGAAAAGCTAAAGCTCCCTTTTCTGAATCTCCCCGAAAAACAATATTTTGCACTCCTGTTCCAATCACCTTTAAATTCTGAACCGCCAGTTCCTTATAATCTTGACTTAGTATTGTTGCTAGCTTCCCTTTTAACCCCTCTGCTTTTACACGTGTATGAATCATTTTATCCCCCGATTCTTAATTTCTTTTCATCCCCCGGTGCACAACAATCCTCATAAACAAAATTATAACAACAATGAGAAAAGGAGGCTAATCCAATCAGCCTCCCCCTCATTATTTATCCTCTAGCAATAACTCTTTCATTTCCTCTAACGACTCTTTCGTAAAGCCAAGTGCTTTTTCAGCATACGCTTCAACTGAACCATATTGCTTTTTCAATTCATCAATCGCAGCTTGTAAATATTCAGCACGCGCTTCAAACATTGCACCTAATATTGCTCTACTTTCATCGTTTTGTAATTTTGCACCTAAAAAGGCCATCATTTTTTCATTTAACTTTTCACGGAAACCGTTACTTAGTAAGTAGTCTTCCATTACTGTTTTTTCTGGTACACCTAGTAAAAGTAATAACAGTGCCGATCCAAATCCAGTACGGTCTTTTCCAGCTGTACAGTGGTTGACTAACGGTAAGTTTTCTGGGTTTTGCGCTAAGTTTAAGAAGCTCACGAATGCTTCATTACCACTTACGAAATCTTGATTCATTTTCACAAGATACTCGCCTGGTTTCCCTAACATAGAAAGGTCACCAACTTGGAAAAACTCGTTTATATTTAAATCTTTTGCTAAGTCTTGCATAACTGGTAAGCACACTTGACGAGCGCCTGTAATTTCTGGGTTTGGCTTATGCTTTACCTCAAAGTCTGTACGGTAGTCACAAATTAACTTTAAGCCAGACTTTTGTAAATAGTCGATATCCCACTCTGTTAGTCCTGCTAATTCTTCAGAGCGGTACAACTTGCCCCATTTTACTTTACGCCCTTCAGTCGTTTCATATCCTCCCATATCACGGAAGTTAAACGCGCCTTGTAATGGCAATCTACGCTCAGCTACTGTCACTGCTTGTCCATTACTTCCTACTAGTCTAAAATATGGACGCTCATTTTCACTCGGATTTTCAATTGTACATGATGATTCTCCATTTACCGTTGCAAGTAATTCTCCAGTTTCTTCAATATGCTCTGGTGAAGTACTCCAATAAATGCGAACTTCTTCTATATTATTTTCCCACTTTATTTGTAACGTATTATCTTTATTTCTTTCTACAGTTACTTGTAACCCATTTCTTTGCTGCTCCATTCTTTCACCAACGCTTTCTCGTATAATCGAATCTTTCTTTATTGTATTATAGAAATATCTATTTTGTCGTTCTCATTTTTCTTTTTATCTTACAAACAGGCAAGAAGTTCTTTTACTTGTTCATAAGTTGTACACGGATTCCCGCTAAATAAGTTCAAAATAGTACTCCTAAAACACCCTCACATATCGCTCAGTACAACTAAGCAGCTGACATCCGTTCTTTTCAAAAACATCCTTCATCCATTCATTTTGTACATTTGTCTCGCCAATATAATAAGATGCGCCTATTTCCTTTAAGACAAACATCGCACCTGCAAATAATGCAGCTTCATATCCCTTATTACGCATATTTGGAGTAACTGCAAAGTACATAAGTTTCCCTTCTTCTAACGTACCTCTTTCAATATGCGGGATTACAATTCCTATTGGCTCTTCATCGATACTCGCTGTTAAACAATGCTCTTTCCATTGCTCACCAATTTCTTGTAGCATCATATTTACAAATTGATCATAAGTGACTTGTTCTTCCGTCATTTCGTTCCAAAGAGAGTAAAATGTATCTTCTCCAACTTCTTCAATAAGCTTAAAATCAATTTCACTATCTACATCTTCTACTTCATATATATCTTTAAATACAATCATGTTTTCAGTAACATATTCAAATGAATACGTGTCGAAACATTTTTTATACACATC
Source organism: Bacillus sp. EB106-02-03-XG38 (assembly GCF_058792175.1). Classification (NCBI taxonomy): domain Bacteria; kingdom Bacillati; phylum Bacillota; class Bacilli; order Caryophanales; family Bacillaceae; genus Bacillus; species Bacillus sp. EB106-02-03-XG38. Next base: position 1,499,474 of record NZ_JBYTED010000001.1, read on the forward strand.
ATAATTTGGGCTTTTTGAAGAAATTTCAAAATGTAGTTTTTCTAATCCCTCTTTTTCAGCCTCAGCAACGCAGTATTGCATGATTTCCTTTAATTGCTCTTCTGTAAAAACTTCTGCATTATTTTCTTTTATCATGATAGAAGAACCATTTCTTCTTATTTTAAAATGTTTTTTCAACTGTTTTATAGTCATCATATACTTCCCTCATCTATGTCATACTCGAATTTCTACTTGTTCTCCTTGCATGAGCAGGATTGTCCTTGAATATATAGAATACTAGAAAACATCGCATCTTTAAAGTGCGGAGGAGGTTCTCCATTGGATATTACAGCGCTGCAACAACAGTTAGAGCTTATACAACAAAATGATTATACGCAACTGCAACATATAGATATAAATGAGTTAACACTCAATATGCTTCAGCATGTCGGAACAACTGATAGTTACGTTCGTTATCAGCTTATATATAAATGTTTTGCACATTTCATTCATCATGAATTCCTTATGGACGATCAGCTAAAATTACTGTTGCAAACTTGTTTAAGTGATGAGTATTTATATTGTGACATTTACTCCCCACATACAGATGGGGTTTTCACACGTTCTTACACTGTTTCGTTAATTGCGTTAATACTCCAATTCGCTAACTCCCACTACTTTTTTACAGAGGAGGATATCGAAGACATAAAAAACAAACTCATTACATACACAAACTTAGAAACAGATTTCCGGGGCTATATTGAAAATAAAGGATGGGCTCATTGTCTTGCTCACGTATCTGATGCCTTTACTGAAATTGTTCACAATTCCTATACGACTTTTGAGTGGTACGAAGAATTAATTCATTGTTTATTAAATAAAATCTTCATTCCATCTGACCTTTTTCATAATAATGAAGATGAACGAATTGTTACGCCGTTACTATCCATGCTATATCATGACTTCCCGCAAGATGAGTTAATTTCAATTATTCATAAAAAAATAAAAAGGCTTCCTCAAATTAGAAAACGCCTTTCGCTAAATGAATATTGTATTTTATGTGCCAACATTAAAACCTTTTTACGTACATTATTTTTAAGAACGAAAGATGATCATAACTTAGCCTTTACTGCACGTAAAACAGAAACAATGTTAAAAGAACTTCCTAACTATTATTAACATATAAGGAGAACAAGTATGGGTTATATTGAAGACATGAGAAATTTAGTAGGAAATCATCCACTTATTTTAATAGGTTCACACGCCATTATATTAAATGAGAAAAATGAAATATTACTGCAACTCCGTACAGATTTTAACCGCTGGGGCATTATTGGAGGTGCATTAGAATATAACGAAACATTAGAAGATGCTTTAAAGCGAGAAGTATTTGAAGAAACTGGACTTATTATTAAAAATCCAAAACTATTCCGTACATACTCAGGACCCGATTTCTTTCAAATCTATCCAAACGGCGATCAAGTACACGGTGTACTCGTTGTTTATATTTGCCGTGAATTCAGCGGTGAACTTGTATGCGACCAAATGGAATCGAAAGAACTACGCTTCTTTTCACTTGATGAGTTACCTAGTAACTTTCCTCCTGTTATTGAAAAGATTATTAAGGAGTTTCAGCACTTCAATTAAAAAATATTACATATTAAAACAACCTCATTTCCCGTCATGATAACGCGAAATGAGGTTGTTTATGTTAGATCGTTATCTCAATCTGATTTCCTTCAGGGTCGCTTACTACACTTTCGTAGTAACCATCCCCTGTAGTACGCGGACCGTTTAACACAGGGTACCCTGCTTCTCTTAACATATTAGTTAATTCGTTCACCTTTTCTTTACTGCCTACAGAAAAAGCAATATGCGCATATCCTATTGTTTGTGTTTCTGTATTAACGTCTATCCCTACTTGCCTCATAAGTTCAAGACGTGCTCCACCTTTAAAAGTTATAAAATAAGATTCAAACTGCTTTTTCGGATTGTGATATAAGCTATTTTCTTCACCACCGAAGTACTGTTTATAAAAATCACGCATACCTTCTAAATCATTTACCCAAATTGCTACATGTTCAATTTTCATAATCGACACCTTTTCTTTTACAATATTCAACCAACAATTTGATATTTAATTTTCTTTGCTTGTTCTTGTAATCATCAGATCAAGTCCAAGGTTTTTTAATCCATATAAATAATCTTCTTTCCAATTGCTCACTGTTATGCTCGGAATATGTTCTGCTGGAATGTACTGCGGACAGCTTTTTACAATTTGATCTATTACAAATTGGTTCACTTCATCATCACAGAAAATAAACGCATGTGGATTAATAATAGCTATATATGTAGCTATTAAACGGGTAAAAGCATCTATATTATATTCCTCTGGATTATTCGAATCTCCACTTCTCAATGCCTGTAAGAAATTTTTATTATCATACTGCGGAACGAAAGATATCTCTCCTGAGAAAAAGGTGCTTCCTCGTACGACATCTCCATTTACCATAATCCCCGCACCTGGGCCATTTTGACCTGAATACAAATACACAAGAGATGAATTGTCGTTATTTCCAGTGCTCTTATAATAGCCAAGCACGGCGGCATTCATATCGTTTTCTATTACTACAGGTATTGAAAACAGATCCTCTAAGTGGTTTTGCAAATGAAAATTTTGGAACTTTTCATAACCAGGAATATAGAAAATGCGCCCATTATCGACCGCACCAGGCACTCCAATTGATATAGAGCTTATTTTCGGGAATGTAGAGATAAGATTCTCAATATGTTTTGATAATAGATTCACACCAGTATCCATTAATACACTTGAAGTACTTCCTTGTTCTTTTACTTCCCCAAAACAGTTAAAAATGGTATAGTTTGTTTCATTTTTCTCTAAAAATATTGCTAACCCTAACATATATTCTGGATTATACGCATATCGTTTCGCTCTTCTTCCGCCACTTGAATCATCTAAACCAACTAAAGTGACTTCACCATCTTGTTTCATATTTTCTATAAATTTACTTATCGTTGGAAAACTAATTTCTAATGTATTACTAAGTTCAACTTTCGTCGCACTTTCTTGCTCTAGAAGAGCTGTACGAATGCCGCGAAGGATCGTATCTTTAATCGATTTTTGAGTAACAAATTGTTCACTCAAATCGCTCACCACCTTAATCAACATACTTATTAAACACTTTTAATAAGTTGCGTTGACAATATATCATACATCATTTTCTAAAGCAATAGAGATGATATATTTCCGCTGCATGTAATTCTAGCTTGATGTATTCTCTCTCGTAATAGATGATACAATTCCAGACAAAAGAACAAATAATAAAACAGCTAGCAAGGCATTACGTATTCCAAATGCTTCCCCAAGTATCCCTAAAAATGGTGGTCCGACTAAAAAGGCTGTATAACCAATGATAGAAACTGCCGCAACATTAGAAGTCGCATTTTCTCGGTCATCTCCAGCTGCTGACAGACCAATCGGGAAACCTAGCGCTGTACCAATCCCCCACAGTACTACACCAAATGCTAGAAAATACGAATTACTCCCAAATATGACGATTGAAATTCCTAGAATTGCCATCATAATAGTGGCACGCACGACAGCGACACGGCCGAATCGATCAAGGAAATAGCTACTACACATACGAGCTAACGTCATTGCCAATACAAAAATTGTGTACATAATAGAACCTGTCACTACACTTTGCTCATGTCCATCTACCATTACGATAGGTAGCCAATCATTTGCACTTCCTTCGGCAAATGCCATGCCAAGCACAAAAAGACCAATTAAAAGCACCTTTTTTTCCATACGTAAGGACGTGCGCTTCGCTTTCTTTTCGTTCTGCGATTTCTCCTTCTTTCCTGTTCCATGCGGAAGAAAACGATACAACATACATACAAGTAATACAAACACAACCGAAATCGCAAGAAACTGATATAAAATCGGGATATGAAGCGACGCTGCGACTGAACCACTGAGCGCACCTACTAAAGTTCCTACACTAAAAAAGCCATGGAATTTCGGAAGAAGAGTCGTTCCTAATTTTTGCTCAATGGAAGAACCTTCTACATTCAATGCGACTTCAGCCAATCCGTACCCTATTCCAAATACTAGTAAGCTACTAAAAGCCCCCATACTAGAAACAAAATAAATATTTATACCTAAACTAATTAATCCAACAATCATAAAAAACATACTGCCTATAATAACTTCTCTAGCTCCCTTACAGTCAATAAAGCGGCTTGCACTTAGTAAACCAATTATTGAACCGACAGATAGTCCGAACAAAATCCAGCCCATTTCTGCATTTGACACTGCTAAAATATCTCGAGTAGCTGCTGTTCTTGAAATCCATGTAGCAAATGCGACACCTGGCAAAGCAAATAAGAGAAAAAGAGCATTTCGAGAGGCAAGTAATGTCTTTGTATAATTGTCCGTACTATATTTCTCCATATGAAACACCTTTCACATTGTCTATACGATAATTTACGAACTGGTGAAAACACCCTTTATTCGTCTATCGTTTTAATAACTTTAGCTGGATTACCACCAACTACTACATTATGAGGTACATCTTTTGTCACAACTGCCCCTGAAGCAATTACGACATTATCCCCAATTGAAATACCAGGGTTAATAATAGCGCCCCCGCCAACCCAAACATTGTTACCAATCTTTACAGGCTTCCCATATTCTTTGCCAGAATTCCGCTCTACCGGATGTAGCGGATGCGTAGCAGTATAAATGTGAACTCCAGGTGCAAACATACAATTATCACCGATTTGCACTTCACAAACATCCAAAATAACACAATTAAAATTTGCGAAAAAACTCTTTCCAACGTGGATATTGTAGCCGTAATCACAACGAAAATCAGGATTGATTTGGGCTTTCCCGTCAGCTGAAGAACCTAAAAGCTGATTTAATAACGTAAAACGTTTTTCATCTCCTATCTCCATCGCCTCATTATAAAGGCGTGTTAAACGTTTTGCCTCCACCCTATCAGCTACTAATTCTTCGTCATCCGCAATATACATTTCTCCCGCCACCATCTTTTCTTTCTCCGTTTTCATACGATCATCTCCTTTTTATAGAGTGAGTTCACTTATTAAACACCTTTAATAAGTGACTTAAATTATACTTATTAAACACATTTAATAAGTAACCCTATATTAGCATACTTTTTAATATACGCAACTAATAAGTTTTGAACAAAAATGTGAAATCCTTACTTCACCTTATGATGTTACGACAAAATCATTAAGCTTCATATCAAAAAAACAAGGGAACGCTCAGCGCCCCCTCTCAAATCCAATCCGTTTCTTTATTTCTGCTAAATTTACCTTTGCGATTTCTCTTGCCCGCTCAGCACCTTTTTCTAACGCTTCATATAATAAATTCGGCTCATTCATATACATCTCATATTTTTCACGAGGTTCAGCTAATTCACGGTCTATAACACGAAACAACTCTTTTTTCACATCGCCCCATCCAATGCCAGTTTCATACTTTTCACGCATCAACAGTATTTCATCTTCCGTCGCAAATTCTTTATATATCGTAAATAACGCTTCTAGTTCTTTCGGTTCATTTGGAAGTGAAGAGTCTGTTTTAATTTTAAAGATTAACTTTCGTAGTTTTTCTTGTTCTGCAAATAACGGGATCACATTTCCGTAACTTTTACTCATCTTCCTTCCATCAAGACCAGGTAAAATGGCACCTTCTTCTTGTATGACATACTGAGGAAGTGTAAATGTCGTGCCGAATGTATGATTAAAATACGTCGCAATATCACGCGCAATTTCAATGTGCTGAATTTGGTCTTTTCCAACTGGTACATGCGTAGCTTGAAATAATAATATGTCAGCTGCCATTAAAATCGGGTACGTATATAATCCCATATTCACTCCCGCATCTACCTCTAAACCCACTTCTTTATTTTGCTCCACCTTCGCTTTATACGCATGGGCACGGTTCATAAGACCTTTCGGAGTTAGGCAAGCTAATATCCAAGCTAGTTCTAGAATCTCCGGCACTTCTGTTTGCCTGTAAAAAATAACATCTTCTCCAAGTCCGAGTGATAACCAAGTAGCTGCTACCTCTTTCGTATAACTACTAAACTGACCCGGATCATGCACAGCATTTAACGCATGATAATCAGCTATGAAATACAATGCTTTCCCTTCATTCTTCTTTGACATTTGCAACGCAGGTTTAATAGCGCCAATATAATTTCCTAAATGCGGATAACCTGTCGGCTTAATCCCAGTTAACATTATTTTCTCACTCATCCTAACTCCTCCTTTCTCAAAATAAAAAGAGCCCCTCATCCTTAAAAAGGACGAGAGACTCCCGCGGTACCACCTTAATTAGCTATCATTATAGCTCACTTCAACTTCTTAACGTGAAGCAACCGTCTTTACCTACTCATTTCAGTTAGAAGCTCCAGAGCCCATTCCATATTCATCCCTTACTGATTTCCACCACACATCAGCTCTCTGAAAAGTTTTGAATATGTACTCTTCTCTTTCATTGCTTTTTCGTTTTTTTTTACAGTTTATCACATTTCGCTTCCAAACAAACCCGAATTTTCTATTTTATATAGCAGGAATTTCCACTTCTATTGTCTAATGCTATATAGGTTTGCAGAAATATTCGAAACAACTTTGGAGGTTTTTTCATGGTAAAATATATATCTATTTTAGGTTCAACAGGATCCATTGGCACATCTGCATTAGATGTCGTTTCAGCCCATCCTGAACATTTTAAAATCGTCGGTTTAACCGCAAATTATAATATTGATCTTCTTGAACAACAAATCGAAACGTTTCAACCTCGCATTGTAAGCGTTGCGACAAAAGAATTAGCAGACACGCTTCGTACGCGTATTTCAACCAACACAAAAATTACATATGGAACTGACGGTTTAATTGCGGTAGCTACTCACCCTGATTCAAATCTTGTATTAAGTTCCGTCGTTGGTGTTTCGGGATTACTCCCAACAATTGAAGCATTAAAAGCGAAGAAAGATATCGCCATTGCTAATAAAGAAACTTTGGTTGCAGCTGGACATATCGTAACTGAACTCGCGAAACAAAACGGATGTCGTTTAATTCCAGTTGATAGCGAACATTCAGCTATTTTCCAATGTTTAAACGGAGAAAATAATAAGGAAATTGAAAAATTAATTGTTACAGCTTCTGGCGGTGCTTTTCGTGATAAAACACGTGAAGAAATGAAAACATTACAAGCGAAGGATGCTTTAAAACACCCCAACTGGCTAATGGGTGCAAAACTAACGATTGATTCTGCTACGTTAATGAATAAAGGTTTTGAAGTAATGGAAGCGAGATGGCTATTTGATATTCCTTATGAAAAAATTGATGTTATGATTCATAAAGAAAGTATCATTCACTCTTTAGTGGAGTTTATTGATGGATCAGTTATGGCGCAGCTCGGTGCCCCTGATATGAGAATGCCGATTCAATATGCGTTTCACTATCCTACTCGGCTACCTTCTTCCTATGAAAAATTAAATTTATTAGAAATCGGTAGTTTACATTTTGAAAAACCAGATTTAGTGAAGTTTCCTTGCCTACAATACGCATATGAATGTGGCAAAATCGGTGGTACTACTCCCGCTGTATTAAATGCAGCAAATGAAATTGCAAATGCACTGTTCCTTAAAAACGAAATTGCCTTTTTCGATATTGAAAAAACAATTTACAAAACAATTGAAGCTCATCATAACGTAAAAGATCCTTCATTAGATGCTATATTAGAAGCGGATCAATGGGCGCGCGAATATGCACATCAATTGTTAATAAAAAAGAGCTAAAACAGTTTTATCTGTTTTAGCTCTTTTTTCACGTATTCAACTTAACAAATCTATACCCGTGCGTCACTAACACTTTTAATATCGCATACCCTGGAATCGCTAAAATAATCCCCATAATACCAAATAAGTTTCCGGCAGTTAAAATGATAAAAATGATTGTAATTGGATGAATATCTAACTTTTTCCCCATGACTTGCGGAGAAATAAATTTACCTTCTGCTAATTGTACAATCATCATAACAATAATTACTTTTAGAACCATTGCTGGCGAGTCAATAAATGCAATAATTAACGCTGGTGTAATTGCAATAATCGGTCCTACGTACGGAACGATATTTACAATCATCGCTAAAATTGCAAGCAGTACCGCATATTTAATACCGATAATAAGGTAACCAATTAATAGCATAATTCCGATAAACAAGCTAACAATAATTTGCCCTCTAATATACGAGCTAATCGCATAATGCATATCATCTAGTATTCTCATCGCTGCTGGCTGTCTTTGTTCTGAAATAAACTTTAAAAAATGATTCGGTAATTGCTCACCATCTTTTAAAAGGTAGAACAATATAAATGGAACCATTACAAATGTTAAAACGACCTCTGTAATAGTACTTAAAAATCCAGTTACATTTCCAGTTACTGATGATAACGACTTCGTAAAATCAACCGTGTAGTCTTTTACCATACTCGCTACATCGATATTTAAATTCTCCTGAATTTTGCCTAGTAAATTACTTTCTCCAAATCTACGTGCTGCTCTCTCAATTTCATGACCGAAATAAGGTAAGTTATCTATTAATGCATCAATTTGATCTTTAATAATAGGAATAACCGTCAAGACTAAAAATACAAATAATCCTATTACTATTAAATATATAGAAGCTATCGATACGATTCTTGATACACCTTTCTTTTCTAAAAGCGAAACGAATGGATGCAAAATATAAAATAGTACACCCGCTAATAATACGGGGAAGAAAATTGTTTTTAAAAAGACGATAAACGGAGTAAACACAAAAGAAATTTTCGTTAGCAGTAATATATTAATAAACAATAACGCAAAACCAAGTAACACCGCTAAATAATTGTGCTCTCTAAAAAACTTTTTCAACTTATCTCTTTTTCTTATATTTAATTTCTCCAACGAAACCACCTCTTCGAAAGTTGAAAAGCCCTTATTCAGGGCTTTTCGTCATAATCTATATCTCTATTTCTTTGCAGCTTTCACTACAAATGATACAATAAGAATTAATACAATTGCACCTAATAATGCTGGCACGACATGAATCCCACCAAATGATGGCCCAAAAGATCCAAATAATCTATCACCTAACGAAGCACCTAATAAACCTGCGATAATATTTCCAAACATACCACCTGGAAAATTTTTACCCGTTATAGAACCTGCTATTGCACCTATAATAGCACCAACTATTAATGTGATAATCCATCCCATTTTTAGTCCTCCACTTCTATTATGGTGTATTTCTTTTTCATACTAAATTGTTATGTAACTATTATAATTATTATATCCAATAAAGAAAAATCTTGTCAAATCTATGAAAATAAAGCCTATAAGGAGGTTTTACCCTATGATTCAACTTCTCACAACACTGCTACTTCTATTTTAAACATTCAAATACCCGCTTATGAAATTGAAGCAAAATATATAAATAGTACGGCCATCCCTCGTCTTTATGATACTGTAGCCGATATTCAATTATGTGATGAAATTTTTTACGGCTATTTTTATGAAGATACACTTGCCGGGTTTATTTCTTTTAAAATGGATGAAGAGGAAGTTGATATTCATCGTTTAGTAGTATCCCTTGATCATTTTCATAAAGGAATTGCAACAAAACTACTACTATATGTATTTGACATGTTCTCCCCTTCTAAAACATATATTGTACAAACAGGGAAAGAAAATACCCCCGCTCTGTCTTTATATAAAAAACATGGATTTATTGAAGTAAAGGATATCATATTACCTGATGGAGTGATTTTAACCTCGCTCAAAAAAATCAGAAAACAACAAACAGTTTGACTTGTTATTTTATTTATGTTATCTTTTACTTTATAAAACCTTTTGCTGAGTCCAATTTTGGAGCGGGGGAACCATTTTTGTAGCCATGCTACTTGGGGCGAATCTTATTTAAGTAGGGAAACTCTCACTTCCCGAGTCCGACAGCTAACCTCGTAAGCGTAATGGGAGAGGAAGGTGCTTTTTGCCTATGTTACACATTTTGCCTCCTTAATTGTAAATATGGGATCGATACCAAATAGTCACCTATATTTATAGAAAAGGAGAAATGTAAAATGTTACGTTTATCTGATCACGCAATAAAAATGATGGAGCAAAGACTTCGACTCGAACAACATCGCACATATCAAGCAAATAAAGTTGTAGATAATTTACATCACAAATACTTCTTTCAACATATTTTCCAACCGAAAAGATAAGTACTGACCTTTAACAAAATACAGCGTACACTGAAAAAAGTGTACGCTGTATTTTTCATTTTCTCGCCTTAATAATAAAAGTAGTTGGCACCATCCTAGCTTTATATAAAGAATAATATTTCGTAGACGGCGCAGCTAATCCTTCATCAAACGCGCTAGATGGTTCAGGTTCTTCAATTCTCTCAATTGTAAACCCCGCTCTATTTAACTCATTTATGTATGTACTTATTTTTCTCTTATATAATGTCGCTTGTACATTTTCCCCTTTAAATGTTTCAAACGTAATAGGCGTTTCCTCATGGTAAGAAGACTTTAAAGCAATTTCTTCTGTACCATACTGTAAATTTGAATATATTGGGTGCTCCCAGCTAAAAATAAAACTTCCTCCTGGCTTTACATATGAATAAATCAGTTCCAACGTTTTTCGTAAATTCGAAGTCCAACCTAATGCATAAATGGAATATACAATATCAAAATACCCTTTCGGAATATCTCCTTCTTCTTCCATTGCTCCGCATATTAACTTTGGATTCCAACTCTTTAACGTTTCATTCGCTGTTTTAATTTGTTCACTTGAAAGATCAAGACCCCATAACTCTTCCGCCCCATGCTCTGCCATATATTGTAGCGAATGCCCACTTCCACATCCGATATCAAGAATCTTTTTATTTCTAATTGAATCGAACAAATGAATCTCGTCTTCAGAAGCTGTATACGGACCATATTTCGGTAAACAATCTACTTGAAAGAAATAAGGCGCAACTGTATCCCAACACTTTTTATTTAAAGCTAACATTTGTGTACCCTTCATACTCTACATTCCCCCCATTCCATTTTCTTCCCTAATATAAATTACACATTATAACCCGATCTTCCTTTTCTTTTCGCTCGGTAGTTTTTCACTTTCGCAATCGTACCGCACGCTCTCCCTCCTTCTTCTCCAGCGTACATACCGCACCATCTTTTACTTCCATTTCGTGAATTGTCATAAAATACCCAGTGGCAATCTGGACATGCTTTTAACCTCCCCCACAAATGTTCTTGAACTGCCATTAAAACAATGCTTAATACTTTTGTATATATATTTTCTTCGTTCATTGGTTCATACGTAACACCTTTCATATCTTCCTTTACATGTACATGAAATGGATATTTCTCTAACCACTTTTGTAATAATCCTTCGCCTTCAATCGTCATCCGAATGTCTTCTCGAAAACTTTTTAATTCCTCTATCGTATGAAACGGAAACTCTTCATGAAAATGTTTGTTCATAAATTGATTTATATCATCTTCGGTCTGCAATAAATCAATTGCTTCTCTTGTATCATTTGGTATTCTCCATGTATTTAAAAATTCCCGAATATATTCTAGTTCATTTGGTGCATTTTGATTCAATTCCTTCCACCTTCTTCTTAAAATTTACTTTTTTCTGACTTTATGTATAATTATAATATAAAATAGTTAACCATCAAATTGTTTTACTGGTTACAATATTAGGAGGAGTTCTATGAAAAGTTTCTCACTGCCGATACGTTTCATGCTTATTTCTTCATTTTTTATGTCTTTTGGGTATTTTGCGGTATACGCATTTTTAGCTATTTATCTATTAACCTTTCTTCATTTTTCAGCTTTGCAAGTAGGGACAGTGTTAACGGTTATGACAATCACATCACGAGTTGTCCCTTTATTTTCAGGATTAATCGCTGACAAAATAGGCTATATCATTATGATGATAGCCGGATTATCTTTAAGAGGAATTGGATTTATCGCTTTAGGAATATGCTCTGATTTCTATACCATTTCTATTTCTTCTGCACTTATCGGCTTTGGAACTGCATTTTATGAACCTGCTGCGCGCGCCATATTCGGCTCACAACCAGCTCATACAAGAAAAAATTTATTTACATATTTAAACCTTAGTTTTAATTGCGGTGCAATAATTGGACCAATTGCCGGAGGATTCTTACTCTTACTCAATCCAATCTATGCTTTTTCTCTAACAGGGTCTCTTATGCTGTTATTCGCTTTTATCTTTTACTTACTTAAAAATCACTTCCAAGTCACTACTGAAAACACGTCTATCACACTAGGAATACAGGCTATCTTACAAAATAAACCTTTTCTTCTGTTTTCATTTATCATGATTTTCTTCTATATTATGTTTACTCAGCTTACTGTCGCACTTCCACTTCATATGAAAAACATTAGTAATAGCAATCAGCTTGCTACACTCGTTATTACGATAAATGCAATAACAGGCGTCATATTTATGGTGTTATTCCGAAAACTATTTCATAAATACAACACACTTTCGATTATTAAATACGGTGTTTTATTAATGAGTATTTCCTTTTTACTTATCCCTTTATTTCAACACCCGTATTGGTTATTTATTTGTGTAATTTTATTTACAATCGGTGAAACACTCGTATTACCTAACGCTGATATCGCTATTGCAAATTACAGTAACGAATCATATACAGCTACTTACTTCGGATTTTATCAACTATCACTCGCATTTGGTTTTATCATCGGTAATTATACCGGTACATCTTTTACATCCAATTTAAACGGAATGTATACACCATGGCTTATTTTCGGCGGAATAGGAGTTATTGGTTTTATTTCACTACACATTTTAAATATAAAAAAAGGATTTCCTAAAGAAGATATATGCCTACTATAAAAATACTGATTCTCGGCAATAAGTAAACTTTTCAATCCTCCTTAAATTGGATATACACCTGTTTTAATTTACATATTATGGTATAATAAAAAAGAATGCTAACTAAACATTTACATAAAACACTAGCAGTCTAGCAATGCCAAAATCAAAAATCACTTGAAATTGGAGGATGTTATGAAACAGAAATTAGCTATACTTCTATTCACCGCAATCATATTATCAGGATGTTCAACTATAGCAGAAAATTCTTTAGAAACCGGAAACGGCAGTATAGAATTATTAACACCAACGATTACAACAAAAGATAACGAATTAGAAATTAAGACTGAAGGCATTGATGAAAATAAAATAACTTTTATTTATGTTGCCAATACAAAAGTATTCGAACAAAAAATAAAGAATGGTGAATCCTACAAGCTTGATATTACAGGTATCAAGGATGCTCATAGGACAGACTACAAACCACGAGTTCAACTTTTACAGAATGAAGATGATGATAAAGATGGTGAAATGGTAACCTTTAAACAAGTTAGATATACAGTTAATAAAAACTAATTTTATAGTCTTTTCATTATAAATGTAACGAACGAAAATATACTTTTAACAGAGAAGAAATGTAAGGGGTGTTAACATGAAAAAACGATGGATTTCTTGGTGGATTGGTAACATATTTTGGATTATCATTTTTGGAATATGGGCCGCTATTATTTGGCTACGCGACGTTGATGGCGCTGGTGTTATCCAAACACCCGAAATTAAATCCATATCACTTATCGTTTTATTAATCGCGTTTATCATACCTGTATTCTTTCAAGTTATATGGCTCATCATTAATTTGAGAATGAGTAGAAAAAATAATTATACGATTTAGTTTTTTAATGAACAGATGAATTTTTTCATAAAAAGAGAGGAATCTAGATCAAATAGATTCCTCTCTTTAACATATGGGTTTATACTGCACTTTTAATGCAGCACGACTCCCCTTTTTTACGATGCATGTTCATCTTTCTTCTTCATTAACGCTCTCTTCTTCATCGCCTTCGTTAAATATCCGCCTTTGAATGAACGAATTTCATAAGAAGACATAAACGCTTTCGGTGCAATTTCATTAATAATTTCTAACAGTTCTTTTTCTCTAGAACGCTTTGCAACGATATCTAAGCGATAACGGATTGAATTAATACCTTCACCTTCAAATACTGTAACGCCAAATCCAGAGTGACGTAATTCATCTACTAATTCATTACAACGGTCTAGTAAACTAACTTGATACGTAATATAACCAATTGCTAATTTATTCTCTATATAACCGCCTAATAATAGTCCTGCACTAAAGCCAATGACATAGGCAACGATGTTCATCCAATTTGATAAATCTTGAAACACAATACCTAAACTGACAATGTAAATAGCTCCCTCTAACAATCCAACACCAGCAGCGGATCTTGTTTGATTCTTTACAAGCAAAATCGTACGGATTGTCAAAATTGGAACGTAAATAATTTGAAGCACAAAAATAAGTAACGCTTGTAACATTGGTATCCACCTCTTTCAAAAAGTCTTTTGTCATAATAACATACATAACCTTTAGAAATCGATGGGTTTTTAAATTTTTTTACATTATTTTTCATACTATTGAAAAACGTAAAAAAGAAGCGTATTATATTTGTCGTTAATTTGGTACTTGTATCAAATCACTAAAATAAAAAAGGAACCCCATTAGGCCCCTTTCATCATAGCTCTATGTTTTTCGAAGCATGTTCTCTTTGCTTCTCTTCTTCTTTCACTAACTGCATATTTGCATAGGCTAAATTCGCAATCATTAAAAAGTGACCACCTAAAATGCCTGTACCAAATGCCCACATTTCCATTTCATGTTCAATTTCATACATGATGATAGCTCCTAAAATGGCAGCTGCAAATCGGTTTAAAACTCCTAATCCAGGAGCTTTTTCTTTCATTACGATACTTTTCCCTAGTTTCTCCACTCTGCGAGCTAATAACCAAAGACAATATGCACTTACAGCTAATCCGATACCAAACCCTGTTACTTGTTTTCCAAACGGAGTAATCGTCCACATAAGTAGTAAACCACTAAAGATCACATACAATTGTAATCGATATACACGTAAGGCTGCTTGAATCAAAATATCCGCTCCTAATTTCACATTTTTTATACGTTAGAAGAAAAGCAGCAACTTACACAGTTGCTGCTTTCTCTTCTTCTTGTTCCTCTTCCATCTTACGAATTTCAACACGTTTAATTTGGTAAGCGTCTTTTTCTAACACTTTAAATTCATAACCTTCTGCCTCAACGTGTTGTCCTTCTTCAATTTCATGATTTTGCATCATGATCCATCCACCGATTGTATCCACATCATCTTCTTCAATGTGTAATCCAAATAAATCTTTCACTTCTGAGATAAGCACTTTTCCATCAACAATGATATGTTGCTCATTTACATGTTGAATTGGTGGTGCTTCATCTTCATCATATTCGTCACGAATTTCGCCGACGATTTCCTCCAAGATGTCCTCAAGCGTTACAATTCCAGCTGTTCCTCCGTACTCATCATATAAAACAGCCATCGGAATTCGCTTCTTCTGCATTTGAAGTAATAAATCGTGAATTGGAGTCGTTTCCATCACTTCAATAATCGGACGCATATACGAGCGAATTGATGATAAATCTTTTTGATCCTCGGTCATATATCGAATAAAGAAATCTTTTACATTGACCATACCGATAATATCATCTTTATCTTCTCCAAAAATCGGATAACGTGTGTATCGCTCATTTTGGATTACTTTCATGTGTTCTTCTACTGAATCTTCCAGGTAGAAACCAACGATTTCTGTTCGCGGTACCATAATCTCTTTTGCAATACGATTATCAAATTCAAAAATGTTATTTACATACTTGTATTCAGCTTGATTAATTTCGCCACTTTCATAGCTATCTGAAAGAATAAGACGTAATTCTTCTTCTGTATGAGCTACTTCATGTTCAGAAGCCGGTTTCAGACCGAATAAACCAGTTACCACACGCGCTGAACCGTTTAATACCCAAATAAATGGATACATAACTTTATAGAACATCATTAATGGACCTGACAATAATAACGTTACCCTTTCAGCCTTTTGAATTGCCATCGTTTTCGGAGCTAATTCCCCGACTACAACGTGTAAGTACGTCATAATCATAAAAGCAAGACCAAACGTTAATACTGATGAAATAGAAGGATTTAAGTTCCATTTCTCAAATAACGGGTGTAATAACTTTTCGATTGTCGGTTCACCTAACCAACCTAATCCCATAGCTGTAACTGTAATACCTAATTGACAAGCAGATAAATATTCATCTAAATTTGTTGTTACTTTTTTCGCTGCTAAAGCACCGCGTTTTCCTTCCGCAACAAGCTGATCAATACGACTTGAACGTATTTTTACAATCGCAAACTCTGCTGCTACGAAAAATCCAGTAAATGCGATTAAAATCGCAACCATGACTAAATTAAATATTTCCAATGAATCCCCTTAGTTTAAAAAACTAAGGTGTCCACCTCCTGTATACTATAATGTTTTCTTATTTGTTTCTTAGAAAACATAGCCCGATACAAAAATTAAAGAGGTCGGATTTCACTTTTTCTATAATAATAGAGCAAGTGTCTGTATTAAAGCTGTCGTTTGACCTGATAAAGATTTCGATATTTTTTCACGTTGTGAATCAGTCAATCCATCTAAAAGCGGCTTTAACTCTGTTAACTCTGCTTCTAATCTATGAATATGGTCTGTCACTTCATTCACATGTTTCGAAACGTGTTCATTGATACCGAGCAGCTTTTTCTTCTCCTCGATTTTCTCTTTAATCTCACAAAGCGGCATATGCATTTCTTTGCACTTCTCAATAAATTGTAATGTCTCAAATGCTGTTTCGTCGTAATAGCGATAATTAGATTGAGATCGCTCCGCTTTTAAGATACCTAGATTCGTATAATAATCAATCGTTCGTTTCGACACGTGAGCCATGAGAGCCAACTGTCCGATTCGATACACCTTCCCAACGATCTTCCCCCCTTGTTTATATTACTAACATCATACAATACATAAACTGTACAGTCAAACGTGACGGTTTATTATTCACAATTTATACAAAATTTTTCGTCCCATTTTATATAATCTATTCTATTATTTTAACTTTATAATAAAATACTTAAATTAAAAAAACCAAAAACACACGAACCATAACCATCGAATTGCCCGTTCCTTTCTCATTTAAGTACATATCATAATAAAATCGATATCAAATTCTTTTTTATAAGTAGGAGGAAAAAATGAAAGCTGTTATTCTTGCAGGTGGATACGGAACGAGGATTGGGGAAGAAACTCATTTAAAACCAAAACCTATGATTGAAATTGGGACAAAGCCTATTCTATGGCACATTATGAGTTTGTATAGTTATTACGGCATTACGGAGTTTATTATTTGCTTAGGCTATAAAGGATATGCAATTAAAGAATTCTTTCTAAATTACAACTTACACATGTCCGATTTTACGATACATTTAAGTGACAATACAATTACGAACCACTCTCATCGCATTGAACCGTGGAAAGTTACATTAATTGATACTGGTCTAAATACCGAAACAGGTGGACGAGTTAAAAAAATACAACATTACGTCGGGGATGAACCTTTCTGCCTCACTTATGGCGATGGATTAAGCAATGTAAATATAAAAGAGCTCATTACATTTCATAAAAAACATGGGAAAATGGCGACTGTTACAGCCGTACAACCTCCTGGTAGATTCGGTTCTCTCTTATTAGATAAACAGTCTGTCACATCCTTTCAAGAGAAGCCACTCGGGGATGGCGGATGGGTTAACGGTGGATTTTTCGTTTTAAATCCTGATGTTTTCAATTACATTAGTGGCGATAAATCTGTTTTTGAAACAGACACTTTAGTTCAGTTAGTAAACAAAAATGAACTAGCCGCATATCAACATACTGGCTTTTGGCATCCGATGGATACATTGCGCGATAAAAATAAATTAGTCGAGCTATGGGAAAGTAATAACGCTCCGTGGAAGGTTTGGTAATATGGCTTTATCATCTTTTTGGAATAAGAAAAAAGTATTTATTACAGGACATACTGGCTTTAAAGGCTCCTGGCTTACCCTCTTTTTAACTTCTTTAGGAGCAGAAGTAATCGGATACTCCTATCAACTCCCCTCAAACCCTAGCCTTTTTGAGCAAGGTAATGTAGCAAATGAATGCACATCAATTCATGGCGACATTACAGATTACGATGCTTTATTCCATTCCCTGAAACAACATAACCCTGACATACTATTTCATTTAGCAGCCCAGCCAATCGTCACCACTTCATACAAAAATCCTATTGAGACATTTAAAACGAATGTTTTAGGTACCGTTCACATATTAGAAGCAGCAAAACATATAGAAAGTATACGCGGCATCATTAATGTTACAAGTGATAAATGCTATGAAAACGACGGTAGTGGTAACCGTGCATTCATGGAAAGTGACCGGTTAGGTGGTTTCGATCCTTATAGTGCGAGTAAAGCTTGTGCTGAACTAGTGACAACGTCCTATCAGAAATCATTCTTCCGCACTAACACTCCGAATCTTGCCTCAGTAAGAGCAGGAAACGTTATCGGCGGTGGTGATTGGGCAAATGACCGATTATTCCCAGATGTTATTCGTGCATATTTACAAGATGGTACGTTAAACATTAGAAACAAACACGCTATTCGCCCGTGGCAACACGTATTAGATCCTTTACATGGTTATATCCTTTTAGCTGAAAAACTTTGGCAAGATGCCGAATATGCAGAGGCGTGGAATTTTGGCCCGATGCATGAATCTAACAGAACAGTTTATGATGTCATTCAATCAATAATAACATTATGGAATCAACCACTAACAATCATTTCTCCTCATACAAATACCCCTTATGAATCGCCAATTTTAACACTTGATAGTACAAAAGCAGTAAATAAACTCGGTTGGACTCCTATGTTATCAACAGATCATTCTATCGCTTGGACTGTTGATTGGTACAAAAAATATGCATCTGGTGAAAATATGGGATCTTTCACGCGACAACAAATCGATGCATTCAAAAATTTATAAGGGGGCTACAAAATGGAACAGAAAACATGCCGTTTTTGCCACTCATTATTAACAAATACTTTTTTAGATTTAGGCGTTTCCCCTCTGGCTAACTCATTTATAACTCCAGAACACTCATATAAAATGGAACCGTTTTATCCGCTGCACACATTTGTTTGCAACTCTTGTCTACTTGTACAATTAGATGAATTTGAATCTCCACACAATATTTTTCATGACTATTTATACTTCAGTTCTTACTCATCAAGCTGGCTACTACACGCTAAGCAATATGTAGAAATGGCTATGAAACGTTTTAACTTAACAAACCACTCGCAAGTAATTGAAATCGCAAGTAACGACGGGTACTTATTACAATACTTTCAAAAAGAACATATCGAAACGTTAGGAATTGAACCAGCAAAAAATGTAGCGGAAATTGCGATTCAAAAAGGAATCCCTACTGAAGTAATTTTTTTCAGCAATGACTTAGCAAAAAAATTACCGCAAGCAGATTTAATCGTCGCAAATAACGTATTAGCACACGTTCCGAACTTACACGATTTTGTTGCCGGTTTAAAAACGTTATTAAAACAAGATGGCACGATAACAATTGAATTCCCGCACTTATTAAACCTCATATCCTTTAAACAATTTGATACTATATATCATGAGCATTTCTCCTACTTCTCACTTATAAGTCTTCAAAAAATTTTAGCGCATCATCATTTACAAATTGTTGATGTAGAAGAACTTGCAACGCACGGTGGTTCATTGCGTATATTTATAAACCATCATAATGACTCATCTACTATCCATTCCAATGTTACAAACTTAATCCAAAAAGAAGTAAATCACGGGCTAGATACATTAGATTGTTATCTCCTTTTCTCTAAACACATCGAACAATTGAAAATAAATATTTTAAGGTTTTTTATCGAAGCAAAAGCTTTAAACAAACAAATTATTGGCTACGGTGCTCCAGCTAAAGGAAACACCCTTTTAAATTATTGCGGAATAGGAAAAGAATTTTTAGCTTATACAGTAGATAAAAACCCTCACAAACAAAATCTCCTACTACCAGGAACACGCATTCCAATAAAATCTCCAGAAGAAATTAAGCGTACAAAACCTGATTACATTCTCATACTCCCTTGGAATTTGAAAGATGAAATTATGAAAGAATGCTCTTTCATTCGTGAATGGGGCGGCAAATTTTTAGTAACAATTCCAGAAGTTGAGGTAATTGAGCCATGAAAAAAATTCTTGTAACAGGCGGTAGTGGATGGATTGGTAAATATGTTGTAAATTCTCTTATACAAAAGGGCTATGAAGTGCACGCCACTTATCATACAAATAAACCCTCTCACCTTTCTTGTCATTGGCATAAAGTAAACTTACTTTGCGATGAAGAAGTAAAAAAACTCATTTACGACATGAAGCCTAGTCATCTCATTCATTTAGCTTGGGAAGCAGTGCCGCCAGCTTGTTATGTATCTATTCATAATTACTATTGGCTTACATCTAGCATCTCATTAATTCAACACTTCACAACATGCGGCGGAAAGCGAGTCGTTGTTGCCGGTACTGGTGCAGAGTATGAATGGTTTAACGGCGTATTATTTGAAGATTCACCGCTTCTTTCCTATAAAACACCGTATTCATTATGTAAAAACGCACTGCACTCCTGGCTACAATCATACGCTGAGCAAACCAGCCTCAGCATGTGTTGGGGCCGCATTTTTCATATGTATGGCCCTCACGAACAAGGGAATCGGCTCGTTTCTAACATTATCACTTCCTTATTAAAGAATGAGGAAGCACTATGTACACATGGAAAACAATCAAGAGATTTCCTCCATGTGGGTGACGTCGCTCATGCTCTCGTAACAGTATTAGAACACGGCGTTACAGGCACAATCAATATCGCTTCTGGTCAATCTATACAAATTAAAGAATTAGCATCTATCATTGCTAAAAAGATAGGAAAAGAACATTTAATTAAACTAGGTGCGGTTCCTTTCTCTAAAGATGAACCTTTATTTGTCGGCGTGAATATAGAACGTTTAAAAAATGAAGTAAACTGGAAACCAACATACAATCTAAATACAGGAATCGAAGAAACAATTTTATGGTGGGAATCATTTATAAAAAAACATAACGATATGCATCACTAAAACGTAAATCCTTCGTCCCTCTTGCTAAATCTTTATACCATTCTTCTAATTTTTCAGGTGTAATAATATGATGCGTTCCCATTCCCCCTTGCTTACTAGCTTCTGAAAGAGTCGGACCAATTTGTAATTTCCTCTTTCTCATCGCATCGTTCCAAGGGCTGAAACCAAACCATGCAATACACGCAAGTGGCGGATAAATCATAGATTCATGTGCAGATAAATGTCTTCCAACCGTATAACTTCCGTGTTCATGATTATGAATAAATCTACCTCTTCTCCATAATGGCCAATCTTCTGGTAAATAACCGTGAAATCGCTGTTTCATTAAAGGTATTCCAAAGTTAAGGTCTGGATAATTATATTTAAGATCATCGACCATAATAAGCCCTTCCAGCCAATACATCCTCCCTCCCAATTCATTTAGTGATTTCCAAAACTGATTTTTATCTTGCACACAAAGAAACTCAGTCGTATTTAAAATCATTTTCCATCCCTTTACTTCTTGTTCTACCCTCATCACTTCATGATCTGTCGCATATGCATCAAACTCTGGATTTACAGAATCTCGTACTTCCCAGTGTGGCGCGAATTTTTTACAAATCTCAACCGAACGATCTGTTGAGCCTTTATTAATTAAAATGCCATGATCAAACAGTTTCGTGTGATGAGCAAGCCACCACGGTAATAAATACTCTTCGTTATAAAAATGAGAAATAACGGTTGTAGTAATGTAAATCTCCTCCTCGTTCTCTATTAATCTACTTTTTCATCCTACTCTTACTATACTTATCAGTTATGTAATTGGTTTCTTTTATTTTAAAAATATGTTTTTCTACCATATACTATGCTTTCTTACAAAACCACTATTTTCTAAAGAATCATCCCAATAAACTGAAAATTAAGTTATAATATCTTTATAAAATATGAAGGAGGAATGCACTCATGTACTACAACACTTCATTCGAAAACGATCAACCTGTAGGCCGTCTATAAACTAAGGCGGGCATTCCTATAACACATAACACTATGCCTCGTCTTAGGGAACTCATAAAACCCTAAAAATAGACGGAGGTACTTTACATGAAACAAACAATTTTAGGAGCTATATGTTTATCACTAGCAGCAAGTATATGGGGCGGTATGTATGTTGTTAGCAAATATGCACTCGACTTTATCCCACCGCTGACACTCGTTTGGCTACGCTTTATCATTGCTTTTGTTGTTTTATATGCAATTTTAAAAATAGCTGAGAAAAAGCAAAAGAAGAAAGTAACCATTCGTAAAAAAGATTGGCTCCTCTTCGCCTGGATTGGATTTATCGGATATTTCATTTCGATTACATGTCAATTTATCGGAACAAAATTATCCGACGCTCATACAGGCTCGTTAGTAACGTCAGCCACTCCAGCATTTATGGTTATATTTGCAGCGATCATTTTAAAAGAAAAACTAACCGCTCGCAGACTACTTTCTACTATCATAGCGACAATCGGTGTCATTATCGTCATTGGATGGGATATTGAAATTGGCTCCTATTTTATCGGTACAATCATATTAGTCGGGGCCGCTATTACGTGGGCTTTACTATCCATCTATGTGAAAATCGCTTCAGTTCGATTTTCATCTTTAGTCATTACAACGTACGCCATATTCTTTTCACTCTTTTTCATTACACCTTTTATGATATGGGAGCTACAATCAGCCTCTTTCGAAACAGTAAATACGTACGTAATATTAGGCGTCGTTTACTTAGGAGTCGTCTCAACAGCAGGTGCCTTTTTCCTTTGGAATAAAGGATTAGAATTAATGGACGCAAGCATCGGTTCCTTATTTTTTTTCTTCCAACCTATCGTCGGGTCATTGCTTGGTTGGTTGCTCTTAAATGAGACATTAAATAGTAACTTTTTTATTGGTGGTATTCTTATTGTATGTAGTGTTTTCATTACTACTTTTGAAAAGAAATGAAAAAACAGGCAGAGATTTTTAATCTCTGCCTGTTCTAATAATCGGGTCTTGATCATGAAAACCAATACAAATTGGTATTCTACTTTGTACACCATTACATGCACTTATAAAACTACATACCGTTCTGGCAATTAAATATAAAGTGATCCCAATTGCCTTTTCATTTGTATCAAAACCATTTTCAACATACACATCTGCTAATTCTATAAACTTCGGTCCCTCAACATCATATGTCCATTCAGAAGCCCAATCATCATCCTCTTCTTCAAGTGGAGCATACTCCTCACAAATATAAAACTGGCTATTCCACTCGTTATCAAGATCATACTCAAAATAAATTGCTTTTGCTTCTTCATTAGTAGCCATTTCTACAGCTGCATCCAAACCTAATCGAATACTTTCCTTATATAACTCTAAATCAATTGCTTTAATTCTTTCTGCATATTTTGCAGATGCTAACATGCTACAAATTTCAAAATACTTCAATTCTATTCTCTCTACTGATAACGAAAATATATCTTCTTGCATTTCTTCTAAATACTGAAACATATCCAAACTATTTCACTCCACATTATTTACGCACTCCAATGCGATGGACGGGACAACATTTTCGGCAATTTCGTATGTTTGTCCCCTTTCGCTGCATTAATTTGAACTTGCGTTAGAAAAATACTATTTGTAAAATCAGCCCCGCGAATATCTGCATCTCGCAAATCTGCTCCGATAAGATCTGCTCCTCTTAAATTTGCTCCATTTAAGTTAGCCGCAATTAAGTAAGCCCCTCTTAAATTCGCTCCTTGCAAATCTTTCTTTTTCAAATTTGCTCCCATAAGGTCTGCCCCGCGGTGACTCACTCGTTTCTTGCGCGCGACATTCATTTCCTTCCAAACTAGCTCACTCGTTTCTAAAAGTAACACATTTACTTCTGCACGGTGTAATGGAATATTTACTTTCATTAACTCGTCCGCATTTAAATTTGAAAGGCGCTCCGTCTCTTCAATCGCTTTACTTAGTTCTTTATGAATCGATTGTGTCGCCTTTAACAGAATAGCCTCATTCAAATACCAAAGCATTTCATGAAGCTGATGCATAACTGGAAAAGCATCGTACATTTTTTTCGCATGCTTAGCATCTTTCCGCCAATCCATCCCGTTAAATGTAACTTGCGAAATCTTCTGCCCTGCACCAAAACATTCAAATACTGTACAACCTTTATAACCTTTTCCTCTAAGATTTTTATGTATGCTACATTTAAAATCTGATTGTAAGTTAGTACATGGCTTCCCGCCATCTTTATTCACCGCAAAATCTACCGATGCTGCGAATGGTAACGCCACGCAACATAAACCGAAGCATTTTTCGCAGTTTGCTTTTAAATGATCGTTATGATTAGTCAAAATATGTACCCCCTGTTGTCTTTTGACTATTTCATAATATTCCAACCTTATTAAATAATCAATTTAAAAATAAACGAGCTTCTTTCATTTCAAATCATAACTTTATCATTCGATTTCCTTTCAATTGAAAAAGACAACTTCTATCTAATGAATTATAATTAAATTATAAATATTCAAACTAAAAGGAGACTTACTATGGCACTCGAAATGAAAACAAACTGTCAAATTTGCGATCAATCTCTCGAACCAAACTCTGAAGCTTACATTTGCGTGTATGAATGTACATTTTGTGCACCGTGTACAGAAGAAAGACACAACGTTTGCCCAAACTGCGGTGGCGAATTAGTACGTAGACCTAAGAAAAAACAGTAAAAAGCAAAGCGATATCGCTTTGCTTTTCTCTGTTTTTGAGGATTTGAAATTGTATCAACGATTTTTCAAATATATCGACGTTTCGACAAGGAATATCGACTTACCGACAAATACCGACACCGCTATATGCATTGAACCTCAACTCAAATTAAACATTCAAAAACTTCACACAAACAGGCTCCGGTACAACAACATCAGATTGTAACAATGTTAACTCCCCTGTCGTTTCATTTCTTGAAAATAGCACAAGGTTATGTGACTTTTCATTTGTAGCAATAAGAAACTTTTCAGTCGGATCTAATACGAAATCCCTCGGCCAATTTCCTTCTGTAGATGTATGTGCAACAAATGTAAGCTCACCTGAATTTTGATCCACACTGAATACAGCGATACTATTATGACCGCGATTACCTGCATATACAAAGTGGCCGTCAGAAGAAATATGAATCGCACTTCCTTGACTATTGTCATCAAATTCTTTCGGAACGGTAGAAATATACTGCAACTCTGTAAAGGACCCTTCTTCCGGATTATATGATAATGCAATAACTTCCGAGCTAAGTTCAGTCATCACATAAGCATGCTTTCCGTTCGGGTGAAAAGCAATATGTCTCGGACCACTTCCTGGTTTTACAGACAAGCTATTTACTTCTTTTAACTTACTATCTTTTATTTCATACGTAAGTATTTTATCAATCCCTAAATCAACACCTACTACATACTTTTCACCTGGAGTATATCCTGCGTAATGTGCATGTGGTTTTTCTTGTCTTTCTTTGTTCGGACCTGAACCTTCATGTGCCATAATAGATGTGGCAGGATTTACAGTTCCATCTTCTTCATTAACTACAAAAGACTCAATCGTTCCTTTATGGTAATTCGCTGTAACTACCGTACGATTTCCACTATCAACACTAATATGACAAGGAGAAGCCCCTTCTACTACTTGTCTGTTTTGTTCCGTTAGCTCTCCAGTATGACTATGAATAGAATAAGCAGCTACACCACCAGATTCGCCTTCCTTAACAACAGAATAGAGATATTCATTATTTTTGCTAATCGTTACATATGTAGGGTTATCCAGCTTAGCCGCAAGTGTTACATTACTAATTTTCTTTGCTTCCGTATCTAAAGTAAACTTATATATTCCTTCACTATTTTCTTTCGTGTACGTTCCAACATATCCAATAAACTCTTTGTTTTCCTTCATTTTCATAACCCTCTCTCCCTATATTTTTCGTTCACCATACTACTTAAAATATTTTATGTTGAAAGAGTATCCTAAAAAAATCGGAGTACCTCTTTATACGTTACCATATTTTCCTACTAAATTACCTTTAAACCCACTTTTTTTGATACGCTGCAATACTTTCATATTCTTCTTCCAATTGACGGGATAGACGAATATAGATCGGTGTCAAATCTTTATATTTTTCCACACTTTCCATATTTGGCTCATGATAAAAGTTGGCACCTACCATTTCAGATACTACGCATAATGTATCTATTTCACCTAGACTATATAAACCGAGGATAGCTGCTCCTAGACAAGAGCTTTCGAAACTTTCGGGAACGTATACGTCTTGATGAAAAATATCCGCCATCATCTGTCTCCAAAGTTCCGATCTTGCAAAGCCACCTGTTGCTTGAATTTTTTTCGGTTCACCAATTAGCTCTTTTAAAGCAAGGAGAACGGTATACAAGTTATAAATAATTCCCTCTAAAACAGCACGGATAAGATGCTCTTTCTTATGATGTAGACCAAGTCCAAAGAAAGATCCCCGTGCATTCGCATTCCATATAGGAGCTCTTTCTCCTGCTAAATACGGATGAAACAATAAACCGTCAGATCCAGGATTCACTTTTGCTGCTATTTCCGTAAGCAATTCATAAGGATCTTGTCCTAAGCGCTTCCCTTGCTCAACTTCTAACGCACATAACTGGTCACGAACCCACCTAAAAATCATACCGCCATTATTCACCGGTCCACCAATTACCCAAAGGTCCTCAGTTAACGTGTAACAAAAAGTCCTACCCTTCGGATCCGTTACAGGCTGATTTGTGACAACTCGCACCGCACCGCTCGTACCAATTGTAATAGCAACTACTCCAGGTTCTATTGCATTTACTCCTAAATTTGATAGAACTCCATCACTCGCACCGACTATAAAAGGAGTCGTAACAAGTACATTCACCTCTCTTGCAAGTTCTTCATGTATCCCTATTAAACTGTGCGTCGTGGGAACAACTGTAGATAGCTTTTCATCTGTAATTCCTGCAACATGCAAAGCTTCTTCATCCCATTTTAAAGATTTCAAATTGAACATTCCTGTCGCTGATGCAATAGAATAATCAATTACATATTCTTTAAATAACTTATAGAAAACATACTCTTTAATAGAGATGAATTTATAGCTTTTCGCAAATAACTCAGCATGCTCATTTTTAAGCCAAACTAATTTCGAAAGTGGTGACATAGGATGGATTGGTGTACCAGTACGGAGGTAAATTTCATGACCATTCATATCATTCTTTATTTTCTCTGCCCAGCTCGCACTTCTATTATCTGCCCAAGTAATACATCTCGTTAATGGATTCCCTGCTTCGTCTACAGCAATGACACTATGCATTGCCGAACTAAAAGAAACACAAAGAATATCAGCTGGCTGCACATTACTTGTTTGTATAGTTTCTTTAATCGTATGTATGACCGCTTGAAAAATCTCTTCTGGATCTTGTTCTGCTGTTTCTGGCGTAGGAGAATACAAAGGATATTCAATCCCATGACTTGCAATAACAGATCCATCAATCGAAAACAAAACTGCTTTTGTACTAGTTGTCCCAATATCTACACCAATCATATATTTTGAGTTCACCATGTAACCCCTTTCAAAACATTCCTATACATAAAAGATTTATACAAAAAAGACGCTTCCTTATGAGAGCTACGTTTTCATAAACTTCACTCTCATAAGGAGGTCCTTTTTCTAACTATAGTGCTATTTTGAAAATTGAAGGCCTCACTTCATTATAACTTAGGCGCTTTCGCCCAGTCCGCAGCAAACTTTTCAATACCTTGATCAGTTAATGGGTGCATAGCAAGTTGTTCAATGACTTTATAAGGAATTGTTGCGATGTGAGCACCTGCCATTGCTACGCGAGTTACATGGTCTGGATGTCTCACTGAAGCTGCAATAATTTGTGTATCTAATAGATGAACATCGAATAATTCAGCAATTTTAGCAACTAATAGTACGCCATCTTCAGAAATATCATCTAAACGACCTAAAAATGGAGAAACGTACGTGGCACCTGCTCGAGCAGCTAAAAGAGCTTGGTTCACAGTGAAAATTAGTGTAACGTTCGTTTTCACACCTTTTTCAGTAAGGTAGCGACAAGCTTCTAATCCTGCTAATGTCATCGGAAGTTTTATTGTAACTTTTTCATCGCCACCGTTAATTTTAATTAGTTCTTCTGCTTGAGCGATCATCTCTTCGGCTGTAATAGCATCTGGTGTTACTTCTGCCGAAACAGATTCAACTTTAGGCACTGCTTGACAAATTTCTGCAATACGGTCTTCAAACTTAATGCCTTCTTTTGCTACTAAAGACGGATTCGTTGTGACGCCAGCTAAAACTCCTAGTTTATATGCTTTTTTTATGTCCTCAAGATTTGCAGTATCAATAAAAAATTTCATGATCAATTCCCTCCAGTTTTTAAACGTTGATGAGTTAAAATTTTAAGAAGTTTATTTCTTTTCTACTGCATGCCCGCCAAATTCATTACGCAGAGCTGCGACAACTTTTCCTGTAAACGTATCATTGTCTAATGAGCGGTAGCGCATTAATAAAGACATTGCGATAACAGGAGTTGCTGTTTGAAGGTCTAATGCGGTTTCTACTGTCCATTTCCCTTCACCAGAAGAATGCATAACTCCCTTAATCTCATCCAGTTTCGCATCTTTAGAAAATGCATTTTCTGTTAATTCCATTAACCATGAACGGATTACTGAACCGTTGTTCCATACTCTTGATACTTTTTCATAATCGTAGTCAAATTCACTCTTCTCTAAAACCTCAAATCCTTCACCAATAGCGGCCATCATTCCGTATTCAATTCCGTTGTGAATCATTTTTAAAAAGTGACCACTACCAGCTTTCCCAGCATATAAGTATCCATTTTCTACAGCTGTATCTCGGAAGATAGGCTCAACGATGTCCCAAGCTTCTTGATCGCCTCCGATCATGTAACAAGCACCATTACGAGCACCTTCCATTCCGCCAGAAGTTCCTGCATCCATAAAGTGAATTCCGTCTTTCTTTAATTGCTCATATCGGCGAATAGACTCTTTATAATGTGAATTCCCAGCTTCAATTAAAATATCTCCTTTTGATAACAGCGGGGTAACCTCATTAATAACAGAATCAACGACAGCGTGCGGAACCATTACCCAAAGAATTCTTGGTGATTGTAATGATTGAACAAGTTCGCTTAAGCTAGATACACCTGTAGCACCATACTCTTTCATTTCTTCCACTGCACTTGTATTTAAATCAAATGCTGCTACTTCATGTTTATGATCCATTAAATTCTTCCCTAAATTTAATCCCATTTTACCTAAACCAATTAATCCTACTCTCATAATATAATTCCTCCTTGAATTACCTTTCATCATAAATACATGTTAATAAAATGATGAATATCTTTTTGTCATATTGCTTTACTTATAAGAATGTACTTACTTTTTCCATTCCTCATCTAACCACCATTTAAATTCACTTTCTTGTAATAGAGCATGAGCAGCATCCGGACCATACGAGCCAGACTCATATTCATGAAGAGGTAACAAGTTCTCTTCGAACGCTTCAAGAATTGGCTGCACCCATTCCCATGACAATTCAACTTCTCTCCAGTGTGCAAAGAATGTAGAATCTCCACATACAGCGTCATAGATAAGTCTTTCGTAAGCTTCCGGTACTCCCAATCCTGTTTGCTCACAAGTAAAATGAATACGGATTGGTTCAAGCTCTCCATTGTTCAATGGATTTTTACTATTTAATTGGAGTGAAACATTTTCATTTGGGCTAATTTCAATGATTAACAAATTAGGTGCTGCATTTGGATTACTATCTTGATACTGCTGTTTTAATGTATTTTTAAACTCAATTACAATACGAGTAGACTTTTCTTTCATTCTTTTTCCTGTTCGTATGTAAAAAGGAACATCAGTCCAAAATGGGTTATCAATCCATAAACGAGCCGCAACAAATGTATCTGTTTGAGAAGAAGGATTTACTCCTGGCTCCTCTCTATACGCTACAACTTGTTGTCCTTTTATCTCCCCTGAAGCATATTGTCCGCGGATGATATGCTTCTGAACGTCTTCTTTTTTCACTTTACGAAGAGTCTCCATGACCTTTCGTTTTTCCTCACGAATTTCACATGCATTAATCTTTTCCGGCAGATTCATAGCAGTCATCATTAATATTTGCAGCATATGATTTTGAACCATATCGCGAATGGCTCCTGCATGATCATAATATCCTGCCCTTTCTTCTACACCAACAGTTTCACTAGCTGTGATTTGTACATTCGCAATATGTTCTTTATTCCAAATCGATTGGAGAACAGGGTTTGCAAATTCAAGTGCTTCAATATTTTGAACCATCGGCTTACCTAAATAATGATCAATACGGTATATTTCGTCTTCTTCAAACGTTCGGCTAAGCTTATCATTCAGCTCTCGGGCAGATGTAAGATCATGACCAAACGGTTTCTCAATCATTAGGCGCTTCCATCCATCCGTTTTATCAAGTTCACTTTCCTTAATATTTAAAGCAATGGTCTCAAAGAAGTCAGGAGTAACTGAAAGGTAGAACATTCTATTCCCTTGTATATTTTGTTCTTCTTCCCTTTCACGAACTACTTGTAATAACCTTTTATAATCTTCTGGCTTATTCACATCCAACGGACAATAACGAAAATACGCTAAAAAACCCTCTATGTTCGGAGTACCTTCTTCCTTGCGACGAGAAAAAGTTTCTATAGATTCTTTTACTCTTTTTTGAAAATCTAAATGAGATACTTCACGTCTTCCAAGCCCAATAACAGATATTTGCTTCGGAAGCTTTTGATCTCTATATAAGTTATATAGCGCGGGGTAAATTTTTCTTTTAGCTAAATCCCCTGTTGCTCCAAATAAAACAAAGGTCATTGATTCCAATTTCAGTCCCCCTCGTGATGTATAGTCATTTTCACTATAGTAAAAATGCATTGTACAGAAGCTACTATTGTTGTGTATCCAATCTTACTTCTTAATTGCTAATTCTTTATATTTGTCGCTTTCTAATTGTCCCCAATATTAATAGTGGCAATTCAAAGCATTTTCACCACATACTACTTACCCACTTATACTTATATAAAATAACTTAATTACTTTTAGTAATTTAATTATGTTATGTCTATCATATTATTTCCATAGATTATTATCGTCAAGAAAAGTGTCTCGAATTAAAGATTTTTCATTCCGTAACACCGTATTAGAAATATGTTCATGAACTGAATAACAAAAAGGCAAGATCGAACATATTCTTGTTCGGTCTTGCCTTTTTATTATTGCTTCAAATGATTTTTAATTGCCCTTATAACTAATTCATGATCTTCTTCTGGTGGTAATCCTGAAACAGTTATCATTCCAATAACCCCTACGTCTTTTATTTGGACAGGAACACATCCACCAAACGCAGCATAATCCGACCTATCTAAAAGATATTTTTCATTATATGGAACGCCCGTTATTTCACTTTGTATTTGCATATAATACGAGCTATGATTATGCAAAGAAACAACTCGTTTTTTACGCTCAATCCATTGCGTATTTTCCGCAGTTGTCCCTGTCATCTTGAAATGAAATAGTTGTACACCATTTTTCGCTATATCAACAGCAATCAATTTCCCTTCCTTTTTCGCTGTTTCAACGATAAATAAACCTATCTGCAGTGCATCTTCATTTGTAAAAGAGGAAAATTGAAGTGTTTCCTCCTCTATTAAAATTTGTTTACTGATTTCATTCAAATTTGAAGTACTCATGTCTTTATCCCCCTTACTCACTTTACGCTACATTGATATTTTTGAAATCAATATATCTACGTATTCTCTTCTTCCTGGTGCTATTATGAATTATATTTAACGCATTAAAAATGTATGTCCTCTAATGCTAAACATTTCGTATAGAAATTTTCTTCCCAATACTACTCGCAAGCATAAAAAAACCAGTTGCTTAAGCAACCGTTTCACTAATAATTTCATATAGGATATTCATTCAACCAAAGGAATGCTTGTTCATAATCATCGAAGAATTTTACAGATTCTTTTGTATTGGACTGTTGTAAATAATTCAGTATCTCCCCTTCTTCAAGAAGAAAAGCAATTGCCTTACTGTGTTTCAAAATCGCTTCATTAAAAAACGTATCTTTCCATGCTTTTTGAACAGAAAAATGATCTGGCGTGTATCCTTTTCTATCGACCAGCAATTTGTATTTCCGCCCCTCGGAATTGAATTGCTGACAAACTTGCTCGAATCCATTAAACCATTCATACACATCATCTGTTTTAATTTTACCGATAAGACGGGTAACAATTATATCTCCCCAAACCATTGTACCAATATTCAGTTTACTCAACTTAAAATCAGCTCCCTTAGCTACAATTATGCGGAAATATCCCATAAAATCAATAAGATTAAATTGTCACACATTAAAAAGGGACAGATCCTCCAAACGGAGAAGCCTGTCCCAAAATCGTTCTATTTAATATTAGAACTAACAATCGTGAATTAGAATAATGATTTAATACTTGCTAAAACAGTAAGTACACCTACAATAATAACAAATACGTTACTCATTTTCCCTTTGTATTTAGCTAATACTGGTACTTTTTGAATCGCATACATCGGTAATAGACATAAGATAGCAGCAACTAATGGACCACTTAGAGAATCAATAAGTCCAAGAATACTTGGATTTGTATAAGCAACAAACCAGCATGATAATACAACAAAAGTAAGAACGATTGTCTTAATTGTTTTTTCTTCAATTACTTTTCCACGTGATTTACCGAACTTAATAATCATGTCACGCATTACTTCAAATGCTCCGATATAATGGCCAAGGAAAGATTTTGTAATAGCCACAAAAGCAATGATTGGAGCTGCAATCGTAATTACAGGTGAATTCAGTTCATTAGCAAGATATGAAAGAATTGATAAGTTTTGCTCTTTTGCCATTTTTAAATCCTCTGGAGTTAAGCTTAGTGCACTACTCCAAACGAAGAACATAACTACAACGAATGTCATAATATAACAAACTTTTTGTATTTGCGCACATTTAGCATCAGTAGCTTCTATTCCATACGTAGCTCTCTGTTTCACAACAAATGATGAAATCATAGGTGAATGATTAAATGAGAATACGATGATTGGTAGAATTAACAATATCGTTCCAAAATATCCTGTTCCTGTTGAAGCAGTAGAAACAGCTGAAAAGCTAAGCATTGACGTATTCCACTGTGGAATTAAAGATATTGCGATAAACAGTAGAGAAGCTATGAAAGGATACACTAGCATACTCATGATTTTCACAGTAATATCTTGACCAAAATTCAGTATAGCGATAAGACCAAGAACTAATACAAGTGATAAAATAGCTCTTGGAGGCTCTGGCATGTGCAATTGATGCACGATAAAACTACTTGCAGTGTTTGTAAGTGCAACCGAATACATTAGTACGATTGTATAAATTGAAACGAAATATACGATGTTAAAAATGATACTCGCTTTATTTCCGAAATACTCTCTAATTGTACCTGTGATCCCCTCATCAGCAGAATTAGAAGCGTATATCATTTTAGCAAGCGCCCTATGTGAGTAATACATAACTGGATATGCAAGCAATGTAATTAGTAGTAATGATAATAATCCACCTGAACCTGCATTAATCGGTAAAAAGAGCACCCCTGCTCCAATTGCAGTTCCAAATAGGCTCAATGCCCATGTAGTATCCTGCTTATGCCACTTTTTCGGATCTGCATATTGCTCATTTTTTAGTGCGGTATTTTCAGCTTGAACTTCTATTTTCTTTGCAGTATTCCCGTTCATATAATAACTCCCCCTTTTATCTATTCCTGCGTCTCTCTTTATAGCTAACGAATATTTTTTTCGGAAAATGAATTCCTTACAAGTTGCCCCACATTGCAAGTCCTTCATCGTAATGAATCCAAATTAAAACAGTCGCTAGTTAGCGTCCTAATATAATTGTTAGCGTTCACAAAAAAGTTCACTCGTAATATTCGCTCCTTATATAAAGACCGCTTAAGAGAACAATATTGAATAGATTTCATAAATACGTTGCAACATTTCTAATAACAGTGTATTACTTTAATGGTTTCTCTAAATTACTTGTAACAGTAATTTCAGTTAAACCGGCCTCTCTTCATTTATGAGGCATTTCTTTCTCAATTCTATACATCACTTTAATAGCTTCGGTAGCATTTATGGTATTGATTACACAAGCCACTGAAGCACTTTACATACATTTCGCCTCTAACCACACACCTTTCTTACTAGTCATCGCATTTTTTATATTTTCTCCAGAGATAATAAAATTTCTCTCGACGCCCTCATTATAACGTGTATATTTATAAAATTAATATTTTTATATTTTCAGAAATATTAAATGGATATAATTTTACATGGATAATATTTTACAGTTGGCACGCAACCCTTGTTCCTATCACTTAAAACGGAATTTATTAGCATAAAATACAATAAAATATTGTTTATTCAAGCTACTCATTTTAAAAATTTATATATATTTCTTTATCGAAAAATTTTATTTTAATTTAAAAAAGATATTCTAATAAATAATTAATGTGGTTAAAAAGAAATATTTTTTTAAATGCACAAACCAATTTTTAGGATATATATTATAGACATTGCATTCACATACACTTTCAACTTGATAGTAACAAGAGAGCCGCTAACATTTTGCTAAACGAAAACATAAAATAAGCTGCCCGTATACGGACAGCTTATTTACATCATTATCATTATTAGGAGTTAGCAAACAAATCACTTCAATGTCATCTTAATTTTAGTTTTTTCAACTCTTCTTTAGGGATATTTCTATGTTTGTAATGAATGGCTTTTATTTCATTTCCTTTTAAACGAAAAGTAATTGTGTCCTCTCCATAAGGCGGATTGTGTGCCCCTTCAAAAGTTTGAATTTGCACCGTTACATAGAAAATATCATAATATAATCTTTAAAACCCCTCATTAACTAGCTCTTTTATCGAGTTTAATTTTGCTGAGAGCTCAATAAACCATTCTTCATCCCCTGTTAATAATGCAAGGTCTATCAGATAAAGGATTTGTTCCTTATTTATTACCTTTGATTCAGGGAGTTTGTTAACGTGTTTACTAAAGAGTAAAATCGCTTCGTTTTTTGTATACTTATCGTCGCGTTTCACAATGCTAACTGTAACTACATCTTCTACTTCATCAAGTGATACAATGTAACCAACTATGAATTCACCCTCATTTGATATTCCACGAACCCAATCTCCCACTTTTAAAACATGATTATTATTTGACATCATACTTTTTCACCTTCTTATACATATTTTTTGTAACGATATAAAAACTAAATTTAAATGTAATATTTTTATTTACAGTTATTTTTTAAGAACTTACGGCTACATAATAATTAAGCCGCTTAACGTTCTTGATTAATAAGGTCAACAACTTCTTTCATTGTATAATTCTTTAAATATTCACCTAGATGTTCTTCCGCACCTAAGAAAATAGCAAAAAGAACTTTCCGCATGTTCGAACCTACAATACACTGATCATTTGATTCTGGACATTTAGGCTGCAATGCACCTTCAGAAGTTATTTGATACATATTCCAAAGATTAATTTCACTTAAATCACGTGCAAAAATAAAGCCTCCACCAGTTCCCTCTTTTGATTGTATAAACTTATGTTTTTTTAACAAACTTAACACTTTGCGAATGCGCACGGGATGAACACCTGCACTTTCGGAAATAGCATTACTTGTTGACATCCGATCTGGTTGTAAAGCTAAATAAGTTAAACTGTGAATGGCCAAGGTAAAGTCGCTATTCATTGTTGTCCTCCTACGATAAAAAATATGATTTTTCGCTTAGTAACTTACTGTAGCCATAAATATTACAGATAGGTTAGTCAAACGTAAAATATAAGAAGCATGCTTAGCATGAAAAATTAAATCTCTTTATATTCTATCAGAACTTCCCTATATCTCCTAACTTCCATTAACTTTTCAAGTTACAAATTAATTTAAACAGTCCACTGTTTCTTAACTTGTTCTTCTGCCAATTGTTTAATTTTTGTCCAAATCGTATCTTTATTCACAATAACATTTGTGTGATAATTTCTATCTTTATAATTAACTGTAACACGTACTTCAATCACTTCTGTTTCCTCCTTTCAAAATATTACTTATTAATTAGCCATTTTTTGCAATTCAATATTCAAAAATGTTCGAACGCTACGCGGTAAAAATTTCCTAATTTCTTCCTCGTTAAAACCAACCTGTAATCTTTTTTCATCCAGCATAATTGGACGACGTAACATTTGAGGATACTCAATTATTAATTGATAAAACTCATTAAGCGAAAGCGCCTCAATGTTTATATTTAATTCCTGAAAAGTTTTAGATCTGGTTGAAATAATTTCAGTAGCACCATCTTCAGTTAAACGAAGAATGGATTTCAGTTCATCGACTGTAAGCGAATTTGATACGATATTTTTTTCGGTATAATCAATTTGATGTTCTTCAAGCCACGCTTTTGCTTTTCGGCATGAACTACAGCTTGCTGTCGTATATAAAGTCACCATATTTTACACACACTCCTTTACATTTTAAAATTATTATATAGATTATTAAAATGTATTAAAAAAAATTACAGTTTAAAGTGAAATACACATTATATTATTTATTCGAGAATATTTAATTTATCTGTTTTTTTACAAACGATGACAACTCACTTCTAAAAACTATACTGTAATTTTAAACTTTACAGTTCAATTAATCAACTGTTAAGTCTTGGATGTATTCCATTAGCACAGTAAATCATTTTCTTTTGTACGAATGTCTCATAGTATTACGGCTAACCACTTCTTTAAAGTACATTTTATCCCGCTATTTAAGTGCAACTCCTCAACATTTGATAAGAGCAAAAAAGTTAGGTCGAAGTCGGGCTCCCCCTAATAATCCGATTAATAAGGTCTAATTATATTTCACTTTATTCATTTCTTTCCTACATGTGCTACTGTGAAATATATTTTGCTACTGCATTGTAGGAGGAAGTACGCGAACAAAAAAGCAAAGTGCGCACACTTTGCTTCTTACAAAATCCCTTTTAACTTTTTACCAATTAACTCCGCTACATACTCATAACCTTGTCGACCAAAATGTAAACCGTTTTTTCATCAGCTTTAATACTATCACCGAAGCATACTAACGTTTTCATAGAGCTAATTCTCCTTTTACGTATGAAACAGCTTTCCTTCTACCGCCTTAATATATCTTTCAGCAGAACGTTCTACCGCCTCATTTGCATTCTCTTTCACTACTCGGTGAAAAGCATTATATAAACGATTAAATTGTAACGGCTTCACTCGATTCGCCATTTCCTCTACTTTTCTCGCTGGTAATGGAATTAAGTTTGGATAACTGTACATGAAGCTCACCCACTGCCTATCCGCTACGACTTGAATAATATCACCTGTCAATAAAATACCTTTCCCATCATTTCCTTCTTCCCAATGTAATACAGAACCGCCGCTAAAATGTCCTCCGAGACGATGCATAGTAATTCCGTCCACTAATTGTAAAGACTCGCCAGACCAGTAAATAATACGACTACTCGGGCGTACTACCCACTCTTTATCGTCTTCATGTATATAAATTGGTACATCAAACGTTTCTGCCCATTCTACTTGCGTTGAATAGTAATGAGGATGAGACAATGCAATTGCATCTAATCCACCAAGCTCTTTTATTTTCTCAATTGTCGTTTCATCTAAATAAGTAATACAGTCCCACAGTAAACGATATGACTCTGTTTTCACTACATATCCCGTTTGACCAATCGCAAATTCTGGTTTTGTCGTAATACTATAAAGCCCATTTTCTTCTTCTATTATTTCATTTTTATATGTACCACTCGATTGCAAGTTTTCTAAAGTCGTCCAAGACTGCCCTTTCGGATTTACATATTGTCTCTCCTCATCACAAATAACACAACTTACCGGTTCTTCCACACTCGCTGCATACTGTACGCCGCACGTTGTACAAACAAAATTTTTCATAATAATTCCCCTTATCCCTATATTTTTATTAAGCTGATTTTTTTTGATAGTGATCTACTTTTTTATTTTCGATTAATAAACCTATTAGAGTCAGTAAATAGATAGCTGTAACTGACAATGGAATGACAGTAAATCCATTGTCTGCAAAAAGAATCCCGCAAACTGACGTTACGAATACAGTCCCTACTGCCAATAAACCATAACTTTTACTTTCATAAATCCATACATACGGTACGAAATGAACACCTATTAACATCGCTACTACAAAAGGTAACCACTCTGGAAATTGAAAATAGGCAAGTAATACAAACGGAATATTTAATACATTTATCCCGCCAATTAATCCAGCTAAAGTCCCTAGCGGATTTCCTTTCGCAAACATATCAATTTTCAATATAGCAGCAATCATTAAGCCAAAAGGAAACACACAGCCCATACCAATTAAATACACCCACACAACTTGCTTTTCTGAAAGAAGGACACCAGTTACACTCGCTACAATCCAAAATAAAATACCAGCTATTATTACGGGAAATCCCCTTTTCGTTCTTTGTGCTAAATCTCTTTTTGCTTCTGCTATGTTCATTTCACTATCTCCCCCAAACTATTGGTACTGTAAAACCGGCTCAATTTCGTCCATCCAATACCGCCAAGCTACTAAGTAATCTTTTAAATCTTTCGGGTGGTGTCTTAAACATGTATCTATACGCAAATATAATCCTATGACTATTTCCTCGTACAAATCTCGTTCTTTTTTATGAAATATACATTGCTTCATCGCATAAGCAATCGTTTCTTTTGTAAGATCTTCAGGAGTTGAACAAAACGCGTAAATTAAATCATATAAAGGTTCTCCTAAAACAGGTAACGGATCAATTACGCCATGTAACCTATTCTCTCGAAATATAAAATTATGAAATCCGCAATCACCATGTAATAAAAATGGATGATTTACTTTGGCATCCCTATTCGCTAGTTTAAGAACTGTTCTATACTCTTCCTCACTTATGTAACGTTTTACATTTTCATAAGCTGTCTTCACATTTCCCGTTAAAAATTCATTCCAAGATTGAACCGGGTTTTCTTTCCATCCCCAGCCATCTGCCTCTGGAACAATTTTATACTTATTAATAACTTCTTTTACAAGTGTACGAAGCGTACTTCGTTTATATCCTTGTTCGCACGACGTACTGCCTTCAAGGAAAGAATACACGAAATATGTATGGAAAGGTTCCTTATATAAAAGCTTTGACAATAAAGTATTCCCCTCATAAAACGAAAGAAAATGAGATTCTTCACGTATTACTTCCGCTTCATTCAGCTTTACAACATATTTTTCGTCCAACAAATATACTGTGCTTGTCGTTCCTCCGTTCAGTACTTTTACGCTATTTGGATCATGTGAAATAACTTTCTCCTTAACGAGTTGTGCAGCAATTATTGAAATGTCCATTTCCTCACCCTTTAATTCCGAAGATTCCCTTAATTTAAAAGACAACTTTACTATTATTTGACAAACAAATAGGAAACTCCTTCCAAAATCTTAATATAACAAAAATTCATTTACTTTTACATTTCAAAAATGGGGAAATACTAACAACAACGTTACATACATATAGGAGGACACTATGAAACCTGAATTTTTAAAAGCGGTACATGATGCCATCGGAAATGTCGAACACATTCATATAGAAGAAAGTGGTGCCGACAGCTTACTTATCCATCATGATGATGCACAACAATTACAACAAGTTGCTAAAACGTTAGAAAACAACAATTTCCGCTCTGCTTTAAGAACAACTGGAGATGCTTCGTATATTGAAGTATTGAACAGATAATGAAAGTCCGGATGTATTCCGGGCTTTCTTTTTTATCCCGCTTTAACGGGCAGTAAGACCCCCACCTCAAAATTCAGCGGAAGCAAAGAAGTTAGGTGAGGGATCAACTGCCCGTAAAAGCCCGATTGGTGAGGGCTGATAATCAGTGGGGGATGAACAAAACCCCCACTGATTAAAGTTTCACTTTATATCGAAACTTCAAACTCTTTCACATACACCGCTGTTCCCGCAATATCTATTTGTAACTTTTCATTCTCTATATCTTTCGTTACATATACCGTTACACGACCATCTTTATTCATTTCCTGTCCTTGTTCAACGACTAATTCCATTTCATGATCAAAATCTTTCTCCAAATACGTCGCATAGTACGCACCCATTACACCTGAAGCTGTTCCTGTCACTGGATCTTCAATCGTTCCCGCATAAGCCGATGAGAAATGACGCCCGTGCATTTGTGCCTGCTCATCATAAGTTTCTAAACAAACTGGATGAATA
This sequence comes from Bacillus sp. EB106-02-03-XG38, assembly GCF_058792175.1. Taxonomy (NCBI): domain Bacteria; kingdom Bacillati; phylum Bacillota; class Bacilli; order Caryophanales; family Bacillaceae; genus Bacillus; species Bacillus sp. EB106-02-03-XG38. Next base: position 1,540,266 of record NZ_JBYTED010000001.1, read on the forward strand.
GAAGCGTTAGGTATTTCTCTTAATACGGATGGAAACACCTTATTGTTAGGTTTCATTCTCTCACATACATCTAGATTTTTAACCGGTACAATTACAGTCCAGTTCCCCGTACTTCCATATACAATCGGCACACTTACATCTACATCATTTACTTCTAAACCGATACTATGAGCTAATTCTTCTTTTGAACCGGTAAATTCTTTAAACTGAGGTGTTGCCTGCCTCATTTTAATAAAGGTTTCTCCATTTTCATTTACACCTATTTGTATCGGCAAAATCCCAGCCTTCGTTTCAATCGTAAGGTTACTTTTCTCTTCTAATAAACCTCTTTCATGCAAGGCAAATATTGTCCCAACTGTCCCATGACCACATAAATCCATTTCAAAACGAGGTGTAAAAAAGCGCATTCTTATATCTGCTACTTCTGAAGAAAGAACGAAAGACGTTTCGTTAAACCTAACTTTTTCAGCAATACGCTGCATCTCCCCTTCTATTAATCCATCCGCTTCTAATACAACACCTGCTGGATTCCCCATATTTGGTTGATTCGTAAATGCATCGTAATGAAATACGTTTATAGTCTTCATTTTCTTTTCTCCTAACCTTCTTTAAAAATTTTATAATAAATCTCTATCTCCGTTTTCATCGAACAATTATTTCTCCAAAATATCCTCTGCATCTTTTCATTTGAAGTATGTGTGCTTCCGATGTAATAAGTAGCGCCCATTTCCTTTAACATATGTAAAGATTGAAGATGCAGTTGGGAAGAGATTCCTTTCCCGCGATAATGAGGCATTACCCCAAAGTAAAATAATCGTCCTTCACTTTCTGTTCCAGTCTCTATATGCGGTATAGACAAACCAACCGGCTCATTTTTATCATAAAAAACAATGCATGACTTCTCCCAACCTTTACCTAACTCTGTTTGCACTGAATGAAAATGCTCATCTATATTTAAAATGGAAGTTTGATTTCCTGAATTCAACATACATTGCTCCCAAATGCATTTAAAATCTTTCTCCGATAACGTTTCTTCTATTGAACGGTATGTAAATTGTTTTTCAAGCGCCTCTACATCGTCTAACTCTCTACACACTTCTATCTTTGCTGCATGTAAAGAAAAACCAGCATTAAGTAACACTCTCGCACTTGAGTTATAACTACTAAACATTTTATTTAATACAATACTCGCTCTTTTCAATTCCCAGTTAAAACAAATTTCTTCAAATCTACTTATCTTTTCTTTATAAGTTTGTACGTTATAAAAGGCATCTTCTTCTATCTCTTCAATCGTTACTGCATTTGGTAAACCATTTAATACTTTATTCGAAGGACCAAATAAACTTTGAACAACTGTAAGATCGTACTTCACCACATTAATTCTCCTATCCCAGGCTCAATAAACTTCCCTGAAACATCCTCATTTGAATCGATTACCCAATCATATATATTTTGTGCTCCTTCAGCCGGAGTCATATTCGCATCAAAGGCACCAATGTCAGTCTTTAATTTTCCAGGATGAATTGCCGTAACACCAATTCCTTTACTTTCAAACTCTTGTTGTAAGCAGAGTGTTAACATATTTTGTGCTGCTTTAGCAATTCGATAGGAATAGGAGAACTGACCTTGCGGAAACTCTTTGTTCGCCATTTTGTGTAATGATCCTAATCGAGAGGACACATTTATTATTCTCGGATGATCCGATTTAACTAAAGCTACATATGTACCTTTTACAGCTCGAATTACACCTAAGCAATGAATATTAAATAAGTCCGTTAACTCTTCTGAATTCGTACGTAAAACCTCAGTCTCTTTCCCAGTAATTCCAGCGCTATTTATAACTAGATCCATATAATCTGTATATTCTTCGAGCTGGTTCTTAATTTGCTCTGTACTCTCATCAATCGATAAGTCTGCCAGTATAGGAAAACATCTACAACTAAACATTTGCTTCAATTGTGTTACCGCAACCTCAGTTCTAACTAACGGGTAAACAATATGCCCATTTTTATGAAATACTTTCACTAACTGTAACCCTAATCCGCGATTTCCACCTGTAATAAACACTCTCATATATTCATCTCCTTATTTTTATAATAAATAAGAAAATCCATCCACTTCCCATTCTCTAAAGAAAACGCCTCTCTCTTGCATTCAAAAGAAAAACCCGCTCTTTCCGCGAGACGAACGGATGGCTCATTATCAACATGTATATGTAATTCAATTCTATGAAAATGAAGACTATTAAAAAATAATGATAGCGCAGCTTTCACACTTTCCATGCCATACCCATTTTTCCAGTATTGATTATGTATGGAATACCCCATCATCGCCCATTGATAGTCCATACGTAAAATTTTTATAAGCTCTAGCTTTCCAATGTTAGCCCCGTCTTCTTTACGAAAAATACCTAATACATACATCTCATCTCGATGTGCTGCTTCATCAAACCCTCTTATCCATTCCGTGAACCATTCTTTTGTTGATGATGCCATAACTTGATAGCCATCGTCATATTTGTACTGCGATGGTAACCTCTTATGAAATCCATCGAACCAACTTTCATAATCATCATTTTGGAACGGACGAATCATAAGTCTCTCTGTCTCTATTTGTAATGGCGGCAGCTTCATTTATATCTCTTCCTTTAATTATTGATTGAATATTCTTTATTATATTACAAGAAATACAAAATCTAGTAAATTATTATGTTTTTGATAAACAGAGCTCTGTTAAACTACAATGTCGATTTTTGAGACATACAAAAAGGAAACCCCGTTCTGAAGGGTTTCCTTTTGCCATTACACTACCAATGTTATCTATGATTTAAAACGGTATATTCTGTCTTTAATATCCCATAAACATCAACATCTTCATATGTATTTAATAAAAGTCTATTCTGTCTCAATGTGCCTTCTTTACGCAAACCCGACTTTTCTAACACCTTAATCGATGATCTGTTTCTGGAAATAGCAGATGCCCAAATTTTGTTTAGACCTAATTCAATAAAGCCAAAATGAATCATTCTATTTACAGCCTCGGTTGCAAAACCTTTCCCCCAATAATTCTTACCAATCCAATAACCAAGCTCACCTCTATTGTTACCTTTGTCAATTCTTAATGTAATTGTACCTACAATTTCTCTTGATTCTTTAGAAATGATTCCTAAAGGATATTCGATTCCTTGCCTTATAAGTTCTGGTTGCATATCAACCCAATCTTGCGCGAACTCCAATTTATATGGGTGTGGAAGCCCAAGAATATTGGCTAATTCCTTGTCATTAGCTAATTCTTTAATTCTACATACATCATCATTGGTAAAAGGTTCTATACATAAATGCTCAGATTCTAATTTTATAGCCACATTTTCTCCCCCTTGTACTGAAATTAATTAACTTCCTTTATTTTCAATATTACACTAAAAACAAACAAAAAGTTTCAAATATTAACAATATCCACTAACAGAATCATAAACAAAAGATCCAGTTATGCTTTGTACATAACTGGATTCCTCATCATCTAATCACTTTTTATTTTACAAGTACACCTTCTCTTAATTCCCTCTTCAACACTTTCCCTAAAGCATTTTTCGGTAATTCTTCCATAAATACAACTTCTGGTATTTTATAACTTGCTAGTTTTTCTTTACAATGCTGTATAATCTCTTCTTCTGTTAAAGACGTTTGCATATCTTTTACAATATACGCTGTCGGAACCTCACCCCAAAAGTCATCCGGAACCCCAACTACTGCAACTTCTAAAACACCATTTATTTCATGAATAACATCTTCTACTTGATCTGGATATACGTTGTCACCACCGCGTATGATAACGTCTTTATATCTTCCCATAATATGCAGGAATCCGTCATCATCTATCATGCCAGCATCGCCCATGTTAAACCAACTATCTTTTACTACCCTCTTTGTCGCCTTTTCATTATTCCAATACCCTTTAAACATATATGGACTTTTCACATGAATTTCTCCGACTTCATTTGTTGTTAGTTCATCACCTGTTTCTGGGTGAACAATTTTCAGCTCTACATGTTTAAGAGTTTTTCCTACAGAAGACATCTTTTCTTTTCCCATCATTGGATGCCATGAAGTGACCACCCAACCTTCTGTACTCCCATAGCCTTGCACCATATATATTCCTTTTTCCATATATTTGTAAATAAGTGTTTCTGGCACTTTTGTACCACCGCTTTGTGCTACTTTAAAAGTTGAAATGTTTCGTTCCTTTTTATTTAGCTCATCAAGCATGTAGCTATAAACTGCTGGGAACGCAAGCATTGTCGTAATTTTCTCTTCTTCAATCTTATCCCAAATGAGAGTAGGGTTTGAATCAGCTAAGAAAATCATCGTAACGCCATGATAAATACAATTTAAAATAGAAAGCACGCCACTCATATGGAACAATGGATGCACAGATAAAAAGCGTTCACCTGCTGGAATTTCTCTTTGTCCTGCAATTTCAGCAAAATAATGATGTAAGTTTTTATGACCAATTACACATGCCTTCGCCTGTCCAGTCGTTCCTGAAGTAAATAAGTAAATCGCATCATCCTCTTCATGAACTTCTACGTTCGGCTCTGTACTTGGCTGTTCTTGTAATGTTAATTCAAATGAACCAAAGCCTTCTTTTGTTGTTTTCATTACATAAGGAATTTCTTTAACAGCATCAATCTTTAAAGCTTCATGGAACTCTTCATCAATAACTAACACTTTTAATTTTGCTTCTTTTACAATCGTTTCTAATTCATACGCAGTAAGCTGATGATTTAGTGGAATACATACCGCTCCAATTTTTAAACTTGCCATCATAACGCTTGGAAACTGATGATTATTTTTGCATAGTATTCCAATACGATCTCCTCTTTGTACACCGCTTTGTAACAAATAGTGTGCAAGCTGATTTACTCGTTCATTGTACTGCTGAAACGAATACCTTTTCTCTCCCCCCACAAGCGCTTCCAAACTTGGTGATTGCATTGCTCTTTTTTGTAATAGTTTTTGCATCGTTCTCAAGTAAAACTCCCCTTTATATATGTTAGGTTTTTTATTTTACCAGATTAACTATTAATTTACTAAAGATTACACTTAGTGAATATAAATTTTATAAAGTGAAACTTTAATCAGTGGGGGGTTTTGTTCATTCCCCACTGATTATTAGCCCTCACCAATCGGACTTTAATGGGCAGCCCGACCCCCACCTAACTTCTTTGCTTTCGCTGAATTTTGAGGTGGGGGTCCTACTGCCCATTAAAGCGGGATAAATTCAATAAAAATAGCCATCTACTTAACAAGTAAATGGCTATTCCCTCTTATATGTTAGAATACTCCTTATTCATCACATATCGTACATACTCCGGTGCGCTTTTATCAATCTCTTCATCACTTAATTTATATTCAGCACCGTATAAATAAAATGAAGGTATAAATTTCATGTCTGTATATAAACACGTAGCTTGAAATGGTTTTGTTAACTCATCCATTGTGATTCCGCTATTATCATAGTCTTTTTCTAATCCACCTATAGAAATAGCTACACCAAATTCTTTCCCCTTCACTTTATCTCCTTTTGATCCGTAAGCAAATCCATATGTTAATACATCGTCAAACCATTTTTTTAATAATGGTGGTGAGCTGTACCAGTATAGCGGAAATTGAAATATATATCGGTCGTGTTCTACTAACAGCTTTTGTTCCTCTTCCACATTAAACTCCCAATTTGGTGCCACTTTATATAATTCATGCACTGTAATTTCATCCGAATGTTTCTCAAGTTCTTCAATCCATCTTTTATTAATTTTTGATTTTTCAATATCTGGATGTGCTACAATTACAAGTGTTTTCATCATCTTCCATCCCCTTTATAAATTATTCAACCCTTTACGTATTAGTATGAATGAGTCACATATAATTGAAAAGTACGTACTTTAAAGTGCTATAGGAACCTTAAAGTACCTGTGGAGGTGTTATATGAATCAAAATGATGACTGCCCAATTGCAACGACACTCGATGTAATCGGCGGAAAATGGAAAGTTCATATTTTATGTGTGTTGATGGATGGAAAAATGCGAACAAATGAAATCCGGCGAGAAATCCCAAACATTACGCAGAAAGTTCTTACACAACAACTTCGGCAACTTGAAGCTGATGGGATTATCCATCGTACTGTATATCAAGAAGTACCACCAAAGGTTGAATACACAATAAGTGACTATGGGAAATCTTTAATACAAATTATGGATGAACTATGCGAATGGGGAAAAGATCATCAAATGAAAAGATTACATGACTAAAAAAACTACCACTTCTTTACCTACTAGTGGGGACGGGACATTACTATCAAGCTAACAAAAAGACCCTAAATAAGAAAACTTTCATTTTTATAGTCTATTTAAAATTTAGCTTGATAGTGATATGGCAAAAACCAAATAAATGCATTAGACACATTAAAAAACAACATGGTATTCAAGTACTGTTAAATGAAAAATTATAGACACTGAATAGCTTTCATATCCTCGAATTTTAAACAGTCACCTTCTAAAACAAACTTGATAAAATTGCTTTTGTACGCTTATCCGTAACTTCATAATAAATTTCTAATCCTTTCCGAGTACCTGTAACCATTTTAGTGGCTTTTAGTTTAGATAAATGTTGACTAATTGTACTTTGAGGCATTTGTAATGTTTCATACATTGTTGTTACATTAGTAGGGCCTTTTGTTAGCATTATTTCTACTAAAGATAAACGGACAGGATGTGCCAATACCTTTAACACTTCAGTGATTTCTACGTACATTTCTTTATTCATTTTCATATTTCTTACTCCCCTTTTATGTAAATATTATTGATATCCATATATATAATTCGAAAGGATATAAGATTTTGTGTCCGTCATTTTAAAAAAAAATAAAAAAACTTTAGTCCAAAACTAAAGTCAACCTACTAATACTAATGAAAAAGAGAGCAGATAACCTGCCCTCTTATGATGCCTCCTTATGTTCCGCGGAATGCTTAACACTCCCCATTCTCTTTAATTTATTCCATCCTACCGCTACGCCTCGAATAGATGAGAATATAGATTTAATGACAACATAAGTCATAAATTGACGATAAATAAAGCGTTGTAAAATTAACCACACTAACGGTTTAGGATCCTCTTTCTCTAATTTAAATGCAAAGAGAGCTGCGAGAAGGTCCAATAAAAAGAATGCAAGGTAAAACCCTAATACTTTTAGCGGATTACTACCAAATAGCCCCACAATCATTAAAATATCTGCTAAAGGAGCAATGAATTGCAGAACATATTGGAATAACCACATGTTAGGCAATGCAATAAATCCTAACGTTTTATGTTTTGAATGAAACACTGCTTCTCGATGTTTCCAAAGACATTGAAGTGTACCATATGACCAACGATATCGCTGTTTAATGAGACTTTTCACATCTTCAGGTGATTCCGTAAAAGCATAGGCCTTTTCTTCATATACAATTCTATATCCTTGACGTAAAAATGTAATAGTAAGATCCGTATCTTCTGCTAACGTATCCTCACTTAAATATCCAGATTGAACTACATTCTCTTTACGCCATGCCCCAATAGCTCCTGGAACTACTGTAATACAATTTAACTCATCAAAAGCTCTACGTTCTAAATTAAACCCGGTAATATACTCAACATGTTGCCAAGTAGTTAACAAGTTTCGTCTATTCCCCACTTTGACATTACCTGAAACTGCCGCTACATTTTGATCTTCAAAGTGTCTAATCATGAGAGAAATAGCGTCTTGCGCAATAATAGTATCCGCATCTAAAGTGACAATGATTTCTCCTCGCGATTGTTGAAACCCTAGGTTCATTGCAGATGATTTCCCGCCGTTTTCTTTCTGAATGAAACGAACTTTAGGGTGTTTATAAAATGTTTCTTGCATTACTTTTGACGTATCATCTGTCGATCCGTCATCCACAACAATAACTTCAAACTCACTATAATTGCTATCTAAAATTGAGCGAATCGTCTTGGCTATCACCTTTTCTTCATTATATGCTGCTATGACAACACTAACAAAAGGTTGATAGGACGAATTAATATAGCGAGATAGCGTTTTTCTTTTCTGCTTCCATGCAAAATAAATTAAGAATAAGAATCGAAAAATACCTAATCCAATAGCAATATAAAAAATAGTCGTTAATATATGTTTAAAGTATCCCGCCCCTGAAAAGACAGCTTTATTATATAGTAAATATCGCTTCCCCTCAGAAGAAACAGGGGGCATAATTTCATCTCGTTCTTTATTCATTAAATCTGAAATTGTTACAAAACTATATCCATGCTTTTTAAGCTCTTTAATAATGATCGGCAACGCCTCTACCGTATGGGTACGATTCCCTCCCGCATCGTGGAGAAGAATAATATTTCCCTCTCCCTTATAAACAGGATTAAGAGCGCGCTTTACTAATTCATTTGTTGATGGTGTTGCCCAGTCCTCAGGATCCACTTTTTCTGCTACCATTGTATAGTTCATATTTTGTGCCCGTAAAATAGGCAATATTTCATTTGAGGAATCCGGGTTAGCATCCGCTTCATATGGTGGTCTAAATAAAACTGTAGAATGTCCAGTTATTTCTTGAATTAAACGTTGCGTCGTATTAAGCTCTACTTTTGTTCGTAGTAAAGACGTATCAGCGACGTTAGGATGCTTGAAAGTATGATTGCCAATTTCATGCCCCTCATCGTATATTCTTTTCACAATACTAGGATGTAGTTGCGCGTTTTCACCAAGTACAAAAAAAGCAGCGTTTACTTTATTCTCTTTTAATATATCTAAAATTTCCGGTGTATATTTCGGGTCTGGCCCATCATCAAATGTTAATACTACTTGTTTCCCCTTTGGTTTTCCATATCGTTGCACTTCGTATGCAGATGGTAAGGATTGATATACTTCATCTGTAAGATAACCATCTTTGCCTACTTTAAAATCTCTCAATCCATTTTGCTTTTCATTCTCAATCTGTAAAATTTCACCTTGTCCAGCATAATTCACTTCATCTAAACTAGTGATTTTATGTAATACATCAGGATTCTTTTGTCCCTCAATCGGATTTTTTAAAACTTTCCATATTGCAGGGTCTTCTGCTCCTAATCTCCATAACGCAAACCCCTTTGCATTGTTGTCCATTGCGATTTTCACTTGATTATAGAGAGTAACGCTGTCTAAGAACCAAGCAGTATGTTCTTTCTCTCCTGCTTTATATCTAAAATAAGGATTTCCACTCATCTTATCCCAATGAATTTTCATATTTGAACCTTGAGCCATTGCCATAACTTCTGAAAAAGTTAATGACTTCGCTGGTTCTTTACTATTTACTTTCCAATCATATCCATAGTTACCGAAAGCAACTACAAGTTTATTAGACGGAATATTCAGTTCTTTTAATGTATGTTGGAACCACTTATTTGAAGCAATTGGTCCTGGTTCCCCCGCTCCATAGTGCTCATCGTACATCATTACAATCATTCGATCAATTATCTTTGCTAACGCACCATAATCAAAAGCCTTATCATTAGCTGGAACATCTTGTGTGACAAGCAAATCATGTTTATGAAAGGCCGTAGTAAGTTCTTTCATGAAATTTGTTAAGTACTCTCTATCGCTTTCAGGTACGGCCTCAAAGTCAATATTAATACCTGAAAACTGACTCTTTTTCACTTGGTTTACTAAATCATTAATAAATTTCGTCTTCACATCATTCGGCGAATTCAATAACTTATGGATAAGCTCACTATCAGGGCCAGAAGCTTTTTCTGTATAGTTAGTAAGTAACGGCATAATTTTTACATGATTTTTTTTGCTAGTTTTACAATCTCAGGTTTTATCTCACTTCTAATCGTTAAATCTTCTTTTAAATGATACCATTCTGGTACTAACGTAGTTAATGAATCGATATTTTCTTTTAAAGACGCTGTACTATTTTCATCCCAATTTACATAAAAACCATACACTTCTTTACGTTGTTTACTATCGTTTGTCGGATTCACCAATTTTTTATTATCCTTCATTTCGGTACTTGGTTTGAATTCTTCCTTCTTTAACTGCTCGTCACTAAGCTTTGGATTAATTGGTACAAGTTTCGTATCTTGTTTTACAGTAGGATTCATATTTGGAATTTCTGGTGTTGTAAAAATACTTCGAAAGAAAAAATAAAATACAATACTTACGCTAACTAATGCGATACATAGAAACCATCTAAAAACTATATTTCTCCTTCCTTTCGGATCATAAAAAACAGGTTTGGATTTATCCTTCTCTTGTTGAATGTTTTTCTCCATTATATTTTTCTCATACTCCTTCTTAATAGAACTATAGAATAATAAAGTGAAACTTTAATTAGCCTCACCAATCGAACGTTTATAAGCAGCCCAACTCCCATCTAACTTCTTTGCCTTAGCCAATTTTTGAGATGGGAGTTTTACTGCCCACAATAGCGAGATAAATCCTTTTAGCTTTAAATTGAATCTCTCACTTCCATATTCTATTGATTCTTTTTTTCATTGCCTTGCTGGTGGCCTCTATTTTCTTGTTGAGACCCCCTACCATTGTTCCCTTGCTCATTCTCATTATTTCCTTGTTGGGACCCTCTTCCGTTATTCCCTTGCTCATTCCCATTATTCCCCTGTTGGGATCCTCTTCCATTGTTCCCTTGCTCATTCTCATTATTTCCTTGTTGGGATCCTCTTCCGTTGTTCCCTTGTTCATTCCCATTATTCCCCTGTTGGGATCCTCTTCCATTGTTCCCTCGCTCGTTTCCATTCTTCCCTTGTTGAGATCCTCTTCCGTTGTTTCCTTGCTGATTCTCATTATTTCCTTGTTGGGATCCTCTTCCGTTGTTTTCTTGCTGATTTCCATTATTCCCTTGTTGAGACCCTCTTCCGTTGTTTCCTTGCTGATTTCCATTATTCCCTTGTTGAGACCCTCTTCCGTTATTTCCTTGCTGTTGTCCATTAGTTTCTTTTATTTGCCTAGATGGCTGTTCCTCTGTTTTCTTTTGTTCTTTATGTTCCGGCTTCTCATATTTTTTTTCTTTTACAGGAGACAAATTCGGTGATGCATCAGGAGATGACTCCGGCTGCGATTGCACCTCTTCTTCGTTTTCCACCTGATTAGACGGCGAGGCGGGCGGAGTAAGCGGTTTATTCTTCTCATTCTCTTGCTTTATATAAACACCAGTGCCAATTCCAGCTTTTCTAGCATTCTCTCGTACTTGCATAGTGCTACTTTGATATTCAACTGTAATATGTTTTAGCTCATACTCTTTCTTTAATTCTTTCATTGCCTTTTCCAACTGTGCTTCTAGCGAATTCTCCTTTGCAACAGCTGTTAGCATAACTTGCTTATCACCCGTTAAATACTTATCCTCTTGACTTTGCTTTATAATTGTACGTATTACGTCTTGCAATTGTTTATTTTCCCATTGCTTCAATTCTTTTAAAATACGCCTTCCATCATCATTACAAGCTTGTAAATCTATAACGCGAAGATCCTTCGTTACGCTCACCTCTAAACTTGGATTAATGTCAACTGAGACGTAAGCGAATACTTTTTCTTCCGGTTGGTTGTAGAAAAATAAAAGCGCACATAGAAAACAAGCAATAAGTAATGATGCAGGCTTTAAGAAATAAGGGATTGAAAAAAGCGATGCTCTTTGTTCTTGTTCTTCAAACGAGATTTCCTCTCCAATCACGCAAGAATCGCCTTTTCTTTTACACGTAATAAACTCTCCATTTGGTGTTAAAACAACTACGCTATGTTTTTTTATATCCATCACAATTCCTTTATTCATCATGCTTCCCTCCCTTTATATAATCAAGAATGTATGTATAGTTATTTGCGAAGATAATACACATTGCAATGATATATTTTCTATGTCGCTCCAACGTTTTACGACTTACCCTAACACGCGGTTCAATATGTTTAAGCGGTAATTTTTTCTTTCGGAACAGCTCTTCCATCATTTCCTCGTCTTTTATAATAATCTTCACAATTTCTATTAAGTGCTCACGCGTATCACGATGCTTAGGAGATTCTTTAGCAAGCTCTGAAAATGTGATTTTAAACTCAGCTAGCACACTTTGAAAATGAAGAATTTCCTCTTTGCGGTTACTATTTTCCATCTCTTTCATATACTCCGTAAGCGATACTTGCATTTCTAACATTTCCTCTTGCTCATCTTCTTTTAAAAAGACAAGGTTATGCTTAGACTCCTTGCGTATATAGTCAATTACATCTCTTTTTATAAGAAGATCAGCAAACGCTAAAAAAGATTTCCCTTTTTTATATGAATACTTTTCTATTGCTTCATTAAACGCAAACAGTCCAATACTATATTCATCATCCTGTTCTGTAATATATCGGCGGCAGACAGACGAGATTGATTTTCTAATAAACGGTTGATACTGCACGATAAAAGCTTCTTTATCTTCTTCGTTATTTTGTATGTTATATACGATATCTTCTATTTTTGGTTTTTTTAAGATCTTCATTACTAAACTCAACACTTGTAATCTCCCAGCCTCCTTCACATAGCAAAATGGCCACTAAACAAGTGACCATTCAACCACATTTTGTTAGTACTTGTCTTTCGGTTTGTCTTCTTGCTGTTACTTATATTTTTCGAGACTAACTTTTTTCACCGTTTCCCTAATGATTTCTCTTTTCTCTCTGCACTATAGTTAAGCCTATATTTTAATGTACGTTCTTATTTTCTTCCGCTTATTTTGCTTACTCTTTTTCTATTTTATCTGCAATCCTTGAATAACTCTTCTTTATATCATTGGTAATTCCATCCTTTTATTTCGGATGGCCACTTAATCTAGTAATTTTATTAACATTTCAATATTCTTTCATAATCATTTTTCTTCTATTAATTTTCTTCACTATACATATTCGGAGGAATACAAAGTTTTATGGGGGTCAAAAATATTTTTTATAAAAAATATTTATTTCAAATATAAAAACCATTGATTTGAAAAAAGCTAATCAATGGTTTTCTCATAAGATCTATTAAATTAAGTTGGACTCTCATTATATATAAGAATATCTGCTGTTCTCACTATTTCCTGCCGATTCTCTCTATTGTTATCTTTCTTGATTATCATAATATGTCTTATGTGCATATTTTTGATCATTTTCTTTTAGAGAAGCTAATATTACTTTGAAATTTTTAAGTAAGGCCCAGTCTCCATATGTATTAAATTTTCTTCACGAATTGCGGTTTTTCGACGTACAAGGAATTACATAACTCATTAGTTGGCTGTCTAATGAGTTATCAATATCTGTTTCTATTTTTAACTCTGTAACAGATGCAAGGCTAATTTCTTACAGTATGAAACTAAGGCAATTGTTTAATATATGTATCGCCATGACATATGCAAGGGATCTTTTAGAAATCAGATACGCAATAGTAAGTATCACCGCGCCTGGTAAATAAATGGCATAATCAGAAAGCTGGTTCGTATGAAGGAATGTAAAGATTAGAATCGAAATGATAGATGCAATGGTAGTACCAATATAATGTGAAAAACGATTTATTAAAATATAACGAAACACAATTTCTTCAAGTATTGGACCCAGAATACCAAATACAAGCAATGTAAATATAAGAGGTACCTCCGCACCTGCTTCAAGGAGCTGTTCTTGGTTCTCTGGCTGACCAGTTGCTAGAAAATGCATAATAGAATTTTCGATAATTACCATAAGTAAAACCACCATAGGAATACTTACTATTTTCAAAATTGTTTTCTTTTTAAAATATGCAAAACTCTCAATAATTTCGTTCTTAAATAAAATTATTCCAACAATAGCAGGTACAGTAAAACCGATGGCACCAAGAGCAAATTCTGATTCAACTAAATTGTTGTTAGTTAAAAGTGATATGCCAAATAATATAAACAAACCAATTTGAAATGGTAAGAACAGTGTTAAAATTACTAGCATAATAATTTCTTTTTTATTCATTTTTATAAAGTTCATTTTATTATCCTCCTAATTAAATTACCTACAATCTTTGATTTTTCTTTCTTCATAAAGTTCTCCTTCCAAATATATTCATACAAGTTAACAGACCGAACGGTCCGGTCCGGAATATAATGATACTATAAGTTTCTAGTTTTTTAAACCCTTTTTACAAATGATTAACAAAATAGAAAAAAGCAAATATATTTATAACTCGGTTTCTTATTTACAATCCAATTCTAGTACTCATTAATTATTTCTTTTATAGAATGAAGTGATCAGACTTTTACCCACAAGAACTGCGAGAAATATTATTATATAAGAAGTGAAAGTGGGAGTAATTCAAACACTTTAGCTAAACATATTGATAAAGATTATATATAATACTCATATATCTATGCACTAAAATTAACTATATATTTTTACATCTTCTACGATTTTAGGTAAAATTAGTTGTCTAACATGACTAAATTAAACAATTGATCATGTTATTTTTGACAGAAAATTCATTTTAAAAATATAAATAATACAATTTGATTAACCTCTGTTCAAACTGTATTGTTTGAGGTTTCCATAAGATAGGGATAATATATTTTTGCTTCGCACTTATTTATACTTACAAAAAAATAGAGGATAAACATTACCTGGAATATTAAGCTCGTTTTTATGAGGAGGACTACAAAGCATGACTAAAGTTGATACGGTAAAGGAAAAAATTATTGAAACATCTTTATATTTATTTAATACTAATGGGATAACTCGCACATCCATCCAGGATATAATGACAGCTACTGAACTACCTAAAGGATCTATTTATCGTAGATTCAAAAATAAAGAAGAAATTGTCCTTGCTGCCTACAACAAAAGTGGTGAGATTATGTGGGATCATTTTCATAAAGCAATGGAAAATAAAAAAACAGCAATCGATAAAATTCTTGCCATTTTCCTTGTATATCAAGATGCAGCTAATAATCCCCCTATTGCTGGAGGCTGTCCATTGCTTAATAGCGCAATTGAAAGTACTGGAGTATTCCCAGAATTACAAACAGCAGCAGCAAAAGGTTATGATGATACAGTAATGTTAATGGCTTCTCTCATAAAAGAAGGAATAGAAAAACATGAACTTAAAGAAGATATAGACATTAAATCGCTCGCTTCTTTTCTTGCATCTTCAATGGAGGGCGCTATTATGGCAAGTCGAGTATCGAACGATAATATACACCATCAGTATTTTATTGAACAAATAAAACATCATCTTTTCACTTATTCTAGATAAGTGAGAACTTGCATTGCTTTTATTCCATTTTTAATAGCATTAAATTGAATAAACCCTCTCATAAAAAGTATTTTCTGTTTATGAGAGGGTTTATTCATATATTTATATAAAAAATGACTTATCGCTAGTAAGTAGGAATTTCATTTATCGTTGTATATTCTTCACATACCTCTCCTTTTTATCTTACCCTTAAAATAAAAAATGGCATTCCTTCCGTAACATTAAAAAAGATCTTCAAATTTTTAGATACTCCTACTGTCGGCGTTCAAAAGCAAGACGTACAGCCAGACCCGTTAATACACTTGCCATAAGCCAACGCTGCACTCGCAGCCACGTTGGGCGTGTGCCAAACCATGTAGCAATTTTACTTGCTGTAAACACAATTAGAAGGTTGACTATAAAACTAACAGTGATTTGCGTAAGGCCTAAAACTGCACCTTGTATAAGCAACGATCCCTTCTCAGGATCTTCAAATTGAGGTAACAGTGACACATACAAAATAGCAATCTTTGGATTTAGAAGATTAGTCATAAGCCCCATCAAAAATAATTTCCGTGGTGGCTCATTAGAAATAGTACGAGGTTCCATAATAGAAGTAGCACCCGGTTTTATCGAATTCCAGGCGAGCCAAAGCAAGTAAGCAGCACCTGCCCACTTGACTGCTTCGTAGACAGCAGGTACTGCAAGGAATAGAACTGTAAGTCCGAACATTGTTGCGATTATATAAATTACAAATCCGAGCATAATGCCTAAGAGAGAAATAAATCCTGCCATACGTCCTTGCGTAATGGAACGAGAAATGAGATAAATCATATTAGGCCCTGGTGAACAAACCATACTAAGCGAAACAATTGCAAAAGCTAACAAAGTACTAAAGCTGACCATAACCCTTCCCCCTTTATGTTACATAAAATTTCCTATTGTACATTTTATCATGATT
The DNA here is from genome assembly GCF_058792175.1 of Bacillus sp. EB106-02-03-XG38. Lineage (NCBI taxonomy): Bacteria > Bacillati > Bacillota > Bacilli > Caryophanales > Bacillaceae > Bacillus > Bacillus sp. EB106-02-03-XG38. The sequence continues at coordinate 1,556,505 of NZ_JBYTED010000001.1, forward strand.
AAGGAGAGAAAAGATTAATATACGCCGATGCAGCTAAGTAATATGATCGGATCGAATGTATGGTAATCATATACTTATCCTTCTCTTAAAGAGCGATTTAAAAATATCCTATCCATAGAGCTACTACAGCAACTACTAACAAAGCAAAACAAAATGTGATATTTCGAATCCACTTTTGTATATCATCAAAATACTTTTCTATAAATGCAGTGTAAATAGAAAGCATAAGAAGTAGCACAATGAAAGTAAAGGATCCAAATTTATCGTTAAATTTTTCATTAGTAAATGTACTTACATGAAGGAATAGAAAAACCAACGTTACTATGAATAGCTCAAATATCCTTTTTTTATTCAACTCGCCACCACCTTACATTAATTTCCTTTTATTCCATTTTACCAGAACATAATGTGTAGCAGCATATGAATATTGTATTCATATCAAAAGGGCTAACAATGCAATATTGTTAGCCTCTACTTTCCATATTCGTACCTTTTATCACTTTACTTCCTAACAACTGGAATCCACATTTCACCAAATACTAAGCCGTTTCTTTGCCCCATCTCAACTGTTGTATTCGGGCCACCAACATAAGCAAAATCTTTTGCATCTGGTAAAGCTTGACCGAAGGCGATGCCAGTCAGCTTATTACTTAACTCTTCAGCCGTTTTATCTTCCCCTTTCACAACCAAGTATTCTCCCTTTGGAAATTGGATTACTCTAGATGCTTCTTTTATTTGTGCCTCTGTCATAACACCAGCATAATACATCATCTTGTTATTCACCGCTTCACTCACAGAAAAAATGTATTCGTTTGTAGCTAAAGCTTTTAAAGTATCGAGCCTTCCATCTTCTTTAACAGCTGACCAAAAGTCTTCCTTTTCTTTATTGATTCCAGCAAAGTCTGTATAGTCACTCTTAATTTCAGTTCCAATACCTAACACAATAAAGCTATCTTTTTCTTCAATCGTATAATTTTTCATATTCAATACCTTCCTTTTTTAAAATGAATCAAACGATTTATCTTTTCATCTGATGAGTTTATAATAACTTTAAATCATGTCAAAAAATGATACTGTTTAGGAGACTCCAATGAAAAAAGTTGAACGGATTAATACAATTATGCGGTATATCAACAACCGCTCCCACTTTACAATTTCTGAAATCATACGAGAATTTAACATATCACGATCGACAGCTATTAGAGATATTAGAGAAATTGAAGCTATGGGCATGCCACTTGTCGCTGAAGTTGGGAGAACTGGTGGATATTTTGTCATGCATAACTCTATCCTGCCCGTTGTTCGCTTTACTGATAATGAAGTCAAAGCTCTTTTTATTGCCTTTATGGCTACGAGAAATCAGCAACTTCCCTATTTAAAAAGTCGGCAATCTTTAGCTGAAAAACTGCTAGGACTCATCTCAGAAACCCAGCAAGATGACCTTGTTCTTTTAAATCAAATCTTGCTTTTTGAAGGGACTAACCCTCATAATCCCGATCTACTTGAGCTTTCTGACCTCCCACATCCGATGTTAGAAAAACTCATTCAAATCCTTCTTTCGGATAGACATTTATTGATTACCATCAAAGAAGAAGAAATCAAGTCTTATCCAATTTATCTATTACACCTATATCAAGAAAAAAGCCATTGGATCATTGAAGGATTTGACTTAAAAGAAGAAAAGAAGCTAACTTTCCCTGTCGATAATGTCATCAATATAGAACCGTACACGACTAAAAAGAGGTTACATAAGAAACAGATTTTAGAAAAACTCAGTAAGAAGGACGAAGCAATTAACCTTGTACTTGAACTTGGCCCAAAAGCAATTGCCCAGTACAAAAAATACCATCCTTTCAAAGTTTCTCTTTCTTATACAAATCCTTACCAATCCACAGCCATTTTAAAAATATTTATCGATGTTCACAATTCCGATGAAGTAACAGAGATAACAAATTGGCTGCTTTTCCTAGGGAAGGATATTACAATCAAGGAAATGCCTAACGAAGTATTAGAAGCTTTACAAGAGCAACTATCCTTATATTGCCCTTGAGCGATAATCCGTTAAATCAAAAATATTGAGTTTAATTCGTTACCAATTGTCCATATTTTTTACCATGAGTGCGCAACAAATAATAAAAGCACGGAAAATCTTCCGTGCTTTTTCAAATATATATTATTTCAGATGACTAGATTCACTTACCCTAACTGACGTTTAAATGCTTTACTAGCAAAAAAGTACGAAATGATCATGATCCCTACGCACCAAGCAAGTGCAATCCAAATGTCGTTGCCAACAGTCCCTTCATATAAGAGGGCACGAATTGCATTCACGATTGAAGTTACAGGCTGATTTTCAGCAAACGCACGAACAATTTTGGGCATCGTTTCAGTAGGTAGGATGGCTGACCTAATAAAATGATGGGACACTTCTCTCATTTAAAACAATATAAAAAGACTAACAATTCAAAGTAATTAAGTGCAGGTTACGGTCTAAAAAGCGTAATCTTAAATTTTTTTAATGCCTCTCGGTACCTAACCCCTTTTCATAGAAATTTCCCTCTTCAATTTAAGATGATTTTTTCCACTCTATTAAAAATTTCCCACCATGTTCTTCTGTTTTAACTTTCACTTTATATTTATCATCTTTAGAGACTTTAAGGATCTTTTCATCCTTACCATTATCAAACTCTAATATTGTCTTATCATTTGAATCCACAACATAAGCAACTACAGTTCCTTTCCTTGTTGTTTCATCAAAAGAAAACACCCAATTCTCACCTTTTTTAACTTCCATGTCGCGACTCGCGGAACCAGTAAACTCTCTGTAGTCTCCCAATATTCTATTTGAAGAACTTTTTACTTTTCCGCCAACAACTTTTCCTTCCCTAGAAGAACATCCACTGACAATTAATAAACAACAAGCTACTAACATTATACTTTTTATTATTTTCAATATAATCACACTATAAAGAGTTTACACATAAACTCATATTTTATCCTTTACCTTTATAATACAATGTTTATAAATTAATTCCAAGAAAGAGATAAAACGCTAAATTCTTATTCCAGAATTATATCGATCGTTTCATAACATAAAGGTATTATACCGAAAATTGTTACATTAAAAAGACAATAAATAAGAAAAGCACAGAAAATCTTCCGTGCTTTTTCAAACATATATATTATTTCAGATAACTTAATTCACTTACCCTAACTGACGTTTAAATGCTTTACTAGCAAAAAAGTACGAAATGATCATGATCCCTACGCACCAAGCAAGTGCAATCCAAATATCGTTACCAACAGTCCCTTCATATAAGAGGGCACGAATTGCATTCACGATTGAAGTTACAGGCTGATTTTCAGCAAACGCACGAACAATTTTGGGCATCGTTTCAGTAGGTACGAAGGCTGAACTAATAAATGGAAGAAAAACGAGTGGGTATGAGTATGCTGTTGCTCCTTCCATAGACTTCGCTTTCAGACCTGGAATGATAGCTAGCCATGTGAGTGCTAGCGTAAATGTACCTAGAATCCCAGCTACTGCAAGCCATTCTAACATATTAGCACTGGAGCGGAAGCCCATTAAGAGTGCAACAAGAATAACCACTACGATAGTAAGAGCATTTGCAACAAGAGAGGTTAAAACGTGAGCCCACAATATCGATGAGCGCTTAATTGGCATCGTAATGAAACGTGCCATCAACCCACTTTTTACATCCGAAAATAATCGTACAGAAGTGTAAGCTACACCGGATGCGATAGCCATTAGCAAAATTCCTGGCAATAAATAATTCACGTAGTTATCCGTTCCGGTCTTTATTGCGCCTCCAAATACGTAGACAAACAATAGCATCATCATAATCGGTGTAATCGCTACTGTAATAATTGTATCTGGACTACGCATAATATTGCGCATTAAGCGCCCTAGTAATACCCCTGTTTTGCTTTTCATTTACATCTCCCCCTTTTTACCGATAATCGCAAGGAAAATTTCTTCCAATGTCGGCTGCTTCTCGATATACTCCACTTTTGCTGGCGGGAACATCTCTTTCAGTTCAGTAAGAGTACCTGTCGTAATAATTTTTCCACCATGCAAAATAGCGATACGGTCTGCCAGTTGTTCTGCTTCCTCTAAATACTGGGTTGTTAGCAAGATAGTTGTGCCTCCACCAGCAAGTTCCTTAACTGTATCCCACACTTCAATCCGCGCTTCCGGATCAAGTCCAGTCGTTGGTTCGTCTAGAAAAATAACTGCTGGCGCCCCAATCAAACTCATCGCAATATCAAGTCGGCGCTTCATCCCGCCTGAATACTGATCTGCCCTTTGGTTAGCTGCATCAGTCAGGCTAAATCTTGCAAGTAGATTATCAGCAACTTGTGCGGGACTGGAAACACCACGTAACTTGGCGATCATGATCAAGTTTTCCCGCCCAGTAAGCATGCCGTCTAAAGCAGCGAACTGCCCTGTCAAACTGATGCTTTGACGAACATGATCTGGTTGACGCTGAATGTCAAACCCGCAAATACTTACTTCACCATTATCTTGTTTCATTAGTGTTGAAAGGATATTGACCGTTGTCGTCTTTCCCGCTCCATTTGAGCCTAGCAGCGCGAAAATTTCACCACACTGCACTTCAAAATCTACTCCCTTTAAGACTTCTTTATCTTTAAAAGATTTTTTTAACCCTTTTATAGAAATCGCTGCATTACTCATACTTTTCCCCCTTATTAAAATAGGTTATCTACACCCTCTATTTAGTACCACTGATAATCTGTAATACTTAGTAGCAGATTAAAAATATAACTGAATAGCGATGGCGGCAATTCACATTTGTAACCAGCTAATCAGTCGGTATTACTAATTGCATTTATTTTTTTCTCAATTTCTTCATAATACTTTCATTCAAATCCTCACGATACTTAGAAACATACGTTTTCGCGTTTGCGACTAGTTCATCAGCAAAAGATGCTACGTCCTCCCCAGTAATATCAAGCACTTGTCTGCCTTCTGCTGCACCAGCTTCAAATAAATCGATTAATTCATACTGTATGTGCAGCATATCCATCCCGTTTCCAGCCGAAAAATTCCACATGTAATTTTGAATTTTCTTAAACACAAACTGATAGTCCTCGGGTAGTGCCGCAACACGTGCCATCATCATTTTGTACTCTTTTTTATCACCAATTAATTTTTTAAATATTTCCAACATCTTATTTTCCTCCTTTTTATAAAGCAGAACAAGAAACTCTCCAAATATGAGCCGGAACATTTTATATTATGAGGCTAGTTTGACTTCAAGACGTTAATTTTTGAAGATACAAAATCCCATTTTTTCCAAAACAGTTCAAGCTCTTGACGGCCATCTTCATTTAATGAATAAAACTTACGTGGCGGTCCCATATCTGATGGTTTCTTTTCAATATTTACAAGCTTTTTCTTTTCTAATCGTACGAGGATAGTATAAACCGTCCCTTCCACAACTTCGGTAAACCCAAGATCATTTAGGTGGCGGGTAATCTCATAGCCGTACGTTTCACGGCGGCTAATGATTTCCAGTACACACCCTTCCAGTGAACCTTTCAGCATTTCAGTTAAATTTTCCATGTTATGATCCTCCTTTACCCCCTATTCTGTCTGACTTATATTCAGTATCACAGAGTACTAAGGCGAATTTTTACTGAATAGCTTTTGACTAAAACCACACTATTCAGTATTACTTATTACAACTACATTGTATGACTAAGTAGCGATGAATGTCAACTAATTTTCAAAGTTTTTCTAAAATTCGCTATTACCCATTGTTTACTGAAAATATTTTGAGAAACAACACTACTCCGTATTACCTATTACAAGTATATTGTATGACTGAGTAGTCGTAAATGTCAACTCGATTTTTATATTTTTCTAAAATCAACTATTACCTATCCCGCTAAGAAGAAAATGCCTCAAAACAAAAAGTCTACATTTTTGTTTTGGGGCACTATAGGCAAGCTCTTTTTCTTAATAAGACAGATCATCCTTTTGTTACGATAACATCATTTCCATATCTTCCGCTGCAGTTGTAATCAGTTTTAAACCGAATGTTTCTTGTAAAACATCAAGCACGCCAGGTGAAATAAATTCAGGCGCCTTTGGACCGATGCGAATATCTTGAATACCAAGACTAAATAGCCCAAGTAAAATGGCAACCGCTTTTTGTTCAAACCATGACAGGACAATACTAACTGGCAATTCGTTCACTTCGCATTGAAAAGCATCTGCTAAAGCGGCTGCTATTTTCACTGTAGAAATTGAATTATTGCATTGCCCTAAATCAATGTAACGCGGAATCTCTGTACCAGGTACAACACCGTACTGCACATCATTAAAGCGGAATTTCCCGCAAGAAGTCGTTAAAATAACTGTTTCTGGCGGAAGTGACGTTGCTAATTCACGATAATATTCTCCGCCTTTTCCTGGAGCATCACAACCTGCGATGACAAAGAAACGCTTAATCTTCCCTTCTTTTACTGCCTCAATAATTTCTGGAGCTAATGATAATACTGTATTATGATGAAACCCCGTTACTAACTGTTCATCCGATTCCATATGTACTTCTGGAAGTTCTAGCGCTTTTTCAATCAACGGCGTGAAATCATCATTTTCAATTTTTTGTACACCTTCTAAACCTGCAATATCATATGAAAAGAATCGATCAGAGTATGATCCTTTAATTGGCATAACACAGTTCGTTGTCGCTAATATGGCACCTGTAAATTTTTCAAAAAGACGTCGTTGATCATACCATGCCTTACCGATGTTTCCTTTTAAATGCTTATATTTTTTCAGCTGCGGATACCCGTGTGCTGGTAACATTTCAGAGTGCGTATAAATATTAATTTCTTTTCCTTCTGTTTGTTTTAATAATTCTTCTAACGCAAACAAATTATGACCAGTAACTACAATTGCTTTACCTTCTACATAGTTTTGTGTAATTTGAACAGGCTCTGGAACACCAAAGTGATTCGTATGCGCCTCATCTAACAACTCCATTACTCGTAAAGCAGATTTCCCAACTTTCATAGCCATATCAATATGCTCTTGTTCATTAAAGTTAGAATTGGTTAATGTCATATACAATGCTTCTTGCGTCGTAGCATCTACAAAAGCATCCGTATACCCTAGCTGAGCAGCATGCGTACGATAAGCCGCAATTCCTTTTAATCCAAACACAATCGTATCTTGTAAACTTGCAATTGTTTCATTTTTACCGCAAACACCCATTACTTTACATCCGCCTGTTGGCGTTTGTTCACATTGATAACAAAACATGATCATCCCACCCTCTCCCAATCATTCCTTACAAATCAAGCATAATACCCATTGAGGAAAAGGGATGTGATATCAATCACAAAAATATATAAAAATTTGTGACAGTTCACATTGTTGACATAATATTGTTACTGTCTTCTGATATTCACACTTGCACATGATTTATTCGCATCATATATCGGCGCACTTTTAAGGAATATAGATATCATATCCACCTAACATTTCACAAAATTTTCCTTACTGATGGTACAATTAAAATTATGGAGGGATAATATGGTATATATGATTTTTTATTACGGAATACTGTTTCTTATACTCGGTATTGCAGTATTTCTGTTTATTATGGCTGGATCACGAAAAATTAGGAATAAAAATCTTTCATTCGTATTGATCGGTTTAGGGATAAATATACTTGCAAGTCCAGTGGCACTTTTTATAGGTGTGATGGCAACAGATTCTCCCTATAGTACTAGACTAGATTTTTGGAAAGGATTTCTCTTTATTCAAGGAATACCTCTTTTCTTACTACTTATAGCTTTCATTTGGTGGCTTATTCGCCCACCAAAATTAACGGTTCAAACGAGTATTGAAAAAGAACTTGAACAAAATAGTAAAAGCACTAAGAAAAAAGCGACACAGAGAGGTCCCATTACTGCCTTACGTATCGTAATTCCAATTATTTTAGTAGTAGGCTGTTTGTCTTACATTTTGTATTTACAGGACATTACACTTAAAAAAAGTCATTCTCCAAATAATAAAAATACGATTAAAGTAGTGAAACTAGATTCAGACTCTTCTCTTGGTCCCGCTCCCGTCAGAATCAAATACGGTTTATGGGAACATTTTGACACAAGTATTGCAAATGACGGGGAATGTCTCGACTCCTCAGATGTTTCCGTATATTGGAAAAATGATTATGAAGCAACGATAACGCTACGAGAAAAAGAATCTGTACCTGAAGTTGTGGAATTTAACATATCAAATAAATCCAATGGTCCTGTTTTTAAGAAGGTACAAAAAGTGGTCAGTTCCTTTACCTTTCAAAACAGTGAATCTCCAAATCTCATAAATATTATCGAGCTTAGAGAAACAATAAAATCAAAAGGACCAAGTCCCACTTCAACTGTAAGAATCTATTATGGGAAAAGAGGTAGCATTTTAGAAAAATATAAAGAGGTCACCCTTAAGGAAATGTATACGACAGACAACTTCAATATCAATTGGAGAAACGATGAACAAGTACAGGTAGAAGTAATAGAGGAAAATGTAGTAACAACTAGCATCGTGATTGATTTATCAAAATGAATCTATTTTTCACATATTACAACTGCGTTCTATCCGGCACACGAGAGATACATAGCATTTACAAATTAAAGATTTATAGTCATGATAAACCACCCCTCTCTTTACAATACATTTACATTATCTTAACATTGTTTACAGTATTTATATGATATATTTATATGGAATCTACTTAATAAATTTCATGTACATTGTTATCTTTATAATCTATTATCTGATTGATAAGAGATTATGTTATATTTTCATACCAGGGGTGAATTAGGATGACTGAAACTTTAAAAACACTTATAATGCTTGATGTTACTTACGTTGTTATCGCAATTATGACGGTACTGGTATTTGTATACTTAGAATTAAAATCTCAGTAACGTATGCATAGCTTCGCATTTAAATATATTTAAAAGAAAGTGAGGAGAAATTGTTTTTCCTCACTTTTTATTTTAACAAATCTAATGTATGTAAAAGTAATCCTCTGTCCCCTACTTCTCCATGACCAGGCACTACTGCATTTATATTTCTATATCGCGTCAGCACATTCTCAATCGATGTAGACCATTCATTTACATAAGCATCAGCAACGTTTCCTAAATCTTTCGCGGACGCAGATTTCACTAAACAACCACCAGCTAAAATGTTGTATTGCGGTAACCATACGATGATATTATCCTCTGTATGTCCTTTCCCTGGATAAAACGTTTCTACTTTCATATTTCCAAACTTCAAATTTGTAACGGTTTGTAAATCTCCAAGTGGTTCTTCATATCCATTTTTCTTTGCTAGTTCTGCAGTTAGCGATGTACTATGCGCTTTAATTCCTCTTTCTTTCAACGTTTTTATTCCACCAATCCGATCAGCGTGTGCATGTGTAATAATGACATCTGTTACGCGCTTCTTAAATTTCTTTTCTACCATCTCTATTAATTCCTTCGTTAACTTATCATCCCAAGAAGAATCAACAAGTACTAACCCTTTAGAAGTACTAAGAACTAGCCCGTTCGAAGGAACTGCTTCTCCGTTAAAATAACCTAACTCCGTATGAACCCATACATGCTTGTTTAACTGAGAAATTGAAATAGTTCCTGTCTCATTTTTTATTATTTTTTGCTCTAGCTTTTGTTCCGCTTTCACAGAAGAAACAGCACTAACAAATTGAGTTGTTCCTAGCAAACTAACACATACCCCTACTTTTAATAATGTATTCTTTTTCATTTTCTCCACCCTTTCTTTCAAACGAAATAGTTATTACTTATATTAGACAATTCACCTTAACAGTTTGTTCCATCTTTTCTTACATATTTCCATATCATTAATAAAAAGCGCACAAAATTTTGTGCGCTTTTTAACTTTCCTTTTACCATTCACGTTTTTTATTAATCATCATTTTTTCTTCAAATGCCTTCTCTAAATCAATTTCTAACTTGTTTGCTAAATCACATACATTCCAAATGACATCAAACATTTCTAAACCAATCTCTCTTTTCGAATCTTGTATTTTATCACGCTTTAGTATAACTTCCGCTAACTCACCTAATTCCGCCATCGTATACATCGTACGCTCTTCAATGGTTGTATCCTGAAATCCTTTTTCTTTACTGAAATTTAATACATATCTCTGGAATTCCACAATATTCATACTTACTCTCCCTTCATGATACATACTCCGTTTTTCTATTACACTTAAAATGTATTTTGTTAAATTATAACATTCATACTATAATTTATTTATAACCCTTTAACGGAGGTGTTTTCAATGACTCTCTTCGCTTCCCCATCATTATTCATACTAGCAATTATTTCATTTGCACTAGCCTATTTCATCGGAGTTAAACAATACACTTGGCTCTTATCAGGATTTAATGAACAGCGTGTGCCAGATAAAGGTAAGTTATCAAAAATAGTTGGTCTTTATAATTTAATTGCCGGTGCTATTGCCACAATTGGTAGTGTCTTCACTACTCCTAATGTCAAAATCTTATTTCCTGTCATTATAATCGGCCACTTTATAATCGCTGCTTATGTAAATACACGCATGGTGCATTGAAAAAAGATCACCCAAATGGATGATCTTTTTTATAATTTATCAACATATTGCTTCGCTTCTAATAAGGAAAAACCAAAAGCTTCTCTTACTCTCTTAACTGCTGTAACTGTTTTTCCTTCTTCCATAAGCTGGCGCAACTCTTTATTAATTTCAGGTTCTCTATCTACAATTCCCATTTCTTTCGAAATTAGCTGTAATCTATCTTCCATCCTCTTTAAACGTGCATCCGTTTTCTTTTCGATTCTATTTAATTTTTCAGCAATATAAATAAACCCAAAGACCGCTATCGGTATGATCATCCAAAATTCCATGACTATCCCTCCTTATTAGCTTTCATTTGTTTTATTTCACTAACTTATGTAAATTTTACCACGAAACACATTTAATGTATAATAGTAATATACAACACTATTGATAAAACCTTTTATTTTAGGGGGACACTTTATGAAAAGATTTTTAACTACGTTACTACAATTTGTAGTTCTTTCAATTGCACTACATTTATTATTTGATATCGTTGGCTGGCTTGTTTTCAATACGCCAATTCAAAACAAACAAGTTATCATTTCCTTACTAACAACCTCATGGCTTATGTACATGTACCGAGACAAATTTTTTAAAACATTCACTTCAAATTAACTAAAAAACTTCATCGACAAAAGATGAAGTTTTTTCTTATTCTCTCTATTTACTACTGTATAATAGAACTAACATTCTGTCTTTTTAAAGAAAGGAGTCACTATGAACTTAAAAAGTAACAATATATACGAAAAAATGAACCAATATTCCGTTGCAGGTTTAAGTCTTGCCGTTATACGTGATGGCACACTAGACGAAGTCGCTGCTTTCGGAACACTTGAATCAGGAACAACTAGAACTGTCACTACAAATTCTATATTCAATTCTTGTTCAATTAGTAAATTCATCACTACAATGCTCGTACTAACATTATCAGATCAAGAAATCGTGCATTTAGACGAAGACGTAAATAATACACTCACATCTTGGAACATACCTACCAATCTATTCACCTCTCAGAAAAAAGTTACGTTACGAAATTTATTAAGTCACCAATCTGGAATTATTGACCCTCCTAATAGTTTTGAACATTATACATTTGCACAAGGGCGACCAAACATGTCTGAACTCCTTGCCGGTAAAACTTCATATTGCTCCATACCTATTGAAGTGACTTATAAACCAGAAAGTGAATTTCGCTACTCTGATGCAAACTTTTGCATTATTGAACTACTACTTGAAGATATAACTGGAAAATCATTCAACCTTTTACTTGAAGAATATATCTTTCAGCCACTGCAAATGAAGAATAGTACAATCTTCTCTTCTAAAGACATACATAAAACCGATGCTTTTGCTTGCGGACATAATAAGGATGGCACCGTTACAAATGAGAAGTATCCATTTTATCCATTCGCAGCTGCTTCAGGTATTTGGACCACACCAACAGACTTATCAACTTTAGTAATTGAAATCATTCATTCCTTACAAGGAAAGGGCAGACTAAAACTTTCTCAAAAATTAGTACAAGATATGATTTCTCCTCAAGGTTGCTCAAAATGGACTGGATTAGGTGTTTTTCTAGATGATTCTAACGAAGACTTACAAATGTATTCACTTGGATGGGGCGTGGGATTTCAATGTATGATGGTATGCTATCCATACAGAGGTAACGGTGCTGTTATAATGACTAACGCTGACTTAGGTGTTCATCAAATGGAAGGGATTATTGGTGACATTTTAAAAACTTTATCTTTATAATGAAAAGAAAGAAGCTGTTCCTTACAGCTTCTTTACTTATATAACATTTTTCGCAACAATTTTTATATGTTCTGGCGCAATAATCTCCGTTATACTTTCTTGGAAATCTTCCTGCAACATTTCTTCAATATGTTCTAACTGCACTTCAACATGTGTGCATTCTAAATTATGTATATTTAATAGTGCATAATGATCTTTTTTCTTAATTACTAAATATTGATTTTCCTCTGTTACTAGTACAGAACCTAATCGTACTCCTAGTAGGCGTTGATCATCAAACTTCACAACCATTCCCCCTTACTTTATATGTAATAAAATAACATTTAAGGTAATCTATTCTTTATAAACTATATCACACTTTATTAAAATATAAAGTGAAACTTTAATCAGCCCTCACCAATCGGGCTTTTACGGGCAGCCCGACCCCCACCTAACTTCTTTGCTTTCGCTGGATTTTGAGGTAGGGGTCTTACTGCCCGTTAATGCGGGATAAATATCATATTTCTTTTTACTTAAAACCCCTATTCTTTTATATATTTCGATACAAAAAACTTTCTCAACATAAAATTAGAATTTTCAGTTTTTATTCTTATAAAAATCAATTATAATAAAGTTAATAAATGTTTGACCTCTCCTAATTCATGTACATATGGATGATCAGTAGTCGCTGCTACTGATCTATTTTTTTGATTTCAGAAAGTAAATACGCCGCATCCTTTCCTACACCACAAATAAGTGCAGAACCTCTTTGAGACTGCCACGGTAAACCGATATAATACAATCCTCCTACTGGACTTATCCCCTTTACATGATTGGGAAATCCATTCTCATTCACTGCCTTTTCAATTTCAATCCAGTTATAATTCTGAATAAAACCCGTTGACCATATAATGCTTTCTGTACTATATGTTTCACCGTTCTGAAACATAATGTTATTTTCTGATGCACTTACTACTTTTTCCTGTAGTTGTATTGCTCCATTACGAATGAGTTCCTTACCTTCAAATCCAAAAATAGGATCTTTTCTCTTCTGAAACCATTTCCCCCTCTTGGTACTAACTTCAGCATACAATAAACCCAATTTTTCTAACCAATTAAAAATACTTTTTCTAAAAAAATGTAACGGTAAAAACGTTAAAGGATGACTGATAGACATCATAACTTCATGAGTTTTTGCAAGTTCTACCGCTATTTGCATTCCTGAATTCCCGCCACCTACTACTAGTACTTTCCCCTGTGGAATTTGTGATGGTGATTTATATTGTGATGAATGTATTTGAAAAACATGTGATGAAAGATTTTCTGAAACTGAAGGGATAAATGGTTGATGAAACCCACCCGATGCGATAATAACTTTTTTCGATTGTAAAATTTCTGTAGGAGTGTGCAATTCAAATATTTCTTTCTCTTTCCTTATTTTTAAAACTTCCGTTTGCAATTGGATTGGTAATTGAAAATGTCTTGCATATTCTTCTAAATACGTTGCAATTTCATCTTTATGTGGAAATTCATTCCTTTCCCCTTTTAATATCATCCCGGGTAAACTACTATATTCCCTCGGTGTAAAGAGCTGTAAAGAATCATATCTGTTTCTCCATGAATCCCCAATTCGGTTTCCTGCCTCAAGTAATAAAAAATTATATCCTTCTTGCTTCAAGTAATATCCCATTGTTAATCCAGCTTGACCAGCTCCAATAATAATTACATCTAACATCTTTTTCCTCCTTCTCAAAACGTATGAATATATGCTCATTCGTTCATATGTTTTATGATACGATTTATTTTTCAATATTTCAATCTGTTTAACAAAATGAAAAAGAGTAGTTCACTGCTTTATGAACTACTCTTCATTCCATTTATTTAATACGTAATTACACTGCACTATCTCTAAAAAATTTATATATTAATTCCTTGCGGCTCTACAATTTTTCCTCATAAAATATAATTCTATTTGAAAACGGATCAATCACAGTTAATTCCATTGTATCCCACGGTGTTCCCTCTATGTCAGGTTTTGAATAAGCAAATTCTTTATTCAATAATATAGAATGATACTCCTCTACATTATCTATTTTGACCCGAATCGCACCGCCTGGCGAAGCATCTCCATGGTGTTCTGATAAATGTATTACAGCATCGTGTAACGAAATTTGCATATATAATGGCATATGTTCCTCATACCGATGTTCCCAATCCATTTTAAATCCTAAAAAATCTATGTAAAATCGCTTTGCTTTTTCAACATCAAAAATTCTAAATATAGGTGTAATCATTTAAAGTCTCCTCCTATTTATAAACATCTGCCGCCAATTTCCTCAAAACATCTACATTCACTACTTCAAAGCAACCATTGTTCTTCTTTATAATCTCTTTATCACAAAAAATATTTAATGTACGTAATAGGTGACGATAACTCGTTCCTAACAATTCAGCTGTTTCCGTTAAATTCCCACTAAATACAATTCTATTTCCATGCTGCACCGCTCGCTCCCCTGCTGCTAATATGTAACTCGCAAGTCTATTTTCAAGTGGATATAGTAAATTAATTGTACTGTTTTTTGAAAGTCGGTTTAATTTATGTGCCAACGATCCGCAAATACA
Source organism: Bacillus sp. EB106-02-03-XG38 (assembly GCF_058792175.1). Lineage (NCBI taxonomy): Bacteria > Bacillati > Bacillota > Bacilli > Caryophanales > Bacillaceae > Bacillus > Bacillus sp. EB106-02-03-XG38. Next base: position 1,571,543 of record NZ_JBYTED010000001.1, read on the forward strand.
TCGTAAAAATTTTGCATCATGAAATAGTTGATTTCTCACTTTCCCTAAAGGCAAACCAACACAATATGAATCTGCCATTACTTGTACGTTTGAAGCTGTCTTTTGAGAATGAATTAACTCCACATCTCCTAACAGCTGCAAACTATCATAAAAACATAGTAATACAGATTTCCCGTTACTTAATGTATTAAACGCTTTCGCTTTTCCTTCAACGAAGAAAAATAAATAATCTATCTCTTCATTTTCTCTACAAATAAACTCATTCTTTTTAAAAAATATAAGTTCCATATACGGATTCATATCATTACTAAAAAATGAGTCAATATTATTTTGTTTCATATACTCTGCTAATTTAATAGAATTACATACTTTCTTCATAGTTCCCCCGCCTTTACAACTCATCCCCATTGTAATCAAAATTTTCTTCTTCCACTATGACATATGTCATAGTAATACACAATTTCAGCATGATACAGTCATTACAAATATGAAAATTAAAGGGGATATTACATTGTATAACTTTCTTTCTGTCTTTATTGGTGTGCTCATCGCCGTTATGCTTCCATTGAATGGGATTTTATCTGAGTTAATTGGCAAGTACACAGCGAGCGTTGTCATTCACCTTGTCGGTTTAATTGCAGTTATCTTCATTTTAATCATAAACAAAAATAAAATTCATTTCGATAAAAGCATCCCACTTTTTTTATATAGCGCTGGAGCGATTGGAGTATTCACTGTTCTTTTTAATAATATAAGTTTCTCCGTCCTCGGTGCTTCTATTACGATCGCATTAAGTTTATTCGGTCAATCCATTGCTTCCATCGTTATTGATCATTTCGGCTTATTAGGAATGAAAGTTGCAAAGTTTGAAAAGAAAAAACTAATTGGATTATGTTTCATCTCTTCCGGAATTATAATCATGACAATTTATTAATGGGGGCAAGAAAATGTTATATATTACTATCGCTATTTTAGCTGGTGTTTCTATCGTTGTTGCTAGAATTATTAACGCGAATTTAGCAGCGAAAATCGGAAATTGGGAAGGCACGTTTTTTAATTATATTACTGGATTATTTTTCTCTATGTTATTTTTAATTTTCAGTTCAGATTCATTGTATATTCCAATGCAGACGCTACAATCTATTCCTATCGCTGTGTACTTAGGCGGATTAGTAGGCGTTATCGTCATTTCGCTATCAAACTATATTACACCTAAAATATCAGCATTTTATTTAACGTTACTCATCTTTATTGGACAATTATTTGCGGGGACTATCATTGATTTCATCTTGTCACAGGAACTCTCTATGGGAAAGGTTGTCGGTGGCATTTTCGTACTAATCGGACTCACTTACAATCTACTCGTAGATCGCCCTGTTAAAACTGTGCAGAATAACCAAGTTCAACTATAATACTTTACCCCTCCCTATCATATATTAATAGAAACGCTCTTCATACGAAGTAATAGAGAGGAGAATATTCTATTAAGAAAATCATTTTACTGCTAGGTAGTGCATTGATTATTTTTGGAATCGCGTGGTTTTTCACCTCTGGGAAATCTATTCAAGATTTCTATACAGCAAATAAGCCAAAGAAGAAAGCTACTATCATTTCCACTCAAAGAGATCCAAATGAGCCCCCTGTCTTTTTAGGAAAACAGGAAATAAAAGATATACATGTCGAGTCAATTAAAACAAAAAAGGATATCTTTCTCACAAAAACAGATGAATTAAAAACATTCATTAACAGTATGGATACCGCCAAAAAAGGAAAATTAACATTAGATGAAGAAGGATCAGATTTAATAGATTGTGATATGTGGATTACTTTTGAGGATGGAACTTATAAAAAATATTTCATATGGGTAGTTGACCATCACAGTAACGAAGTGATGATTGCTCAGCAAGATACTCCTGATGATGTAAACCTTACGTACTATCAATTAAATGAAGATAATTCAAAAAAAGTTTATAACTTATTTAAAAAAATTATTTAAACTAAAAAGTCATGAGCAAATGAGCTCATGACTTTTTGAACTATATATATTCCGGGAACACTTTACATCCCTTTTCCTGCTCTATATCATGCCCAAAGAAAACAATCGGCTTCTCTTTTATCACAACTTCTTTTAAACGCTTAATTGAAGATAAAGCTAATTCTGGATCAAATCCAGCAAACGGCACTTCATCTTCAAAATTCTCTTTCGTATAAGATGCATCAATCGTTAATAATACAGGACCGGATTTTTCCGTCTCAATTAATAATGACTGATGCCCCGGAGAATGTCCTGGTGTATACAATAACTGAATACCAGGTACCACTTCATAATCACCTTCAATAATTTTGTAGTTTAAATTCGGCAGTATACACTCTTTCAAATATTCCTCCCTATATTGTGCTGCCTCATATTCAGCACGCTGTATAATGATTGGCGTATTCGAAAAAGCACCATTTCCTCCTGCATGATCAAAATGCAAATGTGAACTAATAATATATAGAAGATCATCTGACTTATACCCTGCACGTTTTAAAATAGCTACGATTCTATCTTCTTCAGTCATTTTCGGTAAAATCTGCCCTTCAACAAATGTACCGTTAAAAAGCCCTTCATTATTAACCGCACTTTCTGGCATACCTGTATCTACTAAAATAGGCCCCTCTTCTGTCTCCAAAAGATAACACCATACAGGTAAGTTCAATAACTTTCCCGGTGTGAGCGTACTATTAACAGAAGAATGATCTAACATACAACGGCCTGCTGGGATGAAATAAAGCTTCTTTACTGTCATTATGTATCCACCTTTACATTTAATTTGAGATAAAGTGAAACTTTAATCAGTGGGGGTTTTCTTCATCCCCCACTGATTATTAGTTGAACCAATCGGACTTTTAGGGGCAGTTGATCCCCCACCTAAATTCTTTGCTTTCGCTGAATTTTGAGGTGGGAGTCTTACTGCCCATTAAAGTGGGATAAAGTAACACAGTAAAAAATTCTGCTTTTTAGAAACAAACTCCTTCCACACTTTCATACCAGCATAAATAAAAAGAGTGTACTTTTTTACATAATGGCATTTCACCATCTATAATAAAAGAGTAAATGACTCTTACTTTAATGGAGGGAATATAAATGAAAGCAATTGGTTTACATGAATACTTACCTATTGAAGAAGAAAACAGTTTAATTGATATTGAAGTTGAAAGACCTACTGCTACAGGAAGAGATATACTCGTTAAAATTAACGCTATTTCCGTTAATCCAGTTGATACAAAAGTTCGCTCTCCGAAAGATAAAAAAGAAGATGTAGCGAAAATACTTGGCTGGGACGCTACTGGTGTTGTCGTGCAAACGGGCGAAAGTTGTACGCTATTTAAAGAAGGCGACGAAGTGTTTTACGCTGGAAGCATTACGAGACAAGGTACATATAGTGAATACCACCTAGTTGACGAAAGAATCGTTGGCAAGAAACCAAAAACGTTAAGTGATGCTGAATCTGCAGCACTTCCTTTAACAGCTATTACAGCATGGGAGGGTTTATTTGAACGCTTAGGTATTGATTATAATAAGAAGGACACAAATACATTTAAAAATATTTTAATTATCGGAGGAGCTGGTGGTGTTGGCTCGATTGCCATTCAACTTGCAAAATGGGCTGGACTAAATGTAATTACAACTGCATCCCGCAATGAAACGATACACTGGGTTGAAAAATTTGGTGCCGATTATATTATTAACCATCACCAACCTTTACAAGATCAAATATTAGAGTTTGGACTAAAAGATGTAGATTATATTTTCTGCTTAAACAATACAGATCAACATTGGCAAGCAATATGTGAGCTTATTAAACCACAAGGAAAAATTTGCTCTATCGTAGAAAATGAACACCCTCTTGAGATGGGTATTTTAAAAAGCAAAAGTGCTACATTCGTTTGGGAATTTATGTTCACAAAAGCAATGTATGAAACTGGCGATATGATTACGCAGCACGAACTATTAAATAAAGTAAGCGAACTATTAGATGAAGGCATTTTAAAGACTACATTAAATGAAACACTAACACCAATTAACGCTGAAAACGTAAAGAAAGCACATGCACTACTTGAAAGCGGGAGTACGATTGGGAAAATCGTTTTAGAAAATTTTTAATAACAAAAAGTCCGATTTCCAAATGAGAAATCGGACTTTTTTACTATGTTTATTTACTTGAAATCTCTTGATCATTTGGAACATCTAACGGAGGTCGTTTCCCTATTCCGAAAGCATAGAAACTAATTGTTACGATAGCTAAGAAAACAATACCTACAACTAATGAAATACGCGTATCATCGTTAAACCACATTCCGATTAATACCATAATTAAAAAAGCAATCGTCAAATAGTTTGTAACAGGAGCAAATGGCATTTTGAACGGATGATCTTTCATCTCTGCTCCTTTTGCTTTTCTAAAATTAATTTGACTAATTAAAATGACGAACCATGGTACCATACCAGGAAGTACACTCGCACTATATACATATACAAATAAATTTTTCGGCGCAATATAACTTAATACAACACCAACTGCTAAACCGATAATTACACCAACTGTACCGAATAAAGGTACACCATTTCCAGAAAGTTTCGTGAAATATTTCGGTGCTTGTCCATTTACACCTAACGTATAAAGCATACGTCCCGCACTATAAATACCACTATTACAACCAGACATCGCTGCTGTAATAACAACGAAGTTAATAAGTCCAGCAGCAGCCGTAATACCAACTTTCGCAAAAGTTGCTACGAACGGGCTACCAATTGTACTTAATTGATCCCATGGATATACAGTTACAATAACGAAAATAGCACCAATATAGAAAATTAAAATACGCCAAATTGTACTTTGAATCGCTCTAGTAAGTGTCTTCTTCGGATCCTTCGCTTCACCAGCAGTAATACCGATTAATTCCACACCTTGGTATGCACCAACTACAAGTGATAATGCAAAGAAGAATCCTGAAAAACCACCTGTAAAGAAACCGCCATTTGACCAAAGATTTGATATACCAATCGCTTCTCCGCCGTTACCAATTCCAAAGAAAATAAGTCCAAATCCCGCAATAATCATTAATAGAATCGTAACGATTTTAATCATCGCAAACCAAAATTCAAATTCACCAAATGACTTAACAGAAATTAAGTTAGCTGCGCCAAGAATAACCATTGCGATTACACCTGGTATCCAAGCTGGTAAGTCTGGGAACCAATATTGCATATATGCCCCAACCGCAATAATTTCTGACATCCCAACGATAACCCACTGGAACCAGTTACTCCACGCTGTCATATAACCAGCTAACGGATGAATATACTTATGACCGAACGTCGCAAATGAACCTGTACTCGGCTCCATATACAGCATTTCACCCATCGCACGCATAATGAAGAAGATAAAAATACCTGCAATTGCATAAGCAAGCATTACTGACGGACCTGTCCATTTAATCGTGCTGGCCGACCCCATAAACAAACCAACACCAATCGTTCCGCCTAAAGCGATCATTTGAATATGACGTGCTTCTAAGCCCCTTTTCAATTCCTTGTTTGCCACTTCATTTCCCCCTCTTAGATGATTCATAGCCGCATTTTAATACAAGATGCTTTCCCCTAATTCCTTTCGGCTCTGAAAATGATGAAGCAAACGTCATTTTAGACTAACTTTAAAGCTATCCTAAAATCGTTTTTTGCCTCTTATAAAACCCTCAAAACCTTTCATCTTCCAATATTCTATAAATCTTAAAATTACTTACCTTATATTAATTCATTAATCTGAAAAATTCAATTATTTTTTCGATAAATTATTATACATAAGTCTGATTAATTTTTAACTAAATTAACAATAAAATACATCTATTCAATATGATTCCGGTATGAATATTATTACAATATAAATAACCGAGGAGAGTATTTTTCCCTCTGTTTCACATCCCATGCACTTCAATCTTTATAGTTGATAACGTAATTTCCCACACGTCCGATTCATATACCAACCAGAAATTTAATATATTAATAAACTACTAATTTCTTTAGTCCAGCCCAATTTTGAGGCAGGAACCTTACTACCTCAAAACAGCGAGATAACATATAAAAGGGTCTCATTTTTAATGAGACCCTTTTACCATTTCACATTTAAATCATTTTTGAAGTTTGTTTACCTAAAATAAACACTTTAGTAAACACCATCATGATAACTACAATAACCAGAAAATAAAGTGGCATCACGAGTAAAGATCCCGTATGCAGCTTGCTCATTCCCAAAATTGTCATCGTTACAATTACATAGTACCCTAAGCTAAACAATGCTCCTGCTGTACCAATAACATCTTGAAAATCTACTAATGCTAAACTTAAACAGTTAGGCAACGCTACTCCAATTCCTAATAGCAATATAAACATCGCTAGTAAAAATCCAATCATATATATTACATTCGGATTTGATCCAACAAACGTAATAACAGATAAAAGGATAGCTCCTCCTGTCATTACGAGACAACCGATATATATAATCTTCTCTGGTTTATACGTGGCAAGCAATCGTTTCGAAACTTTCGCTCCAATAATAGAAGCGGAAGCAACAACAATTCCTAGAAGTCCATACATACTAGGCGATAACTGAAAGTATTCAATAAAGATAAACGGCGCTTCTGCATAATAGCTAAATAAAACACCATTCGCTCCTCCAATTAATAACCCATATGTTACTACTTTTGGATTTGTAATTAACCTCTTCAAGACTGAAAACACATTTATTTTATTCGTTACTGAGTCCGTTTTTGTTTCCGGAAGAGAAACAAACGTATACAGAAAAATTCCGACACTCATAACTACTAAACTTAAAAATACGATTTTAAATCCAAACATTTGATCTAGAAAGCCACCAATTAACGGTCCTATCGCTGGTGTAAAGGCAATGACTGCGGAGATTTGAGCAAACATAACATGCCTCTTATGCCCTTCTACACTTTCACGTAGAATCGTTTGTGTCACAACAGAGCCAGCACTTGCTCCAAACGCTTGAATAAAACGACTTACCAATAAAACTTCAATGGAATTTGCAATAAAGCATAAGAAACTCCCCACGCCATATACGACAATTCCAAATAACATTGCCGGGCGACGGCCAATTATATCTGATAACCATCCAATAAAAAATACGCCTAAAGCAAATCCAGCAAAATACACACTAAGTGTTAACTGCACCTCATTATTACTTACATGTAACGCCTTTGAAATGTCAGGTAAAGACGGTGTGTAAATCGTTTCACTAATTTGCGGAAATGCCACAAGAATAATCATTAACAAAATTGATGGTACTGAGACTTTTTTCATTTTTCATACCCTCCTATAACTTTGAAAATCTCAGAAATAAAGAGACTTTCCTAAGCTACGGAACAGGAGGGGCCATTATAGAAATTCGATCATAAAACAACAAAGAAAACACCTCAATTACGTATGTTAATACTTATAGGAGGGTAATATTAACATTGATTTTTTAAATATACTTTTTCAATTATATTACATATTGCGTTTCTTTTTCTAGTGTTGAGCCTTGGAGGCTTTGTTAAAAAGATAACTTGAAGATACCACCTTTTTATGGAATAATTAGAAATAGTTTGAATTAACAGTTCTAATTATCAAGCAATAGACCAGCATTTTTAATGTCGTAAAGCTTACAAACAGGAGGCCTTTCGTAATGATTGAAATTTTAAAGACATTAATAAATTTCCTGATTGCTCTATTCTCAGGAGAATTACCAATTGTATATTATGTGTGGATTATTACCCTGTTCCTAATTCAAATAAGCCAATCTACTCTGAATTATAAACTCTTTAACAAGAAAGATAATTTCAGCACTTATACATCGGAAGGATTACTTGCTTTTATTATTTTATTATTTGGAGGTATGTTAGTATCTAAGTTACTTGCTTACATAATAGACGATCCTACTATTAGTATGACAAATGTAACACATTATTTTATTTCTCTTATTATATTAACTATATTTGTCGTCATAAGCTGTCTTAAAGATTTTATAGAAACATATATCAAAAATAAAAATGTGTCTCTTTTTAGCTTTTTAGTAGTTTCCTTAATAACAAGTATACTTTCATTCAAGTTTTTATCACCTTTAATCGCAGGTTCTGTTTCTCTTTCTAAATCTTTTATAACCACTTTAATCATTCTTGTAACTATATCAATTCCTCTATTAATTGCCTTAGAGGAAAAGTATGCAGATGAAAAGTAATTCTTGCATTTATAGTTTGAAATTGAGTATCTATTCTTTTTTAACGGTATTACTAAAAAATAACAGTCATTAAACCGAAAATTACATAGAAATGAGGAAATACAATTGAGCATTGAACAACAATTATATGATGCAGTGAAAACTTTAATTGACCAAAGATATCCGCATAATTGGGGCGGAGCTGCAGCAATCCGTGTAGAAGATGGATCCATTTATACAAGCGTGGCCCCTGACGTAATAAACGCTTCAACAGAACTTTGTATGGAAACAGGTGCAATTTTAGAAGCTCATAAATTTCATAAGAAAGTTACACATTCGATTTGTCTTGCAAGAGAAAATGAGCATTCTGAATTAAAAGTATTATCACCTTGTGGTGTATGCCAAGAACGTTTATTTTATTGGGGACCAGAAGTACTATGCGCCATTACAAATTCGAAACAAGATATCATTTTCAAACCGTTAAAAGAGTTGCAGCCATACCATTGGAGCGAAGCATATCATGATGAATTTACAAAAGAATGGAGTACACGATAAAGTGGAGGTTACTCTCAAATAGCGGAGAATAAAGATTATTCACTAAAAAAGCACCGTCACAAATGACGGTGCTTTTTCTATGTAAGAGCTACTAGAAGTTTCCTTCTAGCCTACTCCCATTTATAAGTCCAAAATTGTTCAAGTTGCAGCCATTTTAAAGTTGCTGCATCTTTATTTTTGATTTTTGCATGTGTTTCTTCTAACATCGCTTCTGTTTGTGAACGATGTGCACCTAGTGCAGCTAATTTATGCTCGAATACTTCACTAATATTATTTACAACATCCGGCTCACCTAATACAGCTTCACGATTTCTCGTAATCGCAACTGCATGAATGACTGGACGTTCTTCTTTTTGCATACGTGATACAGCACGAACGACTGCGCGGCCAAATGCATCATGATCTGGATGTACGCCGTGCTCTGGATAAAATGTAATAATTCGAGATGGATTTACTTCTTGAATGATTGCTTCAATTTTATCTGCAACGAAATCAACATCTTCAAATTCTAACGTTTTATCATGGAAACCAAGCATTCTTAAATCTTGAATTCCCATCGCTTCACATGCATCTTTTAATTCTTTTTCACGGATATTTGGAATCGTTTCACGGTTAGCGAATACATTTTTCCCCATGTTACGTCCCATTTGTCCTAAAGTACCACATGCATACGTTACAGGTACTCCTTGATCTGTTAATAAGCGAATTGTTCCTCCCGCCGCAAATGCTTCATCATCTGGATGCGGAAATACAACAAGTACATGTCTCTCCATAAGTTTCCCTCCTTCTTACTTAAATGGCGTTAAGCTTAACTCAAGTGCAACTGCTAAGCGACCTTGATTATCATGCCCTGCAAGTAATAAACGCTCTTTATCGTCTACTTCCCAGTGCGTAATACCTTCTGCATATACCCAGCCATGATCCATTTTCAGACCAACTCGGTATGGATTCGTTCCAGTAATCTTTCCGCGTTCAAAGCGAATAATTGCATTTCGAATGAATGCACCAACTGTCATCATCTTTTCGTTAAAGTGTGACGCATACGCTCCGTTCGTTGTTTCTAAATGAATATATACATCTTTATTTACAAAACGTTCAATTTCATTTTGAATAAGAGAACTATCTTTTACTATTTCCATCGGAATTCACCTCTTTAAACCATTTTACGCAAAAATAATGTAAATTGCTATCTCTATATTAGAGGACAGCGCCCACTTTTCCTAATAATTTGCACTGTGTTTCTTTATTTTTTTATATCATATGTAAAATCATCGTCTTTTCCTTCACTTTGTTAAATAGTTTTCTTTCTTTTTTGAATTTGCTACAATATATTTTATCCCGTATTTATACAGCGAGATACGTTTTGACAATTGAATACATACTTTAAAGAAGGTGACATGATTGGAACAATCAGCACATGAAGTAGCAAATTGGCAATATTATTTTGCAATTGCCGTATTTTTAGTCACGTACGGATTTATTATTTCTGAGAAATTGAATCGTGCTGTAATTGCATTATTCGGCGCTGCTATTATGATTATTTTTGGAGCTGTAGATTTACATACCGCTTTCACATCACATATTCAATGGGAAACAATCACCCTTTTAATTGGGATGATGATTCTCGTACATATTACGAGTCAATCGGGCGTATTTGAATTTGTGGCCATTAAAGCGGCAAAAGCAGCTGGTGGAAAACCAATCCGCATTTTATTATTACTATCCTTATTAACCGCAGTTGGTTCTGCATTTTTGGACAACGTAACAACCGTCTTATTAATCGTACCTGTTACACTATCCATTACACGTATTTTAAAAGTAAACCCTGTTCCATATTTGATTTCAGAAGTACTATTTTCAAATATAGGCGGAACAGCAACATTAATCGGTGACCCACCGAACATTATGATCGGATCAGCAAATAAGCATTTAGACTTTAATGCCTTTTTACTAAACTTAGCTCCAATCGTAATCATTATCTCTATCGTTACACTTGGTATTATTTACTTTATGTATCGTAACAAACTAAAAACAACACCTGAGCAAATTAAAATATTAATGGCATTGAACGAAAAAGATTATATTAAAGATCAAAGCCTCCTTTTAAAATCCATTTCAATTTTAGGACTAACTATTTTAGGCTTTGTACTTCATTCGATTATTCATGTAGACGCTGCAGTTATCGCGATGACAGGCGCTACACTTCTTATGCTAATTGGCGTAAAAGAACATGATATTGAAGATGTATTTGCCCACGTTGAATGGGTAACCATTTTCTTCTTCGCTGGATTATTCGTTCTCGTTGGCGGGTTAATTGATATCGGGCTCATTTCTTCACTCGCAAAAGAAGTGCTCGACGTAACAAATGGCGATATCGGTTTCGCTGCGATACTTATTTTATGGGTATCAGGCATTGCATCTGCAACAATTGACAATATCCCCTTTGTCGCAACGATGATACCACTTATTCAAGATTTAGCTACAGGACTCGGACTATCTGTCGATTCTCCGCAAATTGAAGTACTATGGTGGGCGTTATCACTTGGGGCTTGCTTAGGAGGAAACGGAACATTAATCGGGGCATCCGCAAACGTAGTCGTTGCTGGTATTGCAAAACGTGAAGGACACGGATTCTCGTATATGGACTTCTTAAAAATTGGTTTACCGTTAACAATTATTGCGCTATTGTTATCACATGCTTACATATATTTACGTTATTTAATGTAAAAGTTATATTGCCTGAAATTATATCGTCAAATACAAAAGGTTTGCAGCACTATGCTGCAAACCTTTTTTCATCACCAAAATATACCGATAATTGCTAACCCACCTAATATCATACCACCAATTTGTCCAACGATTGCTGGTGATAGTTGAACACCCTTTCGTACTTCAACAACTGGTCTTTCGTGCCTTAGTTGCTGTACTTCACTTTGCAGTTGATGTACACTTCCGTGTAATTCTTTAATTAGTTCCTTTAATTCAGCGACCTCTTCATTTACTGGTTTTGCTTTTTCTAAATTCATTTTGCATAACTCCTTATAAATTCAATCAGTACACTGTAAAATTTCGCCAATTATCATTATATCTCCTGCATACTACATATATAATTTCGAATGTACTTTCTAACCTTGCAGCTCTATCCATTCATCCCTTAATATCCCCATAATGATACGATCAAAATACTTCCCATCTCTTTGCACCGCTTCTCTCATACAACCTTCCATCTGAAAACCCATCTTTTTATACAACTCAATAGCAGCTTTATTATAAGAAATAACATCCAGACCAACGCGGTGCAAATTTAATTCATAGAAAGCATATTTTAAGATAAGATGGATCGCTTCTCTTCCATATCCTTTCCCTCTATCATTTGCATCTCCTATACCAATTGCTAATAAACCCGTTCTGTTATTCCACTCTATACCATGAATTGCAACAAAACCAATTAAGCGATCATCTTGAACTGTCCTTACCATGAAAGAAACACTATTCGATCTTCGCCCCTTTAATAGACCATCACTTGCTATTTGTTGTATCGATTGCGGGAATGCTACATCTGTATCTACATTCCTTAAATACTCACTATCTTCTTGCCACATAGCCATTACTACAGCATCAGCTTCTCTCATAGCTGATAATTTAATTGATTTATTTTGAAAAAGATTCATTGTCATTTCAAACTCCCCCTTTATTAAGTAACGGGGATAATTATTCTAGCCTATTTATCCCCTTGTTCTATAAACTGATTTATACACGGGATACTTACAATAAGCGCTGACATTGGCACATCTCCTCTACATTGAATTAACTCCATTTTACATTTTTTTGTTTTTTCAAACAAACTAATTATAGTTCTCTATCATTTAGAACTATAGTATACTTAATTATTCTTCAGATTATTCAATCAAAACAAGAAATCCTAGAAGGTGAAAACATGTTTTATGTAAAACAACTACTCTATTTTACTTATGAACAAGCATTATCCTGTTTATTCCCTGTCGTTATTTTTTTAACACTAGCCCTTTCAAAAATCGTTTTTATCCCAGGATTATACCGATATGATTTCATACTCATCGTATGTCTTCTTATGCAGTGGATTATGTACAAAACTGGAATTGAAACGAAAGACGAATTAAAAGTAATTACTATCTTCCATCTCATCGGCCTTCTACTAGAAATATATAAAGTACATTTCGGCTCATGGAGTTATCCGGAAGAAGCATATTCAAAAGTTTTTGGAGTTCCGCTTTACAGTGGTTTTATGTATGCAAGTGTTGCCAGTTACATATGCCAAGCGTGGAGAAGATTGCATTTACAAATGCATCATTGGCCAAGGGCTATTTTTGCAATACCTCTAGGAGCAATGATTTACTTTAATTTTTTCACACATCATTTTCTATATGACTTTAGATGGGTATTAACTTTACTATTATTCATCGTTTTCTTTCGAACATTTGTAGAATTTTCATTACGAGGCGTTACATATAAAATGCCACTCGTTCTCTCCTTTTTCCTTATTGGTTTCTTTATTTGGATTGCAGAGAACATCGCAACATTTTTCGGAGCATGGCAATATCCAAATCAGCGGGAAGCGTGGAATCTCGTTCACTTAAGCAAAATTAGCTCCTGGTTTTTACTCGTTGTTATTAGCATTATGATTGTTACACAACTTAAACATTTGAAGGCGTTGAAAAGATAACGCTGATTATGTAAAAACAGGTAGCCCATCACTCATTAAAAAGTGATGGGCTTTTTTACTTTCCTTATTAAAGGAGTTACACATTATGAGCTACTACTAGCAGAAGATGTCGCTGCAGATGAAGCGGCAATCGTTGCCATCATAGCTGCTTGTTGTGCTTGTATGAGGACTTCTATCATAGTTTGTAAACCTGTGTTGGTAGCTTTACTTTCCTCACCTTTCTGACTTACGAACAATTGAATAGCAATAAGAATATTCGCATCTGTATGCCAACGGAATAATTTCTCCCCCTGCAACTTTTCAATCAATGCTTTAATAGAATGAATCTCTTTTTCTCCATCCTCAAGTAACGCTAGTAGCCCAACTGCTGGATAATGCATCTGTTTCACTTTTACCTTTTCTTTTTTTAACGAATTCCATATGTTTGTACATGTTGCAACTAACATTTCTTCACGGACATCCTTCTTTAGTGAAAGAATGTGACTTAAAAACTGAAGATCATTCCCTTTACGCAAACCAGCTTTCGCTAGTTTCTGATACAGACGTTCCACTCGGTCCATAAGTGTTTCTACATTCTCTAATTGTCCTGCTAGTAAAACCGCGAGCGGATAATCATTTGTACCTGTAAGAAAAAGATGATCCTCTTTCATCCGTTTATATACTTGCATCGAACGCTGAATGTGCGTGCCATGCTGTTCATTTTCTTCTGTTAAAAGCACAGCTGCTGCGAGATAAGTAAATATACTTCGGCTAAAACCACCAGCGACTAATTGTTCATATAAATCTAAAAACTTCCGAAAAGCTTTCTTATAATCTGTAAAGTGAATATCTAAAGTTGCGGCTACCACAAAGCGATGATAAGACTTTAAGTATGAAAACATCCCCACCTGATTCTTAATATAACTACTAATTTCTAAAAAACGTCCAAGATCAAACAATTTATCACTACCTGTATACATCGCAGCAATCATCATACCTGTTCGAGAATCACTCGTTTTCCATTTGAGCTCTCCCTTTAACTGTCCATATGTATGTGTGTATTGCTCCAACTTTTGTTCTAATGTAATCATAGTATTCACCCCTATTTCTAGTTCTTCTCTATTATTATACTTATATTTCATACAGGTTTTGCAACCTTATTTCTGTATTTCCTTCAATATTTTTCTATTATGTAAAACAAATATAATAACTATATCTACTTTATCAGTATCAAGATTACAAGCGCTTACACCCCTTTAAGCTCAACGACAAAAAGGATAGATAATAAATTATCTATCCTTTTTGTCGTTATATTATTTCACAATACAGGTGTAATTTCGTTTTTTACATGCAATTACAACTAAAGAGCCTTAATAATACGCTCCATCGCCTTCATTTGCCCAATATGATCAGCTTCATGATAAAGCATCATACCATAAAGCTCCCCTACCGTTTCCAATCCTAGGAATGGCTCTGGCAGTTTATTTTCAAATGCTTCTGCTGGAATTTCATTAATACGTTTTGCTTGTTCTTTTAATTGAGCCGCTAACACTTCCAATGACGGCCCCTCTGTTTTCCATTTAGATGGTCTTGATCCATACCCAAACATACCTGGATATTCAGTTGGTAATTGTTTGAATTCTTTTCCAAACATGAAAACTTCTGCTGCCGTTAACACATGGCCGATATGCCAGCGAATTGTATTGTTAAAACCTTCCGGTTGCGTATCCACAGTTTTATCATCTAACGTTTCCATAAATTTAAGTAATGCCCCGCGCGTTATTTCAAATTGTTTTAAACCAACTAATCTATTCATTTGATCGTTCTCCCTCTTCATGTACCATTTATTATGAACTAAAAATGTTCAATTTATTAAAGTTTCACCTTGTTTAATCTATCAGAAACAATGAAGAAATACATCTAATATGCTTAGCAAAAATAATAAAAAGGTTCACCTCTCGTACATATAGAATTATTTACTACACAAATAGTTTAGTAAATAAAAAAGGAGTGTTAATTTCATGTTACATATTTTAAAACAACAATATAATCTTATTAGCTCTACAAGAGAAACCCTATTTTCGTTTTTGGAAGAAATCCCACTAGAAAAATTACATAGCACTGTTTCAAATTTTGGGGGCGGTAGCATTATAAAGACGCATATTCATGTAGCCGATTGCTATCGATACTGGCTTGGATCATTTGCATTTAAGCAAAAGCGAGCAGATTTTTCATTCGCTAGTGATGATGAAATTGAGCATGCAGATGTCGCGAAAGTCCGTGATAGATTTAAGCTAGTAGATGAGACTGTACAACGTTTTTTAGACGAATACAATGACCGTTGGCTCGAAAATATAGCAAATGAAGTGAAATGGCAAAAAGAACATTGGAGTACAACACCGCTATGGCTTTTAACTCATACAGAGACACATGAGTTTCATCATAAAGGACAAATTGTATCAATGGCTCGGCACCTTGGGTACACTCCTCCTGATACGGACCTTAGTTAATTCGATTGTTTTAACAAATGAACTACTATAACTGTCATTAACATTGTTTATGTATACGGAAAGACTCTTCATTCTTTTTAACGTTGTTTATAGTTTTACAATTTTTTTGCGGCACAAACCTGTATTATATTTTAATTATGTTTGTGTCGTGTTCTTATTAATTAGTTTCATATTTATAAAAAAATATATTAATATGTTTCCTTTTATTATTTCAGTTACCTAATCAATAAGAGGTTCTTTCTTTTTATTACGACTTTATACACAATAAACACGAAAATTCCAAAAATAAAAGTTGAAAATGCTGGTAACACTTCATCATTTGGCACATACACACTCCAAAAAGAATTAAGAAGCGCATGGAAAATTAGACACATAAAAATACTTTTAGTTGCGTTATAAATTGTAGTTAATAAGAACGATATGGCAATTGTCGTAATTATAAAAGCTATAAAATCCCTTTGAGTTTGATTCGTGCCCGGAATAAACCATAACGGCCAGTGCCAAATAGCCCATATAAAGCTCACAATAATCGTACTAAAAAATGCCGAAAACCTTTTCTGAAGGGCAGGCTGTAAGAATCCTCTCCATCCGATTTCTTCAAGACCACCACCAACGATCATTATTGGAAAACTAAGCAATGCCACATATAATGGTTTTTGCATCGTTGCTCCACCAAATATTATTGGCAGATAACAACTAATAAAAGCCAAAACAATGATTAGAATATACCATAAAAAATGATACCTAGGATTACCAACATTTTTTATAAACACTCTGAACTCTTCTTTTGATCCATATTTTTTCTTTAAGCTAATTGCAACGATTGCCGGCATGATTCCTCCAAAAACAAATACTATCATCGCTAACGGTGTACCAAATGTCGTAATGTTAAATTTTATTAAGTTAATTAGTAGCCCCCATAGTATCCATGTAAATATTAAAGTGCATATTACGTATCGTTTAATTTCTTTTCCCATTTACTTGCCTCCTTTGTTTTAATTACAGCATAAATTTGGATGAAAGAAAATATATTATGTTAAATTATCCCAAAAACCTAAAGGAACATCCATACTCTATCCAGCTTTTATGAGTGGACAAACTTCCCCCTACCTACTTTGCTTCATTCGCGACTCGAATGTGGTGTCTTACTATCCGTTAATCGGGAATAAACAAAAAGAAAGGGCTTATTTTGAAAAATGATCAAAACACGCTCTTTTAAAGTGTCGATAAAATTATTTAGTTCTTGTTGAACCACGATGCAGATTAGTATTACATATTTATTTTCTACTTAAACTATCTAGAAAAAACTCATGTTCATTTAAAAGTGGAATGAAAAACAATAATAATGATAATAACAAAAAGTTTAATGATATATTTTGTTGTGTATAAAACTATTATCATTTGTTTTAGGTATACCATATCATTATAAAATTCACGTAACATTAAAGTCAGACTCATACTTTTCAAACAATACAACTTTTATCAAAAATATTTAGATACTGTATCACCAACCTTAAGGAGAAATTTATAATGAGATTAGAGAGTGAAAGAATTTATTTAAGACCTCTTTGTCAGCTAGATGCGCCTATTGTATTAGAAAGTACAATGGATGATGAAATAAGATATATGACTGGAACCAAGTCTACTTTTTCATTGGAGCAAATTAAAGCACATATAGATCATATAAATAATGATTCAAGTCGCTATGATTTCGCTATTTGTTTAAAAAGCACTGACGAAATGATTGGAGAGTTGTCGGTTTTAGATATCGATGAGGAGAACAAAAGAGCAGGATTCAGAATATCAATGCTTTCCATAGCATTAACAGGACACGGCTATGGAACTGAAGCTATTACAATTGTTTTAAAATTTGTTTTTGAACAACTATCATTAAATCGGTTACAGTTAGAAGTATTTAGCCATAATTTACGCGGAATTAAAACTTATGAAAAGGTTGGTTTTTTAAAAGAAGGCACCTTACGTCAATCTTTATTTTATAACGATACATTCTCTGATGAAATTATTATGGCGATACTTGAAAGTGATTATAAAGATATGTCATTGTAAATAACTGTTCTTAAACTATTAACAACTTGAAAGAACCTTACCACAATATAATGTAGTAAGGCTCTTTCACTTTTATATCAAAATCAAATAACACTCCGAACACTTTTATACTAATATTAATACCAATTTCTCCACTTAATCCGTCGTAAAAAACTCCCTCGTCACATCAATAAATTGTTGCAGTGGCGCTGTCATCCATTTATCTTTATGCCAAGCAATTTGTGTATAAATCGGTGAAATTGCATTTTCTACATGTAACTCTTTTATCGTCCCCTCTCGTAAATCTTTTTCTACTACTATCGCCGGTAAAACGGCTATTCCTAAATCTGCAATAACACATTGTTTAATTGCCTCGACACTAACGAACTCAATCTTATTTGCTGGATACACATCTTCTGTACGAAATAGCTCTTCAAATAAAGTTCGGTACGAGCAACCAAGTTCTGTTAACAAAAGTGTTTCCCTCTCTAAATCTTTTATAGAAACGGAAGTTTGCTCGAGTAAATGATGCCCTGAAGCAGCTACTACTTTTAATTCTTCTTTCATAAGCGGCTCCACATGTAAAGTATCTTCTGTTTTACATTCGTCCAAAATAAAGGCAAGATCGACTTTTCCCTCCATCAATTGTTCCTTCGCATCTTTATTGGAATGCGCTGGTTTAAATATAAGTTTTATTTGAGGAAATTGTACTTTAAATCTCTTTAATATAGAAGGAAGTCTATATGTACATTGGCTTTCTTGTGCACCGATTATTAACGTCCCTGCTATTTCTTCATCATCTTTCACAGCCATTTTTGCTTCGTTACTGAGCGCAATCATCTTGTCGGCATATAGTTGAAACTTCCTACCTGCTTCAGTTAAGAAAAGGCGTTTTCCTAATCTTTCAAATAACGGCGTACCTAGCTCAGCTTCTAACGTTTTAATTTGCGCTGTTACGCTCGATTGAGCAAAGTTTAATTTCTTCGCAGTTTGTGTAAAATTCAAAGTTTCCGCGGCTATTTTAAATGTAATTAATTGTTTTATCTCCATTTATCATCCCTCTTTTCAATCGTAATTTTCGATTGATTTCATCGAAATAATCCTCTTTGTCTATCGATATTTGTATTGTATGATAAAGAGCATCGACAAACAATAAAATGGAGGTATTCCATATGAAAGCACTTTGTTTCGAACAGTTTGGAAATCCGGATGTACTACAATATAAAGAACTAAATGATCCAATCATAAATCCAAATGAAATTCTTGTCCGCACGAAAGCAATCGGTTTAAATTTCGCCGATATTTATAGACGCCGCGGCGATTATCATCTCGCTGGCAATCCGCCGTATATATTAGGTTATGAAGGGGCTGGTATTGTTGAAAAAGTAGGAGCTGACGTTACGAATATTAATCCTGGAGATCGTATTGCATTTGCTGACGTTCCATTTGCAAATGCAGAACTAGTTGCTGTTCCGTCTGAGAAAGCAATTAAGCTTCCAGATTCTATCTCTTTTGAAACAGCCGCTTCTGTCTTATTACAAGGGTTAACAGCACATTATTTAACGAAAGATAGCTATGAAATAAAACAAGGTGATATAGCTTTAGTACATGCCGCAGCTGGTGGTGTTGGGCAACTTCTTATCCAAATAATTAAACTACTAGGCGGAAAAGTAATCGGCCTCACGTCATCAAAAGAAAAAGCACAAATAGCTACATTAGCTGGTGCTGATCACGTATTTTTATATACGGAAGCATGGCCTGCGAAAGTACTTGAAATAACAAACGGTGATGGAGTAAATGTTGTATATGAATCAGTAGGTTCTACATTAGCGGAAAGTTTTAATGCTACTAAAACTGGTGGTACTGTCGTATTTTACGGAATGGCTGGCGGTAATCCTGCGCCCGTTGATCCGCGTATGCTTATGGATACTTCAAAAACTTTAACTGGCGGAGACCTTTGGAACGTGCTTACATCTTATGAAGAGCGAAAAGAACGCTCCTCTCAATTATTCGAATGGATTGCTACCGAAAAATTAAAGGTCGCAAGTCCTACTACATTCTCTTTACAAGATGGTGCCCGTGCTCATGAATTATTAGAGAGCCGAAAAAGCACAGGGAAGATTTTATTAATCCCATAATCATTCCAATAAAAAAGGAAGCTAGATTTCTCTACCTTCCTTTTCTTATTTTTATATTTCCACACTCTCTTTCCCTTTTGCAACATAACTCATATCTCCAACTGACTCGACTGTATATGTTCCATCTTGATATACAATCTTCGTCACACTAGCATTTTCCACTCCAAGTTTTGTTTTGCTACTGTCTAACATTTCTATTAAGGTAGTAATTAAAAGCCCATGAACCACAACTAAAACGTTACCGCCACCATTTGCAGCTGATTCTTCACTAATTTTATCAATCTCTGCTTTTATACGAGTAGAAAATAATTCCCAGTCTTCCGCCTGTTTTGTAGGGTCCGCTGCTCTAATAAGATTAATCACTTCTTGAATAGAAAACTTCATAAGTTCTTCTGGTGATGCAACGCCCGCAGCTTTTCCAACCACATCCCACATATTTTCAAGTTTTTCACCTTCAAAAATACCAAAATTTAATTCTCGTAAATTTTTTCTTTTCTCAAGTTTTAACTTTGTTTGCTCACTATATTTTAATACTAAATTAGCAGTTTCAATCGCTCGGCCACTATCACTACTATACGCATTCGCAAAATGAACTCCTTTTAATCCCGTTCCTAAATTAGAGGCAACTTCCACACCTATTTCTACTAACGGAGAGTCTGCCCACCCTTGCGCACGATGATTCGTATTTAATATTGTTTTACCGTGTCTCGTAACATATAACGTAACTACATTCTCATTGCTATCTGTTTCTCGCTTCTTCATTCTCTTCTCTCCCTTTACATTTCTATATCAATTTTACCACCTTAATTATTCATTGAGCAAAATATACGTAAGTGAATTTGCTTAGTAAAAAAGCTATCTTTCTGTATATCCCTACAAAAAGATAGCATCTTTTATGATTACATTTTTTAACCGGTACTCCTACTCAGCAAAAGCACTCGAATATTGCACAACTCCTTCTACACCTTGTAGAGCATTCTCACTTAGCTCCATTACCATAAACACTTCATCTGGTACTTCAAATGGTGATTTTATATTCCACTCACTTGCTTTATTAAAACCAAATTTCGGATAGTACTCTGGATGTCCTACTACTACTACTGATCCGTATCCAAGTTCTTTCGCTTTTTCTAAAGCAGCTACAATAAGTTTTCCACCAATTCCTTTTTTCTGATGGTCCCTAACAACTGAAACCGGTGCAAGTGCTAATGATTCTACAGAAATTCCATCCTGTTCAATCGTAATTTTGGATAACATAATGTGACCAATGATTTCCTCATCTACTGCAACGATTGATAATTCAGGAATAAACGCGTCACATTCTCTAATACGTTTTACAAGTTCATGTTCTGTTTTATCACTAAATTCTTCATGTAAAAATGCTTGTTGTACAACTTCTTCTGTTTTTCTATAATCATTTTTTTGTTCTTGTCTAATCGTTACCATTTAAACTTATCCTCTATTCTTTCTTATTTCTTTTTGGATTTTACGAAGCGCTTTTTTCGATCCGCGCTCTATATCATGCTGCATTTTTCTTTCTTTATAATCGACAAATAGTGTATTTAAATCGTATCCCTCTGGGTATAATTCCTTTGCTGCTACCTCTAACGTAATACGTTTTACATTCACTTCAACAAATTCACCGTTATAATATACAACGACGTTATAGAAATTATCTATTTCCTTATAGATAATACCAAAATCATCACGATCT
Organism: Bacillus sp. EB106-02-03-XG38; assembly: GCF_058792175.1. Taxonomy (NCBI): domain Bacteria; kingdom Bacillati; phylum Bacillota; class Bacilli; order Caryophanales; family Bacillaceae; genus Bacillus; species Bacillus sp. EB106-02-03-XG38. The sequence continues at coordinate 1,593,448 of NZ_JBYTED010000001.1, forward strand.
AATAAATTTACACGATCGCCGATTTTGTACTCGTAATGATTCTCTCTTTTTTCTTGCACAAATTTCGGTTTTCTAATTTTACTTTCATTCACTTTTTCTAGCGCATATTCTTTATTTTCCATATACGCTTTCGCTCTTTGCAGTACACGCTCTCTTACGTTCATTTTACTCGCAATCCAAAGTGCATTACTTTCACCTGATTTACCGATTACTAATTTATAAAGCGGTTCTAGTGTCTCACTATTAAATTGCATCGCTGCGTTCATAAAATCATCATGCATTTCTGAAAAGCGTTTAATTTCACCGTAATGCGTACTCGCAACTGTAATACATCCTGCAAGATAAAACTCCTCTAAAATAGAGATTGCAAGTGCTGCCCCTTCATTCGGTTCAGTCCCGCTTCCTATTTCATCAAATAGTAGCAACGTATTATTATTTGACATCCTCATTATTTCAGATAGATTTTTCATATGAGATGAAAATGTACTTAGTGCGTTTTCGATACTTTGATTATCTCCAATATCTACAAATACATTTTCAAAAATAGCAATTTCTGTTTCTTTATCTCCAGCGATGTGCAATCCTGACATTGTCGCTAAAGTTAACAATCCGATTGTTTTTAATACAATTGTTTTCCCGCCTGCATTTGGTCCTGTAATAATTAAACTACGGTAGTTTTGACCGATTTCAAAGTGTAATGGTACTACTTTTCCACTTAAAAGCGGATGCTTACAATTTACTAAATGAATGTAGCCATGATCATTTAACTTCGGCTCTATTCCATCGATTGATTTACTAAACTTCGCTTTCGCAAATACCATATCATATTGGCTAATCAATTCCATGTTAATTTTTATATGATAAATATTTTCTACTACCAAGCCTGATAAAGTCGCTAAAATCTGATACTCTTCCATCGCTTCTTCTGCTTTCAAACTTGCGAGTTCCGCATTTAACTTTGTAACCGTGTGCGGTTCTATAAATACAGTAGAACCTTTAGCTGACGCTTCCACTATACTTCCCGCAACTTGATTTTTATAAGAAGATTTAATTGGAATTGTATACCTGTCATCCTTCTTACTAATAAAGAATTCTTGAATATACTTCTTATTCGTACTACTATTTAAAAACTTCGTTAAACGCTCTTTTATTTTTCCATCTACCGAATCAATGTTATTTCGAATTCTTTTTAGCTCTTTACTAGCAGCTGCATCAATGCTATTTCCTTTAATGGAAAAATTAATTTCCTCTTCAATACTTTTAAATTCAGTCATCGAATTTGCATAAGAAGCTAATACTGGCGCAAAAAATTCTTTATCTAACATAAATTTTTTAATCTTTCTACAGCCGCGTAAAAAATCTGAAACACTTACTAACTCTTCGGGATCTAAAATCATCCCTTTTTCTAATTTTTGAATTGTACTAGCAATATTTAAAATACCGAAGAAAGGAACATGCCCTTCTGCATCTACTATAGCTCGTGCTTCCGTCGTTTCATTCAAGCGATTCCTCACTACTTTTATACTCGTACTTGGCTCTAATTTATTTAATAATTCCTTACCTAGTCCACTTACACAATAAGTTTTCACTATTTCCTTTAATTCGTTATATTGTAACTTTTCAAAAGTCATCGTATTCATTTTGTTTCTCCTCACTATGATTGATTTTTATCATAAATGAAGATACCTACCCATTAGATTCCAATGAGCCCTACATGATTCAATTACCATTTTTATACATTAAAAATATATACAAAAAAGCTGCGGGGATACCGCAGCTTTTACATTTACAAGGCATGAGTAATAACATATGAGGAAATAAGCCATAAAAAACAGATGGCAATCCCCTTATTACACGCTTTATAAAGTATTGTAGGTATCTTCATAGGTATCGAAATAAATCCATGACAAAATTAGGGGTATGGTATACATAAAAATCCCCTGTTCTTATCCGATTTATTTCATTAAATTTTTCCTATTTAGTACCTACCGCACTCACAAAAAGCACCTCTCATTAATTTATATTATAGTCATTGAAATCTAATTTACTGAAATCATCATACTATATGTTTTGTAAGAAGTAAAGGTGTCCCTTTCACACCTTACTAAGGACATTTTTTTCTGATAATACTCTTTTATTTTATAGATTGTAAAATCTTTATATAATCATTTCTTTTCTCAAGGGTATTCTTCGCATCTTCAGCTGTTACTAAATGCTCTACCGCAATATATTGTAAAACATCCTTATTAATATTTGATAGCTGGATTGTTATCTCTCCCACACTACTCTTACTATGTCCAATCGTTTTATTGAATTCCCTTACACTTCTTGCAGCCTCCGCTATTGTTTCCATATGTACAGGATTGTTTACATCTAAAACAGTATTACTTCTAAAAACTAATGTATAATACTGCTTCAAATTTTTCTTCGCTATTTCTTTCTCTTCATTTTTATCGAAAACAGTATCCCCCGCCTGTATTCGATCGAAAATAAGCATAGTATTATTCTCTCTTTTTTCATAATATGTATTGAATCTTTCTTGCAAATTATTTGCTTCTTTTTTTATTTTATAGTTATCATTATTTACTTTTGGAGAGATTTGTCCCTCGAAAGAAATTTGAAATTGCAAATACGGTTCATCGACTTGCTGTACAGTAACTATCCGCCACTTTGGACCAAGGAAATCCTTTCCATTACTCAGTGTTTCAACACTGTTTAATTTAACAGACATACCATACTCAGCTTTTGTATAACTTTGTGCTGTTTGTTCAATTTCTTCATCCGATATATCACATGATGTTAATAGTAGTAAACTAAACATTATACTATATTTCATTATTGTTCTTTTCATATTGCCTCTCCTTTTACTACTACTTCCTATAAAGAAATGTCCTTATCGATTTTAAATTACGATTTATATAAAGAACTTCTTTTAATAACTACAAGTATAAAAAAACTCATTTATTATAAAATTACACTTATAGTGTAATTTTACACTATAAGCATTTTATCGTAAAGCAAATATCATATCTATTTAACTCACGTTGAAAACATACTAATATTTAGTTCTATAGCAATCACAATAAAAATTTAAAAAGCGCCTCCGCTATTGCGAATGTCATTTACTTTCCCTAATACATTTAATAATTATGACAAGCAATCATAGGAGGTTACTATATGAGCGAACAATATATTATTTTACATGGACCTGCTCTTGAACCAGGTTTAATTGGTCCCACACTACCACCAATTCCACCATTTACATTTCCGACCGGACCTACTGGAATCACAGGACCTACTGGTGCGACAGGTTTTACTGGATTTGGAATTACTGGTCCTACTGGGGTTACAGGACCTACTGGATTTGGAATTACTGGTCCCACTGGGGGTACAGGGCCTACTGGATTTGGAATTACTGGTCCCACTGGAGCAACTGGTTTAGGGATCCTCCCCGTATTTGGAACAATAACTTCTGAAATAGGTATTGGTTTTTCAGCAGTAGTTAATACAAATGTTAATTTCACCATTCCAGGACCTGTTAGTGGAACTACTCTAAACCCAGTAGACAACTCCATTACAATTAATACCACTGGTGTATACGCTATATCCTTTTCAATCGTATTTGCGATACAAGCTATTTCATCTAGCATATTAAATCTTACAATAAACGATTCGATTCAATTCGCAATTGAAACACGAGTTGGTGGTGGTTCTGGGGTAAGAGCTACATCCGCCAGAACTGATCTATTACCTTTAAACCAAGGAGACGTTCTTCGAGTACGAATAAGAGAAGCCACGGGTGATATTATTTATTCCAACGCATCTCTCGTTGTTTTAAAAGTCGACTAATTCATTTAGGAAAATAAAAATTTAGGAATGATAACAATATAAAAAGAAGAGGAAGACTTATATTTCAGTCTTCCTCTTCTTTTTTATCACCAATTCACTGCTGAACATATATGGAAACTGATCCTCCACTTACATGGAACTGCCCCCATCCATCCTTATTAATTGTTACAGTATTTGTTTGATTACCCGTCATATCGTGCCATACTTCCCCTGCATTATTCTTTCCAACATCCATCCACTTTGATCCTCCCGGTCCATCAGAGATTAATGTCGCTAAACCAGAATTAGCATGTACACTATCACCTTCTCTTGTCCATCCAATCACATCTGGATGGTCTAAATAATCACGCTGCGTACCATATGCAAAGTTTTTTCGCGCCGTCAAAATCGGATCAATTTTATCTTTTAACGCTGGAATTTCATAACTACTATTTCCGTTTGTCCCATAGTAATCACCATAGAAAACTGAAGGATAGCCCTCTGCACGAGTTAAAATAAATGCATATGCCAACGGTTTAAACCACGGACTTACTACAGATTCCAATGATTGTCCAGGCTGAGAATCATGATTCTCAACGAGAGTAACTGCAAGTGCGGGATGATTTTGCATTACTGTTCCATTTAAAATATTTCTCATATCATAATTCCCATTTCCTTTTGAAGCATAATGAAAATTGTAATGTAGTGGGGCATCAAATACTGATTGATTATAATTGACTTTCGCTAAATAGTTATTTAAAGTCCGGATATCATTTTGCCAATATTCTGCCACCGCAAACATTTCTTTTCCCGTTTGCTGTCTGACATGATTTACCCAATCACGTAAATATTCATGATCAATATGCTTAACAGCATCTAAACGAAAGCCATCTAAATTTAATTCATTCGCATACCATGTTCCCCAATTTTTCATCTCATTCGCAACATCTGGATGATCAAAATCAAGATCTGCATACATCAAATAATCATAATTTCCATTCTCGCTAGACACTTCCCAGTCCCATGCTTTACCTATCCCTCTAAATTTATAAATTCGATTTAATTTCCTTCCTTCATCCCAATCCGTTCCGTCAAAATGATACCATTTCCATTTGAAATTAGAATAAGCATCTCCACGCCCTGGAAAGTTAAACCCTGTCCATGCATTAATTTCATAATCACCTGATACTTCAATATTTCGATTGTTACGGTCTACCTCAACAGCTGTTACAGTTTCAGTATAATCTGCTCCACCTTTATGATTCATAACTACATCACCATATACATCGATGTTTTGCTTATGTAAAGCTTCAATTGCAGATTTCAACTGTGCTTTTGTCCCATATTTCGTCCGCACCGTTCCTTTTTGATTGAATTCTCCTAAATCATATAAATCATACGCTCCATATCCTACGTCATTTTGCGTAGTTCCTTTATATGCAGGCGGTATCCAGACAGATGTAATTCCTTTCTGAGCTAAATTTCCAGCATCCGAATGCAAACGATTCCAATGATTCCCATCATTCGGAGCATACCACTCAAAATACTGCATTAACGTTCCATTGTTAACCGTATCTGCATACACTTTACCCCCTCCATATATACTAGATAAAAACAAAACAGCCGACAAACCGACTACTATTATTCTTTTCAACATATTTACACCATCCCCTTTCAAGAAAACGTTTGCATTGTTTATCGAAATTATTATAATATTCACGCTACAATTAGTAAAGTAGCAATCTCTCACTCTCCCACATTATTTTTCAACCTAACTTCACATATTCAACAAATACTTCAAAGTAGTTTTCATTTCACATCTTATTCAAGATTGTTTACAATTTATCTATAAAAGCATGATGGAGGGATTTCTATGACCGACTTTCAAAAACAATTTTTTTCAAGATTACATATAGAAGAAAAAGACAACGTTTCATTTGAAGATTTACCTAACATTATGTACGCGATGGCACAAACTGTCCCTTTTGAAAACTTAAATATACTCGAAAACAACTTTACAGAAATATCAAAAGAAAATCTAAAAGAAAAAATTTTAGCAAACAACCGTGGCGGTCTTTGTTATGAACTTAATCCTACTATGTACTACTTCCTTAAAGACGCTGGATTTGATGTTCATCTCGTTTCAGGAACAGTGTTCAATGCAGCAAATTCTACATGGGCTGTTGATTCTGGACACATCGCAACTGTTTTAACACATCATAATGAACTTTATTTAATTGAAGTAGGATTCGGATCATACTTACCTCTTGCTCCTGTCCCTTTCTCAGGTGAAGTCATTCACTCTGTTACAGGAAATTATCGTATTCGTAAAGAAATGACCGAAAAGGGAAACTACATGTTAGAGATGCGTAAAAACAATGAGTTTTTAGATCAATCTTCTGCTGATGATTGGACGTTAGGCTATGCATTTTATATAGAAGAAGTGAATGAAGAAAAAGCAAATGCAGCACAAAAAATTATCGTTGAACATGAAGGCTCACCATTTAACAAAGTACCTCTTATTGTAAAACTAACTGAAGATGGGCATGCATCTTTAACAAAGGATAGTCTCACAATAGCGAAAAACGGTAAAAAAATGAAAGAAAACGTTACAAATGGGCAATATAAAAATCTTTTACATGCAAAATTCGGAATTACATTATAATTTTTAAAGCCTTGCCATTTTAGCAAGGCTTTCATTTTCCAGCAGGGATTTTTTGCAATTTGTTGTATTTCATAGTTATATAGGAATATAACTACATATTTAGAAAGGAAATGATTATGACTGAACTTAAAGATCGACTACAAGTAGATGATAAAGAAAAATGGAATTTAACGGATATATACCATAGCATTGAAGACTGGGAAAGCGATTTTCATAAAATTGAAGTATTAACGAAAGAATTACACGAGTTTAATGGAAATATATACGATGGCAATAGCTTATTAGCTTATTTAACAAAGAGTGAAGAAATATCTAGCATAATATCTTTAATGTTCGCTTATGCACGATTACAATCTGATCTTGATACGCGTGATACTGATGCCCAATCTCTTGTCGATAAAGTGTCACAATTACATGTAAAAGTAAGTGCGGCTAAATCTTTCTTTTCTCCATTCTTACTTAGCGTAGATGAAGACACATTACATTCTTACATAGAAGAAGCAGAAGGCTTACAATATTATAAAGAAGACTTATTTGAATTATACCGTTATAAAAAACACGTATTGAATAAGGACCAGGAAGAGATTTTATCACAAATGGGCGAAGCACTTTCCTCTCCTCAGCATACATACGGCATGTTAAATAATGCGGATATTCTATTTGGTGAAATTACGACTGATGATGGAGAGAAAGTAAATTTAACACGCGGAATGTATGCAAAGTTAATAGAAGATGAGGATCGCGAAAAACGTAAGGAAGCCTATAAAGCTTATTACAAACCATACGTTCAATTAAAAAATTCTATCGCTTCTACTTTATCTGCTGCTATTAAAAATAATGTTACGGTTTCAAAGCTAAGAAACTACCCATCAGCTTTAGAAAAATCATTATTTGGCGACATGGTTCCAAAAGAAGTTTATGAAAATTTAATTAATACTACGAAAAAAAACATTCAATCACTACATACTTATAATGAACTTCGAAAAGAAAAATTACATGTAGATGAACTACGCCAGTACGATTTGAGCGTTAATTTAGTAACGGGTGTAAAACAAGACATTCCATATGACAAAGCGTTTGACATCATGATTGAATCACTAGCTCCATTAGGTGAAGAATATATCGAAACATTAAAAAGCTTTAAAGATAAACGTTATATTGACGTGAGAGAAACGCCAGGGAAACGTTCCGGTGCTTATAACTTTGGTGTATACGGTGTTCATCCTTTCATTCTTTTAAATCACCATGATGATTTAAATAGCCTTTTCACTCTTACTCATGAATGTGGACACGGTATGCATACGCACTACTCACACGGATACCAACCAAGAATTTCTGCACACTATACTATTTTTGTTGCAGAAGTCGCTTCTACAGTAAATGAAGTGCTATTAATTCATCATTTATTAAAAGAAGCAAAAGATGCTAATGTACGTAATCATTTAGTAAATCACTTCATCGACAAATTTAAAGGCACTTTCTTTACACAAATTATGTTCGCTGAGTTTGAAAAAATCACACATGAAATAGCGCAGCAAGGTAAACCATTAAATGCTCAAGTCTTTAGCGAAGTTTATGAAAACTTGTTTAGAGAGTATAATGGCGACTCCCTCGTATTTGACGAAGAAGTAAAATATGGATGGGCTAGAATACCGCATTTCTATCGTCCATTTTACGTATACAAATACGCAACTGGATTCGCTTCTGCAATCCAAATTGCCGATAAGTTATTGAGCGGTGATCCAAATGCGCAAAAACATTATATTGAATTCCTTAAAGGCGGAAGTTCTGACTATCCATTAAACTTACTGAAAAAAGCTGGTGTTGATTTAACTACGCCAGAACCAATTGAAAGTGCACTAAATCGTTTTAGCTCACTTGTTGAAGAATTTTCAGCATTATAAAAAGCATGCAGAGTATATACTCTGCATGCTTTTTTCATTTCGATTACTTTATTCTCAGTCTATTTTCATAACTAAAAAACAAATTTGCGTCACATACTCCTCTACTAAACAATCACATTCAGGTCCTTTGATGTAAACCTCATATGGTGAACTCTCTACTACATAACCATTTCTTTCAATCCATTTTTCTAACGCTATATATGCGTAACCTATATAGTCGTAACTTCCATAGTGCATAGTAGTAACGATTTGATGCGGATTTAGTTTTTTTATTTCGCATTCTTGTACTACGTCTTTATCGTTCTCATGCAAAATTGGAATTCTTAATTCAATATCGCTTTCATTTGGGATATACTCTTCATCATAAAAAACCGTAGAAGGCGAGCCGACTATTTGAAAGTTATGCTTTTGTACCTTTTCATATAAGTCATAAAAATAATCATCCATATCATCTATATTTATTTGTAACCTTTGAGTAATTACCGTTATTTCATTTCTCATTCCAATTAATATATCGTAACTTCTATGGCGAGCAATATGCAGACCATTATTCACATTTACCATTTCATTCATTTCTGAAATAACCTGTAAATTTTGCTTCACTTCATGAGACAACTCTATAATTTGCGCTTGCATATGTTTCACAAACGAATCTTGATCTGATGACTGCAAAATGATTTTAATTTTAGGTAGAGGGAACTTATACTCTCTTAACTTTTTTATTTTCAACGCTATTTCTAACTGTCCTTGCTCATAATATCTATACCCATTTTCCGGGTTCACATATGCTGGTTTTAATATATCCTCTTTGTCATAATGCCTTAGCATCCGTGTACTCATTTTACAGATCCGCGAAAACTCAGTAATTGTATACATATACTTACCCCTTGAATACATTTTCTTTTACAATTATTTTAAAACCAATCAAAAATCTTCCTAACTGAAAAATCTTCATTCCGATTGTTCAATCTTTTCATTTTTGAAGGTAACAAATGATGAGGACAATACCACGTTAAACAATTTATTGCGCCTCCCATTGTTGATATTTCTCCTACATGAATTTGAATAGCTTGTTTCTCCGTATACTGTTGAATATATCGTAAAACTTCCCGATCTTTAGCTAATCCAAACTTAGGAACGTAAATCGTATCACATGTTTCTAACATATTTATATACAACCCTTTTGCCGATGCTATTTCTTCATCATAGTGTCCTTTTTCTGTATATGACGATGGAACAACTATAAATTTAGCTTCTGGCATTTGCTCTTGAATAATCTCTTGAACATTATATCTAAATTCATGATCCCCTAAAAAATCACTTATAAACATCGTATGTTCATCAATAAATTTAACCATTCCGTCTGCATGCGCGAGTACGTCCCCTTCTTCAGCAGGAATAATAATAACGCGGCTCACATCCAAATCCCATTCCAGTTGCTCTATAATTTCTTCTTCCGTCCAATCATAATTATCATCAAATATGCGTTCCGTTAATATTACAGTATCTTTTTTATTCCAAATAAGATTTCCACCGTCTAATATCAATGGAGATTTCACATATTCAAAGTCGTTCTTTTTCAACCATTTATTAAATTGTTGATCTAAATATCGCCATTGATCTTTCGGTAAGTAATTTGGTTGATATTTAAATTTAACTAAATGATTTGTGACAACTGGTGCAACATCTCTGAGCCAAATATCATCATACTCAAAAAAGCTTGTATGAAAGTCTTGTTCCTCAACAGATAAAGAGACAAGTTGATCAGCAAAAGATTTATGTTCATTTAAGTATTCATTAAAATAAACCAGATCTTCATAAAATGGTCGATAATATTCATTTGATTTATCTGGTATTGCAGTAAAAATAATTCCATTATGTTTTTGTTCCATAATATTTACCTCACTTTTTAGTAATGGTTAAATAAATAATTTCACTATGCCAACTATTTCTCTTTTCATAACAATTTTCGAAACGTGCACATTTCATGAATGGATTATAGCACGGAGAAATATTATATATTTATATAAAAAATATATCCCTGTAGTTGAGCGGAAAGTTGACTCTTGACAGGATTTTAAAATACAATATTAAAAATTTATATAAAAATATGAAATTGAATAATAGAATCATAAACCCTATCATTATGAAGCTAGTTAATATTATTTCTTTCAATGCTGTTACTCCTTTTTGGCGAAAAATAAAACATAACAAAATAGGTAAAAGTAACAATGTACCTATTTTGTCCGCATGTTACTAAATTTCAATCCATTACTTCAATGGAATTGGTTGTTGCTGTGTAACACAATGAATCATGCCCCCATTTTTATAAAGCTCTCTCACATCAATCCCAACTACTTTTCGATCTGGGTATAACTTCTGAATTGTATCGTTTGCGATTTTATCATTCGGATCATTATAATTAGGCACTAATACCACCGTGTTCCCAATATAATAATTGATATACGAACCTTTATAATCGAGAGCTTTTCCATTTTTTAAAATAACGTTCTTATTACTAAGAGGTAAGTATTCATACTTATATTTCTGTCCTGACGCATTTTTTGCATCTAACAATGTGTCCATATCTTTGCTCGACAACCCCCACTCGGCTAAGTCATCTTCTTTCATCGTTACAATGGTAGATTTACCATGGAATTTAGCAAATCCATCGATATGGAAATCAGTAATATCTAAATTTGGTACTCCATCTAACCAAATAAAGTTTGATACCCCTAGGTCACTAATATATTTTTCAATTTCCTTTTCTGATAAATCCGGATTTCTATTTTTATTTGTTACCGCACTCCTAGTTAATAAAGCAGTCCCATTACTGTCTAATTCAATTGCTCCACCTTCAAGAACAAATTCCCCCCAATCAATTCTTTCAATCCCTACTTGTTCACTAACATTTTCACGTACACGAGCATCATTTTGATAAGGAGTTTTCTTTCCCCAACCATTAAATGCTGGATCTAATATTTTGAGATTTTTATTATTGTCATAAACAAAAATTGGTCCACTATCTCTCGCCCATACGTCATCAGTAGGAGCAATAATGAAATCAATTTTATCCATATTCAGTCCTTTATCTATTAAAAGATTATTGATGCGCTCTTTCTCCCCATCATCGTATGCGACAATGTGGACATTTTCCCCCTCGGTTAAAGCACTTGTCATCTTAACCCAAATCGGCTCTACTTCCTGTCTATACTCTTCACCATATGTGTATTCATGAGGCCATTGCAGCCAAGTACCTTCATGTTTATCTTTTTCATCTGGCATCGTATATTTTCCAACTTTGTTCTGTACCTCTACTTTTTCATTCTCTTTCCCTTTTGTATTTTCATTACCACCTTCAAAAGAACAACCGCTAATAATCGCAGTGGATAATACACTTATTAAGCCAAACTTTATTACTCTTTTCATTTTTCAACCTCCTGTTCTTGTCTCCAATAATATAAAGCTTCACATAATGTGAAGCTCAAGCTTTTTCAGTAATGTAAAAATCACCAATTATTCCTTGTATTTATATCATTTAACTACCTATATATATTTATTCAAATACTAACTACCTCACCTACTTATTTAGTAAGCCAAACTTTACGCAAAAAAAATCGATATTGATAATTACATATCAATACCGATTTTAAAATTATTATTTTCCTTCTATTAAATCATTCGCCATTTTCCTAAACTCTTGATTAAATGTATCATTCATACCATTTTGAACGTTAGAGAATAATATGACGAACGTTTTTTTATCCCAGTTAAAATTATTAAAAGTATTCCAACCTGCTAATACCCCGTGGTTATGATAATAATCTGGATACGTATAGAAACTAAATCCATATTTTCTTGCGGGTGATGCAGTAAACATATCTAATACACTTTGTTTAGAGAGCAATTTCCCATCCATAATAGCCTCATCTAACCTTTTCATATCTTCAACAGTCGTATACATTTCACCACACCCGTACAACCAGTTCATTTTTAAGCGAGGTGCAGCTATTAACTCATTATCTTTTCTCGTATAGCCTTCTGCTAAAAAAATATCTTCAGGGAGAGTTGCACCCATTCCAGATTCATGCATTTCAACAGGAGTAAAAATATTTTCTTTCACATATTCAGCGAGCGGTTTATTTGCTATCTTTTCTACAATATACGCAAGTACCATATAATTATAGTCTGTATATTTCCAGCCTGTCCCTGCAGGAAATTGCAATTTTTGCCCTCCAATCCACGTTACTAACTTTAAACGTGACGCCGCATTCACCCTACCTTGTCCCTGATCTGGTAAGCCGGACGTGTGTGTTAACAAATTTCGCAATGTAATGTTTTTATCTGCCGGAAACGATGGAATATACTTATTTACATTGTCTTCAATATTTAATTTTCCTTTTTCTTTTAACTGCATAATAGATATTGCAACGACTGTTTTCGTAATTGAACCAATGCGATATTTCGTTCTTGGCGTTGTTACTACTTTATCTTTCACATTCGCATAACCATAACCTTTTCGTAAAATTACATGGTCTTTACTAGCTACAAGAACACTCCCATTAAATCCTTTATCTTTTAAATATTGATCTAGTTTTCCAGCTACAACTTCATAACGCTGCTTCTCATTTGCATCAACTTCTTGCATATCATCCTTTTGCTTACTATTTACATTAGAAAATGCCTTTATATCATATTTCTTACCTTTATTTGCATGTATTAGTGCAACGACACTCCCACAAAAAATAGCAAAAATAAAGAAAACAATTAACCATTTCTTTAGCATATTAGGAACCCTCTTTTATCTAGTTTCACTTAACGCGCATCCATTCTGTTCTATATCTTTTAATTTTCAAATATTTTATAATACTACCTATTATTCACCTAAATGAACTAGATTCCTTTTTCTCACATTGAGTTTTTGGCTACTCTCTATTGTATTTCTTTCTTGCAAAATTTCCACCTTACAATCGGATACACTCTACTATAATTTCAACAGATTATGTAACATTTGTTACACATTATCAAAAAGGAGTTATAAACATGAAAAATACTGATAAACGCAATCGTTTAGATGATATGATGTTCCATTACAGAGTAACAAAAAACAACATAGTTTTAATTGAATATTACGGAAAACAAATTATGATATTAAAAGGAAATGATGCTGAAAAATTTATAAATAAAATAAATCATGCACATAACGATACAGAAAAACAACTCATTATGGCTAAAGTTACAGGCAACTTCAAAAGAGGCAATGAACGGTATTGAAAACGAATCTCATTTATATTTTGATTATACAACATATAAAAAAAGAAATGTCGCTCCTTCGGCATTTCTTTAGACTTTCTTCATAAAAAATTTACATTGCTAACTTTCTTTTATTTTTTATTTTTACGATATAAACTCACTGCCGAGATACTTAATAACATCACTATACACAACCACGCATACGTATATCCTTTCTCATCGACAATATAACCAAATAAAACAGGTGCAACAATAATCGCAATTTGATTAAATGTAAGTGCCAAACTAACTGTTATTCCCACAGATTCTTCACTTGCCAATTCAGTAACTTCGACGATAAAAAGACTAAACCAACCAATTGAAAAGAAGCCTAACAATGCACTTACACCATACAACACTCCACTGGTTACTGTATGTATGCCCATGACTAACAATAGAATTAAACCGATAGAAGTACAGACAGCAATAAATAATGGCGTGCGCCGATTACCTTTATAAAACAAATCACTACTAGCTGCTAATACAACACGGCCAATCATTCCAGAAAAGAACATCACTGAAAATACTGTTCCAGCTACAATAGATGTAATAGTTTGTTCTCTTACTAAAAATTTCATGAAGTGTCCAACTAACACCATTTGTAATGAAATCATGCAAATACCCGTTATATATATTGGATACAACTCTTTTTTACGTATCACTACTTTTAGCTGCGTCCAAAAAGAAATTTTAATATGTTCTTTCCTTGCATCCTCTTGAACATATGGCTCTTTATAAAACATAAAAAATAATAATCCTCCAATTATACAAATGCATGCCATACTATTTATCGCGTAAGTCACATTATATTGTATTGCCAAAAACGGGATTAGCACTCCTGTTAACGCACCACCAATTGGTATACCAGCTTGCCTTATTCCCATCGCTAATCCGCGGTTTTCATTTGGGAACCATTTTAAAATCACTTTACTTCCTCCTGGCTGAGAAACACTATAGAACATTCCTACTAATAAAAGTACAAATAATAGAACATTAAATCCATTTACTATATTAGTTAGTAAAAACGAACCTCCTAGCAAAAATGAACTGATAGAAATCAACAACTTTTCATTATATTGATCGAGTAACCGACCGGCCAAAAGCATACAAAATAACGGTCCAACATTTACAACACTTACTAATAATCCACTCTCCATATTCGTAAGCGCATATTCTTCTTTCCAAAATAAAGAGAAAGCTCCGACACCATATGTTATAAGTGTCGCCGTTGTTTGAGCAATCGTCGCAAAAATTAACATAACCCACTTATTAGCACGATTCATCCTTTCTTCGATTAACACTGTAATCCCTCCATCCCCTTCCATTGTATGAAAGTTCTGATATCATATAAAATAAAGATTCATCATATAATCCATCAAAAAAATTGATACCTTTTCGGAGGGAAGATGCATGGACATAAAAGATTTAACTGTATTTTACGAAGTTGCAAAAGAAAGTAATATTTCTCACGCAGCTAAAAATTTGAACTATGTACAATCAGGCGTAACAATGCGTATGAAACAACTAGAAAATGAATTAGGTGTACCTTTATTTTATCGTAACGGAAAAGGGGTAACTTTAACTTCCAACGGTGAGATTTTATTAACATACGCCAAACAAATTATAAACTTAATGGATCAATCTATAATAACGGTTCAAAGTAATGGAACTGATCCTAAAGGGACTTTGAAAATCGGGTGTACAGAATCTACAACCGCGGTAAGGCTGCCATCTATATTAACGGCCTATTATGAGAAATACCGAGAAGTCGAATTGATTTTAGAAACAAATACGACCGAACAACTAATTAGGCTTGTGTTAGAACGAAAACTAGACGGAGCGTTTATAGCAGGATCTACTCAGCATACTGAACTTCATACAAAGGTATTTCGTGAAGAAGAATTAGTTCTCATTAGTAAAAACACTTTATCCTCTCTTAAAAATATAGAAGATATGAATTTACTCGCTTTTAGTCACGGTTGCTATTATAGAAGTTTATTAGAAGACTGGCTTCAAGAAGAAGGCATCTCGCCTAAACGAGTATTAGAGTTTGGAACAATTGAAGCAATACTCGCCTGTGTAAAATCAAATATGGGCGTAGCAATCATGATGAAATCTATATTAAATGGTCATGCACATAACTTATCATTTAATCCTTTACCTAATAGATTCAAAAAAGTTCCTACTACTTTTATCTCTAGAAAAGATATATATCACTCAGCTGCATTACAAAAATTTATGGAGATGATTTAACAATGCGTGAAAAGAAAATACGTGGGATGAAGCGTAAAACAAACACAATGATAAAGCGAATTGAAAAACATACAAAAACGTTCCCTTCTGCTTTCTATTACGATGAATATTGGTATATGCCATTACCAGTTTCCCAAGCTTTTATCAATTCGTGTAAAACACCTAGAAAAGTAAAACGATTATGTATACAAACTCTATTAAATCAAGCAAACCATTTAATAAAAATAAAACCGAGCGATACACATACATATCGAGTTGTTGTTTTGATTTCTATAGAAAGTTTGTGGGACTCACAAATCATTATATTTAAAAATGAAGACTACTTTCATAATTTCTTTAATAGAAATAGTAAATTTCAAAAATGGATTCCTCTTTCAAATGAATCTGATTTTTGGAAGGTATGGGGAATTTTAATTTGTCCTACTGCCCAAATGTTGCATTTTCAAGAAGTCATTTATGATGAAGATGCAATCGATGAAAATGAGATTTGGTTTATTGGAGAGTTATCTTAAAAGGGGTACTTTCGAATGAAAAGCTTCCCTTTTTCCACCTAACAAAATCGCTATATAATGAATTCATCATTTTACTATATAGGAGGTTTTCACATGGTAATCTCCAAATATCCTGATGTCCCTACTCTTACGAAAAAACAAATCGATCAAATTACAGAAATCACTTTTCTAAAAGAAATAACACCACAAAAATGTGATGCCATTTTCGTTTTCGGCGGCTCTCATCCTGGCAATTGGCAAGCTCCTCTAAAAGCTTATCGACAAGGTTTAGGAAACAAAATTATCGTTACAGGTGGTACTAGTTTACATGGCATGAAACATCCGAGCTGGAATTACAGGGATTTGTCAGAAGCAGAAGTAATTGTAAATAAATTAATGGAACATAGCATACCAAAAGACGCTATCATATTCGAGACAAACTCCCTTCATTCTATCGCTAATGTAATGGAAGCGAAAAAGATTTTTGATTTCACAAAAATTAATCGGCTACTATTTGTATGCAAAAGTTTAGGAGCTGGTCGGCAATATAGAGTATTAAAAAACATTTACCTAACACTGTTACTTGTATTCCATTTACATTTGATACAAGTTTCGATGGTGAGTTTATAATTAATAGATATAATTGGATGGAAAATGAAAAGAGTCGCTCTATGATTTTTGGAGAATACTTGAGAAATATTTGCTATGGTAGAAAAGGCGGTATTGAGCCACCTGAAAAAGAGGTTGAAGGTTTAGAAGAATATGTATCCTACTACTATAATCTAGCATAATAGAAAAAGGTATACCTAAAACACCGGTATACCTTTTTTGTTATCTCACTTTATTTTTCTTTTAACACACTATGTAGTCGATCAGGATAATTTGTAAACATTCCTGTGGCACCCCATTTCATTAACAATCTCATATCTGGTTTCTCATTAATTGTATAAGGATGAATTAACAGTCCATTTTTCCTAGCCAATTTCATATATGACTCATCAATAATTAGTTCTCCGTTATCATTACGTAAGTTCGGTCCAATACCAACTGCATACTTTTTAATTTCTTGAAAATCTTCATTTGTTACACTTTTCGGTTCATGTGTAATGCCAGACCATTCAACAATCTCATTGTTTTCATTTGGATAATACCAAAGCAGTTGAACTAGCGGAATATTTTTATTCATACTATGAATCTTTGTTAAACTATCTTTACTAAATGATTGAATCATAACACGGCTAGAAGACATGTTTTGACCTACTAAATTATATTTATTTAATAAAGCTAATAATTTCTCTTCCATTCCTGGATACACATCTGGTGATTTTGTTTCAATGTAATACTTCATGCTTCTTCCGTACTTTTGGAAAATTTCTTCAAGAGTCGGAACTTTTTGACCAACATACTCTTGCTTAGCCTTTTCTGGATACGCTTTATTGAACCACGATCCTGCATCTAAACTCTTTATTTCGCTTAACGTTTTATCTCGTACTTCGCCTGTTCCATTTGTCGTGCGATCAACTGCTGTATCATGCATTGCAATTAATTGGCCATCCTTAGTTAATTGAATATCTAACTCCAAATAATCCGCTTTCATTTTTTTCACTAAATCATAAGAAGCAAAAGTATGCTCAGGTGCATGTCCACTTGCTCCGCGATGTGCAATATTTAAAAACTTATTCTTATTCCACTCATGCTTCCCTTCTGCTTTCGCATGAACAGCTCCCCCAGCAAAAATACTTCCCGTCATAAAGAATATAACTAATACGCTAATAATTTTTCTCATCCTTTTAACCCTTCCTACGTTGTAAATTTCAACAAGTTAATGAGATTTACACGAAATAGAAGATATACTTTCATTATTTTTATAAGCTTATATTAAATTTCCAATCTTACAAATACAATTCCCCTGTGTTATTACTATACTATTTATTTTCTATATCCCTCCTATTCACATGTAACTCCTTATTGATTACAGTTCATCAATAAAAAAAGCCATAAATTATTTAGAGGACACTATTGCATCCCTAAATAAATTTATGGCTTATCTCAAATATCTCCGGCCTCGATTAACTTGTCGAAATTAATCATACCAAACCTATTAATATTTGTGAATATTATTTTTTCAGTACGGTAAAGCTTTAATCAGTATAAGTTATATATCTATCTTATACTGATTAGTATTTGAACACATCGAATTTTTCCGAACAGCCCGATTCCTATCTAACTTCTTTAATTTCCATTCATACAAGATAAAATTCTATTGTCATTTGACATGATATTTACGTAAATCTAGGCTTTACTTAATTACAAATTCTTAATTTTGTATATCCTTTCTTGCAAGTTTAGGTTTCTTTTGAGAATGTGGTATATTTACATGTCCCGAAGCAGCCACGGATTGTCTCCTTTCCTTCCTTGACAGTTTAGGCTTCTTTTGAAAATATAATTCTTTTAAATGTCGCGAAGTAATACCTTGTTTTTTGAAATCAAAGTAAAAATACAAATGTGTACTTAGCGCTAAGAACACAACGGAAAAAAATGAGGCGAGAATGATTAATAAAATAGCCAAAGCCTTTTGGCTCAAAATTCCAATACTAATTTGACCAATTATATAACCTAAGCTTGAAAAAAATAAAATTTTAGGGATTTTCACATTTTGATCGGTTATCCCTCTTAAGCGAGCTGTAAAATATTTAATCCAGAATAATTCAGATTTATAAACAATTAAACTATATGCAATAAGCGATAGAATAAAAAATAAAGGTGAATCTATTTTTAAGAATTCATAAGCTAACTTTTGCACAGCTATAAAACTACAAAATGAAATACTTAACGAAACAAATCCAGAATATAGTAAATGTTGCAATTGAGGCTGCCGAGGCTTATGAATAGAAACCCAAATTCCCCATAGATTACATATCACATAAAATGGAAAAGCTGCGTAAGAGTATATATTGTACGGTGGAAATATGAATAAAATGATGAGTAGCATAAAATTCATGATAACCCACACAAAGGCCCCTACAATATTTCTTATATCAAATGGTATTAATATTCGCATACAATCAACTATGTTTTTGCCATTATATTTGTCCATTATGCATCCCATCCATTTCCTTCCTCTTCAAATCAACATATACCCATATATATACTCCAGATATACTAAGCACAATAGCAAATAAAGAAAAGACTAAAATTAATACCGTCGCTAAACCGTTTTGTGATAATGTACCTATACATATTTGTCCAATAACATATCCCAATCCTGATAAATAAACAATTGGAGAAATTTTTATATTGTCATTTTCTTCATTGTTTAATCGCCTTAAAAAACTTTTCATTCCAATAGAAATTAATTTATAGATTGTAAGAATGTAAAGCAGAAAAGTAACAATAAAAAACAGAGGTGTTTCAATTTTAATAAAAGTATATGCAAGCTTTTGAATCACTATAAAGCTTCCAAAAGAAAAAGTTATTCCCATAAATCCATTATATAAAATGTGTACCAACCTTGGCTCATTTGGTTTATAAAAAAATACCCATACTCCCCATATATTAGCAATCAAAAGAAAAGGTAAAATTATATATAAGTATATGGTAAAGGTTGGAGGAAATAAAAATGGGGTCAAAATCATAAAATTAATAACTACCCACACCATAACGACACTCGATCTTACACTGCCAGGCATCAATTTCTGAATAATTTGTTCTGTGCTTTTCCCGTGATATTTTTCCATATTACTCTCCTAAAAACTAAAAAATTTTATCTAAAGTTGCTCCGATTACAATCGTAACCTCATTATCAAATATGCTAATTCATACATATATTTATTTGACAAAAATAAATTCAACATTCAAACAATTCAACTCTCTAGCGTAATATATAATCTCTAGGAAAAATAATACAATAAAAAGATAATCTAATCTAGCGATAGATATAATTTAAAACTAAAAACTTAAAAAATTCTAATAAAAAAAAGGGGGGGTAATTTAAAATAATGCCTCTACACTACATAATTTTTATTAGCTAAAAAATAGAAGCATCGTCCTATATAAGACAATACTTCCGTAGTTACTTAAAAAACACATAATAAATTACTCATTACCTCCTCCAGCATTACATCTGGATTTACCACTGCTTTTTCCGAACGCCATCCAATAAAGCCGTCTGGTCTAATTAATACAATTCCTTCATTTTCTATCCCATATAATTCACGAAAAACATTTTCTTGAGCAATAAAGTCTCCGCTTACCCCTACTCGATACACATTAATATTTATCCCTAATTTAGATGAAACATCATATACAGCTTCAGCCCAAAAACTATTGTCTACTCCAGTAAGTAATACAAAATTGTTACCAAATAAGTCTAATATAGAAACTTCTTTCCCTTTATACATCCCCCAAAAGTGCGGTGCTCGTGTTCCAGGTCTTCCATTCAAATCTACGATATCCATTCTATGTGGAGTGGCTGATTCATCTAGTATTGCTTTTGAACAATACTGATACCCGACAGTTACAGCTAAACCATCCATATTATTCAAACTGCCTTCTTCTCTATTCGCAGCACGGAACAATAAACTACTCGCATACTCCGTCGTTAATTTTGCAACAGGATACCTCTCTTCATGATATGTTTCTAACAATTTTGAATTTGCCTTCCCTTTTATAACTGCCGCTAATTTCCAAGCTAGATTGTGCGTATCTTGTATCCCTGTATTTGAACCAAACCCTCCAGTTGGCGGCATAATATGGGCAGAATCACCAACTAAAAAAATGCGATTATCTTGAAATTTTGCAGCAGTACTTTCAGTCGCTTCCCACGGTAAAACACTTACTATTTCTGACTCAACTTTTGTACTTCCAATTGCTGTTTGAATAATTTGTTTACAACGTTCTATAGTGAAATCCTCTGGTCGCTCTCCTTTTAACGGATCGTAGGATACATGGTAAATCCATCTTCTTTCGTTATCAACTGGAATAAGCGCACCAAGAACTTCAGGATGAAGTATCATAGTAAAACCAAATGCATCTCCTTGTATAAACTCACTTAAATCCGCTTCAAAATAAATATTCATATAATAGCCACCGATTGTACCTCTTCCTTCCGTACTTATCCTTAGTTGCTTACGTATTTTACTTTTCGCTCCATCCGCGGCAATTACATAATCACAATAAATAATACTTTCTTCTTCCGTTTCGCGATCCCGAATCATTGCGATTACTCCTTGCTCATTTTGTTCATAAGAAACTAATTCATGATAAAAAGATAACTCTCCGCCTAGTGTTCTCGCTTCTTGTAACATCATCTCTTCTAAAGTAATTTGATAACAAGCCGTTTGTTTTGATGGACTAATCTCTTCTATTTTTTGAAGTAACTTCTCATCGTTTCCATACTGGTTCGCCCGCATTTTTGCTAATTCTTCCTTATTCGCTTCAGCTATTGTATGAACTGCTATTCTTCCACGGCAATTTTCTAATGCTTTACCCGTCAATCTAATTTTTTGTTCTAAACCTAATTCTCGAAATAACTCCATCGTACGAAAAGTGATTCCACCCGCTTTTGGATGAATTGCAGTAGACGGGTGCCTTTCAACTAGTAAATAATCAACGTTATGTTTTGCAAGGAATAGCGCAGATGCTAACCCTGATAATCCTCCTCCAACAATTAAAACCGGTACGTAATTCGATTTCATATATTTACCCTCCACATCATTGTTCTGAGCTCAGTGATATAAATATAATCAAAAAAACAACAAAGATATAGACTTATATTTCATTTTAAATTATCATATAGATAGATTACGCCCAAAATTACTTTTACTTTTTCAAACATCTATAATCTGCTTGAATTATGCATGTTTGAAAGAGTAAAACGAAAAAACTCACTTTAGTAGACACCAACATAATAAAAACATGATAAGCGGTCGTACCCCTATAAGTTATTCAGGGTACGACCGCTTATCTTTTTAAAAATCCTTATCCTTTCTCATCTGTAAACAACGTATTATTAAAGTCTTTTCTATCCTCCTACCATTTTCAACTCATAAAATTTCATTCGTCTCGATTTTCTTTCCCAATATTGCAGCTCATATAACAATGATGTAGCATTACCGTATCGATGTAATGGTCCATCATCTTAAACCTTTCGACTAATTCATTGGAGGTAAAGTGATTGAAATGAATAAACAAGAACAATTAAACGTTATAAAAAAAGATTTTATTGATTCTCAAAAAGTATTATTGGCAATTGGTGATGAAACACGGCAAGCTATTTTGTTAGTTCTCATGGAAACAGAATGTCAAACCGGATTAC
Source organism: Bacillus sp. EB106-02-03-XG38 (assembly GCF_058792175.1). Lineage (NCBI taxonomy): Bacteria > Bacillati > Bacillota > Bacilli > Caryophanales > Bacillaceae > Bacillus > Bacillus sp. EB106-02-03-XG38. The sequence continues at coordinate 1,616,197 of NZ_JBYTED010000001.1, forward strand.
GTGTAGGTGAAATTACGAAACAAACACATCTTTCTCGACCAGCAGTATCACATCACCTTAGAATTTTACGAGAAGCCGGTATTATTTTAATGCGAAAAGAAGGTACAAAAAACTTTTATTATATTGATATACGTACAAAATTAGGCTTATTAAAAAATCTTGTATTAGATATTGAACAACTATTGCACAACTTTTATCCCACTTTAACGGGCAGTAAGACCCCCACCTCAAAATTCAGCGAAAGCAAAGAAGTTTGATGGGGATCAAATGCCCATAAAAGTCCGATTGGTGAGGGCTAATAACCAGTGGGGGATGAAGAACCCCCCACTGGTTAAAGTTTCACTTTATTGAAATGTGGAGGTATAAGAAATGAAAGCAATGATAATTGATAAGTACGGGAAAGTTCCAATGCGTATGGCAGAGGTACCTACTCCTGAAATAAATGAGCATGAAGTACTCGCAGAAATTCATGCAGCTAGTATTAACCCAATTGACTTTAAAATACGCGATGGAAAAGTAAAGATGTTACTTAAATATGAAATGCCCTTAATTCTTGGTAATGACTTTTCCGGTGTCATCGTAAAGGTTGGATCAAAAGTGACTCGTTTTAAAGTCGGCGATGAAATATATGCACGTCCAAGAAAAAATAAAATCGGTACTTTTGCGGAATATATAGCCATTCATGAGGATGATATAGCTTTCAAACCAAAAAATTTAAGTTTTGAGGAAGCGGCGTCGATTCCACTCGTTGGCTTAACATCATATCAAGCACTACATGACATTATGCATTTACAAAAAGGACAAAAAATATTAATTCACGCTGGGTCTGGTGGTGTCGGTACTTTCGCAATTCAGTTAGCAAAAATAATGGGCGCTACCGTTACAACAACTGCTAGTGAAGCTGGTTCCGATTTAGTAAAGTCTCTTGGCGCAGATGAAATTATTAATTACAAAACAGAAAAATTTGAAGAAATACTAAAAGATTATGATGCAGTATTTGATACAATCGGCGGTACAACACTTGAAAAATCATTCGATATTATAAAAGGCGGCGGCAACATTGTTTCCGTTTCAGGAATGCCAAATGCTCGTTTCGGTAAAGAGTTTGGTTCCGGATTTTTTAAAACACTCTTATTTTCATTAGCGAGCAAAAAACTTACAGCACTTGAAAAGAAGCATAATGCGCAATATTCATTTTTATTTATGAAGCCAAGTGGAGATCAATTACGTACTATCGCAAACTATATTGAAGCTGGTGAAATCAAACCGGTCATCGATCGAGTTTTCCCTTTTGAAGATGCGCAAAAAGCAATGGAATATTCAGAGGCTGGAAGAGCAAAAGGAAAAATAATCGTAAAAATTAGATAGTAATAACAACTCCATTTTTTTAAATGGAGTTGTTATATTTGCTGTTAAATAGACATAGTGCAGTGAAGTCCTTACAATAGATTGCAAGGGGAAATATCATATTATACTTTTAGCTAATTTTACAAAGAATACATACGTACAAATACATAATAAAAAAATAAACAAGGAGGAGATAAAATGACTAAAAAAAATGAAACTGGTTGGAATTTAGATAATAGTTATACGACTTTACCACAATCATTTTATACAGAAATCCCCCCTACTCCAGTAAGTTCACCGGAGCTAGTTAAACTAAATCATTCACTCGCAATATCTCTTGGCTTTAATCCTGAAGAATTGAAAAAGGAAGCTGAAATTGCTATTTTCGCTGGTAATGCTCTCCCAGAAGGAGCTCATCCATTAGCTCAAGCATATGCAGGTCATCAATTCGGACATTTTAATATGTTAGGCGACGGTCGTGCCCTTTTAATAGGTGAACAAATTACTCCTTCAGGTAAACGTTTTGACATTCAACTGAAAGGTTCTGGCCCTACTCCGTATTCACGCCGTGGTGATGGTCGTGCTGCACTCGGTCCAATGCTACGTGAGTATATTATTAGTGAAGCAATGTATGCACTCGATATTCCGACTACTCGCAGTTTAGCAGTTGTCACAACTGGTGAACCAACCTATCGTGAAACAAAATTACCTGGAGCAATTTTAACTAGAGTCGCTAGCAGTCATATACGCGTCGGCACATTTCAATATGCTGCTGCTCGTGGTTCTATCGAGGATCTACAATCACTAGCTGACTATACGATAAAAAGGCATTATCCAGAAATTGAAGCTCATGAAAACCGATATACTGCACTACTACAAGAAGTTATAAAGAAACAAGCAAATCTCATCGCTAAATGGCAACTTGTTGGATTTATTCACGGCGTAATGAACACTGACAATATAACAATTAGCGGAGAAACGATTGATTACGGCCCTTGTGCCTTTATGGACAATTACGACCAAGGAACTGTATTTAGCTCTATCGATACACAAGGTCGCTACGCATATGGAAATCAGCCATATATGGCTGCATGGGACCTGGCGCGACTAGCTGAATCTTTAATACCTATTTTGCACGAAGATGAAGAAGAAGCACTCAAGATTGCTCAAGACGAAATTTCAAAATTTAGCGTACAGTATGAAAACCAATGGTTCCTTGGAATGAAAAAGAAATTAGGACTATTTAGCAATGAGGGCCAAGATCAATCACTTATTGAGCAACTTTTAAAAATGATGGAGAAACATAAAGCAGATTACACAAATACATTCCGTTCTTTAACTCTTGATACGATCGAAAATACAGCTCTATTTGAAAGTCCTGAATTTAAAGAATGGTACAAACTGTGGCAATCTCGATTAGAAAGACAAGAAGAATCGAAGGAAAACACCTACGAAATGATGAAAAATAATAACCCATCCATCATCCCAAGGAACCACCGCGTAGAAGAAGCACTAGAAGCAGCTGTCACAAATGGCGACTATAGCGTAATGGAAAAACTTCTTGAAGCTCTATCCAATCCTTATGCGTATGCTACAGAGCAAGAAGAATACTGCGTTCCACCTGCACCGACGAATCGTCCTTATCGTACTTTTTGTGGGACTTGATTGTTTAACATGTAAAAAGGTGTGTTCATACAGATTGTGTGAACACACCTTTTTATATTCTCCCCTCTCAACTAGAACTTTAAAATGCACCTTTCCCGATTCCTTTTCTTTACTCAAAAACAAAAATTAAACTATTCCAATAGACTTGCTCATAAGCTCGTTAAACAAATATTGAGAAATAAAAATTACATTTCTAAATATTGTTATTTTTGATAATATATTTTATAAGAATATTCAAAAAGCGAGGGGATTTCATGAACGTTCAACTACAAGGTAATGAACAAATTACGAAATTATTTAATGATTGGTATTTAGCTATGCTTAAACAAGATGTGTCCCAGGCGACAAACTTAAAGCATGAAATTGAGGAAAAGGAACTAAACTTTGAAGAAGATGAAAACTTAGCATTATATCATTCCTTACTAGACTTTCGATATAAAGTTTTAGTAGATAGTTTAAGTATTTCAAAAGATTGTTTTGATAAAATAGATTCTTACTTAATCTCATCCAACCATCCACTGGCTTACTACTATCACTTCTTTAAAGGCATTTATGCAACTTTAACCACAGACTATAACTTAGCTAGCGAACATTATGAACAAGCTAAGTTATTACTAGTAAATAACACTGATAATCTAGAGCATGCTGAATTTTATTATCGAATGGCGATTTTCCATTATCACTTCTATCAACCAATTGAATCCATTGAATATGCAACTAAGGCTAAAGAGATTTTCGATAAACATACTGGCTACGAAGTTAAAGTTGGATTATGCAAAAATACATTAGGTGCCTCATTTGTATATTTAAAACAATATGAACAAGCGGAAGAACAATATAATTCAGCAATACACCTTTTACAAAAATCTAATGAAAAAGAATTAATTTTAAGTGTACGTAATAATTTGGGTTGGTTATATGCGAGTCAAAACCTCTCCACACTCGCAATCCGTCACCTATCAGAAGTAACTGAAAAGAAACCTACACATTTCAAAGCTCTCTTCTTGCAAGCAAGAGAACACTCTAAACTAGATGAAACTAGTATTGCTGAAGGGTTAATCCAAAAAGGGTTAAAAATTTGTACTGAATTAAATAATGAAGAATATATATATCATTTTAAAATTCTAAACGAACTAAATAATAATGTTGCTTCTGAAGAATTAGAAACAATTATTCTTAAAGGAATTACGTTTTTCGACAAAGAATTATTATATAACTACACTCAAGAATACTCAGAAAAATTAGCTGTTAAATTTTATAGTGAAAATAACCACATTAAGGCAAGTGAATATTTTCATAAAGCGTTACAAGCAAAAGAAAAAACGTTTGAGAAAGGGGCATTGAAATGATTAAAAAAATTAGCTCTGTTTTTTTAGGACTATCTGTTTTCGGTATTCTAGCTACTGGTATTCATAGTTCATTTACATACCAAGCGGGTCATGCTGATCTTCCTGCACCACAAAGACCTGACCTTGTTCAATCTGTTGACGCAAGTAAAGACTACAACTCAACAACAGCTGAAAAAGCACTTTAAAAAACGGAAGACCTTCAATTAAGAAGGTCTTTTTAAATACGCTTATTTAGAATATCTCCCTTTGATGTAGACTTTATTTTCTCATCAACTCCGCAATCCCCCTACTCCCCTCACTACCAACTTTCTCAAGTTCCTCCACAACTAATTTTCTTCTTGCCACAGAATGATTTTGACTTAATTTCGCTTTTCCTTCTATTTTACTAATCTTAATTTTAAAACCAACTATCCCTTTACTTAATCCTCCCATATAATTCGGATCTACATCATTAAGTGAGTAGGTGCTCTCTGGATCTTCATATTTATGTACTAACTCTTGAAGAGAATTTAATAATTCCTGTTCATCCTCAACAATTTCTAATTCCCCATATACATGCACTGCAACGTAATTCCATGTTGGTACTGCATTGTTTGTTTCATACCACGATGGAGATATGTAGCTATGTGGTCCTTGGAATATAGCTAACACTTCTTGATTCTCACTATCTTTCCACTGTTCATTCGGACGTGCGAAATGACCATGTAAAGTTAGAGTCTCCCTATTTAATAACAACGGTAAATGCGTTGCATATGGTTCCCCGTTATGTTGAGAAAATAATGTTGCAAAGCTATTTTGTTCCATTATCTCATACTTCATCTTTTCATCTTCTATTGCGAAATATTTTGGTACGTACATAAGCTCCCTCTTTTCCGATCTTTTATTTCTCATTATATTTAAGTCTCGTAGCATTCAACAGGGCCAGTTTATATTTGTTTTATAATGGCAGCTCTCAATTAAAAAAGAATAGGCCGCATATACTCAATGCGACCTTAGTTTATTTTTTCCAATATATTTGTAATAAATGCCGTCTTACCTTCACTATAACTGGATCGATGTTTCGACTCTCTTGCTAACTCTTTCTTTAAACTCCCATATTCAGCAGCAGCATCTTCATGTTCACGAAGGTAATTCCGAAACGCTAAATGTTTTCTTAACTCTTCACTATTTTTGTCACAAACATATAAATGATGTTCCATCCAAACTGTATTTTCTTCACTCCACGGAACGAAAGCATCCTTTCTACCAAACGCCTCTCTTCCTTTGAAGCTCCAGTCTACTTGATGGTAATACCCTATCGTTTCAAGTCTTTTTGCTACTTCGGGAAAAATTTCATAATCTTCTATCACTATATCAATATCTAATATTGGTTTTGATACAAGTCCTTTAACAGATGTACTCCCAACATGTTCAATAGTTACAATGCTGTCTTCCATTACATTGTTAATAAGAGTGTATATTTTATTAAATTCACTTTCCCATTTGACATTATATTCTTCGATAGCAATTCTCTGTTTCAACCTATCCCTCTTCTCAAAACAAATTATAACCGTTGAATATGAGTATCCTTAAAATCTGTCGCATATTTCAATCCATATCCAAACATTCGATCCATTCCAATATGCGCTGTCCATATTAATCCAATCATTATAACGGTATCTACCTTAAAATAGACACCTATAATAGCTATTATTATCGATATAATATATGTGTGACATATATTATAAATTGTAGCACCTACATGATTATTTATCCCATACGCGAACATTGATAAATCCGGCGTTAAAAGGAATATCCAAAATATAATCCAACTAAATTCATATATCGAATACGCATAACTCGTGGCTAAGAAAACAACTAGTCCTTCAAAATGTACAATACGTTTTTGCATTCTTTACCATCCCTATTTTTCTATATTTATAGATACATTTTCATCACTGAAAGTATTCTTTGCATTTTTTGACCAGATAGTTGCTAAAATCGGTCCTGCAATGTTATGCCACACTGCCGCTAATACACTTGGAAGTGCAGCTGCTGGTCCAAAATGTGCTGTTGCTAGCGCAACACCTAAACCTGAGTTTTGCATTCCTACTTCTATTGAAATAGCTCTTCTTGTCCCTTCGTCTAGTCTAAGTACGGACGCTGTTATATATCCGAGTAAAAAGCCAAATGCATTATGAAGCATCACTGCAATAAAGATAAGTAGGCCTGAACTAGTAATGCTACTTACATTCGCTGAAACTACTGCTGAAACAATAATGATAATTGCTACAACTGATATTAACGGAATAACAGTCATTCCTTTCGTAACAGTTGTAGGGAAAAACTTCTTCACTACTAATCCTAAAATAATAGGTATGATAATAACTTGTACGATAGAAAGAAACATAGACATAGCATTCACTGGCATCCATTGTCCCGCGAGTAATAATAAAATAAGAGGTGTAGCAATCGGTGCTAGTAACGTTGATAATGACGTCATTGCAATAGACAACGCTAAGTTCCCTTTTGCTAAATAAACCATAACATTTGAAGCAGTGCCACCCGGTACTGAACCGAGTAACACTAATCCAGCTGCTAATTCCGCTGGCAACTTCATAACGTAGGCTAGTACGTATGCGACAAGTGGCATAATAATAAACTGAGCACATACACCGATAATAACTGGCAATGGTTTTGTAGCAATGATTTTAAAATCAACAGCTTTTAATGTTAATCCCATCCCAAACATTACAACTCCGAGTAAAATTGTTATGTAACTCGTTAACCCGAGAAATGGAGCAGGAATGAAATATGCAATAGCAGCAATACAAATAACCCAAAATGCAAAATACTTTCCAGCTATATTACTTATCGCTTCTAGTACTTTCACCCCATCATCCCCTATCCTTCAACTGAAAAACTTTATTTGGATTCAAAATGTTTTGCGGGTCAAGAGCTTTCTTTATTTTTTCCATTACGAGTAATGCCGCCCCATGTTCTTCTTCTTGATACTTCCGTTTTCCGATTCCAACGCCATGTTCTCCCGTACACGTTCCACCTCGTTTAAGAGCATATAAAACGATACTTTCATTTATTTCGTCGCCCTTTTCCACTTCTTCTTTATCGTTTGGATCTATCATTAGGAGCACGTGGAAATTCCCGTCTCCTACATGACCAAGAATACCACCAACAAGACCATTCTTTTCTAACGTCTCTTTCGCATGTTGGATTGCGCCAGCTAATTCTGATATTGGTACACATACGTCTGTACTCATAAGCTTTTTACCAGGATAGCTATGAACGTAAGAGTATGCTAGATTATGCCGTGCATCCCATAATTTATTTCTCGCCGCAGTTTCCGTTTCAAAAGCAACTTCTTTACATTTATGATCAAAAACAATTTCCTTAGTAAATTCAATATCTTGCTTTAGCCCTGCTTCATTACCGTGAAACTCTAAAAACAGTGTAGGCTCTTCTCTGTAACTTGTTTCATTATAATGATTTACTTGTTTCATAGATAATTCATCTACAAGTTCAATTCTCGCAATTGGAATGCCTGCTTGTAGTATATTAATAACAGCTTCTACTGCATTGTTTATAGTTGGAAACGATGCTCTCGCAGCCATAACATGTTCTGGTATGCCGTATACTTTTAACGTTAACTCTGTAAAGCATCCAAGTGTACCTTCTGACCCTACAAAGACACCATTTAAATGGTAACCTGATGATGACTTCGCTGCTAAATTTCCAGTATGTATTACTTCCCCATCAGCAAGAACAACTTCTAAATCACGAACTTGATCACGCATTACCCCGTATTTAACTGCTGTCGTTCCGCTTGCATTTGTAGCAGCCATTCCACCTAACGTTGCGTCTGCTCCTGGATCTACACTAAAAAACAATCCATACTTTTTCAATTCTTTATTAAGCTGAGAGCGAGTCACTCCCGGCTGTACTCTTACAAGAAAATCTTTCTCTCTTATTTCGAGTATTTTATTCATAAGTGAAAAGTCCATTGTAATTCCTTTTTCATATGGAATGACATGTCCTTCTAAACTAGAACCTACCCCAAAAGGAACGACAGGTTTTTTATGCTCACTCGCAACTTTCATTAATCTACTAACCTCTTCAGTCGTTTTTGGAAAAACTACTACATCAGGTAAACTACTAGTATGATAAGATTCATCTTTACTATGTAACTCTCTTACTGTCGTATTTACAACTACTCGATCCTCGGGAAGTACACCTTTTAATTCATTTACTAAACGCTCTACCGTTATTTCCATCGTACGCCCTCCTACTTTCTATACATTTGAATTACAAAATATGTTAACTATTTTATACATAATAATCCGAAAAATTAAATAATTCAAGTTTTATACATATAAAATTCGATTCCTACTATCGAATAAACAAAAAGAACTTGCAACAATTGCTGCAAGTTCTTTTCTATAAAGCGAAACTTTAATTAGTGAGGGGGATTCATCCCCCACTGATTATTAGTTGAACCAATCGGGCTTTTACGGGTAGTTGATCCCCTACCTAACTTCTTTGCTTTCGTTGAATTTTGAGGTGGAGGTCTTACTGCCCGTTAATGCGGGATAAAACTATATTTTAAATGACTTCTTTATTAACAACATAAACCAAATTAAAGTAACTGCCATTAACGAATGGGAAAATCCTACAATATAAGTTAACCCTTTAAAGTCCGCTCCATTTAGCTGAAGAAGCCCTCTTGCTGCCAATGAACCTAACATTAAAGTTAATGCGATGTTATGTAAAACAAACCACTTATTAAAACTTTTCGCTTCATGAAATGCGAATACTTTTGCTAATCCTAAAGCAATTAAAAAGAAGAAAAAGCCGAGTACAAGTGTATGTGTATGCAAAAGATTTAACAAAGTAGATCCTACAATCCCCTTATACTTACCATACTCCCTAGCGAAAATTCCTGATAATAAACCGATAATCAAATATGTAAACGATGCATTATATAATTTTTTCATTATGTACCTCCTTGAGTAGAATGTGTAGTGTGTCATATTTAGTAATAATGATAGTTATATAGTAAAAACTCCTAGTTACCTAGGAGTCATTGTATAAGTATCTCACTCTTTACAATCAATCCTAATTATAAGATATCCCTTTATACAAAACAAACGAACTTTATGTGAACAAATGAAGCATAGTTAAAATATATTGCACTTTTGTATTTCGCAATCCATACTAATTGTTATAACTTTTAAAGGTGGTGTAAAAGATTGATAGTTTTAGAAACTGAACGTCTCAATCTTCGTTGGTTCGATATACAAGATGCTCCGTTTATTCTCGAATTAGTAAACGATCCTGCATGGATTCAGTTTATTGGTGATAAGGGAGTTACAAACTTAGAAGACGCCAAAAAATACATCTTAAACGGACCCGTCGATATGTATAATAAAATGGGCTTTGGTCTTTACTTAGTAGAACGAAAAGAAGATTTCACTCCACTTGGTATGTGCGGTCTTATTAAAAGAGATTCATTAGAAGATGTTGATATCGGCTTTGCCTTTTTAGAGAAATTCCGTTCAAAGGGGTATGGCTTTGAATCCGCTTCTGCTGTAATAGACTACGGTGTACAAAAGCTCGGTCTGAAACGAATAGTAGCAATTACTACTATTGATAACATCAATTCAGGAAAGCTTTTAGAAAAAATAGGATTGCAGTTCGAAGAGATAATTTCAGATTCTGGAGAAGATTTAAAGTTATTCGGGTATAACATATAATGAATTATCAGATTTCTCTTTTAATCTAATCAAAAAACATTTCTTACATATACATTCCTAAACGTTATCATGATTAAAATACTCATCTGTTTTTTAACGAGATAACAATGCTAACATTTAAATCACAACCCTAATTTTCAGTACTGCATTTATTCTTAAAAACCCTCTACCTTGTTCTTAAATTTGTCAAAACTCTTATATAGCTACATGAAAAGTTTATGCTAATATGTTACTAAGAAACTATGCGTTCTCTTAAACCTCTATCCGGCCCTGTATTTTTTACAGGGCCTTTGTTTATTTAATTTACTTATCACTTGCTTATATACACATTAAAAGTCATTTCAAATGTAATAAGCGATAAATAATAAAATAACTTTAGATAGTATGACCTGCACCTGTAATACGCTTCCTTCAAATTTCTTGACGAGAAGACAAGTCATGAAGAAGGAATCACTTAAGAACAAGATAATAGCTTGAGTAATGATACATCTTAATGCAAAATATTTTGGAAACCTAACTGCTAGTTAACTCAAAAAGAAGTTCTACTTAATATAGGTAGAACTTCTTTTCCCTTTACTTCACAAGTACATAGTTCTCACTTATTCCCTGCTTAAAAACTTGAGAAACTCATCTTTATTTACAGGTTTACTGTAATAATAGCCTTGAATTAAATAGCATGCATTTTGTTGTAACACTGTTAATTGTTTCTTCGTTTCTACTCCTTCCGCAATCACTTTCATATTTAAAGTATGAGCGAGCGAAATAATAGTTTGTATAATTTCATCTCCATCATTCGAAGTTCCAATCCTATTCACAAATTCTCTTGGAATTTTCAAAGTATCAATTGGATATAAAGGTAGATATGCTAATGAAGAATATCCTGTACCAAAATCATCGATTGATAAATGTACACCATATGATTTTAATGCTTTTAACTTCAATAAAGTTTCTTTTTCATCTACCATGGCAATTCGCTCTGTTAATTCCAAATCAATCAAATTAGCTGGTACTCTTATTTCTTCTATGGTAGATATAATCGTTTGAACAAAATCTTTCTGTTCAAACTCTATAGCTGATAAATTTATCCCCATTTTTAGATTTGTATAACCTGCAGAATGCCATTCTTTCAGTTGTGAACACGCTTGCTGTAACGTCCATTTTCCAATTGAAATAATCTGTGATGTTTCTTCCGCGATAGGTATAAACTCAAAAGGTGAAATTAGCCCTAGCTCTGGATGTTGCCAACGTATTAATGCCTCTGCACCAATAACCTTCCCTGTCTTACTATCAACTTGTGGTTGGTACAATAAAAACAACTCATTATTTTCAATTGCATTCAGTAAATCTTGCTCTAATTGTAATCGTCTTGTTATTTTTTGAGATAATGTCTCGTCGTATATACAAACAGCATTGCTACCTTCTTCCTTTGCGCTATACATAGCAATATCAGCATGTTGTAAAAGTGTTGTGGCATTTGTTCCTCCAAACGGATACAACGCTATTCCTATACTAAGGGATAAATAAAAGCTGTGTTGATTTATTACAAATGGTTCTTCAGTTATACGAAATAGTATTTCGCACAAATCTAATAGCTGTTGCTCTGTTTTATTATGGACAATGATTGCAAACTCATCTCCCCCTATTCTTGCTATATGAATAATTGGTGGCAGACATGTCCTAAAACGGTTGGCAACTTCTTTTAAAACCTTGTCACCAATTGCATGACCCAGTGTATCATTAATGTTCTTAAAGCGGTTTAAATCTATATACAGGAGTCCAAACTTATCCTGTGTTTTTTGTACCCGCTCAATAGATCTGTCTAATTCTTGTTGGAAGAATATTCGATTTCCAATCCCCGTCACTGTATCATGAAATGCTAGATAGTTTATCTCATCCTGTTGTTGCTTCATCCTCGTTATGTCTTTTACCATTATATAACTCCCAAAAGTTTGTCCTTCTATCATGATAGGAACAATAGTAACGTACCAAAAATGTATATCCTTCTCATTATTATTTTTCACACGTAACTGTAACGAAGGTGAACTACATCGTTTCCCCATCTTTAGAGCTGCTTCCAATTCAGGTTTATCTTCATCTAAAAAAATAGAAAAGCACTCTTTTCCTATTAATGCTGCACTGTCTTTTCCTAATAACATACTTCCAGACTGGTTTATATTTAATACGGTACCATTTGAATCAATTGTTAATATAGGATCTGGATGGTACTCATATAAAGACTTAAACCTCTCTTGATTTTTCACCAAATCATTAGATTTTTTTATTAAATCTGCTGTTCTTTTAGATACTTTTTGCTCTAATTGATTATTAAACACTTTTAATGTTTCGGTTAAATCTTTGTTTTGCATTCGTACAATTGTATGACGCATCAGTACAAATACAAAGGCAATACAATTTCCCGTAATCAGTGTAGAGGACGAAGTTTGCTCCTTGAAAGTAAAACCAATTAAAATTGCAACTGCAAGATAAGGAAATATGACAAGAAGTTTCTTTCCAAATGTCGGATTAATAATAAAGTAATCTCTTCTAGAAGATGTACTCCTTGGAATAGTTGCAGCAATGGCAATAAATAATAGAAAAACTCTATACAAACACCTTAATAATATAAGTGAACGATGTGATAAATCATCTTGTAAATAGAAATATAAATAGTCCGTAATAGACAAGCCAGTTAATACTAAGATAAAAATAAATAATTTACTTTTCGCGTTAAAAATTGCTGGTCGAAAAATAAGGCTAACTCCTAGTAATAGAAGCAATAGATCTATAATTGGGAAAATAAATGAAAGAAAAACATCTCCAATAGATAAGAATAAGATATTTGCAGAAGGTTTATTAAATAGGTACCACTCTAAGGTAAAAATGGCAGTAACAACAATACATAAATCACAAATCAAATATGCTTTTTCCCATTTATTACATTCCATCATGATTTTATAAAAGAAAGCAAAGAGAAAGAAGAATAAGAAAAACAATAAAAATACATCAGAGATATTAAAATTTTGTATTGGTAATTCTATATTAAGTACTTGAAAAGCGGATATAAAATTTCCTATCAAAAAACACCCTATTGCAATAGTAATACAAACCCAAAAGACTCCTAATTTAATTTTTCTTGATACCATAGAGTAAAGTAATGAGATAAATACAGTAGTTTCAACAACTAAAGATGATAGTCTTATATTAAAATCTGATACAAAATAATGATTCGGAAAAACAAATAAAAATATAAAACAAAAGCTTAAATAAGCTAGTAGAGCTAATATCAATACATAAAATTGCACATGTGAATGTTTACGCAACGGACTCACCTTCTTAATTTTTTCTAGATTTTTATTACTGCACTGTTCGTATTCATTAAAATGAGCTTACTTATTATTCCATGTTATGACCTTTTTATAGGATTTCTTTCTACATACCACAGCCTGATTTGCTTTCTGCAGATATTTCCTCTTTTTAAACTAAGCATTCCAAAAGAATACGATGGAAAATGTTATTTTTTTAGTATTTGCTCATCGTAAATTTGAATAATACAACTTAACTGTTCTTTGAATATGAGATAGAATCTAAACTTCCATAGCAACGTAGTTATTCGCTTATTGTCACACTTAGAAAGAAGGGTAATATACTATCATTAATTTAGAAATTCGAATTAAATGACCGAACTTACTGTAACTATTATAGTTACAGTAAAGGGTGCTGTCAATTTCAAATACCTCCCCTTTTAATGGACAAAAGACGTGACACTTTGAACAAAAATAAGATGTTTATAAAAAAGATGTAATGCTATATCGACCTAACCAAAGAAATATAAATGATCTAGCCTTAAGTGAAGATGATATTGCATCTCCCAAAAAAGAATGTTACTCTAAAAATAGAATGATGAAAGGAATGATGGATGAATAATGATTAACTAATTTATATTTTAAGTTGAATTTTATAACTTCAAACTACAAAATATAGGGTTAGTCTATCCATTTTTATAATTCATTTCATACTTTATTTGTCATGATTCAAATGATTAATAAGTACTTACTTAAGTATAAGCGACAGACTAATCCTTCCGATTAAAAATTGGGGGATTTTTTTATTCCCTTTTATGTAAGTTAAAATTTATTAATCGCTAAATTTACCTAACAAATAAAGGAGCGAAAAAAAATGGCTAATTCAGATACTATTGTGACACATGTAATGCTCTATATAAGTCGTTAATATCCATCAAACTTATATAGAGGAATTTAAAAATAGATGGATGTTCCGACTTTATATGAAACGTTTCGATATATAAAGGAGGAATTATTATGTCAATGATAAAAGTTCAAGATTTAACTTTTTCATACCCAGGTAGCTTTGATAATATTTTTGAAGGTGTAAACTTTCAAATAGATACGGATTGGAAACTAGGATTTATCGGTAGAAACGGACGAGGTAAAACGACATTCTTTAATTTATTATTAGGAAATTACGAGTATAGTGGAAAAATCCTTGCTTCTGTAGAATTCAATTACTTCCCCTATCCTGTTGCAGATAAGAACAAATTTACTCATGAAATCCTTGAAGAAATTTGTCCCCAAGCAGAAGATTGGGAATTTCTACGTGAAATATCCTATTTAAATGTTGATGCCGAGGTCATATACAGACCGTTTAAAACTTTATCAAATGGAGAACAAACAAAGGTGTTGCTTGCTGCACTGTTTTTAAATGAGGGCCAATTCCTATTAATTGACGAACCAACAAACCACCTAGACACAGATGCACGAAAAATAGTCTCTGATTATCTAAGGAAGAAGAAAGGATTTATTTTAATTTCACATGACAGAATCTTTTTAGATGGATGCGTTGACCATATCTTATCTATAAATAGAGCAAATATTGAAGTTCAAAGCGGTAACTATTCTTCTTGGAAATTAAATTTCGATAGACAGCAAGAGCACGAAGAGACTACAAATGATCGTCTACAAAAAGACATAGGAAGATTAAAACAGTCTTCCAAGCGTTCAGCAAGTTGGTCTCATGATGTAGAAGCTTCAAAAAATGGAACAAGGAATTCAGGTTCTAAGTTGGATAAGGGATTTGTAGGACATAAAGCAGCCAAGATGATGAAAAGAGCAAAAAACCTAGAATCAAGGCAACAAAAAGCTATTGAAGAAAAGTCAAAATTACTAAAAAATGTGGAGAAAACTGAGTCATTAAAATTAGAAGCATTAAAGTTCAAGTCAAATGAATTCGTTACTTTGGCTGACGTGTCTGTTACGTACGATGAACAAGTCGTGAATGAGCCAATTAACTTCGTAGTTGAACAAGGTGACCGAATTGTGCTCGATGGCAAGAATGGGAGCGGGAAAAGCAGTATCCTAAAACTAATTCTAGGGTATCCGATACAGCATACAGGTTTAGTTACTTTAGGTACAGGACTCACCATCTCCTATGTCCAACAAGATACTTCTCATTTGAATGGATCCCTATCAAATTTTATTGAAGAGCACAAGATTGATGAGACATTATTTAAATCCATCCTACGAAAGATGGATTTTGACCGAATTCAATTTGAGAAAGATATATTTCATTATTCTGGTGGACAAAAGAAAAAACTGCTTATCGCTAAAAGTTTATGTGAAAAAGCCCATATGTATATATGGGATGAACCATTAAACTTTATAGATATTTATTCACGTATGCAAATTGAAGAGCTGATTCAACAATTTAATCCCACAATGATTATTGTTGAGCATGATAAGGCATTTCAACAAACCGTTGCAACGAAAACTATATCTATGTAACTCCACTCGAATCATTAATAAATCAAGCCATTAGTCTATAAAGTATTTGAATGAAGTGTCCAAAAAAGCCTAATTTCTCTACAATCCATTGAGAAATTAGGCTTTTTAACAGGAAAATTAGGATTCATAAACAATGAGTAATTTACATATTAGGCCTATCTGTTAAAGCAGAAATAATTCTGCTCACCAAATCTTCTGGCATCCATTCATAATTTGTATCATTCGATTCATTTGGTCCTAAAGAATCAATGAACTTTTTAAACTTTGGAAATAAAACAATAGAAGTGATCCAATGTATCGTATGATTTATAGAGAAGAAATGAAATACTCCTTGTTTCTCTCCCTCCTGCAATATTTCTTTTAACTGTTCAAAACTACCTACAAAATACGGTTTAATCTTTTCTAATCTTGCACTTTCCTTAATAATCTCCTCATATGCCAATGTGCCAATTTCAGGATTTTCTTTTATATGTGTAATAAAGACTGTTAAATATTCTCTTAGAGCATTAATAGGATTAAATCGATTCTTCTCAAGAAAATTAGGTAACTCATTAGCAAGACCATATTTCTTAAACACCTCATAATATAGGTTTTCTTTCCCATTAAAATAGTAAGAAGCCATAGCAACATTCACTTTCGCCTCTTTTGCAATTTCTTGTATGCTCGTACCTTCATAACCACGCTCTCCAAATTTTTTCTTAGCAGCCTTCAAAATATTTTCCATCGTCTGCTCTCGAGATTTCCCCATTTCACACACCTCAAATAATATATATTTCACTTCAAAAATCCACTAAGGACTTTGAATAGAGTATCTTTTTAATGAAGTTTAATTATATATTTAAAGTAATAACTTAACAACCGATGAAGACTTGCTTACTTTAAACTATTCGCTACACAACATACTCCTCAAAAAGAAACATCTCCTGAACATCGCCTACCCTATGTCATCATACAAAGAATTCATTTAAAAATGAAATAACAATAAACACCCTACTTAAAACAATATCTCCCTGTGTGGCATGAATAGCTTTTAAATACCTCACGCTCTTTTCTAATTGCGTATAAGAATAAAATAAATAATAAGGGCCAGAGTTTATCTATCTTTACAGATAAACTCTGGCCCTTTCATTTGCAATTCATTTACTGATTAGATTTGTTTAATCTCAATATAAGGTCCTTTGATGTTTAATTTGTTAATGTCATTCGAAATATTACCTACAGTTGTTTTTTCATTAAACGTATAGATCTTTTCACCATTCACAAAGATACCCCAATTTTTATCCTCGTAACTAATACCATAACCAGCATTGCTAGATGTCGCTTTGAGTTGGTTTCCATTCATTGAAAAAGATAATTTCCCTTTTCCTTTGTTAAGTTGGTTATTCACATTTTTGATACTACTTATTTGTTCTTCAAGGGCTTTTTGGTTATCAAGAGTAACTTGATGGTTTTTCCAGTCTAACTTATAGTTGTTTGTAAAGAACTCATTATATGTATCTTTATTATTTGTTCCCCACCATTTCGAACTTACCCATTCGATATTGTACTGATCTGATATTCTACGATTTGTTATTTTTAAATCAGATGTAGATTCTGTTTTATCTGCAGTAATAACTGCTACTACATTAGGAGAAAAACCATATCCTGTTAAAGCTGGTACTGTATCTTTTGAAACAAAATTATTCGTTCCTTCATTATAACTACGTGATTTCATAAATAGTTGATTACCATAGAAAGTATTAAATGAATCACGATTATAAATTCCCCACTCCGGATAATTAAATGATTGGAATCCTACTTTCCAATTTAATTTTTTATCTGTGTGAGTCTCTAATACCGTTTTATAGTCTACTTGATCGTAAGATACACTTTCTTTCCAAGCAAAGCTACCTGTAATACTCGCATCGGCATTTGGCCCTTTATCATTTACCCCAACTTTCACACTTCCGCCAAGTGTATACCCTACTTCAGAAGTAACCTTTGCTGAAGTCATTGTATTCACTGGGGCAGCTTTATGAAATTGAGCACTATCACCACTTGTTATTTCTGCTTCCGTATGATACGCCGATGGCCATTTTAAACCTGCGTTATAGTATCCGCCATTAATTGTATATTTCGCATCTATATTACTACCATCAGTGGTAACAATTGCAATCTTTTTATCTGCGTAAGGATCCTCAATAAAAGAAATCTTTATTGAATTTTTAATATTCTGCTTCATGTCATAAGTAGTTTTAAAACTATTATAGACTTTTCCACCATTTTGAAGATTTTCTACAGTTCCTTTAGAATCTGCAAATGCAGACGTTGCTTGTAAACCAAGTGATCCAGACATAATAACGGACGCTACCGCAACACTTTTAGCTATTCCATTTGCTTTTTTCATACAGACAGCCACTCCTTTTTAAACATTTAAAAGATATAAACGTATTATTTTTAGCTCTCAATACTAGAGATAGATTCATAACGTTACAATGTAGAAATGTATTAATCTTTATGACAATAACTATCAACACTTATTTTGCTAATTTCTATCTCTTTTTACTGATAACTATTATCAATATTATTAAAACACAGAATAACGATTTAAACAAGAATTTTAAATATGTATTTAAAATTATTGTTTAAAAAAGCGCAAAAAAATTATAGAATTCTTTATTTCGAGAATTACTATATATTCATTTACCTATTGCAACCTATATTCAGATACATTATTCCCTTTCCATTCATAATAATCTAAAATTCCCTCATAAATGGCTTCTGCTGCAATCTGTCTTCCGTTTTCTGTAGATAACTTACTGTAATCAATACCATTATCTATAAAAGCAAGTTCCGTTAACACAGCTGGCATGTCATTTTCTCTTATAACATGAAGATCTCCATGTTTAACACCTCTATCACGTGTTTGAAGTGCGTCTACTAATCGTTCTTGAATTTTTTCAGCTAAAACACGACTTTCTTCCACATGAGGATTTGTTTTTTCAGATTTAGAAGATTTATAGTAATATGTTTCTGTCCCTTTTGCATTACCGTTAAAAGCATTTGCATGAATGCTTATAAAGATATCACCCTGATTTTGCTTAGCAAACTTAACACGTTCCTGTAAAGAGCTTTTTTGATCATGTCCAGGTCTAGTATCAGATTCACGAGTTAGTAAAACTGTAAATGGAGTATGTTTTTCAAGCAATTGTTGAAGACGTAAAGAAGTGTCTAGTACAATCTTACTTTCAGGTAATCCCTTTGTGTTTTTTCCAGGATCTTCGCCGCCATGTCCGGGATCAATAATAATTGCTTTATTTTCTAAAGGATTACTTTGACTATATTGAAGCATATCTGTTTTTGCGGTTAATTGTGCAGCTTCAGCACGTGTTATAAATTTATTTGGTTGCCAACCATGATCTGTACCAACTGAAATTTTTAAATCAATTAAGATGTTTGCGAACTTTTCACCCCAATGTCCCTTTAAATCTTCAAATTTACTTTGTCCATTGTTAATGCTTTTATTTTGTAGTTTATATGCATTCACTAGCATAGTAGCCATAGCAGCACGAGTAACTTTTCCAGAAGGATTAAATATTCCATTTCCTTCACCTTTAATTATTCCTGCCTTTTCAGCTGCGGCAATATATGGAGTTCCCCAGTGGTTTTGTGAATCTTTAAAAGATGGTTTTGCATTTAAATCAATGTGTATACCAAGAGCCCTTGTCATAATGGTTGCTGCAGAAGCTCTATCTAATGTGTCATTTGAACCAAAAGTTCCATCTGGATAACCACTCAATACTTGCTTATCAACTAAATAAGTAACGGATTTGTCAGCCCATGCAGGAACATCTGGGAATTTGTGAGTATCTGCAAAAATACTAGAAGAATAAGATAGTAGACTTCCAGCGAGAATTCCTGTAGCAATTAATTTGTTCTTCAAAATTTAGCACCTCTAAAAATTTATTACAAGTTAGTAAATATATCATTTATAGTTAATCTTTAAATAATATTCCTTTGAATAAAAAAATAGATTAAGTTGGCACTAACACTATATTACAAATGAATAAGTTTAAATCGAACTATTATTCCGAAAAGAATCTCCAAACATACACTTATAGATTGAAACTATTAAATATATTCACCAACATTGTGTAACTAGTATAGTTACTTATATATACGAGTGTCAATTGAAATAACCTTACAGTTTTGTAAGGTAACAAACTTAATAATATATTAAGTAATTATTAAACAATTATCTCTGATTTTAAGCAAAGATTGATTCAAAGCACACTCCTTCTAACTTAGCATTGATGCCTCCCTCAAGTCCTAATGCACATCTTAAAAAGAGCACTTTTGAAAAGTACTCTTTTTAGCTACAAACCTAGAATTCCTACAATCTGGCGAGCCTTAGCATTATCAATATAATAATGCATCTCTAATCCTCGTCTTTCTGCACGGAGCACGGTTCCCCTTAATTTTGATAGATGCTGTGAAACAGTGGATTGCGAGAGTCCTAATATTTCTGTCAACTGTGTAACATTACATAGTTTATGGTGCATTAATTCATTTACAATTTTTAATCGAACGGGATGTGCCATTACCTTTAATACATCTACATCTTCCTCTCGGATTTTAGCTAGATCTTTATTAGATATTAATGTTGTCATTTCACATTCCCCTTTATTATTATTTTCTATTTTCCAATTATCCTTATAAGTAGTACTTATAGATATTTACCATTTGTCCTGTTGAGAAAATATATTCTCGTTCTTAAACAAAAAAAGACATCAATCCTATAAACAGTTTTTACTGTTCCAATGAATTGATGCCCTCTAATTTTTAGCCAAACTATATTTTGTTTTAAAAAAGTTATTTTATAGTAGACATTCTCTCGTTGACACAAACTAGTAGATTAGCGTTGGAAATATCAAAATGTATTGATAAGCGGTTGGAAGTAATTGTTTTTTGTTTAATAGCAAAAAACGAGCATCCTCTCAAATTAGACAAGGTGCTCGTTTTGATTTTGATCGTTAATTCTTAATTCAATTTAGTTTCTTTCCAATAAGGAAAGATTAAATCAACTTAAAACAAAGCGTTTTAAATTTAATTCTTAGATCTTACTGACACTTGGAATTGCCCCTTAGAACCATCATCATTTGAAACGTAAATTTTATATGTTCCGCTCGGTAATGGAGATAAAGCATTCTGTACATTTGTAACATTAATTTGTTGTTCACCAGGTTTTATGTAACCACCAACAATTAGCTCCATATTTGGACCTTTCACACTATATCCCATTGTATTTTGACCATTATTTTTTATAAAGAAGCTTAAATTTTCACTCCCATTATACACAAAAGAAGTTACAGCCTCTCCACTATAATCCATTGTTTGAGTTAATAATAAGTCTGCAGGAACATGTGCAACTATATGAACGGTATCATTTGTTTTGTGTATTTCTTCAGCATAAGTATTATTTCCTAACACACCAAGTGTTAATGCTGAAATTACTCCACAACTAAGCACTAGTTTATTTAACTTCATTTTAAGCTCCCCCTTGATGTTTGTAATCTATTACCATCATACATTCTTTTTCAAGTACGTTTTTATGTAATAATTCATATCTTTAAACCTATATATTTTAACTTTATATCTTAAAATAGTTACTGAAAAACTCACATTGATAAAGCTACAGTATTATGATTCATAACAAAACATGTAAATTTCAAAATTTGTTTAACGAGAATTCATACAATTAAGTACCCACGCACTCAAATAAATAGCGTTTCCATTTTAGATAAAATATACTAATGAAAAATTTCGAAATTTCCACTTTATAATTTGGTATATTCCATGTTAATATAACGAAGGCTACAAATAGAATCCACAAAATATATTTTTTCATAGAATATTCATACTTAAAATCCTATTATTTTATTAGTAACTCAATCCCAATTTTACTTATACAAAAGTCAATTTCTAGTTTCATATGTATAAATATCTAAGTAGATTTTTTATCTATTATTTTTCCTAACTTCCTTATCAATTCTAATAAAAGTAATATTATAATACTTTTTCAAGCGCTCTTCCTTTTTTAGATAGAAAGTCTATTAATAACTAAACATCTAAGTTTAACTCATACATAATCCAATATACAAACTATCGGAGATGCAAACCTATGGGAATATCTACTCTTTTATTAAATACCTTTATAATAATAATTTGTATCCTTAGCTACCACGTATTTTGGCTAGAATTTAAAGAAAAAAAAACATGTAATAATATATTGATTTCTATCCTTTCCTCCATTGCTATTATTTTTTGCATGACTTTTCCTTTTCAATTACATGCTGGATTTATTTATGATTTACGTTTTATTCCTATCATTTTAGTTTTTCTATATGGAAATACAAAAAATATTATTTTTATAGGAATTTTATATCTTTCTTATCGATTTTACTTAGGCGGAAATGGCGTTCTTCCATCATTTATTATCTTTACTATTATTTCTGTTATAACAATGCTCTTCCATTACTTATTACCTCTATATGTTAAAGAAAAAAAGATATTATTGAGCTTGCTTCTTATTTTAGTATGTACAACTTCACTTTCTATCTGCGGTATTGTAACTCAAATACATACAGGTAGTAAAATAGACTCTACTCTCATAGAATTTTTATTAAATTATATAATCATTAATATTTTCACAGTATTATTATCAGTATATTTAATAGAGGGAATGATTGAGAAATATAAAATGAAAGAAAAGCTGCAACGGGCTGAAAAATTTTATATAGCTAGCGAACTAGCAGCGTCCATTGCACACGAAATCCACAATCCACTAACTACAGTACATGGATTCACTCAATTGTTAAATGAAAAACATGCCTCTAAGTTACCTCAGGATCAGTACTTAGAAATCATGTTAATTGAAATGCAGCAAATACAATCTACTATCAATAACTATTTATCTTTAACAAAACCACAGAACATCCTAAAAGAGAAAATAGATATTAATCATATTTTAAATCAAGTGAAAGACAATATTTCACCACTAGCTCTATCATACAAAGTTGAAATAAAACAAAATAGTACAGATTCCTTTTATATAAATGGAGACCCCGAAAAATTCAGACTCTGTCTAAACAACATCATACAAAACGGAATTGAGGCCATGATAAATGGTGGAGTATTACA
The DNA here is from genome assembly GCF_058792175.1 of Bacillus sp. EB106-02-03-XG38. NCBI lineage: Bacteria > Bacillati > Bacillota > Bacilli > Caryophanales > Bacillaceae > Bacillus > Bacillus sp. EB106-02-03-XG38. The sequence continues at coordinate 1,639,282 of NZ_JBYTED010000001.1, forward strand.
AATAAATATACAGAAAATAAAAGGGAATATTATAATTGATATTATTGATTCAGGGATTGGAATGTCTTCTCAGCAAATAAAGCGGATTGCTTTGCCATTCTATTCAACAACAGAAAAAGGGACTGGGCTTGGTACCATGATTGCTTATAGTGTTATTAAAGAGTTAAATGGTGATATAGAGATAGAGAGTGAATTAGGTAAGGGGACACGCTTTTCTATTAGTATCCCATGCTAATATGACGGAATTATTTGAATGATAAATTCTTTCTACTTAACTTATTAAATAAATTTCAAAAATGCCACTACTTGATTCATTAATTATCTTCATTTCTTAAATAAATTAAAAGTAACAAGGACCAGAGTATATCCGTTTTTACCGATAAACTCTAGTCCTTATTACTTTGCTCACTTCTCTATGAAATCATAATTCATCAACTATTGTATCTCATTTACTAATTAGGTCTACTTAACTTCAAGATAAAATCTCGTGATACTTGATTTCTTAATATCATTAGATACATTACTTACATTTATTTTTTCAGTTAAAGTATAATTTTTTTGATATTCATAACGATACTCAAGTATTTATCTTTATAACTGATATCATTACCTGCATTACTAAATATAAGCTAAAATTGATTTCCAATCATAAATTTCTACTTTACTTCTACCGTATAATTCCCTGTTCCCCCGCCATACTGATACACATGTAAATAATATTTTCCTGGATACGTGTAGTAACTTCCTACTAACTTATTCCCCTCTTGCTGTGCATACGTAACATAATTATTTAAATCCGCTTCTGAATAAAGAACCCAGTTTACTCCGATATTATTTTCCTTCGTTACATTAATTTGTAGGTTTTTCGCCGTTTCTATATTAATTTCAAAGTAATCGCTTGTATCGCCATTCCCTAAACTAGCACGTAAAACTTGATTTAATTGCAGTTTGTTTGCCGTCTGGAATGAGTTATTTGGCTCTTTTTCTACACTGTTATCTTCTTTCTTTTGAACCGTTACATTCGTTGTAACCGTATTCGTTAATCCTTTGTCATCTGTTACTGTTAATTTTGCCGTATATGTTCCTTCTTTTGTGTATACATGGGTCGGATTTTGTTCATTACTTACAGTACCATCACCAAATTCCCACTTATATGAAACAATTTTTCCATCTTCATCTTTTGATCCATCGCTTTTAAACGAGATTGCTTCATTTACATTTCCGCTATATGGACCGTTTATAACCGCAACTGGCGCTTTATTCACAGCACCTTCTTCCGTATTAATTCCATGGAATACAACATCATATTCAAATTGTCCTGATGCATTTACACGATAATTCACAAAGTACGCTGTTACTGTTTTATAGCCTGTCCATTCTTTCGCACTTAAACGTTTTAACGTATCATTCACGTTTTGTGTAATTGTTTTCCAATCTTCATATTCCCCTTTTGCAGTAGTACCTGTATATGTTCCTTGCAATGTAAATGTATGAAAGAACTGTGATTTATTTTTCTTAACTGATACATTGCTTAATTTTGCTTCTGCTGTAATTTCTGCCGCAATATCTGAAACTGGTTTCGGTGCGTGCGTTGCTAAATAATCATTTGATACTAATGGAACATTATATTTCTCACGGTTATCGACTAACATTTGCATATAATCTTGATACTCTTTATTTAAATTCGCATCTTTACTTAATGCAGAGCGGTATGCATCATATGCTGTCACATCATTTTTCCTAATAAGATCATGAATTTTGTCAAACATATCATATCTCTTATTGTACATGTACGATTGTAAAGCGAAGGAATAATTATAGAAATCCCACGTTCCATACTTTGCGTTTAACGTTCTCTCTGCCGTATAACGTTCTGATGGATTTGAAGATATCCCTCCTATAATACTCTTTCTCGGTACAACATTATCTGTTCTCGTTGCCCCTGCAAAAAATTCCGCGTTCCCTTCTTCAAACCAAGATAATCTCTCATTCTCATACATCTTACCTTGTCCCCAAAGCCCTGGTACTTCATATCTACCTTGTAAGTAATGCGTGAACTCGTGTCGGAACAATTCTTCTAAACTATAAATACTTTCTTCTGGCGTGCGCTCATAAGTAAAGAACGTACCTGTTCCTTCTATATAAAGGCCACCGTTATTCGTTTCATATCCGTACAATTGACGATTAAATTGATATTCAGCTGGACTATTATAAATAACCATCGTTAATACATCATCAGGATTTCCTTTTTCTAAAGGTTGGTCACTTTCAACCGTACGATGGAATTGTGCCTTCACTTCTTTTGCTGCCCAATATAGACGTTTTACTTTTTCTTCTGTCACTTTATCTCCAGCTTTTAATACAATTGCACCATCATCAAACGTATACGTTTTCGGCAAATACTTTTTCTTCCCATCTTCTCGTATTTGATCTAAATTCACAACATTTCCATTTGCATCTTTCCCGTCATAATTCGTCGCGATTTGCTCAGCAGCTACGAAATATTGCTCTCCTAAATACGGATACATTTTCATCGCGTCTGTTACAACTTGCAATCCTTTCGTTCCTGTACTATGGAACGTACCAAGTCTACCTGTATAATAAATACCATTATTAATTAACCAACCATTCTTCGCCGTCACCGTTCCAATTAAAGCAAAACGACTTAATTCATTAATATAGCTGTCAATTTTTTGGTACCATACTGTATCTTTCGGTGCTTTTCTCGTATCGTACAAATACGATTGAATGTCGTAATCCACACCTTGCATAATATCGTAAATCGCATTTCCAGCTGAAAGATTGTCTACCAATGTAGAAAAATTATCGTTATATTGTTTGAAAATCTTTGCAGCTGATGTTATCGTTTCCACATCACTCGAAGCATTTCCTATTAATTTTCCGTATGATGATACTACTCTATTTTGTTCTAACGTACCGAGTTTGAAATTCGAGTTATTCGCAATCGTTTTTAATGCAGGTAAACATTTATCATGATAGCTCCGCTCATTTAGTTTACTTAATTCTGTATGATAAAATCCTAAATAAAATCCTGATCGTAATACCTCTACTAAAGTCTCAATCCCTTTGGAATCATCTTTCGTATAAGCTTGTCCTTGCTGCTTCAATTTATCAATAATTGCCTGCATCCTACTATCATTTTGATAGAATGCAAGGCTATCCTTATTAAATTGAAATAGACCCGTAATTTGCTCCCAATCAATTGTTACAAGTAAATCTACTAACTGCTGATTGCTTAATTGATTTAATTCAGCAATTGTATAAGTTTTCGCTGCAGCTAATTGCTTACTTTCTTTTTTCACTTCAGGCGGTCTTTGCGACAAATCAGCAAATTGTAGCCTTTTCTCAAAAGACTTATTTTCAAGTACTTTTGATGAATGAGCTAATTCTTGCACTGGTAATTGCACACCAACTGGCTCCATTTTGAGCACATTCCGATAAGAAACTTGCTCTCCCTTTGTACTTTCTGCCAATGTGCTCCCTTGGAAACTCCCTAACATTAAACTAGCAAAACTTACCCCTACTAACACTTTTTTTGAATAGCCTTTCATGCTCTCCCCTACCTTACATTTTTTAGTGTACCGCACCATTATTTTACTATTCTTACTTTTTATTCTGTATTGAGAAAAAATAAGGGAACGTTCACACATGTATCCATCCCGTGCAAAATTAATACTTGACTTTATGTGAATTTTGTACCAAAAAAGATAGATAATAGCGAAATTCCTGCTACATCTATCCTCTTTTTCAACGCTATGATTTTAACTTTATAAACGTAACTTCCGGTAATGTTTGCATATGCTGAATCAACTCATTCTTTTCTTCTGACGATATATTTTTGAGCTGCATCCCTAACTTGTAAACTATTTCTGCTTCTTGCTGTAAAGCTTCCACTTCATATGAAAGTATTGAAATGCCTTTCACTTGTAGCGTTTCTACTATTTGTTGTACCGCTTCATGTTTATTTATATGTATTTGCACTGTTATGTTTTGAGGAAATAAAAATTGCACCTTAAAAATACGGCTCACAATCTCTAAACCAATTAAAACGAGAATCGTCGCTCCAATTCCTACTACATACATGCCAGCTCCAATTGCTAATCCGATTCCTGCTTTAGCCCATAAACCCGCCGCTGTCGTTAATCCTTTCACCGCCTGCTTTTGAATAATAATTGTACCTGCACCTAAAAACCCTACACCACTAACAACTTGCGCTGCAATACGGCTCGGATCAAGAGCCATATGTTCCTCATTCATAATATCTGAAAAGGCATATTTTGAAACGACCATTATTAAAGCACTTCCTACCGCTACTAGGAAATGTGTTTTTAATCCCGCCTCTTTTGATCGAATTTCCCTTTCAATACCGATTATTGCTCCTAACAAACCCGCAACACCGATTCGTATAATTAGATCAACATTTACACTCACGAGCACTTCCCCCTTTCATTCATTATAGATAGATGAAACAAAAATTATCACACACATCCATTTATCGATATAAAGGCATTTTATTAAAATACACTTAATATCTTAGGTTATTTATGTTAATATTTTTAATATTAACATAAATCGAATTCAACCTACTTTTTATAAGAAAAACCATAAACTTTATTTTCCATTTAAAAACGAGATATGGATTGCATAAAATGAGGTTGAAAAAGTTTAGAAAACGCTTTCATTTCGTATCATAATTTTTTAAAAATACTACATAAATAAAGGGGATTACCAACAATGAACGTCTCTTTACTAACACCTACTACCGATTTACAAGAAGAATACTTAGATTTTTATAAAGAATGGAAAGATAGCGGTGAAACGATGATTCCGTGGGTTATCTCAAAAGATCCCTCTAATTTCACGGCAATGATTCAAGAACTTCACGATGCGCATAACGGAATAAACCTGCCCGAATCTTGGGTACCAGACTCTACCTATTGGCTCGTTACAGATAATAATAGAATTGTAGGAGCTGTTAATATACGTCATAGTTTAACCGAACATTTATTTAACTCTGGCGGTCATATCGGTTATGGCATTCGCCCTTCCGAAAGAAGAAAAGGTTATGCTACGAAGTTATTAGAATTATCGCTAGAAAAAACGAAGGAATTAAACATCGAGAAAGTACTTGTCGTTTGCGACGAAGTGAATACAGGTTCTGAAAAAACAATTTTACATAACGGTGGGCTTCGTGATGATGATTTTACTGAGGAAAATGGGAATGTAGTAAGAAGATTTTGGATTGAGCTATGAAGAAGTCCCCCAATACACATACTCTTGTTATAGAGAAATATAGTAGAAGTAATGAGCTAAAAGTAAAACAACTTATTGATTTATACAATGAAGAATCGTATCTATTTAACTTATTACGAGATAATAAAACAAAATATGCGTATGTTGCCTACTATAAAAAAGATGTAGTAGGCATCTTTTTTACCTGGAACAGTAGCTTCCATCCATACTGCACATACTTTCGAATATATACGAACCCTTTCTATTCAGAGCTACACATTGAACAGTTTTTATTAAACGGCTAGAAAACTTTAAACTCCCATTACAAACCTCTATATGGGAAACATCAGCTCATTTAAAAGCCTTTTATGAAGAACATAACTTTACGGAAATCCGAAGAACATATATGCCGATATTAGACGTACAAAAAATCATATCTATCGGGACAACGCTTCATTCAGATTATGATGTACAAAGCTTATCAAACATTTTATCCAATAATAGCTTCCTTGAAAAACTAGCTCACTTAGTAAAAACGAATTATGAAGATACTCACTTAGCAAATCCTGTTGCCTCATTCCCTCTCGGAGTTTGGAAAGAAAAAATCTTAGCTGATGATGTATTACTAGATGGGAGTTTTGTAATAATAGATGAAAAGAATGAAGTTATTGCGTACTCTTTCCTCCATACATCAGAAAAGGATAATACAGTAGAACTAGGGTGGTGTGGAACTCACACTACAGAAAATGTATCCTTACTGAAACCACTCATTTTCAAACAAGCTATGTATACAAATAAACACGGCTATTCTTTCATTCAAGGTGAATTCGATTCAACGAGTATATATGCAATGGAAATAATAAAATCCTTTCCTTTCAATCCTTGTGCTACTTGGATTACGTATCAAAAAGAAGCCGGAAAGTGATTATACACCTTCCGACTTCTTTTATGCTGTTTCTATTTCAAACTGCACTGTAATACCACTAGGATCTACTACTGTAAATCCGTTTGTACTTTCGTTTACTTTATGTTGTTTTTCTATTAATCTTTCTTTCACTTCATCTAACGCTTCTTTATACGGTAATACAATTGTATACACTTTAAGTCCAGTTGCATGTGCTGGTGGATGTGGATTATGTACTCCGTTCCACGTATTTGCACCTATATGGTGATGATACCCTCCTGCAGAAATGAATAAGCAGTCGTCTTCGCGTTGTTGCACTTCAAACCCTACTGTCTCTACATAAAACTCATGTGACTTCTCTACATCAGCTATTCGTAAATGTACGTGCCCAACGACAGTATTAGCAGGTAATCCATCAGCCTCATAATCAACGAGTGTTGCCAGTTCTTTTAAATCTAGCGGCGTACTTCCTCCTGGTCCTTCTCCCCATTGATCACGCGGACGGTCTGCATAAATTTCAATACCATTTCCCTCTAAATCTTGTAAATAAAACGCTTCGCTATACGTATGATCACTTGCACTATTAAACCTTGAAATGGGTAAAATTTCATTTGAATATGTATAACGTCCTTCTTGCTCAGCCGGACTATCAATTACATCCTTATTACGGATCACACCAAATAATGCCGAAGCAAACGCCTCACGAGTCGGAACTAAAAAGGCAATATGATACATACCAGTCGTACGCGGCTCTTGTAGCACCCCGTCCTCTAGCTTTTCAAGAACAAGTAACGTGTTCTTGCCACCTTTTCCTGATAAATATGCTTTATTCGCCTCTTGTTTAATTACTTCTAAGCCTACTACATTCTCATAAAAAGCAATTTGGCGCTCTAAATCTATCACTTTAAATTCAACATGACCAATACGTGTTTTCGGATGAATTTGTACCATGAATAACTCCATCTCCTTATCCCGATATTTTCCTATTTCATATAACCGTTACTATGAAGGATACAACTAAAATCACCCTATGTAAATATGAAAAGTCAGAATTTATACACATTTTTATTTTCGTAATAAAAAAGCCACCTATTCTAATTTTTAGAAAAGGCGACCTTATAACTCTTATCTCATTTTATGTACTTCAGCAACTAACTTTCCGCCCTGAATGCCCATATAAAGTTTCACAGGTGCATCATTCGTGTTTTCAAACACTAAGTCTAAGTATGGATATGCAATTGTAGCATCTCTTCCTTGTGGAACGTATCCTACCGTTTTAGAATGCGTTGTTCTCTCTACCATTTTCAAACCCGCTTGATCTGCTGCATTGTATAAAGTTGATGATGTTTGACAAACACCACCGCCGTATCCATCTACTAATTTACCATCTACAATTTCTTTTCCTAATTGGTATCCTTTATCTGGCGTTGTATCACCTATTAATGCATTGAAAGAGAAACTGTCCCCTTTTGCTAATACAACTCCATTTATGCTCGCTGCTGACAAACGAATATTCTCAATACGTCCACCTGCTGAGCCACCTAAATTCGTTTCATATCTACCAATTACCGTGCCACTTCCTTGCGCATCACTTAATGTAGCCGTAGGTTTTTTCTCAACAATAGGTAACTGATATGAAGAATCCCACATACCTACGTTTAATAATTTATTTACTAACTCTTTTTCCATTAATTCAAAAGAAGGCTTTCCTTCTTGCCAACTTCCGTCAGGTGCCAAACGTGATGGAACCATCTTTTTGTCTACGCTTTTCCCAACTTCGCTAGCAACCTTCGTTACTGATTTTTTAAATTTTGCTTCATCTTCAAAATAACCTAGACTCGATAAATCTAGCTTTTTCACTTCTGTACCTGTACGACCATCTACTAAACTAATAGAATCCTGTACTTCTGCTTTAGCCTCTACGGTGTGGCCACCAATATCACTTACTAATGCAACATCACTTACTTTCGTACCACAACCACTCACTATAGCTACACATAACACCCCTACTAATATACCCTTTACTTTACGGAACAATATACTCTCCCCTTTTTCCCAATATTACTTTTATGTATTATTTCATTTTTATGTATGTTTTGTTACAATCATTTTACAATATATTTATAAATTGTTACAAGTTATTTTTTACTCTATATAAATTACTCTTTTATTTTCCAAATGTCTATACATATTTACATAAAAGTTTGAGTTTGATAGAATTGTAACCTTTATGTAATCCTTCCCTATTATCCAGTATATACCATTAAACGAACGAAATACAAATGTAAAAACTCCATATTCATATTTATAAAGGAACATCCTGTGAACATAAATAGGTATTTGCCGTGCCACACTCCGCTTTTACACATACATTATGGTGAATTAACCTATTTTAAAGAAATGGAGGATGTTTTTATGTACCCCTACAATCCATACGATCCATATAACCAAAATGGTTATCAGCCTCAATATGATTTACAAGCACAATACCAACAATATATAGATCCAGCAGAACAAGTTAATCCATATGATCAAACTCGACAATTTCAACTTCCAATCTCTTTTCCTGGTGCCGGAAACCGTCAACTAGAAAGACGAGTAAACGAGCTTGAGCAAAGAGTACGTCAATTAGAAAACACGGTTGAGCGTCATACACGTAGATTAAACCGTTTAAACCAACGTTTACGTACTATAGAAAACAGACTAAACATTCCATTTGCAGCATTAGAAGACGGATTTTAATTTCGAAAGTAATAAATATTTAAAGGAAGGGGCTCCCCCTTCCTTATATAAATTGACGAAAGTTTTTTCCATCTCTATACTGATAAGAGTTAATGAAATGAAACAAGGTGATAAATATGGATTTCGAAATAAATTATCTTTCCTTTTATGTTGTACAAGTAGAAGGAAAAGGTGAAGCTGTTGATAAACGCTACAAACATTTTCAAACATTAGACGCTGAAGAGTATGAAGATAGCTCCTTAAAAGAATTTTTGAATGGTGAATTATTAAAAATTTCAAAGCGAAAAGTAGAACGTCATGCGAAAACAGAACAAGCTCCGACGAAAATCGGTCGCTTCATTGTAGAAGAAGGACACGAACTTGATTCAAACCCTCATTACAACTTATTTAATCGCATTCGCTTCGCGGAAACTAAGGAAAACTTCAAAGATATGAGTGAACCACTCGTTTATACATATCTTGACACAAGCGCTGTACGTGGTGGTGTATTTTTAATTGCACAAGCAAAACTACGTAAATATTTTGATGATCCATTCGTTTTCGTTATGAAATGTGACTTTGAACCGAAAGTTGCTTCTATTTCAGATGAATCTACATTGATTCGTAACGTTGAAATGGCAATCACAACAAAAAACATGAAATCTATCCAATATCCGTACATGCCTGAAGAAGGTATGGTCGAAGTGGGCGAACTAAAAATTCACCAAGCATCACATGCCCGTTACTTTGAAGACTTCTTAAAATTCGTCGAGTATGAACGCTCTATGCCTGAAATTATGAAAACTCAAGTAATGGACATGGTATATGACCAAATTGAAGATGTATTTGAAGAAGGTACGGAAGAACGTGAACAATTTGACCAAGCAATGGAAGTATGGGCTGCCAGTCCGAAACGCGAAATTATGGAACAATTTTCAACCGAAGAAGTAATGGAAGCTACTGCTCAAATCGTTGAGCATGCTCCTGAAGTGGAATTAAAGCTAAAAGCAGACCATATCTCTGTAAAGGCCCTGCTCGCTGATTTCGGGGATCAGATACACATCGCAAAGGTAAATGACCGATACGTATTAATGATTGAGGCTGATACACTTACGTTTGAAAAAGGCTTCTCTCCTATTGAGTTCCTGAAGCCAGATGAATTGCAAGATGTGATTGAGCGGATTGAGAATAAGCAGCAGTATTCTTATGATCCGAACGGGATTGAATAAATCCTTCTATATTAACTGTTTTTACTGGGCGCTTTTAATAAGCGCTCTTTTATTTGGAACATAGTTGTGACAGTTATATAAAAAAACCGATTCTACTTAGAATCGATTTTTCTGCTTTATAACAAAATATGCTTATTTTTGATCCAAGCGGACATTTGTTACAGTATTAAGTATATCGTTTCCTTGTTGTACAAGCTCATGTTCATTACAAGTATCTACTTCAATATTTCTAGTTGACCAAGTCCTTTTAGTCACTATGTATGTTGTTTAAGTGAAAATTTCACTTCACTACCTCAAATTTATTGTACTCGTAGAAAGATAATTGAAAACGATATTCCGGATGCTCTCTTATCCAATCGTAAGCTTCTTCTAAAATATCCATTTTGTTTTGTACGTCATTCAGTTCACTACATTCGTCCTTTTTCTGTTTGCACAGAGGACAAAATCCATTCACTATTTCAGCATTTGTCGCCCTAATCGTTTTACTTTCTAAGTCAACTACTAGACGAAGAAGAAAAGAATGCTCTTCTTTTGTAGTCACCGTCATTTCAGCAATTCCATCCTCATTCCAAAAGACTCCGTTTAATTCCATCTGTACGTTGACGTCTTTAATATCTAACTCTATCACTATCACACCTCCCCATATAAAACTCTTATCTTACTCTTTGATTCTAATCATGAATACACCTTAATTTTCAAAGTAATTATAATGACCCAATCACAACAAATCAATTGCTATTTAATATGAATATTTTATTCACCTATAAAAACAATGACGTTACATTTATGTAGCTAGAAATAAAGAAGAATGTCATTTAACCTCTGCATTCTTCTCCATCTCAGCCAAATACTTAATCTGCCTTTCCGCTTTTCTAACTGCCGTACGAAAATGCTTTTTCAAAAGTTCTATTGTGGCTTCACTTATATAGTATCTTTCCGTTATACTTTCCCACGTGTCACTACTTTCAAATGTACTCCAAACGAAAGGACGCTCTGTATTTTTTCTCATTTCTTTAAATACCCATTTTCGCATCTTTTTTTTCGCTTTTTCTGTTAGTTTTCCGTTTTCTACAAGTTCAAGCTCCCCATGTCTTTTGTACCGTTTATGAATATCTCTCTCGTTATATACTTTTAGAAGTATGTTGGCTGTATTCTCAGCATCTGCTAAAGCTCTGTGCTGCTTTCCTTCCCATGTTAAACCGAGCTGTTCTACTGCGAATTGTAAACTTGGTGTATGCTCAAATAATTCTTCATACGCTTGGAAAACAAATTTCTGCAAATCAAACTTTCTCTCTTTTTCCATAGAGGGGCATTCTACACCGTGCAACGTACAATCATGAGATAGAAAGCGATAATCTTCTCTTCCCCATGAAACAAATATAGAATCCCCTCCGATAAACTGAATAAATTTCTCTATAATTTGCGGGAATTTCTCTATACCCATTAAATCTTTCTTTGTAATCCCTGTTAATTTTGTCGTATGGCGAGTAAGCCTAGCACCCGGTTTTACTAATTCCGAAAATTCTCCAATTACCTTCATTGTACTTGCTTCTATTTTTACAGCCCCGATATCAACTATCTCTGACGGATCGTCTGATTTATACGGCCTGAAATTTCTCTCTATATCAAACACAATAAAATGTGTAGCGTTTTCCAATTTATTTACCTCTTTCTACATTCCTTTTCACACACATACTTTATTTTCAGTATTTATTTATTCATACACTTTATGCATGTAATACTTCGTCAAAAAACGAAAATTCAATCTCATTATGCTATGTACATAGGGGATTATTCAATAAAAAATGCAAAAAAAAAAGAAGGGCAAGCCCTTCTTTTTTCCACAATTACTTCTTGTTAACGTTAGTAGCTTGAGGTCCACGGTTACCTTGTTCTACTTCGAAAGTAACTTCTTGACCTTCTTCTAAAGTTTTGAAGCCTTCGCCTTGGATAGCTGAGAAATGTACGAATACGTCTTCTCCGCCTTCAACTTCGATGAATCCGAAACCTTTTTCTGAGTTAAACCATTTTACTTTACCGTTTTGCATGTAAAAAATCCTCCTACAATGTACCTATATGTACATATTCATTTTCAACCACTTTACAAAAATAAGTCAGACATTAAAAAAACTGCAACTCTGAGGAGATTTAACATTGCTATCCTCCTCGGAAGTTACAGCTCATTTAAATCTCTATATTATTAAAAGTAAAATGGTTTAAATATAATATATCATATCAATATAATAAAAGCAAAGTTTTTTTTGCTATACAACTTTTTTCTTCCACTGCATCGCTTTTGATTCACCTGATCCAGCTACAAAATAGCATTCTTTTTCGTTCACGATGCGCCATCCATGCCCTTTAACTGAGTCACATACTGTAACAATTCCTTCTTCTAGAAGCACACGACAAACAGTACTAATCCCCGCCTTATTTTGCGTTGACGTTGTATATAACACATGTTGATCTACACTTAAGTCCAAATAGCTACTTGTTTTCTGCTCACTTTGACATGTGTGCCAATATGTTTTTTCAATCTCAATACTTTCATCTACTTTACAAAAAGAAATATTCCCGCTAATCCCTTTGCACGATCCACTAGCTGCTACTAAATAAGAATTGTGTAAAGTCAACGCTGAGATCATCTGATTCATCACGATTTTAATCCTCTTTAATTTACGTGTTTCCAAATTAAAGAGCCAAACACCACCATATTTAGCATGTATTTTCGTGCCGATAAATAAGTAATGTTTATATAAAAATAACGATCGAATAGACGGTGCCCCGCCACCATACTCAAGAAATGGATGAATGGTTTCCCATGTCGAACCAAAATCATTAGAATGATACAACGTTTTATCTCCATGTGCAATGACAGTTCCTTTTTCATCACTACACACATTCCAACTCGTTGCTTTTGTTGGAAAACGCTGAACCGTCCAGTTCTCTCCACCATTCATACTACGAATAAAAATCCCTTCGTCACCTACACCATACACTACATTACCTTCGCTATGTAAATCCCTAATTCGTTTTTGAAAACCATGTAAACTTTGTTTCCATTCTCCGTCTTGTTCAATAAATAAGCCATTATATGTAGTAGCTAACATAAGCTTTCCATCTCTTAACTTTGTAATAGCGGTCGCACTTAACATTGTCTCCACGTTGACACTCCCATTCTTAGAACTTCTCAGCAAATGCAATTGCAAAATTACTGCATTTTTCAACATCCTCTTCATCTTCTGGAGCTAATTCAATTTTCAACCCTTCTTGTACAAGCTCTGCGCCGCGTTCTACAAGTTTCTCTTCAAATATCGTTACCGCTTCACAAAACAATTCATACGCCGTATCTCCTGATCCGAATACCGCTACTTTTTTCCCTGATAAATCTATATTTTCTAAGTCATCATGGAAATCTTCCGCTTCAAATGGTAGTTCACCATCTCCCCACGTATAAGATCCTAAAATGATTCCATCATAAGCTAATAATTCTTCAGCATCCATGCCTTCCATCTCTTGCAATACTACTTCATGATCAAAAGCATCTAAGCTAACTTTAATTAAATCAGCAATACTCTCTGTATTTCCTGACATACTTGCATAAGCTATTAAAATTTTCGCCACTTCGGCATCCCCCTCTTACAATAAATGATTCTCATTCTCATTATATTAATAATGAGAATCAATTTCAATTGTATTTTTTATTATTTCTATTTTCCGCACAAAAAAGCACAGATGACTATACAATCATCTGTGCTTTTTTATTACTTTTTAAAAATACCGAACGGCTTTCCAACTGGTAAAACAACTTTTCCGAAGTGTGTATTTAACACTGCTGCTGCTGAACCATAGAAAGATAATAATGAAATAAGAAGTTCAGAATATGCTGCTAAATTATGCATTGCATGCGGCATAACACCTAAAGTACTTAATGAAAGACCGATAAATAAGAAATCAATAAGGACGAAAATCATAAATAATACTTTATGTGTTTCCATTGCACCAATTGTCATAAAGATTGTGAAAATTAAATATCCGATAAAGGCTACCCCAAGCTGTTTTGAATCTGCAGCTTGTGCTAATTTTTCGCCAAATACTCCAAGTTGAATTAACCAAGTCATTCCAACACCTAACCAAAATAGGCCGTACGCACCGAATGCTGTTGTACCGAACGTATTGTTATGCTTCGCATCGTGAATGCACGCAAAGATTTGTGCAAATCCTCCTAAAAAGATTGCCCACGGTAATACAAGAGAAACGCCATCTGTTAAGCCTAACTTTTGAGATGATGCTACAAGTGTTACCATCGCTAATCCAAATAGACCAATTCCAGATGGATCCGCTGTTGTCATTTTCACATGATGTGTAGTTGTTTGATTGCTCATATAAACCTCCTGATTATAAACATACTCGAATACAATACTTAAATCAGAAGGCTATGTCAATGGTTTTTTTTGTATGTTGTCAGACCTTACTTTTTATAATGATTAAATATACTTCCGACTACTTCATACGGTTTTATATTCACTTCTTCCAACTCGTGTATCGGCAACCATAACGGAATATAAATCCCTCTATCTTTTATTTCGAATTCTTCAGCTTTACCACTTCCGAAAACTCCACCTATAATACGGGCGTTAAAATAATACTCCGTACCCCTATACTCCACCTTTGCAATAAGATGCTCCACTTTTATATGTACCCCTAATTCTTCATAAGCCTCTCGCTTCGTTGCTTCTTCAGCTGTTTCTCCTTCTTCAATTCCTCCGCCTGGAAAAACATAATATGTTTCCCCTTCTCGGATACGTTTTATAAGTGCGATTTTCCCTTCCTGCACAATGATAGCCGCGCCGCGATTTCTTATCATTTTACTATCTCAATATGAATCGCAACTGTTCCCCACTTTTCTTCTTGTTCTTTCGTATATATTTTGTATGTACTTTCTAACATTTCCTCTAAGCTATCATTTTCACAATCCAATAATTTTTTATCAATTTGTTCGTACATTTCTTTAAAGCTTTCGTATCGTTTTATTTCCGTTACTTTTACAGTGATCGTTTCCTCTGTCGTAAGATTCGTAAATACAATATGATCGCCTCGTTTTATAAGTTGACGTTTTGCATCGTATAAACGTACTTCATATACTTTTTTTCCTAATTGAATTGACTGAAAAGGTTTATTATATAACCCCATTTCGTATATCATTCATTCCACTCCTTTTTTCGTTGCGCCTACTACTATATTTGTGCATTACCAACTCATACAACACAGTTCGACTTACTCCAAGTTGCATATAATGGTCCATATCCATTACTTGCTTTAGAGAGGATGCTAAATTCGTTATGTTATATTTAAATCAAAAACCTGAATATAATAAATATGATATTGGTGATTATACTTATAGTAAAGTAGGGCCAACCATTTTTTCTTGGAACGATGAAACAAAATTAAAAATAGGAAAGTTTTGTTCATTAGGAGAAGAAGTCGTTTTCATACTTGGCGGCGAACATCGAGCAGACTGGATAACGACTTATCCATTTAACGCTCTCTTCAATGAAGGAGCACATATTACTGGTCACCCATCTTCAAAAGGTGATATCGTAGTCGGCAATGATGTATGGATTGGTTATCAATCCTGCATTTTATCTGGTGTTACAATTGGTAACGGGGCCATCATTGGAGCAAAGAGTGTTGTTACAAAAGATGTACCTCCATATGCAATTGTAGCTGGTAATCCTGCAAAATTTGTTCGATATCGTTTCCCGCAAGAAACGATTGACAAACTAGAGAATCTCGCATGGTGGGACTGGGACATTTCTGTTATAAAAGGAGCTATTCCATTACTACTTTCCGACAAAATCGACGAATTTTTCACCTCGCCCGAAAAAGAATCTACATGATTAATGTAGAAAGAGCATCCTTCTCTTACAGGATGCTCTTTCTGCATTTATTTTTTCTTTATTTGCAAATGATCACACGGAGAACATTGAAAAGGAATTTTCCCTAAGCAATTAAGATTAGTTTCGCAAATTTGTTCAATCGTTGGAACAAATGGAATTACAACTATGTTACTTTCTACTATTTGTGTAACAGGTGGCAACACTGTGCCTACTTGATGTTCAAAACGAATACTCGCTTGATTTATATAATTTCCTGAACCATTTGGCGCGCTCTGTACTGCTACTTGGAACGAAACTGTCCTTGCTTCACCAGGATTTAAACTTCCGATAAGAAACCCTACTGCCGGGATTACATTCGGCACTGGCGTATTATCAACCGTTACACTTCCAGGAACAAATCGAACACTACTATCTAACATATCTTGAAAACGAATATTTTGCATTACAGTATCACCTGTATTTGTGATGACTGTCGTAAACGTAATGACATCTCCAATCGTTGCTGCCTGTAAATCTGCCGTTTTTACGACTGTCGTTGAGACATTTTGAGATATAAATGGGATAACAACTGTATTGCTATCACCTTCAACTACTACTGGTGGCTCATTCGGATTTACAGTCGCGAGCCCACTTGCTGTAGCAGTATTTGTAACTAAATTATTTATTTGTCCTCCTGTTATGACAACTTGAAAATTAATAATTGCTGCATCGTTTGGCTGAAAATCACCTAACGGAATACCAGTATTCGGATTAGCAAATGGAAGAGGTACATCATTTACCGTTACCGTGCCATTTATAAATAACGTATTTGGATCAATGATATCTGTTAACACAATGTTGGTCACAGGAACTGTACTATCATTTATAACAGCAATTCCGTAAGTGACAACATCTCCTACCATCGCTACTTCAAAGTTTGCTCCTTTTGCAACAAATAAGATTGCAGTATTTACCGTTACTATAACTGTATTGCTCGTATCCATCACTGTAACTGGCGGCTCTCCTGGTACTAAAATATATTCTGCTAATGCCCCTGCAACGTTGACTACTGTACCTCCATCTGGAAAACTTGTAATCGTAGCTTCATATGTTACAATCGCCGTTTCACCGACTGGAATGTCTAGTATCGTAAATCCAACTTGCGGGTTTAATCCTGGCTGCGGTATTCCATTAATCGTTACACTGTTTGGAACAAATTCAGCTTCCTGCGATAACACATCTATAAATTGAACATTCATCGCATCAGCCGTGCCAGTATTTAATATACGAACACGATACGTTACTGTTTCCCCGACACCAACAACTGAATGATCTACTTCTTTCAGCATATCTAGACTACCTCTATTTACTGGTGTGACTGTCGTATTACTTGAATTCGTAATTGTAAACGGAGGTTCTCCTGGAATCAATTCGAAATCACCAGTTACTCTCGCTGTATTCATAATGCTATTAGAAGGCGGAATTGCGATTACATTTACTTCAAATGTAATTAATATACTATCCCCTACTGCAAGATCCGGTAATGAAAAACCTACAAAAGGATCTAAACCTATTTGCGGAATCCCGTTTATTTGTACGCTTCCTGGAACGAACTCTAAATCAGGCGATGGAACATCAATAAACTGAACATTCATCGCAGTAACCGTTCCTGTATTTGTAACTTGCACACTATACGTTAACGTATCTCCTAAACGTGTCGCTTCTTTATTTACAGATTTTAAAACGCTGAACCGTCCTCTATTTATCCTTGTTATCGTCGTATTACTCGGCTCTGTTACTACAACCGGTGGCTCTCCTGGTACTAATACAAAGCTTCCTGTTATATTTGCAACGTTCGTAATGGTTCCTGATGACGGGATGTTTATAACTGTCGCTTGAAACGTCACTATAACTGTTTCGCTAACTGGTATATCTCCAACTCCAAAGCCAATAATCGGATTTAAATTTGGTTGCAGGGCTCCATTTATTATTACACTATTCGGTATAAATGACGCTCCTGCTGAAATGGTATCAATAAACTGAACATCATTTGCTGCTACTGTTCCTGTATTCGTTATTTGAACCGTATACGTTAATACATCTCCAACGAGAGTAGCGGCTCTATTTACTTGTTTAATTACATTAAATTGCCCTCTATTTACAGTTGTAAGTGTTGTATTGCTCTGTTGGTTTACTATAACTGGTGGTTCTCCCGGTACTAATACAAAGCTTCCTGTTACATTTGCCGTATTGGCAATTGTTCCGTTTGACGGAACACTAACAACTGTTACTTGGAATGTAACTTCTACACTTTCACCTGGGCTTATATCTGGAAGTGGGAATCCATTATTAGGATTGAATCCAGGTTGTAGCACACCGCCTATCGTTACACTATCCGGTACAAATGTAATCGAGGACGGTAATACATCACTATATTGAACATTCGTCGCTACCACTGTCCCTGTATTTTGAACTACTGTTGTATATGTGATTATATTGCCTACCGCAACAACCGGCTGACTTACTGATTTTAATACATTTAAGCCAGGCTCATTGATTTCTGTTAACGTCGTATTACTTGTCGTCATCTCCGTAATCGGTGGTTCTGTTTCACTTACAGCAAATGTAGCTGTAACGTCTACAAAGTTAACAATCGTTCCACCTTCTGGTATGCTTGTAACCACTTCCTGATATGTGACAAGTACAAAATCATCTACAGGTATATCCGGAACTGTAAAACCGATAAAAGGATCTAATCCTGGTGCAGGTACCCCGTTTATGCTCACACTTCCTGGTACAAATGCTACACCAGCAGAAGTCGTATCGATAAATTGAACATTCGTCGCCGGCACTGTTCCAAAATTAAAAATCAATACATCATACGTTAATATTTCTCCTACAGTGGCTACTTCTTTATCTACTAGTTTTAACGGAAAAATCGAAGCTATATTAATTGTCGTAACGACTAAATTCGTTAATATCGTTTCCGTAATTGGTGGTTCTTGCGGGTTTGGTTGAGAAGTAAATGTAATGTCTGCATCATTTAATATGACTTCATTATCTGGAATTTCTGTAATCGTCACTTGGAACGCTACCTCAATACTCCCACCAGCATTTAATAACGGAGTAACTGTAAAGCCTATTTCTGGATTGAAACCAAGTTGCTGCACCCCGCCTATCGTCACACTATCTTCTACAAATATCGTCCCTTCTGGTATAACATCTTGGAAAACTACATCTGTAACAGGTATAATTCCTACATTTGAAATTAGTACAGTATACGTTAATACATCCCCTATCGCTCCAGTAGCAACATCAACTGCTTTGATTGCTGTTATTTCACCAGGAGGAGGTAGCGGTATCGTCACTACTGTCGTATTACTTGAATTGGTCGTTGTTACAGGGGGCTGTAAAGGATTTAATAAAAAAGTGGCTGTAGCAGATGCCGTGTTTAGTACGGCTCCGCGCGTGGATGGTGCAACTACTGTTACTTGGAATGTTACAGTCAATGATGTTCCAGCAGCGATATTAGGAAGCGTAAAACCTATATTTGGATCAAATCCAGGTTGAGGCGCTCCATTTATCGTTACACTATTTGCTACAAATGTTGTTTCTGGAGCAATTGGGTCAATGAAAGAGACATTCGTTGCTGTTACTGTGCCGTTATTTCGTATGACAACAGAATACGTGTAAGTTTCTCCAAGTTCAGCTTGTTGTACAGATGAAGATTTTTGTATATTTAATCGAGCTGTATTTACTTGCGTCACTACAAAGTTACTATTCGTAACAGTCGTTATTGGAGGGTTTGCAGGATTTATAAGAAAACTTGCAGTAACGTTCGATTGGTTTCTTATATTTCCACCACTCGGAACACTCGTCACTGTAACTTGAAACGTAATCGTAGCCGTTTGCCCGACCGGAATATTTGGTACTTGGAAACCTGCCATAGGATCCGCGCCTGGCTGAACGACTCCATTTATCGTCACACTATTGGCGACAAATGCAGCACCTAAAGGAATTGGATCTTGAAAAATAATATTTGTTGCCGGAACCGTTCCTGTATTTTGAATACGAATCGTATACGTTAACGTATCTCCTACTCCTGCTTGCAGTGTATTTACACTCTTCGTTACATTAAGTGATCCTATATTCACTCGCGTCACAACGATATTACTAATCGTTACAATTGTAATTGGTGGCTGGAGAGGACTGACTTGGAAATCCGCAGTTACATTCGCATTATTCGGAAGAACTCTATTTGGTGGTACACTCGTGATTGTCACTTGAAAAACAACTGTTACCACCCCTCCTACTGGAATATTAGCAAGTGGAAATCCAGTTGTTGGGTTTAAACCAGGTTGAGGCGTTCCATTTATTGTTACACTATTTGCTACAAACGTTGTTCCAGATGGAATTGGATCTAGGAATGATACATTTGTCGCTGCTACCGTTCCACTATTTTGTATACGAACTGTATACGTTAACGTATCTCCTACTCCTGCCTCAGTAGCGCCTACACTCTTCATTACATTTAACCCTGAAGAATTCACGACTGTCATAACAGTATTACTTGGTACTGTTACAGTAATGGGTGGCTCTGTTGGATTTACAAGGAAATCTCCAGTTACATTCGCATTATTTACGACATTATTTCCTTGGGGAATTTCATCGATTAATACTTCAAACGTAACAATTACACTCGCTCCAGTAGGCAAATTATTTAATGAAAATCCAAGTTCTGGATCTGCCCCTTCTTGTAAAACACCATTAACAACTACACTATTTTCAATAAATAAAGTCCCTTGTGGAATGGAATCTTGGAAAAATACATTTGTAGCTGGTACACTACCTGCATTTATAATTTCGATTGTATATACTAAAACATCCCCTACTGTTGCAATATCCGTATTCACTGATTTCACAACTTCAAAGTTCCCCGATTGTACTGTTGTATTCACAACATTACTCGGAACATTAATTGTTACTGGTGGTTCACTCGGATTCACCTGAAAACTGGCTGTTACATTTGCTTGATTTAAAATATCTTCATTTTCTGGATCCTGCACAATTAATACGTCAAATGTGACTACAACTGTTTGAGCTGGCGTAATATTTGGAAGAGAAAATCCTGTGTTCGGATTTAGTCCACTTTGCGATATCCCATTAATTTTTACAGAATTTGCAACAAATGAAACAGCAGAAGGAATAGGATCTTGGAAAAATACATTTGTTAGCGGAACGTTTCCTGTATTTTGGACGGCAATCGTATATGTTAAAGTATCTCCTACTGCCGCTTGTGTCGTATTCACTTCTTTTATTACATTTAAACCACCTGTATTAACTTGTGTCACAACTGTATTCGTTTGTCTATTAATCGTCACTGGTGGTTGGTTCGGAATAACGACGAAATTAGCAGATACATTTCCGCGATTCGCAATCGTGCCTCCGGATGGCGTAGATGTAATCCGTACTTGAAATGTAACCGTTCTACTTCCGCCTGGAGAAATATTCGCTACCGTAAACCCAGTCGCTGGATTTGCTCCTGGTTGTGAAACCCCGTCTACAGTCACACTATTTGCGATAAAAGTCGTTCCAATTGGAATTGGATCTTGAAAAATAACATTCGTCGCAAGTACATTTCCTGTATTTTCAATTGTAACAGTGTACGTAAGAACGTCATTCACTGTCGCAAAAGCTCTATTTACTGTTTTTCTCGTTCTTATATCAGCTATATTAATAGTAGTAACTACAGTATTACTTGTCGCTTGCCCTGAAACTGGTTGTTGACCAGGTACTGGAGTAAAGTTAAATGTTGCACTCGCACGATTCGGAATTGGATTGACAAGCGGATTAGATGTTACTCGAACTTGAAAGCGCACTACAGTCGTTTGCGAAGCATTAATACTTCCTAGATTAATACTACTTGCTGGATTTGCTCCTGGACGTGCTACTCCATTTACGGTAACACTATTTGGAACAAATGTTGTTCCAGCAGGTATACTATCGACAAAAACAACATTATTTGCAGTGACATTCCCATTATTCGTCACATTAACCGTGTATGTTAATACATCATTAAGGGTTGCTGTCTGTAAATCTACAGATTTTTGCATACTTATAGTTGCTTGATTCACTGTCGTTTGTACTGTATTTGAAGAAGACATACTTGTAATTAGTGGACTACCGACGAAAGGACGGAATTGATATGACACCATTGCGCGATTCAGAATAGGATTTGGGTTCGGAAACGATGTTATTCGCACTTGAAATGTAACAACTCTTTGCGTGTTATTTGGGATTGTACCTAAATTAATTCCATTAGCAGGGTTCGCATTCGGCTGTGTTACTCCACCTACCGTTACACTACCTGTAACAAACGTCGTTCCGTTTGGAATACTGTCTTGTAATATAACATTTTCTGCACTTCCCGTACCTGTATTAGGCACTGTAACTGTGTAGGTAAGAATATCCCCAACTCCTGCAACTGTTCTATTGACCGATTTAACAGGATTAATAATTGGCCCCGTTGCATCAATTTGAACCCCAAAACCAGCTGCCGCATATCCATCTCCATTCGTAACGAATCGAACCGTCGCTGACGTTTGATTATTTACTAATGATGCAGAGGCATTTACATTTGTAATATCCCACCCTTGTCTTCGGACGGCTAAAGCTATCCCTAAAGGCTGATTCAAATCTCCAAACGTTCCAGTTGTATCTAATTCTCCAATATCGTTACAAATTTGTGACTGAAAGAAATTATTTGCGGGGTTTCTCGGTCCGGATAATGCAACTGTAGTATTTGCATTCGGTCCAAAGCGAAGTTGATCTCCAACAATGTTAGAATCACCTTCTTGAGCAGTTACGAGCACCCGTCCTGTTACAGCTCCTGTGGCTGGAGTAGCAAATCCTGAGATAGTAGCATCAACTGGTGGTGATGAAGCATCGATAATTTCTTGACCTGCATAAACTGATAAATTCCGAAGTGGCAAACTGGCATTTTGATACACAACCTCAAGCGTCCATCCAGCCGAACGACTAATAGTTGGATCAGATGAAGTTCTTGCAGCAGGCACAGCCCCCGTTGTATATGTGCCTGCCCCACCCGCACTAACAAGATTCGTTACATTGGCAGAGCGAGCATAATAAAATTGATTCCCTACTGAACCTTGCTGCGCAGTTGCAGGATCTGGCGTAACGGAAAAAGTACCAGCCGGTGTTGTAAATGTAATATCATCATTTAGAAACGGTAAAACATCTTCCGTATCAGTCCGGAAAGTACCAGCCCAAACTAATTCTGCATATAACACACTACTTCCCGCTGGAAGGTTTAAAATTGCACTTGAAGAATTCAACTGCCATTCATCTGTTGTCCCTGCCGGGAATCCTGGTACTTGCAGCGCTGTATTTACTGTCGTAAAAACAGCAAGTGTACCAAAAATATTACCTGGTGCAGGTGATGTAGGACTAAGTCCCAACGTATTCCCAGTGAACGTGACGGCACCAGGTACTGTTGTTGTAAAACGGTTTATAAAAGGCACACAATCATCTCATTTCAATTATAGTAAAAAGTGCTCTATACTATAAAATGTAGACAAACTATGCAATGTACTTTGTCCAACAAAATTCCGCACATACGAGAGGAGCTTACTGCACTATGCGTTATGTTATCGTAACAGGAACTTCACAAGGTTTAGGCGAGGCAATCGCCGCGCAATTGTTAGAAGAAAACACGAGCATCATTTCTATTTCTAGAAGAGAAAATAAAGAACTTACAAAACTTGCACAGCAATATAACAGCAATTGCGTTTTCCACTCCTTAGATCTTCAAGATGTACATAATTTAGAAACGAACTTTAATGAAATTATTTCATCTATTCAAGAAGACACAGTATCATCTATTCATTTAATTAATAATGCTGGTACACTAGCACCGATGAAACCAATCGAAAAAGCTGAAAGTGAACTGCTTATTACGAACGTTCAAATTAATTTACTTGCGCCGATGCTCCTTACTTCCACTTTCATGAAACATACGAAAAACTGGAAAGTAGATAAACGTGTTATAAACATTTCATCTGGTGCAGGGAAAAATCCTTATTTCGGATGGGGTGCTTATTGCACAACAAAAGCTGGTGTAAATATGTTTACACAGTGCGTAGCAACCGAAGAAGCAGAAAAAGAATACCCAGTAAAAATCGTCTCTTTTGCACCTGGTGTTGTTGACACAAGTATGCAAGCACGAATTCGTGAAACAAATAAAGAAGACTTCATAAATTTAGACCGCTTTATCGCACTAAAAGAAGAAGGAAAACTATTGTCACCTGAATACGTTGCGAAAGCAATTCGTAGCTTACTAGAAACTGAGAATTTCCCGCAAGGTGAAGTCATTCGAATTGATGAATAACAAAAAGGCCCGCTCTAATAGCGTGCCTTTCATATTATTTCTCTAAAAATATAAGTACAGACTCCGCAATTTGTTCATAACCAATCTCTCGGTAAACTTTATTTGATGTCGGATTTGCCAGATCCGTATATAAAGTCGTTGTTTTGTAACCTTCATCTAACATACGTTGACTAAGTGCGGCTACACAATTAGATGCGTATCCCTTTTTCCTTGCTTCTGTCGGCGTATACACGAAATTAACTGTTATATTATTTTTAGTTGGACGTGTTTTTGCAGCTACAGATACAAGCTTCCCATCTACTTCTACACCAAATAGACAACGGTTCGTAATTAATGTATGAGCGGTTTGTTGTGCTTCTTCTTTCGTAGTAGGCAAATTCACATCTTCGCAAAATTGATATATCCACTGTTTTATTAATGGTAGATCATCACTACTTACTTCTAGAAATGTTCCATCCCCGTTCCACTTTTTCTTCACTTGTTTTAATTCATATATACCTTGCTCCATCGCAACATTAGTTTTCTTATTTTCTAACACGGCAATCTCTTCCGCTAATCTCTGTACAATTTTCTTATTTCCAATCAATCCAGGAACATTCGGATATACTTCCGCTAATTTTTTTGCAAGTTCCACGATGTCCTCATCCGTCATTTCAGACGCAGCAACAATGATTTGTTTCTTTTCTTCTGTTTGAAGAAATACAACTGCAATTTCTTCCTCTTGTTTTGCTATCCCCATAAATATCGGTTGTTGGACCATTTGTAATACACCTAATATGAGATTATTTTCCTGCTCATTCTTTTCTAAAAATATTGTAACCTCTTCTTTAAAAGTAAGAATTTCTTCATATACATGTAATTGAATCATCGACATTCTCTTCTCTCTATTTATAGTTTCATTAAGTATTTGGCGATTAATTCACTAAATTCCTCTTTTACGATTCAATAATATTTGAGGCTAACGTATTCAAATCATTTTCCGCTTGTAAAATTCTCTGTTTTTCTTTTTCAAATACCTCTTCTTCTTTTTGAAATGACTCTTTTCGATTGTTAATCATACGCTCCATTTCTTTTTTACTCGGTCCACCGTATACATTTCTTTTTTGAATAAAAGCTTCTGGCGATACAATTTCTTCCCACTCTTTTTCTAATAGTTGCATTTTAAAATTTTCTTGTAAGTATATATTTACATCTTTAAAATGCAATTCATGCAGCTCCTTTTTCTGCTCCAAGGACATATTCGCAATAACACTTGCTGCATGATGCGCATGCCGAAATGGAATGTCATAGTTTTTCGTTAAAACATCTGCGAAATCAGTTATCGTAATTGCATGTTTATAAGAGCGACTTTTTAACGTTTCTTCTTCTACTTTCATCGTTCGAATGACCGCATTCATAATACAAAAAACACGAATAGTCTTTTCAATTCCTTTATATAAATACGGCTGCAAATCATCTTCTGTATCGACAATATCACCAAATGGTGTATTATGAATCATTTGAAATACTGTAAATGCTTCTCCTAAAGCACTACTCGTAATCGCACGGGCATGTTCAATGGAAACTGGATTTCGCTTTTGCGGCATAATGCTACTAATTTGTACATATGGCTTTGCAACAGTAATACCATCATATTCTTTCGTCGCTAATAGTAAGAAGTCATGAATCCATCTACTCGTATTCGTCATCATTACCATAAGTAACGAGCTAACTTCTAATAAATAATCTGCTCCAGCAACAGCATCATATGAATTCTCGATTACATTTGTAAATCCAAGTAAATAGGCAACTCGCTCCCGTTTAATTGGAAAACTTGTTGTAGAAAGAGCAGCGGCCCCCATTGGAGACTGATTTAAAAGTTTGTACGTTCGTTTCATTCGTTCTAAATCTCTTTGCATCGTATCATAAATCGCTAACGTATAATGACCAAATGTTGTTGGCTGTGCTGGTTGCGTATGTGTATAAGCTGGCATAATCGTTTCCTTATGATCATCCGCAAGTTGCAACATACTTTCTTGCAATAACAAATGATGCTCCATTAATCGTAGTACATATCGCCTTAAACTCATGCGATACATTGTTACCCCCATATCATTTCTACTTCTACCAATATGCATATTACTTACAAAATCGCATTTCGCTTCTTGAGAAATTAAATGTTCGACTAAAAAAAAGAGATCTTCATGCTTCTCTGTATATAGCAATTGATCTTTTGGAATTCCCTCTATCATTTTTAATGCGTGTAATATAACTTTAGCTTCTTCCTTTTTCATTAAATTTTCTTCAGTCAACATCGCAATATGCGCTTTATGCACTTGAAACATATCTTTTAATAAGTAATTTCGCTGAAAATGAAATACATGTTGTAATACACAATCTACATATGTTTCCCCAGGGAAATCAGCGCCTTCACTCTTTATAAACTCTTCTTTACTTTGTTTCATCACCTTTTCCCCTCTCACCTAAGTATTACTACCCATCATACCCAGATATAGGAAAAAAGTGCTTGTATATAAAGTGAAACTTTAATCAGCCCTCACCAATCGGACTTTTATGGGCAGCCCGACCCCCACCTAAATTCTTTGCTTTCGCTGAATTTTGAGGTGGAGATCTTACTGCTCATTAAAGCGGGATAAAAATAAACTCGGTGCTCTCTGCACCGAGTTTATTTAATAAAAGTCGCATCATACTTATCACTTTGCAACACTTGGAAATGTAAGTTTGCTAAATGTTTCCGTATTTCTGCACTGTCGTCTTCATTTAAATTATTTGCTAAAAACACTATTTCTGTACAATTCCCGCGTTTATCCATCGCATAAACTGCTTTTGTAACTGTCCATGGCGTATAACCATTTTTTTGCCCTGCATGTCTAAATGTTTTACGATATTTCTTAGCGCTCATATCTGTTTCAACGATATTCGCCCACACTTTTTCTTCGGCTTCTGTTAGGCCACCTTTATGATTCGCCTTTTGAAGCAGTACCATATAATCGTTTGCAGAAGCTGCTGGTAATCGATCTGACCAAATTTTATCATAACGTTCCTCTAAATAAAGAGGAATTTCCTTCTGTAATAATGGTCCCTTCTTTTTTAAGCGTTCATGAATAATCATCGCGTATTCACGATATTGCTCTTGAGACATTTCTTTTAACTTTTTCTCTATTTTATATTTCGGAACATGTAGTTCTTTATGCAAATATCCAGGGATGTATAAAGATGAAACAATCGGAAATAGCGGCTGATGTGCTGGAAGCGATAAACTTTGTAAATTACGATTAATATTATCTAATCCTAACACTTCCATCAAATATTCAGCGTTCGCATTCGAACTAAACTTAACCATTCCTTTTGCCACTTCTTCTAAAGAAACTGCCCCTTCTGTTATCTTGTCTGTCTTTTGCAAATACCTTTGCCATCTATCTTGTGCGCCGCCATCTGTATTCGGCACATAATAACGATTTATATCATTAATGGAAACGAAACTAGACGGATCAATTTTCCCTTCTGTAACTTGTTTCGTATATTCAAGCGCCACAATTAACTTCATCGTACTAGCAACTGGCAATACAACATTTGGATTTACAGAATAAACAACTTTATCATTTCTCTTCACGAGAAGCGCACTATTTTTTTCATCTTTATGTTCTTCAATAAAGGATGCGATATACTGTGCATCATCATTATTTGAACTCCACACTTTTTTCACTAAAAAATTACCCGATATTAGCAAAACGAAAATACCCACAATCACTGCGCATACTATAGTTTTTTTCAAGTAAAATTCCTCTCCTATTGTATAACTCTTCTCTATCTATCTCTTACAAACAAAATAATGGAGATGATTATTTTAGTAATCATCTCCATTATTTTAACTTGTATTCTCCTATTATGTCTACGTCATAATTTTCACGAAGTCTTCGAGAAATTTTTTATAATGTAATGACCAACCAATTCGCACCCAATTCTTGAGGGCTTTTGCATCAGGTTGAGGACGAAAATCAGCAATACTTTCTCCTTTTGCAATCCCTACTGTATCTACATCGACACGGCGGTACACATAATCCAAAATAGACGGATTCGCCGCAACCATCATTGTGACAACGTCATGTACTGGACTTCCTTTTATTTTCGGATTTAGCTTTCTATAAGCTTTATAATAATACGTAAAAATAGGTTCAATTAATTTATTAAAACTCGTTTTAGAGTGTTTCGTAATATATTTTACCATTTCCGGCGTAATAATAGCTTCAGATGTAACGTTAAGTGGCACTAATGTCACATTCTTAGCATTTTGCATCACTAATTGTGATGCAATGGGATCACCTTGAAAATTCGCCTCTGCGACTGGTGTTACATTTCCTGGCATTAAGAAAGCCCCGCCCATTATATAATATTCTTTCACATACTTCATCATCGGTTTTTCTAAAATAAATGCTGTAGCTAGCGTTGTTGACCTACCAGCATCGACTATTATTAATTCTCCTTTATATTTTTCAAGAATATCAAAAAACTCACAAAAAGGCTTTATATTCGGAGAAAGATTTTTTGGAGGACGAATTGGTCCTAAACCTTCTGCCCCGTGAATTTCTGGATAGTATGTTGTAATATCTCCAGATAAAGGAATCTTCGCACCATTAATAACTGGTATATCTTCCCTTCCTGCTAACTGTAATAAATATGCTGCATTACTCGTCGCCTTTTCTTGCGTTACATTTCCATATCCCGTTACTACGCCGACAATATCAATATCAGGATGCAACAATCCATACATAATTGCTAAAGAGTCATCAATTCCCGGGTCTCCTAAAAATAATACTTTTTTCATCGCCCTCAACTCCATCCCCTCAATTGTTATTAATTTATGAATAGTCATTGATATACAGAATAAAAAAGAACAAATTCATACGAAAAAACGCAGTCCTACAAGGACTACGTTCTTCTTTAACCTATACTGTTTTTCTTCACAGCACTCATGCTTCCAATGATATAAGCGATAAACGCAAAACAAATCGGGAAGACAACTGTATGTATACCGAATGGATTTGGATAGAAAAGATGGATACACATATATGAGCCTACCCCAACTAAAATAGAGGCAAGCGCTCCTGTTGCGTTTCCTTTCCTCCAATATAACCCTAATACGATCGGCCAAATAAATGCCGCTTCTAATCCACCGAAAGAAAATAAATTTAACCATATTAAAAAATCTGGTGGTTTAATTGCTGCTGCATAAACGAGCAGTCCTACGATACCAGTAATCCACAAACTTCCTTTTCTAATTGTACTGTCTGCTGCATCTTTATTTATGTAATTTACGTATATATCTTTAATAATTGATGAACTTACAAGTAACAATAACGAGTTTACTGTAGACATAATTGCTGCCATTGGTGCAGCTAAGAAAACTCCAGCTAACCAAGGTGGCAATACTTCCATAGCGAGTAGCGGCATTACTTTATCTGGTACCGTTATACCGGGAAGTACGACTCGTGCAAACACACCCGTTAAATGCATACCAATCATAATTGTACCTACGACAATCGTCCCAATTATTAACGCTTGATGCATCGCTTTTGAATTTTTATAAGACATAGCACGCACGCTAATTTGTGGTAAACCAACGACACCAATTCCAATTAAAATCCAAAACGATGTTACATATGATTTCGTTAAACTGCCATCGGCTCCGAATGGTGTAATTAAATTCGGGTTGATTTGAACAAGTTCCTGCATAATCTTTTCAATTCCACCACCGGCAATGACAGTAGCAATTAAAATAATTGTCGTCCCAACTAACATAATGATACCTAATAACGTATCTGATAAAGCAACTGCACGGAATCCACCAATTAATACGTACACAAGTACAGAAAAAGTAAATAAAAATAGTGCCGTTGTATAAGAGAGACCCGTTAGCGATTCAATTAATCGACCACCGCCAACCCACTGAGCTACTGTTGCTGAAAATAAGAAAATAATAATACATAACGCGGAAAGTATAACAACTGCTTTATTATTATATCTTCCCTTTAAATAATCGATAAGAGTAATGGCTTCCATCTTCCTAGCGATAATTGCAAACTTTTTACCGATAACCGTTAAAACGATATACCCTGTTACAACTTGAATCGCAGATAGTAGCACCCATCCAAGCCCCATATTGTATGCAATACCAGGACCACCAATAAAACTACTTGCACTACCGTACGTAGCGATCATTGTCATTGCTAATAATAAACCGCCAAGCTCACGCCCACCAAGAAAATATTCTTGCAAAAATTTATTATTAGCAGTTGCTTGTACGCGTCTTGAAGCATATACACCAATTAAAAATACAACGATAAACGAAATTATCATTGGAATGATTACATACCAATTCATCTATTATTCCTCACTTTTTTCTTCCTCATCGAGTGAAATATCTTGAAATACAAAACGAACAACTAAACTAAGTAAAATAACCATAACGATAAATCCAACGATACAGCTATAAAAAAACCATGCTGGAAAACCGAATACATATGTATATTCACTTGGATTTTTACTACCAAGCCCATAAGCAAATCCGTACCATATTATAAAATTGATAATAGCAAGTCCAAGACCGATTAACGCTTCTCTATGGGCAATCCGAAAGCGTGGATCATCATGATAATTCTTCATTTTCTCCCTCCTCTCACGATGTATTATTGTACCATTGTTCTTCTAGTTTTTCCTACTAGAAAGCAAAAACAAGCAGGATTTTTTACATTCATATAGAAGATTCTCTTACATTACATATTTTTTACAATTGTAACACAAATGAAATTTGAATTTTCAGTATTTGTTAATTATGATTTATATTAGAGGCTTTCCATCTAGTTCCCACATCCTTGATTTCGGAATAAACGCCGTCTCGTACTGCGTTTACATTATATTTTCAAGGGGGTTATACAATGAGTCAACTAGCTGTAAATCTTCATGAAAAAGTAGAAAAGTTTCTTCAAGGTACAAAAAAGTTATATGTGAATGGATCTTTCATTGAAAGCGCTTCCGGAAAGACATTTAAAACACCTAACCCAGCAACTGGCGAAACACTTGCCGTCGTTTCTGAAGCTGGTCGCGAAGATATTCATAAAGCTGTCATGGCAGCTCGCATGGCTTTTGACGAAGGTCCTTGGTCACGCATGAGTACTGCTGAACGCAGCCGTCTTATGTACAAATTAGCTGATTTAATGGAAGAACATAAAGAAGAGCTTGCACAGCTCGAAACGTTAGATAACGGAAAGCCAATCCGTGAAACAATGGCAGCAGACATACCACTTGCAATTGAGCATATGCGCTATTATGCTGGCTGGGCGACGAAAATCGTTGGTCAAACAATCCCTGTTTCTGGTGACTTCTTTAACTATACACGCCATGAAGCAGTTGGTGTCGTTGGTCAAATTATCCCTTGGAACTTCCCACTTCTTATGGCAATGTGGAAAATGGGAGCAGCGCTTGCTACAGGATGTACAATTGTTTTAAAACCTGCAGAACAAACTCCACTATCCGCTCTATACTTAGCTGAATTAATTGAAGAAGCTGGATTTCCGAAAGGTGTTATTAATATCGTCCCTGGATTCGGTGAATCAGCTGGACAAGCACTTGTTAATCATCCACTCGTCGATAAAATTGCATTTACTGGTTCTACTCCAGTCGGTAAACAAATTATGCGTCAAGCATCTGAATCATTGAAACGTGTTACTTTAGAGCTTGGAGGTAAATCACCGAACATTATTTTACCAGACGCCGACTTATCTCGCGCGATTCCTGGTGCACTTTCTGGTGTTATGTTTAACCAAGGACAAGTATGCTCTGCTGGATCACGCTTATTTGTTCCGAAGAAAATGTATGATAATGTCATGGCTGACCTTGTCCTTTACTCTAAAAAATTAAATCAAGGTGCTGGCTTAAGTCCAGAAACTACAATCGGTCCTCTCGTTTCTGAAGAACAACAAAAACGTGTAATGGGCTTCATTGAAAAAGGCATTGAAGAAGGTGCTGAAGTACTTTGCGGAGGAAGTAATCCATTCGATCAAGGCTACTTCGTTTCTCCTACAGTATTCGCTGACGTAAATGACGAAATGACGATTGCAAAAGAAGAAATTTTCGGTCCAGTTATTTCTGCAATACCTTTTAACGATATTGATGAAGTAATTGAACGTGCAAATAAATCACAATTCGGCTTAGCAGCTGGTGTGTGGACAGAAAATGTTAAAACAGCACACTATGTTGCAAGTAAAGTACGTGCTGGTACTGTATGGGTAAACTGTTATAACGTCTTTGATGCGGCATCTCCATTTGGAGGATTTAAACAATCCGGTCTTGGCCGTGAAATGGGCTCTTACGCATTAAATAACTATACAGAAGTGAAGAGCGTTTGGCTCAACTTAAACTAACGAAAAAAGAACCTGACCTATCCGGTCAGGTTCTTTTCATTATGTATGCCCTTAAACTTGCAGTCCCCCGCTCACATTCAATACTTCTCCTGTAATATAAGATGCGTATTCCGATGCTAAAAAGGCAGCTGCGTTCGCAATATCTTCTGGCGTTCCAATTCTACCAACTGGAATCGCGCCGACCATCTTTTCTTTCACTTTATCTGGTATCGTTTTTGTCATATCTGTATCCATAAACCCTGGACAAATCGCATTACACGTAATACCAAAACTTCCAACTTCTTTCGCTGCCGTTTTCGTTAACCCTACAACGCCTGCCTTCGTAGCCGCATAATTCGCTTGACCTATGTTTCCTTCTCTACTAATTGAAGATATATTAATAATGCGTCCATAACCTTGTTGTCTCATATAAAGAAGCGCTGGTTGCATACAATAAAAAACCCCAGTTAAGTTCACTTGCAATACTTGTTCCCAAGAAGACTTCTCCATTTTATGTAACATTGCATCTCTTGTAATCCCAGCGTTATTCACCAAAATATGTAATGTACCGAATTTTTGAACTGCATATTCAATTAACGACTTCGCTTCATTTTGATTACTTACATCACATCGATATAAGCTCACTTCATATCCTTCATCCGATAACTCACGTGTCGTTTTTTGTAGCTTCTCTTCATTTATATCACTAATTAATACTTTTGCCCCTAGTTTTGCATAAACCTTTGCAATCTCTTTTCCAATTCCCTGTGCAGCTCCTGTTACAACAGCTGTTTTCCCATTTAAAAACTCCATTCCTATCCCCCATTTCTATTACTTATACTGTATATTTCGGCTTTTTACTTTCCAATTCCTCTTTGTATAAAAAAGTCTATTTGTGTCAAACTAACTTTGCAACGTCGCATAAAACACAAGGAGATTGTGTCGAATGAACAAAAAAAATTCCAAACAAAACAAAGCTGCTGATGGCATTGATGTTGAGTTCTCTCGTGAACTTGCTGACCACAATGACTTAGAAGCAAACGCACGTGCAAATGCCGCTGATGCACGTCAAAAACGCCAGTCGACATAAAAATAAGGAAAGCACAACCTTATTTTTTTCAACAGGGACCTACTACCCACCAAAATAAACCGAGAGATATCTCTCGGTTTATTTTCTATATTTTTTTATATAATGTGCGAAAGTAAGTAGCGGATATATATGGGCATAACTATGATAACGAATATAAAACCCACCTGGTAAACCTGTTCCCGTAGGATATTTTTCATTCACATAACTATTCGCAAGCAAATATGAAATACCTTTTCGAATAACCGGTGTTTCTTCATCATAGTAAGAAATGAGAGCATCTAACGCCCATGCTGTTTGGGATGGTGTACTAAATGGCAAAGTCACGAACTTTTTCTCCACACTACCGTTACATGATTCTCCCCAACCACCATCTTCATGCTGTATATGTTCAAGCCATAAAGCTGCTCGTTTCAATGATGGATTGCTAGATGGAATTCCAAGTGACCGTAAACCTGTCATCACCGCCCACGTACCATATATATAACAAATCCCCCATTTCCCGTACCATGATCCATTTTCTTCTTGTACATTCATTAAGCAATTTATCGCACTTTGTTTTTGTTTCTCAGGCAAATCATTTTGCGCATATGTCCCAAAAAACTCTAATACTCTCCCTGTAATATCTGGTGTAGAAGGGTCTGTAATCATATCACTTGCATTTTCGATTGGTAAATTTGCTAATAAATTGCTCGTCACACCTTTTTCAAACGCTCCCCAGCCACCATCATTATTTTGTAATCCTTTAACCCAACTAATCCCTTTCCTCCAAGCATTATCTATATTTTCGTTTCCTCTACTTCTCGCCAAAGCTCTTAGCACAGCTGTTGTATCATCAATATCTGGAATTGTCGTATTGACATCCGAAAAACCCCAACCGCCTGGAGTAAGCGCCGGTGCATGTACGCTCCAATCAGCTTTTTTTGTATGTTGTTTTTTTAATAAATATGTTGTTGCATGTTGAATCATCTTGTTATCTTTCGGAACATGAGCTTCTTGTAACGCATAGCTGATTAAAGCCGTATCCCATACAGTTGAAGGAGAGTTTTGCAAATGATACCCACTTTCCATCTTCCATATATAAGAGGTTATCCCGGTTACAGCTTTTTGTATCATTGTTGATTGAAGAGAATGACCTAATGCGAGTAAAGCATAAATCATATAAAACGAGGCAGTTGCGTAACTATATAACGTTCCATTTTTATCAATACGCTCTTTCATAAAACGTTCGACTTCCTCATTTCCTTTATGATGTAAAGATAGTGGATACGATATAATTTGTTTTACATCACTTACTAACGTTTGAAACAACGGAGACCGATCCTCCCGAAACCATTCTCCGCCTCCACCCGAAATATGATTTAAATTTGGCAATAACTTTTTCCCTACTCGAAACCTTTTATTTAAACAAAGCATCATCGGAATTAAATGGATACGCGCTGAACTACTCAATTCAAATATACTGAGGGGGGAATCATTTTGCAGAAACATGATTGGTGTTGGCAAATGAAAGAGTGAAGGATATTCATATTCTCCATGAATTGCTAACAAAAACTTCGTCATAAAATGAGCACGTGCTACCCCGCCATGCTCATTTATAAATATTTCCGCTCGTTTCATATTCGCATCTTCTTTTGTATATTTTTTCGATGCTAGCAGGGCCGCATAAGATTGAATTGTAGCAGATAAATTACCACCCACTTCATCTTCATACAATTTCCATGTTCCTTCATTAGTTTGGAGTGATGCTAACCTTTTTACAAACGGTTCTATCTCTTTATCTCTACCTAATAATTTTAATAAAAAAATCATATGGCAATCTGTTAATGGTGCTCCTTCAAAACAAAACCGCCACGTTCCATCTCTCCGTTGCATCGTTTGAAGTGCAGTTGTTCGCCTCGCTATTTCTTCATGCACTTTTTCGTATAATAACAAGTTACTCACCCACCCTTTCGAAATCCGTATAACGATATTCAAAAAGGTAGCTGAATATGTATGAAAACAAAGAAAAGCAGAACATATAAAATGTTCTGCTCATAAGCAATATCCCACTCCGACAATAATCCCTACTAAAGCACCGACTACTACTTCATACGGTGTATGCCCGACAAGTTCATTTAACTTCTTATATTCTGTTTGTCTACCGTGAAAAAACTCATTCAATATTTTCGCTTGTTTACTTACTGCAAGCCTTACTCCTGAGGCATCATACATAACAATTATTGCAAAGATAGCAGCAACAGCAAATAAGGTACTTTCCACGCCTTCCACAACGCCAACACCTGTCGCGAGTGCTGTAACAGTTGAAGCATGAGAACTTGGCATCCCACCGGAAGCGAAAAACTTTGCAAAATCAAATTCACCCGTTTTAACCAATTTAAAGACTACTTTCGTTAATTGTGCTAAAAACCATGAGATTACAGCGGCCATAAGAGGATCATTATGTAAAATTGTTTCCATGTTCTCAGCTCCCTACTAGCTATAATGGAAATTCTTTATAGTATCAGTATAAAGAAAAATGCGTAGAAAATACTACGCATTATGATACTTTTGCTGATTTATTTTTTATAAATTTCGGTTGTATCTGCACTAAGAACTTTGTTTTCGCTACTGAGAATACAAATAATGCAACCCATATACAGAAAAATGCAATCATATGAGTAGATGTGAAATGTTCACCAAATACGAATACACCTAAAATTAAACTAATCGTTGGTGCAATATATTGTAAAAATCCTACCATATAAAGCGGAATAAGTTGTGCTCCTTTTGCAAAATAAAAAAGTGGTAAAGCAGTAACAATGCCCGCTCCTATTAATAGTAACGTCGATAACATGGAAATAGAGCCAAATGAGCCGAAACCATGTACTCCTGTTATTACTAGATAAATAATCGCAAACGGCGTCACTAACATCGTTTCCATCGTAAGTCCAATTGTCGCATCATAGTTTAACAATTTTTTCGTTAATCCATATAATCCAAATGAAAGGGCAAGTGATAAAGAGACCCACGGAATAGCCCCGAAACGTACTGTTAAAATAATAACCCCTACTCCAGCTAAACCAACTGCAACATATTGCCAAAAGTTTAACTTTTCCTTTAAAACGACTGTACCAAGTAAAATACTAATAAGCGGATTAATATAATAACCAAGACTTGCTTCAATGACATGATTATGATTAACGGCCCATATGTAGACAAACCAGTTTCCGCTAATCAAAACTGAAGCTATTGTTAATGACATTAATAATTTAGGTCGTTTAAAAAGGTTCACGAACTCCCCAATAAACTGACGAAACCTTTTCGTAACACCTAATACGAGTAACATAAAAACGAACGCCCAAACAATGCGGTGTGCTAATATCTCATCTGCCGGAACTTCCTCAACCCACTTCCAATAGATTGGTAGGATTCCCCACATCGTATAAGCACCAGCCGCATATATAATCCCTTTTTTTTGCTGCGCTGATTGACTCCCCATCTTCCTTTTTCTCCTCTTCTCGTTTTTCTCCATTATACGGTCCCGCATGCTCACTTTACCAATAATCAATCTGCAATTCTTTCGACATTTCTCATACAGCAAAAAGTAAACATACTGTTATAACGACAAGTAATGGTATACCGAAAACAAATTTCTTTTTATGTGTTTTATGGTGAAACATATACATACCGATCCAAGCACCAACTGCCCCTCCAGATGCCGCTGACAAAAACAACGTACTTTCTGGCGTTCTCCACTGTTTCTTCTTCGCTTTTCGTTTATCAAGCCCCATAAGGCTAAAAGCTATAACGTTAATAATAATAAAATAAACCCATTTCATCGCTTTCTCTCCCTATGAAAAATTCGCTTAATGGTAACATGAAAAAACTACGGAAACAACTGAAGAACGCTTTTTATTAATTGGTTACCTTTATATTTATATAGCCAATTAAACAGAAAGATATTATGAGCAGAACCTTATATTTCATTCCCTTCGCCCACTACCAAATCATCGAAAAAACTTCTCTCAATCTCTTTTTCATCAAAATGAAAAACTACAATTAGCCCTACATATAAAGAAACGAAATTTAGAAACCATTCACCATTTTCATCTTTGTTAGCTAGGCATTTAAATATCTCTTGAAATTGCATACGTTCATCGGCGGCAACAACGGGACGCACACCAAAATATTTCAGTACGAGATGTAATTTTAGCTGCACGGATAGTGATAAAATATATTTTAATAGTTCCGTATAATAAGCAACATTTTTTTGACTATACAACTTCACAAGCTTTTGATGTAAATTAGAAATCGATAATTCTTCTTCAGTCACTTTTATTGCTTCTATCGTTTCAATCATCTTTTTCATATCCATTACATTTACCCCTCCTGAAAAAAACAAAAGCCAATGCGTATTTATTTTATAATCAGCAATAATTGAGTATTTCTCGTCTCTCTTTCTTCTTCACTAACTAAGTCATACTTTTTTAAAAGGTGAAAGATATCGTTTAATATTTCTTGTGAATGATTACGTTGCAAAAACCCCTTTAACTTTTTAAAAACCACTTCCGGTAAAAAACTCTTTTGGCTTTCCAGCTTATCCATTACATCTTCCATAGAATGATCAATATTACACGCCATAAAAAATCCCTCCTCTATCCTTTATAAAGTGAAACTTTAATCAGTAAGGTTTTTGTTCATCCCCCCACTGATTATTAGTTGAACCAATCAGGCTTTTACGGGCAGTTAATCCCCCACTTAACTTCTTTGCTTCCTCTGAATTTTGAGGTGGGGGTCTTACTTCCCGCAAATAGCGGGGTAAATAATATCCTCTGCTAACGATGTAAACACTTCTCCCACAAGAGAGTCTTCATCATATACAGATGAACCGTTATTTTCTTCTCGTTTTGCAAAAGGCACTTGCGCAATCACTTCTGTGTGCAATTGTTCTGCAAGCATTTCGCCGCCACCTTTTCCGAAGAGATAGTTTTTTGATCCATCTTGTTCTTCATAATAAGCCATATTTTCTACAATCCCTAAAATCTCGTGTTTCGTATGTTTTGCCATTACCCCTACTCTAGATGCTACGAATGAAGCTACATTATGTGGTGTTGTAACGATAATTTCTTGCGCCTGCGGGATCATAGCAGCAACATCAATGGCAACATCTCCTGTACCAGGTGGTAAATCAAGAAGTAAATAATCTAATTCTCCCCAGTGCGTATTCGCAAGAAAGTTTTGAATCCATTTATTTAACATCGGCCCGCGCCACATAACCGGGTTATTCCCTTCCGTAAAAAATCCCATCGACATGATTTTCACACCGTGACTAACGACTGGAATTGCTGTTTGATCAATCATCGTCGGTTTTTGATTCGTTTCCATCATAGCTGGAATGCTAAAACCATATATATCTGCATCTAATATCCCCACTTTTTTGCCCATACGAGCTAAAGCAGTTGCAAGATTAATTGTCACTGTTGATTTTCCAACTCCACCTTTTCCGCTCGTTACTGTAATAAATCGTACCCCTGAATCAAGGCGAAGCATGCTTGGCATACCAGTTTCTGTTCTACTATTTTTCTTTAACTTTTCTGTTAGCGCAGCTCGTTCTTCTTGTGTCATAGAACCGAATGTCACATCTACTTTAGATGCACCAATTGCATGAAGAGACTCTTCCACATCTTGTTGAATTTTTGCCTTTAATGGACAACCTTGAATCGTTAGCACTACTTCAAGTTTAACCTCTGTTCCATTCATTTGTATATTTCTAACCATATTTAATTCTACAATACTTTTGTGTAACTCCGGATCCTCTACATGTTTTAACGCGCTCATTATTTGTTCTTGAGTAATCATAAAACTCATCCCTTCTCGTATTCGAATTTATATACAACATCTTCTTGGCGAAAAAGCTTATTATCCCCCGCTAACAGGCGGAATGAATGCGACTACATCTCCAGCTTTTATCATCTCTTCATTCGTTACAAATTCTTCATTAACAGCGACCATCACTCTATCAAGCGATTGTAAACAATAGCTTGCTTTGAGCCATTCTTTTACTTGCTGCACTGTCATTTCTTGTTTTTCTAGAATGACTAATTGATCCGATCCTACTTCCTCACGCAAATTCGCGAACAATAATATTGTAATCATCTTCTCATTCTCCCTTCTTCGGTTTTCCTTCTGCATATGCCGTATTTTCAAGTTGATCTCCAATCCACATCGTTCCATCTTCCCAAAATTCTTTTTTCCAAATTGGGACGATTCTCTTTATACGTTGAATCGAGTATTCATTCGCTTCATAAGCGACTTTCCGATGCGGTGATGACACTGCTATGACTACCGCGATATCCATAATCTCCAGCCGTCCTACACGGTGCGTAATTGCTACTTTTGCATCCGGCCACTTTTCATTTATTTCTTCACCAATTTTCGTAAGTTGTTTTACTGCCATCGGTTTATATGCTTCGTACTCTAAATGTAGCGTTCGTTTTCCTTTTGTTAATTCTCTCACCGTGCCAATGAATGTTGTAATCGCACCTGCTTCTCTTCTTGCGACTTTATTCGTTACTTCTTCAACTAAAATCGGTATATCTACAATCTCAAATAGTGCTTGTCCCATTAGAAACACCTCTCACTTTATAAAATGTCCAAGGCCATTCACTACCTTCATTATCTTCCAGCAAGAGAACTTCTACGAACATATCTTTTTTATAACCTCTCGTACCACCTGGAAGTACAATAAATATATTTGCCTCTGCCAGAGAAGAAACCGAACTAGATTTATCAAACCGTGACGGATAAGCAATTAACTGTCCTTCGTTATATGTCAGTTTTGCTCGTACAAATCTTGTAAATGGATTTGGTTTTAGAAAATCTTCTCCTAATAACGCTTTTTCTCTTTTTACATGTGCTTTTTCACTAAACATATACGTCCGAATACAAGGTCTTACAAATAGTTCAAACCCTACGTAACAAGCAGATGGATTTCCTGATAAACCAAATAATAACTTGCCATTTAATTGCGCTACAGTCGTAACACTCCCTGGTCTCATTGCAACTTTATTGAAAAGAACAGAGGCACCTAATTTTTCATATATAGCTGGCAAATAATCGTAATCCCCTACTGATACACCGCCTGTTGTAATGAGCATATCTACTTGGCTTAATGCTTCTTTTACAGCTGTGAAACATGTATGAAAATCATCGCTAAACTTCCCAAAATATTTTACTCTGCCGCCCGCTCTTCGAATTTGAGACAGTATCATATACGTATTACTATTTCGGATTTTCCCTGGCTGTAGTGAATCATTTACATCCAGTAATTCACTACCAGTCGCTAATAGTCCAATTATAGGTTTTCTTGCAACTGGCACCTCCCTATAGCCGAACGTAGCAAGAAGAGCTGAAATACCTGGATGAATGTATGATCCTTTCTTTGCAAGAACCGTTCCTTTACGAGCATCTTCCCCTTGAAAAGAAATATTGTCGCCCGTTTTAAATGATCGCTTCACTTCCATATAATTGTTGCCAGCTTCCTCATATTGACGAGTCAGCTCTAACATAACAACCGCATCACACCCATTCGGAATTTGCGCTCCCGTCATAATTCGGACTGCTTGAAACGGGCCTACTTTCTCGTGGAATATTGATCCTGCACCAATTTCACCAATTACTTCAAACACAATTGGTGTTTCATAACTTGCTACATTCGTATCTTCTGACCTAATAGCAAATCCGTCATACGGTGAACGATTGAATGAAGGTACATCATGGTCGGCTACTAAATCCTCTGCTAATATACGCCCGTAGGCTAATTCAATTGGCAATAGCTCCTTTAATCCCTCATTAGCAAATTCCATTACTTTACGAACAGCTTCTTCAACCGTAATTGGCACTCTTCTTTCCATTGTTGACAACCCTTTCTATTAACCGAATACGCGATAATATAATTGTTTCGCTTTCGATATATCATTTGTACCATGAATGAAAACACGACCATCCCGAAAAATAACGACGCGGTAATCATCTAGTTGGCAAGATAGTAAATATGGATTCCGCTCTACTCTCCCTAGTTTTTTTAATACTTTTTCTATATTATCAAAATCGTACTTCCTATTTTCTACTGGCCTAATTTGAACTGTATTTCTTCCGCATAAAATAGCTACCTTCGTTTGGTTTTCGTATGATAAATAAGGATAAGTTCGATTCAAACCGCACGAAGGGCAATCATCAGTCTTGATTTTCCCTAGTTTTATAAATTGGTTTTGATTATTCCATATATCAAACATGAAAAATGTTTTTCTAATTGCGGAAAAATCTTCTACTAAAATTTTGATTGCTTCCGCCACTTGATATGCCGCGACAATTTGGACAGCCGGACTAATAATTCCAGCTGTATCACATGTCACACCTGTAACAGGAACATTCTTCAGCACACAATGTAAACACGGTGTCTTTTGCGGAATAATTGTATAGCTCATACCGTACGATCCAACACAAGAACCATATACCCACGGGATATTATGTTTTTGCGATAAGTCATTAATGACAAATCGAATATCAAAATTATCTGTTGCATCAATGATTACATCTACATTTTTTAATAGGTCATCCATATTTTCTGCAACTGCATCCATTACGAAAGCATGTATGTGTACTTCAGAATTAATTTGTTCTAGCCGATTTTTAGCAGCAATTGCTTTTGGTATTTTCTCTCTCGCATCTTGTTCAGAGTACAATTGTTGCCTTTGTAAATTACTCCATTCAACGTAATCACGATCAATAATCGTCAACTTACCAATACCTGCACGTACGAAACTTTCGGCACTCGCACTTCCTAATGCGCCTGCTCCTACAATTAACACATGTTTATTACGAATTTTTTCTTGTCCTTTACTGCCAATTGGTTTGAACAACTGTTGTCGTGAATACCGCTCACCCATTACATATCCTTCCTCTCACGAACTCTATTTCATATTGGAATGTTGTTTTTGATAACAAGCAAAGTAAGCAAATCCAACAAATCCAGCTCCTCCAATTACATTTCCGATAAAGACAGGAACAAAATTTCTAGCAAGATCCATCCACGTCAGATGACCTGCAAAAATAACTGCTGAGATGACAAACATGTTTGCTACTACTTGCTGAAATCCAATCACTACAAATGCCATAATGGGAATCCAAATTCCGATTATTTTCCCGACAAAATCACTCGTCCCATAAGCGAGCCAAAGTGCAAGACAAACGAGCCAATTACAACCAATTGCTAAAATTAAAGTTCTCCCAAACGTTTCATGTAACTTTCCTTCTGCTATCGCTACCGTTTTATTTAAATACTCTCCCTCTGTTAATCCGCCAAGATGACCGAAACAATACGCAACAAAAATAGCTCCCACGAAATTCATGAAAGTAATCCAAACCCAATTATTTAGTACACTTATCAATGTAATTTTCTTTGCATAAAGCGCCATAGAAAGTGACATCATATTTCCGGTAATTAATTCTCCTCCTGCTAATACAACGAGCATTAATCCAACAGGAAAAACCGCTCCTCCTAAAACATTGACTAAACTACCCCAGCGCTCAGGTAAATTACCTAAAACGCGAATGTTAAGTAAAAAACCGAGCGAAATAAACGCTCCTCCTAAAAAACCGAGAATAAGCATTGCTGGCAACGTCTGACTTACTTTTTGAACACCGGCCTCAATTACAAGCTCAGCAATTTGTTCCGGTTTATGAAATGCCATTACTAATTCCTCCATTTTCTCCAAATAAAAAAGCAGCTTCAAAAAACCTCCTCAAAATAAAGGTTTTTGAATGCTGCTTAATTTCTCTGCACATCTTTTACAGAGATATCAATCATCACTTTTACTATAAAATAGAAAATCTACAAACGTTGCATACTTTCCATTTTGTATATACTTCCTCAAAGCGTCACTCTTATATATATCAACCGCCAATATGTGACATTTCAATTTTAGGTGCTCTTTTTTCACTTGTATGACTTAAGCGTTCATCTGAATAACGGTCTTCTCGGTTGTTCCATATATCACGTACGATATCTGTTATTTCCTCGTCAGTGTACCCAGATCGAAGTAGTTCTCTCAAATCATTTCCTTTAGAAGCAAACAAACAAGTATATAATTTTCCTTCTGCAGAAATACGGGCTCTCGTACATGAGGAACAGAAGGAATCTGTTACTGATGAAATAATACCTATTTCTTCATCACTTCCAATATAACGATAGCGAGTCGCAACCTCACCTGCATAATTCGCTTCTATCCGTTCTAATGGCATAACTTGATGAATCGCATCTACTATTTCTTGTTTCGAAACAACCTCTTTTAATTCCCAACCGTTATAATTCCCAACGTCCATATACTCAATAAAACGAAGAATATGCTTATTTTCCTTAAAGTATTGTGCCATCTGCAAAATGTCCTGTTCGTTTTTTCC
Source organism: Bacillus sp. EB106-02-03-XG38 (assembly GCF_058792175.1). Taxonomy (NCBI): domain Bacteria; kingdom Bacillati; phylum Bacillota; class Bacilli; order Caryophanales; family Bacillaceae; genus Bacillus; species Bacillus sp. EB106-02-03-XG38. The sequence continues at coordinate 1,683,604 of NZ_JBYTED010000001.1, forward strand.
CTTTTGAACGACCATGTTTATTTTAATTTTCATACCAACTTCAGCTGCAGCCTGTATTCCTTCTAGAACCCTTTGCACTTTACTTCTATTACCATTCAAATAGAAAAAACGATTTTCTTCTAAGGAATCTAAACTAACTGTCACACGTGATAAACCCGCCTTATATAAATCAGGAGCAAACTTTTTAAGTAACGATCCATTGGTTGTTAAACCGATATCCTCTACACCATCTATTTTATTAAGGCGCTCAATAAGCTGTGGAAGACCTCTTCGCAGTAACGGTTCTCCGCCCGTAATCCGTAACTTTCTTACACCTAAAGAAACAAAAATACGTGTTATCCTTTCAATCTCATCAAAAGATAAAATTTTATCATTAGACAAAAACGAATAATCAGGACCAAATATTTCTTCTGGCATACAATAGCGACAGCGAAAATTACAGCGATCAGTAACAGAAATACGTAAATCCTTTAAAGGGCGTTGTAGTTTGTCTAATGTGACAGATTTCATATTTATTGCCTCGCTTTTACTTATTTTATATTTAAAACACGCTCTGGATGCGTATATACATTTAAGGATTGATTCCGAATAAATCCTATCGTTGTGATACCTAATTCTTCTGCTAGCTGCAAAGCCAACTCAGTTGGAGCTGATTTTGAAAGTATAATTTCACAACCAATCTTTGCAACTTTCAATAATATTTCCGAAGAAATACGACCGCTAAAAACTATGATTTTATCACTTATAGAAATATTATTTTTTAAACAATAACCGTAAATTTTATCTAACGCATTATGTCTACCGATATCCATTCGACTTAACATAATACCATTCACGTCACACAAAGACGCATTATGAACGCCGCCTGTATGACGAAATGTCTCTGCGGATTGCTGCATTTCTTTCATTAACCGAAAACAGTCTTCTGCAGCAACCTGTACATGGACACCATTCATTTTCTTTGCGCTTAGTGCATCATTTGCAAAAACAAACCCTTGTCTACTCATGCCACAGCATGAAGTAATATAACGTTTATTTTGCATTTGTTCGTAATATGGATTCAATTTTGCCGCCGTGACATGTACAAACCCTTCTTTCTCTTGTACCCATATATCATCAATATCTTCATACTTCCGAATAATTCCTTCAGATGCTAAGAAGCCTATTACCATATCTTCTATATATTCTGGAGTACTAACCATTGTAACAAACTCCTGTCCGTTCATTTTAATCGTGACTGGAAACTCTGTTACAATGCTGTCCTCTATATGCTTAAACGCCCCTTGTTCATAGCGAAAGATTTCTCTTTCTACCTGTATCGGCTTCACGATCAGTATCCTTCTCTCACGTTATATTTTTATCGAAAACAAATACCGAAACTGCAATATCTTCTTCTACTTTCATATCTGAAAACAAATTCACTAATTTCGCTCCAACAAGTTCCTCCAAATGTTCACGGGAATTTGCAGCATACACTTCTTGAATCATTTTCGTTCTAGCCATATGAACCATTTCCGCACCGTCCATCGTACTTGAAATGAATTTTTCAGTAGGTGTTAAGTTTCCATAAAGGGTCGCAATCGCCATATTTTCAGCAAAAACAGTATGAATTCGTTCCGGTCCTTTTCCAAAAAGTTCCTTTCGAAGTTTTCGTATCATATCATTAAATTCATGTACTTTTTTTGACATACAATTATACCTCCCAAAAGCCTCATTTTACTTTATTATATATTTTACCAAAATAATCCTTTCGCCCAAACTATTTCGCACAAACATTCGGGCGAAAAGGTTCACTTCATGAAACTTATTCTTCTTTTAATCCTTTTCCCATACCTTTTAAGAAATGAAGCCCAAACCCGATAGCACGGTTAATATCTGGGTCTTTCAATACTTTCATAAGATCGAATACCCCTACTTTTTTATTACTCTCTAAATGTTCATTACCTTTTTCTAGCCCTACTAATAAGCTACCTATAAGCTTTTTCGTAAGCTCCGGATCAAGTTCTGTTAAAGCACCCGCAGCCCCCATCATATTATTAATTAAATTTGTAACAGGCTCACGAGTCACTTGGCCAAGAACAATCTTTGCGATTGGTTCTTTCGCCTTTAGCATAGAATTTGCAGCTTCTAGCATTCCGATGTCATTTAATTCACCAACAATATTAAACATTTGATTTAAAGCTTCTTCATTATTAGCTAGAAGCTCTTTTAAATCATCTAATTTTTGCTGTTTTATTTCTTCCTCAGTTAATTCTTGTTTTTGAATCATTTTTATAGGTGCAGCCATATTTTTCTCCTCCTACTTATCCGTTAAATGCACATACCCTGGACGTGCCCACTTACGATGTACCTCAATACCAGCTTGAGGGTGACGTTTTTTATTGCGTGGGTTTGCTTTTGGCATCGGACTTTCGCCATCAACTTCTAGCACTTCCATACGCACTTTCGTCTGTTTATAAGCAGGTGTGTTCGTACGCGTATCAACTGCAGGACCTGTTAAGAAATTAATCGCTGTTTCATTATCTGTAGAGTTCATCGGTAAATATAACTCATTTGCTTTTACACGGTCTGTTACAAGTGCACGTAATTTTAACGCTCCAAACGGAGAGACAAGACGGACTAATGAACCAGTTTTCACTCCACGTTCTTTTGCAAGTGCTGGAGAAACTTCAACGAAAACGCCAGGTACTTTCGTTTGAATACCTGTTGATTTATTTGTCATATTCCCTTCATGGAAGTGCTCAAGCATACGACCGTTGTTAATATGAAGGTCGAACTCAGCTGGGAATTCAGCTGGGCGCACCCAGTCAGCAATCGCAAAACGAGCTTTTTTATCCTGGAAGTTAAATCCATCTTGGAAAAGTAATGGTGTATTCGTACCATCAAAACTTCCCCAATGGAAACTATTCCATCCTTCCAGTACTTCATAGTTAGCTTGTGAGAATAGTGGTGATAAGCTTGCCATTTCAGCAAAGATTTCACTTGGATGGCTATAATTCCAGTTTGCACCTAATTTATTCGCAACTTCCTGCACAATCCACCAGTCTGGTTTCGCATCTCCAAGCGTAGGAAGAACTTGATATAGTCTTTGTACACGGCGCTCTGTATTTGTGAAAGTACCTTCTTTCTCAAGAGATGGTGCTGCTGGTAATACAACATCTGCATATTGAGCAGTTTTAGAAAGGAAAACATCTTGCACAACGAAGAAATCAAGGCTTGATAACACTTCATGTACATGATTTGCATTAGAATCTACAAGAGCCATATCTTCTCCGACAAGGTACATTGCTTTCATTTTTCCTTCGTCAATTGCGTGAAGCATTTCAATATTATTAAGACCTGGTTCACTATCAATTTTCACTCCGTAAGCAGTTTCAAATTTCGCACGTTCCATATCGTTCGTAACGTGTTGATATCCAGGAAGCCATCCTGGTAAAGTACCCATATCACAAGCACCTTGTACGTTATTATGACCTCGAAGCGGATATGCACCAGCACCTGGCCGACGATAATTACCAGTTGCAAGAAGTAAGTTTGAAATCGCAGCGGAAGTATCAGATCCCCCTGTATTTTGCGTTACTCCCATACCCCAAAGGATACATGTACCATCTGCATCACGAATCATTTCAGCCATTTGAATAAGTGTTTCTTTTGAAATACCAGTCATTTTCTCTGCATATTCAAGTGTATATTCTGTCAGACTCTCTTTGAAATCTTCAAAGAAGTTTACATTCTCATCGATAAATCGTTGATCGTGCCAGCCTTGATCAATCATATATTTCGTAACAGCCATTAACCACACTTGATCTGTTCCTTGTTTTGGACTAACAAAGACGTCTGAACGCTCTGCCATTTCTGTTTTACGAAGATCAGCCACAATTAATTTTTGTCCGTGTAATTTATGTGCACGTTTAATTCGTGTAGCTAAAACAGGGTGACCTTCTGTCGGATTACAACCTACAATAATAACAAGACCAGATTGTGCGATATCTTTAATCGTTCCAGCATCTCCGCCCATACCAATTGTTCGGAATAATCCGTCTGTCGCTGGTGATTGACAATAACGTGAGCAGTTATCAATATTATTCGTTTCAAATACTTGTCGTGCTAATTTTTGAATCACATAATTGTCTTCATTCGTAATTTTAGATGAAGAAATAAAACCGATAGCATCTTTACCGTACTCTTCTTTAATCGATCCTAATTTACTTGCAACTACATTCAATGCTTCTTCCCATGTAGATTCAACAAACGCTCCATTTTTACGAATTAAAGGTTTTGTAATTCTTTCTTTAGAATTTACGAAATCCCAACCGAATTTTCCTTTTACACAAGTAGAAATTGCGTTAACTGGTGCATGAGAAGAAGGCTGTACTTTAAGGATTTTACGTCCTTTCGTCCACACTTCAAATGAACAACCTACACCACAAAATGTACAAACTGTTTTCGTTTTCTTCGTACGAGTATCACGCATGGCCGCTTCCACTTCTGATACCGCAAAAATGCCGCTATATCCAGGCTCAACTTCTTTAATTAAATCTACCATCGGTTCAAGAATATCTGGTTTTAATCCCGTCATAAATCCAGCTTCACCGAGCATCGTTTTCTCCATTAAAGCGTTACAAGGACAAATCGTTACACATTGACCACAGCTCACGCATGAAGAGTCATTAATATTGACTCCTTCATCCCAAATAACTCGTGGGCGTTCCGCTTCCCAGTCTATCGATAACGTTTCATTTACTTGTAAGTTTTGACATACCTCAACGCATTGACCGCATGCAATACATTGATTAGGGTCGTAGCGATAAAACGGATGCGTCATATCAACTTCACTCACATCTACTTTCGGTTCATAAGGATATTTTTGATGTTCAATCTCCATTAATTCTGCTGTATTATGCAGTTTACAGTTCCCATTGTTGTTGTCACATACTGTACAGTATAATAAATGATTTTCTAGTAACCGATCCATCGCCTCTGTTTGCGCTTCTTTCGCACGAGTAGAATTACGTTCAATGTTCATACCTTCCGTCGCCACTGTCGAACAAGAGCGCATTAACTTTCCGTCAACTTCTACAATACAAGTGTCACATGTTTGAATAGGATCTACTTCTGGCACGTAACAAATTTGCGGATGTTCAATCCCGTTCTCATTAATAACACCCAATATCGTTGAACCAGGCTCCGCTGTATACTTTTTTCCGTCAATTGTAATATGAACCATGTTGTTATTCATGGTCTTTCCCCCTTTTTGAGAATAAAAAAACTCCACCACGAAAATATACGCACCACATTTCGGCACGTTATTATCATGGTGGAGTAGTTTATTAGCACATCTTGCTAAAATACCAATCCATTTATTCATAAATAAAACGATAGATTCATAACAGGTCATATCACGATTCCATCTTTAACACTATAATTATAGCGTTAAAGTTAAAAATATACAATATAAAATTTAAACTACGCATATGTCCGCATAGAACTATCCATAATAACCCATATAATATATGACAAGGAGTAAGCGAACAAATGGGGTCTTTTAATAAATGGATACGTGGTGAAAAATCTTTTTCTGCACAAGAGCAAGCTGATCACCTATTACATAAAACTATCTCTTCTTCTCTTTCCCTTAATTTAAAACACTTGTCCAAACTATTTAGCGGGATTCCAGAATTAATTACACGCACTTTTCCGTTACAAAACGGAAACGAAGCCGCACTTACATATATGGAAGGACTTGTAGATAAAACTGTTATTAACATCGATATTCTTCGCCCCCTCCTATTTAAAGAGTGGAATGAGGACGATTTTTGGGAATCTTCCGTTACAATCGGAAATATAAAAAAAGTTCAGCAGTGGTCAGACATTGAACAGTCCCTTTTACATGGTAAAAGCATTTTATTTATAAACGGACAACTTACAGCGTTAGAACTTGATACGCAATCGGCGCCAAAAAGAAGTATTGAAGAACCTACAACAGAAACTTCCATAAAAAGCTCACACGAAGGATTTAATGAAGTAGCGAGTGACAGCGTTGCACTTATTCGTCGATATATTCCAAATCGTGAATTAAAAGTGAAAGAATTCACTGTTGGTGAACGAGCTACTTCAAAGATTTTTTTGCTGTACTTAGCAGACATTGCAAACGAAGATGTCGTACAAGAAATGGCATGCCGCATCGAATCAATCAAAGTGGATGCCATTCTTACTACCGGAGAATTAGAAGGGTTTGTTGAAGATAATTCCTATACTCTCTTTCCGCAATTATCTATCACTGAACGCCCTGACACAACGGCCCATCACATTTTGGATGGACGAATCGCTATTGTTGTCGATCGCTCACCAGGCGTATTAATTGGACCTATGACCTTTTCATCTTTTTTTCAAACAATAGATGATTACAGCTTCAGGCCTATCATTCCATCTTTCATACGATTACTTCGTTTCACTGGATTATTTATTGCAATATTCACCCCGGCTCTTTATATTGCTATGATTTCCTTTCATTATGAAGTAATTCCACTTAAATTATTGTTAACAATTGGAGAGTCTCGTGCAAAAATCCCTTTCCCACCTATATTAGAAGCACTTTTAATGGAATTGGTACTTGAAATGCTCCGCGAAGCTGCTGTTCGCCTTCCTGGTCCCGTCGGGCAAACAATTGGTGTCGTAGGAGGGATTGTCATTGGACAAGCTGCAGTTCAAGCAGGAATCGTAAGTAATGTTATGGTTATCGTCGTATCTATTACCGCAGTCGCTTCTTTTATCATCCCCAATTTGGAAATGTCAGCAGGAGTTCGGATTCTTCGCTTTCCAATGATGATAATTGCTTCTTTATTCGGGGTCATTGGAATTATGGTTGGAATGTCAGCTATCATCATCCATATTCTTTCTATGGAATCACTTGGTGTTCCTTACGGTAGTCCTTTTTCTCCATCATTTGCTACGGATTTAAAAGACGTTCTTGTGCGCTTGCCATGGAAACTAATGAAGAACCGACCACTATCCCTTAACTTAAAACAAGAAAATCGACAACCGGATATAGAAGAAAAGGAGGAAGATAAGTGACAAAGCGTGCAAAGAGGGAGATTAGTTTATTTCAATACATTTTAACGATTAGTGGTGTTCAAGTTGGATTTGGTGTACTTACACTACCACGTGAAGTTGCACAAGGGGCCAATACAGATGGGTGGATATCTATTATTATAGGATGTGCTATCACTACTTTAGTCAGTCTATGTATTGTAAAAATTATGGAGAAGCATCCTGGATATCATTTACTTGATGTGCTAACTCGTTATCTTGGGAAGTGGCTGGGAAGAGTAGGAATGATCTTTTGGGTTTTATATGCTGTTCTTGCAGCTGTTTCCTTAATTTTCTCTCTCTTATACGTTATCCACATTTGGATTTTACCTAGATCCCCTATGTATTTAATTATGATTTTACTATCTATTCCAATGGTTATGCTCTCATGTAAAGGTGTTCTTATTATTAGCCGCTATGCTGTTTTTACTGTCTTCTTTACACTTTGGATGCCATTACTATTATTTATCCCACTTAAAGATGGGCATTGGGTTTATCTTCTTCCTCTCCTTAAAGAGGGATGGATACCAGTTTTCAACACCGTAAAATCAACTATTATTGCGTTTCTCGGATTTGAGTTTGCATTCGTCCTTTATCCTTATCTCAGTAATAAATCATCTGCAACAAAAGGAATCGTTATTGCAAATATGATTACTTTATTCGTTTACCTACAAGTTACGTTCGTTTCTTTCCTTTATTTTAGCCCGGATGGTATAACTAAGTTTTTATGGCCCACTCTTTCTCTCGTTACACCATTTCACTTTTCATTTTTGGAACGGTTTGAAATTATCTTTTTGTCATTTTATCTCTTCATTATTTTTGATTCTTGTATTCCCTATATTTTCACTGCTTCAGATGGAATCAATCAATTACTTAATATAAAAGGGAGTTCATTTCCTGTTTGGTTTTTATTATTCGGGTGTGTTTTCGTTTTATTCTTTTATATCCCATCGTCGTATCAAATAAGTGCATTGCGAGAATTTTGGGGAACTGCAAGTTATTTTATCGTTTTTCTATTCCCAGTCGTATTTCTCTTATACATGACACTTTATCAGCATTGGAAAAGGAGAAAAATTTAAATGAGACGCTTTATTCATTTCACTACACTTTTCTTTCTCATAACCTTTTTAACAGGCTGCGGAGATCGGCTCGACTTAGAAAAACAATCAATTTCATTAATTTATGGTTTTGATGCAAAAGCAAAAGGAAAATTAATCGTGTACCACGTAAACCCTATTTTTAATGAAGATGTAGAAAAAAAGTTCGAAACTCATAAAGCAATCGTACATACACCTCGAGAAGCAAAAGCGACGTTTAATAGCTCAAGTAACGGATTAGTCTCTACAGAAAAATTACAGCTCATTTTATTTAGCACGAAGTTTTTAAAACAAGAAGGAGCTATGCCTTACCTTGATGTTTGGTATCGCGACCCTAAAAACACAGGAAATATGCGTATGGTTGCAGTTAACGGTCCAATTTCTTCAGTTATATATAATAATTTCAAAGATAAGCCTGCACTTCCTGAATATTTAACAGATTTAATTAATACGAACAAACTATACAATCGAACTGCGTTTACGACATTCCATGAATTCCATAGGCAAACTTTTAATAAAGGTATCACACCTGCTATCTCTGAAATAAAAAAAGGGAAAAAAGATGTGATTGTTACCGGCTCTGCACTATTAACTTCTCGCGGAATCTATAAAATGTCTTTAAATCGCTATGAAAGTGCCTTTCTTCTTATGTTGCAAAAGAAAGCGAATATTCCCGTTTCAATTACACTGAAAATCCCTTCTCATTCAGTTGAAAGTAATAGTCATCGAAAAGATACAGAAGGTGACGATTTCGTAACAATAAATGTTCTTAGCATGAATCGTGACATTCACACAGGCTATAGCGACAATCAATTCAAATTTAATATTGCAATGGATTTTAAAGTTTCCGTATCTGAACTTACATTCAACATGGATATAGACAAAGATAGAAAGAAATTAACTGCACTTATTACAAAACAACTAAACAAAGATTTAAATGATTTAATTCACAAAATTCAAAAGCAGCAACTTGATCCATTCGGATTTGGTGATTATGCGAGAGCGTTTCAATATGAAGAATGGAAAACGGTCGAAGATGATTGGCCAAGTGCCTTTTCAAAAGCTAATGTGAAAGTAGCGCCTACTATAAAAATTTTAGAAAACGGGATTATTAAATAGCAAAAACACGCTACTTGCTCTTATACGTTTAAAGAGTAAGTAGCGTGTTATCATTTTTATTTTAAAGCTTCTTATATTGTTACACTTCTGTTTCTGTCTCTTCGTTTTCCGCTTGTTCCACTCTTTCCTGCTCTGCAAGTTCTGCTGAAATCATTCCATAATAAATTTCTGGATACAATCCAAATATTTGATATACACTTCCTAAAAACGGCATCGGAATCCCTCTTTTCTAAAGTTGTATTGCCACTTTTAAGGATTCCCTTTTCATTCATTATACATTCGTTTTTGGCGTTTCCTCGTCATCATGAACACTTAATAAATTTTGCCATTTTTTATAAGGAGCACTATTTGGATCTACGTAACCTTTCGCATACGAACGATCCCACAATTGTTTAATAAACATCTCTTTCTCTTTCTTTGCAACCATATCGGCACCTGTACCGTAATAGTTTTGGAAATATAACTCAATTTCATCAAGGAATAATCTTAATAATTCATCAGAAGTTTCTTCTAACGTTGGGTCATATTTCGCTTCACGGTCATACATTAAAATCATATCTAAAATATTGTGGACATGCTCTTTACGAAGCCATCTAATATCTTGAGCACCTAATACAAACGGATGTGTATATAAATGTCCGCCCTGTATCATTGCCTTCTCTTGTTCTTCTTCAAACCTGGACAAGATGTTTTCATAAATAAATGGGTTATGAAGCAATGCTCTGTGTAATTTATAACTTTCGCTTGAAATATTTTTCCCCATCGACTGAATTAAGAAGCTACGTCCAACGCCGTTATATTGATACACAAACTGGCCATCAACAGCAACTAAACTAATCCAGCGATACATATACGCGTATAGAAGAGCACGATTGCATTTATCGTAATCTAACTTCGTTTGCGTTGCATTTAAGTCTGGCATAAAGGCTGGTAAGTGCCAATACTTATCTAAATGCGGCGTTAAACTAGATTTTTTACTATTCAACTTGTTTACACGGCGATAGTACGACTGAAAATAATCACCTTTATCATTCATAAATCCATTTGCAATATGTCCAGACGAAAGCTTAGGAAAGTCTTGCAGTGATAAACCGTAATGCGCACGATAACAAATGACTTCAAATGGCGAAAAAGCTTCATGTACTGTATCTTTTTCTTTAAACATTTCTTGAATTAATTCCTCTTGCAGTTCTTTCTTTAAAGATGGATGTATACCCCAATATTGTAATTCCCTATGATGTGAAACTTTCGGCACGAATGGGCTTGCTAAATGGAACAAGTCTTCAATTTTTTCACGGACATATTCATCACGATCACGTTTCTTATAATCCGCTTCTTTTCTTAGTGCTTCAACGATATTCAGCTCTAATTTATCTCGATAGCGTATTTGTAATTCATCGTAGCAGTAACTTAGTATGTGCTCACGATAAAAGTCTTCTACCTTTTTCGATTGAATCTCTTCCGTTTTCGCATCCCTGCAATATTCCCCGTATAAACTCATATAAATTTCTGCTGATATATCTTTCGGTAATACACCTAAATTTAAATGTTGCTGCATATCTTGCCATATCTTTTCTTGCAATTTCTCTTCAGCTAATACGTATACATTCGTTGGGTTTGTTTTCCCTTCAAATTCCTTGCTTCGTTTTTGAATTTCGAACAATAAATTTTCACGTGTTTCGTGTAAATTATCAAAAAACCTTTCCCAATATTGAATCATTTTATTAACCGCTTGATATAGCGATTGATAAACGAGCTCTAATAGCATTTCTTTACGATACTCGTTTAATTTGTGTACGTACTGCGTTACAATGTCTTCAAATTCCTTTTTAAATAAACGCTGCTGATTATTAATCATTTTTCCAAACCAGCCTTGTTGCTGCGCGATTTCTACTCGGCGCACAGCTGTTACCGTTCCATCAATATTACTCACATTAAATTTCTTATCGTAGTTTTGAATTAAATTACGCTTTTGTTCATTATTTTCATGTAGTCGATTCATTTTCTCGACTAACTGCTTTCGAATTTCATACAACATAAAACGAGCGGATACTGGATGAACAGGATCTGTTTTCTTTAAAAACCATGTATTTAATTGATATGACTGTCCTTCAGAACCACTTGGTGAAAAACGATCTGATTCAATCATGTCATATAAAAGTGTCGTTACATGTTCATGTACACGGCTCGGAATCGCATACGCATATAAACGAACTGCATGATCCACCCTTGCTACTTCACCTTTCATTTGTTCCATCATTTTCAGCTTTGCAGCTGAAATTTTACACTCATGCTGCAGGCGATTTAATTCTTCGTCTTTTTGTACCGTACGCTGTACATAACTTTCTACAGCTTCTAAAAACAGTTTTGATTTCGCAACACCGACCTTACCGCCTTCTGCTCCTTCACGCGTTTCATTATACATTTGTCTATAGAAAATATGAGCCTGCTCTGGGCGAGTAGCAAGATGTTCTAAGTCTTCTAAATAACTTTTCCCTCGCTCTGGCTTTTCACGTTGCATACCACGTTTTACATCTTGATCGTATCTTTGTTTCTTCTCTTGAAACAGTTGATCTAAATGAAGCCACGATTCATCTAAACCTTGCACAGCCCATTTTAAAGCACAATATTTTAACACGTGCTCATACGGATAAATAATCTTTGCCGTTCCTGCCCCGCAATATCGCCCTTTCCCGCTCGATTCTGCTAATTGTTGAATTTGATTATCTTCCTGTGCGAAATGATTGGCAGACATCGGACTAAATAACTGTAAATAAATCGTATTGGCCATTTGCTCCATATAATCAGATAAATTATGCAGATGGTGTCCATGTAAATTTTCGTAATCGTATAAGAAACAATAATTGTACGGTAGATGATGTTGTTTAATCGTATGATTTGTTCTCCCGTCTTCATCTACTTGATCAGGTCGATACTCTAATTCAATCGTGACGCCACCACGCTTTGACAATTCTCCAGTAGAACCGAGTGTAATGGCATGTAATTCTTTTAGCGATGCATAGCCGTTTGCTTGCACCGTTTCAAACTCTTTCGCACTAACCGTTCTCGTCTTCACTAACACATCTGGCATTAGAAACGCACCACGTATTAAAATGTTGTGATGTTGCAGTTTTTTTCGAAGCATTTCACGCAAATATAATGCAATTTGTAGAAACATCCCTGAACCTGTTCCGCCCGCTAGTGATGTTACGATAATGACACGCACTCCATATTCCGTTTGATCGCTTGTAACCGGAAAAATTTTCTCAATTTCTTGCCAAAAGGACGTCAATTTATCTTCTTTCATCGCAGCACGTAACGCTAAACGTGAAATGACGCGTAACTGTCCTGCCCCTTCTGTCAGTGGTTTATCCAGTATAGTCGGGTCCATTGGAAACCACTCTGGAATCGTTGGATCTCCCGCAATATACTCTCTTGGTGTTTTACTCGAACTCGTTTGCGTTTTAAACTTTCGAATATGATCAAATTTACTCAATGTATTCACATCTGTATCAAATACGTGCATTGCTACCTTTTTTCGGCGTTCCTCAGGCAGTCTTTCATATATTTGATGTGTCACAGTACTACCGATTCCACCTAAGCCAATTAATATCGTTGGAACTTGTAACGTCATGTGAACCACCTTCCTATTCTTGCTTGTTTGAAAAGAGGAGGGAAAACTAAAATCCCCCTCTTTGCCCTATCTACTATTCACACTCGTACCTGTAAATCTCTTTACCATATCCTCTATCAATTACTAAAAGTTCATTTGGATATAATGTCTTATGTTCCATTCCAACCTCATCCTCTGTTATAAACATCCCATCAATAATCATTCCTACTACTTGGGATTCTTTCGCTACAAATATTGATTTCGATCCTTTCTTTGCTATAAACGTAACGGATTGTACCGTCTTCCTTTCCGCTCTATACGGAATACCAAAATAATGTTTCCACCATTTATTTTTAAGTAATTCTGGCTCAGATTGATATAACCAATCTTTCGCTACTTCTTGATCCCATTCGTAATACAATAGTGCCTTCCGGTGAAATCTTGGGCGGACAATCCAACCTAAAATGATTATTCCTACTATTAACAGTAATAAAGTGATAGGAATAACAAACTTAAAGATAAGCGCATATTTTTCATAAAACGGTGCATTTTGAATATGAAGTGATATTTTTTTCTTTACTTCTTGTAGTTTTGAATCTTGCACTACGATGGTAGCTTCTACGGTGCCGGTATCTGTGAAATTGAATGTGTCGGAGTAATGAGGGCGAGGATAAATATAAATTTGATTACCATGTTGTTTTATTTCATAGTTGATTGATTGTTTAGATGTGACACCAGTAGATTTTAATAGTTTCTTTACAGCCTCTTCTGTCATCGGCTTACCATCTAACTGTGGTTGTATAATAAACGGTTTACTATTCTCTAAATTTGTTACTTTTTCTTCATAATCTTTCGTAACGGTTTGCAGTGATAATTTTGGTTTTTCCGTTACTTCAATTTTAAATTCTTTCGTCTGTCTATAAAATCCCTTTATGTTCATATGAACTTTCCCGCGCACTAGCCCTTTATCAACCTTCATTTCGTAGTAAAATACATGTTTTTTATCGTCCCACTTCATCGGGTACTGTTTTCCGTCTATTTCTACTTCTGCCTGAAAATATGAAGATTGAATTGGTAATTCCGTAGGCTTCGCTTCAATAACAGCAGTAACACCTTCGTACATTTTTTCCACATTCTTTTGACTACGATCATCTTTGTCATAAGTAGAAACAGTATAGTTAAGCGCCGGTTCAACTAGTACTTGTAGTCCTTCTTTCTCAATATCCTGGTCCACCTCTATCGTATAAGTTCCTGGCTTAATAACTTCCTGATTTTCCGTACTGATATGAACTATATTTCCAAATAATTTCGCTTCTCCTGGTGCATGTATGGAAAAAGAAGATTGTAATTGTAGCGGTTTAGAAATTTGTGTGACCTGATAATTAGACAAAGAAGGCGATTGTCGTACAAGCGTCATACGCTTTAATGGAAATGGTGTTGTAATCTCTACTTTCTTCCCTACTACTTTCGTTTTTACAATCGATTCAACAGAGGAGAACGGATCACGATTTGCAACTAATGCTGCCACTTGATTGACGCTCTTTACAATACCGTCCTCTCCACTAGACGGCATCGTAACTCCATTTATCTCTTTCTTCCATATTTCTTTAAACGTATTTAGTTGCGCCTTTTCTTGCTGTCCTAAATCCTCTTCCATCGTAATTAAAATTGGATGTAACGATATCTTTTTTGCATCCATATCTTTCTTAAACTGCGCTAGCTTCTGCAAAATTTGTTCTTTTCCGCCAACCTTATCTTTCTCTAAATCATTAAATGCCCCGTCAGTTAAGACAATAAGCCAAAATTCACGTTTTCCATCTATATCTGCTTCCTTTTTTATAGATTGCATCGCCGTTTCTACTGCGCTAAACGGAGTATTTAAATACGTCTTCCACGCTCCAATTCCTTCAATTTCTGTTTGTCTCTTATCCTTCGTTAACGAAATGTTTAATGGATCATTCGGCTTGCTCATTGGAACGTAAGAAAATGTATCTTTTTCGTCTAATAGCGCAACTAAACTTTGCAAAGCGTAATTGGCATATTTCCAGCGATCGTTATTTCTCATGCTGCCCGAATCATCATATACAAGTGAAACGACCCTTTCCTTTGCCTCCTCTCCTTTTGCAAAAGTCCAAAAAGGATGTAACCATATAAATAGAAACAACATGAATGTGGCACAAATTCGAATTTTCATGATGAGGCTTCGCCACCTTTGTAGACAAATTCCTATGTTTAAATTTATGAGAGGATACAAGATATATGACTTGTATTTTAGGACAACTAACATACCATAACTTTATTATGTAAATAGCTTTATAAACTGAATATAATTCCTTCTAGCGTTTTCTATCTGATACTACAAGTAAAAAAAGTCTGTTCAAGCTCTACACTTAACAGACTTTTCCTACTTTTTATATTGAAAACACATAACAAAAAGTTTGATTTTGAATTAACACATCACTTCAATTGTAAATCCACCAGGTGCTTCCACATAAAACGTATACGCATGTGCATGCTTAGGAGGTTCGACCAAAAATCCATCCTCCTTCAACCTTTGATTCATCTTATTTACTTGTTCTTCACTTTCTTGAGGAAACCCTACATGAAATGTTTGTGGATAATGTACGTCTTTCCCTTTCATTAACGTTAATACAAATCCATCATTATCACGCATAACTGCAAAACCATTTCCCCTTGCTCCGCTACAAGTTAAACCAAAATATTTTTCTAAAAACTCTCTAGTAACCGCTACATCTGAAACTGTTAAATTAAGATGTTTAATTTTCAAACCATCACCATCTTTCTTAATTTTCTAACATTTTACCATATAAAGTGAAACTTTAATAAGCGGGGTTTTGTTCATCCCCCACTTATTATTAGTCCTCACCAATCGGACTTTTACGGGCAGCCCGTTAATGCGGGACAAATAAAAAACACGCCTTCACAGCGTGTTTTATTGCTTCACGTACACTTCAACAATCGGATTATCTTTATGATCCGCATGTAATCGCAAATTCTCTTCACTCGTACTATAAATGCTAGCTAATAACATAATCGTTAACACGTTAGGAGTTTTTGCATCGCTCCCGTATTTCCTTTCAAGCGCTTCCTTATATTCAAAATCCAAATCCCCTTGCACATATGTATACACTTCAAAACCATCTTCTAAATTACAAACTACTGTATCAATAATATCTGCTCCTACTTGCTTCTTTATTTCCTTACGCAATGCCTCAATAAATTCTTCCCACGGTACTTCATATGTCTGAAACTGATCTGTAGATTTCATGCTTTTTCCTCCTTATATATCCTCTTCCTATATTTCCCCTTTCCTATAACAATTATGATAGATAGGGCATTCGTACAAGCCGCACTTGTCCCCTTTACATATCGTATTACTGTAATGGGGAAGGAGGAATGAATATGCATAGACAAAAATGTTATGATACGTGCCGACGTTATTTCGGTAAAGTCGTTCGCATTGAAGATCGTGATGGTCGCATTCATTTAGGTAAAATAATTGATGTGACAAAAAGCTCTGTATGGATTGAGCCAGTGCAACAGCGCTCATCTTTTGATACTGGATTCGGATACTATGACGCATATGCAAACGGTGGTTGTGATCTTTGTGGCGGCATTAGCAGATGTGATAGTTGCGGATTTGGTTGTGGTGGTGGATTCAGCGGCTGTGGATGTGGCGGTCGTGGTTGCGGTAGTTGCGGCGGCTGGGGAGGCGGCGGTTGTGGCTGGGGCGTCGAACTCGGATTTGGTTTCATCTTCGGAATTACATTAGCTGCATTATTTTTCATTTAACATAGTAAAGAGTTGACTACCTTTAGCCAACTCTTTACCTTTATTTTTCACATATAAAAATACGATGACCTAAAATGTGCTGATACATAAGTCGTACATTTTCATGCTGTACCCATGCCTCATATAACTCATTTGGAATAAATTGTGATACATTCCATTCCGGTTCTTCTATATAGCTAGAGATCGTTTCCGCAATTGTACCACCGCCAGCAATAGTAACCCGCTTAAAATTTGCTTTCTGAAATAATTGTACCCACTCGCTCTCAGTTAATAGTTCTTTCATCCCGTATAATTGAGAGATTTTTTCTTCCTCTCCCTTATCAATGTGCCTATCAATAATCATTTCAATGACAACAAGCTTACCGTCTTTCTGTAATACACGATAGCACTCTGAAATAACCTTTTCTTTTTCTGTAAAAGCAAGTATCGATTCTCCCAGTACGAACTCAAATGATTCATGCAAACATGGTAATTGCTCTACACTTCCTTCAATTAATTGAATATCTATTCGTTCAAACGACCATCTATCTTTCGCCTTTTGAATCATAATCTCATTCTTTTCAACCGCCGTTACTTTATAACCACATTCTTTTGTCATATACGCCGCTGTTTTCCCCGTACCGCAGCCGATTTCAAGGACATTTGCTCCATATTTAAAAGGCAATTGTGCTAACAATTGTTTTGTTAACGTAAAACCACCAGGATGAGCACTCCCTATTCCGTAATAAGCTAGGAAATCGATGTAAGTATTTCGTTTCATAGAATTCTCCTTTAAATTTTCTATAATACATATATTCACCCATCAATAAATCGTGCACATAAAAAAGCATTTCCAAGTGCTATACCGCAACTTGAAAATGCTCTTCACTTTTTTATTTCTCTTCTACATACGCCCATTTAAAGCTATATTCCGGACTAATATTGTGTTTTACAATGCCCTTTATATTTGGCTTCATAACATATGATTTAGCACTTTGATATAAAGGTACGAGCGCTACATCTTCTTCAAGTAACAATTTCTCAGCCTTCCCTAATTCTGTCCAACGTTTTTTTGCATCAGCCATCCATTCTGTCTTACTTTTCGTAATAGCGTCATCATATTTTGAATTTGAGTAGCTCATCTGATTTTGAGAATTTGTCGTTTCAAACATATCAAGGTACGTCATTGGATCAGCATAATCTGGATTCCAGCCACCATATGAAAAATCATAATCTTGGTCTGATTCTAATTTTAGTTTTTGCTTAAATGGTTGCAATTTAATATTTACTGTCACGCCTTTCAAATTCTTTTCAACTTGATCTTTTACATATTCCCCAACTTTTTTCGCATTACCAGTATCATAATTTAATAACTCTATTGTCACTTGATCTTTTCCAAGTTCTTTTTTCGCTTCTTCCCAAGCTGCTGCTGCCTTTTTGGAGTCTTGTTTTAAACCATTCTTGAACGTTTCTGCGAAATCTTTACCGTCTGGTCCACTCGCTAAACCTTTTGGTACTAAGTAATCCACTGGTTTTGAACCATCATTTAAAATGACATTCGTTAAAGCTTTCTTATCAATTGATAATGCAATTGCTTCACGTAATTTTTTGCTCTTTAACGGTGTATCTTGCCCACCACGTTTTTGGTTTAAACGTAAGTAAAACGTACTTGTTTCCGAATAGGCACCAAACTCTTCTTTATTATTTCTATACTTATCAACAAATTCTCCTGATAAAAGGGCAAAGTCAATCGCTCCTGTATCATATAAATTTACTCTAGTAGCTGGTTCTTTAACTACACTATAGTTAATTTCTTCTAGTTTTACAGTCTTTTTGTCCCAATACTGCTCATTTTTCTTTAATTTCCATCCTTGCTCATGTTTCCAATCAGTAAGAACGAACGGTCCGTTATATACTGTTGTATCAGACTCTAAACCGAATTTATTCCCTTTTTCTTTTACGAACTTTTCATTTAATGGATAGTATGACGCAAATGCCATTAAGTTCAAGAAATATGGTACAGGTCTTTCTAGTTCTACTTCAAGTGTATAATCATCTACCGCTTTTACACCTAATGTAGACACTTCCCCTTTTCCTTGATTAATCGCTTCCGCATTTTTAATATAGTAAGCAATAAATGCATACTCAGCAGCTGTTTTTGGATCTACTAGACGTTGCCATGCAAATACAAAATCTTTCGCTGTTACAGGATCACCGTTTGACCATTTTGCATCTTTCCGCAGTTTAAATGTATATTTCTTGCCATCCTCACTTTTTGTGCTAGATTCTGCTACAGCTGGGATTGGCTTATTATCTTTATCAAGGCGATATAACCCTTCCATCGTATTCCCTAAAATTTGTGCACCAAGTGTATCTGTACTTTTTGAAGTATCCATTGTCGGAATTTCATTCGTTTCTGTACGATTTAGCACTTGCTTTGCCGCATATTTAATTTCAGATTTATTCTCTTCCCCGCCATTATTAGACGTTGTAGTTGGTTTCTTCTCCCCACCAGATCCAGAAGAACATGCTGTTAATGCCATACTCATTGCTAAAACTGGCACTACAACTGCCGTTAGTTTTTTCATTTTTTTCTTCATTCTTGTACCCTCCCCAATTATATGTACAAAACTAATTTCGAGAGATTTTCTATGACCTTGGTTATTAATACCTGATAATTACCCTCAGTTTTAGATTTTTATTTTATAGTAACTATGTATTTTACTATTACTACTATATGAATTCTCCCCCATCTACTATATGTCAGTACCACTTTTCTTATTCTTCTCTATTTAATTGAATAGAAAAAGAGCGTGTTTCTACTTTTAAACACGCTCTTTTTTATTATTTCCCTTCCGTTACATAAGCCCACTTAAAGCTATATTCTGGACTGATGTTATGTTTCACAATTCCTTTTACATTCGGCTTCATTACATACGCTCTACCTGTTTGGTATAAAGGTACTAATCCTGCATCTTCTTCAAGGAACAATTTCTCTGCTTTTCCTAACGTTTCCCAACGCTTCTTCGGATCAGACAATAATTCATTACCTGCTTTTTTCACCATTTCATCATATTTTGGATTCGAATAACTCATTTGGTTATATGGGCTCTTCGATTCAAACATATCAATAAATGTCATTGGATCTGAATAGTCTGGGCTCCAACCTGCAAACGAAACTTCATAATCTTGTGCTGACTCTAATTTTAGTTTTTGTTTGAACGGCTGAATTTTCGTGTTAACCGTTACACCTTTTAAGTTTTTCTCAATTTGATCTTTAAAGTAGTCAGCAATCTTTTTCGCAGTTCCATCATCATAGCTTAGTAATTCAATTGTCACTTGATCTTTTCCAAGTTCTTTTTTCGCTGCTTCCCAAGCTGCTGCACCTTTTTTCGGATCATATTTCAGACCATTTTTAAATGTATCTTGGTAATCTTTACCGTCTGGTCCTGTCGCAAGTCCTTTTGGTACTAATTGATCTGTTGCTTTTGAACCGTTATTTAAAATAACGTTTGCTAAGCCTTTTTTATCAATTGATAATGCGATTGCTTCACGTAGTTTTTTGCTCTTTAACGGTGTATCTTGTCCGTTACGCTTTTGATTTAAACGTAAGAAGAATGTACTCGCTTCTGAATACTCACCGTACTCCTCTTTGTTTGATTTATATTTATCAACGAATTCTCCTGATAATAGTGTGAAATCAATTGATCCTGTATCATATAAGTTTACTTTCGTCGCAACTTCTTTTACTACACTGTAGTTAATTTCTTCTAATTTTACAGTCTTATTATCCCAATACTTATCATTTTTCTTTAGCTGCCATCCTTGTTCATGTTTCCATGAAGCCATCACAAACGGTCCATTATACAACGTTGTATCTGCTTCTAAACCAAACTTATCTCCTTTTTCTTTTACGAATTTCTCATTTAAAGGATAGTATGACGGGAATGCCATTAAATTCAAGAAATATGGTACTGGTTTTTCTAATTCTACTTCTAGCGTATAATCATCTACCGCTTTTGCTCCTAAATCTGTTAAAGGTTTTTCACCTTTATTAATTGCTTCTGCGTTTTTAATATAGAAAGCGATAAACGCATATTCTGCAGCTGTATTTTTATCAAGTAAGCGCTGCCAACCGTATACGAAATCTTTCGCCGTTACAGGGTCACCATTCGACCATTTTGCATCTTTACGTAATTTAAATGTATATTTTTTGCCATCCTCACTTTTCGTACTAGATTCTGCAGCAGCTGGGATCGGCTTATTATCTTTATCTAATCGATATAAACCTTCCATTGTGTTCCCTAAAATTTGAGAACCTAATGTATCGGTAGATTTTGAAACATCCATCGTCGGAATTTCTTGATTCTCTGTACGATTTAACACTTGTTTCGCTGCGTATTTAATTTCTGATTTTTTCTCTTCTCCGCCACCACTAGACGTCGTACTTGATTTCTTCTCCCGGCCAGATCCAGAACACGCTGTCAACGCCATACTCATCGCTAAAACTGGCGCTACAACCGCCGTGAACTTTTTCATCTTTTTCTTCATTTTTGTACCCTCCCCAATTATATGTACGAAACTAATTTTGAGAGATTTTCTAATAACTAGTTATCAGAAAATTCTTATTAATTAATATTCTACTAATTTTTCTGATTTTGTAAAGTTATTTTTTAAACATTTAGAATATTTATTTTACTTAACGATAGTAACATTCTATTTTCTATGACCATACTATACGTATCCTCCATCTACTACATTTCATTTCTTCTCCACTCTTTCATTTTCGCGTTCAATTGTACAATAAAAAAAGTACTTCAAGGCATGTAGACTGCTTTGAAGTACTTTTTCAACTCTATTATTTTTCAGTAACATATGCCCACTTATAGCTGTATTCTGGGCTAATATTATGCTTAACAACACCTTTTACATGCGGTTTCATAACATAAGATCTAGCACTTTGATATAAAGGTACAAGGGCAACATCTTCTTCAAGAAGTAATTCCTCTGCTTTTCCTAGCTCCTCCCAGCGTTTCTTCGCATCAGTCATTAATTCCCCACCAGCTTTTTTGATTATTTCATCATATTTCTGATCAGAGAAACTCATTTGGTTATGAGAGTGCTTACTTTCAAACATATCTAAATATGTCATTGGATCCGCATAATCTGGGCTCCATCCACCATATGAAATATCATAATCTTGCTCTGATTCTAATTTAAGTTTTTGTTTAAACGGTTGTAGTTTAATATTTACTGTTACACCTTTTAAGTTTTTCTCAATTTGATCTTTTACGTATTCCCCAACTTTTTTCGCATTACCAGTATCATAGTTTAAAAACTCAATTGTAACTTGATCTTTTCCAAGTTCTTTTTTCGCTTCTTCCCATGCAGCAGCTGCTTTTTTCGCATCTGGTTTAATACCGTTTTTAAACGTTTCTTGGAAGTCTTTTCCATCTGGGCCAGCTGCTAAGCCTTTCGGCACTAAATAATCTGCAGGTTTTGACCCATCATTTAAAATAACATTTGTTAAATTCTTTTTATCAATTGATAGTGCAATTGCTTCACGTAATTTTTTACTCTTTAATGGTGTATCTTGTCCACCACGTTTTTGGTTTAAACGTATAAAGAAAGTACTTGGTTCGTTATACACCCCATATTCCTCTTTATTATTTCTAAATTTGTCAACAAATTCACCTGTTAATAAAGAGAAATCAATTTGACCACTATCATATAAATTCACATTAGTTGCTGGCTCTTTTACAACACTATAGTTAATTTCATCTAATTTTACAGTCTTTTTATCCCAATATTGATCATTCTTCTTCAGTTTCCAACCTTGCTCATGCTTCCAATCAGAAAGAACGAACGGTCCGTTATATACAGTTGTATCAGATTCTAAACCGTATTTATCTCCTTTTTCTTTTACGAATTTCTCATTTAATGGATAGTACGATGGGAACGCTACTAAGTTTAAGAAGTATGGTACTGCTTGTTCTAATTCAACTTCTAAAGTAAGGTCATCTACTGCCTTTACTCCTAGTTCAGTTACAGGTTTTTCTCCTTTATTAACTACTTCTGCATTTTTAATTGGGAATGCGATAAATGCATACTCAGCAGCCGTTTTTGGATCTAATAAACGTTGCCATGCAAATACGAAATCTTTCGCTGTTACAGGATCACCATTTGACCATTTTGCATCTTTACGTAACTTAAATGTATATTTTTTACCATCCTCACTCTTCGTACTTGATTCTGCCGCAGCTGGGATTGGTTTATTCTCTTTATCTAAACGGTATAAGCCTTCCATTGTATTCCCTAAAATTTGAGAACCCAAAGTATCTGTACTCTTTGAAGTATCCATTGTTGGAATTTCCTGATTTTCTGTTTTATTAAACACTTGTTTCGCTGCTAATTTTTCTTCTGATTTGCTATCTCCGCCAGAGCTAGAATTTGTGTTTGTCTTCTTATCTCCGCCTGATGTAGAACATGCTGTTAATGCCATACTCATTGCTAAAACTGGTGCTACAACCGCTGTTAGTTTTTTCATTTTTTTCTTTTTCACTTTCTGTACCCTCCCTAATTCTTAACGCTCTCATTTAAGAATTTTCTGATAATTCTGTTTTTCTTTATATTTTTATCAGAAGATTCTTATTAACTATTATTCTACTAATTTTTTGAGTTTTGTAAAGTGTTATTATTGAAAATTTTTAAAAAATTATTTTTTTACAGTAATATTCATAAAAATTCCATATTCTTTCGAAACCCTATACCTTATTGAATTCTATGTATTGATTTAATAGTCTTTATATCCCTTCACTATAAAACACTTGTAAATTATTGTTAATAAATAATGTATATCGTAACAAATCTCTTTTCTACAAAAATAAACAAGTCAGCAAAGCTGACTTGTTTATCCGGCCATTTTCTCTCTTTTCATTTCCTCTATTACTCTCGTATACTTCTCTTCATCAAATTCATTTTCACTTTTTGCAACAACTACAGTCGCAATACCGTTACCAATTAAGTTGACAATAGCACGTGCTTCTGACATGAAACGATCTACACCTAGTAATAGTGCTAACCCTTCTAATGGGATAACATTCATTGCAGATAACGTAGATGCTAATACA
Source organism: Bacillus sp. EB106-02-03-XG38 (assembly GCF_058792175.1). Classification (NCBI taxonomy): domain Bacteria; kingdom Bacillati; phylum Bacillota; class Bacilli; order Caryophanales; family Bacillaceae; genus Bacillus; species Bacillus sp. EB106-02-03-XG38. Next base: position 1,707,444 of record NZ_JBYTED010000001.1, read on the forward strand.
ATAAAGCCTCCACCTGTTACTGCTGCTGCCCCTTTAGATGTAACTAACAAAATAGCTATTATAGTTAATTGTTGACCTAGTGAAAGATCGACGTGAAAGACTTGAGCTAAAAATATTGTAGCCATCGATAAATAAATTGTCGTTCCATCTAAGTTAAAAGAGTATCCTGTAGGAATGACTAAACCTACTACTGGCTTCGAACATCCGAAGTCTTCCATCTTTGTCATCATTCGCGGCAATACTGATTCTGATGATGATGTCCCGAGAACAATGAGTAATTCTTCTTTAATGTGAGCTAAATATTTCCACAAACTAAATTTGTATAGTTTACAAATAAAATTTAAAACAATAAAAACAAATAATGCCATTGTTGCATATACACAAATCATTAATTTACCAAGTGGTATTAACGTACTTAAACCATATTTACCAATTGTAAACGCCATCCCGCCGAATGCTCCAACCGGTGCTAACTTCATAACAATAGATAAAATATTAAAGAATACTTTCGATAATCTTTCAAAAAAGTCGATAACCGGCTGTCCATTTTTCCCGAGCATCGTTAACCCTGCACCAAATAAAATGGAGAAGAACAGCACTTGTAAAATATCACCTTTTGCAAATGCTTCAAACATGTTAGACGGCACAATATGTAAAAAGAAATCCATCCACTTCATTTCTTGTCCGCTTTGTACATATTGTGAAACATCTCCACCCTTTAGCTTTGAAGGATCTAATCCATCTCCGGGACGTACAACATTCGCGACGATGATACCAATAAGTAAAGCCGCTGTTGTAACAATTTCAAAATATAATAGTGCCTTACCACCAACACGACCTACCTTTTTCATACTTCCCATACTTGCAATACCAAGCACAATCGTTAAAAAGATTATCGGTGCAATGACCATTTTAATCATATTGATAAACGTTTCACCGATTGGCTTCATCTCTTGTCCAACACTAGGCCAAATTGCCCCTACTGCAATACCACATATAATTGCCACAATAACTTGGAATGTTAAATTCTTTACAATTCTCATTTTTAATACTCCCCTGTTTCTTTCATTTCTCCCATACGATTTCCATAAATGCTAATGATGTATTCTATGTAAAAGCCCCCCTGCTATTTAACTTAAACTACATTATTATGTTACACTATTAGTTTCATTTTTAAAATAGTATATAATATTAAAATTTAAGTGACATACTATTAAACGAAATAAAAAGCAGACATCTCGCCTGCTTCAATTCTCTTCAATCTGCTTTTCACTTAATCCTAGATGCGTTCTAAGCGTATTACTCAAACTCTGCAAATCTTTTTTATTAGGATTATAATAATATACACGTTGCCCATTTGGACCGTTAGGTAAATATAAATCATCACCAGCTAATTGTATTTTTTCAACTGAACCGTTTAAACCGTATTTATAAAAAGATAAAATATCATCCATTACTAAATTTGTTTTAAAATCCCCGTCAACCGCCTCAACTATTTTTTCTAGCTTCGTAATCGATCCTACACTTTTTAATTTACTTAACATCGCTTCAATAACAAGTTGTTGACGCTGACCTCTCATTGCATCACTATCAATATGACGCGTCCTTGCCAGTGCAAGTGCTTCTTCCCCTGTTAATTTTTGTAGTCCCTTTTTCAAATGGATTGCGTCAGGTTCATCTTTACTATTTTGCTCCGTAAATTCAACTGGGACATTTACTTCAATCCCATCTAATCCATCAACAATTTTAGTAAATGAATTAAAATTAAACTTCACAAAATAATCAACTGGCACCTGTAGCAACTTTTCTACTGCTTCCACTGACGCTTGCGGTCCTCCATCTTTACCATTTTTAACGAAACCACTTCCATACGCATGCGTTATTTTATCTTTTTTCTTTTCAACCGGAACATATGTATATGTATCACGTGGTATGCTCGTTAATTTCACTGTCTTATCATCTTTATTAAAAGTAGCTAACAGGAGTGCATCTGTATGAAATGCACCATTATACTCCTTTTGTCGTTCTTGATTTTCATCAATTCCCATAATTAAAAGTGAAACATTGTTTGCAATTGGCTTTACAGTTTCCTCACGTAAATTTGATTTTTCACCACGTGCTAAATTCAAACTAGACTTTTGTACGAGATTAGAAGTTTTCATATATATATAAGTACCATATCCAACTCCGCCAAATAGTAATACTACTAACAAGACACTTATTATCATTGTCTTCTTATATTTTCTTTTATTTTTCTTTTCTCTTGAAGAAGAGGTATTCTCCATATCGTTCCCTCCGTTTTCTATTCATCTAATATATTTTTCAATTTTTCATACTTAGCGCTATCCTTTTGAAATACATTCTCTTTCAATCCTTTGTTTATTTGTATCCATTCAGTCGTAATCGAATATTGAATCATACCTTCGTGGAAACTAAGGAATTTTAGCATAATCCCCGTATTTTTCTCTACAACCATTTCAAATTTCCCTCTTAAATCTTCAGATGTACTTACAGGCATTTCTATGTTTATTGTCCCTTCTATTTTGTAGCAATCAAGTCCAAGATACTTTGTTTCTTTATAATTCCAATCTTTATATCGGATTAATAAATCAGCAAATTCTGATTGAATACTATACTTCGCAAACCCTATATATTCATCATCATACCTTTTTTTCTCTCCTGATTTTCTCAATAACCTTTCTGTAGGATTTAATTTTAATAGTTCATTATTTCTTTCTTTCGGGCTCCATTTCGTTTCTTTATATGTGTACTTCTCATCATCAAATTCTTTTTTCTTGCCCTCGTTATATATAATTGTTCGTTTTTTCGTTAGCTTATCTTCTTTCGAAGAGATACCCCTTTGTTTCTCCGTATCAATCGTATACCTATATGTTGTAGCAATTCTTGATGAGCTAGAATATTCCTCAAATTGTCCTGAAATATTTTTAAAATGATCAATAGAATCCAGCATTTTTTCATGAATCTTTTCTTTATCTGGATAATTTACGTTCGATTTTATTTCTTCTTCGTTTTCATAATCAGAAAACGCCTTTTTCTTTACATATTCAAATACCCCACCATTTTGAGCAAAAATTTGATCAGAAAACTCCGACATGGACACAATTGAAAGTGTTAGAACCGCAGCACTTATAGCCATCATATAAACTCTGTAACCTTTCTTTTTGACAGGAAGATTATGCAGTGTACTATTAATCTTTTCATTTAACTCTGGCGGTACTATAACATTCTCTTCTTTTATTCTCTTTTTTAATTTCTCATCAAATAATTTTTCGTTATCCATCCTATACACCCCCTATTCCATCTTTAATCGTTTTTGCAGTTGTTCCCTCGCACGTGACAATCTGGATTTCACTGTTCCTTTTGGTATTTCTAAAAGCTTGGCAATACTTTCTTGATTCATATCTTCATAATAATAAAGCACCGTAACAGCTCTTAATTCTTCATGTAATGATTGAATTGCATTACACAAATCTATATCTTCATATTGATCATAAGCACTCATATTGTAATCATTTTCTTCTATTACCATTATCTTTTTGTATGATCTAATAATATTGTTACACTCATTTATCAAAATTCGAATTAACCAAGTTTGAAAAAACTCTTCTTTCTTTAATTTTTTTATATTTTCATAGGCTTTTAAAATTGTTGCCTGTATCGCATCCTCTATATTTGTCTCATCGCGTAACATAGCTTTTGCAATACGATACATCTTCACTTTTTCTGTATGTATAAGCGCCATAAACGCTTCATGATCACCTTTTTTCGCTAAGGAAACATCCGTTTCTTCTCTTACAATCATTTTATATAAAGGGATTACTTTCACAATTGCTCCTCCTGTTTCATCCTCACTTCAAATTTAACTTTACATGTATTAGACGGATGAGCCTAGAAAAAGGTTCATTTTTTTGAATATTTTCATAAAAAAAGGTAAATATTCTTCATGTTTACCTTTACTCAGATGTAATTCTAAGGAAATATCCATCTGGAACCAAAACTTTAAATTCCCTTATCTCCCATGGGTAAGTTTAAATTTCTTCTTGTATTGTGCACCGCTTCTCTTTACAACGTTCATATATTTCTTCAATACGATTGACCACAATAATTAGTTCAAAGCCATTCCCTTCATTTCTTTTCGATTGTAAAAATAATGATTTTTATTCAATCTTGCATCACTGACTAGTAATAAAGAAAACTGGTCGTGATTAAAACGCGCTACATGCATACCTTTTTTATACAGCTTTAAACCAATTACTTCTTCATAAAACAATAATGACTTTTCGATATCATTTACATATAGCTGCACCCGGAACAAATGATTCATTCGTTTCCTCCTCATCAAAAAAAGCCCACTCTAGCAGTGGACTTTCAACTTTACAACGGTAAATCCCTCTTCTTAAATATTACAATCGCTACTATGAAAATACAAAGTGCTCCAGCAGTTAAACCTATACTCACCGGCCATATATTATACGTTCCCTCAGCAATTTCTTTCGGACGAAATAGCGTAAATAATGATATATTTCTCATCCAATCTAACTTATCACTTAATTTACCTACCATATCCGCTACGAAAAATAAAATAGTTAAACTTGCTGAGTAGCTAAGTGCCTTTCTTTCGTCATTACATATACAAGAAAAGAAAAATGAATAAGCACTAACAACTAAAAATATTAGCCCTCCGACTACGTTTATCTTCAGGAATAATTCTTTATTTAAGTTATTATCTTCTAAAAACCATTCTGCCCCTACTATACCCGCAACATACGTAACAGCTACAATAATCAGTAGTCCCAATATAAGAATAGATGCTTGCGTGATTGCAATTTGCACCCTAGATACAGGTGTTGCTAACAAGTATGCCATCGCTCCTTTATCTACATGACGAGCAATTAAATGCGTTGCAACTGTTACACAAAAAATTGTTAATATGATAATAAACAATAGACTATAATATTCGCCAGCTAAAAAATCTATTACGTTTTGAATCGGACTTTCCATGCCAACAATTTTTTTCACACTATCAGGCATAGCACTTATTAATTCATTTAGCCCTTTCGCTGATACCATGGAAGGGAATATCCAAATTAATAACCATAAATATAGAGCTGCACCAGTCGCATAACTCAAAATACTTTTTTGTGTTTCTTTCAAACTAGCTAAAAACAGTTGCTTATTCATGCTTTACCCCTTCTTTCTTATCGTAATAATGCATAAATAAATGTTCTAAATCCATTGCTCTCGTTTGAAGTGCCTTTACATTATAGTTTGAAAGTGTTTGTAAAACAGTTTGATAGTTTCCTTGCACAATAATCGATGCTTCTCTTCCTTTCACCGCTTCAAATTCCAAATTACATTGCGTAAGAGATTCAATCTCTTCTTGCGATGATACAGTTACATCTATTACTTGTCGTCTCATACTTTGTAAATCATGAATATTTTCAACTGTTACAAGGCGTCCATCTTTAATTATAGCCACTCTGTCACAAGTTCTCTCAATCTCAGTAAAAATGTGCGATGACATAAGGATTGTTTTCCCTCTTTGCTTTTCCTCTACTATTAAATCTATAAATACTTGCTGCATAAGCGGATCGAGTCCTGATGTCGGTTCATCTAAAATTAACACTTCCGGATCATGCATAAAAGCAGCAACAATTCCTACTTTTTGCTTCATTCCTTTAGACATTTTTCGAATCGGTGTTTTCACATCAAATTGCAGACGTTCTATTAATTCATCTCGTCTTTTTGTATCCTTTAAACCGCGCATTCCTTGCATTAATTTTAAAAATTCTAATCCGTTCATTCCTTCAATAAAAGAAATTTCTCCTGGTAAATAACCAACTTCTCTTTGAATTTTCGCTGCTTCATTCCAACAATCTAATCCAAAAATTGTCGCTTTACCATCTGTCGGTTTTATAAATCCCATTAAATTACGAATTGTTGTGGATTTCCCAGCACCATTTGGTCCTAAGTAACCGAATACTTCCCCTTCTTTTACATCAAATGTAATATGAAACAAACCTTTTCCATTTGAAAACTGTTTTGTGACATTTTGAACTGAAATCATAATTCCACCTCATTTTTTGAAATATTTAATATGTGATATTTCAAAATTATTGTACTCCTCATCTTTCATATTCGCAACAACTTTTTGAAATATTTATATGTCTATATTTCAAAATTATTGTTTCCCATTATTTTTTCTTGTATATTATAATTGAGGTGATTGCATTGAACGGCTTTGAAAAAGTGAAAGAAAAGAAAAAACGTGCCATTAAAGAGGCAGCCTTCTTATTATTTTCAGAACGCGGATTTAATGAAGTGAAAATAGAACATATTGCAAAAAAAGCAAACGTTTCTCAAGTTACCATTTATAATCATTTCGGAAGTAAAGACGCGTTATTTAGAGAACTTATACAAGAATTTATAACATCTGAATTTCAATATTATAAAAAACTTGCAGCGGAAAAATTACCTTTTCATGATATGATGCAAAAAATGATTGTAAGAAAAATGAATACTGGTGGGTTATTTCAGCCTGATATGTTACTACAAATGATGCAAAGAGATGAAGAGCTCCGAGAGTTTATTTATAGTTATCAAAACGAAAAAATACTGCCTTGGTATATAGAAATATTAGAACAAGCACAGCAAAAAAATGAAATTAACCCTCACCTTACTAAAGAAATGATGTTATTATACATTCAAATGTTCACGAAATTAGGTGATGATTTCGGAGCACAGCTTCTGGAAGGAAATCGCGAAAAACATATACAAGATATCGTTACGATGTTCTTTTATGGACTGTCCGTCCCAGAAAAATAATATTTCTAAAGAACAAATAACATCACAAAAAAGCCCTTTGGACATTTAAATCTCAAGGGCTTTTTCATGTAAAAAAATGATTAAAACTAACTTTACCTTAAAGAAGTTAAATGCTGCTTTATAGATAATACCTTATTATAGATTAACTCTTTTAGCATAACAGGCTGAATGGAGATAATCGTTTCACCGAAATTTAGAAAATAGTTCGAGATAAAATCAACTTCTTGCTTATTAAAATAGCCTGTTATACTATAATTCTCATTTTCTTTTTGTATCTTCATAGAAGGATAATTCTCTTTATCAAAAATATCTTTTCCTTTTTGATTAACAATGACAATAAAATCAGTTGCATCAGGCTTTCTGTGAAAATTAGTAAGATAACTTAGCAATTCTTCAAGATTTTTTGGATTCGTATTGCTTGTTTCCTTAATAGAAAGAACTTTATCACATCTAATGATTTGAACATGATTTGTCTCAAAGTTAAAGACTTTAGCATACCACTGGCCAAATTTAGATTCGATTCGAATAAATTGGACAACCAATACTTTCTCCATATCTTTTTTTAAATATGTTAAATGATAAACCCGCTCAGCAAAAATCCCCTGTAAAATTTCTTTTAAGAACGGACTAAAATTACTATGATTTGTTACTTCAAAAGAAAGCGTTCGTTCCATAATTGAAATATTTTTACTCACATTTTCAGGTAATACATGCTTAAATTTATTTTCAAGTGCAATACTCTCTATATTAAATGGTTTTGTCTTATATCCATTTAATGTAAGAATCGAAAAGTATAACGCATACATTTCATCCACACTAAAATAAATTGGCGATAACACACTATTTTCTATAATTTTATAACTTCCATTTCTACCTAGTTCAGAATATAATGGTACACCTATTTCTTCCAATGATTGAATATCTCGCAACGCGGTACTTTTAGAAATATCATATCTAACCATTAAATCCTTTAAATTAAAATGCCTTTTATTATTTAAGAAAATAAGCATATCATTAATTCGTTCCGTTTTTTTCATATTTCCCTCCCGAAAGGTGTCATGTATTGAAACCTTTTTAGTCTATATTATAATTATTAACTAATAAAGGAGTTAGATATGTATGACATTAGAAATAGCTATTTTTCTTTCAATGAATGGGCATGCAAAAGAGGCAATTAATTTTTATACACGCAATTTAGAAGCTAAGCAGTTAATGATTGTTACGTATGAAGAACTGGCGAAAAGAGATTGTTCTTTTAAAATTACAAGTGAAAATAAGGATCATATTGCTCATTCTGTTTTACAAATTGGGAATACAAAGCTAATGATAGCAGAAGATACAATGAATCCTAAGGAACGTTTTAACGTTGGAAATAACATGTCGCTTTGTATTCAAAGCGCTAATTTAGAAGAAATACAAAGATTTTATAATAATTTAATTTCCGATAAGAGCGTGAAGGTAATCTCTCCACTAGAAAAAAATATCTTTAGTGAAGCATATTGTATTATTGAAGATCCATACGGCATACAAATCCAGTTAATGTATGACAAACGATTAGGCTAAATAACTTGTCCTATTTACATATTCTCAATAAAAAAAGACACGAATTTCGTGTCTTTTTTATTTTACAGTGATAACTCTGCCCGTTTCACTACTTTCAATCGCTAATTGAATAAGCCTGATAACTTCTAAGCCTTCTTGTGCTGTTACTGGTGGTTTCTCACCATTTGCAATACTATCTCGCACACCTTTATAATACATATCATAACAACCAACTTCTGTCGGAATACGCTCTAGACTTTCTTCCGTATGTAAAGTAGCAAAATTCTCTTCAGCATCTACTCCATAACCGTTATCGCCTGGCTTCATTCCATTTTTTAATTGTTCTTCCTGTGAATCCATACCGTATTTCACGATAGAACCTTTATCTCCATGCAGTGTAAAATGTGGACCTGTCTGCTTTACGTAACTGCTGCTATGTAAAGTGATACGTTTCACACCGTAGTGAAGTATAACATGGAAGTAATCATCAATTTCTGCACCTGGTCGTTGTTTAATTACATCTGCACTTATCGCATCTGGTTTCCCAAATAATGATAGTGCTTGATCAATTAAATGCGATCCTAAATCGTATAGTATTCCTGATCCTGGTAAGTTCTTTTCTCTCCAACGATCACGTACATGTGGACGGAAACGATCGAAATGCGCTTCATATGCATATACATTCCCTATTCTATTTCCTTCTAACAATTTCTGTATCGTTAAGAAATCATTATCAAAACGACGATTATGATATACACTTAACACCAAATTATGTTTCTGTGCTAATGAAATAAGCTCTTCCCCTTCTTCAATTGAAACAACAAATGGTTTTTCTACAACAACATGCTTACCGTTTAATATTGCTGCTTTTACATATGGAAAATGAGTTGTATTTGGTGAAGTAATGACGACTAAGTCAATATCAGCTCGCTTCACCAATTCATCAATTGTACTAACAACGTTAGCATGCGGTAATGCTTCTTTTACTACCTCTTCTTTTGAAGATAATACGGCACGAACATCGTATTCTTCTATCGTTTGTAATAATGGGATATGAAATGTTGTACTAGAAAATCCAAATCCTACAATCCCTACACCTATTTTTGTCATGTTGCCCCTCCATTTATCTTGCTTTAACGGACAGTAAGATCTTTACCTCAAAATTCAGCGAAAGTAAAGAAGTTAGTTGAGGAATCAACTGCCCGTAAAAGTTCGATTGATCAAAGTTTCACTTTATGAGAACGATTTCATTCAGTTATTATAACAAGATTATTTTTATTTACATAATAATTTGCCTAGAAAAAAGCATCTTGCCATTATCCATAGCAAGATGCTTTTCTTTACTCAGGTCGTTTTTTCGTCCACGTTTCAATAACTTCACCTGTATCATTAACATCTAGTACTAAACTACCATTACTATACCGGTCTTTATTTCGATACGCTTTCGGATCAATTTCTTCTACAATGTGTTTCTCTGTCTTCATGTAAACTAGCTCATCATCTCTAACGATTTCAATACCTACAATGCGGTATGGATTACGTTTTAACTCTTTGAAAATAACAAGTCCTCGCTTCGCCCTCGTTGATTTCTCAATTTCTGATGCTTTTAGGCGTTTTATAGCACCGCGCTGCGTTACGAGAATAAGTTGATCTTTGTCACCATTTAACGGTTTACCAGAGGCGACATAGTCATCTTCTTTTAAATTAATTGCTTTCACACCAGCAGCTCTTACACCGACTGGACTTACTTCATCTTCATGGAAAATAAGTGCATATGCACCATGCGTTGCAAGAACGATATCACTGGTTCCATCTGTTGCAAATATATCGACAACTTCATCATCTTTTTTCAAGTTTACAGCAACAAACGCTCTTGAATAGCGCTGTACTTTATATTGATTTAATTCCGTCTTCTTAATCATACCGTTCTTTGTTACAAATACGATAAATCGCTTTTCTTCCTCAAAGTTCGGTACGACAGTTGCCCAAATAATTGTTTCATCCCGGTCGAGTGAAACGATATTAGCAACGTGCTGACCTAAATCTTTCCAACGAATATCCGGCATTTCGTATACTGGCAGATATATATAGTTTCCTTTATTCGTAAATAAGAGGACTGTCTCTGTCGTATTCGTATCGAATCGTTCAAGTAAGATGTCACCCTCTTTCATACCGAAGTCTTTGCCATTTGAGGCATTATGCGAGCGCCATCCAGTACGTTTCACATATCCTTCTTTCGTTACAGTAACGATGACATCTTCTTGCGGGATCATTACTTCCACATCTATTTTAATTTCTTCGATTTGGTCTTCAATAATCGCACGTCGATCATCACTATATGTTTTCTTAACTCTCTTTAAATCTGTTTTAATTACTTGAAGTAATCTTTTTTCACTCTGTAAAATTGCCTGTAATTCCGCAATTTTTTTATTCAATTCATCTGCTTCTTTTTCTAATGCCGTAATATCTGTATTCGTTAAACGATATAATTGCAACGAAACGATTGCTTCTGATTGTGCTTCTGTAAATCCAAATTTTGCACTTAAGTTATCTTTCGCATTACGCTTATCTTTAGATGCTCTAATCGTTTCGATTACTTGATCTAAAATCGATAATGCTTTCATTAAACCTTCAACAATATGTTGACGATTCTCTGCTTTTCTCAACTCATACTGAGAACGCTTTGTTACAACTTCTTTTTGGTGTCCAATATATGCATCCAAAATTTTTGGTAATGTCATAAGTGTAGGACGACGATTATTTATCGCTACCATATTAAAGTTATATGGAATTTGCAAATCTGTATTTTTATATAAATAATTTAAAATACCTTCAGAATTTGCTTCTTTTTTTAATTCTACGACAATACGAAGCCCTGTACGGTCAGTCTCATCACGTACTTCAGCAATACCGTCTAATTTTTTATCTAGACGTAGTTCATCCATTTTCTTAACAAGGTTTGCTTTATTCACTTCATAAGGAATTTCAGTAATTACGATTTGTTGTTTTCCACCACGAATCGTTTCAACTTCTGCTTTTCCGCGAATAATAATTTTACCTTTACCTGTTTCATACGCCTTTTTAATACCATCAATCCCTTGAATAATACCACCGGTCGGGAAATCAGGTCCTTTAATAACTGTTAATAAATCGTCTACCGTACTATTTGGTTTATCAATACGCATCATCGTTGCATCGATTACTTCACCTAGATGATGAGGTGGAATTTCCGTCGCATAACCAGCTGAAATCCCTGTAGATCCGTTCACTAATAAGTTCGGGAACATTGCTGGTAATACAACAGGCTCTTCACTCGTATCATCGAAGTTTGATACAAATTCCACTGTTTCTTTATCAAGATCACGTAATAACTCAGATGCAATTGGTGATAAACGGGCTTCTGTATAACGCATTGCCGCAGCTGGATCACCATCAACGCTACCGTTATTACCGTGCATCTCAACTAAAACATTACGCACTTTCCAAGTTTGACTTAAACGAACCATTGCTTCATATACAGAGGAATCACCGTGCGGATGATAGTTACCAATAACGTTACCGACTGTTTTAGCTGACTTACGGAACGCTTTATCATGTACGTTTCCTTCTACATACATAGAATATAAAATACGTCTTTGTACTGGTTTTAAGCCATCACGCGCATCTGGAAGCGCGCGATCTTGAATAATATATTTACTATAACGTGCAAAGCGGTCACCTAACACGTCTTCAAGCGGGAGGTCATGAAACTTCTCTGCTTGCATGTTATTCCACCTCCGTCTCCATAATCATTTCATTTTCTAAAATATTTCCTTCTTCTTGCATACCAAACTGTACATTACGCTCAATCCATTTACGGCGTGGTTCCACTTTATCGCCCATTAATGTTGTTACGCGGCGCTCTGCTCTTGCTGCATCATCAATTTTCACGCGAATTAATGTACGTGTTTCAGGATTCATCGTTGTTTCCCATAATTGATCTGCATTCATTTCACCAAGTCCCTTATAACGCTGTAACATATAGCCTTTTCCGACCTTCTTCGTTACACCATCTAATTCTTCATCTGACCAAGCGTATTCAATTACTTCACTCTTACCTTTTCCTTTACTTACTTTGTATAAAGGAGGAAGTGCGATAAACACTTTACCAGCTTCGATAAGTGGTTTCATATATCTGTAGAAGAACGTTAATAACAATACTTGGATATGTGCTCCGTCTGTATCGGCATCGGTCATAATTACAATTTTATCGTAATTAATATCTTCCACATCAAATTCATTTCCTACGCCGCCACCGATAGCATAAATGATTGTATTAATCTCTTCATTTTTAAATATATCAGCAAGCTTTGCTTTTTCTGTATTAATTACTTTACCACGTAATGGTAATACCGCTTGGAAACGTCGGTCTCGACCTTGTTTCGCAGAACCACCGGCAGAGTCACCCTCTACTAGGTATAGTTCATTTTTTTGTGGGTTACGTGATTGTGCAGGTGTTAACTTACCACTTAATGTACCTTCTGATTTCTTTTTCTTTTTACCAGTACGTGCTTCCTCTCTCGCTTTACGAGCAGCTTCACGCGCTTGCGCTGCTTTAATTGCTTTTCTCACAAGAAGTGTAGCTACGTCCGGATTTTCTTCTAAAAAGTAAGCTAAATGCTCTGATACAATAGCATCTATAGAAGAACGAGCTTCACTTGTACCTAGTTTCCCCTTTGTTTGTCCTTCAAACTGAAGTACTTCTTCTGGTACACGTACAGAAACGATAGCCGCTACACCTTCACGAATATCTGTACCTTCTAAGTTCTTATCTTTTTCTTTCAATAGCGAAACTTTGCGAGCATACTCATTAAACACACGAGTCATGGCTGTTTTAAATCCAGCTTCATGTGTTCCACCATCTTTTGTACGTACGTTATTTACGAACGATAAAATATTTTCTGAGTAGCCATCGTTAAATTGGAATGCTAACTCTGCCTCAATTCCATTTTGTTCACCAGTGAAATATACAACCGGATGGATTGAATCTTTTTCTTCATTTAAGTATGAAACGAAAGCTTCAATCCCTGTTTCATAATGAAACACATCTTCTAAATCATTTCTCTCATCTTTTATTGAGATTTTCATCCCTTTTAATAAGAATGCAGATTCACGTAATCTTTCACATAATGTTTCATAATTGTAATTTGTCGTGCTGAAAATCGTTGTATCTGGTTTGAAATGCATTGTCGTACCAGATTCTTTCGTCTTTCCGATTTTCTCAAGCGTTGTTACAGGAACACCGCCGTTTTCAAAGCGTTGTTCATAAATATTTCCGTCACGCTTAATCGTTACGACTAACCATTCTGATAAGGCGTTTACAACTGATGCCCCAACACCGTGTAAACCACCACTCGTTTTGTAACCACCTTGTCCAAACTTACCACCAGCATGAAGTACAGTTAAAATAACTTCAGGTGTAGGTTTCCCAAGTTTATGCATTCCCGTAGGCATTCCTCGCCCTTTATCTATAACGCTAATACTATTATCTTTATGTATTACGACAGAAATTTCGTCGCCAAATCCCGCTAACGCTTCGTCAACGGAGTTATCTACTATTTCATATACTAAATGATGCAATCCACGGCTGTCCGTGCTCCCGATATACATACCCGGGCGTTTTCGAACGGCTTCAAGTCCTTCTAACACTTGAATTGCATCTTCATTATATTGGAACTGATGCTTCGCCAAACTCCTTGCCCCTTTCCTAATCAAAAATCAGAACATATGTTTCTATTATAGAATAACGCCTCGACTATAGTTTTGGCAAGTTATCTTATCTCTTTTATATACCATTTTTCAATAGAAAAATCCTTGTTTTTTCACAAGGATTCCTCTAGGCTACTATTTCAGAAAAATAATCGTTTGTCAACGAGAAATGGATATGTATGCCAAGATTACACATTCCAAACCTTTATTATGATCCAAATGATCAATATCCAAAATGGGATAACAAGTAACAATCCCCAAAAACAGCCTTTAAAAAATCTCATGATGAACACCTCGTTCATCGGCCCTACTTATCTATAACGAGGGCTGAAGCAATCTTTCTAACTTTACAATCTATACTATTTTGTCATTGCATGTTCTACTTTTATACAACGATCCATAATAACTGTATAGTCTTTTTCTTTTAAAAGTTTGTATGTATCTTCATCTTGTACTCCTAATTGTGCCCAAAAAACATCTGCATCAATCTCTACAAACTCTTTTGCAACATCCATTAAAAATTCTGAACGGCGGAATACATTTACAATGTCAACATGTTCCTTAATATCTTTTAGTGAAGAAACTGCTTTCTCTCCTAGCACCTCATCTACTGTTGGGTTTACTGGAATAATGCGATACCCAGCATCTTGCATTGCTTTTGAAACCATATACGATGTACGTTCTGGTTTATCCGACAATCCAACAACTGCAATCGTTTTGCTTTTCTTTAATACTTCACCAATTTCCGTACGAGTTGGGTTTTCAATCATCATAATCAATCCCTCCTATTCCTTTAGTATAGCCGATAAAGAAAGTCTCTTTCAACATGAAAGAGACTTTCTTTTATTCCGATTATTGATTCTTTGTAGCTGAGTTATCTGCTAAAGTAGCTGTTTTCGTCATTTTTTGACCGTTACGATAGAATGTAACTTCTACTTTCTCGCCTACTTTTTTCTTTTCATATAAATATTTACGGAATTGAAGTGAGTTTTCTACTTTTTGATTATCTAATGCTACTACAATATCATATTGCTCTAAACCAGCTTTTTCTGCAGGTGATATTGGATAAATTTTACCTAATACAACACCATTTGTTACCTCTTTTGGTACTTTTAATTGATTCACTGCATAAGCTTGCACATCTTCTAATGAAACGACACCTACTCCAAGAGCTGGACGTTTCACTACTCCGTCTTTTTCAAGTGATTCAATAACTGGCTTTGCAATATTAATTGGAATAGCAAATCCAATTCCTTCAACTTCTTGTTGTGCAATTTTACTTGAATTAATCCCAATTATTTCACCGTTTTGGTTAAATAACGCACCACCACTATTACCTGGGTTAATTGCTGCATCTGTTTGAATAACTTGAGCATTCCAATCCGCGCGTTTATCACCATCGATATCTACTGGAATTTCACGTTCTTTACTACTAATAATACCTTCTGTTACACTTCCATCAAATCCTAGTGGGTTACCGATTGCAATTGCTTTTTCACCCGCACGGAGTTTACTTGAATCACCTAAAGTAGCAACTTTATTTACGTTAGACCCGTCAATTTCTACAACAGCTAAATCTAACCAAGGGTCTTTCCCTACAAGCTTTGCATCCACTTTTTTGCCATCACTTAGTTTTACAGCAAGTTTATTTGCTCCATCTACTACGTGGTTGTTTGTTACAATATATGCTTTATTTCCTGCTTTTTTATAAATAACACCTGATCCTGAACCAGCTTGTTGTTCTTGGCCTGTCGGTTGCATTGCAAATGGATCAATACTTTGTTGCATATTAATCACACCTACAACAACATCTTTCGCGCCTTCAATCATACCAGGTAAATCCGTTTCATTTTTTGCTTTATTAACAACAGGCACTACAGTACCTTCAACTTTTGAATCCGAACTAAATGATGACACAGCAGCTCCATTATTTTGAGCCCATGGCATATATGGTGCCGCAAAACTAATTGTGACAGCCCCAACTACAGCTCCGACTAAACCTGTGAAAAAATAACCTTTTTTACTACCTGATTTTCTCACTTCTCTCGTTTCACTATGCTCTTCATTTAAATTCGGTCCGTCGTAATATCCCATGTTTATTTCCCCTCTCTGGTGAATTCGTATTTTCAGTATAGTCACGTTTTGTGTCCTTCTTGTGAACTCATCGTGAAATCCAATTAAAAAAATACTCTTATCTAACATTGTAGACAAAAAATGTATTTTTTGTACATTCTACCTGCCAAAGAGGATATAAAACCGACATTTTCCTAGGCTAAATTACACAATCTGTTACAATTATTCTTCAAACTTATAACCAACTCGAATAACAGTACCGATATGCTTCGCTTTATCTCCTAGCTTATTTCGTAGTTTTTTAATATGAGTATCAACCGTTCGGTCATCACCATAATAGTCATATCCCCATAACTGATCTAATAAATGTTGACGTGACAACACAATTCCTTTGTTCTCCATTAAATAAACAAGAAGCTCAAACTCTTTATGTGTCAATATAATCTCTTCTCCATCTACTAAAACAGTTCTAGATAGACGATTCACTTCTATTCCAGCTAAAGTCATAGCATTTTCTTCTGCTACTCCTACCACGCCATCCGCACGTTTCAATAACGTCTTCGCGCGAGCTACTAACACTTTCGGGCTGAAGGGTTTCGTTACGTACTCATCTGCACCTAATTCGAACCCTAGTAATGTATCATCCTCATCTGAACGTGCTGTTAACATAATGATAGGTACTGCTGATTCTTTTCTAATTCGTCTACAAACAGACCATCCATCTATTTCAGGTAACATAATATCTAACATAATTAAATCAATTTCATGCTCTGCAAATAACTCTAACGCTTTTTTTCCGTCTTCTGCTTCGATTACTTCAAAGCCTTCATTACGAAAATAATCACTAACGATTTCACGTAATCTTCTTTCATCTTCAACAAGTAATACTGTTTTATTCATATCATCTATCCCGCCTTTTTACTCTTTCAATCGAATAATACGTTGATTGGAGCTTCCGCGAAATGGAAGTGTTAAATCTTTTTTCTCGATTTCAAATCTTCCATCGACTAAAACATCCCCATAATGTAACAACTCTATCATATCATTATTTTGAGAACTCTGTATCTCTTCTAACGTATAACCTGTATACATCCATAAATTTTTTTTCATATCTTTCACTGCTTTTGCTACTTTTTTCACTTCAGCAGCTTGGAAAAATGGATCTCCACCTGAAAATGTTACATCAGTTAATGGATTACTTGCAATCTCTTTCACAATTTCTTCTACTGCCATTTCAGTTCCATTACCAATATTCCACGATTTCGGATTATGACAACCGAAACAACGATGCGGACAGCCCGCAAAAAACACGACTGTCCGCAACCCTTCCCCGTCTACAACACTATCATGAATGATGTTCATCACTTTCATTTATGCTTCACCCGATCCATCTCTTCACTACGTTTTGCACTATTCCACTTCGACATATCGCCTACAAGATATCCTGTTATACGGCGGATTCTTTCTATATTAGCCTCTTCTTCATTTCCGCAACTTGGACATTCATTTCCAATGACTCCGTGATAACTACAGCACTTACAACGATCTACAGGATGATTAATTGAACCGTACCCAACGCCATGATCTGCCATCGCTTGTACAATTTGTTTTAACGCCTGCTTGTTATGCATAGCTGCTCCGTCTAATTCAATATACGTAATATGTCCCCCGTTACATAAGGCATGGAAAGGTCCTTCTAAACGAATTTTGTTTATCGCTTGCATGTTATAATAAACTGGGATATGGAATGAATTTGTATAATAATTATGGTTCGTTATACCGCTAATCACGCCAAATTCTTCCCTATCTTTTTTCACAAACTTCCCTGATAACCCTTCTGCAGGAGTTGCAATGACTGAGAAATTCAGTTCATGTTCTTCTGTCGCTTTATCCATTCTATCTCTCATAAAGGAAATGATTTCGTACCCGAGTTTCCATGATTCTTCATCTTCCCCATGATGCTTTCCTGTTAAAGCTACTAAACACTCCGCAAGACCTATAAAACCAAGACTTAACGTCCCTTGCTTTAAAATGGATGCTACAGAATCTTCAGGCTGTAACTTTTCGCCACCGCGCCATACACCTTGTGAGTATAAAAATCGAAAATCTCTTGCTCGCTTCGTACATTGATACTCAAATCTCTCTAATAATTGCTTAATCCCTAAGTCTAAGTAATAATTTAACGCTTCAAAAAAAGCTTCCTTTGAACCACTAATGAGCGCTAGTTTCACTAAGTTAATAGACGTAAATGATAAATTCCCTCTTCCAATCGCTGTTTCTTCTCCGTGTATGTTAGACATAACACGGGTACGACATCCCATGTAACACACTTCACTTTCCGGTCGTCCGTCATAATGCACTGCATTAAATGGCGCATCTAAAAATGAAAAGTTAGGGAATAATCGTTCAGCCGTTGTCTCTAACGCTAATTCAAATAAATCATAGTTCGGATCGCATTCTTCAAAGTTCACACCTTTTTTCATTTTAAAAATTTGAATCGGAAAAATTGGTGTTTCCCCTTTACCAAGACCAGCTTGTGTCGCTTTTAAAAGCTGTCTAACTAGTAACCGTCCCTCTTTTGATGTGTCTGTTCCATAATTAATAGAAATAAACGGTACTTGTCCCCCGCCCCTACTGTGCATACTATTTGAATTATGAATGAAAGCTTCACACGCCTGATACGTATCATTTTCTGTTTCTTTCCATGCAAATTCTTCTATTTGTTCTTTCGTAAGCGGATATGACTGCAATCGTTTCTTATGTCTCGCTACTGTTTTTCTCACATACGGAGCTAAATCAATATCAAAGAGTGCAAAGGATTGACCACCGTGCTGCATATTTTGATTCGCTTGAAAAATAATAGATGAAAGGGCCAATGCACTTTTAATGTCTTGTGGTTGTCTCATATGCCCATGTCCGGTATGAAAACCGTTCGCAAGCATTTGCGCTAACGGAATTTGCGAACAAGTCGTCGTTCCCGTCGCATAAAAGTCTAAGTCATGTGGATATAATATATTTTGATTTATCGCTTTTTTCACTTGATCTGACAATAAATTTTCAACAGCGTAATATTTCGCACTCTCAGATGCGAACGTTCCCATTACTCCCATCGGAGAGCGGCCATCTACATTTGCATTTTCTTGCATTAAATCTTGTTCATTGCCGTGGACAATCGTCTCAAATACTCTCATTAATTCTTCTCCACGTGTATTTTTTTGTAACATTTATAACCCTCCACCAATATGTTGTTGTCTTTTGATTAAAATGTTACTACATATAGTCTGATTGTTTCTGTGAGAAATGTAACATTCCTGTGAAATTTTTTCCACGAAATAATGAATTTTTCATTTACAAAAAAGAAATGTGCTCTTTACAAATGTATGGTACAATATACGGGAAAAACTCTTTTTACCCTTTATCAACACATTTGAATAAAGGAGACTGAACTTATGGTTACTACATATCTTTTATTTATCGTTGCCTACTTACTTGGCTCGATTCCATTTGCACTAGTCGTTGGAAAGATTGGTTATGGAATTGACATTCGTGAGCACGGAAGCGGTAATCTAGGCGGAACAAATACATTCCGCACACTAGGGAAAAAAGCAGGTTTTATCGTTACAATTGCTGACATTTTAAAAGGTACATTAGCAACAAGTCTACCGATTATTTTCGGATTAGATGTTCACCCACTATGGTTCGGATTAGCAGCTGTTCTTGGACATGTGTATCCGATTTTCGCGAAATTCCGTGGTGGTAAAGCAGTTGCAACTTCTGCTGGCGTGCTATTATGCTACTCACCAGTTGTTTTTGCAATATTAGCTGTTGTCTTTTTCAGCCTTTTATTTACAACAAGATACGTATCACTTTCTTCTATGGTAACAGCCGTCGTTGCTGTTATTGCATCAATTGTTAGCGGGGATAAAATCTTCATTATTGCGATGTGTTTATTAGCAGGTATGGTTATTTATAAACACCGTGCAAATATCGGACGAATTATAAATAAAACTGAACCGAAAGCAAACTTTTCAAAAAAGCAAAAATAAGATCGTAACCCACATAACGCAAAAAGAAAACGTGAAGCATATTAATAGCGTCTTTTTGCGTTATTTTTTATACTAAAGAAAAAGCAACATAATTTGGAGGAACTATACATGAATCTTTCCGTAACAAAAGAAGCAGCACAATGGTATAAAAACGAATTAAACTTACAATCGGGTGAAACACTACGCCTTTTCGTACAATACGGCGGTTGCAGTACGGTGCAAAAGGGACTTTCTTTAGGTATTCGTAAAGATGATCCTGCACATCCTGCTGTTCAAACTCAAGAAGAAGGTATTAACTTCTTTATTGAAGGCGATGATGAGTGGTTCTTCGATGGACATAATTTATCTGTTACATTTAACGACGGTGATGATTTCCCGCAATTTAATTATGAAAAATAAAAAAAACGTGGCATCTGCCACGCTTTTTTATTTTTTCTTAATTTCCTCATATTTCGCATACCACTCAGGATAGAACTTTTTAAATGATACGGGCCTGAATCCTTCTTTTTTCGCACAAATATTCGTCGTACTCGCAGTAATACAAAGGTCTCCATCACCATTATAAATTTCATATCCATATACAACACGAAGCGGGCTCACAGTGTCCACCCACGTTTTCACAATTGCCTTTTCACCGTAACGCATCGCTTTACGATATGAAATTTGCAAATCTAACACAGGAGAAATAATGCCCTCTTTCTCCATTTCAACATATGAAAAACCTAAATCTTGTATAAGTTTTGTACGGCCTAATTCAAGCCACACTAAATAGTTTGAATGGTAAACAACACCCATTTGATCTGTTTCCGCATAACGGATTTCAACTTCATGTTCTGCTACAAACATACATACTCGCCTTCTTTCACTTCTGCTACCTTGCATACATTTAATCATAATACAGCGGAATCAAAAATAAAATAAAAACAGTGAATCTTTTACCGAAAGGAGCAAGCATATGATTCAAATTGTAACGGTTCGTAGCGGGGATAGCGTATATAGCTTGGCATCAAAATACGGATCCACACCTGACGAAATAGTAAAGGACAATGGACTAAATCC
This sequence comes from Bacillus sp. EB106-02-03-XG38, assembly GCF_058792175.1. Taxonomy (NCBI): domain Bacteria; kingdom Bacillati; phylum Bacillota; class Bacilli; order Caryophanales; family Bacillaceae; genus Bacillus; species Bacillus sp. EB106-02-03-XG38. The sequence continues at coordinate 1,728,758 of NZ_JBYTED010000001.1, forward strand.
AGCTGAAACACTCGTTGTTGGTCAGGCACTGATCGTGAATACGAAAGGGAATAATTATTATGTACAGCCTGGTGATAGCCTCTATCGAATTTCTCAAACTTATAACGTCCCTCTTGCTAGCTTAGCTAAAGTGAATAACTTATCTTTAAAATCCATTCTCCACGTTGGGCAGCAATTATATATACCGAAAGGGACGAAACGAGCAGTAGAATCCATCGCTTATTTACAACCTTCAACTATACCTATTAAAGAAAGTTTAGTTAATGCTACACGTGCCATTAATCCATTTTTAACATATTTAGCTTACTTCAGTTTCGAGGCAAAAAGAGATGGTACGTTAAAAGAACCAACGGAAACAGCTAAAATCGCTAATATTGCAACGCAAGGCAACACCATTCCTATGCTCGTTATTACGAACATCGAAAATGGAAATTTCAGTGCCGATCTGACCTCAGTTATTTTACGGGATCCAACAATTCAAAACAAATTTATTACAAACATTTTGCAAACAGCTGAAAAATATGGCATGCGAGACATTCATTTTGATTTCGAGAGTGTAGCTCCTGAAGACCGAGAGGCGTATAATCGCTTTTTACGTAATGTGAAAACCCGTTTACCTAACGGATACACATTGAGTACAACGCTAGTACCGAAAACAAGTTCAAACCAAAAAGGAAAATTTTTCGAAGCTCACGATTATAAAGCACAAGGACAAATTGTTGATTTCGTCGTTATTATGACATACGACTGGGGTTGGCAAGGCGGACCACCGATGGCGATTTCTCCTATCGGTCCTGTAAAAGAAGTACTTCAATACGCAAAATCTCAAATGCCTCCCCAAAAGATTATGATGGGACAAAATTTATACGGATTCGATTGGAAACTTCCGTTCAAACAAGGGAATCCGCCGGCAAAAGCAGTTAGCTCTGTCGCAGCTGTTGCATTAGCTCGTAAATACAATGTTCCTATCCGCTATGATTTCACAGCTCAAGCTCCTCATTTCAATTACTTTGACGAAAACGGCGTACAACACGAAGTTTGGTTTGAAGATTCGAGATCTATTCAAAGTAAATTCAATTTAATGAAAGAACAAGGCATTGGTGGCATTAGCTACTGGAAGATCGGTTTACCATTCCCGCAAAATTGGCGTTTACTCGTCGAAAACTTTACGATTACGAAAAAGGGCTGACATAAGTCAGCCCTTTTTTACTCATCACAAAAAGAAGAATGATAACATTCTCCCTTTTTTAACCGTTATCAACAATCGGTTGTTTGCCTGTTTGGTCTTGCATTTGCTTTCCTTTATTGCCACCAGCTTTTTTTGATTGTGTTCCAATATGATTCGGTGCAAAGTCTTTTGAATTCTTTTTCGGATTACCCATTACTATCGCCTCCTTAACACTAGTATCGTACTAGTGTTAAGAATTATTCAGCTTGCTTAAAAAGTTTCATTTCATAACGTTTTTCAATACGCTCTTCAATACGATCGATTGCATCGCGATCGCTTAATAATTGTTGTTTATTTTCTTTCACAAGTTCGTCAAATGATTTACGGCGACTTCTTCTCACGCTGTTCACCCTCTCTCCTTCGCATTCTTACTATACATAGTATGAGCAAAGGAAAAACTCTTTAATCAGATTTGTAAGAAAATTTTATGTTTTAGTACTCCTAAAAAAACTCCGTGTACAATAAAACGTACACGGGATTTTCTATACCATCATATTTAAATATTCTTTTAGCTTTTCATCCGCATTCATTTCACTTCGCTTATATTCACTTAGCGCTTGTAGTACGAAATCATACTGTTCTAAAATATAACTTTCTAATTTCAAGACGTCCTCTAAGCTATTAAGCATAATTCTCGTATTACCAACTTCACTTTTTAACGCCGGTTCACATTTTAAACTCGTACATATTTCTTTCACATCATCTTCTAATATCTCTGTTAATATGTATTTCTTTCGTCCTTTTACTTTCACCCTCATAACTGGATAAAAAGCTTTTATATCTAAATAGCTTCCTACATTGATACAACGAACCCATTCGATATCACGTTTATTTCGTACAAATATCCCTTTTACTGCTTCATATACTGCTGTTTCATCAAGCACTTCTGTATTTGATTTCCTTTTCGCCTCTTCTTCAATAGAAGCACATTTTTGATAAACAGCTGCACAAGTAATACAATCATCAAATGCATTATGAGAACTTAAACGAATGCCAAGCATTCGCTTTAACGTTTCAAGTTTATGATTAGGCGCGTGCTTCATATATTTCTTTGCTAGAAACACAGTATCAATCACTTTATTTTGAGGTTCCGGTAATCCAAGCATATTCACATTACTTTTCAAAAAGCGCATATCAAAAGATGCATTATGAGCGACAATTACATTTGTATGTAAAAACGCTAAAAATAAAGGCAACACTTCTTCAATCGTCGGTGCATCCGAGACACGATAATTTGTAATACCTGTTAAACTTGTTATTCGGTCCGGAATTGAACGCTCTGGATTCACATAGGAAACAAATTGATCTACTAGTTCATGATTGCGATATTTCACTGCTGCGACTTGAATTATTTTATCATTATAAGGGTTAAATCCTGTTGTTTCAAAATCAATTACAACATAATCTAACGGTAAGGATATATTCCCCACTCCAAACACTCCTTTACCTCTAAACGTTTATATTTCTTTTATCATAACATGCTGCTATCACTACGTGAAAAAGAAAAGGCAGAAATGGTAACTTTCCACCTCTACCTTTTCACCATTATTTTAATTTAGCAATCCGTTTCTCCATTTCTTTTTGCGTCATCGGTCCAATAAACTTATCTTGAATGACACCTTTCGTATCTATAAAATACGAGGTTGGGATCGTAATTACTTTATACGCTGTTGTCACATCAATGTTCTTGTCCAATAAAATTGGAAAAGTAATTCCTTTTTCCTTAGCAAAATTGCTTACCTTTTCTACTCCTCCACCTTTTTCTGAAGGCGTATAATTTATTGCTAAAATCTCTACGTTTTCTTTATGTTCTTTATAAAAAGCCTCCATATCTGGCATTTCTTGCTGACAAGGTCCACACCACGTTGCCCAAAAGTTTAAAATTACTTTCTTTCCTTTTAAATCTGATAACTTTACATTCGTTCCATCTAACTTTGTTAATTCGAAGTCCGGCGCACTCTTCCCTATTTCAATACCATTACTTGCAATCATCTCTTTCATAGCAGCTTCACTTTTTTCTTGTTTTCCTTGTACTGCCTGATTTTTTTCACCAAACTGTTCATAAGCCGCATATCCCGCTAAACAAAGTAACACTACAATAATCGTAAGCTTCCTCCACATTTTATATCACCCTAACGTGTTTATCTTCTTATAACTTAATCATTCAAACACTCTATACCTTATTTTAGCTTATACGGACAAGCTTGGAAATATTCACAGTCGAAATAATCTAAATATTCGTAACTAAGATGAAATATTTTCCTTTTCATCATATAATTAGTAATATATACGAAACCTGCGAGGTGATATGTATTTTACAATTGCTAATCAACCCGTTCACTTACGTTTTTTTCACTTTACCATTACTATGTATTTGTTTGAGCAGTTTGCTATACAAATTTAAATGGGCTGCTATTATTATTTCTTTTACTGTCCCTTTTATATTTTTCATTATCGTCTCTGAATTTGACATACACCTAGCTTTACAAAGCTTTGATGCTTGGATCATTTTTAGTGCTGTTTATTCTGTACTTTCCTACATAATGGCAGCATTAATAAGAAGAAAACGGCACATATAGAAATGTCAAAAAGGAGGATGTTTTTATGAATTTATTTGAAAAAATACTATTATATATTCTTAGTTTTATATTTTCCCCAATCGGCATTATCACTTGGATCATCTCGCTCTTCAGTAAAGATCCTGAAAAAAGGCAAGTGGGACGTATTTGCCTCTATATCGCTTTAATCTCATTTATACTATTAGCCGGCCTTGGTGTTCTTAGTTTCTTCACGACGACTACAACTACTATATAGTAGTTATAGAAAGGATGATTATTTTGGGAGAACATCCTATAAGTAAAGAACTTCGTTATATACGGATATGTTTAGTTGTTTTAGTAATTGTTCTTTTATTTTTCAATGGTAAAAAGGTCGTTGAAATTTCTACAAATCATGATTCTACAGAAAATATTTCGACCGATAATATGACACAGATTGCTGAAAACACATTCGCCATTCAAGAATATAACCCATCTCTAAGTAGCAATCATACGGTCAAAATTTTTAAATATAATCCCGATACAAACCAACTTACTCTGGTGAAAGAGTTTGACGCTAACGATACTGAGTCTTATACGCATCAACTTAATACGAATGAATAAAGATAAGAGCACTATGTCGCTCTTATCTTTTTATTAACATCTTTTTGAAAAATGACTTATATGTTAATAATTCTCTAGGATCCCCACATTCCACAATAATTCCATTATTCATGACAACAATCCAATCCGCTATCATCGCCCTCTCGACATCATGCGTTGCCACAATTCTCGTTACATCCCTTCCTAATCCTTCTATCATATTCCAGACAGTTTCTTGATTGCTCGGATCTAATCCCGCAGTCGGTTCATCTAACATAATAAGATTCGGATTTGAACCTATTGCTCGCAATAATGCAAGACGTTTTCTTTCCCCTCCCGAAAACTCTTCACCGCTTTTATGTAGTACAGTTTGAATCCCCTCAGGTAAATCTCTAATAATTGGCTTCACATTAACAAGTTCCATATTTTTTTCTAACTGGTTTTCTACATACACTTCCCCGAAATACGTATTCTCTTTTACAGTCGTTCGGAAAAAGCGAGGTTCTTGCCACACTGTCGTCATACGAGCCTTATTACCATGATAAACAATGCTACCGTTTGATGGTTTATACAACCCTGTCATTAATTTTAAAAGCGTCGTTTTTCCTGCGCCACTTTCTCCCACAACTATAACGAGTTCACCAGGGTGAATTTGCAAATCAATATTCTCAATTCTGCATTTCTCTTCACCCTTCTCCTGAAATGAAACATTTGTTACCGTCATCCCCATCGCTCTTTCTAGATTACTATTTGCCACTCGTTTATCTAAAAAAGAAGAAACTCTATTTGCCGAAGCGATTGCAACCTGTGTCATCATTAATAAATCACCCACGTAACGGACTGGAAAAAAGAGCATTTCAATTGTCGCTAACACTGCTACAAGTGAACCAACTTCCATTTCCCCTTGCATTATTTTTTGCGTACCTATAATGAGAACAACGATATATGCTCCTGTTTCAATCACTGTTCCAACTACTCCAATGCAATGTTGCATCATCGTCTTCTTTACTTCTGTTTTATAAGATTGTGCCGTTACTCCTTTAAATAAGCGAATGGCCCACTTTTCTTTTTGCAAACTACGTAAATCTTGCACTCCTTTTACAAACTGTGACACCATCTCTACAACACTTGACTGATTCTTTTGAGCAATGCTTGCAATATTTCTTACCTTTTTCCCCATCAATACCGGAACCGTTGCACTTAAAAATAAAAACGGAGTTACCCACAATATGAACTCTATATCTATATGTTGTAGTGCTATGAACGCACCTACAAATTGCGCAATGGCGTGTATATATTCTATTAATATAGACCCATATAACCTGACCCAATTCGGAATATCAGACATAACTAACGTTTCTAACTCTCCTTGTTTAATTTTCTCACTCTCTTCAAACGGTAATAAGAAAAAATGACGTAATACACCTATACGCTTCTCTAGTAATATTCGCTGACTTGCTTTGGAGCTTACATAATCAAATGAAAGATTGTTAATCCACATCAACAATCGACTAGCTGCAAACAAAGTAATGTAAAGATAAGCTCCCTTTAGCTCTCGTTGAATAAGATTATCTACAATTAGCCCCATGAATAGTGGACGAGATAAGTTTAAAATAGCAGCAAAAATCCCGCTGCATACAGCTGCTATTACTAATAATTTTTCTTTCTGTAACGGTAACAATATTCTTTTATATTCTTTCATGATGTTCCCTCCATTTTTATAGTAAAAAGAAAGGGATGAAACCAAATGGTTTCATCCCTTTCCATAAAATAAGGAAGCTAACAATTGTTAGCTTCCTTATCGTTCAATTCAATTATTTAGTTCGACACTTTAGATTCTTCAATTTTCTCACGAAGAACCATTTGTAAGATACCACCGTGACGGTAGTAGTCAATTTCAACTTCACTATCGAAACGAGCTACTACTTCAAATTGTTTTTCGTTACCATCTGCATCAGTTGCAACTACTTTTACAAGATCGCGTGGTCTAACTGTTTTGTCAATTTGAATTTCAAATGACTCGTTACCAACAAGACCTAACGTTTCAGCGCTTTCACCATCTTTAAATTGAAGTGGTAACACACCCATTAACACTAAGTTACTACGGTGAATACGCTCGAAGCTTTCTGCGATTACTGCTTTAATACCTAATAAGTTTGTACCTTTCGCAGCCCAGTCACGAGAACTTCCCATACCGTAATCTTTACCAGCAACAACTAGAAGGCCTGTGCCATCTTCTTTATATTTCATAGCAGCATCATAGATAGATGTTACTTCACCAGTTGGCCAATATGTTGTATATCCGCCTTCTGTTCCTGGTGCGATTTGGTTTTTAATACGGATGTTCGCGAATGTACCACGCATCATAACTTCATGGTTACCACGACGAGAACCGTAAGAGTTAAAGTCAACTGGTTGTACGCCGTTTTCTAATAAGTAGCGTCCAGCTGGTGTATGCTTACCAATTGAACCTGCTGGTGAAATGTGATCTGTCGTTACAGAGTCACCAAATTTACCAACAATGCGTAAACCTGATAACGTTTCAACTTCACCTGGCTCTTTAGATAATCCTTCAAAGAATGGTGGATTTTGAATGTATGTTGAATCATTATCCCAAGTATATAGAGCTTCATTTGAAGTTTGGATTTCATTCCAACGCTCATTGCTATTAAATACTTGTGCATATTCTTTCTTGAACAGTTCAGATGTAACAACGCTTTGAACTACATCTTCAATTTCTTTAGCTGATGGCCAAATATCATTGAAGTAAACAGCATTGCCATTTGCATCTTTACCGATTTCATCATTTTTCAGGTCAATATCAACAGTACCTGCAAGTGCATATGCCACAACAAGTGGTGGTGATGCTAAGTAGTTTGCTTTTACAAGTGGGTGAATACGACCTTCAAAGTTACGGTTACCAGATAAAACAGATGTTACTAGTAAGTCGTTTGCTGCAATTGCTTCTTCTAATTCTGGCGCTAATGGACCAGAATTACCGATACAAGTCGTACAGCCGTAACCAACTGTTTGGAAACCTAATTGATCTAAATATGTTGTTAAACCTGATTTATCTAAGTATTCAGTAACAACTTTAGATCCTGGTGCTAATGATGTTTTTACGTACTCAGGTACTACAAGTCCTTTTTCAATTGCTTTTTTCGCAACTAAACCTGCCCCGATTAATACGTATGGGTTTGATGTATTTGTACAGCTTGTAATTGCAGCGATTGCAATTGCACCTGTTTTCATCGTTACTTCTTTATCTTCTAATGTAACCTTCACTTCTTTATCGAACTCTTGCTCATTAAATCCAAGTCCTTGTGTTCCAACTGGCGCTAAAACAGCTTTGTGGAACGCATCTTTCATATCTGAAAGTGGAATTAAATCTTGTGGGCGTTTCGGTCCAGAAAGGTTAGATTCAATTGTATTTAAATCAATTTCAACAAGATCAGTGTAAATCGGATCTTTGCTGTCTGCTGTATAGAATAAGCCGTTTGCTTTACAGTATTCTTCAACAACGCGGATTTGCTCTTCATCTCTACCTGTTAAACGTAAGTATTCTAATGAAATTTCGTCAATTGGGAAGAATCCACAAGTTGCGCCATATTCTGGTGCCATATTTGAAATTGTTGCACGGTCAGCTAAAGGCATGCTCTTTAGTCCATTACCGAAGAACTCAACAAATTTACCAACTACACCTTTTTGACGTAATACTTGTGTTACTTTTAATGCAACGTCTGTTGCTGTAGTTCCACTTGGAAGTGTACCAGTTAATTTCACACCGATTACTTCAGGTACTGGGAAGTATGAAGGCTGTCCAAGCATTCCTGCTTCTGCTTCAATACCACCAACGCCCCATCCAAGAACGCCGATACCGTTGATCATTGTTGTATGTGAGTCTGTTCCAACTAATGAATCTGGGTATGCAACTAAGTCACCTTCAGCATTTTTCACAGCGTGAACGACTGGTGCTAAATATTCAAGGTTTACTTGGTGTACAATACCTGTAGCTGGTGGAACTGCTCGGTAGTTATCAAATGATTTTTGTGCCCAGCTTAAAAATTTATAACGTTCTTCATTACGTTTAAACTCTAAGTCCATGTTGAATGCAAGCGCGTCTGCCGTACCCGCTCTATCAACCTGTACAGAGTGGTCAATTACAAGGTCTACAGTAATTTCTGGATTGATTTTATCAGGATCCCCACCCATGTCTGCCATTGCTTTACGAAGCGAAGCCAAATCTACAACAGCTGGTACACCAGTGAAATCTTGTAAAATTACACGAGATGGTTTAAATGGAACATCGATATCTTGCACATCTTTCGTTCCCCATTTCGCTAAATTTGTAACATGCTCTTCTGTAATTACACGTCCGTCTACTTGACGAAGTACTGATTCAAGTAAAACTTTCACGGAATATGGTAATTGAGATACGTTGCCAACCCCTGCGTTTTCAAGCGCTTTCAAATCATAATAATGATACGTTTTTTCATCTACTTCAAAAGTTGCACGTGATTGAAATGGATTATGTTTGACCATTATGTTTCCCCCCTGTTAAACGTGACTAAGTTGTCTGAATATAAAATGTAGACAAACTTTTCAATACCTTACGATAATATCTTATTACAACTTTCTAAATAAGTAAATAATAAGAAACTTATAGATTATCATAAGTTTTCTTTATGTTTCTAAATTTGAATAATGTTCACGCTCCTTATGAATACTATTACCGTAAAGTAAAGTGCTCTATTAACGCTTTACTTACAGTTCATACACACCATGAACTGCTCATCATTCAACTTACAAAAAAGTTATAGAGGTGAAACAAAATGGGTAAAAGAAAAGCGAATCATACTATTTCAGGAATGAATGCGGCATCTGCACAAGGACAAGGTGCTGGTTATAACGAAGAATTTGCAAACGAGCCTTTAACTCCTGCAGAGCGACAAAATAATAAGAAACGTAAAAAGAACCAGTAACGAAAAATCCCAAAAGGTATATTTCCTTTTGGGATTTTTTTTAATGTTTATAACGTAGTAATTCCGAAACCGTCACAAATCGATAACCTTGCTTGTTCAGCTCAGGTAAAATTTTTGCTAATGCTGCTACTGTTTGACTACGATCATTTCCGCCATCATGTAACAATACGATATCTCCACTTTTAGCATTTTTCACTACATGATTTACAATGGATTCCACCCCTGGATTCGCCCAATCACGCGGGTCTTGATGCCACGACCATAGTACAGTTTGATAACCCGCTTCTTTCGCGGTTTTAAATACAGCATCGTTAATATATCCACCAGGAGGACGGAATAGCAAAGGTTCTTTCACCCATTTTTTAAAATATTTCTTACCATCTAAAATATCATTTTCTAATTTTTCATCTGATGAATTACTTGCATACAAATGATTCATCGTATGATTTCCAATTTCATGCCCCTCTTTTAACACTTCTTTCACTAAATATGGATTACGCTGCACTCGAAATCCAATCATAAAAAATGTCGCTTCTGCTTTATATTGACGTAATAAATTTAAAATTTGTGGAGTATACGTTGGATCTGGTCCATCATCAAATGTAATGGCAATAATCTTTTCATTATTAGGTACTTCCCACGTTACATAGCCAGTTGGTTCTAGCTCTTTTCTGAGCAACATTTTCGCTTCCACTTTTTCAACTTGAAATATATGTACTGCGCATAGTAAAGAAAAAACGAATAGAAAAATTTTCTGTTTTCGCATAACGTTCATGAAAGTAAAAGGTTGTCGAATACACAACAACCTTATTTACTCTTCCAATTGATCTACATTTCGCATAATGTTTTGGAGATTATTTTCGTATTGCTCAAGTTGTGGGCGCTGTGTTTCCGAAGCTACTTCTAACGCATTTTGAATCTGTTCATACGCTTCCTGAACCTCTTGGCGTAACTCTTTTAAATCATGACCGTAGTTTGGATCATTCTTCACAATGTTGTTATATGCATGTTCTGCTTGTGTAACTCCTTGCTGCGCCGCTTGAAAAGCTTGTTGTTTATCTTTATGATATGGCATTATACAATCCCCTTTCCATAATAGTTAGTCCCATTTATCTTTACCTTTTTTTCTAAAAACATTCTCGTATAAATTCGCAAACTTCTCTCATTCTAAAGAGAAAGAGGAGGTGTCACATACAATGGGAAAAAACAATCGTGAAGCAAAAGAAAAAAAGGGACAACCTGAACCATTAAGCGGATCTCATAAAGTAAAAAACCGTAACCATTCACGCCAAAAAAATCATGCACATCATGATATGTAAAACAAAAGGCTCACACTAACTACCTTTATCACATACAATGTTTATATTTTTACATTTATTCTTCACCCCTACTTCATTCATGCATAACATAGTATGAATTGAGATTTTACGGAGGGTGTCTTACATGGGCAAGAAAAAGAAGGATTGTCTTTTTCATGTTGATGGTTTCGAAGAATGGATGGACCAGTTTTGTTCTGACTCTTGTAGTAACTTTAGTTTCCCAAATCAAATTCATATTGACCTTTGCGAAACTGAACAAGAGTACATTTTGGAAACAGATGTACCAAATATATCCGAACAAAATGTAGTCATTAAAAAGATGGAGACAGGCCTAAACATTTGCATACTTCATAAAAATATTTCTTTGCAGCGAATCATTCCTTTACCCGCTACTATTATTTATAAGAAGATGCTAGCCTGCTTAGAGAATGGATATTTAGCCATTCATATCTCCAAAAATGAAGTTGCTAATAAACATGAAGAAAAAGTTCTTTTTCAAATTGAAAAGTAATATAAAGTAAAACTTTAACCAATGAGAGTTTTACTGCCCGCAAATAGCGGGGGAAATACAAAAATAAGCCCCAGTCGTCTGCTGGGGCTTATTTTATCCCGCGTTAACGGACAGTAAAACTCCCACCTCAAAATGCAGTTGGAGCAAAGAAGTTAGGTGGGAGATCAACTGTCCGTAAACGTCCGATTGGTTCAACTAACAATCAGTGGGGTTGAACCCCCCACTGATTAAAGTTTCACTTTATTTCGCATGTAATTCTAAATTACAATTTCTATCATCTCTTTTTTTCAATAAACTTTTTGTAATTAAAAGTACAGGAAATGCTACAGTTGCACATATAGCTAGCGCTGAAAACACAATAAATCCATTTTGGTACCCGTAGTAATCGAGAAGTACGCCCCCAATCCATGGACCAATTACTGCTCCAATTCCTGAAAAGCCCATTGCTCCAAAATAGGTTCCTTTTAAATGTGAAACAGCTATATCATCTATAAACACATCCGTCATTGAAAACATGAGAACTTCTCCAATTGTAAAAATAATTGTGCAAATGGCAGCACCTAGCGTAGATTCTACTATTCCAAATCCAAACAATCCTCCGCTCACAAATAAAGTTCCGACCATAATGGATACTAGCGGTGTATACTTTTTACACATTTGAATAACAGGGTATTGAATTACGACTACAACAATCGCATTTAAAGCTAACATATATGAAAATAATTTCACTCCATCCTGAAATATATGTGCATTTGCAAAATATTGAGATACTGTTGTCGTTAAATGAGAAAAACCACAATTACTCAAAATAATACCAACTAGTGCAACTAAAAATACGACATCCTTTCGCAAAATACGAATTGCATTTAACATTGTGACAGGCTTTTCTGTATTTACTTTCTTTTTTTCAATCGGACACTTCTTAAATTGGAACGCTAATATAGCTGTATATAGAATATATACTCCAGCTGCTACTAAAAACGGAATTGTTGATTTTGCGCTTCCAATCTGTAACCCAACAAGTGGGCCAATTGCTACACCAACATTGATTGCACCGTAACGCAAATTATATACGAGTAAACGATACTCAGGTTTCGTTAAATCTGATAATAACGCTCTTGACGTCGGTTCAAAAAAGGACCTGCATAATCCATTCAAAGCATTTAATAAAAAGAAACTTAAAACATGATCTGCAAGTGAAAAACCTATGAATACAAACACCCAAACGATCATGGACCATATTATAATCATATTTCGGCCGAACCGATCCGATAAATTTCCTCCGATAAAACTAGCAAACACTCCAACAAGTGCACTCGTTCCGATAATAGCACCCGTCATTCCAGCTGAAACGCCTTTCACAGTCGTTAAATAAATTGCTAAAAAAGGAATACTCATTGACGTGGCAAACCTCGCAAATAAAGTCCCTATTATAATTGTCATTCCTAACGGATGAATATTTTGCAACTTCCCCTTCATCTTAAAAACCTACTCTCCCTGTTCTTACATAAAAAAAGAAAGCAAAGGATCTGCTTTCTTTTCCCTTTTTATACTTGAGCTGTTGATACTCTCGTTGTTCTTGTTATATCCATATCTATGCCATATGTAAACTGTAGTTCTTTACAAACATCTTTAATTAAAATTGCGACATTATATTTCTCATTAAATTGTAAAACGATGTTTTCTACTTCTTCATATGTATACTTATATTCCCCTGTAATGACACTTTTCAGATCAAAACATTCATTTATACAAAGTTGTACAAGCAGCTCGTCATATTTCTCTATTACATCTTCTTTCTTCCACAGTACCTCTTTTACATATAACCGATCAAACTTCACACTTTCTCGATTACAGTCCGTTAAAATCCGGGTCATTTCATTTAATTCTCGATACAATTCAGAAATATTTTTGCTTAAACTAAGTAGTTTATCTACTCCGTTTTCATATAACATATTCATTCCACCCCCGCATTTTCTTTTTCTTATTATAGCAAGAAAATTCTAAAAATAGTTTCTTTCTTCTGAAATATTAGGAAACTAATTTCAATTGCTTTACAATGAAACTAGTGAACACGAAAGGGGAAAGAAAATTGAAGCAAAAATTATATTACACTGATGCTTATAAGAAAGAATTTACTACTAAAATTATAAAGCAAGATTATGATAAAGACGGTAACTTATACGTTGTTTTAAACGAAACGGCATTTTATCCGACAGGTGGAGGACAACCATTTGATACCGGCACACTAAATAAAATCGATGTAATCAATGTAGAAGAGATAAATGGAGAAATTCGTCACTTCATTGTAGAACAATTACATACAGAAGAAGTTGAAGGGAAAATCAATTGGGAGCGCCGTTTTGATCATATGCAGCAACATGCGGCTCAGCACATTTTATCTGCTGCTTTTTGGGACCATTTTAACATACCTACAATTGGATTCCATCTTGGTAAAGAGACGTTAACAATTGATTTAGAAACAGAAAATCTGCATGCAGAAACAGTTGAAAAATCAGTACAAATTGCAAACAAAATTGTTTTTGAAAACCATCCAATCCGCATCCAGTGGATGAACTTAGAAGAAGCGAAAACATTGCCCCTTCGTAAAGAACCGACTTTAACAGAAAATATACGTGTTGTTATAATTGAAAACCTCGACTACAACGGCTGTGGCGGAACACATCCGAAACATACAGGTGAAGTAGGTCCTATTCAAGTATTAGGATGGGAGCGTAATAAAGGTGGCATACGATTAACGTTTATCGCTGGCTGGCGCACACTTAAATTAATGGGACAACAGCAACAAATTATGAAGGATGTTTCTAAACAATTAAACAGTAGCGAGAATGATATTCCAGCAAAAGTAGCACAACTGCTTATTTCTCAAAAAGAAAACGAAAAAACAATACAAACAATGAATGAAAAATTATTATATGCAGAAGCAAACAAACTACTGCAACAGCCTTTAGAAATACATGCTGGCATACTTATTTCTAAAGTATTTACAAATCGTTCTATGCAAGAAATCGCAAAGCTTTCTGCTATTATTACAGAACAACAAGAGCATGCCCTTACATATTTCGTTATTGAAAATGAGGACAAACTACAATGCATCCTCACTTGTGGAAAAACAGTCACGCTCGATATGAATGCTCTTTTAAAAGTGGCACTTCCTACAATTGAAGGAAAAGGTGGCGGAAATAAAAAGAGTGCTCGCGGCGGCGGAAAAGCGGTTATGACCGGAGAAGAGTTTTTAAATCAACTTGTTTCTTCTTTACAGTCAGCAGTGTAAAACATGTTTATGAAGGATAGCTAACGGCTATCCTTCAACTATATTTACAGGCCTATATGTTGTTTCAACCCTTGATAACTCCCTGCATTTGCAAAACCGCCACTTATAAGATTGATAAAAGTTTCCGAAAAACCATAATAACTTAATTCGTTAATCGGTACCATTTGCACATCATGAATTGGATTATGATCAAACTCATTAGAAGGTAGCGTAATTTCACCTTCAATCCTTTCAAGCAGAAACGTAATATGTAATAAAGATGGACTAGCATCTGGTTTATCACAAACATATAGTAGCTTCTTAATTTTAACTTCTAATCCTGTTTCTTCTCTCATTTCTCGAATCATCGCTTCTTCTAACGTTTCACCACTCTCTACCCTTCCTCCAGGTAAAGACCAATCGCGATTAACCACTTTTTGCTTTACTAGCAATACTTTTTCATCTTCAATTAAAATTCCCGTAACACGAACTTGCATTACATTTTCCATATGTAATCTCCTCTTCCCATTATATTTACAAATTAATCCTTCCATAAAAAGAACGTATGTTTTACAATTAAAGAAAATTATGGTAGAAAGTAGTTATTACATTCATGCGTCCACCTTTAACAAAGTCTATATCACTTGAAGATTTCCAAAACTTTTATTAGTTAAAAGCAGAACTCCAAACATTTTGTCGTGAGCATGGGTTGCCAGCTAGTGGCTCTAAGATTGAAATAACCGAGCGTATCTCACATTATTTACATACTGGTAAAATATTAAAAAACTGCTCTAGTCAAAAGGTGAGTAAAGCCTCTCTCTCTTATAAAGAACTTTCTCTTCAAACGATTATTACTAACAATCACCGCTGTAGCGAAGATGTTCGTGCTTTTTTCAAAGAAAAAATCGGAGCAAACTTCCGCTTTACAGTAGCTCTTCAAAATTTTTTTAAAGAGAATGTTGGAAAAACATATGAAGATGCGCTAACGTTTTGGTATGAAGAAAACGAACGAAAAAAAGATCCTACTTATAAAACAACTATTAGTGCGCAGTTTGAATACAATCGTTTCACTCGCGACTTTTTCGAAGATCCAAATAACAAAGGAAAATCAAAAGCTGATGCTATCGCTGCTTGGAACGAAATAAAAGCAAAACCTGGTAGCAACGCCTATGTTCCTCAAAAAGTAGAAAACTAGTCCCTTTCTAATTTTCTACTTTCTCAAATAATAGCGCCAGCCCTATCCCGCCCCCTATTCCTAACGTCGCAATCCCATTTTTCATATATTCTCGTTTCGCCTGATAAAACAAGCGTGTTACAAGCATAGCACCAGATGCACCGTACGGGTGACCGAGCGCAATTGCCCCACCATTTACATTTAATTTTTCATATGGAATTTGTAACTCCTTTGCACAAGCAACGACCTTTGAAGCAAATGCTTCATTCATTTCAAAATAATCGATGTCCTCTACTTTCATATTCATTTCGTTTAATAATTTGTTCACCGCAAATATCGGACCAGTCCCCGGAAGATTTGGATCTACTCCAACTACAGCACTACGAACGAAACGAAGGACAGGCTTGTATCCTAATTTTCTGGCTTGCCCCTCTTCCATTACAAGAACGGCACACGCCCCGTCGTTTACACCGCACGAATTACCTGCCGTTACTGTACCATTTTGTAAAAATGCGGGCTTTGTTCTTTTAATCATTCTTTCATACTTCATTTCTCGTTTTATAGCTTCGTCAAAAGAGCCATTAAACGGAAGTATTTCATCTTGTAAATATCCATTTTCTAATGCTTGCAGTGTCCGTTTATAACTAAGACAAGCATACTCGTCTTGCACTTCTCGCGTTATATTATAACGCTCTGCAACATATTCAGCCGCCACTCCCATATTAGGATCACCAATTGTTTCTGGTGAAAATCGCGCTCTATTTTGAAAAGGTGATGTACTTGTACTCTCTACTCCTCCTGCAATATAACAATTACCTGCACCGCCTTGAATGAAATGACATGCGGTGCGAATCGCTTCCAATCCAGCACCACATTGCCGATCAATCGTTACACCAGGAATATGATAGCCAAGTCCTGCCTCTAAAGCAGATAATCTCGCAACATTCCCTCCTGGTCCAACAACATTCCCTAATATAACATCGTCTATCTCTCTCTCAATTCCTTTACTTAAAAACGTAAGAAGCGGCGCTACTAATTGCTGAACTTCATAATCTTTTAACATCCCATTCTTCTTACCAATAGGTGTCCTTTTCGCTTCTACAATAACCGCTCTATTCATATATCTTCTCCTGGTTTTCAATCATATTTTTTGCTACACTACGAGCGATTTTCCCGCTATTTGTATACGGTAATTCATCTACAAAATGCCATTCTTTCGGTATTTTAAACGAGGATAATCGTTGTAAGCAAAAACTTTTTAATTGTTGCTTCGTAGCACTTCCTTTTACAATGGCGACAGGTTTTTCACCCCAATAACTATCTTTCACACCAACTACAACTGTTTCATCAACGGCTGGATGCTCATGTAATACACTTTCTATTTCTTCTGGAAAAATATTAATTCCTCCAAATAAAATCATATTCTTCTCTCTACCGACAATATAAATAAAGCCTTCTTCATCTTCATAACCTACATCTCGTACTGTCATCCAGCCATCTTCAGTCAACTCTGGAAATAAAACCTTATCCAATATGTATCCCATAAAAAACTGATCACTATTCACATAAACAGTTCCAATCTCGCCTTTTTGTACTTCTTCTCCTGCTTCATTACATATTCGAACTTGCACATTGTGACAAGGTTTTCCTACTGAATTTGGCCTTCTATCGCTCTCTTCATCAACTAGTGCTGTTACAAAACTTAGTTCCGATGCACCGTAAAATTCATATTTTCGTGCATAAGGAAATATACTCTTTATTTTTTCTTTCGCTTCAGCTTCCCATTTCGCTCCTGACGAAATAATTTTCATTTCATTTTCTATTACTCTGTTTTCTTTATATAAAGACTCTAGCATTGTCGGAACTGAATACATGACCGAGATATGTTCCGTTTCTAACCTATCCAACACTTGATCTGCAATAAACTTTCTCATAACATGCACCGTTTGTCCTACATATAATGCACTTATTGCGCCATATAAGAAAAGAGAATGAACGAGCGTCCCAGTTATTAAAATAGAATCTTCTTTTTTCATATGAAAATCATATATATTGCAATCAAAGCTATGAACCCACGATTGTTGTGCACGTAAAAATGCTTTCGCCTTCCCAGTCGATCCTGATGTAAATCCCATATAGAACGGAGCATTTTGTAAATTTTCTACAGGATAATATGTAGGCAGGTAGTTCTCTATCATACTTTTCCACTCATCAATTTCGATTACTCTTCCTTCTTCATCCGGTAGTTCATTTACCTTATATCGCTCTGTCACAATCATATCCGGATTACTAATTGTAATTCTTTCTTTGAGCTCATACTGTTTCCACTTTATATCTAATGGCACACAAACCCATCCGGCCATAGCAGCACCAGCAAATAGTTGTAAAAACTCTATACTATTTTCTAATACAATTGCTATCGTTTTATTCTTCGATTCTTTTTCATTCAACCAGTTTGCAACTTTACACACTGACTCAAACCAATCTTTATATGTTAAAACTCGATTATTTTCCCTTATTGCTATTTTATTTGGTTGTAAAAAGGCATGCTCTTTATATTCTTTTGTAATCCCCATTTGAGACGTCCTTCCCTTACAAAATAATAAAAAGAAACACGCAATGAACGTGTTTCTTCTCCTTCTTATCCCGCATTTGTATATTTCCCGCCCTTTAGTGCAGGCGTAATAATATGTTTCAATGAACGATGTAATTTCGTTACAAGAATTGCTGCTATAATCGCTTTTATGCAATCGCCTGGTAAAAATACGACGCTCACTTTCATCGTCTGCCATATAGAAATATCCATTACGAAAGCTTGTATAATAATACCAAATACATAAACTACGAAAATACCACCAATTATATTAATACATAATACCTTTATTATAGAAACTTCACGTAAACGCTCAATTAAATAACCAATGACAAATGCTCCTACAATATAACCAAGTAAATATCCTGCGCTTGGCCCAACAAATACGCCTGGACCACCGCGTCCACCAGCAAGTAATGGTGCTCCAACTCCAACTATAAGTAAGAAAATAAGCTGACTTAACGCACCAAGACGTGATCCTAACAATCCACCAGCAAGCATAACACCGAGTGATTGTAATGTAATCGGAACTGGTGTAATAGCAAGAGCAATTGGAGGTATTAACCCTAACACTCCCATAATAGAACTAAATAAAGCGACGAAAACTAAGTTTTTTGTATTCATATTTGCTTCTCCTATTTGTAAACTTAAAATGTTTTTTAGATAACATATTATAGGAGTTATATTATCTTTCCATTTAGTATTTGTCAACTTACTTTGAATATAGGTTTACAAATATTTTTTCAATTATTTCTCTTTATGCAAATGCTCAAGTTCTTTCCGAAGCGCCTGCTTTAAAAACTTCCCAACAGATGTTTTCGGTATTTCTTCCATAAATACAATATCGTCTGGTAACCACCACTTCGCAAACTGTGGTTTTAAAAACTCATATATTTCCTCTTTCGTAACCTTACTATTTTTCTTTTGAACGACGCAGGCAATTGGTCGCTCTTGCCACTGCGGATGAGGAACGGCAACGACAGCTGCTTCAAATATAGCATCATGTGCCATTAATGCATTTTCAAGGTCAACTGAAGAAATCCACTCACCTCCGCTTTTAATAACATCTTTCGTACGGTCAACAATTTTCACACAGCCTTCCTCATCAACTGTAACAACATCACCAGTATATAACCAACCGTCTCGGAATCCTTCGACAGTACGATCATCGTTATAATAGCTTTCAGCGATCCAAGGTGCTCGTAAACATAACTCTCCCATCTCAGTACCATCCCACTTCACTTCACCGTTTGTACCGACTACTTTCATCTCTACACCAGGGACAAGATATCCTTGTTTTGAGCGGATTTCTAATTGCTCTTCATATGATAATTCTGTTTCATAACTTTTTAAACGTGCAAGTGTTACGAGTGGGCTTGTTTCAGTCATACCATATGCATGTACGAAAGGAACATTATATTTTTGTTCAAATGCTTTAATAACGCTTTTCGGTGCAGCAGCACCACCGCATAATATTCTCGTTATACTAGATAAATCGTAACTATTATTTTCTAATTCTTGTAATACACCGAGCCAAATTGTCGGCACACCGGCTGCTATCGTTACTTTTTCAGCTTGAATCATCTCTAATAAAATTTTTGGAGTAAACATTGGTCCTGGCAGAACTTGTTTTGTTCCAAACCAAGTAGCTGCAAAAGGAAGCCCCCAAGCGTTCACATGGAACATCGGTACAATTGCCATTGCTGCATCACTTTCCGATAAAGCAGCTGTATCCGCTAAGCCGAGCGCCATACAATGCAATACAGTACTACGATGCGTATATACAACACCTTTTGGATTTCCTGTAGTTGCTGACGTATAACACATACCAGCAGGTGTATTTTCATCAATATCTTTTACAAATTGGAAAGTTGGATCGCCTTCTTCTAATAGCTTTTCATAATGATATACAGGTTCTAGCGTAGTATTTGGAAGTTCATCTTTATCAGTCATAATAATGTAGGCTTGTACAGTTGATAATTGTGATTGAATTTTTTCAACGAGCGGTACGAGATCTTCATCAATAAGTAGAATTCGATCTTCTGCGTGCTGAATAATGTATGAAATATGTTGAGGAGATAAACGAATATTAATTGTGTGTAAAACGGAAGCAATACCAGGAATAGCAAAATACGCTTCCACATGTCGATGATGATTCCACGCTAACGTTCCTATACGCTCGCCTTCTTTAATTCCTAATTTTTTTAACGAACTGGAAAGCCTTCTCGTCCTTTCACCTAACTGCTTATACGTTAACGTCGTAATTGTATCATGTGTCCGTGAAACAATTTCTTTCTTTGAAAACAGTTTTTCTGCTCTTTCCATCATAGAACTAATTGTTAGCGGTACATTCATCATCATATGGTTACATCCCCCTTTAAAACGTTTTCATTTTTCGTTTATTATAACAGACTTCCACAAAAAATTACGACATTTTTCTGTATTTTCTGAATCATTTCTTTGGAAATAATTCAGAAAATACCAAGAGAAAACATACTAAAACTCCTTCTTACGATATATAAATACCGAAATAACAAAAGAAAAGATGTATATGATAACGCCAAATATTGTATATAGAATTGAAATGTATACAGATAAATTTAAATTTGATATTGGAAATTGTTCTATTAGAAAGCTAATTACACTTTGTAATCCAAAATAAGTAACAAGTCCCCCGCATGCGCCTCCAATTGTAATAGCATCAGATTTTTCTGCTCCAAAAACATAGAGAAGCGGATAAGCTATTGCTCCGGCATTAAGAATGATGAACGTCCCTAAAGAAACACTCTTAAATATACCATCATCAATTGATGTATCTGAAACGAAACCATGTACATAAAATATGCCGTACGATAATACAGTACCAATAATTACAACTAAAAAATAGAAAAGATAGTGACTTTGTACAATGTTAGTTCTAGTAACTGGTAAAGTAAGTACATATTTTTCATACCCCGACTTACTCTCATATTTAATAACTTCAAGTGCAGGAATCGCAGCAAATAAGATAATGAATGTAGCGATTAAACGGTACATTGAAGCATTACCAAAATAAAAAACAAATCCCGATCCTAATATCGCTATTCCCATAAACATAAAGAAAGTTCGATACACTAGATAATAGTTTGTCAATAATAAACCTTTCATTTATTTCTCACTCCTCGTTAATAAAACACTTATTTCTTCTATCGAAATGGTTCTATGAGCAATCCCATTTGGTAGTTTATGCACATCTGATACAAGTACATTGAAATAAGAACCATTATTCCTTTTCATCACAACTATATCTTTGTTGATTAAAGTTAGTTGTTCCTCATCAACATCTACAATGGCATAATTGTCCAAAACCTTATCCTTTTCTTCATTCAATAAAATTTCTCCATCTTTTATAATGATAAGATGGCTAGCTATTTTTTCTACATCACTCATAATATGAGAAGAAAGTAGTATACCACCATTACTGTTACTCACAAAACTTTTTAATTCCTCTAACACCTCCTCCCTAGATGAAGGATCGAGACCTCCCGTCGCTTCATCTAGGATTAATAATTTTGCATTATGTGACAATGCAACAGCTATAGATAGTTTCATCGACATTCCACGTGAAAACCTACCTACTTTTTCATTAGTAGGTAAAGAGAAAGAATGAACTAATCGGTAAAAATTTTCTCTATCCCAAGATTCAAACATCTTTTCAAAAACGTTATTTAGTTGTTTTATTGTAAGATGGGCCGGGAGATTCATAGCATCAAATACGACTCCAATCTTCCCCTTATTCTTGGCATCTTTATTTATATTTTCTTCACCAAATATTTTTACTGTACCGCTATCTTTAGAAATTAATTGTAATACTGTTTTAAATGTTGTTGATTTGCCTGCCCCATTGTCACCAATGAATCCCACTATTGAGCCTGCTGGCACATCGAATGTAACATCTTTTAAAACAATTTTGTTTCCAAATGATTTACTTAAATTTTTAATTTCTAGAATGTTTGACATCGTTTCACTCCTATCTTAACTTTTCATAAATGTATGTTTTCTCCTATTAAAAATTATCCACTTTTTCTCTCACTTTCTTTTTCAGTTTAAAAATAAGACGATTACTATATTCTTTATTTTCTACTAAAATTCGATAGGCCTCTAATACTCCTAACACACGAACAAAAAGATAGACTCCAATTGCAATAAGTACAACACAGTACGGATAATACTGTACTAATTCCCCTGAAGTGATATGCTTTTTCTCAAACAAAAACGGGATTGCGCCTGCAGCTATAAAACAAAATCCAATGATTATTACTGCTGCATACTTTTTCTTAATAATCGCATATCTGTTTGTCAATTCTTTTAGAAAGTTTTGATCAAATAGTAGTTCTTCCTTTTTCAATACATTGTATCGACTCTCTTCTATCGTTACAGGTACCATCATTGCTCCAATTCCAAGGACAGCAATAATAATGACAAGGAATGTCGACATTGTTGCATTTTCTTTAAATAATAAATACGGAATCGTAGACAAAATAAGTAAACTAAACCCTAACGCTATATATTTTGAAATCTTTTGCCCGTACACTATATACCCTTCTGCCATTTCCTGACTTACATAGTAGCCATCCACATTTTCATTACTTTGCTCAGCAGTTTCTTTTAATAAATAGTCGAGTGATACTTCAAATACATTTCCAATCATTATTAACTTTTCAGTTTCAGGAAAACCTTGACCGTTTTCCCATTTACTCACGGCTTGCCTTGTTGTGTTTAATTTTTCAGCTAATGCTTCTTGAGAAAGGCCCTTTTCCTTTCTTAATTTAAAAAGCTTTTCACCAAATCCCATATGTGTGTCCCCCTTTGTTTTCTTACCTAAATTGTATGTAAACATTGCCCTCATCTCTATCTTCCTGCGGTTGCACTTTGTCAAC
This sequence comes from Bacillus sp. EB106-02-03-XG38, assembly GCF_058792175.1. NCBI lineage: Bacteria > Bacillati > Bacillota > Bacilli > Caryophanales > Bacillaceae > Bacillus > Bacillus sp. EB106-02-03-XG38. The sequence goes on from NZ_JBYTED010000001.1 coordinate 1,751,898, forward strand.
GTACAGTTGCGATTATGTTATATAGCGGTTTTCTATACAATTTAGCTAGTTTTCTTTTATGATTATCGTGTGAATAAAAACACTCTATCTCAATAACCAATTATAACAATTAAAGGTAATTTTTGTTATAAAAAAATAAAAACTCCCTTATTCATTTAAAGGAGTTTTCGATATGAAATATTCCAAGAAGAGCTAATTTTCTTTCTCATATTAATTCACAATTTCTTCTATACATTTTTGTATATTGTGCAACGATTAATAAGCATCCCACACAGTATATGTTATCATCTCTTTATATAAGGCATACTCATATATATGTAAAATATTACTCCTATTAAATTCCCTAACAAAAGCACTTCTCCATAATCATAACGGCTTCTGCTTAAATTTTTCATAATGTCGTACTTTTAATAAAAGGATATTCCCGCAATCTGTACAAATATAAGCATCTACTGGTGAAGATGTAAACATCGTCTCCTTTTTCCGTACTTGTGCATATCCGACAAACTCACCTTCTCCTATGTTTTGAGAACCACAATTAGAGCATGTCTGCACATCTTTCTGTTTCATGAGAGCACCACCTTTAATCTGTTTTCACTCCCTTCGACAGTTCACTTCCATTTCCCTTCCAAAAAACCTCTTATTCTCTTACATTTCAACAGGAATCTCAGAACAAACATCGTATATGTACTTTGAAATATATTTATTGACGGAGGAATTATATGAGTACAATTATGACACTCAATACAGCACAAGAAATTGAAAGCTCAGAAATACATATGCTTTCTTCTAGATTAAAGGTACTACAAGCAATAAACGGAAATCCAATGCAAGTACAAATGAAAAAGTTTGGGAGTGCAACTGCCTTTTCATCAAAAATAATTGCTGGTCCTGCTTTTAACACAGTAAAAGGCGCCACCTTTACAAATACAGATGAGATAGATGAAATCATCTCTTATTATCAATCATTACAAATCCCTTGTCGTTTTGAAATTACACCCGCTCAAGGTACAGCTGAATTATTCCAATACTTATCTGAAAAAGGATTTTACCAATCCAGCTTCCATACAGCTTTATATAGTATACCGAAAGAAGATCCACCCCTGCTTCCTTCCAACATTTCAGTACGCCAACTGAAAGAAAGTGAATTTCATATTTTTGCAGACATATATGTACGTGGATTTAACATGCCATCCTTTACAAAAGATGGAGTCCGCCAAAATAACGAAATTCTCTACAATAAACCTGGCTGGCATTTTTTCATAGCCGAAGTTCAAAACACTCCTGCTAGTATAGGAGTTCTCTATATAAATAACGGTGTTGCTTCATTAGCTGCTTCTGCTACTTTGCCAGAATTTCAACGTAAAGGCTGTCATACCGCATTAATTCAAAAACGAATTGAAATAGCTATTGAAGCCAATTGTAAGTTAATAGTTGGACAAGCAAGGTTCGGTAGCAGCAGTCAAAATAATATGGAACGTGCCCATATGAAAATTGCTTATACGAAATCTATATGGACTGCAAAAGAAATATAATTAACATTCTTTCTCTTCTCATTACAATTTTATACATTTCATGACAATTCCTTTTCTATCCTATTAATCATTTGAATATTCAAACTAGATTTGATACGCTATTACTAGATACATCATTCAACTTGCAATATGAAAAGAGCATTCTAATCAAACTACAAGGAGGAGAAATGTATGACTAAACATGATCATGGTTTAAAAGAAAAAGTAGAAGGTGCTATTGATAAGGTAAAAGGCGAAGTAAAAGAAGTTGTCGGGAAAGTAACTGACAATAAGAAATTACAAGCTGAAGGAAAATGGGATAAGGTAAAAGGCACCGCTAAAGATACTGTCGGTAATGTAAAAGAGAAAGTTAATGACTATAAAGAGCATAAAGAGAATAAATAAAAAAAGAACCAAGATGTACGGTTGGGCAAGTAGTAAGTTACTAAAGTTTATATTTGCTCATAAAATCATTTTAAAACGACAAATAGATGCCTGAAGGCATCTATTTGTCTATAAACAACTATTTTACATCTTACTTTGTGAAATTTGGTTTTAGGTCACCTGTATACGGTTCGTGCTCAACAAAGATTTTTATATCTTTTCCATTCGCATCTTTCCCCATTCTTGTATACGTAAATTTCTCTTTATTTAACTCTGTAAGTTCAAGGACAGCACCGTATTTATTATTTCCTAACGAAACGTGAGCCCTTATTTTATTACCATGTACAATATCAAAGAAACCATAGTCGCCACGACTTTCTCCTGTGTTCACATTGAAAAACTCGTATTTATTTGTATTTTTATCGTATTTTGCTAGACTGATTAAGTTTGAGTTGTATTTTGTTACATTATTACCTTGTTCGTCTAATACCACCGTTCCGTTCCATAGTGTACTAGATAATATTTTGTCTCCATCAACATCTGTAACTATTTTACCCGTCGAGCTCTCTAAATTTTTATCAGGTCGCGTGAAAGACAACTCTTTTTCATGATAAGGAATATGTTCAACAAACACTTCTACATCGTTTCCTTTTGCATCTTTCCCCATTCTTTTATATGTAAATTTCTCTTTATCTAATTGCGTTAATTCAACAACTGCTTGATAACTTTGCGTTTCAGAAATTAACACTCTTTTCTTTCCATCATTCGTTATAAAAAAGGTACCGCTATCATTACGACTCTCTCCTGTATTTGCATAAAAAAATTCATACCTTGCAGTTTTAGCATCATATTTTGCAAGCCCAATGAAATTTTGATTTTCTTTCGTTACATCATTATGATCTTTGTCATAGACTTTTGTCCCTTGCCAATTTGTTTCACCAAGTATACTAACTAATAGTTGCCCTTTCGTTTGTTGGGTTTGCTCAGTTTCTTGTATTGCATTGTATAAAAATTGTGCGTACTGTTCACGCGTCACATCCATACTTGGAGCAAATTTCCCTTCTCCTACTCCTTTTGCAATGTTATTTGTTTGAACAGCACTAATTGCATTTCTTGCCCATGAGTTCGTTGAAACGTCAGTAAAAGTATGATCACGCTTTGCCTTTAAATGAAAAGCATTTGTAAGAACCTGCGCCATTTCTGCGCGTGTTAAGGATGCCTTCGGTCTAAAGTTTCCATGATCATCACCCGTAAAAACACCCATTTCTGTTAAGGATAAAATTTCCTTTATATAGCTTGTTGAATCTTCACTTACGTCACTGTATGGGTTTTGATAATTTTTGTTTTCTTCCATATTAAAATAACGATACATTAAAGCTGCAACTTGTTCGCGTGTTACGTTATCTCCAAAACCAAATCTTCCATCATCATAGCCAAAAAGGATTTTCTCACTTGTTAATTGCTGAATCGCCTCATATGCCCAGTGCCCCTTTGGAACATCTTTGAATACACCAGTATGATTCGTTTTTGGTGTAGCCGCTTCTGCTTTCACCTCTCCATTTGTTTCACTTAATAGACTTCCACCTAAAGCTGCTGATATGATACATGTTTTTAAAATTGTTTTATTCATAGCTTCCCAATCCCTTCTTTTATTTAACAAAAAATCACACCACTTATCTTCCAAAATAAAATTCTATGTGAGCAATTCATGTTGTAAATTTTAATTACAGCTAATCGCTTACAACTCCAAGGTTTTTTTGTGATATCCATAGCTGTTATATATAGAAATTATAAATAGCAACTATAAATTGCCCATAAATAAATTATAAAAAAAAGATAAAATTAAGATAATATATTTTTAATCTCAATCTAAAAAAACGTTATTCTTTCTCATCTAGCTTGTTAAGAAAGAATAACGTTATTTAATTCTAGGATCCTGACCAAAAAGAGGTTTTATTTTACATATCCAAAAACAATTTCACGGCCCTTTCTAACCAAAACATCGGAACGAAGCCGTGGCAAATACTTATTTTATAATTGGAGAAAGTTTACTTCCCTTCATTCTTCTCTAACACATACAAATCTTCTTCAATATTAGATAGTTTCTCTGTTACAAGTTTTCTAGCATCTCCAATTGCTTGATTGTATGCAAATGGTCCTACTAATTTAATCATTTCTTCTATTAAACGCTCTGCTTGGAAGCGCCCAATTTCATCTAAATCTTCTTCAACGAAAAATTGCTGAATTTGTGCTACTAGCTCTTCTTTTTTATCATTTGGTATTTTTATATTCATCATCATTTATTACTCCTCTATATGTAAGATAGTACGTTTCTTAACTCTACCATAGAAAAATGCTTTCCAGGACAACTTTTTGTAACGCCTTCTAGCTCCCTGTGACCGAGTATATTTTCTTTCTTTATAGCAAACTGTTTCATAAACATTTTACATAAAGAATATAATGCATTCATTTGTGCGGTAGTTGGATCATATTTATCAAAATTACCCGTCATACATATTCCAATTGTATCTCTATTATTATCTTTCGCATGTGCTCCAATATGTAAACCTCGTCCTTCGATTACAGTTCCATCTTCTTCAATAAAATAATTGTAACCGATCCCGCTCCATCCTCTTACTTTTTGATGAAATTCATGTGTTTTATACACATCCCATCCATCTTCGGATGTATGGTGGATAATCAGTTTGTTTACTTTTTCTAAAGGAACTAATTCATCTTGAAATGTTAAATTAACACATTTAATTTCCATTTGAATATCCCCCTTAAAAATTAATCATCATCATTGTTTTATCATCTGGTCGTATTCTCTTTTTCCCTTCTAGCTCTTCAATAATTGCTACATATTCATTTATACTATTCTTTCTTATATATGCAACAGTTTGTTCGAGTGGCCAATCTGGGTGGAATAATCCGTCTGAACAAATAAAAATCCCACCCACTTCATCTATATGTAATTCCCCATGCTGCAAATAATGAATCGCTTCTTTCATTCCATTCGCAACGGAATACCCACCCTGCACATTTGCAAGATAACGATTATATTTTAACTGCTCTTTCACATCTTGAAAAATATGTTCTTCCGGTACAGATAACCCCTTTTTACGATTTTCTTCTCTTTTCTTTTTTGCTCGTTGACTAATTCCTTCAACCGTGTCTTTCGTTAATACTTGCATCGTTCCATTTTGAAATATTGCGACAATCATACAGTCCCCTAACTGTGCATATTCAATTTTCTCACCAACTATTTGAACGGCCGCAATACATGTGCACCACAAATGCTCTTTCTTTCTCGTATCTACTTCATACTCTAACATTTTGCTTTGCAATGCTTCATTTGCTTTTGCAACTGCAACTGGTAAACTATGATTTTCACGTAATGAAGCAAAATAACTTGCAAATAAATGTGAAGCGATGTATGCTCCATTATGTCCCTTTTCATCACGAAAGGGTACGAGCGGTGTTGCACCGTCACATACACCATAAATCTTTTTTTCTTCATTACAAAAATAAGAATCCTCACATTCTTGCTTCAACGGGCTTTTCTGTTGATATGTTTTTATCTTCACAACTGTATCCCCTTTCAAATAATAAAATACTCAAATTCTTTTGATTAATCTAATTTCCCGAAATAAACTGTTTTTACCTAAAACTTTCAATATCATATATAATCTTGAAATAATATGAATTTTTTATTGAAGGACGGGAAAGAGATGGTCAGATTTCTTGGTGTTATTATTGGTTCTATTATTATTGCGATTGCCTTTAATCTTTTCCTTATCCCCCACAAAATTTTAAGTAGTGGAATTGGCGGAATTGCTATTATTTTAGGGATTGTAACTCCTGTAAACACAGGTATTATTAACTTTGTATTAAACTTACCTATCCTTATTTTAGGATACATAGGGCTTGGAAAAAAAGTAATTTTTAACACTATTATCTCTGTTATTGTATTATCTGTTGCATTATACTATGTTCCAGTGAAAGTCGTAGCAACAGATCCACTTTTATCATCTATCTTTGGTGGTGTTATTGCCGGAGCTGGTATCGGTCTTGTCTTTAACTGCAATGGCTCAACTGGTGGATTTGATATTATCGGTATGTTGTTATCTCGCAAACGAGACATTAAACTTGGCGGATTCCTTATTATTTTAAATGCAGTCGTTGTAATCATTGCAGGATTCTTCTTCACTTGGGATGTTGCTCTTACAAGCTTACTTTCCATTTATGTAACTGGTAAAGTGATCGATGCTATTCATACGAAACATCGAAAAGTTACACTTATGATTGTAACAAATGAAGCAGAAAAAATGAAAAAACAACTTCTTTCAACTGTTGTACGTGGAATTACATTACTCGATGGCGAAGGTGCTTATTCCAGCGAAAAGAAACGCGTACTTATGACAGTCGTTTCTCGTGAAGAATTAGCAAGTATGAAATTAACAATTTCTGAAATCGACCCTCATGCATTCGTTAACATTACTGAAACGGTTGAAGTATTAGGATTGTTTAGAAAATAAAAACTAGGTGGAAATCCACCTAGTTTTTATTTTCCATAAATTCAATTCGATTTCCGAACGGATCTGATACATAGAATCTAATTACATCTGGACGTGCATGATCATCTATTACTTCAATACCTTGCTTTATTAACTCTTGTTTAAATTCATCTATTCTTAAAACATAAAAAGCTGGATGCGCCTTTTTAGCTGGATTGAAGTTTTGCTCAACTCCGATATGAATTTCTTGATTTCCACACTTAAACCAACATCCACCACGCTTCTTTAATTCCTCTGGTTTCGGTATTTCCTCCATGCCAATTTTTTCACCATAAAACGCTCGTGCTTCTTCTTCACACCCTACAGGCGCAGCTACTTGCACATGATCAATCCCTTGAATATAACGTCTCATTTTCTTCCCCCTCTTCTATCCTAATGTTATAAGGAAACCATACTTTTGTAACTTACATAAGATTTATAAAACAATATAAGCTCCCCTTATTACCACCTTACACTCACTTTTCCAAAATAAAGAAAACAAAATTTATTATATAACTTCCATTTTTTATAGAAATACACATTACATCTATATTATAGTTATGAATAGACAAATCTTTTTAGATGCTATTTGTACGGAGGAACTATTATGAGTCGTAAAAAATATTCATCAACTCAAAAAAAACGTCATCCGAACATTTCTAGACGTTTGCAAAAACATAAACAAGATTGTTCTTTAACAGAAATGTATGTATCTCTGTTCGAACATAACCCTGATAGTATTATTTCATTAAATTTAGAGGGGGTTATTCTACATATAAATCCTTCTGCCGAAAAAATATTAGGCTACACTTCTTTAGAATTAGAACAGAAAAATATTATCTCTATTTTAGAAGCCCATATTTCTGAGCAAGTATTACAAAATATAAAAAATACGGAAGCGGATAATCAACAAGAGTATATTTTATCTATTTATCATAAAAATGGATTTTTATTAGATGTCGTAACAAAACTAGTTCCTATTTTTGTCCGAAATCGTTTAACTGGCGTATATGCCATTATGAAACCTCTTGAAAAATCAGAAAGAATTGAGAATATGCTAAAAGAAAGTGAGAAGAGATTACGTACATTAGTGGACTCCATGCCTGCGTTTGTTATATTTAAGGATCATGAAGGACGCTGGCTTGAAGCAAACGACTATGCACTTTCTTGCTTCAATTTCCACCATGTACCTTATCACGGAAAAAAAGATAGTGAACTCATTCAATATAATGAAGCGTACCGAGAAGCTTTTTTACATTGTGAAGAAGTTGATGAACTAGCGTGGCAACAACGACAAATTCTTCATGGTGAGGAATTTATTATTCATAGAGATGATTTCGACTTAATCTTAAGTATATCGAAAGTTCCTCTCTATCATCCTGACGGCTCGCGAAAAGGTCTTATCGTAATGGGTAGAGACGTTACCGAACTGAAAGAAACAGAAAAGTTATTACGAAAATCAGAAAAGCTTGCAGTAGTCGGACAACTGACAGCTGGAATCGCCCATGAAATTCGAAATCCACTCACTTCTCTAAAAGGTTTTCTAACATTGCTCCTCCCTGAAATCAATGAGGAGCAAAAATGGTATATCGATGTTATGTTAAGTGAAATTTCACAGATGGAATCTATTACAAGTCAATTTATGGCGATGTCTAAGCCACAAGTATTATCTATCCAAACTTGTAACATACAAACTTTAATTGAAGAAGTAGTTACATTTATTTTACCAACTGCTGTTATGCATAGTGTTCATATTATTATGGATCATTTTGCTTACAAACATGATATTCAGTGTGATGGTAACCAATTAAAACAAGTTTTTATAAACATATTAAAAAATGCAATAGAAGCGATGCCAAATGGCGGAAATATTTACATCCAAACAAAACCATTTGATGATGCTTTCATTTTAATACGGATTATTGACGAAGGGTGCGGTATCCCAGAAGACCGCATCTCTCGTCTAGGCGAACCGTTCTATAGTTTAAAAGAAAAAGGAACTGGACTAGGATTAATGATGTGTTACAAAATAATTGAAGAACATCATGGTAAATTATACATTTCAAGCGAATTAAATAAAGGTACGATCGTTGATATTCAATTGCCACTTTCTTCATCTCATCTTACAATTCAGTCATAAATAATAAAAGAAGCATCTGCTAATTATTAGCAGATGCTTCTTTTTTAAAATACTTTGCCATACCATTCTTTCGCTTTTTCTACTTCACCCATTGTTAATTGATGCCCTCTATTTTCCCAGTGCATTGTTACGTTTACAGTTGCACTTTCTAATAGCACCTTCAATTCCTCTGACTCTGCTGATGAACAAATCGGATCATTTGTCCCAGCAGCGATAAACACGGATTTTCCTGCTAAATTAGGCAATTGCGTTCCTCTTCGCGGTACCATTGGGTGATGGAGAACAGCACCTTTCAACGCATTTTCGTAATGGAATAATAAACTTGCAGCAATGTTTGCCCCATTTGAATAACCGATAGCTACAATGTTATTTCTATCAAATTCATATGTTTTTGCAGCTTCATCTAAAAACTCATTTAATTCCTTCGTACGGAAAATCAAATCTTCTTCATCAAAAATGCCTTCTGCCAATCTACGGAAGAAACGTGGCATGCCATTTTCTAATACATTTCCTCTAACACTTAATACAGATGCTTCGGGGTCAATTATTTCTGCGAGTGGTAATAAATCTAATTCATTACCTCCTGTACCATGAAGTAATAACAACACTGGTTTTGACGTATCTTTTCCTTTTTGAAAAACATGTTTCATCATCATCCTTTTCCCCTTTCAATCACTTTAATCTAAATTTCTCACTTCAAATGGTAGAAGTGTTTGTTCAATTTGGTTTCTATGTGATTCATATTGCTCCGGTAATTTTAATTCCTCACCCATCGTCTCTAACGATTCATCATGAGCAAAACCAGGAGGATCTGTCGCAATTTCAAATAAAATTTCTCCGTGTTCTCTAAAATAAATCGCGTTAAAATAGTTTCGGTCTTGTACAGGAGTTACACCGTATCCAAAGCGAGACACATGCTCTTTCCAGTCTAGTTGATCATCATCATCACTCGCTCTCCAAGCAATATGATGAACTGTACCAACACCCATTTGGCCACGCCCGATTGTTGATAATCTCAAGTCGATAATATTTCCAATGTCAGCAGGAGAACGGAATCGAACGAATTCACCTTCTTCTCCAATTTTCTCAAGACCCATAACATGCTCTAACAATTCAGCAGTTTTTTGAGGTTGTGCCGATAAAAGAACAGCACCGCCAAATCCTTTAATTGCTACTTCTGGCGTAACTTCTCCAAAAGTCCAATTATTTAATTCACCTTCTTCTCTTTCTACTAATTCTATATGCAAACCATGCGGATCATCAAATTCTAAATACTCCTCTCCAAATCGAGTCATTTTTGTATATGCAACATCGAATTTCTCTAATCTATTTTCCCAAAACTCCATGGCACCTTTTGGTACGACATAAGACGTGATGCCTACTTGACCGTCTCCAATAACGCCTTGACGAGCACCTGCCCATGGGAAAAACGTAATAATTGTTCCAGGTTTTCCTCCTTCATTCCCAAAATAAAGATGGTACGTACCTGGATCATCAAAATTCACTGTTTGTTTCACTAAACGTAAGCCTAATATACTAGCATAAAAGTCTATATTTTCTTGTGGATGTCCTACGATTGCTGTAATGTGATGGATCCCCATTGTTTTCTTTTCCATTTCGTTCACTCCTTTTTAAGTCCCTTATAAAAATTGTTATACATTAAAATTCATTATTCATTTTGTCCATACTGAAAAGTAAAATCCGCTATTATAATTTTATCTCGAATTCGAGATATTGACCATAAAATTACACATCAATATCGAGTGTATCGAAATTATCTCAAATTCGAGATAATCTCCAAAAAAATATTTACTCCATCTGAAATCTTTATTCGTAACACAAATTATCTTGAACCTATATTTATTATATAGTTACTTACTTTTAGTTGTCAACAAGTTCCTTATTTTCATTTTAAATAAAGTGAAACTTTAATCAGTGGGGGTTTTCTTCATCCCCACTGATTATTAGCCCTGACCAATCGGACTTTAATGGGCAGTGGATCCCCCACCTAAATTCTTTACTTTCGCTGAATTTTGAGGTGGAGATCTTACTGCCCATTAAAGTGGGATAAAAAGAGAGTAAACGCCAGTTTACTCTCTTCGCTAATTATTTTGTTTCCCCTTCCAGCACTGCTTCCATCTCATTAAATTCACGATGAATTGCTTTCACTGGTTCTTTCGTTACTAAACTTACAATAATAACAGCTAATAAACTACAGAAGAATCCAGGTACCATTTCATACATAGTCGCTTTTAAACTTGGAATTTGTACCCAAGTAATTACAACTACTGCACCTACAATCATCCCTGCAAGAACGCCCCATTTGTTCGTTCTCTTCCAATATAAACTTAATAAAATAGCGGGTCCGAATGCTGAACCAAATCCTGCCCAAGCATAACCGACAAGTGTTAAAATTGTATCACTTGGATGATACGCTAAAACAACTGCGATCATAGCTACTACTAATACTGACAGTCTACCGATAAATACAAGTTCTTTATCACTTGCGTTACGACGGAAAAATGTTTTATAGAAATCTTCCGTTACAGCACTTGAAATAACGAGTAATTGCGAGGAAATACTACTCATAATCGAAGCCAAAATAGCTGATAGTAAAAACCCAGTGATGTACGGATGGAATAAAATATTTGAGAATGTTACGAAGACCATTTCTGGGTCTTGTAATGTCGCATTATTTTTAGCGTAATAAGCAATACCAATTAGTCCAGTAAGCATTGCACCTATAATTGAAATCGTCATCCAACCGATACCGATTCTACGAGAAGTTTTTAAATCTTTGATAGAGGTAATTGCCATAAAGCGGACAATAATATGCGGTTGACCAAAATACCCGAGACCCCATGCTAAAAATGAAATAATACCAAGAATTGTAGTCCCTTTAAACATATCTAAACGCGATGCATCAACTTGCTTAATTGTATTGAATGTTTCTGTTACACCGCCCACATCTGTAAAAGCAACAATTGGTACTAATACAAGAGCAATAAACATAATACACCCTTGCACAAAGTCGGTCCAACTTACTGCTAAAAAGCCACCGAATAGTGTATAAGCAACTACGACACCGACAGTTACAAATAAACCAACTTTATAATCTAGGTTGAAAGAGTTCTCAAACAAACGTCCACCTGATACTAAACCAGCCGACGCATAAAATGTGAAAAATACTAAAATGACGATAGCGGAGACAAAACGAAGTATTTTTGTACGATCTTTAAAACGATTCTCTAAAAAGTCTGGAATCGTAATTGAATCATTTGCCACTTCTGTATACGTTCGCAAACGCGGGGCAAGAATTAAATAGTTTGTATAAGCACCTATTAATAAACCTATCGCAATCCATACACTTGATAACCCTGTTGCATACATCGCACCAGGTAATCCCATTAGCATCCAACCACTCATGTCAGAAGCACCAGCTGATAAAGCTGTAACTGCTGGACCGAGTCCCCTTCCGCCTAACATATAATCTGATAAATCGGATGTCTTCTTATAAGACCAATAACCGATATACAACATACCTGCCATATAAATAGCAAGCGAAACCATAATCTCAATCTTCACCAAATCTCTCCCTTAGTTACATAAGCCATTCAAAATTTCGAAAAATGACTTTTTCTATTTTCTTGTTTTCGCTTATGGTTCCCTACCTTACCAAACATTTTTTGTTCTTTCAAGTGAACAAGCCCTTTTCACTACATGTGAAAACCTCTATAAACGCCTTTATCCCAGTGGATTACCCGGCTTTCAAAAGAAATTAAAGTAAAAATATTCAGAAATTAAAAGACGCCTATTTTTCAAATAAAAAAGCCATACAAATGTATGACTTTTAATTTATTTAACATAGCTTATTTTCTATTTACAAGTAGGAAACAATTGTGAAAGAGGAACAATCCGTCCCACCTCATCTTTAAACACAATATGCTCTCTCGTTAAATGACGCGGACTCTTTACTCCTGCTGCTGCTGCAAGTGAAAATAAACTGTATCTCATACTAACAACATAATTCATTACGCGCCATTTCTTCTCATACGGATCTAGCGCTTTTTGATAATGCAGATTTGTTGTCGCAACTCCAGATGGACATTGCCCCGAATTACATTGAAGCGCCATAATACAGCCACTTGCCATCATAAATCCGCGTGCTGAATTTACAGCATCTGCTCCAATTGCTAAAGCAATTGCCACTTTATCTGGTGTAATTAATTTCCCTGAAGCAAACACTTTGAATCTATCCCGAACACCATAATGATTCGCTGTATCAATACATGTCAGTAACGCTGGAATAAGCGGCATTCCCATACTATCTGCCATCGATTTATACGTTGCTCCTGATCCACCTTCTGAACCATCAATTGTAATGAAATCTGGATAGATGTTTAACTCTTTCATCGTTTTGAATAAATCTTCCAGCGGCTCCTGCTGTCCAATTACAATTTTCATACCGACAGGCTTACCGCCATTTTCTTGCAAACGTTGAATAAAATAAAGTGTATCTACTGCATTATTTAAAAATGAAAATCGATTCGGTGAATTAATTGTCTCGCCTTCTCGTACATTTCGAACAGACGCAATCTTTGCATTTACTTTTTGCCCTTCTAGATGGCCACCACGTATTTTCGCACCTTGCCCAAATTTCAATTCGAATGCTTTAATATTGCTTTCCTTTGCTTTCTCCGTGAATTGCTCCATTGAAAAATTACCATCTTCATCACGGTAACCAAATAAACCTGGACCAATTTGCGCAACAATATTTGCACCTGTATGTAAATGTTCCGGTATTACACCACCTTCTCCCGTATTAATCCACGAGCCACCAGCCATCTTCGCCCCAAACCCACTCGCTAAAATGTAATTTTCTCCAATCGCACCGTACGAAGTTGCTGATGCTCCAAACATACCATACAGTTTCCATGGATATTTACGATTTTCACCAACGATAATTGCATCGTCTTCTTCATATAGCCAAAGATTCGTTGTATCCGCTGTCAATTTTTCTCTTCGTGAAAATAACCCTTCTTTATGAATCACATACTTTTTCCCTTCACGTTCTTGCGTTAGATTCACACTTAGTTCATCTGTTAATACCGGTAACAAAGTATTAGCAATATAATAGCCAGATGCATCAAAATCTCGTTTCGATCCAAAACCGAGTATTTCAGAACGGTACTTTGCTAGAAACATTACACTTTGAAAATCATAACGCGAAAAAGGCTTTCCATCCGTATCATGATCAAACCAATATTGCCTAAATTCAGGTCCTATCTTTTCAAGTAAATAACGCATTCTCCCTAAGTATGGATGCAGCTTTAATATAGAATGATGCGTCCGTTTTTTAATGAAAAATGTAATAATAAAAAAAATGATTAATAGTAGCATCAATAAGAGCAATATACTAATAATAACGAGTAGCGTTTCACTCATCCCGCTTCCTCCTATGAAAATCCATAATAAAAGGAGAACACCTGATTTGTTCTCCTTTTATCTTTATTCAAATTAATGTAGCAAGATGCTCTTTCGCATCATATTCAACTAAACTTTCAGCATTTTTAATTCGATGAACAAAGTCTGAATTAGCAATTAATGGTCTTCCGAATGCCACCACATCAATTGTTCCTTCTTGCAACGCTTCTTCAGCTTCTTTCGGATTTAAGTTCCCTACTCCTACAATCGTACCATCCCAATATTTTCTAACTAATTGATGAAAATTCTTTCCGTCAGCAATAACTGCCGTATAATTCATCGTTGAAGGATGAATCATCGTTAATCCAACTTCTTTGAACATATTTACAAACGTTTCAATTGCAAGCTCAGGATTTTCCCACATATACGTAGGATTATCACCTTTGAAAGCAGAAAAGCGAAGAAGTGTTTTATTAGCTCCAACAGCTTCTATTACAGCCGCCGTTACTTCTTTCATAAACGTTAACCTTTCCTTTAAGTCTCCACCATATTTATCAGTACGCTTATTTGCAAGCTCATACGTAAATTGATCAATTAAATATCCGTGTGCACCGTGTATTTCTACTCCATCAAACCCAGCTTCAATCGCGTTTTTTGCAGCTTGTGCGTATTGACCAATCACTTCTTGTATTTCTTCTAACGTCATTGCTTCTGGCGTATCAAACGGTTTACGAAAACGCGGAACATTTCCCTCTGCTGCAATTGCAGATGGCGCTTGCGGCATTTGTCCACCAATTATTTCGTGATGACTCATACGTCCAACATGCCATATTTGAGCAATAATCGTTCCGCCCTCTTTATGTACTGCCTCTGTAACAGGCTTCCACGAATCGATTTGTTCTTGTGTATAAATTCCTGGTACTCCCGGATTACCTTTTGCCCTTGGGCTAATGATGATTCCCTCTGTAATAATTAATCCAACTCCATCAGCTGCACGTTTTCTATAATACTCGACTACATCAGCACCAACGACTCCTGTTTCATGATTTGCGAAACATCTCGTCATCGGAGCCATTGCTATACGATTACGAAGAGACCAAGATCCAATTTGAATCGGATGAAACAACTTCGTTTCTTCAATATTTTCAAAAGATCCCCAAGCGTTTATATTTGTTCCTTCATAAATACTTGCTGCTTTTTTATTTGAACTCGTCATTTTTCTTCCCCCTAAAAATATTCTTACTATAAACGCATCATACTTACTTTTAGATAGTAACGTCAATTTATACGCTTTAAACACAAAACATTCGAATATCAAACAAATAGAATCCTATAAATAAACTAAAAAAGGTTTCCTTAGTAGGAAACCTTTTTAGTTGACCATATATGGGTATCAATTTCTTTATCTCTTTTATATAAAGAATTATTATCTCTTCACATATAAAAAATCCCTTATCAATAGAAGTGGAAATGGTCCAGTATTCTTCTAAAAATAATAACTTATATACCTAAAACAATGAAAGCCCTACCTCTCTTTCATCCTTACGGCTCCTCGTCCGTGCCAGTGTGAATCAGGATTGCAAAAATCAAGTAACTATTCTATCGAAGTATTTCATTAAACTTCGAACATTCGTAAAGAATTAAAAAATAAAAATGGATTTGATTGTAGTAATAACAAAAGAGGTTAATGCTCTAAAAGTGGTTTGAAAGAGTTGAATGTCTTTGAAAGGATTAATTTTCTATAATTATGCTCCCAAAAAATTCAAAATCTTTTTTGGGATGTAATACATTATTAGTAATGAATCTTAACAAAAGCTTTTTATTTGACTTTCTGTGATACCTTCAATTAATCCCAGTTCACTAATCAAAAATTCGTGTGCGTTATCTAACATTTTCTTTTCGCTTGCATTAAGTGCTTTTTCTTTCTGCATACGTAATAAATCACGTACAACTTCAGCACCTTCTTGTATTTTACCCGTCTTTATTTTATCAGTGTTCAATTTATACCTTTGTTTCCACGTAAGTAATCTATCAGATTCTCCATGTTGAAAAATATCCAATATGTGTGCTATTGCCGTTATATCCGTGACTGGTCGTATATTTGAGCTCAATATTCTCCCTGCCGGAATCATTACTTCCATGTTACTACCCGACATTTTTATAACATAATACTGTTGTTTTTCTCCTGCGATTTCCTTCTCTTCTATGGCTTTAATTATACCTGCTCCGTGCATTGGATAAACAATGTTATCGCCAATTTGAAACAAATAATCCACCTCCATATATGGTAACCTTCTCAATCTTAACACACAATTGATTTTTTAGCAAAATTTTTATTTTATCATAAAATTATTTTTCATGTCAATCCTTTCGAACTAAGAAAATAAATTCGTAAAATATCACTAAAAACCCGCAATCTTATTAACTTTTCCACACATATATACATTCTAATTTTACCTTCTCTTTTTACATAAAAACACATTACTACATATAAGTAGTAATGTGTTTTTTATACGGAATCGTTAAACATTCCCTATTAATTTCACGCCTATATACTAACCTGCTTTTGGACTGTCTCTCTCGCTAAAAGAAAACTCATAATCACTTGCGCGGCTACTCGACTCGTCATATCCCTAAAATCAAGCGTTGGATCAATCTCTACAATATCCATCCCTTGAACGAGCGGTTCTTTACCAAGAAATTCAATCGCATCAAGTAAAGTCGTACTATCCATTCCTCCAGGACCAATTGCTGGACAACCTGGTGCAAATGCTTGATCTAATACATCCATATCAAGAGAAATGTAAATAGAAGTCACACCTTGCTTTCTTAATACTTCAATACTTTCCGTCATAATATCTTTGATTTCTCGCTCTCGTACATCTTTCATTGTATACACTGTCACGCCATGTTCTTTTGCATATTCATGGTACGCTCGCGCATTTGAAAAATTGCGAATTCCGATTTGAACGAGTTGTTTCCCTGTAATGACACCATTTTCTAGTAAACTACGGAACGGTGTACCATTTGATGGGCCACCATCATCTAAATTACGTAAATCATGATGGGCATCAAATTGAATAATCCCGACCTTTCCTTTACTGTTTGCAAATCCTGTTATACTCGGAAAACTAATGGAGTGATCACCGCCAAGAACGATTGGTATCATGTTCGGATTTACTTTCGTTACATGACCAACTGTTTTCGCAATTCGGTTATGACTCTCTTTTATATCCGTCACATGCATCGTAATATCGCCGCAATCATATAAGACACTTTCTTTCATATCATGTTCTTCTGTAATTGCGTACGTGCTATATGCATCTAACATCGCACGAATTGTTTTTGGTGCAAAACTTGCTCCTGAATGACTAATAGATGGTTTAGAAAGGGGTGCTCCAATTAAGGCAGCGCCGAATATTTCTACGCCTTCCTCCCAATCTTTAATCATTTCACTCCATTTGGTCACTTCACGATCAATAAATTTTGCATTCTTCTTTAAATAGTGGCCGTGCTCCAAGATTGTTCACCTCTTGTATATGCAATATTACCATTCTTCCATACTGTATTCACATGACTTACGCCGTAATGATACGGTACGTAAGCATAATTATAAGCATCCCATAAAACTACATCTGCCTTGCGACCAACTCTAATTTTCCCAGCTACATCACCTCGTTTAATAGCATAAGAAGAGTTAACTGTTACCGCGTTCCAAACTTCTTCTGGTGTCATTTTCAACTTCAGCATTGCAATGCTCATAATAAGCTGAATGTTTTCAGTTGGACAGCTACCTGGGTTAAAGTCTGTTGCTAACGCAACTGCAACACCTTCATCAATCATTTTACGACCGCGCGCAAAGCTTTCTTTATTTAAATAGAAAGTTGTTCCTGGTAATAAGGTGGCTACTGTATTAGAGTTTGCAAGCATTTCAATTCCTTTATCAGAAGCACCAACTAAATGGTCGGCTGATGCTGCACCAATTTCAGCTGCTGCTTCCGCACCACCAAGTGGGTCGATTTCATCTGCATGAATTTTCACATCAAAGCCAAGTTCTTTCGCTTTTAATAAAAACTCTTTTGATTCTTCGACAGAGAACACACCTGTTTCGCAGAAAATATCAACGAATTCAGCTAATTGCTTCTCTTTCATTTCTGGCAATAAGTCTAACATCCATTGTAAAAATTCTTTCGATCTACCTTTATACTCTTTCGGAACTGCATGAGCACCTAAAAATGTGGAAACTAAATCAATCGGATGCTCTTTTTGTAATTGTGCGGTTGCCTCTAATTGTTTCCATTCCGTCTCATCATCCAATCCGTAACCACTCTTCGCTTCTACAGTTGTAACTCCGAAAGATAGCATACGGTCTAAATGGAATTTCGCTTTTTGAACAAGTTCCTCTTTCGACGCTTTTTTCGTTGCATTTACGGTTGAAAGAATACCTCCGCCTTGTTCTAAAATTTCTAAATACGGAACTCCTTGTAATTTTAGTGCGATTTCATTTTCACGAGATCCACCAAATACAAGGTGAGTATGCGGATCAACAAGACCAGGAGAAACCATTTTCCCGCCGCAATCAATAACTTCTTTCGCTTGTAGTCCTTTCGCTTCTTCCGCTGTTCCAACGAAAGTAATTACACCATTTTCAATTCCAACCACACCGTTTTCGATAACAGGAAGCGTGTTCATCGCTTCCCGTCTTAACAAGCCATCTTCTTGATCCATTGTTAGTAATTGACCGATATTTATTAGTAAAGTGTCCAGCATGTTTTCTCCTCCTTATTTCATCATTGGAATGTTTACGCCTTTTTCTTTCGCAGTTTCCACAGCTAAGTCATATCCTGCATCAACGTGACGAACAACACCCATACCAGGATCAGAAGTTAATACGCGCTCAATACGTTTAGCTGCTGCTTCTGTTCCATCTGCAACGATAACCATTCCAGCATGAAGTGAATAACCCATACCAACGCCGCCACCGTGGTGAACAGATACCCAGCTTGCACCGTTTACACTGTTAATTAATGCATTTAAAATTGGCCAGTCTGCTACTGCATCACTACCGTCTTTCATCGCTTCTGTTTCACGGTTTGGAGATGCTACTGATCCGCAATCTAAATGGTCACGGCCGATAACGATCGGTGCTGATAATTCACCATTTGCAACCATTTCATTAATGATGCGACCAAATTTCGCGCGCTCACCGTAACCAAGCCAACAAATACGTGATGGAAGACCTTGGAATTCAACTTGCTGACGAGCCATACGAATCCAGTTACATAAATGCTCATTGTCAGCGAATTCACGTAAAATTACTTCGTCTGTTTTATAAATATCTTCTGGATCACCAGAAAGTGCTACCCAGCGGAATGGTCCTTTTCCTTCGCAGAATAATGGACGGATAAATGCTGGAACGAATCCTGGGAAATCAAACGCATTTTTCAAACCTTCATCGAAAGCAACTTGGCGAATGTTATTTCCATAATCAAATGTAATTGCGCCTTTTGCTTGCATAGCAAGCATTGCTTCTACATGTTTTGTCATGCTTTCTTTTGATAATTGTACGTAACGTTCTGGATCTTCTTCACGAAGTTTTGCTGCTTCTTCTAATTTGTAGCCTACTGGAATATAACCGTTTAATGGATCATGAGCAGATGTTTGATCCGTAACTAAATCTGGCGTAATATTACGCTTCACTAGCTCTGGTAAAATTTCTGCCGCATTTCCTAATAAACCAATTGAAATTGGTTCTTTCTTCTCTTTATACTCGTTCGCAACTGCTAATGCTTCTTCTAACGATTCTGTATACATATCACAATATCTCTTTTCAATACGACGATCGATGCTGCGCTTATCAACATCAATAGCAATAACAACACCGCCGTTCATCGTTACAGCAAGAGGTTGTGCACCACCCATACCACCTAAACCAGCAGTAAGCGTTAATGTACCTTTTAATGACCCATCGAAATGTTGACGTGCCGCTTCTCCAAACGTTTCATATGTTCCTTGTAAAATACCTTGTGTTCCAATATAAATCCAGCTTCCTGCTGTCATTTGTCCGTACATCATAAGACCTTTTTTCTCTAGTTCACGGAAGTGATCCCAGTTCGCCCACTTCGGTACTAAGTTTGAGTTCGCTAAAAGAACGCGTGGTGCATCTTCATGTGATTTAAAGATTGCAACTGGTTTTCCTGATTGAACAAGTAATGTTTCATCGCTTTCTAACGTTTTTAATGAATCTACAATCGCCTGATAACTTTCCCAGTTACGAGCTGCACGGCCAATTCCGCCATATACAACTAATTCTTCTGGTTTTTCAGCAACTTCAGGATCTAAATTGTTCATTAACATACGAAGTGCAGCTTCTTGAACCCATCCTTTCGTTTGTAACTCAGTACCTCTTGGCGCGCGAATTGTTTGTTTTACTTTTTCCATTTCAATCTCTCCCTTTTCTCATTTTATAGTGCTGCGTTTACATCTAATCTTTCTTTTATCGAATAATTCGTTTTTAACCAATACGCAATATTTTCAATATCCGTTGAGAATATACGGTCATTAGTAATAGAAGGTACTTGCTGACGACCTTGATGGTAGAAGCTCTTTGTCACTGTACTCATGTTTTCAATACCGCGATATTCTACAGCTTGCATCGCACAAATCATTTCAATTGAAAGAACACGTCTTACGTTTTGAATAATTTGATGTGCATGGCGTGAAGCGATTGTTCCCATACTTACGTGGTCTTCTTGGTTAGCTGATGACGGGATTGAATCAACACTCGCCGGATGTGCTAACGTTTTATTTTCAGAAACTAGTGATGCTGCTGCGTATTGCATAATCATTGCACCAGACTGAAGTCCTGGTTCTGGACTTAAAAATGCTGGTAAATCATTTAATTGCGGGTTTACTAAACGCTCAATACGACGCTCTGAAATATTTGCAAGTTCTGCCATTCCTACCTTTAAGAAGTCCATCGCAAACGCAATCGGTTGACCATGGAAATTACCACCCGAAATTACTTTTTCTCCGCCATCAAAGATTAGCGGATTATCTGTTGCAGCATTCATTTCAATTTCTAATTTTTCTTTCACATAATTTAAAACTTGCCAAGAAGCACCGTGTACTTGCGGGATACAGCGAAGTGAATAGGCATCCTGTACTCGTAGTTCTCCTTGTTTTGTTGTTAATTTACTATCATGAAGGATGTCACGAATTCTGCTCGCTACTTCCACTTGTTCTTTATAACCACGTGCTTTATGAACATTTTCATCAAATGCATCAATAATGCCTTGTAACCCCTCGATTGTCATCGAAGCAATGAATTCCGCTTGATAAGCAGTTGCTTCAGCTTCTATATAAGAAAGAACTCCTTGCGCTGTCATTGCCTGCGTACCATTGATTAATGCAAGCCCTTCTTTCGCTTCAAGTTCAATCGGCTCAAGACCTTCTTCTGTAAGAGCCACCATCGCATGAACGCGTTTCCCCTTATAGAACACTTCACCTTCTCCTAATAATACAAGTGCAAGATGAGATAAAGGTGCTAAATCACCACTCGCACCAAGTGAGCCTTGTTGCGGAACGACTGGGTGAATTTTGCGATTTACAAACTCAAGAAGCATATTTACAACAAGCGGTCTAACGCCAGATACGCCTTTAAGCATCGTATTCGCTCGTAAAATCAACATACCGCGCGATACTTCTTCAGGGAATGGATCACCTATCCCGCATGCATGTGACTGAATTAAATTGTGTTGAAGTGCCTTTACATCATCTTTTTGAATAAGCACGTCACTGAACTTTCCAAATCCAGTTGTAATACCGTAAACTACTTTTCCGTCTTCTACAATTTTCTCAACTACTTCGCGGCACTCCGCCACCTTTTGCATACTATTTGGACAAGCTGTTACACCTTCTCCTTCAAGTAACAACCTCTTCATTTCTTCAATTGTCAATGTGTGTCCTGTTAACGTAATCATTCTTTTTCCTCCTTAAAAAGGCAAAAGGGGACCTTATCTTTTTAAGACAGACTTCTGTCCTAAAAAAAGTAAGGCCCCCTTCTAACTAATAGACTATGGGCAAATCATATGTGATTAATTCCTAAACCAATCGCCTCATGCTCAGATCCTTTTACAGGTGCACCAATCGTTCCATATAATGCAACAGCAACCCATTCGCCTTCTTTTTTTCCGTCGTATGGTGTACCGCGCACAATCGCAAATCGAAGTCCTACTGTACGAAGAACGTCTGCTAACTGAATTTGACCTCTCGTCACTCCGTACAAAGCTTCCATAATTGCATGATAAAGTGCATGTGTTTCTCTGTAAACGTCTGTTTCAATAACTTGGTTGCTCTTAGCCGCTGTTTCCATTGCTGCTACAACTTTTTGCGAATTCATCGAACCCACTTTCCCCGTACAATACTTCCAACCTTTTGGAATAGATAATACAGGGCTTTCATTCTCATCCGCAAGTGCCAACAGCATGGCCATACGACCAATTCGATGTGTTCCTTGAAGAAGCATGTGACTCTCTCATTTCTTTTAATTATTTGAATATTTCTTAATTTAAGAATATATGAAAACGGTTAAATCGTCAATAGTTTAAACTCACATTCAAACATTTTTTCATCTTCTCCATTTGTGTACACAAATGATTTACACATTTTTTTCAGGCGTGCTATAGTCTCACTAACAGATGCAAAGGGGCGATATTTCAATGACGAAGCGAAAAGATATTCATTTTCGAATTGAAGAAAAATTACTTGAAAGGTTTGAATCTGCACTTCAATATGAAGGTTTAAAGAAAACCGACGTATTAACACATGCAATTCAGCAATTTTGCACGAAGGTGGAATGTGAAAAAATGAATGATGTAAAACGCCAATACAACGTAAGCAACCATTTACAAACTCGTATCGATACGCATAAACATTACGAAGAAAAACAAGTAAATTTAGATGAACTCGTAATGGAATATTTACAACTTCAAGGAGACGAAAAAATATTAGAGGTTGGATGCGCTAACGGGAATTTTCTTTCTCTTTTACAAACTAACGGGCATAAAGGACAACTAACCGGTTTTGATCAATCGAAAACGATGCTTTCTGAAGCTACAATAAAAAATAGCATAATTGAATGGAGACTAGGTGATGCTGGTAAACTCCCTTTTCAAGCTAATTGCTACGACTGGATCGTCGCAAGACATATGTTATACCACATGAAAGACGTCGAAAAAACAGTCCAAGGATTCCATAAAGTAATACGTCCTGGTGGCTCACTTTTAGCTACAACAAATTCTGACGTTACATTACCTCGTATAGTTGAAATGTGTAACCGCATGTTAGACGCATTTGATTTGCCGAAAACAACATCTTCAGTCACTCCATTTTGTTTGGAAAATGGTAAAGAGATATTACAGTCTTTTTTTCCAACTATTGAAGAAGCAGTTATTCATAATGCTCTTGTTTTTCATCATGCTACTCCAATTGTAAACTATATTTCTAGCATGTTTCCATCGCTAAATATACCTGACAATACATATCTTCACGCCGAAATGAAGGATATACAAATAAAAGTATTTTTTTCACAGCCCTCTCTCCTTCAACCATCTCATAAAATATATCTCTAATTCGTCCACTGTTAATCTATTTGTGTCCACATAAGCTACAGGAAATTGTTTATACCAATCTTTTTCAGTTTCTACTAATTTAAATTGCTCCTCAAATGTACTTCTGTTTCTTGTTCTATCATTATTTTTTCTATTATATACATTCTTTTTCGTCACATCTAAATAAAAAATAGAATCTGAACGGCATTCTCTTAATTTATATAATTCATCTTTCAATTCAGTTTCTATATCCCACTCTTTCCCTATAATCATCGGATAAAAAAGTGTATAAAATTCAATATCTTCAGGTCCACGATCAAAAATAACGTCTGAACCCTTCGCATTTTGAAAATCCTTTATTTTAGCTTCGATAAACATTTTTTGATTTACTATAAACCCTTCTTTTGAATTCATATCCAAATTTAATTGCTTTCGCTTTTCTATAATTGGATAAGGATTTTCATATATAACTGAAAGCCCACATCGCTCTAACCTTTTAGCCAATGTTGTTTTTCCGCTTGCCATCGGTCCTTGTAGTGAAATTACATACGCCATTCCTCTCATTCCTTTAAACTTTAGTACATCTATAATATACAGAATTTTCAATACTATCAACAATATATATATCATCTTGTTTCTTATTCTTATGTAACTTATAATAAAAAATAGAGATTATGACGGACGCATCAATAATGTAAGCTTGGAAATCCGAGCTTACATTATTTTTTGCTTTCCCTTTTCTAATAAAAAGAGTATACTAATTTAGAACGTATGTTCTTAATGATTACATACAGTAAGGAGATAGAACAATGGTATACGATACAAAAGCAATTTCTTGGAATGAGTCTTTAAAACAACTTCAACGCCGCTATACAAACAAACAAGTTGACCGAAAAGAATTTGAGGATATTGAACTGATGGAATTCTTCCACGATAATGACTACATTTCTTTACCTACACATATAAGCGGCCTATCAACAGCACGTTTTACTTCTTACTCTATTTTCACAACTGAAGATAAAGATCGTAAAGTTGGCACATTAATCATTGAATATGTAGAAGATGATAATAATAATTTATGTGTGGAACAACTATACTTTGTTTAAATGATAACGCTTGGTCAAAATGACCAAGCGTTCTTGCTTTCTATGAATCTCACTGTTTATAATATGAATAATAGAAAACCGCAATCATTAAGGGGGGATATACTTGCTCGAAGGATGGTTCAGTTGGTTTATTGTGCTATGGACTGTTATTTTATTAGGACTTATGTCTATCGGCGGATACTTTATGTTCAGAAAATTTTTAAAACGATTACCGAAAGAAGATGGTATGTCTATTTTAGATTGGGAAGAGCACTATATTAATAAAACTAGGCATTTATGGGATGACGAACAAAAACAATTGTTAGAAGAGCTCGTAAGTCCTGTTCCAGAACTATTTCGCGATGTTGCTAAATCAAAAATCGCTGGCAAAATCGGAGAACTGGCATTACAAGAAAAAGCCTCTCAAATTACACAAGATTTAATTATTAAAGGGTATATTATTGCTACACCAAAACGCGACCATAAATTTTTAGTAAAAAAACTACAAGAAAAAGAAATTGATTATTCTCATTATGAATCTTTACTGACAAAATCCTCCTCATAAAAAGATTGCTAGATTATAGCAATCTTTTTTAACTTACAGTTACTGATTTTACGGCTGTTAATCTAGCTTCTGCCAAGTCTATTTGTAATCCGACCGCACTCGTATAAATCGTATCGCCTGTGCCTGTAATGTTGACTTGTGTGGATGTCGTATTTGGTGCAATAGAACCCGTTGCATTTACATTTGTAATATCAAACTCAGCTCTCGCATTTGCATTTGTAGTTGTTCCAGAAAAATTACGATCTGCAAAACTACCAATTGTATTTAAATTTCCATTAATATCATTTACTTGCCCTCTAAAAAAGTTTCCTAAAGGTGTAGTAAATAGCATACCGCTTGGGGGGATCATTAGAAATCAAGCAAATATAACATTCACATATGAGCCAAATCCGAATGAACCTCCTGTTACAACAACTATTACAACTCCTGAAACAGAAACGGCAGTTAATACTGCAACACTAAATCCACAAAAAACAGCAGATCGTTCCTTTGTTGCATTAAATGATATCATTACCTATACGCTCTCATTTCAAAACACAGGTACTTTCCCTGCTACGAATATAACAGTAGTGGATTCTATCCCTGCTGGTACTATATTAGTTCCAGACAGTGTTACGATTAATGGTATTCCTCAACCAGGATCCAATCCAGCATCAGGAATTTCACTTGGAACTTTAGCACCATCCGAACGAGCGACCATTACTTTCCAAGTACGAGTAGTAAACATCCCTGCTAGTGGAGAAATACGCAATCAAGGAAGTGCAACATTTAATTATCAACCGGATCCAAACTTACCTCCAGTCACAAAAACAGAAACGACTCCCGAAACAACGACTCCTATTCAAACTGTAGTCATAAGCCCAACTAAAACCGCAAATCTTACGTTTGCAGAAATTGGTGATATCGTAACTTATACTGTCACTTTTACAAACCAAGGAACTATACCTGCTATAGGTGTAACAATTACAGACTCTTTGCCACCTGGTACAAATTTTGTTACTGATAGTGTTACAGTAAATACTATCCCTCAACCTGGTGTAAGCCCCCTTACAGGCATTTCTGTCGGTACTGTTAACCCTGGCGAAACCGCCACGGTTACGTTCCAAGTACAAATAAATGCTATTCCACCTAACGGAAAAATAGAAAATACAGCAGTTGTAACCTATATTTCTCAACCTAATCCTAGTGAACCACCTATTACAACGACGGAAACAACTCCTACTGTTACTTTACCGGTTCGTACCGCTAACCCGAATCCGCAAAAAACGGTAGACCGTGAGTTTGCAAGTATTGGTGATACACTCACTTATACAATCACCCTTCAAAATTCTGGTAATATACCTGCAACTGATGTCATTATTACAGATTCTATCCCTACTGGAACTACATTTATTCCTGGAAGCATTACGATTAACGGTATTTCACAACCTGATTTGACCCCTGAAACAGGAATTCCAGTTGGCACACTAAACCCTAGACAAATAGTAACTGTTACTTTAGAAGTACAAGTAACTGCTCTACCACCAAATGGTATTATCTCAAATGAAGCAAATGTCACTTACACATCTCAACCAGACCCTACTCTTCCGCCCATTACAACAACCACACCTACTCCAATCGCAGAAACAATTGTACAAAATGCAGAGTTAGAGTCAACTAAAACAGTAGATTTATCAGTTGCTAACATTGGAGATGCACTCACGTATACAATCACTCTTGAAAACATCGGAAATATTCCTATGAAAAATGTATCTGTCATTGATTCACCACCAGTAGGTACACAATTTATTGTGGATTCCGTTACAATAAATGGTATTTCACAACCAGGTATTGATCCAAGTATTGGAATATCTATCGGTACATTACAACCGAGTCAATTAGTAACCATCACATTCCAAATAACGATTACAAATATACCGCCTAACGGGGTTGTTACAAATGTTGGTTCAGTCAACTTTACATCTCAGCCTAATCCAAATGAACCTCCTATTACAGAAACAGAGACAACACCACCAGTTAATACTGAAATCATTAATAGTATTATTAATCCATCGAAAACAGCTGATCGAAACAACGTTGATATAGGTGATATTATTACGTACACCGTTACCTTCCAAAACTTACAAACTGTACAACTGACAGACATCGTTTTTACAGACCCCATCCCAACAGGAACTACTTTCATTCCAAATAGCGTTACAATTAACGGCACTCCAACTAGTAATATAGATCCAGCTCTTGGCATACCTCTTGGCACATTAACCCCTAGCGAATCGGTCGTTTTAACTTTCCAAGTTCGCGTTGTTTCCATACCACCTAACGGAATTATTGTAAATGAAGCCACTATCACCTACACCTTCCAACCTAATCCTGGAGAACCACCAGTAACAGTAACTACTCCAACGCCCCCTACTACTACAAATGTCAACACAGCAACAACGAATCCTACAAAATCTGCTGATAAAGTATTTGCTTTATTAGGTGACACAATCACTTATACAATCTCCTTACAAAACACAGGTACTGTCCCTGCAACAAATGTACTTGTAACCGATCCTATTCCAGCCGGTACCACTTTCATACCAAATAGCGTTACGATCAATGGTGTTACACAACCAGGCATCATTCCTAGTTCCGGAATTCTTATCGGTACATTAGAACCTAACACTTCAGTCGTTGTAACTTTCCAAGTTCAAGTAACATCAATACCACCAACAGGCTTTATTGAAAATCAAGGGACAGTTTCATTCCAATACCAGCCAGATCCTACTAGACCACCTATATCTATTACTACACCTACACCTACTACAAAGACGCAAGTAAGTGAAGTGACTACTAACCCTAACAAACAAGCATCCCCTCAAGTTATTAATCTTGGTGATACTGTCACTTATACAGTTACGTTCCAAAATGTCGGAAATATAAATGCGACAGATGTGATTATTACAGACCCTACTCCAAGTGGTACTACTTTTATTCCCAACAGCGTTACGATAAATGGTATTTCTTCACCTGGAGCAAGTCCAAATAGTGGTGTAAATATCGGTACTGTAACTCCAGGGCAAATTGTTACATTAACTTATCAGGTTACTATAACTACACTCCCGTCAGACGGCATTATTAAAAACACTGCAACTGTCACTTACACATTCCAGCCAAACCCTAGCGTACCACCTATTACCATTACAGATCCTACTCCAACCGTTGAAGTATCCGTTATTACGCCTACACCTAACCCAAATAAACTAGCAGACAAACAAATTGTAGATTTGAATGAAATCGTAACATATACAATTACATTCCAAAACCGTGGATCGATCCCTGCAACTTCCGTTATCGTTACTGATCCGTTAGCAAATGGGTTAACATTTATTCCAGGTACTGTAGTAATAAATGGTATTACGGAACTTGGCGCAAATCCT
Organism: Bacillus sp. EB106-02-03-XG38; assembly: GCF_058792175.1. NCBI lineage: Bacteria > Bacillati > Bacillota > Bacilli > Caryophanales > Bacillaceae > Bacillus > Bacillus sp. EB106-02-03-XG38. The sequence continues at coordinate 1,780,599 of NZ_JBYTED010000001.1, forward strand.
GTAGTGGGTATACCTATTGGTACAGTCAATCCGAACGATACAATTGCTGTTCAATTCCAAGCGAGGGTAACAAGCGTACCACCTGGTGGTATCATTCGAAATCAAGCAACTGTTACTTTCACATATGAACCAGTTCCTGGTGAACCACCTATTACTATTACAGACCCTACTCCAATTAACACAACGAACGTAAATACAGCTATATTAAATCCGCAAAAAACAGCTACGCCGGAAACAGTTACACTAGGTGATATCATTACGTATACAATTTCACTCCAAAATACAGGTACCATTCCTGCTAATAATATCGTTGTAACTGATACAATTCCTGTCGGTACTTCGTTCATTGAAGATAGTGTTACTATTAACAATGTGCCGCAACCAACCGCAAATCCATCCACAGGCATCACGGTTTCAACACTTGCTCCGTCTGAATCCGCAACGATTTCCTTCCGTGTCCTAGTTACTTCAATTCCACCAAGCGGAGAAATTCAAAACCAAGGTAACGTTTCCTTCCAGTACCAACCTGATCCTACTAAGCCACCTGTATCCGTTACTACACCTACACCTACTACAATTACTCCTGTAAACGTTGGGACTATTAATCCGATAAAAACAGCTGATAAATCTATCGTGTCAGTAGGTGATACGATTACATTTACTATCACATTCCAAAATGAAGGTACGATTCCTGTCACTGACATTTCTGTTACAGACTCACTTCCTGTCGGCACATCATTCATTCCAAATAGTGTCACAATTAATAACATTCCCGTTCCAAACGCAAATCCATCCACAGGCATTCCAGTCGGAACTCTTAATCCAACAGAATCCGTAACTATTTCATTCCAAGTACAGGTTATTACACTTCCAGCTAATAGAATGATTACAAATATCGCGTCCATTACGTATACGTCTCAACCTGATCCTACTAGACCACCTATCACAACAACGACAACAACACCACCAATTACGATAGAAGTAAACCCTAATGAGCCAAACACATTTATTAAGACCGCAAATATAAATCGTGTAGAACTCGGTGACTTCATCACATATACACTTACCTTTACTAACCATGGCTCTACTCCTGCAAATAATGTACTCATTACTGATTCACTGCCTCCCGAAGTTACTTTCTATCCAAATTCAGTAACAGTAAACGGCGTTTCACGTCCTGGAAGTAATCCGACAATTGGTATTCTTATTGAAACTGTTAATCCAGGTGAATCCGTTGTTGTCCGTTTTATCGTTCAAGTAACAGCAGAGCCACGAAACGGTCTCATTCAAAATACCGCCCGCATTCGCTATACACTTAGACCTGATCCTACTAAGCCACCGATTCCTGTTGATGAGACTACAGAGCCAAATATTATTCCATTTATCGGTCCGTTCGTATCACCAAATTTAAATTGTTTCTTTAATGGGGAACGTTTTATACGGCGCAGCTGGGACAGAAGGTGTTAACAATATAAAATAAAAAGACAGCGTCAAACGCTGTCTTTTTATTTTATACATATACGGTTTTTAAGTTAATTTCATATCTTTTTCATTATAAAAACCATCTTCTTTTTCCATTTCCTTCTGCAATTTCGTAAAGGAACGGTACATCGCAATTCTCCATGACACAATCATCGCAAATGCCAGTAAGAAGAACATGCCACTAAGTTGTCCTAAATCAAGAGATTGGCTTAAGTATGTTTTAAATACAATCCTCACGACAAGTAATCCAATTAATATAAAAACAAATGCTTTTGAACGCTTCAAATAAATCTCTTGTCCTCTAATTTCAAATTTAGATGTTTTAATAAGAAAAATAGAGAAAAACAAACCTACGCCAATTGCTTCTAACATTTCTGCTGGAGTTAGTCGAAATTCAGGAAAAACAAACATCAATGCGCCCGTACTCATAAAAAATGGTGGAAGTATAATTTTTTTCAATGTTGCAGGTTTCTTAGCTGCTTTTAAACGAATAAACATCGCACCGACAGCCATACAAACAGCAACGATACTGGATAAAACAACTATGTTCATATTTTCTCATCCTTTTTTGTGGCTATATGCAAAATATACTTTCATTATATGCTTTTCCGTTAGTATTTCCAACATTTTCACAGAATAATACTAAAAACCGGTAAAACCACCAAATAAACTTGAGAAATATACGATAATTTTCGTCATCCAGTTAAAGTATAGGAAGATACCCATGACAATCATAACGTATCCCCCAATTTTCATGAATTTCATACTATTTCTTTTAATCCAAGACATTTTCGTAATAAAGAATGATAGTACGAAAAATGGGATAGCAAATCCAAGTATGTATGCAATCATATAAATCATTGCTGATTCTGGGTTCGTTGCTGCTAATCCAATGACAGATACTAAAATCGGTCCCGTACAAGGCGTCCACCCTGCAGCAAATGCCAATCCAATTAGGACGGATCCAAAATAGCCACTCGGACGATTTTTAAACGTAAATTTACGGTCTTGCATTAAGAATTTCGGTTTAAACACACCGACAATAATAAGACCGAACACGATGATAAATATACCACCTAACTGTCTAATTAAATCTTTATAATCTGTAAAGATTCCTCCGATAAAGCTTGTACCAAATCCAATTGCAATAAATATAATTGAAAATCCAAGTAAGAAAAACGCTGTATGTATCATACTTCTTTTGCGAAGCATTGCATTTTCTTCTTTCAACTCAGAAACCGACATACCTGTTATGTACGATAAAAATGCCGGATAAAGCGGTAAGCAACATGGGGAAATAAATGATAAAAACCCTGCACCAAACGCTAAAAAAATACTAATATCTTGCATTACCTCACTCCTCTCCTTACATATTGTAGCAAAAACATATAAAAATACTATGAACAATTCGTGAAATTACTTTTCCAACGTGACAATAAGAAAAACTACTCTTTCACACAATTTCTAAAAAAACGTTTTCATTTCCTTCTATTATATAGAAAAATCTCAATTGGACTACGAAACTTCTCTAATTGTTATTAACATAACAAAGGTAACATAGTTTCTCAAATGATTAGCATGTTACGAGTACGTCTATCCACATATTAATTAAAAAATATTTTTTTCAAATGCTGTCTTTATACATTACAAACCTGATTTTATAATACTTCTATTATTACTAATTTCAAGATTATGCATAAATATCATACTTTTATTATTATTCTATAAAATGTCACACTTTTCTTTTATTTGACCCTTCATTTTTAATTTTGTATACTCCCTCTAGTTATATATGTCCGTTACGGAACAATTTCATATAGATGGGAGGAACTTTTCATGCTTCGTTATTCTCTTTTAGTTTTATTAGGAGCGTGTAGTTATGGGATTTTAGCTATTTTCGTTAAACTTGCATATGCGGAAGGATTTTCACTTGGAGAGGTAATTGGCAGCCAGTATTTGTTCGGTTGGATTATTTTGCTTGCTATTACACTTCTATTTTCTAGACATCGTGTTCCATTAAAACAAGCGTTAATTTTATTCTTTGCAGGTACATCTGCAAGTTTCACTGGAATTTTTTATTATGCTTCATTAAAAACTGTACCAGCATCCATTGCAATTATACTTTTATTCCAATTCGTTTGGGTCGGAATTATTATTGAAGCAGTCGCAACAAAAACATTGCCTTCAAGAGAAAAGGTAATTTCCGTTATTATTTTACTTGTAGGTACATTTTTATCAAGTGGTTTACTAGAAAAATCAGCAGGTGATTTCGATACGACTGGAATCATATTAGGTTTATTATCTGCTGTTACATTTGCAACATACATTTTCGTCAGCGGAAAAGTTGCTGTTGAAGTACCTTCATTGCCGCGCGGTGTTCTCTTAATGGCAGGCGCTTTAACTTTAGTAATGATCGTATTCCCGCCAACATTTATTTTGAATGGTGCAATTTCTGACGGACTTTGGAAATATGGTTTAGGTTTAGGAACATTTAGTATCGTTATTCCTTCTATCGCCTTTACAATTGGTATTCCAAAAATCGGTTCTGGCTTAGCAACTATTCTTGGTGCAGCAGAACTACCAGTTACAACAATTATGTCTGTATTCATTCTAAAAGAAGCTGTATTATCTTCACAATGGCTTGGTGTATCCCTTATTTTAATCGGTATTGCAATCCCGCAAATTGCCTATGCAATGCGTGGACGTTATCGTAAACATCATACACACAAAAAATTGGCAGCTTGAAACGGGAGAGGATTTTCATTTGAGAATCCTCTCCTTTCTTATTGTATACTTAATGTAAATACTTCATTTAAGAAAGAGGGCATTATAAGTGGCAGCAAATCGAGAGCAATTAACTGAGACGCTAATTTCTATTCGTCGAAATTTACATGAGCATCCAGAATTATCATATGAAGAATTTGAAACGACGAAAGCTATAAAAAATTGGTTAGAAGAAAAAAATATTACGATTATAAATTCTAATTTAGAAACAGGCGTTATTGCTGAAATTTCAGGGAATAATAGCGGACCACTTATAGCAATCCGTGCTGATATTGATGCTCTTCCTATTCAAGAAGAAACAAATTTGCCATACGCTTCAAAAATTCACGGCAGGATGCATGCTTGTGGACATGATTTTCATACAGCTGCTATTATAGGTGCCGCTTATTTATTAAAGGAAAAGGAATCTTCTCTTAGCGGAACGGTACGCTTTATATTCCAGCCAGCTGAAGAGAGTAGTAATGGGGCTTGCAAAGTCATTGAAGCCGGGCATTTACATGGCGTTCAAGCTATTTTCGGTATGCATAATAAACCTGATTTACCAGTCGGTACAATCGGTATTAAAGATGGTCCACTGATGGCCGGGGTTGATCGATTTGAAATTGAAATTCACGGAGTTGGTACACATGCTGCTGTACCAGATGCTGGGGTAGACCCTATTGTCGCGTCTTCTCAAATTGTGATGGCACTACAAACAATTGTAAGCCGAAATATAAGTTCTTCACATAATGCCGTCGTCAGTGTCACAAACATCCATTCAGGAAATACGTGGAACGTTATTCCTGAAAAAGCAACGCTGGAAGGAACTGTACGTACATTCCAAACGGAAACACGCGAAAAGATTCCAGCACTCATGAAACGTATTATCCAAGGAGTTTCTGATGCATTAGGTGTAAAAACAGAATTTCGTTTTTATGCAGGTCCTCCTGCTGTTCATAACGATACATCTCTAACAAACTTATCGACTCAAGTTGCAGAAAATATGAATTTAAATATCATCTCTCCTACCCCGTCAATGGCCGGAGAAGATTTTTCTTTTTATCAACAAGAAATACCTGGTTCATTCGTCTTTATGGGAACGGGTGGTACACATGAATGGCATCATCCCGCTTTTACAGTAGACGAGCAGGCATTACCTATAAGTGCAAAATACTTCGCTTTGTTAGCTGAAAAAGCACTTAAACAATTTGCATAAAAAAGAGAGCCGTTAAGAAATACTTAACGGCTCTTTTTTTATTAAGTTAAATCACGTTTTAAAAATACGGTATAGGAAATGCTTAAAAATACAAATAAATATAGTAATAACATACATGAAGCAAACGGGAACGTTACGCCATCAATAAAACTGCCATTCTTTGAAATACTGTATAAATCTGTGTTTGCTGGCAATAAATATTTCGCCCAATCATATCTAGTTGCTGCTAGTAATGCGATGTTTCCAGATAAAGCAAGAAATAGTGAAATACCAATCGCGCCTCCACTAGATCTTGTTAACACAGAAATCATAAATGCAAAGGCTGCATATACAATCGTCGGCAACCAAGATAAAATATAATACTTACTAGCTTCTACAAAAATATTTTGTTTTATTATATTTCCATCTTGGAAAATAAACTCGCTCCATGCAGGCTGCTGGAATTTATAAATAACAAGTCCACATAAAGTGGAGAAAATCATATTAAATATAAACAATAATGCTGCAAATATCACAATTCCTAAAAACTTGGCTGTCAAAATTTTAAAGCGACTTGCTGGTCGTATCGTTAAAAATTTATATGTTCCCCAGCTATATTCATTCGCAAAAACTGTACTTGCATACACGAGGATAAATGGGAGTAATATTGGAAATACAATAAAACCTGTATCTCTCATGAAAGAAAGTGGAGAACTGCTTGCTGGTGCTGTATCTGAGTCTAAGTACTTCATCTTAAGCTGATATTCCTTTACAAGCTCGTCCCCAGATCGTTCTGCTAAAATAGCTTCTTTTTTCATGCCTAGCTTTTTCTCAATTTCTACAGTTCTTTCTGTATAATCCGCTTTCCATCCTTTTGTTTCCGGTTCCAAATACTTTACCGTAACCCATCCTAATCCGATTACTAATACTGCAATAACCGCAAATGGAATAATCGTTCGCTTTCGCTTAAATATTTTATACAGTTCGTTATACACTAAATTAAACAATATCTTTTCCCCCTGTTAATTCTAAAAATTGCTCTTCTAACGTTTTTCTTTCTTCATATACACGATACACTTGAATGTTTTTCTCAAGCAATGTACGAATAACATTTGGGATTTCTTCATCTTTTACATGAATAAGTAGATCATTACCTTTTATTAAAACATCTTGTTCTAACATTTCTGCTGCTTTATTCACATCATCTACACGTATACGGATTGTCTCCATCTCTTCACTTTGATTATGCTGAATATTTTGCGTCGCCACATATTCTCCGTGCTGAATAATGATAACTCTGTCACACATTAATTCAACTTCTGAAAGTAAGTGACTAGATACAAGTACCGCTTTTCCTTGTTCATGAGCAATTTTCTTTATGTACATTCTCATCTCATGTATTCCACTAGGGTCTAATCCATTCGTTGGTTCATCTAATATCAATACATCTGGATCGTGAATAAGTGCTTGAGCTATACCTAAACGTTGTCTCATGCCGAGTGAATATGCTTTTACTTTACGATCAATTACTTGTCCCATCCCTAGCAATTTAACTACTTCATCAATACGTTCTTCTGTCACATTACCATTCATTCGTCCGAAATACGTTAAATTTTCATAGCCACTCAAGAAAGGATAAAATTCCGGTGTCTCAATTACTGCTCCAATTTTCGAAGCAGTACTTTCAAATTGCTGTTTTACAGATTGACCATCAATCCAAACTTCGCCCTCTGTCATACGAATCATACCGACCATCATTCTCATTAAAGTCGTTTTCCCAGCACCATTTGGCCCGAGCAGGCCAACTACTTCACCTTTTTTAACTTCGAAACTAATATTTTCTACAAGTGTCTTTGAACCGATTCGCTTCGTTAACCGCTCAACCTTTACAATCGATTGTTCATTTGTCATTCTATACAACCTTTCCTTCCCATTCTTTGTCAGGTCTTTACACTGTAACATGATTATTTTTCTGTGTAAAATAGAAAAAGGCATGATTTCTCATGCCTTTTCTTTGAAATGAAATGAATTTTCATCTTGTAAATTTTGAACAAATCGAAAACATTGCACCATCGATAATAGAACGATACCAACCATAATTATACTAACAACTACTATTGCATACATTGTAATCGGTGCACTATTCACCCCTTGTATTCCTACTATTTTCATAAAGATAATCGTAAATAATTTCAAAAATAACATCCCATTAACTAATCCAAAAACAAACGCTGCGCCATAAATGAATAATTGCTCCTGGCATAATACACATAGTACGTTCCTATTCTCTGCTGCATAAGTTTTAATTTCCTCTTTCCTCACTTGCAGAAGAGAAAACATTATTTTATATGTAGTAAAAATACATATAATAATGAATATAAGAAACAGCGTGTAAAAACATATTTGAAATAAAAGTGTAGTCCCTAATTCCCCAATAGCCCCTTTATTAAATTGGAGCGATATCATAAAAAACAAAACCATAGTACTCATAGCAATCCACATAAATTGCTTCATCCTTTTGGCAGCAAATGTTCTTATATTTTTTCTCACTAACTGACATAAAGACATATGTTCTTCCCCTACCTTACTTCATAACAAACTCATTCTATACTACTAGTGTATAAAAATATGACATTTTAAACATCGCACTACAATCTGAATTGTTTCTAAGTCTTTAGTCCTAGAAAACAAAAATGGTAAAAAAATCATATTTAGAATATAATTGTAAAAAAGGAGAGTATTGCATGCGTATAAAGTTACTATCAATCTTGTTTTTATTATTTCTCACCAGTTGTAACCCACTTAAAAATAATGAAGTTGCCATTGTTGAGCCATACAAATTAACAGAAGAACAATCCTCTATTTTAAAAATGACCCCTTTTCAAGAAGGAAACAGCATGTTTTACAACGTTACACTAAAAAATGAAAAAGATGAAATACATGCTACGATTGATTATTATCAAAATGGTAAAAAAACAAAAGAAATTGCTTATATTGCTACCTCTCATTTTTCAAAAAAGAAAGTGAAACTTTCTTTTATACCACCGCATTTCCAATTTGATAAAGATATACAAGAGAAAGGTCAATGGTATATGAATATCGACGGTGGTTCAACACTTGTCCCTCAAGAGTCTCTCCTAGGCATAAATAGTTCTGCAACTACTACAATCCAATCTACTAAAAACTTAAAATACAATCAAAAAACAATTTTAGCAGCGGTTATTCAAACAAATAAAGAAACTGTAAGCGTCCCTACAATTGATGAAGATTCAAGTATTGATATACTCTTAAAAGAAAACGAACATGTTTATCTCTTTAGTATAGAGCTAAAAAAAGAACACTAAGGCGGAAATGCAATAGTATTGCATTTCCGCCTTAGTGTTTAACGAGGTGTACTTTTTAACAAATTAATTAATCTCATCCTCAACTTCAATTCTTTTCTTCTCTCTTGCAATTTTTAAAAACTCTAAAAGTTCTGGGTTAGTATTCATTTTCTTGTAAGCTACTGACATTTCTGCAACAAAATTCGAATCACATAACTCTTTATATACGACTTCTGTTTTATACAATTTATTTGCCGATACAGGTATTACCGTAATTCCAATCCCTGCCGCTACAAATCCCATAACTGTTTGGTATTCTGTTGCTTCTTGTACGATACGCGGACTAAACCCGACGTCGCGGCAAAGTGACAAAATTGTATCATACAGCGCTGGCCATACTGGTCTCGTAATAAATACAAACGGTTCATCCCGTAAATCTTCTATATGTATTTCATCTTTTTCTGCAAGTGGATGAGCCTTCGGTAAACATAACGTACAAGATAGTTTTTGAATTGGCTCTAATTCTAATAATTGTGTTGGGATTGGTGGACGCAAAAATCCAATATCAATACGATTATCATGAAGTGCATGCACTTGATCTGGAGTAGATAATTCATGTAATGCAACAGACACCCTCGGAAATTTCTTTCTATACTCCCTTACGATAGATGGTAAAATATCATATATCGCCGCACCTACAAAACCAATTGAAAGTGAGCCCACTTCTCCTCTTTGGGCACTTTGTGCAATCTCTACCGCTTTTTCAATTTGTTCAAACGCTTTTTTTACTTCTTTCAAAAACATTTCTCCAGCTTCTGTTAATTCAACCTTTCTCTTCGTTCTTGAAAATAACATAACTCCCATTTCTTTTTCTAATTGCTGAATTTGTTGACTAAGCGGTGGTTGTGTCATTTGTAAACGAGCAGCCGCTCGTCCAAAGTGTAACTCCTCTGCCACTACAACAAAATATTGCAAATGCCGTAATTCCATTTTGGACACCCTTTTCCATTTCAATTAATACGTCTAATATATTAATAACATATAATTTATATATTAGACAAATTTTTCGAATGAACGTATAGTAGAAATTGTTAATTCTTTTTTACAATTTTTATGTAAAAAAAGAAAGAGGTGGTTACTGTATGAAATGGTGGAAATTAAGCGGACAAATTTTACTATTATTTTGTTTCGCTTGGACAGGTGAATGGATTGCAAAACAGGCACACCTCCCGGTTCCAGGAAGTATTATCGGTATTTTTTTATTATTAATCTCATTAAAATTTAACCTAGTGAAAAAAGAGTGGATACAGGACGGTGCAGACTTTTTATTAAAAGAACTTATTTTATTTTTCATTCCTTCTGCAGTCGCTGTCATACGCTACAAAGATACACTATCACAATATGGAATCGATCTCATTTTAATTATTATGATTAGTACACTTTGTGTCACTCTCGTTACAGGACTCTTAACAGAATTGCTACTAAAGCGGAAAGAATCCGTGCAATGATCGGCTTTCTTTGTTTACTATTAACACTATTCACATATTGGATATCGAAGAAAATGTATCAACGCTGGAATTGGAGCTTACTTTCTCCTCTTCTCGTCTGTCCTATTATTTTAATCGCTTTATTACTCGGACTAGACACATCTTATGAAACGTATGAAACTGGAGGCCAATGGTTAACAGAATTATTAAAACCTGCAACAGTTGCTTTTGCATGGCCAATCTATAAATACTTTGATTTACTTAAGAAACATGGAATAGCTATCTTACTTAACGTCATTGTCGGTTCGTTTTTATCAGTTATTACTTCAGCACTACTAGCAAATTATTTTCAAATTGATTCATCGTTAGAACATAGTTTAGCACCTCATATTGTAACGACGCCAATTGCAATGGCCATTTCAGAAATGATTGGTGGTATGTCACAATTAACAGCAGTATTTGTTGTTTTAACCGCGTTAACAGGAGCATTGCTCGGACCTTCTCTCATTCGTATATGCCGTATTAAAACAGCAATTGCAAAAGGTATTATGTTAGGAACGAGCGCAAATGGAACCGGTACATCAAAAGCATTCGAAATCGGTCCTGTAGAGGGAACGATCGCAAGTTTATCTATGCTTTTAACAGCAGGAGCTAGTTTAGTTATCGTTCCGCTTTTCTTATCGTGGATACATTGAAAAAGCAAGTGTTTAAACACTCGCTTTTTTATTTATATATGTATTTAAAATCTCATAATCCTCCGGGAAAGATAGCGTTAACTCCTTTATTTCATCTATCCTCTTCCAAGCAATTTCATGTATTAATTCATCAGGATCTTGGATTTTCATACTACCACCTATTGTTTTAACGACATAATAATGAACGTATACAGGAACCCCGTATGTAATACCTTCTTTTTCATATATTTTACTTACAACTTCCACATTGTAACCTGTTTCTTCCCAAACTTCTCGAATACAACATTCTTCTAGTGTTTCTCCCTTTTCAAGCCCGCCACTTGGAACAGACCATCTTTTTTCTTCACCCTTTTGTCCTTGTAACACCATTAGAACTTCATTTCTTTCGTTTACACATACTGCTGCACAACCTATCCATCTTTCCATATACATCCCTCCCCTACTACTATTCGTCTTCTTTTTTATTTTCCCCTTGAAAAAAAGAGGAAAATAGTAAAATAATGACGAAAGACTACATCAACTTCAAAGGCAATCCCTTCTTAGAAATGAAAAACGGAAGGATGAAAATATGATTTCTAAATATGTTGTGGAATGTGTCTTTTGTGAAGAAAATCGAAAACCTCGCCAAGCTATCGTAACCGTTCCCGCCACTACTCAGCTACTAGCCATTGAAAAAGTGCGTACGGAATGTAAACGTCGTTTCGGTAAAGCTTTATTATTGCAAACAGAAATTAAAGAAAAAATAACTTTTGAACAAAAAGAAAGCCGACCATAAATTGGTCAGCTTTCTTATCCGATCATATTTTCACATGAAGATTAGGGGCATCCTCTTTAAGGATCGGGATTTTTCCATTATGTACGTTCCATAATGGTCATCGAACATTATATTTCTATGCAATTAATTATTGAATAGAATAGGGCAAAACTTGTTCGCATTTTTAGAAAAGGGATAGGGATATAATTCAAGTAGTACTTCGAATACTCGAACTTTACACTCATTATATTAAAACAAATCCTTTTATATGGGAAATATGAATTACTTACATAATTCAGTCGTAAAACATATTAGTTTGCTATATTATTTTTATTCCATTAATAGCATACATCCAGCTAGAACTGGTGTCATAATCATAGAAAACTTCAAAAGTATGAAAAGCATCCTCGGCGGATGCTTTTCATACTTTTCTAAATCAATACTATGTACTTAGTCTTGATTAATCAAAATTACCGCAGGACCAGCGACTACTACTCCAGCTACTTCTATCTTTTCAAATTCTTTTACTGTAATAGATATAACTCCTTCTCTTTCCATCAATTCTTTACTCAGGGCTTCAGTCGGTATAGCTTTCACCGTCTTACCTCCTTTTCATTTATACAATATGATACAGTAAAACTTTAATCAGTAGAGCTTCAGTACACTCCACATTGATAATAATTGAGCTACCCGTTTATGCACGATAAAAATAACCCAATGCATCTATATATATGCATCACCTCCGCTTTCATTCCTTATTCCCCCTAAAACTCTTCTCTCCCTTCCGTAACGTATTGAAAAATAAAAAAGCACTCGCAATCGCGAATGCTTTTTCATTATTTACTTTCTATTACATTTAACATTCTATTAATAAATGCTGCCGATTCTCCACGCGTTGCAGAACCTTTCGGCATAAATTCATTATTTTCATTTCCTTTTACAATACCTAATCCATAAACACGTTGTACAGCTTGTTTATCATATGCTAAATCTTGATCCGAGAATGGTAACGGAACTAAGTTACCTTTAATTTTTTTATATTGCAGTGCACGGTCAATCATGATAACAGCTTCATCTCGTTTAATCGTATCATTTGGAGCAAATGTCCCATTCCCTCTACCACTTATTATCCCGGCAGTTGCTGCACGATTAATACCGTCTATTAGCGATGGATGTGCTGTATTTAAATCATTAAAATTCGATGATCCTTCAGGTAACTGCAATGATCTTGAAATCAAATTCGCGAATTCACCACGCGTTACGAGACGATCTGGCCAATAAGAACCTTTCCCGTCTCCAACCATAATGCCACGTTTATCTAATTCACGAATGTCTGCTTCGTACCACCCGCCTGTTATATCATCTTTATGGTTCGCATCATAATAAGCTTTTGTTCCTTGTAAAAATGGTTCCCACGCATTGTTTTTAATCATAATGGCGGGACAATTTTTACCACTCCAAAATTGATGCTTCTTCACATTTTCTATAGGAATATGTAATTCTCCCATTAAATAAGCTGCTAATTTACGAGCATTTTCAACAGCTTTATTATAATCACCATCTTCGTTTACAGCAATTTCAATCGCAATGGATTCTCGATTTCCAGTTCCTTCTGCTCCATCTCCGGCATGCCAAGCATTTTCGTTTAATGGAAGGTGTTGATAAATCTCTTTATCGTCTACTGTAAAGTGCCAAGACGCTGAACGATCTTCCGTTCCCGTTGCTTGGTTATATAAATATATTGCATGGTTTCTAGCATTTGCCCCAACACTATAATTATCTGTCTCGTGAATCGTAATATACTTCGGATTCATCGCATAACCAGGACGAATATTGTCATTTCCTTTCGGTACAATCATTTCTTTTAAAGTTACACCATAAATATCCGTAGTTTTCTCTTCTATTGGTGCAGCATACATAACTGCTGCACGTTTTGTACGTGCTGGTGTCGCTTCTTGAATAAGCGAATCCTTTGTTCCTTCAAATTTTGCTGAAGGTGAATAAATCCATTTCACCTCATTATTTATTTTTACTTGGAACCATTCTCCGGCCTGTCCAATTACTTGGATAGTTTGTGGCTCCAATACATTTCCTTCTTTGTATGAAGAAAATGGTTCAGAGTAAATAGAAGTTACTTCATTAATTACCAGCTTTTCATTTGATAAAGGGTGAATTTCTTTATTTTCTACATTCCCCTCACTATTTTCTATCCACCCAGCTCCAGATGAAGTTCGAACATAGTAAGCGTTTCCTTTTCTCTTCTCAGCTTTTACAACTTGGTTCGAAATGTGAACCCCTGTCTCTTTTTGAAAATCACTAGAATCGTATAAAGGTACTTCTTTCACTATATGTACAAGAAACTCACCTTGCACTTCATTTATTACTCCCTTGTCCTCTCCACGACCATCTTCATCCTGCATATGGTTTTCAATACTTTTTAAAGCTTGTTCATCAGTTGAAACTGCTACTGTTTTTTCAAGTTCATTAGCATAGGAATAATTTGGAATCGTTACCGTACCAAATACAATCGATGCAGCTAAAACATTATAAAATCTTTTTTTCATCATAATACTTAACACGCAGTAATTAAATTCGTGTTAAATTCCCCCTCCTCAACCAAAATATAGGTTATATAGTAAACTATTAAGTAACATAACCATTTACAATATAACAGACTCATCCCAATTCGTATAGATAGGAATGACTACTATTTGCCTACATTTACTATATTGGAATATAAAAAAGAAGCTATAATATATAGCCTCTCTACGGTTCTTTAATCTCTTTTCACCTTATATTTCATAACTTTACCATCTCTATCAAATTGTAAAACAAGATGTTCACTATCTATAGGAATAAAGCCTCGTTCAGTTCCCAGATAGTACGAAGTGATAACCCCGTCTTCTCCATTTCTCGTTTCAGTAGGCGTTCCCAATAATTTTGTAATTTCTTCATTTGATTTTCCTGTTAATTTATATTTTTGTATTAGATTATCTACCATATGTACCCGTTTCTCTTCGGCATGTAACCATCGATCTTGATTAAACTTTGAAGTGTATGTATTCATACTTAATTGTCCTGTACACACTAACAATGGAATACAACCTACTATCATTCCACCTAGCATTTGCTTCTTTTCTTTATTACGATTTACGGAAACATGTAAGACGAACTTTTGAATTACAAATAATAAAACGAACGGCATGACTACTATAAACATACTTTTTACACTTAATGACATATGAACTGCATCAATCACAAAAACAAACGCAAGATATATTAGTATATACAAACAAATATAAACATACAAAATACCCCTTAATATAGCACTCAAAAAGCCCACTCCTTTTTAATTCATTATATAATTCATTTGATTAATGACGTCTCGAAGTTTTTCTAACTCTTGATCTGTATATATTACTTTCCCTGTTAAAATCTCATTTCTGAAGAACGTTACCATTTGCTCTCTATCTTTTAATCTCGGCGTTTTTTCTTCAGAAAGATCTAGCACTTCTTTTCCGCTCTCATTATAAAAATATACAATTGGTTTTACGTTTTCTTTTACAATATCAACTTGCTTTTCTTTCAAACAATTGTATAGAAAATGCGATAGTTTCTTCGCTCTATATACTGGATTCCCTTCATTTTTCACTTGTATCGTTAATGAGTCTTCACCTGTAATGTATGCAAACGTCTCTTCTTTCTCCATCTCTTGTTGATACTTGCCAATTTCCTCAATCATAAATGAATATATACTAGCATTTTCTTTCGTTATGCCATGAATTAATTGCCCTGTCCATTCTTTCGTCTCAAGTACATATATACCCGTTTTGCTTAAGACGAGATGATGAATTCGAAGATCATTTCCTCCATGCTGATTTGTAATAAAAACATTCGGCATAATATGAAATTCATTATGTAGTATTATGCCTTGCTCTACGAAACCACGCTTCATATATTGTAATGTTTCGTATGTACTCACTTCAGCTCCATTTTTTGTATACTCTCGCAAATCGGCAATTAACTTTTGAAACATATGTATTTCGTTACTATGCTTTTCTTGCATTTCACTGCGTTCTTTACTATGTTGCACAGCTAATTGATTTTTCATCATCCGCATATTTTCAAGTTCTCTAGCTGCACTTATTTGTAAATCATTGTATTTTTTCTGCTCCATATTTTTCAATGTATTTTGTTGTTCTTTATGCTCTGTAACCGTAGCTGCAATTTCATTTTCGTACGTTTCAATTGCTTGTTTCTTTTCAAATTCTACTTGCTGGCTTTCTGATTCTAGCTGTTTATTTTTATAAAACAGTACGAATACTGCAGCTAATAATAATAAAATTACACCCATTAGCACATAATCCATATATTTTTCTCCTTCATTTCATTCCCTACTATTTTCCATACATATTTCTACTCCATTATACTATGTTATCCTTATATTTTTTGTAAAAATTTCACGCGCATTCAAAAGACCTTGTAATTCTACAAGGCCTTTTGTAAACTTCCTTTATTTTGTAGTAAATACATATTATGATACAACCCTTGTTTACTCAGTAATTCTTGATGTGTCCCTCTTTCCACTATCTCTCCATCATGCATAACAAAAATTTGATCTGCATCTTGAATGGTAGATAATCTGTGCGCAATTGCTATAGTCGTTCTCCCTTTTCGCATTTGCTGTAATGCTGTTTGGATTGCATCCTCCGTTTCTGTATCAATATTAGCTGTTGCTTCATCCAATACTAATACTTTCGGATTCGTTGCTATCGTTCTAGCAAAGGCAATTAATTGTCGTTGACCACTAGAAAAAGCGGTTCCTCTTTCTACTACTTCCGTTTCATACTGCTCTGGTAATTTCTCAATAAACGTATTCGCTTGCACAAATTGCGCTGCTTCTTTTACTTCTTCATCCGTAATCTCTTCATTATACATACGTATATTTTGTTTTACATTTCCCGCAAATAAAAATGCATCTTGCAGCACGAGTCCTATTTTTTTTCTAATTTCTTGTTCTGTAAATCCCTCTAAATCTACACCATCTATTACAATATTTCCGGAATTAATATTATAAAATCGCATTAACAAATTCATAATGGTACTTTTTCCACTACCAGTGTGTCCAACGAAAGCAACCGTTTGCCCTTGTTTCACGTGAAAAGATACATTTTTTAAAACATCTCGTTTACCATCATATGAAAAAGTAACATTTTTAAATTCAATATCTCCATTAACGACTTGAGGATTTCCCTCCCCTTTCTGAACTGGCGCTAAATCTTTTTCATCCATTAAATGAAATACACGTGATGATGAAACAAGTGCCTGTTGGAAAAATGATAATTTCATCATCATCTCATTTACAGGTTGGAAGAAACGGTGTATATAGTTAACAAAGGCATACAGAACTCCTACTTCAACAGGGCTCTTTAAAGCATCAATTCCAAATAAACCAAGGACTAACGCAATAGCTACAATATGAACTAAATCCGTTGCTGGACGTAAAAGTAACGCATCTAACTTTAACGTACGTCGCCCTGCACTATAATGTTTATCATTCACTTCTTCAAACTCTTTTCTCATGCGCTTTTCTTGTCTGAACACTTGAACAATATTCATTCCTTGAATAGACTCATTTAACTTTGCATTTAGCACGCTAAGTTGATTACGTACTTCTAAATAAAAAACTGCACTTTTCCGGCGATATAGCACCATAATTGCAAACATGATCGGAATTAATATGAGAGAAAATAGAGCTAATTTTACATTTAATAAAAACATTGCTACTACAATACCTATTAAAAAGACTACATTTTTGACAAATGTGGACAATACACTTACATAAAAATCTTTAATTGCTTCCGTATCATTCGTTATGCGCGATACGAGCGTACCAATCGGCGTACGATCAAAGAAACTTAATGACAGCTTTTGAACATGATCATATACTTCCACACGCATATCTTGAACAATTTTAAAAGCGATATTTTGAAAATATAATAAGTCTAAATATGTAAATAATACTTTTAATAAATGAGCAATAAGATACACTACAAATAGTGTAACAAGTGCTGATTGATCAAAGTTACGTGGTACTAAATGTTCATCAAGAAATTGTTTAATTAAAAAAGGCCCCATCATTTCGGTTACAGTTGCACCAACTAAAAAGACAAATGCTAAAGATAGCAATCCTTTATATGGCTTCATATAAGAAAGTAACCTACTTAAATCACTCCGCTTCTTCTTAGTCATCATACGCCTCCTTTCTCGACTAATGCTTCTAACTGCTGGCTCTCATACATTTCTTTATACCAACCGTTTTCTTCCATTAATTGCTCATGTGTACCTCGTTGCACAATTCGCCCCTCATCCACAACAAGTATAAGATTGGCATGTTGAATTGCACTTAAGCGATGAGCAGTAATAATCGTTGTTTTCCCTGCTCTTTCCCTCTTTAATGCACTTAAAATCGTTTCTTCTGTTTTTGCATCTACTGCTGATAAACAATCATCCAAAATTAAAATTTCAGCATCTGTTAATAAAGCACGCGCAATAGAAATTCTCTGTTTTTGACCTCCAGATAAAGAAACTCCTCTTTCTCCTACTACTGTTTCATACCCTTCTGAAAATTGGAGGATGTCATTATGAATACAAGCAATCTCTGCAGCGCGGGTAATTTCATTATATGTAGCATCCGCCTTTCCGAAGGCAATATTTTCCCCTATACTCGCTGAAAATAAAAAATGATCTTGCGGCACATATGAAATGGCAGAACGAACACCGTAAAGTGTCACATCACGAATATCCCGCTCCCCAACTTTTAATTCACCATTAAAATGATCATACTCACGGATTAAACATTTTAATAACGTCGTTTTCCCCGCACCCGTACGGCCGACAACTCCTAGTGTTTCACCTTTCTTCAAATCAAAGTGAACATCTATTAGCTGCGACAATTCATTTTTCTTATATGAAAATGAATCAACCGCAAATGTCACATCACCGCTTGCTACTTTATGTACAGCATCTTCTCTATTTACGACATCTGATTTTTGAGAGAGTATTTTCTCTACACGGTCATACGAAGCACGCCCACGCTCCATAATATTAAACAACCATCCAAACGCTAACATTGGCCAAACGAGGGTACCTAAGTACGTTGTAAATGTAACAAGATTACCTACAGTCAATTCGTCTCTCACAACTAATACTGACCCGTAACATACTGCAATTAAAAAAGAAAATCCAACGATAAGAGAGATGGTCGGATCAAACAACGAATCAATACGTGCAACCAACATATTTTTATGTACGACATCTTCTGACTTTTTTCGAAATGCTTGTAAATCTTCTTTTTCTTGTCCAAGTGACCGGATTACCTTCATCCCACTCATACTCTCTTGCACTTTATCATTGATTTCCGAAAACGATTGCTGCGCTTTATGAAATCTTTTATGTAATAACGTTCCATAATAATTTGTCGAAATCGCTACAATCGGCATTGGAATTAAGCTTAACAAAGTCAACTTCCAACTAATTGTAAAGCCCATCGCTACGAGTACACATCCACCAACCGCTAATGAATCAACGAGCGTTAGAACCCCCGATCCAGCAGTTTGTTGAATCGCCTGAATATCATTGGTCGCATGCGCCATCAAATCTCCAGTTCGACGTGATTGATAAAAAGATGGACTCATCTTTGTAAAATGTTCATATAAATTCTTTCGTAATTGACGGGCTAATTTTAACGAAGACCCAAAAATCATAATACGCCATAAATAACGTAATATGTACATAGTAACCCCTACAACCACTAACAAAATAACCCACTTCAACAATTTTTCAGATGTTAATGTTCCATTATTAATTTCATCTACCACAATACCTAGTACTTTCGGGGCTACAAGTTCAAGAAGCGCGACACCAAATAACATAATAATTCCGATTATGTACGCTCGTTTTTCCTGTTTAAAAAACCACGCTAAATTAATAAATACCTTCATTCTTCTCCTCCTCCCTTAAAATGAGCGATGTTTTCAGTTTACCAAAAATACAGAATTTTTAAAAGTTTTAAACTCTATAACTAAAAAAAGAAAGACACTCTTAGCGAGTGTCTTTTAGCGCTTATTTTGTTTGTTGCTTGCTCATTGCGCTCATCATTTGATTGATTTTCTTTTGGGAAGGTTTTTGTCCCATTTGCATCATCATCATTTTTAACATTTGTTCATTAATTGGTGGATTTTTTTCTAAGTAGTTCATCATGTATTTGCGGGCAATGAAAAATCCTAACGCCACACCTGCTACTAGTGCTACTACGCCCACTAGAATACCTAACCAAATTGGCATATATTTTCCTCCTTCATGTTGTCTACCTTACAGTGTACTAAAACCTTTTCAATAAGACAAGATACAATTCGACATTTTTTACACATATGTTCGTACTTGTTTTAGAGGATTCAGCCATCCGTACTTTGTATTTTCATAATCCATAGCTAAAAATGTTAATTCACACTTCCTTAACACCTCAAAGAAAGTCGTTTCCATAGAGACATTTCCAGAGGTATTCATACGAATATAGTGCGGTTTCACCATTATTTCGCCGTATTCCGATCCTGTATAAAGTGTATGTGTATGATGTGTTCGATCATATTTACCAAGAACGCGCAAAGCTTGTTCTAATTTATGATGAATTTTCATTACTTGTAATGGCATCGTTATATACATCATTTGTTTATATAACACTTTTTTCTCCGAAAGGGACCCAGATTCTGAAAATCGAGCAAATAAATCAAAAAACAAATATTCACGACCAAAGTAAGCCTTCGCAATATCCTCTTGAATTAAATACAATTCATACGTTTTCATCTTTCGCCTCCCAATCTGGACAACCTTTTCTCTTCATTATATAGAAGAAATTTTGCAATGATTGTCTGACTGCGGAGAGATAAAAAACTTTTTCTGTCGAAAAAACTCATTTACATAGAAAAACCTCTCCATGCCGGAGAGATTTTTCTAAAATCATTAAAGCATTTCTTTTACTTTACGAACAACGTTCTCTACAGTAAATCCATACTCTTCCATAATCTTCTCACCAGGAGCAGAAGCACCGAATGTATCGATACCTAACACATCTCCTTCAAGACCCACGTAACGGTGCCATCCGAATGTAGCACCCATTTCGATTGCGAAACGTTTTGTTACTGCTTTTGGTAATACAGATTCTTTGTACTCAGCAGTTTGAGCTTCAAAGCGATCCATAGATGGCATGCTGACAACAGATGCGTCAACGCCGTCTGCTGCTAGAGCTTTTTGTGCTTCAATAGCTAGACTTACTTCAGATCCAGTTGCAAGTAAGATTACATCAGCTGTTTCTTTTTTGCTTGCAGAAACTACATATGCACCTTTTGCTACTTTTTCATACGTATCGTCTTTTGCACCTTCTAATGTTGGAAGGTCTTGACGAGTTAATACTAAAGCAGTTGGTTTGTTTGTAGATTCTAGAGCTAGTCTCCAAGCCGCAACAGATTCATTGCCATCAGCTGGACGAATAACAGATACATTTGGCATTGCACGTAGCGCTGCTAATTGCTCGATTGGTTCATGTGTTGGACCATCTTCACCAACAGCGATACTGTCGTGTGTGAATACATACGTTACTGGCAATTGCATTAATGCTGCAAGACGAATTGCTGGACGTAAGTAGTCAGAGAATACGAAGAACGTACCACCGTAAGTTTTTAAACCGCCATGTAGTGCAATACCGTTCATTGCTGCACCCATTGCGAACTCACGTACACCGTACCAAATATTTTTTCCGCTGTAATCATCTCTTGTAAAGTCTTTTTCGTTATTCATGTATGTTTTGTTAGAACCAGCAAGGTCAGCAGATCCACCGAAGAATGATGGTACAGACTCTGCAATTGCATTAATTACAGCACCTGAAGAATTACGAGTTGCCGCTTTTGATCCTAATTCATAAGTTGGTAAGTTTTGCTCCCAACCTTCTGGAAGAAGACCATTCATTGCTGATTGCAGTTCGTTTGCTAATTCTGGGTATGCTTGTGCATATTCACCTAGCATCGTGTTCCACTCTGCTTGTGCAGTTTCACCAACATCTTGTACTGTTTTACGGAAGTTATCATATACTTCTTCTGCTACATGGAAATCTTGCTCAGCAGTCCAAGCATATGCTGCTTTCGTTAATTTTGTTTCATCTACACCAAGTGGAGAACCATGTGAAGCTGATTTTCCTGATTTGTTTGGAGAACCGAAACCAATTGTCGTTCTTACTTCAATTAGCGTTGGGCGTTTTTCGTCAGCTTTCGCTTCTTCGATTGCTTTCGCGATAGCTTCAATATCGTTTCCATCCTCAACACGGATTACTTGCCATCCGTATGCTTTGTAACGATCTTCTACACTTTCAGAGAATGAACGATTTAAATCGCCATCTAATGAAATATCATTTGAATCGTAAAGCACAACAAGACGACCTAATTGTAAGTGAGCAGCTAATGAAGATGCTTCAGCAGAAACGCCTTCCATTAAATCTCCATCACCACAAATAGCGTATGTATAATGATCTACTACATTATACGCATCACGGTTATATTTAGCAGCTAAATGTCTTTCAGCCATCGCCATACCTACAGCAGTTGAAATACCTTGTCCAAGTGGACCAGTAGTAGCATCTACACCAGCTGTATGACCGTACTCAGGATGTCCTGGAGTTTTGCTTCCCCATTGACGGAAGTTCTTTAAGTCATCCATTGTTACATCATAACCAGATAGGTGAAGTAGGCTATATAATAACATTGAACCATGACCTGCAGATAATACGAAACGATCACGGTTAAACCACGTTGGGTTATTTGGATTGTGTTTCATAAATTGAGTCCATAATGTATAAGCCATTGGTGCTGCACCCATTGGCATTCCTGGGTGACCAGAGTTTGCTTTTTCAATCGCATCGATGGATAATGTGCGAATCGTGTTGATAGAAAGTTGTTCGATTGAATGTGACATGCTATTCTTCCCTTCGCTTATATTAGTAAACGTTTTATACATTTATATGATAGCTTCCCACGCAAGATTATACAACATGTATCGACAAATATGTTGATATTTTTTTGGTTTTTTATAAAAAAATCAATGATTTCAGGAATGTATGGGCATTCAATATGACATACTTTTTTCATTGTTTTTATTTTAAAAAGAAAGGGAATTATCTGTATATTTATTCATCAATTTTAAATTCCATAATGCAAAATATATCCTTCCCCATTTTTCACTCTGCGAAGCAAACAAATAAACGACTGTAAATCTTGGGATAATTTATCTCGATTAAATACGTATCTTTCATATTCTCCATCCGTATTATTACCATTTTCCCATTGAAACTGTCCTGTCAATTCAATTATTTCTGGGGCTAAAGAAAACATGCTAACAAGCGAACAAAATAACTGTTCTGCTATTACTGCCCCTCGCTGTTCTATTTTCGTAATACCATAATAGTGAATTCCGAATCCTTCTGCTCTTTTCGCTGGATAATAGGTCGGAATCCAATGGATGAAATCTAATAGATATACGATTAGCTCATCACTTAATACAACACACTCATCTATCGTTGCCTCTTCTTTATATAGAAAACAAAGGTCAATCCAATCTATCTCTTTAAAATCTAATCCTTTTTTTTATTTGAAACAAATACAAAATCATGTTGTAAAGCCAAAATATCCCCCCTGGTTTTCCATAATGTCTACATTCATTATTCTTAATTATATAAAAAAAGCACCTTTTGTAGGTGCTTCTAACATAACTTATACGATTTTCTTCCGTATCGAACTTGAAATATAATCAATGATAATTACCATTAAAATGATACCCAATAAAATAATTCCCACACGAGACCAATTGCGTGAACTCAGTGCAAAAATGAGAGGCGTACCAATCCCCCCTGCTCCAATAACACCTAAAATAGCAGCGGATCGTACATTAATTTCGAACCTGTATAACGTATACGATAGAAAATCCGGTAATACTTGTGGTAATACTGCATACCAAAGTATTTGAAAGCGATTCGCGCCTGTTGCTATTAATGCTTCCGTCGGTCCCTTATCTATATTTTCAATTCCTTCTGAATATAGTTTTCCTAACATCCCAATAGAGTGTAACCCTAAAGCTAGAACTCCGGCAAAAGAGCCTGGTCCAACAGCTTTTATAAATAAAAGAGCCATAACTAATTCAGGAAATGTACGAACAAAACTAAGTACAAATTTTCCAGTTCCTGAAGTTAATTTTCCACTGCTCATATTCGTTGCTGCCCAAAAAGCGAATGGAACAGATAAAAAGGCAGAAATAAATGTACCTAATATCGCAATTGCCAACGTATCAATTAAACCATGTAATAAATCTTCACCATCTGGCAAAGATACATACGACCAATCCGGATTCAATACACCTGTCATAATTGCTTTTGTAATTTCTCCCGCCGTTTCCTTTATTCCCTCTAGCGGTACTCCTGAAAAAGCCCATACATAAACAAACGCAAGTGCTGTAAAAATAATCCAGCGATGCATACTCGGTTTCTTCGGTTTTGGTACGATTAACGTCGTTTTACTCATTATAATTTCTCCCGCAACAATGTACTTACATAATCAATTAACAATACAACAACAAGAGTATAGATAATAATAGAGGCAGTTTGTTCATATTGTAAAAATCCAAGTGTACGATCATAATATAGTCCAATACCACCAGCCCCTACTAAACCTAAAACAGCTGCTGCACGTACGTTCACCTCAAATGTATAAAGAACATAGGAGACAAAATGTGCTTTCACTTGCGGAATTACCCCATACACAATCCATTGTATTTTATTTGCTCCTACTGCTGTCATCGCTTCTAATGGACCTGGATCAATCGATTCAATTGACTCATACAATAATTTTGCCACAAGCCCAATCGAGAAAAAAGTAAGAGCCAAAATACCTGGAAGTGGTCCTATTCCAAAAATAGCTACAAAAATTGCCGCTAATAATAAATCTGGTATCGTTCGGATAAAATTTAAAACCAATCGGGCTGGACCGTACAAGAATGTACTAGTAAACACATTACTTGCCGCAAATAATGCCAGTGGAATAGCTAATATTGCTCCTAGAGTTGTCCCAATAATCGCCATACGTATTGTATCTAACATCGCTGTTGTAATAACTTGAAAATAGCTCCAATCTGGCGGCACCATCTCTTTTAATAAATCCATCATATTAGGAAAACCAATTACTAGTTTTGAAAATGATGCGTCCACCTGTACACTACTTCCCCACAACAGTAAAATGACTAAAAGAAACGTTAACATATGTTTCAACTTACTCGGCGGCTTCGGTATCGATTTCGAATATATCGTTACGTCACTCATTTAACTGCCACCTCTAACAATTCACTTTTCCGCGTTACGTCTCCATAAATTTCAGCAAATTTTTCATCCGTTGCCTCTTCTACTGAACCGTCAAAAACAATTTCTCCTGCATGTAATCCAATAATGCGTGTCGCATATTGCCTAGCTAACTCAATAGAATGTAAGTTTACAATTGTTGTAATTCCAAAATCTTCATTGATTTTTTTCAAATCATCTAATACTTGCTTTGTTGTTAGTGGATCTAACGATGCAACAGGTTCATCTGCCAATATGATTTTTGCTTCTTGCGCTAATGCTCTAGCAATCGATACCCTTTGCTGTTGTCCTCCTGATAATTCATCAGCTCTCGCATTTGCTTTTTCTAGAATATTCACCCTTTTTAACGATTGAAAAGCAAGCTCCAAATCTTCTTTTGGAAATAGACCTAACGTTGTACGCAGTGTTGAATGATACCCAACACGGCCAGCTAATACATTTTTCAATACCGTTGATCGCTTTACAAGATTAAAACTTTGAAAAATCATACCAATATCTCGGCGCATGCGTCGTAAGCCTTTTCCTTTCGCAGCAGTAATAGACTCCCCTTCAATCATAATTTCGCCTTCTGTAATCTCATGAAGTCGATTTACCGATCTGAGAAGTGTAGACTTTCCAGCCCCAGACAGCCCTACCATTACAACAAATTCGCCTTTTTTAATGTTCAAATTTATATGATTTAATCCTTTTGTACCATTCGGATACACTTTGGAGACATTTCGAAACTCTATCACACATCTTACCTACCTTCTATGTATTCAAAACGGCAAACTAACTGAAAACATATCATTCCAGTTAGCTGCCATTTCCATATGTATTATTGCGTTTTTACTTTCTTTCCATATTCACGAACGATATCAAATTTACTATCATCAGATTTAACATATCCTTCATGTGAATATACTTCTTTTATGATTTTGTGACCTTCCTCATTCTTTCCTATTTCAATGAAAGCGTCCTGTAATTTCTTACTCCACTCTGCATCTAAATCCGAACGTACCGAAATCGTATCGTTCGGAATCTTCTCTGTAAATTTCACTATTTTCGTTTGATCAAATATATTCGGATAATCTTTTTTTACAATATTACGAGCATCTTGGAATACAACAGCTGCATCTACATCACCATTTAAAAGAGCAATAAGCGACTGATCGTGACCTTTTAATGTAACAGGTTTCACATCTTTCAGTGGATCAATTCCATCTTTTAACAACACTGCCGCAGGCCATACATATCCCGCTGATGACGTTACATCTTGATAACCTATTTTTTTACCTTTTAAACCTTTTACACTATTAATATTTGAATCTTTCTTAACTACAAATTCTGATTTATAAAAGTCTACTAAATCCTTTGTAGGAGCTCCCGTTTCATCATCTACTCCAAAACGTTGTGCTTGTAAAATTACGTTTGCAGCCTTTTTCTCATGCGCTAACACATACGCTGTTGGAGGTAAAAACCCTACATCTACTTGCTTAGATGCCATCGCTTCTACAATTGTATTGTAGTTCGTTGAAATACTAACTTTTACCGGAATATTTAATTTATCACTTAATAGCTTCTCAAGTGGTTTTGCTTTCGCCTCTAATGTATCTGCATTTTGAGAAGGAACAAATTGAACATTTAAGGTTTTCGGTACATAACCTTTTTTCGTATCTTCATTTTTACTTGCACTAGATTCCTTCGTTCCACAGCCACTTAATAATCCCGCCGCCAATACAACTGTCGTGCTCATTGCAAAAACTTTTTTCAACATATTAAAGCCTCCATTTTTATTGTTATAAATTACCTTCCGTAAACATGAAGAAATATATCACACATTTTCATGAATAATTGTTTATTTACAGAATCTTTACACACTCTATACATTCTCATTAAAATTCTCTTCATATATTTGATATGCTTAATTAGTAGATAACAATAGAAAAGGTGAATGATATTGAACCAAAATCAAAATGTAACTTTAAACATCTTATTAACAAGTGATATACATGGTACTGTTTATCCAATTTACTACCAAGATAACTCCGAAGCTGAAATTGGTTTAGCTAAAATTTCTACTCTTATAAAAAAAGAACGTTCCCAAAATAGAAACGTTCTTTTAATTGATAACGGTGACTTCATACAAGGAACACCCTTTACTTATCATTACGCTACATATGAAAAAGATAAGAGAAATCCAATGTCTTTATTAGCGAACTATTTACGTTATGATGCCGCAGTGATTGGGAATCATGAATTTAATTATGGAATGGGCGTATTAAACAATGCGATTTCTACTGCGAACTTCCCGTATCTATCAGCAAACATTTTAGATAAAAACAGCAAAGAACCTTATTTCGGGAAACCATATATAATAAAACATATTGAATCAAATATAAAAATTGCTATTTTAGGGGTGACAACACATTATATTCCTAATTGGGAACAACCCCATCACATTCAAGATTTACAATTTGAAGATGCATTAGAAACAACAAAAAAATGGGTTTCTTATATTCACGAACACGAGAAACCAGATTTATTAGTCGTAGCGTATCACGGAGGATTTGAACGCGATCTACAAACCGGGGTACCGACTGAAGTTTTAACAGGTGAAAACCAAGGATATGCAATGTGCCATGAAATTGAAGGAATCGATATTTTACTAACAGGACACCAACACCGGGAAATCGCTGAAACCGCAATAAATGGTACAACAATTTTACAGACCGGATGCAATGGACACTCCGTTGGAAAAATAACAGTAACTTTTGAAAAAACAGAACAAAAATGGGTGAAAAAAGAGAGTTATTCACAATTATTGCCTGTGCAAGGAATCGCGGTGGACCAACATATTCTTTCCTTAGTTGCCGATTATGAAGAGAAAACACAAAATTGGCTGGATCACCCCATTGGACTAATCTGTGGAGACATGCAAATTTCAGACGCTATGCAAACTCGTTTGCAAGACCATCCTTTTATTGAATTTATAAATAACATACAGATGGAGATAGCTAATGTTTCTATTTCTTGTACAAGCTTATTTCATAATACATCTCCAGGTTTTCCTGAGCATGTAACAATGCGTGACATCGTCTCTAATTATATTTATCCAAATACATTACAAGTAATTAGAATAACTGGAGCAGATATAAAAGATGCCCTTGAACTCTCTGCTTCTTATTTCACATTACATGCAGATGGAGATATTATCGTAAACCCTACCTTCATAGAACCAAAGCCCCAACACTATAATTACGATATGTGGGAAGGGATTTCGTACGTATTAAACATTTCCAAACCTATTGGAGAGAGAGTAGAATCCTTACAATGCAAAGGCATTCCTCTTAATATAGATGAAGAGTATGACGTTGTTATGAATAATTATCGTGCTAGCGGCGGAGGAAACTTCTTTATGTTCCAAAATAAGCCCGTAATAAAAGACATACCAACAGATATGTCTGAACTAATTGCTAATTATATTTTGAAACACAAAAAGATAGAGGCAACAGTTAATAACAACTGGAAAGTTATTAAATAACGAATGTAATAAATAAAAAAGATGGGCTTTGCCCATCTTTTAGTTTAATTTTGCATTATCTTGCTTTTTTAAAGCTTTTAATTTCGCCGGTGTAACATCTGTACCTTGTTCGTTAACGACTTTAATTCCTTTAAGTTCGTTTAACATATTTTGACGAAATCCTTTTAAATATTGTTCACGTAGCGATTGACGCTCACGTTGTTCTTCTTCAGTTAAACCTTCAGCTTTTGCTTTTTTCGCTAAGAAGTTAATGCGTTCAACGAGTTCGTGACTAAGCATCTCGAATCCCCCTTCTAATCAAAACTGATTATTATCATACAATAGTTACGTTTCTTTATCAAGCAATTGCTTTGTATATTCTACATATCTACGATGTACTGTCGCTTTTGAAACGTTATGACCAAAGCCGCGAAGCGTCGCTGCAATTTCTTCGAAAGTAAGTTCATTCTTGCGCAAACGTACAATTTCCTCAATCGGCACTTCTTTCTTCTCTCGCCCTACACTTAAATGACGATTCTTTAAATTATTTTCTGGACGATAACCTTTTTCTACGGCTCGTTGCATACCACGTTTAATCTTCAAATTATGAATCTTTCTTTGGTACTCTTCAACAATACCGATAATATCTAATACCATCGAATCAGAATCCGACAATTGTAATTCCCCATTATGCGTATGCGTGTATACTTTTATTCCCTCTTTATGTAAACAGTGCATTAATGCAATTTTTGCATTCCCTCTACCAAGGCGCGTTTCATCTTGTATAAGTAACACATCAATTTGTTCATCTCGAATTGTATCAAGCACTTCTAATATGCCGTCACGTTCAATTGTATAGCCACTCGCCTGCTCTTCAATCACCTTAGTAACATTCATTTGATAGCGCTCAGCTAAATGCAATAATTCATCTTTTTGACGTAATAATGACGTTTCTTGCGCTTCCTTCGTTGTACTCACACGCGCATAAATAATTGCATTCATTATGAACCCCTCTTTCTCACTATTATTTCCCTCCAGTGTAACATAAATTCGCCTTTTGTTCGAACTTATGTTTGTAGAATGTTTTTTCGCATGTTATACTTATTAATAAGAAAAATGAAAGAAAACGAGGTGTTAGAAAACATGGAAAAGTTAACGAAACGCCAGCAAGACATTCTCGACTTTATTAAGCTAAAAGTACAAGAAAAAGGATATCCACCTTCCGTACGTGAAATTGGTCAAGCAGTCGGCCTCGCTTCTAGTTCTACAGTGCACGGACATTTATCACGACTAGAAGAAAAAGGATATATTCGACGCGATCCAACAAAACCACGAGCAATTGAAATTTTGGGTGACGATCGAATGGATGCAGAAACACAATCTGTTATTCAAGTTCCAATTGTCGGAAAAGTTACTGCTGGATTACCGATTACAGCAGTTGAAAGTGTAGAAGATCACTTCCCACTTCCAGCTAGCATTGTCGCTGGAGCAGACCAAGTGTTTATGTTACGTATTTCTGGAGATAGTATGATTGAAGCTGGTATTTTCGATGGTGATTTAGTTGTTGTTCGCCAGCAACAGTCTGCATATAATGGTGAAATTGTAGTCGCTTTAACAGAAGATAACGAAGCAACTGTTAAACGTTTCTACAAAGAAAAAGACCATTTCCGTCTACAACCGGAAAACTCTTCATTAGAGCCTATCATTTTAAAACAAGTGTCAGTTATCGGCAAAGTAATTGGCGTGTATCGTGATTTACATTAATAATAAAAGAAGATAATTACCTTATTTATATACGGTAATTATCTTCTTTTTTTGTATTTTGATAGATTTTCATACATTCTATTACTTACGAGCGAGTTTCAATCGTCACATCGCCAGCAGCTGTTTTACCACTAATCTTTTTACTGCCATTTCCAATAGTTATATTTTTATTTTCTTCATTAAAAATCATTACTTCGCCAGCAGCACTTTGCCCAGTTATAACTGCATCTTGTGGTTTTTCCAATAAAGTAATATCTACATCCCCAGCGGTTGAACTTGCCTCTACATCATATTTAGGATCATGATCCATAATATGCACTTCCCCACTAGCCGTTTTCGCTGTTATTTTCCCAATTACCTTTTTAAAATTTACCTCACCAGCTTTTGAAGATCCTTCCACACTTTTTGCTGTGACATGTTTCAAAGCTACTTCTCCGGCGAATGTCCCAGCAGTTATACGATCACTTTTCACATCACTTATTTCTATTTGTCCAGCAGATGAATTTACTTTTACATCTTGGTAAGAGCGTTCAGGCACAAGGAGAGTCACTGTAGACGTTTGAAACCTAAAATCGTAAAAGGAAAAATCAAATGAAGCACCTTTTTCTCTTTCCCCAATAATTTTTAATGTGTCACCATCTTCAGCAATACGAATCTCTTGTTTACGTGCATCTCCTGATTGCTTTACATAAAAAGAAGAATCAGGAGATTTTTGGACGACAATATCCCCAGCATCTAACTTAACTTCTATATTTTTTAATGTTTCGTTTTTAATAACATCTTCCTTGTTTCCTTTTTCCGCAGTTTGTACTGCTTTTTCATATGTTTGTGAAATCCCGATTACTCCAATAATGATACAAGCGATTGCTACTAACAATATTTTTTTCATCATCTACTCCCCTTTTATCATTTTGAAGTTCCATATTACATAACGTACACATAACCTTTTAAACCACATCGTACTATAATAAGCGACAATACATAACAACAAACCTATCCCAACAAACGTTATACTTACGAATACATCTAACCATATAAATGTACCCATAAATACTTTTCCAATAACGAAAAATGGTGTCACTACACTAACAATCCCACCGACCCAAAAGGAAAATATAAAAGCGATAATTGCGACTAACGGGCCTAATACAATAATGAAATTAAACAAACTAAGTCCAATCGCTGCCATGACAGCTCTTGTTATATTCGAAGTAGATGGGTCCTTTTTCATTTCATCAAAGCGATACAAAGCAAGTAAATCTTTCGCAATTACTTTCGGCGAGCCAAGACCCTTTATTATTTCCGATTCAGTTTTCCCCTCTTCTTTCCCAAACTGAAAATGCTCTTCATAATCACATAAAATATCTTTCCTCTCTTCTTCCGGTAACTTTCTAAGATGACTTGATAATTCTTTTAGAAACTGCTCTTTACTCATCCCATTCCACCCCTTCAATAATTTCTTGTACGCCTTTTGCAAAATCACGCCACTCTGTTACTAACAAATTCAGTTGCGTTTCCCCTTGCTCCGTTAGTTGATAATATTTACGAGGTGGTCCCTCCGTAGATTCTTTCAAATACGTTTGAAAATATTCTTCCTTCGTTAAACGACGTAATAAAGGATACACTGACCCTTCCGATATTAAAAATTTATTTGAGATTTGCTGAACAAGTTCATAACCGTAACAATCCTTACGCTTCACAAGTGCCAACACACACAGCTCTAACACACCTTTTTTAAACTGAACATTCAAGGTCAATCCCCCTTTCTCACTTCAGTACTGTTCAATACACGGTACTTATTATATCCATAATATACCACTTGGTATTGTTTATTGCAAGGTACTATATTTTTCAATACTTAATTATCGAATTAATTACACCCACACCATACTTCAACTTTCACATTTTCATTCATAGATAGCACGCATTTTAAATAGTCCACATGACTTTTTTCGGGCGTTTTGCGGGCAGCCATCCAGTTCATTTCACAAACCATTTGCCCACAAATAAAAAAAGCCCTGATACCGTAGTATCAAGGCATTTCTCTCTCTTAGTATAGAGACATATATTGATCGCGTTCCCATTGGTGAACTTGCGTTCTAAAGATATCCCACTCAATCTCTTTCGCTTCGATGAAGTGCTCAAGTAAATGCTCACCTAGTGCACCGCATACTACTTCATTCGATTGTAATGTTACTAAAGCTTGCGCTAATGTTGCTGGTAAATCAACGATACCCGCTTCTTCGCGCTCTTCTTTTGTCATTACATAGATGTTACGATCTACTGCAGCTGGTGGAGTTAATTTGTTTTTAATTCCGTCAAGACCTGCTGCTAATAATGTAGCCATTACTAAATATGGGTTTGCAGCTGGGTCAACACTACGTACTTCTACGCGTGTACTAATACCACGAGATGCAGGGATACGTACTAATGGGCTACGGTTTTGTGCAGACCATGCTACGTAACAAGGAGCTTCGTATCCAGGTACTAAACGCTTGTAAGAGTTTACAGTTGGGTTCGCTACCGCTGTAAATGCTGGCGCGTGTTTTAAGATACCTGCGATGAAGTGACGAGCATCATCACTTAATTGTAAGTCACCGTTTTGATCGAAGAATACATTCTCACCATTTTTGAATAATGATAAGTTACAGTGCATACCCGAACCGTTCACACCGTATAATGGTTTCGGCATAAATGTTGCGTGTAAACCGTGTTTACGAGCAATTGTTTTTACAACAAGTTTGAATGTTTGAATGTCATCACATGAACGAATTGCATTTGCATATTTAAAGTCAATTTCGTGTTGCCCTGGAGCAACCTCATGGTGAGACGCTTCAATTTCAAAGCCCATTTCTTCAAGTTCAAGAACGATATCACGACGACAGTTTTCCCCTAGATCCATCGGCGCAAGGTCGAAGTATCCACCGTTATCGTTTAATTCTAATGTTGGATTTCCTTTTTCATCTACTTTAAATAGGAAGAATTCTGGCTCTGGTCCAAGATTGAAATCTGAGAATCCTAATGCTTCCATTTCTTTTAACACACGCTTTAAATTGTTACGTGGATCACCATCAAATGGAGTGCCGTCTGCATTGTAAATATCACAGATTAATCGAGCTACTTTCCCTTTTTCAGCTGTCCAAGGGAAAATTACCCAAGTATCTAAATCCGGATATAAGTACATATCAGATTCTTCAATACGTACGAAACCTTCAATAGAAGATCCATCAAACATCATTTTGTTATCAAGAGCTTTTGTTAATTGGCTCACTGGAATTTCTACGTTTTTAATTACCCCTAAAAGGTCCGTAAATTGTAAGCGGATATACTTTACATTCTCTTCTTTCGCCAAACGGAAAATATCTTCTCTTGTGTATCTAGCCATTATAAATTCCTCCTTAGTCCCTCTAAACACCTTCAGAATCAGCTGTCTTTAGTGAAAAAACCTTGAAATGTCACCTTGTCGCAATGACGTTCGATTAAATCTACCTGTATGTTGTAGTTCGTCTCGAAGTATTTTGCGAAGCTCAGTTTTTGAAATTTCTTTCGTTTCTTCTTTTACTTTCACTGCTTCTGTTTGATTTTCTTTCATTAGTAACACTTGTTTAATACCAGCCATATTCAAGCCTTGATCTAATAAATCTTTAATCTCTAACAACTTATCTACATCGTTAAATGAAAATAATCTACGATTCCCCTTTGTACGGGTTGGAGAAACAAGATTATGCTCTTCATAATAGCGAATTTGACGTGCAGACAATTGTGTTAAATCCATAACAATACTAATAGGAAACAGCGGAGCAGAACGTCTATCTTCTTTCATTGTCTCAGTTCCTCCTTCGCCTTAACTGCTTCTCATTTTATACCATGTTATGTTTAGTGTCAATAGATGTTAGCTTTTCTTACATGATTTTTTATAAATTTTTTCATTCTTTTTTCTAATGAAATAAATCATTACTTTCATGCGAAAAAAGCTGTCGAAATCGACAGCTTCCCGTTAAGAAATTGTTAATAATTCTTTTTCAATTAATGCGTCAATTGCAGAACAAATCGCAATTTTCACATGTGAATAAGTTAATCCACCTTGCACGTAAGCAACATACGGCGGGCGAATCGGACCATCGGCTGACAACTCAATACTTGCACCTTGAATAAACGTTCCCGCAGCCATAATTACATCATCTTCATATCCAGGCATATAGTTGGCATATGGAGTGAAGTGAGAATTAATCGGAGATGCATATTGAATCGCTTGGCAGAATGCAATCATACGATCTTTATCATCAAATTGAACAGATTGAATTAAATCTGTTCTTGGCGCATTCCATGCTGGTGAAGTATTCATTCCTAACTTCTCTAAAAATGCAGCTGTAAAAACCGCTCCTTTTAGCGCTTGTCCCGCTACATGCGGTGCTAAGAAGAAACCTTGATACATTTCTTGCAGACTATATAAAGACGCTCCTGCTTCCGCACCAATTCCTGGAGATGTTAAACGATATGCACACGCTTCAACATACTGTTCTTTACCAACAATATAACCACCAGTTTTAACAATTCCACCACCTGGGTTTTTAATAAGCGAACCCGCCATTAAATCTGCACCAACATGACATGGCTCTTGTTCCTCAATAAACTCGCCATAACAGTTATCTACAAAAACGACAACATCAGGTTTAATTTCTTTAACAAACGCTATCATCTCTTTAATTTGCGAAATAGTAAATGACGGACGAGTAGCATAACCTTTCGAGCGCTGAATACCAATCATCTTCGTATTACTATGAATGGCAGCCGCAACAGCTCCAAAATCAACAAGCCCCTCTTCAGTAAGCGGAACTGCATTATAACCAATATTATATTCTTTAAATGAACCTACACCTTTTCCGCGCACACCAACGATTTCTTCTAACGTATCATACGGCTTGCCAGTAATGTACAACAACTCATCTCCTGGACGTAAAATACCGAATAACGCCGTAGAAATAGCGTGCGTACCTGAAATAATTTGCGGACGAACAAGACCCGCTTCCGCTCCAAATACATCTGCATACACTTTTTCTAACGTATCACGGCCAATATCATCATAACCGTAACCTGTCGTCGGAATAAAATGTGAATCGCTAATTTTATGTTTACGAAAACTTTCTAATACACGAAACTGATTACTTTCAATTACTTCATCCGCACGTTTATGTACTTCTATAATTTGACTCTCTACTTCTTTTACGATTGGAGCAATTTTTTCTCCATTTTTCAAACGATCAAACATTTTTATTTTCTCCTTCTTCCACTAAAAATCTCTTTAATTGTACATTAAGCGATGAGTGAGCAAAAATATACCCTGCGCAATCATATACAAATTTATCTTCCAAAAAATCCATCTTCGTTAATAAGGTCTCCGTCTTCAATAGAGTTAACAACTTACCTTCACTCGGAGGAATTTCCACTTGATAACGATTCATTTCTTCCTTCATTTTCGTTTCTATCGCTTCTTTTATATGTAATAGATCATTTTCTTCAAAAGCACTAGTCATTAAGAAGTCATTTTTCGGAAACGGAATGAAATTTTGATGTAATTCATCTTTTTTATTATATAACGTAATAATAGGAATATGATTAATTTCGAGTTCTGACAATAATTGTTTTACTGTTTTCTCATGCCCTTCATAATTAGGATCTGCAGAATCAACAACATGTAAAATAACATCCGCTTCACCAGCTTCTTCTAATGTCGAACGAAAAGCAGCGATTAATGATGTAGGTAAATCTTGTATAAAACCAACCGTATCAGTTAGTAATACTGTATAACCAGAAGGTAACGGCATCTTCCTTGTTGTCGGGTCTAGCGTTGCAAACAACAAGTTTTCTTCAAATGTATCAGCTTCCGTTAATCTATTAAACAGCGTAGATTTTCCCGCATTTGTATATCCTATTAATGAAACTTGAAATACTTTATTATCTTTTCTTCTTTCACGATACCTTTTTCTATGTTCCACAACAACCGCAAGTTGTTTCTTTATTTCATCAATGCGCGATCGAATATGACGACGATCCGTCTCAAGCTTCGTCTCACCCGGTCCTCTCGTTCCAATACCACCACCAAGACGTGACAAAGACAACCCTTGTCCCATAAGACGCGGCATTGTATATTGCAATTGAGCTAATTCTACTTGAAGCTTACCTTCTCTCGACTTCGCACGTTGCGCAAAAATATCTAATATGAGTTGCGTTCGATCAATTACCCTCGCATCTAATACTGAAGATAAATTCCGAATTTGACTCGGCGTTAATTCGTTATTAAATACGATAACATCCGGTTCTAATTCTTCAGTTAGCATTGTAAGCTCTTCTAATTTACCTTTACCTATATAAGTCGCCGGATGAAACTTCGGTCGTTTTTGCATTGTAGACACTAACAATTCTGCACGTGCAGTTTTCGCTAGCGATGCAAGCTCTTTCATGGAATGCATAAATTTTTCATCATCTTCTTGCGGCAATTGACAGCCCACTAATATGACTTTTTCTTTTTCTTCCATCAAATATGTTCACTCATCCTTTTCGAAATTTAAACCTTCTAATATAATAGCAGAGGAAGCACATTTCATCTAGTTAGCGGGGGAGAAAATTCATGGCATGGGAGATTTTTAGCATCATAGGCACAATCGCTTTCGCATTAAGCGGAGCCATTGTTGCAATGGAAGAGGATTATGATATTTTCGGGGTGTATATTTTAGGAATGGCCACCGCATTTGGGGGAGGTGCCCTTCGTAATTTATTAATCGGTTATCCGATTGTCGCGTTTTGGCAACAAGACATGTTATTCCAAATCGCACTTTTATCAATGACGATTATTTTTCTTTTTCCAAATAAATTAATTAGACACTGGAAAAAGTGGGAAAACATTACTGATGCTATCGGCTTATCAGCATTTGCCGTTCAAGGAGCATTATACGCTCAAAAACTAAACTTACCAATTAGCGCTACAATCGTAGCAGCTGTTTTAACTGGCATTGGCGGCGGTATTATTCGCGACCTTTTAGCCCGTAGAAAACCTCTCGTTCTGCGAGCTGATGTATATGCTTTTTGGACGATTCTAGCAGGTTTCTTAATCGGCGCTCAAATTATTGTTAGCGATTGGGCTCTATACACCTTATTCATTTTAATTGTTTGCTTCCGCATGGTTTCTATTCATTACAAATGGCATTTACCGCATAGACGCATCGACACAAACGAACGTTCAATGAACAAATAGCAATCCAACCTCTTTACAGATCGTAAAGAGGTTTTTCTTTTCTAACGAGTTTTTCTTTACATAATGTTTATACTAATCCTCAAAGCGAGGTGAATAAAAATGACAAACCATGTTAATAAAGGGTCTCAAAAAAGCTCAGTAGGCCAAATTGGACACGATTTTAATTCTGCACACGAAAAAAGCGCTAAAATGGAACGCTTCCATAAATCTTATCAAGAAAAAGCAAAAAAATAATAAAAGCATTTATACAAAAAACAGACGCACAGTTTACGTACTGTGCGTCTCCTCTTCAAACATCAAATCACTACTTGATATTCCAATCAAATCATATTTATCATACGAATCCTCTTGCAACAATCGCATTGCTTGTGTACGAATCGATTTTTCAACAATATTCCGGACATATCGTCCATTACTAAACGATGTAATTTGCGACGAATACTTTACAGCATGTAAATGGTCTCTAAATTTCCATTCAGCCTCTTTCGATAACTGATATTCACGTTCTTCATACATCCTCTTCCCTATTTCTAACAGCTGATTTACCGAGTAATCCGCAAACTCAATTATGAACGGAAAACGGGATTGCAGCCCTGGATTCAATGAAAGAAAATGATTCATCTCTCTTGAATATCCGGCCAAAATTAATACAAAACCGTGTTGTTTATCTTCCATATGTTTTACGAGCGTATCAATTGCTTCTTTTCCAAAATCTTTTTCTCCCCCTCGGGCTAATGAATACGCCTCATCAATAAACAAAATCCCCCCCATTGCTTTTTTTATTAAATCCCTTGTTTTTTGAGCTGTATGACCGATGTACTCTCCTACAAGATCCGCACGTTCGGCTTCAACTAAATGCCCTTTTGATAGAATATTCATCTCAAATAACAACTTCCCTATCATTCTAGCAACAGTTGTCTTACCGGTACCGGGATTCCCTTTAAATAACATATGGAGTACTTGCTTCTCCGACTTCAATCCTATTTCTTGCCTTTTTTTATTTACATAAATCCAAGCATATATTTCTTTTATTATCTTTTTTATATCATCCATCCCAACGAGCTTCCCCATCTCTTCTTCAATTCTTTGTAGCATCTCATGTTTCGTAGTAGTTTCACTTGAAATTGCAGTTTTATTTTCTGCGGCCGGTAAAGAAATTTTCTTTCGATGATTTAACACGATGTTAATTTGATTATTATTTTTCTTTCGCATCGATTGTTCCATACAATCACCTCATTTTATCCACTCACCAAATATTATTATTCTTGTCTCCCTTGCAAATGACTATTTTCAGAAAAGTTTGCTATAATATAAGAAATAATGAAGGTGGTGGGACTATGGAGACAACGGAATTCCATGATACAATACAAGCCTTTTCTATTTTTTTATTAAATAAAGGCCGAAAACCTTCAACTATTAAACGTTATGTTTATGACATTGAAGATTTCGGACATTGGTTAGAAAGAAACAAAAAGCTCCCTTCCAGTAATATATGGGCTACACTTTGTACAAAAGACTACGAAGATTACTTTTTCGACTTAAAAAAGAATCGACATTACTCAGAGAAAACGATGCACCGTGTATTTATTGTATTAAATAGAATGCATCACTTTTTAAACATCCCTAACCCATTAAAGAACATGGAAATTTCTATTCAACCAGACCGCACACTCCGCAATGAAGATTTCATTTCATCTGATGAAGAAAAAAGATTAAAACATATAGTTACTTCATTAGAAGGACTTTCAGAAAAGCAACGTCCTGTACGCCCTTTATTGATGGATCGTAATATCGCTATTTTAAACTTATTAATTGACTATGGATTATCCTTACAGGAACTGACAGCATTAACTATGCATCATGTCCACTTTGAAACGAACACATTATCTATACCAGCAACCGCAGGGGTAGAAAGAACAATTTTATTAACTAGCGAAGACAAAAAACAACTATATACTTATTATAAAAGCATCCCTGAACCCGTTCGCCCAAAATACCATAGTAATGATCCATTATTTATTGCGTTTGATTTTAATCGCGGAACATACAGATGGGTATACGAAAATGATGCACCAAAAGGATTAACAGAAATCGCTATCCAAAAAATGATTCGCCTTGAAGTATCTAGAGCTAATTTACGTAAAGGAATCTCAGGACAACACTTTCGTAACACCTATATTTTAAACTTAATAAAAAAAGAAACTCCAGAGTCAGAAATTATAAAACTAGCTGGATTCAAATCAAAAATTTCACTAAAACGATATTATCAATACGCAGAAAATAGAAAAAACGCCTTATCATAAGGCGTTT
Organism: Bacillus sp. EB106-02-03-XG38; assembly: GCF_058792175.1. Classification (NCBI taxonomy): domain Bacteria; kingdom Bacillati; phylum Bacillota; class Bacilli; order Caryophanales; family Bacillaceae; genus Bacillus; species Bacillus sp. EB106-02-03-XG38. Next base: position 1,820,576 of record NZ_JBYTED010000001.1, read on the forward strand.
TTTCTATTTTTTCTTCAAACAAACGATTTTACTATGACCATTTAACTAATTTTTGCATCTACTATGATGAGTTTCGTTCATATCCTCATTAGAAAGGAGAGATTTAATGTCTCATTATAACGACAGTCAGAACAAATTCTCCAAACCATGCTTTCCAAGTAGCGCCGGACGAATCCCAAATACCCCATCAATCCCAGTTACTAAGGCACAACTTAGAACATTCCGAGCGATCATTATTGATTTAACAAAAATAATCCCAAAACTTTTCGCAAATCCATCTCCCCAAAATATTGAAGACCTAATCGATACATTGAACCTACTAAGTAAATTTATTTGCTCACTAGACGCTACTTCCTCCCTGAAAGCACAAGGGCTAGCTATTATTAAAAACTTAATAACTATATTAAAAAATCCAACTTTCGTAGCAAGCGCGGTATTTATCGAGCTTCAAAATTTAATTAATTATTTACTATACATTACAAAATTATTCCGAATCGACCCTTGCACACTTCAAGAGCTTCTTAAATTAATAGCAGCATTACAAACCGCTCTAGTTAATTCTGCTTCATTTATTCAAGGACCTACTGGACCTACTGGGCCAGCAGGCGCTACGGGGGCTACCGGACCTCAAGGACCTCAAGGTAACACGGGCGCCCAAGGACCCGCTGGCGCTACTGGACCTCAAGGGCCTCAAGGTAACACTGGCGCTCAAGGACCCGCTGGCGCTACCGGGCCTCAAGGTAACACGGGTGCTCAAGGACCCGCTGGCGCTACGGGGGCTACTGGACCTCAAGGGCCTCAGGGTAACACGGGCGCTCAAGGACCCGCTGGCGCTACCGGACCTCAAGGACCTCAAGGTAACACGGGCGCTCAAGGACCCGCTGGCGCTACCGGACCTCAAGGTAACACGGGCGCTACCGGCGCTACTGGACCTCAGGGCGTTCAAGGTAACACGGGCGCTACCGGCGCTACTGGACCTCAGGGCGT